>NZ_JBGEDP010000001.1:4815717-6019647 GCF_041206865.1 Mycobacterium sp. HUMS_12744610
AGGCCGATGGCCGGAATGCGCAAGTCCCGGAACGTGATCGCGGAGAACACCGCGGCGGCGCAGATCAGCGCGATCGCCATCAGGATCAGCTTCGCCGGCAGCACGGCGTTGATGTCGGTGTAGCCGGCACCGGTGAACGGCTTACCGCCGCGGGTGTGCGACAGCAACTCGTAGCGATCCAGCCAGTACGCGACGGCCTTGAGCAACACCAGCGTCCCGACCAGGCTGACCAACTGGATGCGCGCCGAGCGGCTCAGCGCGCCGCTGCGGCCCGACAGCCGGATCCCGCCGAACAGGTAATGCACCAGCACGTTCGCCACGAACGCCAGGAACACCGCGACGAACAGGTAGCTGAGCACCAGCCGGTAGAACGGCAGTTCGAACGCGTAGAAGCCGAGGTCCTTGCCGAACTGCGGGTCCCTGATGCCGAAGTCGCCGCCGTGCAGGAACAGCTGGATGCGCACCCAGTAGCTCTGCGCGACGATGCCGGCCAGCAGCCCGATCGCGACGGGCACCCCGATGCCGACCAGGCGCAGCCGGGACACCACCACGGTGCGGTAGCGCGCCACCGGGTCGCCCTCGTTGCTCGGGACGAACACCGGGCGGGTCCGGTAGGCCAGCGCCAGCCCGCCGAACACGATGCCACCAACGAGCAGACTGGCGACGAGGAACACCACCAGGCGGGTGACCAGCACGGTGGAAAACACCGAACGGTAGCCCAGCTCGCCGAACCACAGCCAGTCGACGTACGCGTCGATCAGTCGCGGGCCCGCGAGCAGCAGGGCGATCACGCCCAGAGCGATCATGATCAGAATCCGGCTGCGCCGGGTCAGCTTCGGCATTCTTGCGGTGGGCCGCATCCCCACTGGCTACGCTCCTGATCGACTCGGCCGGCGGGTGGCCGACCCCATCCCGCTTGGACAGTTCCTGGCAGTTAGCTGTGTTTCCACGGATTTGTCTAGACGGTCACAACTGTACGCACCTGCACTTCCGCGCGGCCCGCGTCGTCGGGGGCTGCCCGCTAGCACGCCGGCGGCTGTCCCCCCGCGGTGATCGTGTGCAGGGCGTCGACCGCCTCGCTGAGCGTGTCGACCTTGACCAGGCGCATGCCGGTCGCGTTGTCCGAACTCGCCTCGTAGCAGTTTTTCGCGGGCACCAAAAAGACCGTGGCACCGGCCTCATGCGCGGCGACCATCTTGTGCGTGATGCCGCCGATCTGCCCCACCTTGCCGTCGACGGAGATGGTGCCCGTCCCGGCGATGAACTTCGAGCCGGCCAACTCCCCGGTGGTGAGCTTGTCGACCACCGCCAGGCTGAACATCAGCCCCGCGGACGGCCCCCCGATGTTGGCCAGGTTGAAGGTCACCTTGAACGGCGCCCACGGCGCATCGAGCACGGCAACACCCATGAAGCCGTAGTCGCGATCCTTGTTGGCGCCGAGGGTGATCTGGGCCACGCCGGCCGGCTCGTTCTTGCGGCGGAAGTCGATCGTCACGACCTGGCCGGGTTTGGTGCGCTTCAAGAATCCGGTGAACGCCTCGACGTCGGCCACCGGGACGCCGTCGACGGCGTCGACCGCGTCGCCGGGCTTCAGCTTGCCCGCCGAGGGGCCGGGATCGCTGACCTTCGCGACGGTGACCGCGGACGGGTACTTCAGATACCCCAGCGCGGCGTACTCGGCGCTCTGCTCGGACTGCTTGAAATCGGCGTCGTTGTCCTTGTCCACCTCTTCGCGCGACTTGCCCGGCGGGTAGACGACGTCGCGCGGCACCAACTGTTCCTGCCCCGAAAGCCACAGCGTCAGAGCCTCTCCCAACGACAGATCGTCGCGCTGCGACACTGTCGTCATGTTGAGGTGCCCAGTCGTGGGGTGGGTGAGGGCGCCCTGAATCTGCACCACCTGCTTGCCGTCCACCTCGCCGAGCGTGTCGAAAGTGGGCCCGGGCCCCAGCGCCACGAACGGGACCGTCACCACCGCCAGCAGCAACCCGAACACCACGACCGGCGCCAGCGCGACCGTCAAGGTCAGAATCCGCCTATTCACGCCGATCACACTAGACGGGCCCGCGTGGGTCTCTTTCAGCTACGAGCGTGACCCGGGATCCCACGTTGCGAGCCGGTGATGAGTACCGTTGGGGTCATGGCTGACCTGCCTTTCGGCTTCTCGTCGGGAGACGATCCCGACCGCGACAGGAAGAAGGACCCCGATTCCGGGTCGGGCGCCTCCGACCCGTTCGGCGCGTTCGGCTTCGGCGGCGATTTCGGCATGGGCGACCTGGGCCAGCTCTTCACCCAACTAGGTCAGATGTTCAACAGCGCGGGCACCGTCATGGCCGGGGGCAAAACCTCGGGCCCGGTCAACTACGAACTGGCGCGCCGGGTCGCCGCCAGCTCGATCGGGTTCGCCGCCCCGGTCCCCGCCACGACGAACGCGGCAATCGCGGACGCGGTCCACCTGGCCGAGACCTGGCTGGACGGGGCCACGGCGCTGCCCGCCGGCACCGGCAAGGCGGTGGGTTGGTCGCCGAGCGACTGGGTGGACAACACCCTGGAAACCTGGAAGCGGCTGTGCGATCCGATGGCCGAGCAGATCTCGTCGGTGTGGGCGTCCTCGCTGCCCGAGGAAGCCAAGAGCATGGCGGGACCGCTGCTGGCGATGATGTCCCAGATGGGCGGCATGGCGTTCGGTTCGCAGCTGGGCCAGGCGCTGGGCCGGCTGTCCCGCGAGGTGCTGACCTCCACCGACATCGGTCTGCCGCTGGGACCCAAAGGCGTGGCCGCGATCATGCCGGAGGCCGTCGAAGAGTTCACCAAGGGGCTCGAGCAGCCGCGCAGCGAGATCCTGACGTTCCTGGCGGCCCGCGAGGCCGCGCACCATCGGCTGTTCAGCCACGTGCCGTGGCTGGCCAGCCAGTTGCTGGGCGCGGTCGAGGCCTACGCGCGCGGCATGCAGATCGACATGAGCGGAATCGAGGACCTGGCGCGCAACTTCGACCCGGCGTCGCTGGCGGATCCCGCGGCTATCGAGAATCTGCTCGGCCAGGGTGTCTTCGAGCCCAAGGCGACACCGGCCCAGAAGCAGGCGCTGGAACGCCTCGAGACGCTGCTGGCGCTGATCGAGGGGTGGGTGCAGGTGGTGGTGACCGCGGCGCTGGGCGACCGGATCCCGGGCACGGCCGCGCTCTCGGAGACGCTGCGCCGCCGCCGGGCCAGCGGCGGCCCGGCCGAGCAGACGTTCGCGACGCTGGTCGGCCTGGAACTGCGGCCCCGCAAGCTGCGGGAGGCCGCCGCGTTGTGGGAGCGCCTGACGCAGGCAGTGGGCGCCGACGCCCGCGACGCCATCTGGCAGCACCCGGACCTGTTGCCCTCCGCCGAGGACCTCGACGAGCCGGCCGGGTTCATCGACCGGATCATCGGCGGGGACACCAGCGGCATCGACGAGGCGCTCGCCCAGTTCGAGAAGGACAGCGACGCCGACGGCGGTCCTGTGGACAACTGAGTGGGGCCGCCGCGCCCGGCGTGGCACAGTCTCGACTCATGTCCCCGGTGCTGGCTTCCGCCCGTTACGCGCTGGACCCGGCGATGCCGGTGTTACTGCGGCCCGATGGTGCGGTCCAGGTGGGCTGGGACCCCCGCCGCGCCGTCCTGATCCAGCCGCCGGCCGGGCTGGCCGCCACGGACCTCGCCGAGCTGCTGCTGTCCATGCGATCACCGACGCCGCTGCCCGAGCTGCAGCGCCAGGCCCTCGAGCGCGGGCTGGACGATCCCGACGGGCTGACCGGCCTGGTGGCGCAACTCGTGGGCGCCGGCGTCGCCACCGAATGCCGGCGGCCCGACGGCCGGACGGCGACGATCCGAGTGCACGGCCGGGGGCCCCTGTCGGACCTGCTGGTGGAGTCGCTGCGCTGTTCCGGAGCCCGGATCGCGCACAGCAGCCAGCCGCACGCGGCGATGTCGGGCGCCGCCGTGGATCTGGTCGTGCTGGCGGACTACCTGGTCGCCGACCCGCGCATGCTGCGCGAGCTGCACAAGCGGAAAGTGCCGCACCTGCCGGTGCGCGTGCGCGACGGCATCGGGCTGGTCGGGCCGCTGGTCATCCCCGGGGTGACCAGCTGCCTGGGCTGCGCGGACCTGCACCGCCGCGACCGAGACGCGGCGTGGCCGGCGATCGCCGCGCAGTTGCGCGACGCCGTCGGGGTCGCCGACCGCCCGACCCTGCTGGCCACGGCGGCGCTGGCGCTCAGCCAGGTCAACCGCGTGATCGCCGCGGTCCGCGGCCTGCAGGCGGCACCCGACCCCGGCCCGCCGCAGGCGCTGAACGCCACGCTGGAATTCGACCTCGCCGCCGGCGCCCTGGTGGCGCGCCAGTGGAGCAGGCATCCGCTGTGCTCCTGCTGACGCGGCGGCGGGCCGGGACGGCTACCCCAGTCGTCCCTGCTCCGGCACGTTCGTCGCCACCGAGGCGTACGCCCTGGCGAGCTCGTCCAGCGCCGCCGAGGTCAACGTCCCTTCTTTGCGGTTCTTGTCCAGCGCCTCGATGATCGCCCTGAACAGGGCCTCGGCGGCGTCGTGCTGCGCCTGCTTTGCTGCCATGACTTTCCCGGTCCACCCTTCGGATGCGAGTGCCGCCCAGTCGCGGGACTGCGGCCTGCACAGCACAACCTACGGCCCGGCGCCGGCGGCCGGGCGCCGGGTTGTTGCGAGATCAACACCCCCGCGGGACCGACCGTCGTGGATGATAGGTGTGTGGCAGACATCAAACGCGGCCGTGCTGCGCGCAACGCGAAGCTGGCCAGCATCCCGGTCGGCTTCGCCGGCCGGGCAGCCCTCGGCTTCGGCAAGCGGCTGACCGGCAAGTCCAAGGACGAGGTCCAGGCCGAGCTGATGGAGAAGGCCGCCAACCAGCTGTTCACCGTTCTCGGTGAACTCAAGGGCGGCGCGATGAAAGTGGGCCAGGCCCTCTCGGTGATGGAAGCCGCGATCCCCGAGGAGTACGGCGAGCCCTACCGCGAGGCCCTGACCAAACTGCAGAAGGACGCCCCGCCGCTGCCCGCCCACAAGGTTCACCGGGTGCTCGACGCCCAGCTGGGCACCAAGTGGCGGGACCGGTTCAGTTCGTTCAACGACACGCCGGTGGCCTCGGCCAGCATCGGCCAGGTGCACAAGGCGGTGTGGTCGGACGGCCGCGAGGTGGCCGTCAAGATCCAGTACCCCGGCGCCGACGAGGCGCTGCGCGCCGACCTCAAGACCATGCAGCGCATGGTCGGCGTCGTCAAACAGCTCGCCCCCGGCGCCGACGTCCAGGGTGTCGTCGACGAACTGATCGAGCGCACCGAGATGGAACTCGACTACCGGCTGGAGGCCGACAACCAGCGCGCCTTCGCCAAGGCCTACCAGGGGCACTCGCGGTTCGCGATACCGCACGTGGTGGCCAGCGCCCCCAAGGTGGTGGTCCAGGAGTGGATCGAGGGCCTGCCGATGGCGGAGATCATCCGCCACGGCACCCCTGAGCAGCGCGACCTGATCGGCACCCGGCTACTCGAACTCACCTTCGACGCGCCGCGCCGGCTGGGCATGCTGCACGGCGACGCCCATCCGGGCAACTTCATGTTGTTGCCCGACAACCGGATGGGCGTCATCGACTTCGGGGCCGTCGCCCCGCTGCCCGGCGGCTATCCCATCGAACTCGGGATGACGATCCGGCTGGCGCGCGACAAGAACTACGACCTGCTGCTGCCCACGATGGAAAAGGTCGGCTTCATCCAGAAGGGCCAGCAGGTTTCGGTGCGCGACATCGACGAGATGCTGCGCCAGTACGTCGAGCCCGTGCAGGTCGACGTCTTCCACTACACCCGCAAGTGGCTGCAGAAGATGACCTACAGTCAGATCGACCGGTCGGTGTCGCAGATCAAGACGGCTCGGCAGATGGACCTGCCGCCCAAGCTCGCGATCCCGATGCGCGTGATCGCGTCGGTGTCGGCGATCCTGTGCCAGTTGGACGCCCATGTGCCGATCAAGGCGCTGTCGGAGGAACTGATCCCCGGCTTCGCCGAGCCCGACACCGCCGTCGTCTAGGCGGCGGCCTCATCCTTGCGGGGACGCCCGCGCGGACGTTTGCAGCTCACAACCGCGCCGCGGTGCAGGATCTCGCCGCCCCACACACCCCACGGTTCGGCCCGCTCCAGGGCCGCGGCCAGGCACTCGCGGCGCAGCGGGCAACTGCCGCACAGGGTCTTGGCGCGCTCGAGGTCGGCGGCGGTCTCGGCGAACCAGAGGTCGGGATCGCCGGCGTGACACGGCAGGGATTGTCTGCGGGGCCGTCTGGGGACCGTCGCTGCCGACATGTCCGTTCACCTGCTTTCTGGTCGGGGTGCTGGTGATCCGGGCCAGAGTGCGGACAGTCGAGAAAACTGTGGCCACGGATCCTGGTGACTGCGGGTCCGTGGCCTCGAGGGGATGGGGTCTGGTTAGGGAGAACCCCGGTGCACGGACGGGCGAGTCGCGGCGGCGGCGCGGTGCTTGGCTTGCTTGCCCCGGGCCGCCGGCGCGGCGGCGTGGGCGGCATGCAGGGTACGCATGGTCAGCATCGCGGCCGCCCTCCTCTCGTCGTGCCTGACTGAGGGTAAACGGCCGCCGGCACCGACCGCAATCGATTTTCTAGCTGCGGGTTCGGCCGTCAGCCGCCGCGCACCATGGCCAGCACGTCGGGTCCGTACTGTTCGAGCTTGCGCGCGCCGATGCCGGGGATCGCGATCAGGGCCGCCTCGTCCGCCGGCCGCAGTTCGGCGATCGCGATCAGCGTGTTGTCGGTGAAGACGACGTAGGCGGGCACGTTCTGTTCCTTGGCGGTGTCCAGCCGCCAGGCCTTGAGCCGCAGCAACAGGTCCTCGTCGACGTCGGCGGCACAGGTCTCGCAGCGCGAGAGCATGACGGCCGCCGGGGTGGTCAGGTTGTTGTTGCAGATCCGGCAGCGGGTCGGCGTCGCCTTGGCGCGCCGCGACTTGGCCGGCGCAGCGGCGTCGGCGCGGGCCTGCGGCGCGATGCCGTTAAGGAACCGCGACGGCTTGCGGCCCTGACGCCCGCCCGGGCTGCGCGCCAGCGCCCAGCTGAGCGCCAGATGCACCCGCGCCCTGGTGATGCCGACGTACAGGAGCCGGCGCTCCTCCTCGACGGCCTCGCTGTCGGGCCCGCGCGCCAACGCGTGCGAGATCGGCAGCGTGCCGTCGGCCAGGCCGACCAGGAACACCGCGTCCCACTCGAGACCCTTGGCTGCGTGCAGCGAGGCCAGCGTGACCCCCTGGACCGGCGGCGGGTGCCGCGCGTCGGCGCGGGTCCGGAGCTCGGCGAGCAGGGCCGGAAGCGTCAGCTCCGGGCGCTGCGCCACTTCGTCGTCGACCAGCGCGGCCAGCGCGTTCAGCGCGTCCCACCGGTCCCGCGCCTTGCTGCCGGCCGGCGGTTCGGCGCTCAGGCCCAGCGGATCCAGGACGGCGCGCACCACCTCGGGCAGGGGGCCCTCGGAGCCGCGTTCGGCCGCGCGCTGCAACGCCAGCAGCGACTGCTTGACCTCCTGGCGGTTGAAGAACCCCTCGCCGCCGCGGACCTGGTAGGCGATGCCCGCCTCGGTCAGCGCCTCCTCGTAGACCTCGGACTGCGCGTTGACCCGGTACAGCACGGCGATCTCGCCGGGGGCGGTGCCGGCCTCGATCAGCCGCGAGATGGACGCCGCGACCGCGGCGGCCTCGGCGGGCTCGTCGGGATGCTCGCGGAACGACGGGGCCGGGCCGGGTGCGCGCTGACCGGTCAGCTGCAGCTTGCTGCCGGCGACCCGGCCGCGGGCCGCGGCGATCACTTGGTTGGCCAGCGACACCACCTGCGGGGTCGAGCGGTAGTCACGCTCCAGGCGCACCACCGTGGCGTCGGGAAAGCGCCGCGAGAAGTCGAGGAGGAAGCGGGGCGAGGCCCCGGTGAACGAGTAGATGGTCTGGTTGGCGTCGCCGACGACGGTCAGGTCGTCCCGCTCGCCCAGCCAGGCCGACAGCACCCGCTGCTGCAGCGGGGTGACGTCCTGGTACTCATCGACGACGAAGCAGCGGTAGCGGTCGCGGAACTCCTCGGCCACGGCCGCGTCGTTCTCGATCGCCGCCGCGGTGTGCAGCAGCAGGTCGTCGAAATCGAGCAGCGTGACCGTCTCGTCGCGGACCTTGAGCGCCTCGTAGGCGGCGTACACGGCCGCCACCTGCGCGGCGTCCAGCGGGGTGTCTCGGCCCGCGGCGGCCACCGCGCCCGGGTACTCCTCGGGGCCGATCAGCGAGGCCTTGGCCCACTCGATCTCGCCGGCCAGGTCGCGCACGTCGTCGGTGCCGACGTTGAGCCGGGCACGCCCGGCCGCCCGCGCCACCACGGCGTACTTGCTGTCCAGCAGCTGCCAGCCGGTGTCGCCGACCACCCGGGGCCAGAAGTACCGCAGCTGGCGGTGCGCGGCGGCGTGAAAGGTCAGCGCCTGCACCGCGCCGACGCCCGCGCCGGTGCGCGCGGCGGCGTCCAGCGCCCGCAGCCGGGACCGCATCTCCCCCGCCGCCCGCTGGGTGAACGTCACCGCGAGCACCTGGCCGGCGGCGACGTGGCCGCCGGCGACGAGTTGGGCGATCCGGTGCGTGATGGTGCGCGTCTTGCCCGTCCCGGCGCCGGCGAGCACGCAGACCGGTCCCCGCGGGGCCAGCACCGCGTCGCGCTGCTCGTCGTCCAGCCCGGCGGTCAGGGAATCGGCGACCGTCGGCATGGCGTCCATCTTGGCAGCGGCCGCCGACAAACGCGGCCTTCGGCGTGTCGCGCCGCGGCCGGGACCGCCGGGCTGCACCGGACCGCACCGCGCTACCTTGGCTGTCATGACGAATGCTGCCGTCACCGTTTACACGACGTCCTGGTGTGGCTACTGCCACCGGCTCATGACGGTGCTCAAGTCCAACGGGATCGCCTACGAGGCCGTCGACATCGAGGCGGACCCGATGGCCGCGGAGTTCGTCAGCTCGGTCAACGGCGGCAACCGGACGGTCCCGACGGTGAAGTTCGCCGACGGCTCGACGCTGACCAACCCGAGCGCCGCCGAGGTGAAGGCGAAGCTGGCCGAAGTCGCCGGCTGAGCGCACCCGGACGCCGCCCCCTGGCAAATTTCGGTGCCCGGTACGGCGCCCGAGCGGCGGTGTCGTTGCCGACGTGCTCGAACGGGCGAACCGACACCGGCTCGCTGCCCGCAGAACACGCCTATGCCGAGTCGTTGATCCCGAGCGTCGAAGGCGTGCGCCACATCGCCAATTTCGAAGGCCTGCAACCTTATTCGCACGCGGACCGGCACGACCCGTTCGAGGGGAGCATCAACGCACCGGGCGCGTGCCGGTCCGGTAGGAAGCGGCGACCTCACCTTCACCGAAGGCTGGAAGGAATACCCCGCGATGGCCTACAGCGGCACGACCGCCGACCTGAGGCCGGGCGGCATCGCCCCCATCAACACCGTCAGCCAGGCCGTCTCCGTGTACCGCGACGCGCGCGCGGCCCTGACCAAGCTGGTATCCAGGCTGCACGAGCGTGCCGCATTACCCGATCCCGCCTACGACGTCGCCCTGGCACGGCCGGACTCCTCGACCGTGGAACTCACCTCCGCGGCCTGGAGCCACCTGTACTGCACGAAGGCCTCGGTGTTGGTATCCGACGGCGTGCTGGGCATCGAACCGACCGAGCACATCGCCGACACCGTGCTGCACGCCATCACCGAGCGCATCCACTGCCTCGCGCGTCAGTCGAGCGCGGCCCACGATTCGATGATCACCCGCGCGATCGAGATCGAACCGGGCAGCAGCAGCTTCGACCCCGACGAGCTGCTCCAGTCGCCCGCCTCCAACGCGGCGCGCACCTCGTCGCGGGTGAACCACGCCGCCTCGACGATCTCGCCGTCGTTGAAAGAGAACTCCTCGGACGGGTCCCCCACGGCATGGAAGCCGACCATCAGCGAACGCGGGAACGGCCAGGGCTGGCTGCCGAGGTAGCGCACGTCGCGGACGGTCAGGCCGATCTCCTCGCGAATCTCCCGGGCGACGCACACCTCGAACGATTCGCCGGCTTCCACAAACCCGGCCAGCAGCGAAAACATCCCCTCCGGCCACGCGCCCTGCCGCGCCAGCACCGCGCGGTCCCCGCCGTCGTGCACCAGACAGATCACGGCCGGGTCGATACGCGGGAACTCCTCGTGACCGGTGACGGGGTCGATGCGCGACCAGCCCGCCCGCGCCGGTTTCATCGGGGAACCGTCCACCGAGCTGAACCGCGCCCGGTCGTGCCAATTCAGCAGCGCGATGGCCGACGACACCAGTTGGCTGCTGGTGTCGTCGAAGATCGGGCCGAGGCTGCGCAGGTTGAGCACCTCGACGTCCACGCCGGGGTCCTCCGGCGCCTGCAGCGCGCCCCGGATCGCCCAGACGTGGCGGCCGCCGTCGATGCGGCCCAAAAACACCGCGTCCGGCGGTGGCTCGTCGGCGAGAGCCGCCGCGGCGCCGAGCACCACCCGGCCGTCGGCGACCAGCACCTGGTTGCGCGAGTCCACCCGCAACAACGCCGCGTCGGCCCATCCGGCGGTGGCCGCCTCGATGTCGGTGCGCAGCTGGTCGGCGCGGTCGGCACCGACGCGCGAGAGCAGGGGAATCTCCCGCAGCTGAAAGTCGGCCGCCACTACTGCCCCGCGCTGCGGACGTAGAGCAGCCTGTCATTCGCCTCGATGGCGTCCGATTCCGGCGCGCCGATGCGCAGCAGCTGGCCGTCGCGCACCACGCCGAGCACGATGTCGCGCAGATGGCGCGGCGAACCGCCGATCTCGTTCTGCTCCACCTCGCGCTCGGCGATCGCCAACCCGACGTCCGGGGTCAGCAGGTCCTCGATCATGTGGACCACGCTGGGCGTGGTGGTGGCGAGGCCGAGCAGGCGACCGGCCGTCTCCGACGAGACCACCACCGAGTCCGCTCCCGATTGCTGCAACAGGTGTTGGTTCTCGGCCTCCCGGATGGCGGCGACGATCTTGGCCTTGGGGGCGAGTTCGCGTGCCGTCAACGTCGCCAGGACGGCGGTGTCATCGCGGCCCGTCGCGACGATGATCGACGACGCGTGCTGCACGCCGGCCAACCGCAACACGTCGGACTTGGTGCCGTCGCCGTGCACGGTGACCAGGTCGGCGGCCGCGGCGTGCTCGAGCGCGCTGCGATCGGTGTCGACGACGACGATGTCGCCCCGGGCGGCCTCGTCGCTGACCTTGGCGGCGACCGCCGCCTTGCCCTTGGTGCCGTAGCCGATCACGACGGTGTGGTTGCGCACTTTGTTCCTCCAACGCTGAATCTTCCACGCCTGCCGGGACCGCTCGGAGAGGACCTCCAGCGTCGTGCCGACCAGCACGGCCAGGAACGCGATCCGCAGCGGCGTGAAGACCACGGTGTGCATCAGCCGCGCGGACTCGGTCACCGGGGTGATGTCGCCGTAGCCGGTCGTCGACAGCGACACCGCCGCGAAGTACAGGCAGTCGACGAACGTCAGTTCCCGGTCCCGCACGTCGCGGTAGCCGCCGCGTTCGACATAGACGATGGCGGCGGCGGCGAACAACACCACCAGGGCGATGGCCACCCGGCGCGTGATGACGCGCGCGGGGCTGGCGGGGTCTTCGGGGATGCGCACCACGCCGACCAGTTGGTGACCGGGCTGGGAGGTCAGCCGTTGCCTGAGACCGCTCAGTTGCCGCGACTTACCGCTGCCCACGGCGGTCCATCATCGGCTCAGGCCCGGCCCACGAGACACGCACGCGATCAAATGTAGCCACCGCCGCCCGCCGCCGGGGACTTGGCATCACCCGGCGGCGCGGCCGCCCTCCGCGGAGTCGGCCAGCAACGCGGCCAGCTGGTCCGGCTCGAGCAGCTTCTCGGGAGCGACGGTGACGCCGGTGCGCACGTAATAGAAGGCGGCGCGCACCGAGGACTCCGGGATCCCGGTCAGCGCGGCCCACGCCAGGCGGTACACCGCCAGCTGGACGGCGGCCTGGCGCATCGCCTCCTGCCCCCGCGGGGGCTCACCGGTCTTCCAGTCCACGACGGTGGCCCCGCCGTCGGGGTCGGCGAAGACCGCGTCGATGCGGCCGCGCACCACGGTGTCGGCGATCGGCATCTCGAAGGGCACCTCCACGGCCACCGGTGTGCGGCTCGCCCACCGTGAACCGGCGAACGCCTCCTGCAAGGCGGCCAACTCCTGGCTGTGGCCGACGCCGGAGTCGGCCGCGCCCGGCAGGTCACCCAGGTCGAACAGCCACTCGGCGCCGTAGTACTGCTGCACCCACGCGTGGAAGGCGTTGCCCAGCAGGGCATGCGGGTCCGGGCGGGTCGGCAGCCGATGCGCCAGGCGTTGCGCGGCGCCCTCGGGGTCGCGGGCCAGGTCCACCAATCCGCTGACCGACAACTGGCTGGGCAGCGCGGGGACCGTTCGCCGCACCGACCGCGCCCGCTCGGCCAGCAGCGCATCGACGTCGGCGGCCCAGCCTTCGGGGTCGATGCCGTCCCGGGGCTCGTCGCCCGACATGGCGCGCATCACCAGCGACGCGCCGCGCTCGACATCCCCGCGGCGCCCGGCCAACGGATCGGTCGGCCACACCGCCTCCACGACGTTGTCGCGCAAGGGGTTCCGCTCACCATCGGCCGGAGCGGGCGCCCAGTGCTCCACCACTCCGCAGGGTTCGCCGGCGGCGGCGCAACGGTCGACGACGTCCTTGAGCTCGCACAGGAACTCCGAGGGCCCGCGCGGTTTGACCCCGGTGGCCGCCCAGTGGTGACCGGACACCAGCAGGGTGTCCTCGGTGCGGGTGATCGCCACGTACAGCAGGCGCCGTTCCTCGTCGATGCGCCGCTGTTCGAGCTGGCGGCGGTGATCGGAGATCGTGTCGGACAGTTGTTTTCGGTTGGTGACGGCCGAGGTGTCCAGCACCGGGATGCCCAGCGCGCCGGCCGCGGCGCGGTCGCCGCGCAACAACGGCGGCAGCTCGGCGGCGTCGGTGAGCCAGGTGCTCCGCGACGCGGTCGATGGGAACGTTCCGCCGGACAGGTGCGCCACCGCCACCACCTGCCACTCCAGGCCCTTGGCGGCGTGCACCGTGAGCACCTGAACGCGGTCGCGCGCCACCGTCGGCGGCGCGGGCGCCAGGCCGTTCTCGACCGCCTCGGCCACGTCCAGGTAGGCCAGCAGGCCCGCCGGGGACGCCGCCGCCGGAGCCGCCGCCGCGTCCGCCACGCTCGCGCGTTCGGCGTACCCGGCCACCACGTCGGCGAACGCGTCGAGGTGTTCGGCCCCGGTCCAGCCCGCCGACACCTTGGCCCGGACCTCGCAGTCGACCCCCAACACGCGGCGCACCTCGGCCACCAGCTCGGGCAGCGGATGGCCCAGGCGGGCGCGCAGCGCGCCGAGCTCGGCGGCCAGCGCGGTGATGCGCTCATATCCCGCAACGGAATACGAGCCGGCCGGGCCGGGGTCGCTGATGGCGTCGGCCAGGCAGGCGGTGTCGGCGTCGGGACCGGCCGCCATCGCGATCGCCGCGGGCGACGGCGCGTCGCCCGGGCGCATCCCGCCCCCGCCGAGGGCCAGCGCGCGCTGCCACAGCGCCGCGATGTCGCGGCCGCCGAGGCGCCACCGCGGACCGGTCAGCACCCGCATCGCCGCCGGGCCCGCCGTCGGGTCGGCGACCAGCCGCAGCATGGCCACCACGTCGGCGACCTCGGGCACCGACAACAGCCCGGCCAGCCCCACCACCTCGACGGGGACCCCGCGCGCCCGCAGCGCCTCGGCGATCGGGGCGGCATCGGCGTTGCGGCGCACCAGGACCGCGGCGGTCGGCGGATTGACGCCCTCGGCGCGGGCCCGCCGGTAGTGCGCGGAGAGGTGATCGGCGATCCACTCGCGTTCGGCGCGCACGTCGGGAAGCAACGCGCAGCGCACGGTGCCGGGTGGGGCGTCCGGACGCGGGCGCAGCGCGTGCACGGCGACCGAACGCCGCCGCGCCTCCGCCGATATCGCGTTGGCCACCTGCAGCGCCCGCGGCGGGTTGCGCCAACTGGTCCGCAACTCCAGCACGGGCGCCGGGCTGCCGTCGGACCGGGGGAAGTCGGTGGTGAACCGCGGCAGGTTGGTCGCCGAAGCGCCGCGCCAGCCGTAGATCGACTGGATCGGGTCGCCGACCGCCGTGAGCGCCAGACCGTCGTCGACCCCGCCGCCGAACAGGGCCGACAGGGCGATGCGCTGCGCGTGACCGGTGTCCTGGTACTCGTCGAGCAGCACCACCCGGTAGCGGCTCCGCAATTCCTGCCCGACTTGCGGGCACGTCGCCGCCAGCCGCGCCGCGGCGGCCATCTGACCGCCGAAGTCCAGCACCTTCGCCGCGCGCATCCGCTCGCCCAGGGCGTCCAGCAGCGGCACCAGCTCGGCCCGCTGGGTCTGGGTCGCCAGCAGCCGCAGCAGCCACTGGCTGGGGCCGCGCTCGCGCTGGTAGGGGCCCGCCGGCAGCGTGTGCACCAGCCGTTCGAGCTCCACGTGGGTGTCGCGCAGCTGGCCGGTGTCCACCAGGTGCTCGGCGAGCTGACCCCACAGCCGCAGCACCATCGAGGTGACCGCGGCCGGGGTCTTGTCGGTGTGCAACTCCCCGCGGTATTCGGTGACCACGTCGAAAGCCAGCTGCCACAACTCGGTCTCGCCGAGCAGGCGGGTGTCGGGCTCGACGGGCAACAACAACCCGTAGTCGCGCAGCAGCGAACCGGCGAACGCGTGGTAGGTGCTCACCACCGGCGTGCCGGCCGGGTCGGCGGCCGCGGCGCCGGCGGGGCCGGTCAGACCCGGACCGGCACCGGCCAGCCGGGCCAGCCGGGTCCGGACCCGGCGCAGCAACTGACCGGCGGCCTTGCGGGTGAACGTCAGGCCCAGCACCTGCCCGGGGTCGGCGTACCCGTTGGCGACGAGCCACACCACCCGCGCGGCCATCGTCTCGGTCTTGCCCGCGCCGGCCCCGGCGATGACCACCAGCGGGCCCGGCGGGGCGGCGATGACCGCGGCCTGCTCGTCGGTGGGCGGGAAAAGACCCAGCGCACTGGACAATTCGGTGGGGCTGTAGCGGGGGTTCACGCTGGGGGGTCCTCACGGTGGGCCGGGCAGCAGGGCCGGATCGGGCAGTGGGCGCAGCCGTCGTTGCGGCGGGCGGTGAACTGCGGTCCGGCCGTCGCCGCGGCCGCCCGCCGCAGCACGACGCGCCATTCCTCGCGGGCGGCCGGTGTCAACGGGTCCTGCTCGCGTTCGGTGGCACCCGCGGTCCCGGCCTTGCCGAGGTAGACGAGCCGCGCGCCGCCCGGCTCGTCGCCCGCGGCGATCAGGCCCTCGGCCACCGCGAGCTGATACATCGCCAGCTGGGCGTGTTGTTGGGCGTCGTCCTTGCTGACCGGTGTCTTGCCGGTCTTGACATCGACGACCACCAGCCGCCCGGCCGCGTCGCGCTCCAGCCGGTCGACGCGACCGCGCAGCCGGACCGTTGCACCGCCGTCGCCGTCGAGCGCCCCGTGGACCTCGACCTCGACACCGACCTCGGTCAGCTCCGCGCGGGTGCGCGCCCGCCACTCGACGAAGGCCTCGATCATGGCGCGGTGGCGGGCCAGCTCGTTGGCCGAATGCCACGGGGCCTCGAAGGGCAGCTGCTGCCAGGCCCGTTCCAGCTCGGCGAGCAGATGCGATCCGGTGCCGCCCGGTTCGGCGACGAGCGCGTGCAGCACCGAGCCGATGGTGGACCGCAGCTCGCGCGGGTTGGTTCCGCCGTGGCGTTCGGCCAGCCAACGCAGCGGGCAGTCGGTGAGCGTCTGCAACGTCGACGGCGTCAGCGTGACGACCTCGTCGCCGCCCCGCAGCGGCTCGCTGGTGCTGACCGGGTTCAGCCCGTGCCAGGTGGCCGGGTCCGCGCCGGGCACGCCGGCTTCGGCCAGCCTGGCCAGCTGCGAGGCCGCACACCGGCGCGCGCCGTCGTCCACGGCGCCGTCGGGCGCGCACACGACCCCGCGCAGCCGGCCGACCAGCGCCGCCGCGGAGAGCACCCGGGGCGCCGCCACCGGCTGCGCCGCCCCGGTTGCGGGGGCGTCATCGGCCCACTGCGCGATCTCGGAGAAGAACGCCGAGGGCAGCGCTGCCGCACCGGCCGGCCCGCCCGTGTCGCTGTCGACGGCCGTCACCAGCAGGCGGCGCCGCGCCCGGCCCATCGCGGCGACCAGCAGGCGCCGTTCCTCGGCGAGCAACGGCGCCCGCACCGACGCGTCGGCGCCCACGTCGTCGAGCACGTCGAGCAGCCGCTGGGTGCCCAGCACCCCGCCGCGGGGAACCGTGTTGGGCCACAACCCCTCCTGCAGACCGGCGATGACGACCAGATCCCACTCGTGTCCCAGCGCGGCGTGTGCGCTGAGCACCCGGACCTGTTGTGCGCCCGCCGCCGGCTCGGGGCTGACGCCCGGCAGTTGCAGCGCCGCGACGTGCTCGACGAGTCCGCGCAGCGACGCACCCGAGGTGCGGGCCACGTAGTCGTCCGTGATGTCGAACAGGGCGGTCACCGACTCGAGGTCCCTGGCCGCCTGGGCGCCGGCGGGCCCGCCCCGCTCGGCGGCCGCCAACCAGCGCCGTTGCAGACCCGACCGGTGCCAGGCGGCCCAGAGGGTGTAGCGCGGATCCTGTCCGTCCCGGTGGCAGCGTGCGGCCGCGTCTAGCACCGCACGCACGCGGCGCAGCGCGCGGGACTGCCCGCCCGGCACCGGCCCGTCGCCCGAGAGCACCTGCACCAGCAGGTCGCCGAAGCCCACGGGTGCACGGCCGGGACCGTCGCAGCGGGCGCGGTGCAGCGTGCGGCGCAGCTGCCGCAGCGAGACCGGGTCGAGGCTGCCGATGGGCCCGGTCAGCAGGTCGAGCGCCCGCTCCCCGTCGAGACCCTCGGCGGTGGCCTGCAGCACCGTGAGCAGCGCCCGCGCCGCGGGCTCGGCAAAGAGCGGCCCGCCCGCGGCGGGCCGCGCGACCGGCACCCCGGCCGCGGCCAGCGCCTGCTGCAGCCGCGGGCCGATCCGCGGCACCGACCGGACGATGACCGCCATCTGCGACCACGGGACCCCGTCCAGGAGGTGCGCACGCCGCAGCGCGTCGGCGATCATGGCCGCCTCCGCGTGCGCCGAGGCGGCCAGGCGCGTCACGACCGACCCCGCGTCCGGCCCGTCACCGGTGCCCTCGATCCGCCGGCCGCCGCTGCCACCCGGCAAGCGGCTCGCGACGCCGCTGACCGCGCGCGCCACCGCCGGAGCACACCGATGCGAGACCGCCAACGCCACCATCGGCGAATCGTCGGCGAGCAACCCGGCGGGTTCGCCACCCCGGAAGCCGAACACCGCCTGGTTGGGGTCACCGGCGACCAGCGCCAGCTCGCTGCCCGCCGCCAGCGCCCGCACCAACCGGACCGCCTGCCGGTCGAGTTGCTGAGCGTCGTCGACCAATAGGACACGGATCCGGGCACGTTCGGCCGCCAGCAACTCGGGGTCGACGGCGAAGGCCTCCAGGGCGGCGCCGACGAGTTCGGCCGCACCCAGCGCCGGCGCCGTCGCCTCCGGCGCCGACGTCCCGACCGCCGCGCGCAGCAGCATCACCTGCTCGTACTGGCGCGCGAACCGCCCCGCGGCGCTCCACTCCGGGCGCCGGCACCGCCGGCCCAGCCGTTCCAGCTGTTGGGGGTCCACGCCGCGTTCGGCGCAGCGCGCCAGCAGGTTGCGCAGTTCGGTGGCGAAGCCGACGGTGCTCAGGGCGGGCCGCAGATGGTCCGGCCACGCGGAGGCGCTGCCCGGCCCGTCCACCAGGTCCCCGGCCAGCAGTTCGCGGATGATGGCGTCCTGTTCGGCGCTGGTGACCAGCCGCGGCGGCGCGTCACCGGCGCGCTCGGCGGCGCGGCGCAGCACCGCGTAGGCGTAGCTGTGCACCGTGCGCACCAGCGGCTCGCGAACCGCGGCCCGGCACGCACCGGCGCTGCCCGACCGCAGCAGCGCCGTCGTCAGCGCGCTGCGCGCACCCGTCGGGATCCGGCCCGAACCGGTAAGCAGCAGAACCGATTCCGGCTCGGCACCGGCGCCGATGCGGGCGATCGCCGCCTCGGCCAGCAGGCTGCTCTTGCCGGTGCCGGGACCGCCGACGATCCGGACCAGCCCGCGCGCCCCCGGCGCGAGGACCGCACGCGCCTCGGCATCCCAGGTGTACGACATGGCTGCATGCAACCACGAGGGTCCGACAAGCTTTCGCAGCGCAGATTTCGCCGGCCCCGGCCGACCAATAAACTCGACCGAGGCAGTCCGACGCGAGGTGAGGAGGTATCCGATGGTGGACGACGTCGAGGGCCTCGTTCCCGACGACGAGGTTCCCGAAGCAGACGCACAGGAGCAGCGCCAGCTGGTCGACGCCGACGACGAGGCGGGCCTGGACACCGCGTATCTGAGCGCCGACGCCACGGACCGCGACGCCAACGACGCCGACGTGCTCGACCAGGCCTTCATCGTCCCCGCCGACGACGACTGGGACGACATCGGGTAAGCCGCACCTGGCACGATCGACGGGTGAGCGCAGACCTTCACGTGCACCGCTACGGTCCGTCGGGCCCGGTGCGGATGCTGGCGATCCACGGGCTGACCGGCCACGGGCAGCGCTGGCAGCATCTGGCCGGTTACCTGCCCGAGGTCGCCGTCGCCGCACCCGATGTGATCGGACACGGCAGGTCGTCGTGGGCGGCGCCGTGGAGCATCGACGCCAACGTCGCCGCGTTAGGGGCGCTGCTCGACGATCAGGCCGACGCGCCGGTGCTGGTTGTCGGCCACTCGTTCGGCGGCGCCCTGGCGATGCACCTGGCCGCGGCCCGGCCGGACCGGGTGGCCGCGCTGCTGCTGCTCGATCCGGCGGTCGGGCTGGACGGCGGCTGGATGGCCGAGATCGCCGACGCGATGCTGGCCTCCCCCGACTACGCCGACCCCGCGGAGGCTCGCGGGGAGAAGGCGACGGGCGTGTGGGTAGACGTGGACCCCGCGCTGCTCGACGCCGAGATCGACGAGCACCTGATCGAGCTGCCGAACGGCCGATACGGCTGGCGGATCAGCCTGCCGGCGATGATGTCGTACTGGAGCGAACTCGCACGCGAGGCCGTGCTACCGCCGCCGGGAACGGCGACGACGGTGGTGCGGGCCGAGCAGACCGCGCCGCCCTACGTCGGCGAGCGGCTCGTCGCGGGGCTGCGCAACCGGCTCGGACCCGACTTCCGGCTGCTGGACTTCGACTGCAACCACATGGTGCCCTACGCCAGGCCCGCCGAGGTCGCGGCGCTGGCCCGCGCGCTGCTGAGCGGTCGCTGACCGTGGCACCGGTCACCGACGGGCAGGTCGAACGGGTGCGGTCCCTGGTCGCGGCCATCCCCCGCGGCCGGGTCGTCACCTATGGCGACATCGCCGCCGTGGCCGGGCTGTCCAGCCCGCGCATCGTCGGCTGGATCATGCGGACCGACTCCTCCGACCTGCCCTGGCACCGGGTGATCACCGCCTCCGGGCGCCCGGCGCGGCACCTGAGCATCCGCCAGCTGGAACTGTTGCGCGCCGAAGGGGTGCTCGCGGTCGACGGCAGGGTCGCGCTGCGCGGGGTGCGTCACGGGTTCCCGCCCGGGGTTTAGCTAGAGCACCAGCCGGACCAGCGCCGCGGTGCGGGCCAGACCCGGAAAGGCATCGGCGGTCGAGCGCGGGTGCAGCGCATGGACCGCGAGCCGGAACATCAACGCGCGCAACAACATCTGCGGCCACTCCGGCAGCGCGTTCCAGCGTTCGATGAGCCCGTCGTCCGCGTCTCCCCAGGACAGGGCGTCGACGACGACCACGCCCGCGGCCCACGACGCGGGCCGCCAGTAGGGCGTGATGTCGGTGATCCCCGGCGCCGCCGTGCCCACGAAGAGCACCGTCCCGTAGAGATCCCCGTGCACCAGCTGGTTGGGGCTTCGGGTCGGCCGGCGCAGGGTGGCGAGCTGGTTGATCAGCTCGATCGAGCGCTGGCCGTCCGCCGTCGTCGGCGAGGTCCGCGCGCCCGGCGGGACCGAGGCCAGCGGCCGCTCCTCCCACGCCGCGCGGTCGGCGGCGATGAAGACGTCGACCTCGGCAAAGGGAGTCGTGGGGCCCTGCGTCAGGAAACGGGGCCGTTCCAGTTTGCTGGTGGCCTCGTGCAGGCGCACCGCCGTCGACACCACCTCGTCGTGCCGGGGCTCGGGTGTGCCGGCGACGAACGTGTCCGCCCGCCAGCCCGAGACCACGTACCGTCCGTCGGTCGAACGCACCGGCCGGGCCAGCCGCACGCCGTCGACGAACAGCGTCTCGCGCACCCGCGCCGACCATGCGGCGCGGGCATGGTCGACAACGATCGACAACACGACCTCGCCGCACCGCCAGCCGCCTTCCCAGCCGGCCCCCAGGGCCGCGGGCTTCACACCGGTCAAACCGAAAGCCGACAGCACATGGTCGGGCGGTGGTTCGACGCTCACACCGGTCAGCCTAATGGAGCAGTTTGCGGCTACCGGGTCAGTACAACACCATGTCGGGCTGCATCTGCTGCGCCCACGCCACGATCCCACCCTGCAGGTGCACCGCATCGGCGAATCCCGCCCGCTTCAGCGCGGCCAGCGCCTGCGCCGAGCGCACCCCCGTCTTGCAGTACAGCACCGGCCTGCGGTCCGGGGGCAGCATCGCCAGGCCCGCACCGGAGTCGATCGCGGACTGCGGGATCAGCCGGGCCCCGTCGATGTGCACGATCTCCCACTCCGCGGGCTCGCGCACGTCGATAAGGGCGAGGGCGGCGCCCGAGTCCAGCAGCTCGCGCAGTTCCCGGGGGGTGATCGAGGAACCGGCGGCCTCCTCGGGTTCCACCCCGCAGAACTGCCCGTAGTCGACCAGTTCGGTGATCTTGGGAACCGACGGGTCCTTGCGGACCGCGATCGTGCGGTAGGTCATCTCCAGCGCGTCGTAGATCATCAGCCGGCCGAGCAGCGGTTCGCCGATCCCGGTGATCAGCTTGATCGCCTCGGTCCCCATCACCGAGGCGACGGAGGAGCACAGGATGCCCAGCACGCCGCCCTCGGCGCACGACGGCGCCAGCCCGGGTGGCGGCGGCTCGGGGTACAGGTCGCGATAGTTCAGGCCGCGCCCGCCCGGGGCGTCGTCCCAGAACACCGAGACCTGGCCCTGGAACCGGTAGATCGATCCCCACACGTAAGGCTTGCCGGCCAGCACCGCCGCGTCGTTGACCAGGTAGCGGGTGGCGAAGTTGTCGGTGCCGTCGACGATCAGGTCGTACTGCGCGAACAGTTCGACGGCGTTGTCGGCCTCGAGCCGGAACTCGTGCAGCCGAACCTGCACCAGGGGGTTGATCGCGGCGATGGAGTCGCGCGCCGAGCGCGCCTTGGGCCGTCCGACGTCGGCGACCCCGTGGATGATCTGACGCTGCAGGTTGGACTCGTCGACGACGTCGAAGTCGACGATGCCGATCGTGCCGACACCCGCCGCGGCCAGGTACAGCAACGTCGGCGACCCGAGGCCGCCGGCGCCGACCACCAGGACGCGCGCGTTCTTGAGCCGTTTCTGGCCGTCCACGCCGAAGTCGGGAATGACCAGGTGGCGGCTGTAGCGGGCCACCTCCTCGCGGCTCAGCTCAGCCGCCGGCTCCACGAGCGGCGGCAACGACGTCGACATCGGTCATCTCCTCCGACGGGGTCCCCCCGGACGGGTCCCGATGACCCGAGGCTACTCAGCGGGTCGGCGAGGACCTAAGCGATGGGGAACGGCCAGGGGTTGAACTTGCAGGTCTTGCCGTCCGCCTTGACGAAATCGGGGTCGAACTGGGCGGCGTCGTCGTCCGAGGTGGAAAACGTCTGCTGCATCATGACCGGAGCCAGACCTCCCTGCTGGTCGCACGCCTGGTGACGCTCGTAGCCGATGGCGTGGCCGACCTCGTGGTTGATCACGTACTGGCGATACGAACCGATGTCCCCCTCGAACGGAACGGCTCCGCGCACCCAGCGCGCCTCGTTGATGAACACCCTCGACTGCCGGTCCGGCCCGAACGCCGGGTTGTAGCACGACGTCTCCAGCGGGAACTCGTAACCACATCCCTCGCGCACCGTCACCGGCGACACCAGCGAGATCCGGAAGTCGGGGTTGGCCCCGCTGGTTGCGTCCACCCGGATGAACGCGAACTTGGGATCGTGCGTCCAGCCCTTGGGGTTGGCCAGCGTCTGGTCGACCATCTGCGCGAACGCGTCGTCGCCACCGAACATCGTGGGGTCCAGGCCGTTTTCCACCTCGACGGTGTACCGGAACACCTTGGCGGTGCCGCGGCCGATCTGCGGCGTGGTGCCCGGCACGATGCGGTAGGTCTTGTCACCCGCCTGGGTGAACGGGCCGCCGGCCGGCAGCGTGCCGGCCGGCAGGTTGGCATCGAACGCGGCCAGCCCGCGCGGCGGTGCGTCCAGGATGACGGTGCCCACCGAGCCGATGGCCGGCGATTCCTGGACCGACTGGCTGGCCGCCGGCCTCGGCGCGGCCGTGCCGGTCACCGTCTGGTAGATCACCACCGCGGTCAGCACCACCAGCACCGGCAGCGCGTAGGCGCGCCAGCCGTATGTGGACACGAACTTTCCCAGCCAGGTTTGCTTGCGCCAGCGGCGCGAGCGGTCGCGGTCGGTCCGGGGCCGCCCGGCGCCCCGGTCGATCGGGTCGCGCAGGGCCCGTAGCGGCTCACGCCAATCGTCGCGCAGCACCGGTATCCGGTCGGTGCTGCGTACGGGCCGATCGGACGTCATTTTCCCAGGATGGCACAGGTGGCACCGGTGGTGCTCCCGGCGCGCCCGAACGCCCGGCGCGACACCCCTGCTGCCAGCACCTACGACGACGACGGTCCCGGGCACCCCGCAGGTAGTAATGTCTGTTGCCACGGGCCGGGCGCGGCCGGGCCGGCGCTGCCACGCCGGCTACAAACCAATCAGATGGGCACTCGATGAGCGATCTCACCAGGGCGGCGCGACGCGCCGTCAAGACGGGTGACCGCGCTCGGCCGGGGGACGGCGCGGCGCCCGCGAACCGCCGTGGCAACCGGTTGCCACGTGACGAGCGGCGGGGCCAGCTGCTGATCGTCGCCAGCGACGTCTTCGTCGACCGCGGCTTCCACGCGGCCGGCATGGACGAGATCGCGGAGCGGGCCGGGGTGAGCAAACCGGTTCTCTACCAACACTTCTCGAGCAAGCTCGAGCTGTATCTGGCGGTGCTGAACCGGCACGTCGACAAGCTCGTCTCCGGCGTGCAGCAGGCGCTGCGGACCACCACCGACAACCGCGAGCGGCTGCACGCGGCGGTGCAGGCGTTCTTCGACTTCATCGAGCACGACAGCCAGGGCTACCGGCTGATCTTCGAGAACGACTACGTGACCGAACCCGAGGTCGCCGCGCAGGTGCGCGTCGCCACCGAATCCTGCACCGATGCGGTGTTCGCGCTGATCAGCGCCGACTCCGGGCTCGACCCCCACCGCGCCCGGATGATCGCGGTGGGACTCGTGGGCATCAGCGTGGACTGCGCCCGGTACTGGCTGGACTCCGACCGCCCCATCTCCAAGGCCGACGCCGTCGACGGCACCGTGCAGTTCGCCTGGGGCGGGCTGTCCCACGTGCCGCTCACCCGCTCTTAGCGGCCTTCCCGGCGGCCCGCGCGGCCGCGGCCTCGGCCCCGATCCCGAAGCCGACGCGCCGGGTGTCGGCGGCGCCGATCTCGACGTAGGCGATCTTGGCGGTGTGAATCAGGAAACGGCGGCCCTTCTCGTCGCTCAGGGCGAGCAGGCCGGTGCCTTCGCGCAGCGCGGCGGCGACCAGTTCTTCCACCTCTTCGGGGGTCTGCCCACTGGAGAAGACCAGCTCGCGCGGACTTTCCGTGATACCGATCTTGACCTCCACCGTGGCCCCTTCCTCAGGTCGTGCCGTCAGGTCGTGCTGTCGCTGACGTGTCAGCCTGCAGGCTAGTGGACACCCCGGATGAGCACCGCACGCCGGGTGGATAACCAGGGTGGACAACGCCGAATAACGATTGGCTTGCAACTGGTCATCCGGCAGCGCGCGCCCCCGGACCACTGCCTTCACATCTATAGCATCGGCAACATGGGTAACACTCTGCACGACCTTCATGATCTTGACGAAGACGAGGTCCAGGATTACCCCGACGACGAGAGCCACGAGACCCTCGCGGAGAACTACGGCCAGCTGGTCTGGCCCGGCGACAGCCGCTGGCGTCCGCTCACCGCGGTCCTCGGCGCCGTGGTGGCCCTCGGCGCCATCGCGACCGCGGTGATCATCAACAGCGGCGACAGCGCGTCGACCAAGGCGACCGTGGGGGCGCCCGCACCCCGGCCGATGACCTCCCTGCCCGCCCCGCCGCGGGCCAACATGCCGCCGAGCCAGTCGACGCAGCCCCGGCTGCCGCCGGAGACGTTCACCACCGTGCCGCCCGCCGCCAAACCCCCGTCGGCGGCGCCGGCCCCCACGCCGACGGCGACACCCACCGCGGCACCGCCCCCGCTGGCGCCCCTCCCGCCGGCCCCGCCGTCCGCCGCGCTGAACCCCCGCACCGTCGTCTACAGCGTGACCGGCACCAAGGGGCTGCTGGACCTGGTCAACATCATCTACACCGACGCCCGCGGCTTCCCGCAGACCGAGTTCAACGTGGCCCTGCCGTGGTCGAAGATGATCGTGCTCAATCCGGGAGTGCAGACGGAGTCGGTGATCGCGACCAGCCTCTCCGGTCGGCTCAACTGCTCGATCGTCAACGCCGAGGGCCAACCGGTGGTGACGTCGACCACCACCTCGATCATGGCGACGTGCACCCGCTGAGCGGGACGCTCAGCCCAGCCCGAGCTCGTGCATGCGCCGGTCGTGGGTCTGCTGCAGGCGATCGAAGAACGCGTTGAGCTGACCCAGCCCGCCGGCCCCTGACAACACCAGGTCGACCAGCTCGTCGTGGTCGGCCAGCACGTACTGCGTCTGGGTGATCGCCTCGCCGAACAGCCGGCGCGCCCACAGCGCCAACCGGCTGCGCTGCTTGCTGCTCGCGGTCACCGCGGTGCGCACCTCGGCCACGACGAACTGCGAGTGCCCGGTCTCCGCCAGGGCCGCCCGCACGACGTCGGCCACCTCGTCGGGCAGTCCGTCGGCGATCTCGAGGTACAGGTCGGCGGCCAGCGCGTCGCCGATATAGGTCTTGACCAACGCCTCCAGCCAGGTGCTGGGCATGGTGAGCCGGTGGTAGTTCTCCAGCACGGAGACGTACTTGGCCATCGCCGCCACGACGTCGACACCCCGGCGTTCCAGGGCGTCGCGCAGCAGTTCGTAGTGGCCCATCTCGGCGGCGGCCATGCTGGCCATCGAGATGCGTCCCCGCAGGTCGGGAGCCATCCGCGCCTCATCGGTCAGCCGGTAGAACGCGGCGACCTCACCGTAGGCGAGCACTGCGAACAGTTCGTCGACGCCGGGGTGATCCGCCGGAACCCGCGGCGTCGGCGAATCGTCCACCTGGTCGGCCGACGAGGCTGGGGAGGCCGAAGTCATGGCAACACTGTAGTCGGCGGGCTCGGGCGAAAACGGACGCCGGCTGTCGAGCGGCTACCATGGACCTCGATAGCGGCCGTCTTCGTCCGTTACGCAGAACGCCGCTATCGGCGAAATGTGCGCGCACAGCTGGCCCGCCCGGCGCAACCGGGTGAGGCCCGGCGCCTCGGCGACGTATTCGGAGTCGGAACTCGTGCGTGCGTGACCGCGACAGAGAAACACCGACACAACACCGAACAACGTCACCGAAAGGCCCGACCTCCGCGTATGACCGCACCGACAACCACAACCGAACTGCCCCCGAAAACAACATTCGCCGAACTCGGCGTCCGCGACGAGATCGTCCGCGCGCTGGCCGAGGAAGGCATCGAACATCCCTTCGCCATCCAGGAGCTGACCCTGCCGCTGGCGATGGCCGGTGACGACGTGATCGGCCAGGCCCGCACCGGCATGGGCAAGACCTTCGGCTTCGGCGTGCCGCTGCTGCACCGCATCACGACCCGCGCCGCCGAGGCCCCGCTCACCGGGGTGCCGCGCGCCCTGATCGTGGTGCCCACCCGGGAGCTGTGCATGCAGGTCACCGAGGACCTGGCCACGGCCGCCAAGTACCTGAGCGCCGACGACGGGCGCCGCCTGTCGGTGGTGTCCATCTACGGCGGGCGGCCCTACGAGCCGCAGATCGAGGCGCTGCGGGCCGGCGCCGACGTCGTGGTGGGAACCCCGGGCCGGCTGCTCGACCTGGCCCAGCAGGGCCACCTGCAGCTCGGCGGGCTGTCCAGTCTGGTGCTCGACGAGGCCGACGAGATGCTGGACCTGGGCTTCCTGCCCGACATCGAGCGCATCCTGCGGCAGATCCCCGCGAACCGGCAGTCGATGCTGTTCTCGGCGACCATGCCGGGCCCGATCATCACGCTGGCCCGCACCTTCATGAACCAGCCCACCCACATCCGCGCGGAAGCGCCGCATTCGGCCGCCACGCACGACACCACCGAACAGTTCGTCTACCGGGCCCACGCCCTGGACAAGGTGGAACTGGTCAGCCGGGTGCTGCAGGCCGAGGGCCGCGGCGCGACGATGATCTTCACCCGCACCAAGCGCACCGCGCAGAAGGTCGCCGACGAGCTGGCCGAGCGGGGCTTCAAGGTCGGCGCCGTGCACGGTGACCTGGGCCAGATCGCCCGGGAGAAGGCGCTCAAGGCGTTCCGCACCGGCGACATCGACGTGCTCGTCGCGACCGACGTGGCCGCCCGCGGCATCGACATCGACGACGTCACCCACGTCATCAACTACCAGATCCCCGAGGACGAGCAGGCCTACGTGCACCGGATCGGCCGCACCGGCCGCGCCGGCAAGACCGGCGTCGCGGTCACCCTGGTGGACTGGGACGAGCTGCCCCGCTGGACGATGATCGACAAGGCGCTGGGCCTGGACTCCCCCGACCCGGCCGAGACCTACTCCAACTCGCCGCACCTCTACGAAGAGCTGGGCATTCCCACCGAGGCGCGCGGCAAGGTCGGGACGCCGCGCAAATCGCCGGTCAAGCGCCGCGAGGCCGCCACCGATTCGGAATCCGCGGAACGCAAGCCCGCGCGCACCCGCTCCGGCGCACGTCGGCGGCGCACCCGCGGCGGCCAGCCCGCCACCGGGCACCCCGCGGGCAAGTCGGCTCCGGCCCCCGACAGCGACGGCGGCACCGACGGACCGTCCGGGTCGCCCGAGGCCAACGGCGCGCCGAAGCGGCGCCGCCGCCGGCGCCGCAAGCTCGCCGACGGCAACGCCGTTTCCGCCACCACCTCGGACTAGAGGCCCGCGCCGCGGCATGGTCAGACCGGAGCGCCGTACCAGGGGCGACATGCTGGCCGCCGCGGCGATCGCGGTCGTCGTCGCCGTCGCCGCGTCCCTGATCTGGTGGACCAGCGACGCCCGCGCCACCATCAGCAGGCCCGCCGCCGGCCCGGCCCCCAACCCGAAGCCGGCCCGCGACGTCCCGGCCGCGCTGAACCAGCTCTGGACGGCCGCCAGCCCCCAAACCGTGACGCCGGTGGTGGTCGGCGGCACGGTCGTCACCGGCGCCGGGCGCCGTGTCGAGGGGCGCGACCCCGGCACCGGTCAGACACGCTGGAGCTATTCCCGCGACGTCGACCTGTGCGGGGTGTCCTGGATCTACCGCTACGCCGTCGCGGTGTACCGGGACGACCGCGGCTGCGGGCAGGTCAGCACCGTGGACGGGTCGACCGGTCGGCGCGGACCCGCCCGCAGCGGTTACGCCGACCCGCACGTGCGGTTGTCCTCCGACGGCACGACCATGTTGTCGGCCGGCGACACCCATCTCGAGCTCTGGCGCTCGGACATGGTCCGGGTGCTGGCCTACGGCGAGACGGACGCCCGGGTGAAGCCGTCGGCACGCGGACTGCACTCCGGGTGCCGGCTGATCTCGGCGGCGGCCAGCTCGGCCGCGGTGTCGGTGCTCGAGAGCTGCACGGACCGGCCCGACCTGCGGCTCGTCCTGCTGCGGCCGGGCAAGGACGACGACGAGCCCCGCCAGCAGGTCGTGTCCGAACCGGGCATCCGCCCCGATTCGGGGGCGCGCGTGGTGGCCGTGTGGGAGAACAACACCGCGGTGTACCTGCCGTCACCGCAGCCCAGGCTGGACGTCGTCGACGAGACGGGCGCCACGGTGTCGAGCACCCTGCTGCCCAAGCCGCCGTCGCGTTCGGCGGTCGCAGCCCAGGCCGGCAACCTGGTGACCTGGTGGACCGGCGACGCCCTGATGGTGTTCGAGGCCAGCACCCTGACGCTGCGCTACACGATTGCCGCGGGCGAGACGACCGCGCCGCTGGGGCCCGCGGCGATGATGGCGGGCAAGCTGCTGGTGCCGGTCAGCAACGCGATCGGGGTCTACGACCCGGTCAGCGGCGCCAACGAGCGTTACATCCCGGTGCAGCGGTCGCCGGGCAGCGGCGCGGTGGTGCCGGCGGTGTCGGGATCGCGGGTGTTCGAGCAGCGCGGCGACACCGTGGTGGCCCTGGGCTGACCGTCCGCCGGGGCTAGACCTCGACCGTGAACGTCGGCAGCGCCTTGCCGCTCTTCCAGTGCGTGAGCAGCGACTTCGCCAACTCGGCGTAGGCCGCGGCACCCTTGTTCCGGCGCCCGGCCATCACCGACGAACCCGAGGCGCTGGCCTCGGCGAAACGCACCGTGCGCGGGATCGGCGGGGCCAGCACCGGCAGGTCGTAGCGGTCGGCGACGTCGAGCAGCACGTCACGGGTGTGGGTGGTGCGGGCGTCGTACAGGGTCGGCAACGCGCCCAGCAGGCGCAGGTCCGGGTTGGTGATCTGCTGGACGTCGGCCACAGTGCGCAAGAACTGCCCGACGCCGCGGTGCGCGAGCGTCTCGCACTGCAGCGGCACGATGACCTCGTCGGCCGCCGTGAGCCCGTTGAGCGTCAACACGCCCAGCGACGGCGGGCAGTCCAGGATGACTACGTCGAACTCGTCGGAGAGCTTCGCCAGGGCCCGTTTGAGGGCGTATTCGCGTCCGGCGCGCATCAGCAGCATCGCCTCGGCGCCCGCCAGGTCGATGTTTGCCGGCAGCAGCGTCATCCCCTCGATCGTGGCCACCAGCGCGGCGCCCGGCTCGACCTCGCCGAGCAGCACCTCGTGCACCGACACCGGCAGCTTGTCGGGATCCTGGCCCAGCGAGAAGGTCAGACAGCCCTGCGGATCCAGGTCCACCAGCAGGACCCGCTGCCCCGCATCCGCCATCGCCGCGCCCAGCGAGGCGACCGTAGTCGTCTTGGCGACACCGCCCTTCTGGTTGGCCACCGCCAATACCCGGGTCTTAGCCACAGGCACCGCCCCTCCTCATGGACTTCGCGCTGCATCGTCCCCGCGCAGTCACAGTGCCATCCTGGCACGTCCGCCGGCCCTGCGCTGCGGCCGACGGGCCCCGGTCCGCGTCGGGCAGAATCGGTCGCATGGGCTTGCACAACCACCGACTGGTCCTTTTGCGCCACGGGGAAACCGCGTGGTCCAAGTCCGGCCAGCACACGGGCCGGACCGATCTCGAACTCACCGAGAATGGCCGGGAGCAGGCCGAGCTCGCCGGGCGGGTGGTGGCCCAACTCAAGCTGACCGACCCGGTCGTGCTCAGCAGCCCACGGCAACGCGCCGTCACCACGGCCAAGTTGGCCGGGCTGTCGATCGACGAGGTGACCCCGCTGCTCGCCGAATGGGACTACGGGGCCTACGAGGGACTGACGACCCCGCAGATCCACGAATCGGTACCCGATTGGCTGGTCTGGACGCACGGATGCCCCGACGGGGAGAGCGTGGCGCAGGTCAGCGAACGCGCCGATCGGGCCATCGCGTTGGCGTTGGGGCACATGACCTCGCGCGACGTGGTGTTCGTGGGCCACAGCCACTTTTCGCGTTCGGTGATCACCCGCTGGCTCGAACTGCCGCTCGTCGAGGGCAGCCGCTTCTGGATGGTCGCCGGTTCGATCGCCGTGTGCGGGTTCGAGCATGGCGTGCGGCAGCTCGCCGCGCTCGGGCTGACCGGTCGCGCGCAGGCGCTCGCACACGGGTGAGCGCCACCGAGCCGCCGTTCGCGCTGTGCGGGCCGCGGGGGGCGCTGGTCGCCGACGGGGTGCGCGACCGATTCTGCGACGTGCGCGCGGCTCGAGCGGCGCTGCGCTCCGGGTCGGTGCCGATAGTGTTGGGCGCGTTGCCTTTCGACACGGATAAGCCCGCCGCGTTGCTGGCGCCGGGCAGCGTCGCGCGCACCGAGGGTCGCCCCGACTGGCCGACGGGCCCGCTGCCGGCGGTGCACGTCGCCGCCGCCGTCCCGCCGCCCGCCGACTACCGCGACCGGGTCAGCCGCGCACGCGAGCGGCTCCGCGCACCGGGCGGCTCACTACGCAAGGTGGTGCTGGCCCGCGCGTTGCGGCTGGCCGCGGACGCTCCCCTGGATGCGCGGGTCGTGCTGAGCCGACTGCTCGCCGCGGACCCGGCCGCCTACGGCTATCTCGTCGACCTGAGCGCCGCCGGTGGCGACTACCGCGGCGTCGTCCTGGTGGGCGCCACCCCCGAACTCCTGGTCGCCCGGTCCGGGGACCGCGTCGTGTGCCAGCCGTTCGCCGGTTCGGCCCCCCGCGACGCCGACCCCGAACGCGACGCCGCCAACGGCGCCACCCTGGCCGGCTCGGCCAAGAACCGCCACGAGCACCAGCTGGTGATCGACGCCATCCGGGCGGTTTTGGAGCCACTGTGCGATGACCTGACGATCGCGCCCGAACCCCACCTGAGCCGCACCGCGGCGGTGTGGCACCTGTGCACGCCGATCAGCGGCCGGCTTCGCGACAAGTCCACGACCGCAATCGATCTGGCATTGGCGCTGCATCCCACCCCGGCGGTCGGCGGCGTCCCGACCAAGGCCGCGACCGAGCTCATCGCGGAGCTGGAAGGGGACCGCGGGTTCTATGCCGGGGCGGTCGGGTGGTGCGACGCGCGCGGCGACGGCACCTGGGTGGTGTCCATCCGCTGTGCGCAGCTCTCGGCCGACCGGCGTACCGCGCTGGCGCGGGCCGGCGGCGGCATCGTCGCCGAGTCCGATCCCGACGACGAACTCGACGAGACCACAACGAAATTCGCGACGATACTCACGGCTCTGGGAGTGCGCACGTGACCACGGCGGTGTCGCGCGGCTGCACCTGTCGGCGCTGGCGCGCGAATGCCTCGACAACGGCTACTCGCGGCTCGCGTGGGCGGCGCTCACCGGAAACTCCGGCGCCATCGCCCTGTACGACTGGGTCGGCGGGCAGGGCAAGCCGCGACGCGACCCGACCGCCTACCTGTTGTCCGGCTCCCGATTGGCCGAACTGGCCGGCCCGCGCTGATCGCCCCCGGCGGCCCAGCGCACGCCGGCGGGGCTGAACAGCAGCGCCAGCACGCCCAGCGTCACCACCCCCGCCGGGATCCCGAAGGCCGGCCGATGCGAACCAACCGCGAGGTACCACGACACGGGGAGCAGCAGCAGCTGCGTGACCACCGCGAGCCCGCGGGCCCAGCGTCTGCCGAGGGTCAGCGCACGCCCGCCGGCCAGCACCACGCCGCCGACCAGGACGAACCACACTGCGGTCCCGAGCCCGTTGACCAGGCGCTGGTCGGCGCCCGCGATTCCCCGGACCACCAGCACCGCGGCCACCACCAGCCCGACCGCGCCCTGGGCGGCGACGACCATGCCCGCCGCCCGCACCACGGCCGGCGTCACCTGCCTGCTGGGGAGTGCCACGGCGCCAGCGTAGTCACCGGCCACCGCACTCGCCCGCGCCGCTCCGCGGCCGGGAGGCTCCTCCCCCTCCTCCTCGGGCCGTATCACGGCCCGCATCGTCGCCGCGCCCGGCCACATCGCCCGCCTCCTCCTCGGGCCGTATCACGGCCCGCATCGTCGCCGGGCCCGGTCACATCGCCCGCCTCCTCCTCGGGCCGTATCACGGCCCGCATCGTCGCCGGAACTAAGCTCAGTCGTCATGCGCGCCGTGCTGATCGTCAACCCCACAGCAACGTCCACCACACCCGCCGGCCGCGACCTGCTGACGCACGCACTCAAGAGCCGCCTGCAGCTCACCGTCGAGCACACCAACCACCGCGGCCACGGCACCGAGCTCGCGCAGGCGGCCGCGAAAGACGGCGTCGACCTGGTCGTGGTGCACGGCGGCGACGGCACGGTCAGCGGCGTCGTCAACGGCCTGCTCGGAAGCCCCGGGGCGACACCACCGTGGCACGTGCCCGCGGTCGCGGTGGTCCCCGGCGGCTCGGCCAACGTGCTGGCCCGGTCGCTGGGCATTTCCCGCGACCCGGTCGCGGCCACCAACCAGCTCATCCAGCTGCTCGACGACTACCGCCTTCACCAGAGGTGGCGCCGCATCGGGCTGATCGACTGCGGCGAGCGCTGGGCCGTGTTAAACACCGGCATGGGCGTCGACGCGGAGGTGGTCGCGGCGGTGGAGGCCGAACGCAACAAGGGCGGCGCGGTGACGCCGTGGCGCTACGTTCGCGCCGCGGTCCCGGCCGTGTGGGGCTACACGCGCCGCGAACCGATGCTGACACTGGAATTGCCCGCCCGCGCCCCGCTCACCGGGGTGAGCTTCGTCTTCGTGTCGAATTCGAGCCCGTGGACCTTCGCCAACGAGCGGCCGGTGTGGACCAATCCGGGATGCAGCTTCGAGTCGGGACTCGGGGTGTTCGCCCCCACCAGCCTGAAGCTGATCCCCACCCTGCGCATCGTCCGGCAAATGCTCGCCAAGCGGCCCAAGTTCGAGTTGAAGAACCTCATCACCGAGGACGACGTCGCCTCCCTGCGGGTCACCTCGACGGGGGGCCCGGTTGCCTGCCAGTTCGACGGGGACTACCTCGGCACCCGCGAAACCATGACTTTCCGGGCGGTTCCCGACGCACTGTCGGTCGTGGCACCTCCGACCAAGAACCAGCCTGAACTGCGGTAACAGGGCACCAGGGAAGTACGGGAAAAAATTCTCGGGAGCGTAGCGGCTCAGTGTAGTACAACGGAGTAAGGGCTTGACTAAGAGTTCGCCAAAGTGAGATAGCCCACGAGCGAACGCACGCTATTGACTTCTGTTGAGCCTGTGAAACGATCAAAAGGTTGCATGCAGAAATTTACGTAGGGGTACGGAGCCGTTTTCTTCTGCACGCTTAACAGCCGGAGAAAATACCGTGCGTCTTGCTGCGCACTCAGTGAGGAGTTACAACGAATGGATTGGCGCCACAAGGCGGTCTGTCGTGACGAGGACCCGGAGCTGTTCTTCCCGGTAGGGAACAGTGGCCCGGCGCTCGCGCAGATCGCTGACGCGAAACTGATCTGCAACCGGTGCCCGGTGACGACCGAGTGCCTCGCCTGGGCCCTGAACACCGGTCAGGACTCGGCGTATGGGGTGGGATGAGCGAAGACGAACGACGCGCCCTGAAGCGTCGCAGCGCTCGGACGAAGGCCCGTAGCGGAGTTTGACACAGTTTCATACAACAGTGCGGCCCCCACGATTGTCGGGGCCGCACTGTTGTATGCGGCTACAGCAGCAGCCGGGCCCGACGACCGATCGGCACCCGTAGCACCACATCGGTGCCATGCCCGGCCGCGTCCCGCATGCCGAGCGTGCCGTCCAGTTCCGCCGATACCAGCGTCCGCACGATCTGCAGGCCAAGACTGTCGGACTTCTCCAGGCTGAACCCTTCGGGAAGTCCGCGCCCGTCGTCGTGCACCACCACGTCCAGCCAGCGCGCGGAGCGTTCGGCCCGGATCGTCACCGAACCCTCCTGGGCCGCGGGATCGAACGCGTGCTCGATCGCGTTCTGCACGAGTTCGGTGATCACCATGATCAGTGCCGTGGCGCGGTCGGAGTCGAGCACCCCGAGGTCACCGACTCGGTTGATCCGGATCGGCCGGTCCACCGACGCCACGTCGTTCATGATCGGCAGGATCCTGTCGATGACCTCGTCGAGGTTGACCTGCTCGTCCACCGACATCGACAACGCGTCGTGGACCAGCGCGATCGAGGAGACGCGCCGCACCGACTCCATCAGCGCCTCCCGCCCCTCGGCGTTGACCGTCCGGCGGGCCTGCAGCCGCAGCAGCGCCGCCACGGTCTGCAAGTTGTTCTTGACCCGGTGGTGGATCTCGCGGATCGTGGCGTCCTTGGATATCAGGGCGCGGTCGCGGCGCTTCACCTCGGTGACGTCGCGGATCAGCACCGCGGCCCCCTTGCTGGCGCCGTCGACGACGAGCGGCAGCGTCCGCAACAGCACCGTGGCGCCGCCGGCGTCGACCTCCATCCGCATGCTCAGCCCGCCGGCCACCAGGTCGTGAATGTGCTCGGCCACCTCCTGGGCCTCGAAAGGGTCCGAGATCAGCGGCCGTGTCACCTCGATCAGGTTGCAGCCCTCCAGCTTGGTCGTCAGCCCCATCCGGTGATAGGCCGACAGGGCGTTGGGGCTGGCGTAGACGACGAGACCGTCGACGTCGAGTCGGATGAAGCCGTCGCCCGCCCGCGGCGTCGAGCGGGACATGGCCACGTCGCCGACGTCGGGAAAGGTGCCCTCGGCCAGCATCTGCACCAGGCTCGTCGCGCATTCCCGGTAGGCGGTCTCGAGACGGCCGGATTTGCGGCGGGTGGCCAACGCGTTCTGGTGCTGCGTGAGCACCGCCACCACCTGGCCGCCATACCGCACCGGGGACGCCTCGACGTGGGGTCCCAGCAGCTGCCAGGACGTCTTCGGATCCCCGTCGTGGTTCCGGACGGTCGCGCCGGAGGCGAAGCTCTCGGCCACCAACGGCAGCTGCCCGGCGTCGACGACGCTCGCCACCTCGTCGGCGTGCATGACCGTGGGCGCGGTGTTCGGCCGGCATTGCGCGACGCACACCAGCATCCCGTCGTCGCGGCGGACCCACATCAGGTAGTCGGCGAACGACAGGTCGGCGAGCAGCTGCCACTCCCCCACGACCGCGTGCAGGTGGTCCACCGCGTTGCCGGGCAGCATCGTGTGCTCGGCGAGCAGGTCACCGAGGGTCGACATTGACAACTCCCGAGCCGTCCCGGCGGTTGATGCGCGGACCCAACGGCTAGCTGATGACGGCGATGAGGTCACCGGCCTGGATGACGTCGCCCACCGAGACACTCACCTTGCTGACCGTGCCGTCGACCTCGGCCAGGACGGGAATCTCCATCTTCATCGACTCCAGCAGCACGACGATGTCGCCCTTGCCGATCTGGTCACCCTCGTTGACGACGACTTCAAGCACGCTGGCCACGATTTCGGCGCGAACATCCTCCGCCATCTCCACCTCATTCGTTCCGGCCGTCGGCGCACGCTGGCTGCCGACCCAGCAAGCTTCTGTCGCAAGCTCATGTATATCGAACCACAACGCCGCCGGGGACCTCGGCGCGCGGGCTGTTGGTCACGCATCCACGCGGCGTGAGAGACTGTGGGGCGACACGACGGGCGCCGGACGCCCGGTTTTCGACCAAATTCGGAGGTTACGACGATGGCCAAGCGTGGCCGCAAGAAGCGCGACCGCAAGTACAGCAAGGCCAATCACGGCAAGCGGCCCAACACCTGAGCGTCCCGCGCGCCGGTAGCGCTACTGCATGTCCCGGATGATGGTGGTGCGGCGGATCTCCAGCCGAAGCCGCTCCCGCAGGGTGTCCGGGGCCTTCTCGCCTTGACATTTGGAGGCGATCAGCGCCTTGATCCGCTCCTCGAGCCCGTAGTGCTGGAAGCATCCGGGGCACGCCTCCAGATGCTGGCGCAGCCTCGCGCGGGACTCCGGTGTGCACTCGCCGTCGAGCAGGGTCCACACCTCGGCGATCACCTCGGCGCAGCCGAGACCGCCGTGGGCATGGTCGTTGGGGCACGAGCCGTCCTGGCCCGACAACTCGCTCGACGAGCGCCGCTCGTCCTCATCGCTTCGCTCTGCATCGTCGCCGGCGCGCCTCATGACGACACCTCCTCGTGCGCCTGGTGACCTCGATTGAAGCCCCGCTCTTTGGCCACGTCGGCCAGCAGACCGCGCAGCTGACGTCTACCACGGTGCAGCCGTGACATGACGGTGCCGATCGGCGTGTCCATGATCTCGGCGATCTCTTTATAAGGGAAACCCTCGACGTCGGCGTAGTAGACCGCCATCCGGAATTCCTCCGGCAATGCCTGCAAGGCTTCCTTGATCTCGGTGTCGGGCAGCGATTCGAGGGCTTCGACCTCGGCCGAACGCAGCCCGGTGGAGGAATGCTCGGCGTTGGCCGCCAGCTGCCAGTCGGTGATCTCCTCGGTCGGGTACTCGGTCGGCTGTCGCTGCCTCTTGCGGTAGCTGTTGATGTAGGTGTTGGTCAGGATGCGATAGAGCCACGCCTTGAGGTTGGTTCCGGCCCGGAAGGAACGAAAGCCCGCATAGGCCTTCACCATCGTCTCCTGCAGGAGGTCTTCGGCGTCGGCCGGGTTGCGCGTCATGCGCAGCGCACCGCCGTAGAGCTGGTCCAGCAGGGGAATCGCATCGCGCTCGAACCGCGCGGTCAGTTCCTCGTCGGTCTCCGGTTCGGGCTCGGGAAGCTCCGAAGGCATCGCGCCGTCCCGGCCATCTTCGAAGTCGGCCATGTCGATTACCCCGGTCCCTTCTGCTGCGGTGTCGCCGGACGAGACCGGAAACGCGCCCGGACCCGCAAGAATGCGAGCCAACTGCCCGGCGCCCGGCGGGCTGCCCAACAGGCTCGTCGCCGTCGACACCAGACTGCTCCTCCCAATCTAAAGGCTGCCCCCGACAGTGTCTGCGGGTGCTCGCGCGCATCGGAAACCGGGTGGTGCAACAGCGCTGGCCGGAGCCGTATTCCGAGGCTCCATCGGCGCCGTCGCAGCCGGAGGTTAGTGTGACGCCATGTCTCTGAACGGCAAGACCATGTTCATCTCCGGCGCCAGTCGCGGTATCGGCCTCGCGATCGCCAAACGCGCCGCACAGGACGGCGCCAACATCGCCCTGGTGGCCAAGACCGCCGAACCGCACCCCAAGCTGCCGGGCACGGTCTACACCGCGGCCAAGGAACTCGAGGAGGCCGGCGGACAGGCGCTGCCGATCGTAGGGGACGTCCGGGACCCGGAATCCGTCGAATCCGCGGTGGCCAAGGCCGTCGAGCAGTTCGGCGGTATCGACATCTGCGTCAACAACGCGTCGGCGATCAACCTGGGGTCGGTCCTCGAGGTGCCCATGAAGCGGTTCGACCTGATGAACGGGATCCAGGTGCGCGGCACCTATGCGGTGTCACAGGCCTGCATCCCGCACATGAAGGGCCGCGAGAACCCCCACATCCTGACCCTGTCGCCGCCGGTGCTGCTGGAAAGCAAGTGGCTGAAACCCACCGCGTACATGATGGCCAAGTTCGGCATGACGCTGTGCGCACTCGGCATCGCCGAGGAGATGCGCGCCGACGGCATCGCGTCGAACACGTTGTGGCCGCGCACCCTGGTCGCCACCGCCGCGGTGCAGAACCTGCTCGGCGGCGACGAGGCGATGGGCCGTGCCCGCAAGCCCGAGGTGTACTCCGACGCGGCCTACGTCATCCTCAACAAGCCCGCCCGCGAGTACACCGGCAAGTCGCTGCTGTGCGAGGACGTGCTGGTCGAGTCCGGTGTCACGGACCTGTCGGTGTACGACTGCGTGCCGGGGTCGGAACTCGGCCTGGACTTCTGGGTCGACGGCGTCAACCCGCCGGGATACTCGGGTCCCTAGAGGGGTTTTTGGCGTGGCCCGCGCCGCCACTCCAGGCATCGCCGCGCTGGTCGCGGCGGGGGTGCCGCACGAGATCGTCCACTTCGAGGCCGTCGGCGACCTGTCGGAGTCGAGCGACGTCGCCGCCGAACAGGTCTTCAAGACGTTGATCATCGCGCTGCCCGGCGGATTGGCCGTCGCGGTGCTGCCGGTGCCGCGGCAGCTGTCGCTCAAGGCCGCGGCGGGCGCGCTGGGCGCGCCCAAGGCCGCCATGGCCGAACCCGTTGTCGCACAACGGGTCACCGGTTACAAGGTCGGCGGTATCTCACCGTTCGGGCAGCGCCGGCGGCTGCGCGCCGTCGTCGACACCTCGGCGCTGCGCTGGGACCGGGTGCTGTGCAGTGCGGGCAGGCGCCATTGGGACGTCGCGGTGGCCCCCGCGGACCTGATCCGGCTGACGGGGGCGGTCACCGCCGACATCGCGGTTCAGTAGGTATAGAAGCCCTCCCCGGTCTTGACGCCGAGTTTTCCCGCGTCGACGTAGGCCCGCAACAGGTCTCGCGCGCGGGTGGCTAGGTACGGGAACTCCGCGGTGTAGTGGTTTTCGATGTCGAGGACGACGTCCAGGCCGACCTGGTCCATCATCTGGAAGGGCCCGACGGGCACGCGCCAGTTCTCCTTGAACATGCCGTCGACGTCCTCGGGCCGGGCCACGCCTTCGGCGACGACGGCCAGCGATTCGCGCTTGATGGCCGCCCAGATGCGATTGAAGATGAACCCGGTGGACTCCCGGCGCACCTCGAAGGGCCGAAACCCGTACTCGGGCAGCACCGTCAGCAGCGTGTCCAGCACACCGCGAGCGGTGTTGCCGTCGGACATCAACTCCACCGCGTTGATCCCGGGCGGCATGTAGAAGTGGGTGTTGCACAACCGCGTCTTGTCCCGCACCCCTTCGGCCATCAGGCGCGAGGGCAGCGACGACGAGTTGGTCCCGAAGATGGTGTCCGCCGGCGCGGCCCGGTCGATCTGGCCCCAGACGGCGATCTTGGTTTCGAGTTTCTCGGGGACGGATTCGACGGCGAGCCAGGGCGTGTCATTCCATCTGTGTAAGTCCGGGGTGGTCCATCATCGGACCGCCGTTGGGCGGACAGAAGGAGTGTTTTGTGACCAAGACCATGCAGATGCCGGCTGAGGAGACGACCGCGGCGCGGCGGCTGGCCGAGATGTTCACCGAAGAGACGCTGGACTCGTTGATTAAGGATGCGGTGAAGACCGGGACCCCGATCGACGGCGCGGACGGTTTGCTGAACCAGCTGACTAAGGCCGTGCTGGAGCGGGCGCTGAATGCGGAGCTAACCCACCATCTGGGCTATGAGGCCGGCGATCCGGCCGGACGCGGATCGGGAAATTCGCGCAACGGCACCACGCCGAAAACGGTGACCACCGTCAACGGCCCGGTGCAGATCGATGCGCCGCGTGATCGCAACGGCTCGTTTGAGCCGGCGATTGTGCCGAAGAAGACCCGCCGGCTCAACAACATCAATTCGGTGGTGTTGTCGCTGTATTCACGGGGAATGACCACCCGCGATATCGAAGCCCACCTGCAGGAGGTCTATGGGGCGTCGGTGTCGCGGGAGTTGATCTCCAATATCACCGAGGTGGTGGTCGATGAGATCAAGGCCTGGCAGGCCCGCCCGCTCGATGAGGTCTACCCGATCCTCTACATCGATGGGCTGCGGCTGCGGATCGGCGACAACGGGGTCATCACCACCAAGGTCGCCTATTTGGCCATTGGCGTGGATCTGGAGGGCCGCAAACACGCCTTGGGCTGCTGGATCCAGGACTCCGAGGGGGCGAAGTTCTGGCAGAAGGTCGTCATCGACCTGCGCAACCGCGGGGTGCGCGACATCCTCATCGCCTGCTGCGACGGGCTGACCGGTCTGCCTGATGCGATCCGCTCGATCTATCCCGATACCGTGGTGCAGACCTGCGTCGTGCACGTCATTAGGAATGCGATGCGCTTCGTGTCTTATAAGGACCGCAAGAAGGTCGCCACCGCGATGCGGGCGATCTACAGTGCGCCGACCGTCGATGGAGCCGAACTCGCACTCAAGGAGTTCGACCAGCAATTCGGCGCCCAATATCCGGGTGCAATTGACGTGTGGCACAACGCCTGGGGGGAATTCGTTCCGTTCCTGGACTATCCGGTGGAGTTGCGCAAGATCGTCTACACCACCAATGCGATCGAGTCGATCAACTTCCAGTTGCGCAAGATCACCAAGAACCGTGGTCATTTCACGGACAAGGACGCCGCGATGAAGTTGCTGTACCTCGGGCTGCGCAACATCTCCAGCGAGAGAGGAGGCTATTCGGGTACTGGAACGCACAACTGGACTGTGGCGCTCAACACACTCGCCAGACTATTCCCTGGGCGAATCCCATTGTGCTAGAATACAACTCGTAGTCAAATCACCTCTGACTTACACAGAAATCGTGACAGGCTCGCGAGCCAGGCGTCGTCCAATGCCGCCTCCAGCGAGTCCGCGGCCGTCGCGGTACCTGGTTCGCCGAAGCCTCTGTCCACCAACAACTTCGGGAGATTTTCCGCCACGTATTGCGTCGCGGAGGCGAGCTGCTCGGCGCGGCGGGCGTGTATCCGCACGGTTCCCCCGCGGCCGGCGAACATCAGCGCGATGCGACGACCGAGGGTCCCCGCGCCGATCACCGCGACCGGGCGGTTTTTGACGTCGTCGAATGCGTAGGGATAGGAGCCAGTCACCCACGCATGCTATTGCCAGCGCCCGCTGCACCGTTGCCGGACTTCAAATAACTTGTGTCACTGTGGTTTCTGTGGTCACATTCCGGGGTTTGTTGTCGGTGGGTGCGCATAGTTTGACGGTGTGAGTGTTGACCGGGAGGAGCTCAGGGCGGCGTTCGACGCCCTGGATGCCAGTGTGGACACGCTGCTGGGGTTCGACTGCGAGGCGTTGAGCACCCCGGAGTTGCTGGCCTGGCTGGGGCGGGTGGAAACGGTGCGCCGGCGCCTGCCCGCCCTCGAGCATGCGGTGATCAACACCCTGGCCCATCAGGCCAGCGCGGAGGAGTTGGGCGGCAAGCTCTCCCACGCGATCGCCGAGGCCACCTCGATCTCGCGCCCCCAGGCCGCCCGCCGGGTCCGCGAGGCCGCCGACCTAGGCGAGCGACACGGGCTGACCGGCCAACCCCTGCCCCCGGTGTTGGCCGAGACCGCGTTGCGTCAGCGCCAGGGCACGCTCGGACCCGAGCACGTCGCGGTGATCCGCCGCTTCTGCCGCCAGCTGCCCGGCTGGGTCGACCAACCCACCCGCGAACGCGCCGAAGCCGACCTGGCCCGCCACGGCACCCGAATCCGCCCCGAACAACTCAGCGGGCTCGCCGAGCAACTCGACAACGCCCTCAACCCCGACGGCAACTACACCGACGAGGACCGGGCCCGGCGGCGCGGGCTGATCCTGGGCGCCCAGGGCCCCGACAAAATGTCACACCTGAGCGGCTGGATCACCCCCGAACTGCGCGCCACGATCGAAGCCCTGTGGGCCAAACTCGCCGCCCCGGGCATGTGCAACCCCCTCGACGAGCACCCCTGCATCGACGGCACCCCCACCCAGGACGCCATCGACAAAGATGCCCGCGGGCCCGCCCAACGCCAGCACGACGGCCTGCTCGCCGCACTCCGCGCGATCCTGGCCTCCGGGAAGCTGGGCCAACACAACGGGCTTCCGGCCGCCATCATCGCCACCACCACCCTGGCCGAACTCGAAGCCGCCGCCGGATGCGCCCTGACCGGCGGGGGCACCATCTTGCCCATGAGCGATGTCATCCGCCTGGCCCGCCACGCCCATCACTACCTGGTGATCTTCGACAAAGGCAAAACCCTGGCCCTCTACCACACCAAACGCCTGGCCTCCCCCGCGCAAAGAATCGTGCTCTACGCCAAAGACCGCGGCTGCTCAGCCCCCGGCTGCACCGTGGGCGGCTACTACAGCGAAGTCCACCACGTCACCGACTGGGCCACCTGTCGATGCACCGACATCGACGACCTCACCTTCGCCTGCGGCCCCCACCACCGCCTCCTACAACCCCGCGGCTGGACCACCCGCAAAAACACCAACGGCGACACCGAATGGATCCCACCCCCACACCTCGACCGCGGCCAACCCCGAAAAAACACCTACTGGCACCCCGAAAAACTGCTACGCGCAGACGAAGACGATGACGCGGCATAGCGGCAGCGTTGCGTGCCTACAGCAGTTTCATCTGCTCGGGCTGCGACTCGACCGGGTCGAGCAGTTGCGGTCCGTTGTTGCGGACGTTGTTGACCAGCATCGACACCTCGCGCATGCAAATGCCGTGGACGTCGGGCGTCCGTGCGAGCAGGTCTTCGTCGGCCGGGGCGTCCGGGTCCAGCCAGCGGTCCCAATCGCGTTCGGGCACCACCAGCGGCATCCGGTCGTGAATCTCGCCGAGTTCTTCGGGCGCGTCGGTGGTGATGATCGTGCAGCTCAGCAACGGCGGCGCGTCGTCGGCCGACTTCCAGACCGACCACAGCCCCGCCATGAACAGTGGCTCCCCGTCGGAGCGGTACATGTAGAAGGGCGTCTTGCGCGACTTCTGGCCCGCCTTCGGGTCGTTGACCCGCCACTCGTAGTAGCCGTCCATCGGGATGAGGCAGCGCTTGCTCTTGGCGCTCGACCGAAACGCCGGCGAGGTGGTGATCTTGTCGGCGCGGGCGTTGATCAGCATCGGACCCTTGGCCTGCGGCGCCCCGTCGGGACCGGGTTTGACCCACGGCGGCACCAAACCCCAGCGCATCGATCGCACGCGGCGGGTCGGCTCGTCGTCGGGTTCGCTGTGCCGTGTGACGACGGTGGCGATGCTGGTCGTGGGCGCCACGTTGTAGTTGGGCGCCGCAGCCCCCGCCGTCGTCGTGACCTCATCGATCGCCTTGATCTTCTGGGCCAGCAGTGCCGGATCCGTCGTGACCGCAAACCGTCCGCACATGACTCCCATGGTGGCAGAACCGACGACAGGCGATGATGGACCGGTGAGCACCCAGCCGTGGCCCGCCCCCCACGCGACCGCACCCGTGCATGCGACCGTGACCGTCCCGGGATCGAAGTCGCAGACCAACAGGGCGCTGGTGCTGGCAGCGCTGGCGGCCGCGCAGCATCAGGGCTCCTCGACGATCAGCGGGGCGCTGCGCAGCCGCGACACCGACCTGATGATCGGGGCCCTGCGCACCCTCGGCCTGCGCGTCGACGGGACCGGGTCCGAACTGACGGTGAGCGGCAAGGTCGCCCCGGGGCCCGGCGCGCGGGTCGACTGCGGCCTGGCGGGCACGGTGTTGCGTTTCGTCCCGCCGCTGGCCGCGCTGGCCGATGAGGTGGTCGAGTTCGACGGCGACGAGCAGGCCCGCACCCGGCCCATCGCACCGCTGCTCGACGCGCTGCGCGGGCTGGGCGTCCGGATCGAAGGCAGCGGGCTTCCGTTCCGGGTCCACGGCGGCGGAGGCGTCGCCGGGGGCACCGTGGCCATCGACGCGTCGGCGTCGTCGCAGTTCGTGTCCGGCCTGCTGTTGTGCGCGGCATCCTTCCGCGAGGGCCTGACCGTGCAACACACGGGTTCGACGCTGCCGTCGGCCCCCCACATCGCGATGACCGTGGAGATGCTGCGGCAGACCGGGGTGGACGTCGACGACTCCATTCCCGATCGCTGGCGGGTGCGGCCCGGCGCGGTGACGGCCCGGCGCTGGGAGGTCGAGCCGGACCTGACCAACGCGGTCGCGTTCCTGGCGGCGGCGGTGGTCACCGCCGGAACGGTGCGCATCACCGGCTGGCCCGCGGCCAGCGTGCAACCGGCCGACCACCTCCTGAAAGTGTTGGGTGCACTCGATACCGTTGTCACCCAATCGGATTCAGTGCTGGAGGTGCGTGGTTCGGCGGACTATCCCGGTTTTGACGTCGACCTGCGCGCCGTCGGCGAGCTGACGCCGACGGTGGCGGCACTCGCGGCGCTGGCCGCGCCGGGATCGGTGTCGCGCCTCTCCGGCATCGCGCATCTGCGGGGCCACGAGACCGATCGGCTCGCCGCGCTGCGCACCGAGATCAACCGCCTGGGCGGCGATTGCGCCGAGAGACCCGACGGGCTGGTGATCACCGCGACGCCGCTGCACGCCGGTACCTGGCGCGCGTATGCCGACCACCGGATGGCGATGGCCGGTGCGATCGTCGGGTTGCGGGTGCCCGGGGTCGAGGTGGACGACATCGGCGCCACCACCAAGACGCTGCCGGAGTTTCCGCAGCTGTGGGCGCGCATGCTGGAGCCCGGCGACGATGCGGGCCGCGGTGGCGGCCCGAGGAGGAGTCGGGCAATCGGGGAAGAGCCCGGCGTTTGAGGCGCGGCGATCTCGACGAGTCCGACGTCAAGGTCCGCTCCGGAAGGGGATCGCGACCGCGAACCAAGACCCGTCCGGAGCACGCCGACGCCGAATCCGCCATGGTGGTCAGCGTCGACCGCGGCCGCTGGGGGTGCGTGTTGGGCGGCGACCCCGCTCGCCGGGTCACCGCGATGCGGGCCCGCGAGCTGGGCCGCACTCCGATCGTCGTCGGCGACGACGTCGACCTGGTCGGCGACCTGTCGGGGCGGCCGGACACCCTGGCCCGCATCGTGCGCCGCGGGGAACGCCGAACGGTGTTGCGGCGCACCGCCGATGACACCGACCCCAGCGAGCGGGTGGTGGTCGCCAACGCCGACCAGCTGCTGATCGTCGTGGCGATGGCCGACCCGCCGCCGCGCACCGGCCTGGTCGACCGCACGCTGATCGCCGCCTACGCCGGCGGGCTGAAGCCGATCCTGTGCCTGACCAAGACCGACCTCGCCCCGCCGGAGCCGTTCGCCGACCAGTTCGTCGACCTCGAGCTGACGGTGGTCGTCGCGGGCCGCGACGACCCGCTGCTCGCGGTGGCGGACCTGCTCGCCGGCAAGATCACCGTGCTCCTGGGGCATTCCGGGGTCGGCAAGTCCACGCTGGTGAACCGCCTGGTGCCCGAAGCGGCGCGGGCCGTCGGTGAGGTGACCGAGATCGGCAGGGGCAGGCACACTTCCACCCAATCACTGGCGCTGCCCCTGCAGGGTTCCGGCTGGGTGATCGACACCCCGGGCATCCGCTCGTTCGGGCTGGCCCACATCGAGCCCGACGACGTGCTGATGGCCTTCGCGGACCTCGCCGACGCGATCGGCGACTGCCCGCGCGGCTGCGGGCACATGGGGCCGCCCGCCGACCCCGAATGCGCGCTCGACGCGCTGACCGGGCCGGCCGTACGCCGCGTGGCCGCGGCGCGCCGGCTGCTGGCGGCGCTCCATCAGGCCTGACGGCCCGCCGAGGGTGCGTGTCTGCACGGCGACAGGCCGGACGGGCCGTACATGTGCGCACCCTCGCGGTCACTCGGACCGGGCCGGCCGCAACGCGCCCGGCGCGCCGTCGGGGACCGCGGGGTTGACCGGTGCGACGGGCGCGACGCGCACGTAGGGCGAACCCAACGGCGGCCGCGGATCGGGCTCGCCCTTGTTCGGCCACAGTGCGGCGGCGCGCTCGGCCAGTGCGGTGATCGTGAGCGACGGGTTGACGCCCAGGTTCGCGGTGATCGTGGACCCGTCGATCACGTGCAGCCCGGGGTGCCCGTGCATGCGGTGGTAGGGGTCCACGACGCCGTCGGCCGCGGTCTCGCCGATCACGCAACCGCCGATGAAGTGACCTGTCATCGGGATGTCCGCCAGGTCGGCCCAGGCGCCGCCGGGGATGCCGTCCATGTACTCGGCCGCACGCCGGGCCACCTCGTGGCCCAACGGAATCCACGTCGGGTTCGGCTCGCCCACGCCCTGCCGCGTCACCACGCGCCGCCCGAACGGCCCGCGCCGCGTATAGGTGGTCAGGGAGTTGTCGTGGGTCTGCATCACCAGCAGCGGGATGGTCTGTTCCGACCAGTTCCTCGGGTTGAGCAGGCGGGTCAGGTCACGGCGTTGGCGCACAAGCTCTTTCATCCCACTTCGCCAACGCCTGCCGCCATCCAGCCCGTCGACCAGGACGGTGCCGAGCAACCCCATCAGATTGGAGTCGTGGCCGTAGCGGCACGGCTCCACATGGGTGTGGCCGTCCGGGTGGATCGACGACGTGATCGCCACGCCCTCGGAGTAGTCGACGTCGTCGCCGCGCGCCCGCACCGCGAGGATCGCCTCGGAGTTGGTGCGCGAGAGCTCCCCGAGCCGGGGCGAGACGTGCGGCAGGCTGCCGCGGTCGCGCAGCCGGTGCAGCAGCCGCTGGGTGCCCAGGGCGGCGGCCGAGAACACCACCTGCTGCGCGGTGAACGTGACGCGTCGCCGGCGCAGCTTGGCGTCGGTGCGGCGGGCGAGGACGTCGTACCCGCCGTCGTGACGCGGCCGCACGTCGACGACTGTGGTCAGCGGATGCACTGTCGCACCGATCTTTTCGGCCAGATAGAGGTAATTCTTGACCAGCGTGTTCTTGGCGTTGTGCCGGCACCCCGTCATGCATTCGCCGCAGTGCAGGCACGCCTTGCGGTCCGGGCCGGCCCCGCCGAAGTACGGGTCACCGACCGCGGCGCCCGGCGCGGCCTGGTCGCCGTCCGTGCCGCCGAAACACACGCCAACCGGGGTGGCGTGAAACGAGTCGGCGATGCCGAGGTCGGTGGCGACCTGCAGCATCACCTTGTCCGAGGGCGTCATCCGCGGATAGGTCGCGACGCCGAGCATCCGCTTGGCCTGGTCGTAGGCGGGCGCGAGTTCGGCGCGCCAGTCGGTGATGCCGCTCCAGCGGGGGTCGGCGTAGAAGGGGTCGCGGGGCTCGTACAACGTGTTCGCGTACACCAGTGAGCCGCCGCCCACCCCGGCGCCGCTGAGCACCACGGCGTCGGAGAGCAGGTCGATCCGCTGGATTCCGTAGCAGCCGACGGAGGGCTTGAACAGGTAATCGCGCACATGCCAGCTGTTCTTGGCGAAGTCTTCGTCGCGGAAACGCCGGCCCGCCTCCAATACGCCGACCCGGTAACCCTTTTCGCTCAGCCGCAGCGCCGTGACGCTGCCGCCGAATCCCGAGCCGATCACGAGGACGTCGTAGTCGAACGACGCCCGGGTCACGCACCGACCTCCTGGGTGGCGGAGGCGGGGAGGACTTCGTCGAAGTCCGCGAAGCTCACGGTCTGGGTGCGGCGCTGGTACTCCCGGACCAGGCCCGGCCAGTTGGTGGTGACGCGTCCGGAGGCGGCGCGGTACCAGGACTCGCACGCGGTCCACACGCCGGCATCCAGGCGGGACTGCACCTCGGCGTCGTAGGCCTGCTCCACGGCGGGCCGCACCTCGAACGCGCCGGCCATGCCGCTGTGGGCCAGCCTCTCGACGATCTGGCGGATGTAGCGGGCCTGGTGCTCCATCATGAGGATGATGGAGCTGCTGCCGAGGTTGGTGTTCGGGCCGTAGATCAAGAACATGTTCGGGAAGCCCGGCACCGCCATCCCCAGGTGGGCGCGCGCCCCCTCGGCCCACTGCGAGTGCAGGTCGCGCCCGTGGCGACCGGTGATCGTCATCGGGGCGAGGAATTCGGTGGCCTTGAACCCGGTGCCGTAGACGATGACGTCCACCTCGTGCAACCGGCCGTCGGCGGTGCGCACGCCGGTGGCCGTCACCTCGGTGATCGCGGCGGTCTCGACGTCGACGTTGTCGCACGCCAGCGCCGGATACCAGTCGCTGCTGAACAGCACGCGCTTGCAGCCGATCGGGTAGTCGGGGGTGAGCTTGGCCCGCAGCACCGGATCCTTGATGTGGCGTTGCAGGTTCGCCGCCGCGACGATGCCGATCAACCGGGCGAGCGGGGCGACCCGGGTCAGCGCGAGCCCGAAGAACTCCGAGATCTCCCAGATCAGCTGCCGCATCGCGGCGGCGAAACCGGGCACATTGCGGAACGCGGCGCGGTGCACGCCGGTGTAGGCGCGGTCCGGCTTCGGCACGACGTAGGGCGCGGAGCGCTGAAACACCGTGACGTACGCGGCGACCCGGCGAATGCGCGGCACGAACTGGATCGCCGACGCGCCGGTGCCCAGCACCGCGACGCGCTTGCCGGTCAGGTCGACGTCGTGGCGCCACTCGGCCGAATGGAAGGACGGCCCCGCGAAGGCGTCGAGACCGGGGATCTGCGGCAGGGCCGGCCGCGACAGCTGGCCCACCGCGGGCACGAGCACCTCGGCCTCGAGCACCTCCCCGGACGAGGTCGTCACCCGCCACGTGGCGGTGCCGTCGTCGTAGCTGGCCGCGGTGACCTCGACCCCCGTGCGCACCAGGTCACGCAGACCGAACCGGTCGGCGGTGTCACGGATGTAGCCGAGGATGTCGGGCTGCTCGGCGTAGCGGCGACCCCAGTCCGTCTTGCGGGAGAACGAGTAGGAGTACAGGTTCGACGGCACGTCGCAGGCGGCGCCGGGATAGGTGTTCGCCCGCCAGACGCCGCCGATGTCCCCGGCTTTCTCCAGCACCGTCACGTCGGCGAGCCCGTCCTTGGACAACTCGTAGGCCGCGGCGAGGCCACCGAAGCCGGCGCCGATCACCAGGGCGCGGGGACGACGAAGAGGCATACCTCACAAAATAGGAGCACGCGGGGCCGATCGCCCAGGCGATTGCGGCCGCAAATCGATGATTCCGGCCACGGGGGCCGGGTTCGATGCGCGCCCCGGTTCAGACGGCCAGCGAGCGCGCGCGGGGCGCCACTTTCCGCTGATAGCGCGCGGGTGTTGTGCCCGTCCACCGCTTGAACGCGGCGATGAAGCTGGTCGCCTCGGCGTAGCCCAGCCGCAACGCGACGTCGTCCACCGAGAGTGCACCCGTGGCCAACAGCTCCTCCGCGAGCACCCGGTGGACCTCCTCGGCCAGGTCCCTGAAAGTCGTGTTCTCCTCGGCGAGACGCCGCCGCAGCGTGCGCTCACTCATCGCCAGCTGCCGGGCGACGCCGGAGATCGTGTGCGGTTTGCCGTCGATCGACGCCAGCCGTTCGCGTACCCGGCGGGCCACCCCGGTCCGCGTTCGACGGCGTTCCAGCAGCGCGTCGCACTGCTGTTCACACATTGCCACGCTGATCTCACTGGCCTGGGGTAGCCGGTCGTCGAGCAGCGCGGCCGGCCAGGAGGCCACCGTGACCGGCGAGTGGTATCGCGGCGTCACGCCGAACACCTGGCGGGCCGCCGCATCGCCCGACGCCGGCGCCGGACCCGCGAACTCGACCGACGCGAACGGGACGGTCCTACCCAGCGCTTCGGCCATCACGCGGGCGATCGCCGCCAGGTCACGCCGGGTGAGGAACTCCGCGACCGGGCCGGTCAGGTCGGGCAGGTCGAGCCGCAACGCCGCCAGCGGGCCGTCCACCGTGACGCTGGGCAGGCAGAATCCGTAACTGAGCTCGTAGAACCGGGCCGCGAACCGGACGGCGTCGCCCAGCGTCGAGCTGGTCAGGCAGGCGAAGCCGAAGATGCCCAACGATCCCACGTGATAGCCACTGCCCACGCGCACTCCCAGGTTCGCCGGGTCCCCCAGCCGGTCCACCAGGTTCGTCGCGACCGCCAACTCCTGGCGTCCGGTGATCATCCGCTGGTGGTCGCGCAGGTCCGCTTCGCACAGGCCTGACCCGTCGAGCACCTCCGCGGCCGCCAGCCCGTTCTCGCGACCGAACTCGGTCATCAACGCGGCGCTGGCCGTGTTCCGCGGGAAGTCCCAGTGCGAGACCTGTTGTCCGGCGAAGACCTTCACGAATCCCAGTATGGCCGGACGTTTCCCGCGGCCAGGTCAGGCGGCGGACGCGTCGTCGACGCGGCTGGCCGCCTCCGCGGCGGTGCGCTTACCGCGCCGCCATCCCCGCACGGTGGCGATGGCGGTCTTGAGCCCGCGTCGGCGCCCGGTAGCCGGATCGGTGCCGGCGAAGCCGGGCTCCAGTTCGGCGAACATCCGCTCGCTGCGGGTCTCCGGCGCGTCGTCGGCGCTGTCGCGCAGGTACTTGTCGGGCAGCGACAGCTTGGCCAGCGTGCGCCACGTCTTGGCGTACTGCACCAGGAACGGTCCCGTGGTGTAGGGCAGGTCGTACTTGTCGCACAGCTCGCGCACCCGCACGCCGATCTCCGCGTACCGGTTGCTAGGCAGGTCGGGGAAGAGATGGTGCTCGATCTGGTGGCACAAATTGCCGCTCATGAACCGCAGCGCAGGCCCGGCGTCGAAGTTGGCGCTGCCCAGCATCTGGCGCAGGTACCACTGGCCCTGGGTTTCGCCGATCATGTCGGTGGTGGTGAACTTCTCGGCGCCGTCGGGGAAATGGCCGCAGAAGATGACCGCGTTGGCCCACACGTTGCGGATCACGTTGGCCAGCGCGTTGGCCTTCAGCGTCGACCGGTAGGTTGCCCCGGGCGACAGCGCGGTCAGCGCCGGGAAGGCGACATAGTCCTTGAGCACCTGACGGCCGGCCTTGGCCAGGAACTCGTCGACCCGCTCCCGGGCCTCTTTGTGGTCCATCCGGCGCTTGGCGATCTTGCCGAGCTCCACGTGCTGTAGGCCGACGCCCCACTCGAACAGCAGGGCCAGCATCGTGTTGTAGACCAGGTTGAAGACGTTGAAACGCTTCCAGCGCTGGTCGCGGGTGACGCGCAGCAACCCGTAGCCGACGTCGTCGTCCATCCCGAGGATGTTGGTGAACTTGTGGTGCACGAAGTTGTGGGTGTAGCGCCAGTGCTTGGAGGACCCGCTCATGTCCCACTCCCACGTCGAGGAGTGGATCTCCGGGTCGTTCATCCAGTCCCACTGGCCATGCATGACGTTGTGGCCGATCTCCATGTTCTCGACGATCTTGGCCACGCCCAGCGTCACGGTGCCCGCCCACCAGGCCGAACGGCGCGAACTGGCCGCCAGCAGCAGCCGCCCGGCCACCTCGAGGGCGCGCTGAGCGGCGATCGTGCGGTGGATGTAGCGTGCGTCGCGCTCGCCGCGTGAGTCTTCGATGTCCCGGCGGATGGAGTCGAGCTCGACCGCCAGGCTTTCGACGTCGGCATCGGTCAGATGCGCGAATACGTCGACGTCGGTAATCGCCATCGTCAGCTCCTGTGGTTGATCGGGTGGTTGGCCGCAGTGGCCCTTCACCTACGTTATCGTAACCTACGAAGCCGTAGGTTACCTGTGAGTAGCTCTCAGATGTCGACCACACAATCGCCGGAGGCCGCCGACACGCAGGTCTGGATGCGGCTGCCGGGATCGTGCTCGCGGCCGGTTCGCAGGTCGCGCACGTGGCCGTCCACCAAGCTCACCACACACGACTGGCAGATGCCCATCCGGCAGCCGTAGGGCATCTGCACGCCGGCGCCCTCCCCCGCCTCCATCACCGACGTCGCGGCATCCGCGGCGACGGCGCGCCCGCTGCGCGCGAACGTGACCGTTCCCCCCGCCCCGGCCGGCGCCGCCTTGGCCACCGCGAACCGCTCCAGATGCAACCGGTCGCCGATGCCGGCCGCCGACCACACCTTCTCGGCCTGGGTGAGCATCCCCTCGGGGCCGCAGGCCCACGTCTGGCGTTCGCGCCAGTCCGGCACCTCCTGGTCGAGCCCGGCCAGGTCCAGCCGCCCCTGGAAGCGGGTCTCGCGCACCCGCAACCGGTAGCCCGCCCGGCCGGCGGCCAGCGCAGCCAACTCGGCACCGAACATCACCTCGGCTTCGGTGGGGGCCGAATGCAGATGTACGACATCCCCGATCTGGTTGCGGCGCACCAGCGTTCGCAACATAGACATCACCGGCGTGATCCCGGACCCGGCGGTGAGGAACAGGATCGAGCGCGGCGCCGGATCGGGCAGGACGAAGTTGCCCTGCGGGGCGGCCAGTCGCACGATGGTGCCCGGCGCGACACCGGCGACCAGATGGGTGGACAGGAATCCCTCGGGCATCGCCTTCACGGTGATCGTGACCGTGCGCGACGAGGAATGCCCGGCCGGGCTCGACGTCAGCGAATACGACCGCCAACGCCAGCGCCCGTCGACCCGCACGCCGATCCCGATGTACTGGCCCGGCTGGTAGTCGAAGCTGAAGCCCCAGCCCGGTTTGATCACCAGCGTCGCGGAATCCTCCGTTTCGCGGCGCACCTCGAGGATGCGGCCCCGCAGTTCGCGCGCGGACCACAGCGGGTTGGCCAGGCGCAGGTAGTCGTCGGGCAGCAGCGGCGTCGTGATGCGGGCCGCCATCGTCCGCAGCGCGTGCCAGGCGGGGTGCCGGTCGGCGCCCGCGACGGTCGGTCGCGTGGTCTCGACGACGTTTGCGGTGACCGGGGGGAAGTACTTCTTGCTCATCGCAGGCTCCTGTCCACGGGTCGCTCCACCAACCTACGGTACCGTAACTTACGGTCTCGTATACAGGGTGTGACGCGACCGGTCACAGCAGCTCGAGCAGGAACGGCAGCTCCTGGACGGCGTACCAGGCCAAGTCGTGGTCCTGCGCGTCCCCGACGGCCAGTTCGGCATCCTCGTCGCCGAGGTCCGCGGCGTCGATCGCCTCGATCGCCGTGACGACGTCCGGCTCGGCCTCGACGGTGTCGACGTAGGCGGCGATCACCCGGCCCATCGCGATCGGCGTACTGAGTTTGACGACGGCGTCGTCGAGATCGGGGCGGTATTCGGCCCCGGATTCGCCCACGTCGGCCTCGGCGGCCAGCACAGCGCGCCGCGGCGGCAGGTCCCCGGTCCCGGCGTCGCGCTCCGCCGCCAGCAGGCGCAGCGACGCCAGCGCCGCCTCGCGCAGCGCCACCTCGGCCAGTTCGTCGTCGTCGCCCTCGGCGTAGGCCTCGCGCAACGCCGGTGTCACCGCGAACGCGATGCCGCTGACCGGCGTCAGCTCCCCGTGCGCGACCAACTGCTGCAGCATCGCCAGCGTGGCCGGAATGTAGACGTGGGTCATCCGCCGGGCCGGTCCCCGATCAACGTTGCCGCGTAGTCCGCGACATATTTCGACAACTCGCGCGGCGGCCGCTGGTAGTTCTTGGGTTCCAGCGGGAGTTTCGGCAGCTTGATCTTGGGCCTTTCGGTGTCGTGGTATTCGATGGTGGACAGCAGATGGGCCATCATGTTGATCCGGGCGTGCTTCTTGATATCCGATTCCACGACGTACCACGGGCTGACCGGGGTGTCGGTGTGCACCATCATCTCGTCCTTGGCGCGCGAATAGTCCTCCCACCGATAGACCGACTCCAGGTCCATGGTGCTGAGTTTCCATTGCCGCACAGGGTCGTTCACGCGCGCCTTGAACCGGCGCAGCTGCTCGGCCTCGGACACCGAGAACCAGTACTTGCGCAGCAGGATCCCGTCTTCGACCAACATCTGCTCGAAGATCGGCGTCTGGCGTAGGAACAGCACATACTCCTGCGGCGTGCAGAATCCCATGACCTTCTCGATGCCGGCGCGGTTGTACCACGACCGGTCGAAGAGCACGATCTCCCCGTGGGCGGGCAGATGGGCGATGTAGCGCTGGTAGTACCACTGCCCGCGTTCCCGATCGGTCGGCACGGGCAGTGCGGCGATGCGCACCATCCGCGGGTTGAGATATTCGGTGATCCGTTTGATGGCACCGCCTTTGCCCGCCCCGTCGCGGCCCTCGAAGACGATGACCAGACGCGCCCCGGAATGGCGCACCCATTCCTGCATCTTCACGAGTTCGGTTTGCAGCCGGAATAATTCGGCCTCGTAGACGCCGTTGGAAATCTTGGGCTCGGCCGGCGCCGACTTCTTCTTCTTCGCCTTCGCATGGGTGCCGTCGCCGGTCGCGGTGCTCACAGCAACGAATGCTATCTCTCCACGATTCGGCGGCACCATCTTTCGCGCCACGCGCTAACGGGAGGCGTCCAGGAGTTCCTCGAGCGACTGGTTCAACAGGTCGGGCAGCAGGTCGACGTCGCTCATCGCGTCGCGGTCGGCGTTGATCCCGAAATACAGCATGCCGTTGTACGACGTCACGCTGATCGCGAGCGCCTGGTCGTTGAGCAACGGCGGCACCGCGTAGGCCTCCAGCAGCTTGGTGCCGGCGATGTACATCTGTGACTGCGCCCCAGGGGCGTTGGTGATCAACAGGTTGAACGTCCGCTTGGAGAAACTGGGGAAGCTGGTGGCGACGCGGACGCCCATGGCGTGCAGGGTGGGCGGCGCGAAACCCGACAGGGTGATGATGGTCCTGGCGTCGACCGCGCTGGCGGCGGTCGGGTTGGACTCGGTGGCGTGGGCGATCTGCGACAGCCGCACCACGGCGTTGGGCTCACCCACCGGGAGGTCGACCAGAAACGGCGTGACCTGGCTGATCATCTGCCCCGGTCCGGTGGCGTCGAACTGATCCTCGGCGTAGACGGACAGCGGCGCCATCGCCCGCACGGTCGCGGTCGGCGACACCGGTTCCCCGCGCGACAGCAGCCAGTTGGCCAGCGCGCCGGCCACCACGGCCAGCACCACATCGTTGATGTCGCAGTCGTAGCGCGCCCGCACGGTCCGGTAATCCTCGAGGCTGGCCCGCGCGACCGTGAACCGGCGGTTGCGGGAAACGGTCGCGTTGAGCGGGCTGCTGGGCGCCGTCCCGCGCGCCACCGCCCGCGCGAGGTGCACGACGCGGCGGCCCACGTTGCGCAGCTCGCCGTGGTTGGTCACCGCCCCGGCCACAACCGACCCGACGGCCTGCAGCTGCGTGCCCGGGCCCCCCACCCACTCGCCCAGCGCGCCCAGCAGCAGCCTGGTGTTGCCGGGGTCGCGTTCCGGAACCCAGATGTCCTCGGGGAACGGCGGCGGGCGCCGCGTCCGGTCGGCGATGACGTGGCCGAGCGACAGCGCCGTCACGCCGTTGACGAGAGCCTGATGGGACTTGGTGTAAAGGGCGAGGCGGTTGCCGGCCAGGCCCTCGACGAGGTAGGCCTCCCACAACGGCCGCGACTTGTCCAACGGCCGCGCGGCGAGCCGCCCGATCAGCTCGTGCAGTTGCTCGTCGCTGCCGGGCGAGGGCAGCGCCGAGCGGCGCACGTGGTAGGTGATGTCGAAGTCGCTGTCGTCGATCCACACGGGCCTGGCCATGCCGATGACCTGGCGGACCTTCTGGCGGTAGCGCGGCACCTGCGGCAGGCGCTGCTCGATGGTTGCCAGCAGCGACTCGTAGCTCAGCCCGGCGCGCGGCCGGCGCAGGATGTACAGCGATCCGACGTACATCGGGGTGGAGGTGTTTTCCAGCCGGAAGAACGACGCGTCCGAGGGGGACAAGCGGGTCACCATTGCCGCCCCGTCCTCCTGTCATCCGTTGCCACACCGCTGTTCCCGCCCACGGTAACCGCACAACCGGCGCACAGCACGGCGCGGGTACGCGTGAGGTCGAGTTGTGCCATGATGACCGGTGTCTGCCCCTCTCCAGCAGGCTTGCCCGCCACCATTCGGTTGACTGGAGAGTGCGCATTGTCCGTTCACCCCGTCGTGCGGCCGTCCGGCCCGGACGCGTTCGCCGTGACGCCCGTCGTCGACTACGAGCCCCCGACGCGCGACGTGCCCGGGTGCCGGCGCCCGTCGGCGGTCTCGCCGCGACGGCGCGGCACCCGCGCACCGCTGCGCCGGAACGACGGGCCACCCGGTGGCCCGCCGTCCGGCGATACGAACCTCTCACCGCGGATGCGGCAGGCGGCGGTCTTCGCCGACGCGGCGCTGCGCCAGGTCCTCGAGGTCATCGACCGCCGCCGTCCCGCCGCGCAGCTGCAGCCCGTGCTCGCGCCCGGCCTGGTCGACTCGGTGCTCGCGGTGGGCCGGGCCGGCGCCGGACGTGGCGGCGCCGCCGTGCTGCGCCGGATGCGGCTACAGCCGGCGGGGCACCGCGACCCGGAGGCGGCCGCCGAGGTCTTCGGCTCCTACAGCCGCGGCAACAGGGTCCACGCGATCGCCTGCCGCGTGGAGGCGCTGCACACCGGTGGCCGGGCCCGATGGCTGGTGGTGGCGCTGCACATCGGGTGACGGCTCACGGGTTGACTCAATGCGGTGAGGCGGGCCCCTCCGGCAGCGGGCCGCCGGTGAACCGCGCCAGCACCGGGCCCGCGATCGCCATCACGAAGACGTACGACGTCGCCAGCGCGGCCACGCCGGGGATGGTCGCGCCGATCAACCCGATGATGACCAGTGAGAACTCGCCGCGGGCGATCAGCGCGGTGCCCGCACGCAGCTGGCCGCGCCGCGCCACCCCGTCGCGGTGGGCCGCGATCATCCCGGTGAGCACCTTCGTCGCCGCGGTCACGACGGCCAGCGCCAGGGCGGCCGGGAGCATCGGCAGCAGATGCTGCGGGTCGACCGACAGGCCGATCGACAGGAAGAACGTCGCGGCGAACAGGTCGCGCAACGGTCCCAGCACCTTGCGGGCCCGGTCCGCGGTATCCCCGGTCAGCGTCAACCCCACCAGGAAGGCGCCGACGGCGGCCGATGCGTGCACCGACTCGGCGAGCGCAGCCACCATCAGGGTCACCCCCAGCACCCGCAGCAGCAGTTGCTCGGAGTCGGGGTGCGTCACCAGCCGGCCGAAGTGGTGGCCCCAGCGGTAGGACGCGGTGAACGCCGCGACCAGGGCGAGGATCGCGGCGACCATGCTCGCGATCGCCACCGGCCAGGTGCCGCCGGAGGCCAGCACCGAGAACAGCGGAAGGTAGGCCGCCATCGCGAAGTCCTCGAGCACGAGCACCGACAGCACCGCCGGCGTCTCCCGGTTACCGAGCCGGCGCAGGTCTTCCAGCAGCCGCGCGATCACCCCCGACGAGGAGATGTAGGTGACCCCGGCCAGCGACAGGATGGCCACGCCGTCCAGCCCCAGCAGCCAGCCCGCCACCGCGCCCGGTGTGGCGTTGAGGACCACGTCGGCGCCGGCCGACGGCAGGTGGTGCCGCAGGCTGCTGGCGAACTCGGTCGCGGAGAACTCCAGCCCCAGGGTCAGCAGCAGCAGGACGATGCCCAGCGAGGCGGCCGTGGTGATGAACCCGCCCGCGGCGGCCACCGGCCAGATGCCGCCGTTGCCCAGCGACAGGCCGGCCACCAGGTACAGCGGTATCGGCGACAACGCGAAACGGCGCGCCAGGGCCCCCAGCACGGACAGCACTGCCAGGAGAGCGCCGAGCTGGAACAGCAGCGCCTCCGAAACCTGCACGGCTCAGCCCTTGTCGACGATTTGCTCGACCCCGGCGATGCCTTCTGCGGTGCCGATGACGATCAGGACGTCGTGGGCGCGCAGCATCTCGGCAGGACCCGGCGAGGCGAGCACCTCCTCGTTGCGCACGATCGCGACGATCGAGGCCCCGGTGCGGGTGCGTGCGTGGGTGTCGCCCAGCGGGTGGCCGGCGAACGGGCTGCCCGCCAGGATGTGGACCTGCCCCGTCTCGAGCCCGGGTATCTCGCGGGCCAGTTCGGTGAACCGCTCGGCGATCCGCGGCGCGCCGAGGATCTGGGCCATGGCCTCGGCCTCCTCGTCGGTGAGGCAGAGCAGCGGTCGCGCCTGGTCCGGGTCCTCCCGGGCGTAGACGACGACGTCGAAATCGCCGCTGCGCCGGGCGATGATGCCGATCCTGTCACCCTTGTGGTCGGTGAACTCGTACCGCAGGCCGACGCCCGGGAGCAACACCTCGTTGACATCCATACCATCGATCGTTCCAGGTCCGACCGGCGCTGCGGTAGTCCGACCGTCCGGCCCGCTATTCGGCCGTCCGCCGGGGCGGGCGCGGTTCCAGCATCGACACGCTCCTGCGGTATTCGTGGTACTGCCGCCCCAGGGCGGCGACGAGGTCGCGCTCTTCCAACCGCACCGCGGTCAGGAGGCAACCTGTGGTGGCCCCGCCAACAGCAGGCGCCCCGCCGTCATCGTGGGCGTCAGCCAGAAAGCGATGACGAAGCCCAGCATGATCGGGTGGCGCACCAGCCGGTACAGCGAACGGGCCTGAAACCCCAGTTCGGTGTGGGGCTCTGCGCGCCAGGCCAGATACACCTGCCGAAGCCCGAACAGGGCCCACAAAACCAGCCGGCCCGCCTGCGGCCGCACGTCCCAGACCACGGCCGGCATCGTGCGCCACCGCCAGTAGAGCAGCGCCAGCAGCAACGTGTCGACCAGCAACGCCCGCCCGACGGGCGCGGTGAGCCCGTGATCGACGCTGCGCGGCACGACGATGTCGCCCATGAACCCGATCGCATACTGGAAGGCCACGAGGAACATCTCGTACGCCGCGGCGCCGTAACCCAGGACCAGGTAGCGCTTCATGGACTCAGCGTCCACCGCGGCGGCGCCCCGGCAAACAGCCGGACTACCGCTTTTTCACCGATTTCGGCGGCTTGGCGCCGCGGCCCTGCTGTCGGGCGGCCGCGCGCCGCTCGCGGCGGCTGGCGCCCGCGGGCACCCCGGCGGGCGCCTTGTCCGCACCGCCGCCGCTGCGCTGCAGCTGCGCCGAACCGTCCTCCGAGGGGCCGGAATAAGTCAGCGCCGGCTGCTGCTCGTCATCGATGCCCTTGGCGTGCACCACACTTCGCGCCTCCTCGCGGGCACCGCCGGAGTCGGCCCGCTGGTCGCGCTGCTCGTCGCCGCCGCCCGAGCCCGCGCCCAGCTCGGCGAGCCCTTTCGGCGCTTCCACCGGGGCTACCTGCGGGGACGGCGCGGGCACCGCTTCCACGGCGACGTTGAACAGGAAGCCGACCGACTCCTCCTTCATGCCGTCGAGCATGGCCATGAACATGTCGTAGCCCTCGCGCTGGTACTCGACCAGCGGGTCGCGCTGCGCCATCGCCCGCAGCCCGATGCCCTCCTTGAGGTAGTCCATCTCGTAGAGGTGCTCGCGCCACTTGCGGTCGATGACGTTGAGCAGCACGTTGCGCTCCAGCTGGCGCATCGCGCCCTCGCCCGCGAGTTCCTCGAGTTCGGCTTCCCTTGCGGCGTAAGCGCGTTCGGCGTCGGCGAGCAGCTCGTCGAGCAGTTCCTCGCGGGTCAGGTCGTCACGCTCGGAGTCGGCGTCCAGGCGCATCAGCGTCGCATGGTCGATCCCGACCGGGTACAGCGTCTTCAGCGCCGTCCACAACGCCTCCAGGTCCCAGTCCTCGGCGTAACCCTCGCCCGTCGCGCCGTTGACGTAAGCGGTGACGACGTCGCGGACCATGTCGAGGGCCTGCTCCCTGAGGTTTTCGCCCTCGAGGATGCGGCGGCGCTCGGCGTAGATCACCTTGCGCTGCTGGTTCATCACTTCGTCGTACTTGAGGACGTTCTTTCTGACCTCGAAGTTCTGCTGCTCGACCTGGGTCTGCGCGCTCTTGATCGCCCGGGTGACCATCTTGGCCTCGATCGGCACGTCGTCGGGCAGGTTGAGCCGGTTGAGCATCGACTCCAGCGCCGCGCCGTTGAACCGCCGCATCAGCTCGTCACCCAGCGACAGGTAGAACCGGGACTCGCCGGGGTCGCCCTGGCGGCCGGAGCGGCCGCGCAGCTGGTTGTCGATGCGCCGGGACTCGTGCCGTTCGGTGCCCAGCACATACAGGCCGCCGGCCTCGATCACCTCGGCGGCCTCCTTTCCGGCCTCCTCCTTGACCTTGGGCAGCTCCTCGTGCCAGGCCGCCTCATACTCGTCGGGCGTCTCCACCGGGTCCAGGCCGCGCTCCCGCAGCCGCTGGTCGGTCAGGAAGTCGACGTTGCCGCCCAGCACGATGTCGGTGCCGCGACCGGCCATGTTGGTGGCGACGGTGACGCCGCCGCGGCGCCCCGCCACGGCGACGATCTGCGCCTCCTGCTCGTGGTACTTCGCGTTGAGCACGTTGTGCGGGATGCGGCGCTTGGCGAACTGGCGCGCCAGGTACTCCGAGCGCTCCACGCTGGTCGTGCCGATCAGCACCGGCTGGCCCTTCTCGTAGCGCTCGGCGACGTCGTCGACCACCGCGATGTACTTGGCTTCCTCGGTCTTGTAGATCAGGTCGGACTGGTCCGTGCGGATCATCGGCTTGTTGGTCGGGATGGGCACCACCCCGAGCTTGTAAATCTCGTGCAGCTCGGCCGCCTCGGTCTGGGCCGTGCCGGTCATGCCCGCCAGCTTGTCGTAGAGCCGGAAGTAGTTCTGCAGCGTGATGGTGGCCAGCGTCTGGTTCTCGGCCTTGATCTCGACGTGCTCCTTGGCCTCGATCGCCTGGTGCATGCCCTCGTTGTAGCGGCGGCCGTACAGCACGCGGCCGGTGAACTCGTCGACGATGAGCACCTCGCCGTCGCGGACGATGTAGTCCTTGTCGCGGTTGAACAGCTCCTTGGCCTTCAGCGCGTTGTTGAGGTAGCTGACCAGCGGCGAGTTGGCGGCCTCGTAGAGGTTGTCGATGCCCAGCTGGTCCTCGACGAACTCCACCCCCTTCTCGTGCACACCGACGGTGCGTTTGCGCAGGTCGACCTCGTAGTGCAGGTCTTTTTCCATCAGCGGCGCCAGGCGGGCGAACTCGAGGTACCAGTTGGAGGCGCCGTCGGCCGGCCCGGAGATGATCAGCGGGGTGCGGGCCTCGTCGATCAGGATGGAGTCGACCTCGTCGACGATGGCGAAGTTGTGGCCGCGCTGGACGCAGTCGTCCAGCGAATGGGCCATGTTGTCGCGCAGGTAGTCGAAGCCGAACTCGTTGTTGGTGCCGTAGGTGATGTCGGCGTGGTAGGCGACCCGGCGCTCGTCGGGGGTCATCTGGGCCAGGATCACCCCGACGTCCAGGCCCAGGAAACGGTGCACGCGGCCCATCCACTCGCTGTCGCGTTTGGCCAGGTAGTCGTTGACCGTGACGATGTGCACGCCCTTGCCGCCGATGCCGTTGAGGTAGGCCGGCAGCACCGAGGTCAGGGTCTTGCCCTCACCTGTCTTCATCTCGGCGACGTTGCCGAAGTGCAGCGCCGCCGCCCCCATCAACTGCACCTCGAAGGGGCGCTGGTCGAGCACGCGCCACGCGGCCTCGCGCGCCACCGCGAAGGCCTCGGGCAGCAGGTCGTCGAGGCTCTCCCCGTCGGCGTGCCGCTTCTTGAACTCCTCGGTCTTGGCCCTCAGCTCGGCGTCGGTGAGCTTCTCGATGTCCTCGGACAGGGTGTCGACATAGTCGGCGATCCTTTTGAGGCGCTTGACCATGCGACCTTCACCAAGGCGCAGCAACTTCGACAGCACAGCTATGTCCCCTGTGGGTTGGAGTCTTCCTGGTCTCTAAGACGCATGTCTATGAGACGCCGTCCATCCTAGGTGACACGCGGCGGCGGCCGCCCGAGCCGGATCGGGCGAGCCCGATCGGCCCGATCCGGCTCGCCTGATCCGGTCAGCTCAGTCTGATGAGGCCGTAGTCGTAGGCGTGCCGGCGGTAGACGACGCACGGCCGTTCGCTCTGCTTGTCGTGGAACAGGAAGAAGTCGTGCCCGACCAGCTCCATCTCGTACAGCGCGTCGTCGACCGTCATCGGCGTGGCCGGGTGCTCCTTGGTCCGCACGATCCGGCCCGGCTCGTGGTCGCCGGGCTGGTCGGGGGCGGCGCCGTTGCGCCCGAACGGCGGCTCCTGAGGCGCGCCGTTCAGCCGCTCGGGCGCGACCGCGGTGGCCGCGGCCAGCGAAACGGGGGTCTTGTCGCCGTAGTGGACCTTGCGCCGGTCCTTGGCGCGCCGCAAGCGGTTCTCCAGCTTGGCGACCGCGGACTCGAACGCGGAGTAGAAGCTGTCGGCGCAGGCCTCGGCCCGGCTGACCGGTCCGCGGCCCCGGGCGGTGATCTCCACGCGTTGACAGGACTTGCGCTGACGGCGGTTGGGCTCGTGTTTGAGTTCGACGTCGAAGAGGTAGATGGAGCGGTCGAACCGCTCGAGGCGGGCGAGTTTCTGGGAGACGTATACGCGGTAGTGGTCGGGAATTTCGACGTTGCGGCCCTTGAACACGACTTCGGCGCTGGCGGCCGGTTCGGCCTGGCCGTCGGTCTCCGCCGGCGGCTCGGCGAGCATCTGACTGGAATCCATGGAGAGCCTTGACATGCGTGACAATTCGTTCCCTTTCCACGTCGCACGCGCGCTGCGTGCCCTGCTTACTTAGAGGCGCGCCGACGGGGTGAGAGCGGTTCCGAATGGTTCACGCGCAGGCTGCCCGCCGGTGCAAGGTGCCGAATACTCACCCCCTTCGCCAGTGGGGTCGCAACCTGGGACGTACGACCAGTGCGGCATGACCGTTAGGTCATTGCATGTTGTCCTCGACGTTAGCTCGTGTTCGCCTTGGGACGCCACTGATTTCGCCGACCCGTTGCGGGTTCTTCACAACCTCTTGGCACGCGCACGGTCTGACTCCGGTTTCACGCCGCCGCGATCGCGAGGACCGCGGTGACCCGCACCCCCGCGGCGTGCAGGGTCCGCACCGACTCGCGGGCCGTCGCGCCGGTGGTGACGACGTCGTCGACCACCATCACCTCGGTTCCCGGTCGCCCGGCGAGCGCGCCGCCGCGCAGCAGCACCCGCCCGGCGATGTTGCGCTCGCGGGCCGCGGTGCCCAGGCCCGCCGAGTCGCGGGCCAGCGCCCTGATCCGCAGGGCCTGCGCGACCGTGACGTCGGGGTGCCCCGCCACGGCGGCCCTGGCCAGGCGGGTGACCGGATCGCCGCCGCGGCGGCGGGCCGCCGAGCGCCGCGTGGGCGCGGGCACGATCGTCAGCGGGGTCTCGACGATCCCCCAGGCCAGCAGCCGGTGCACGCCGAGCGCCAGGGCGCGCGCCAGCGGCGCGACGAGGTCGCCGCGGCCGCGCTCCTTGACCGCGAGGATCGCCTGACGGCGGGCACCGGCGTAGCGGCCCAGCGCGAACACCGGCACCTGGGGGTCGACGCGCGGGGTGACGACGTGGGGCTGGTCGGCGGCCACCGACAGCTCGCGGCCGCAGGCGTCACACCAGCGGGTCGCCGGCGCCCCGCAACCGCCGCACTCCAGCGGCAGGATGAGGTCGAGCACACGCGCAGTGTCGCGCACGGGACCGACAAGCCCCCCGCTTCGCGCCGAGATCGACGTCTTGCAGGCGATCACTCGCACTTTCGCGGGCAAACGTCGACTTCGGTGGCTCGCCTGGCTCATGTACGGTCGCGGACGTGTCGCTCGCTGAGGTCCGCTCCCAGATCGATCAGATCGACGAGCACATCGTCAGGCTCTTGGCCACGCGCCAAAAGCTGGTCAAAGAGGCCGCGCTTTACAAAACCGGATATCGTTGGCGATCTTGTGGATCTCGTCTTCGTCTTCGTCGGTGAGAATTTCCCAGACTTCTTTGATACCCGTCATGGGGTCACAGATGCGGGACAACAGATCGAGGATCGCCGCATGAACCCGGTCGATCTTGTCGGCGTAATCATTCAGCTGAGCCGCGATCGAACTGTTGCAAAACACTGGCGGCGCTGCGGTGAGCGTCCGTGAACGCCGCTGCAATCGCCGGTCCTTCCGGCATCTGCTGGGCTTCAACGATGCCCATGGGCCCTGCCGCGCCTATTATCTCGCTGACCTCGAAATTCGTTCCGGCGCTGATCCAGGCCGCCGCTGCGGTAGTTTCGCTGAATCACCGCTCGGCCAGATCATCCCGATATACGGAGCCACCCAGCCCCACCCCGCCGGGGCGCCGGTGCCGGTTCCGGCCGCCGACGGCGTTGAACCCCTCGCCACGGACCCGGTAGGCCTGGGTACCCGCAGCGGCTCCCCGCGCCCGGATACGTCTGGCATCGCCTCGGCCATCGAGTAGTTGTGCGCGGACATCCGCACACCGTCGCCGATGCTGCATAACCCGTTCCGGGTTACGGCCATCGCCGCCAACACCTTCGCCGCCGAATTGTCGTAGCCGCGCCCGAATGCGGTGGCAGCCGGATCGCTGCGCGCCGTTCCCTCGCATCCGGAAAGCACCCCGGCAAGACCGGATGTCACCGACCACAAACCCTCACCCACCGAGATCACCGCAGAACCGGCACCATCCAGCGCGGCGGGATCAACTCCCAGCGGTGCCATCAGGGCACCGCGCCCAACTTGTTCCGCAATGCCTCACCACCCTCGCCAGCGCTCGCGCGAGACGGCTGCCGCCATCGGCTCAACGCGGAGAACGTAGCCGCCAGCAGCCACCACGACAACTCAGCCCGGCAACACCGGGGCCGCCCCGACGGTCGTCAACCCGGGAACCTCCGACCAGCGTGGTTGGCCTTCGCCGGCCGACGCCGAGTACTGCAGCACCCCCTGGGGACCGGCGACGTACACCGTCGACGGGTTGGCCGCGACCGTCGTCACCGGAAGCGCCAAGCCGCGCGCGGGCGCGTCGGAGTTCACCCCGTCGAGGTTCACGTAGGAGACCGGGTGCGTGGCGTCGGTGCGGGTGACCACGATGTCGTCGCCGGTCCGCCAGGACAGCGAGACCACCGAGTTGCCCAGCCCGAAGCCGAGCCGCCGCGGGTAGGTGAGGGCGTACTGGCCTGCCTGCGTCTGCTCGACGCCGGCCAGGATCACCTGCCCGCCGATCACCATCGCGGCGCGGGTGCTGTCCCGAGACAGCTGCAGGTCGGTGATCGGTCCCGGGAAATGGCTGGCGACGGCCGCGGAATCGACCGGGATGCGCGCGGGCTGTCCGGAGGCGGGCTCCTGGATGGCCCGCAGCACGTTGTTGCCGTCCACGACCACCCAGACCGCGTCGTCCAGCGACCAGCTGGGCCGCGACAGGGTGTGCCCGTCGGCGGATTGGACCGCCTCGGCGCCGAGGTCCCCGATCCACAGCGACGCCTCCTGGTCCGGGGCGCCGCGGCGCAGCGTCACCACGGAGGCAACCTGGCGGCCGTTGCGGGACAGCGCGGCCCCGGTCTGGTCCGGCATCCGCCCGAAGGCCCCGGGCACCGTCGTCGTGTGCTGGCCGTCCAGGCCCACCAGCGCGCCGTTGACCAGCGCGTGTAACCCGGCCCCGGCGCCGTCGGCCACGCCCGGGTCGGTGGCGGCGACGTCGGAGGTGGTCCACCCCTCGGCGAACCTGTCGTCCAGCGGTGCGCCGTCGGCATTGATCACGTACGGCCCGCGGATGTCGGCGCGGGCCAGCGTCCAGATGATCTGGGCGGCCAGCAGTTGCCTGCTGTGCGGATCGGTGGTGGACAGCTTCTCCAGGTCGATGCGTGCACCGCCGTAACCGCGGCCGATCCCGTTCTTGCCGCCGTCGGCGCGGGTGACCGGCCCGCGCAGCCGCAGCGGCGGGGCGAGCAGGTTGCGGACGGTGTGGGCCATCTCGGGGCGCGGCCCGGCGATCAGCTTGGAGATCAGCTCGGTGGCCAGCTGGTCGTGGTCGGGCACCGCGACGTAGCGCGGGTCGGGCACCACCGTCTTGCCGGTCGGATCGGCGAAGTAGAGCGTGTTGCGCTTGTAGGTCGCCTGGAACTGCTGCCAGTCCAGGAACACGCCGTTGGGCAGCCGGTCGATACGCCAGCCGCCCGACGTCTTGACCAGCTCGATCGGCCCCGGGTCGGGCAGCACGCCCTCGGCGGTCTCGAACACCCCCATGTCGGACAACGAACCCAGGATGTCGGCCCGCATCGTCGCCGAGACACGGTCGGCTGCACGCGTTTCCACGAAAACGACATGGTCGATCAGCAACGCGCTGCCGGCGTCGTCCCACGCGTTGGACGCGGACTGGGTGAGGAACTGGCGGGCGGCCAGGTGCCGGTTCGCCGGGTCCGCCGTGGCCTTGAGGAACTCCCGCAGCAGCACGTCGGGGTCCATGCCCGGCGTCGGCTTGGGCAGGTTGGACGGCGCGGGCCGCTCGACGGTGCCGATGGCCTGCGGCGCCGACGTGTTGGGCACCCCCGCGCAGCCGCCGAGCAGGACCGCCGCGAACAGCAGGGAGAGCAGGCGCCGCATCTACCCGCTCCTCTCGGCGGGCTCGCGCTGGCGCTGGCGGTCCTTGCGGTGTTGCGGGCCGGTGTCGGCGGCCTGCGGAATCGGCTGCGAATTCGCTTGCGGGACAGGCTTCATGGGCAGTGGGCTGGTGGTCACCTTGTGGCCGCGCACCAGCGGCAGCGTCAGCCGGAAGCAGGAGCCCTCGCCGGGCTCGCCCCAGGCCTCCAGCCGGCCCTGGTGCAGGCGCGCGTCCTCGATGCTGATCGCCAGGCCCAGCCCGGTGCCTCCGGAGCGCCGCACCCGCGACGGGTCGGCGCGCCAGAACCGGCTGAACACCAGCTTCTCCTCGCCGGGGCGCAGCCCGACCCCGTGGTCGCGCACGGTGACGGCGACGGTGTCCTCGTCGGCGCCCATCCGGATCTCCACCGGCTTGTGCTCGGCGTGGTCGATGGCGTTGGCGATCAGGTTGCGCAGGATGCGCTCCACCCGGCGGGTGTCCACCTCGGCGATCACCTCGTGGGCGGGCAGGTCCACCTGCAGCTCGATGCCGGCGTCCTCGGCCAGGTGACCCACGTTGCTCAGCGCGCTGCGCACGGTGGCGCGCAGATCCACCGCCTCCACGGACAGCTCGGCTACACCGGCGTCGTGCCGGGAGATCTCCAGCAGGTCGTTGAGCAGCGTCTCGAACCGGTCCAGCTCGCTGACCATCAGCTCGGTGGAACGCGCCAGCGTGGGGTCGAGATCGGCGCTGTGGTCGTAGATCAGGTCGGCGGCCATGCGCACCGTGGTCAGCGGGGTGCGCAGTTCGTGGCTGACGTCGGAGGTGAACCGGCGCTGCAGGTTGCCGAACTCCTCGAGCTGGGTGATCTGCCGCGACAAGCTCTCGGCCATGTCGTTGAACGACATCGCCAGCCGCGCCATGTCGTCCTCGCCGCGCACCGGCATCCGCTCGGACAGGTGACCCTCGGCGAACCGCTCGGCGATCCGCGACGCCGACCGCACCGGCACCACCACCTGGCGGGACACCAGCAGGGCGATCCCGGCGAGCAGCACCAGCAGCACCGCACCCCCGGTGATCATCGTGCCGCGCACCAGCGTGATCGTGGCCTGCTCGTTCTTCAGCGGGAAGATCAGGTAGAGCTCCAGGTTGGCCACCTGCGATGACGCCGGCGAGCCGATGACCAGCGCGGGCCCCGAGAAGCCGTCGGTGTGCACGGTGGCGTACTGATAGGCCGCCTGCCCCGCCTTGACGAAACCCCGCAGCGCGTTGGGCACCTGGTCGACGGGTCCGGCCGTGGTGGCGGCGCGGGGGCCGTCGCCCGGCACCATGAGCACCGCGTCGAACGCGCCGGCCAGCCCTGCGCCCGAGGCCGGGTCGGTCTTGGAGGTCAGCGTGTTGCGGGCCAGCTGCAGGCTGCTGTCCAGCGAGCGCGTCTCCTCGCCGCTGACGATGCCGCCGACCGTCGTACGCGCCCGCTCGATCTGCTCGATGCCGGCTCGGACCTTAACGTCGAGCACGCGATTGGTGAGCTGGCTGGTCAGCACGAAGCCGAGCGCCAGGATCACTCCGAGCGACAGCCCTAGAGTCAACGCCACCACGCGCAGCTGCAGCGATCGGCGCCAGGCGACGGCCACGGCGCGACTGACCGCGCCCATGCCGCGAGGCAGGGGACCCGAGCGGCCCCAGCGACTACGAGTGCGTCGGCGTGAGCCGAAGATCACCGGCGCCGCTCCTCAGCATCGCTTCGCTCTGCATCGTCACCGACGCGGATCACCGGCGCCGCTCCTCAGCATCGCGGATCACGGGGGTCCGGCCTTGTACCCCACTCCTCGAACGGTCAACACCACGGTCGGGTTCTCAGGGTCCTTCTCGACCTTGGCCCGCAGGCGCTGGACGTGCACGTTAACCAGGCGGGTGTCCGCCGGGTGCCGGTATCCCCACACCTGTTCGAGCAGCACATCACGAGTAAACACCTGACGCGGTTTACGTGCCAGCGCGACCAGCAGGTCGAACTCCAGCGGGGTCAGGGAGATCTGCTCGCCGTTGCGGGTGACCTTGTGCGCCGGCACGTCGATCTCGACGTCGGCGATAGACAGCATCTCGGCCGGCTCGTCGTCGTTGCGGCGCAACCGGGCGCGCACCCGCGCGACCAGCTCCTTGGGCTTGAAGGGCTTCATGATGTAGTCGTCGGCGCCGGACTCCAGGCCCAGCACCACGTCCACGGTGTCGGTCTTGGCGGTCAGCATCACGATGGGGATGCCGGAGTCGGCGCGCAGCACCCGGCACACGTCGATGCCGTTCATGCCGGGCAGCATCAGGTCCAGCAGCACCAGGTCGGGCCGCAGCTCGCGCACCGCGGTCAGGGCCTGGGTACCGTCGCCGATGACCGCGGTGTCGAAGCCCTCCCCGCGCAGCACGATGGTGAGCATCTCGGCCAGCGAAGCGTCGTCATCGACGACGAGAATCCTTTGCCTCATGGTCTCCATGGTGTCACCAGATCGGGACAAATTACGGGCGCCACACCAGCGTTTCTTGCGCTAGGCGGCCAAAACCGTCAATTTCCGGCCTGCGGAGCCCTCAGCGTCGCCGCCAGACGGGCCGGATCGACGTCCGCCTCGACCACCTGCCAGCACCCACCCCAGCCCGCGGCGGCCAGCCCGGCATACACCGCGCCGGTGCGCTGCTGCAGCCCGTCGTCGCGCTCGTAGGCATCGCGCTGCCGGCCCGGCTCGACGGCGGCCCGGTGGCGCGCCCGCCGCCCGGCGAGTTCGGCGGACACCGCGAGCAGCACCTGCCAGTCCGGCGCGGGCAACCCCAGCCGGCCATATTCGAGCCGGTGCACCCACGCGACCGCCTCCCCCGCGGCGTCCTGGTGCAGCCGCGCGGCGCTGTAGGCCGCGTTGGAGGCGACGTAGCGATCCAGGATCACCACGTCGTGATCGCGGCCCAGGTGCTCGATCTCGCCGACGGCCCCCGCGCGGTCGAGCGCGAACAGCGTCGCCATCGCGTAGACCGACGACGCGAGGTCGCCGTGCTCGCCGTGCAACGCCTCCGCGGCGAGGTCCGCGGTCACCGATCGCCCGTAGCGCGGGAAGTCCAGCGTGGCCACCGACCAGCCGGCGGCCTCGAACGCCTTGCGCAGCCCGTCGGTCAGCGTCCGCTTGCCGGCGCCGTCGACCCCTTCGATCGCGATCAGCACGCCGCGAGCCCAGCTACGCCATCGCGCGAGCGTGCGCAGTTGTACGTGCGTTACGGCGTGCCGCCGTACAAACACGCACGCTCGCGGTCATATCGGGGCTCAGTACCGGTAGTGGTCCGGCTTGTAGGGGCCCTCGACGTCGATGCCGAGGTACTCGGCCTGCTCCTTGGTCAGCTTGGTCAGCTGGCCGCCGAGCGCCTCGACGTGGATGCGGGCCACCTTCTCGTCGAGGTGCTTGGGCAGCCGGTACACCTCGTTGTCGTACTCGTCGTTCTTCGTCCACAGCTCGATCTGGGCGATCACCTGGTTGGAAAAGCTGTTGCTCATCACGAACGACGGGTGGCCGGTGGCGTTGCCCAGGTTCAGCAGCCGGCCCTCGGACAGCAGGATGATCGACTTGCCGCTGTCGGGGAACGTCCACAGGTCGACCTGCGGGCGGATGTTGGTCCTGGTCGCGCCCGACTTCTCGAGCTGGGCGACCTGGATCTCGTTGTCGAAGTGCCCGATGTTGCCCAGGACCGCATGGTCCTTCATCGCCTTCATGTGCGCCAGCGTGATGATGTCCTTGTTGCCGGTGGCGGTGATGACGATGTCCGCCTCGGCGATGGCGTCCTCGACCGTCTTGACGTCGTAGCCCTCCATCAGCGCCTGCAGCGCGTTGATCGGGTCGATCTCGGTGACGACGACCCGCGCCCCCTGACCCTTGACCGATTCGGCGCAGCCCTTGCCCACGTCGCCGTAGCCGCAGATCAGCACCTTCTTGCCGCCGATCAGCACGTCGGTGCCGCGGTTGATCCCGTCGATCAGGGAGTGCCGGCAGCCGTACTTGTTGTCGAACTTGGACTTGGTCACAGAGTCGTTGACGTTGATCGCCGGGAACGCCAGATCACCGGCCGCGGCGAACTGGTAGAGCCGCAGCACGCCGGTGGTGGTCTCCTCGGTGACGCCCTTGACCGACTCGGCGATCTTGGTCCACTTGCCCTTGTCGGTCTCGAAACGGCGGCGCAGCAGCTCCAGGAAGATCTTCCACTCGGTGGGGTCGTCGTCCTCGGCGGGCGGCACCACGCCGGCCTTCTCGTACTGGGCGCCGCGCAGCACCAACATGGTGGCGTCGCCGCCGTCGTCGAGGATCATGTTGGCCGGCTGGTCGGGCCACGTCAGCATCTGCTCGGCGGCCCACCAGTACTCCTCCAGCGTCTCGCCCTTCCAGGCGAACACCGGAACTCCCTTGGGCTCCTCGGGGGTGCCGTAGGGGCCGACGACGACGGCCGCCGCCGCGTGGTCCTGGGTGGAGAAGATGTTGCACGACGCCCAGCGCACCTCGGCGCCCAGCGAGACCAGGGTCTCGATGAGCACCGCGGTCTGGACCGTCATGTGCAGCGAGCCCGAGATCCGCGCGCCCTTGAGGGGCTGCACGTCGGCGTACTCCCGGCGCAGCGACATCAGACCCGGCATCTCCTGCTCGGAGAGCTCGATGTCGCGCCGCCCGTAATCCGCCAGCGACAGATCGGCAACCTTGAAGTCGATGCCGTTCCGGACGTCGGCACTCAGCGATTTTTCGGTCGTCGTCATAGCGTCTCTCATCCTTACTCGAGGCTCACCGTCACTAGCGGTACTTAGCTTTAGTATGTTCTTCCGCCACTGTAGTAGGCGGCGTCGCGGGCCCTCAATCAGGGAGAGTCGGGGCAGGCCGTCAGGGCAGATTGACCACGCCGTGGCGCTCCGCGAACGGCGTCATCAACCGGGCCAGGTCGGCCGCGACGTCGTGGTCGGCCTCGGGTGGCATGGACACGTAGCTCAGCGCCAGCCGCACGATAGCGCGGCCCAGCACGCCGGCGTCCTCGTCGCTGGCGGCCACCCAGCTCTGGGTGAGCGCCGTCGTCAGCCGGCTCGACGCGCGGGCGATGATGGGCGCGCTGTCGGTGGTGATGATCTGCAGCAGATCGGGCTTGGCCACCCCCGTCAGCAACGAGATCACCAGCGGGTCGGCCGCCGACTCGGCGAAGAAGTCGCGAAAGCCGTGCAGGAACGCCTCGTAGATGTCGCCGACATGGGCGTTCAGGGCGGCGTGCACGGTATCGACCAGCCGGTCGGCCAGGCGCAGGGCGTACCCCTGCGCCAGGCCCTGCCGCGAGCCGAACTCGTTGTAGATGGTCTGCCGGCTGACGCCGGCGGCGCGGGCCACGTCGGACAGCGTGACGGCGGACCAGTCGCGGGCCAGCAGCAGTTCCCGCATCGCGTCGAGCACCGAGTCGCGCAGCAGCAGCCGCGAGGCCTCGGCGTACGGCATCCGCTTCACAGGCGCGACGATATCTGTTTTCGCGGCCGCATTCGCGGGGATGGCGGTGGCCGATCACGGGCGCGCTATCTCCACCATCTCGAAGTCCGACTTCGCCGCGCCGCAGTCCGGGCAGCTCCAGTCCTCGGGGATGTCGTCCCAGCGGGTGCCGGGCTCGATGCCATCCTCCGGCCAGCCCTTGGCCTCGTCGTACTCGAAGCCACACTGCACGCAGACGAAGAGCCTGTAGTCGTTCATCGGTTCACTCCTCAGGGTTTCGAAGTCACGGTCTCGAAGTCACGATTTCGAAGTCGACCTTCTCGCGCACCGCGCAGTCCGGGCAGCACCAGTCGTCGGGGATCCGATCCCAGGCCGTGCCGGCCGGGAAGCCCTCGCGCGCATTGCCCTCGGCCTCGTCGTAGACGTAGCCGCAGCCCGGGCAGCGGTAGGCGGTCATGCCGCCTCCGCCTGTTCGGGCGCCCCGTACCTGGCCAGCATCTTGGCCCGCAGGCGCGGCTGCACGTTGACCCTGGTGATGTCACCGTCGTAGTGCGCGAGCACCCGGTGGTCCATCACCTTGCGCCACAGCGGCGGGAAGTAGGTCAGCGAGATCATCGACGCGTACCCGCTGGGCAGGTTGGGGGCGCCTTGCATGCTGCGCAGCGTCTGGTAGCGGCGGGTCGGGTTGGCGTGGTGGTCGCTGTGCCGCTGCAGGTGGTACAGGAACAGGTTGGTGACGATGTGGTCGGAGTTCCAGCTGTGCACCGGCGCGCAGCGCTCGTAGCGCCCGCCGGCGGTCTGCTGCCGCAGCAGCCCATAGTGCTCGAGGTAGTTGACCGCCTCGAGCAGGCTGAACCCGAAGACGGCCTGGATCAGCACGAACGGAATCAGCGAAGGGCCGAACACCGCGATCAGCACGCCCCACAGCAGCACCGACATTCCCCAGGCGTTGAGCACGTCGTTGGACAGGTAGGTCCGCGGGTCCCACGGGCTGCGGCCGAGCCGCCGAAGCCGCTGGGCCTCCAGCCGCAGCGACGAGCGCAGGCTGCCGAACACGCTGCGCGGCAAGAACTCCCAGAACGTCTCCCCGAAGCGGGCCGAGGCCGGGTCCTCCGGGGTGGCGACCCGCACGTGGTGGCCGCGGTTGTGCTCGATATAGAAGTGCCCGTAGCAGGTCTGCGCCAGGGTGATCTTCGACAGCCAGCGCTCCAGCGAGTCCTTCTTGTGGCCCATCTCGTGCGCGGTGTTGATGCCGACACCGCCGAGCACGCCGACCGACAGCGCCACGCCGAGCTTGCCCGCCCAGCCGAGCGCGCCGTCATAGCCCAGCCAACTCAGGTCGGAAGCGGTGAACAGATAGGCGCCCATCACCACGCTCAAGTACTGGAACGGGACGTAGACGTAGGTGCAGTAGCGGTAGTACCTGTCGTTCTCCAGCCGTTCCATCACCTCGTCGGGCGGGTTCTGCCCGTCCGGCCCGAAGCGCAGGTCCAGGATCGGCAGCACGACGTAGACCAGCAGCGGGCCGATCCACAGCAACGCCTGCGAGCCGGTCTGCCACCCGAGCCGGTTGAGCGCCCAGATCAACGGCAGCATCACGAACAACGCCGTCGGGGCGACGAGCCCGAGCAGCCACAGCCGGCGCTTCTTGTCCCGCCAGACCGGCGCCTCGGCTCGTTCGACGTCCCGGCCCGCCCGGGAGTTGAGCGTGGTCATATGCCAAACCTCCTCATGAGTCACACCACTACTTGAGGTTGACAATAAGACCTGATACGTCTCATGTCTAGACATAAGATGCTATTTTGTAAAGCGATTACGCGGCGTCCACCCGGTCCGCCTCCCGGAGCCCCTGCGCCGAGTGCCGGTACCCGTACCCGAGGTAGATGCCGATCCCCACGAGCAGCCAAACCCCGAAACGGATCCAGGTCAGCGCGGTGAGGTTGAGCATCAGCCACACGCAGGCGCAGATCGAGGCGATCGGCAGCAGCGGCACCCACGGCGCCCGGAAGCCGCGCTCGAGATCGGGACGCGTGCGGCGCAGCACCATGACACCGGCGGAGACCAGGACGAACGCGAACAGCGTTCCGACGTTGACCATCTCCTCGAGCTTGTCGATCGGGAACACCGAGGCCGTCAGCGCCACCACCACCGCGACCAGAACGGTGATCCGCACGGGGGTCCCCCGCGCACCGGTCTTGGCCAGCGAGCGCGGCAACAGCCCGTCGCGCGCCATCGCGAACAGGATCCGGCACTGCCCGAGGATCAGCACCATCACCACGGTGGTCAGCCCGGCCAGCGCCCCGACCGCGATGACCTTGCTGGCCCAGTGCACACCGTTCGCGGTGAACGCCGTGGCGAGGTTGGCCTGCCCCAGGCCCGGGACGGTCTTGAGTTTCCAGTAAGGCACCATGCCCGACAGCACGACCGACACCGCGACGTAGAGGACCGTGACGATCGCCAGCGACACCAGGATGCCCTTGGGGACGTCCCGCTGGGGCCGCTTGGTCTCCTCGGCCATGGTGGCCACGATGTCGAAGCCGATGAACGCGAAGAACACGATCGACGCCCCCGCCAGCACGCCGTACCAGCCGTAATGGCTGCTGTGCGCCCCGGTCAGCAGCGACAGCACCGACTGGTTGACGCCCGAGGCCTCGTGGCCCGCTTCGGGCGGCGGGATGAACGGCGAGTAGTTCGAGCCCTTGACGTAGAAGGCGCCGACCACCACGACCAGCACCACCACCGCCACCTTGACGCCGGTGACCACCGCCGAGAACCGCGACGACAACTTGGTGCCCAGCGCGACCAGGGTCGCCACCACCGCGACGATCAGCAGCGCCCCCCAGTCGAGCCGGACCGATCCCAGTGCCAGGCGGCTACCGGCGAATCCGGTCACCGTCGCCAGGTAGGTCGACCAGCCCTTGGACACCACGGCCGCGCCGATCGCCAGTTCCAGCAACAGGTTCCAGCCGATGATCCAGGCCAGGAACTCGCCGAAGGTGGCGTAGGAGAAGGTGTAGGCGCTGCCGGCCACCGGCAGCGTGGAGGCGAACTCGGCGTAGCACAGCGCCGCCAGCGCGCAGGTGACCGCCGCGATCACGAACGAGACCCAGATCGCCGGGCCGGTGATGTCGCCGGCGGTCGAGGCGGTCACCGTGAAGATGCCGGCGCCAATCACCACCGCGACGCCGAACACCACCAGGTCCCACCAGTTGAGGTCCTTGCGCAGCCGGGTGTCCGGCTCGTCGGTGTCGGACGGCCTGTTCCCCGGGCTGCTGCAGGACATGGTCGCCGCGGGCGTGCCGATGCTCGAGAACCGGCCCGACTGCATCCACCTCGGCGCCGCGATCGATTGCTCGACGGACTGCGACATGGTCGCCGCGGGCGTGCCGATGCTCGAGAACCGGCCCGACTGCATCCACCTGCGCCACCGAATTCACCGCCTACGTGGCACATTTGGAATGGCAGCTGCGCCGGCGCGTCCGCGACATCGCCAACGTCGAGATCGTGCGGCACTTTGTCGCCGAGCCACCGGGCCCGGCAGCGGGTCACCGGGGTGCTGCTGGACCCCGGCGGCACCGAGTTCGTGCCGGCCGGCCTGGTCGTCGACGCGGCCGGCCGCGGCACCCGGCTACCGGTGTGGCTCGAGCAGTGATCGACCCTGGACATCGGCATCAACTACGCCACCCGGGTACGGTCCCCGACGGCCTGATCGCCGAGAAGGTCGTCGTCGGGCCTCCCACGACCAGTCGCTGGGGCTGGGCATGCTGTGCTACGAGGACGGCACCTGGGTGCTCACCACCTTCGGGGTGGCCGACGCCAAACCGCCGCAGACGTTCCCGGACATGCTGGCGCTGGCCGGCGAGCTGCTGCCGGCGCATTTCACCGCCGCGCTGGCGCAGGCGGAGCCCCTCGACGAGCCGGCGTTCCACGCGTTCCCGACCAGCCGGTGGCGGCGCTACGACAAACTGGACCGCTTCCCGGGCGGTATCGTGCCGTTCGGCGACGCGGTCGCCAGCTTCAACCCCACCTTCGGGCAGGGTATGACGATGGCGTCGCTGCAGGCCGGGCACCTGCGGCGGGCGCTGCAGCAGCCGGAGCACCGGGTGGCGGCGACGCTGAACCGGGCCACCGCCAGGACCACCTACCCGGTGTGGCTGATGAACGCCATCGGCGACGTCAGCTTCCACCACGCCGAGACCGACCCCATCCCCCGCTGGTGGCGGCCGGTCGGTGCGCTGTTCGACCAGTTCCTCGGCGCGGCCGAGACCGAACCCGCGCTGGCCGAATGGTTTCTGCGCCGGTTCTCGCTGCTCGACAGCCTCTACATGGTGCCGCCGCCGCGGCTCGTCGGCCGGGCGATCGCGCACAACTTCAAGCTGTGGCTGGGCGAGCGCCGGCAGGCCTCCCCGCAGCGGCGGGCCGTCACAGCCCCACGGTCGCCCTGAACAGCTTGGTCGGCTCGCGCGCGACGAGCCGGATCGGACCGTCGTCGGCGGCCACCCAGGCGGCCATCCCGCGCCGCAGCGTCAGCGAGCCGGACTTGGCGTGCACCGTCGTGGCGCCCTCGGTGCACAGCAGGACCTGCGGCCCCTCGTGGCTGCACGCCGCGTCGACCTCGTGCCCGAGGTACTCGCCCTCCAGGGCCAGCAGCGCCACCGCGAACTCCTCGGCCGGGGTCTCGTACACCATCCCGAAACCCTCGCGGCGGACGTGCGGGCGCAGCCGCGCCTCGGCGGTGGGCTCGAAGTCGAGGACCCGCAGCAGCTCGGGGACGTCGACGTGCTTGGGGGTCAGCCCGCCGCGGAGCACGTTGTCGGAGTTGGCCATCACCTCGACGGCGAAACCCCGCAGGTAGGTGTGCAGGTTTCCGGCCGGAACGAAGATCGCCTCATTCGGGGCCAGGCTGATGCGGTTGAGCAACAGCGCCGCCAGCACCCCGGCGTCGCCGGGGTAGCGTTCCCCGAGCTCGAGCACCGTCTTGACCTCGTCGGCGAACTCGGTCGCGCCGGAGCTGACGTAGGCGATCGCGCCGTCCAGCACGGCCGCGACCAGCGCGTCGAGGTCGGGCTGGGGCGCGGTGATCCAGGTCGTGAACAGCGCCCGCAGGCCGTCGGCGTCGGACTGGTCGTTGAGCAGCTCGATATAGGGGTCCAGCTCGGCGATCGCCAGCGCCCGCAGCAGCTCCGCGGTGCGCGAGGCCCGACGGAACCCGGCCAGCGCCTCGAAAGGCTGCAGCGCGACCAGCAACTCCGGCTTGTGGGAGGTGTCGCGGTAGTTGCGGACCGGCGAGTTCACCGGGATGCCGAGGCGCTCCTCGCGCAGGTAGCCCTCGACGGCCTGCGCGGCGCTGGGATGTGCCTGCAGCGACAGCGGCTCGTCGGCCGCCAGCACCTTCACCAGGAACGGCAGCACGTCGCCGAACCGGGCACGCGAGCCGGGTCCGAGCTGCCCCTCCGGATCGGCGACCAGCGCGTCCAGCAACGACACCTCGCCGTGCTCGGTTTCCAGCCAGGCCGGATCGCCCGGGTGTGCGCCGAACCAGAGCTCGGCCTCCGGATGGGCCGCCGGCACCGTCCGGCCGGTGAACTCGGCGATGGCCGTACGCGACCCCCATGCGTACGTCCTCAAGGCCCCGCGTAGCAGTTCCACGTGTCTATCTATCCCCGCACCAGTTGCATGTAAACCGCGGCCATCTCCAGCCGGAGGGCCAATACTGCCAGTTGCGCCCAGGCGCTGCCCGCACCGGTCGGCGTGCGCTCGGCACCGGCCGCACCACCGGCCTCGGCCGGTCCGCCGGGCGCCTCCGGCAAATCCGGCACGTCCTCGGCGCAGACCAGGTGGACGTCGTCGAGGCCGGCCACGCGCGCCGCCACCACCGTGCGTTCGGCGGCCAGCGTGAGCGCCAGCACCCGCAGCCGTTCGGGCAGCGGCCCGTCGATCTGCTCGTCGTGGAAGAGCGCGTCCACCGACGACGCGGCACCGCCGAAGCCGTCGCTCGCGCGCAGCGCCACCACCGCGTCGGCGAGCCCGGCGGCGCCGACCACCTCGTGCGCGATCCGCAACAGGATCGAACTACCGTGCCGCGCCACGGCCAGCGTGGCGGCGCAGTCGCCGGCCAGCGCGACCCGGCGGCCGGACATGCGCGCGGCGATCGTCTTGGCCGGGTTGGTGAACGGGTCGCGGCCCGCGCTGTTGCGCAGGGCCTCGGCGTCCAGCTCGTCGGCGAGCCGCTCCAGATCGATGCCCGTTCTGGCGTCCACGGTGCGCAGGGCGGCCAGGCCGGCGGCCAGGTAGCGGCACAACCCGAACTCGTCGGGCACCCACAGCCGCGGGCCGAGCACGGCGACCCGGCCGGCGGTGGAATCCCGCAGCGGGCCCTCATACGGTGCCGCCACCACGACCCGCGCGCCGCGGCGCACCCCGGTCGCGGCGGCCGTGACCAGCGCCGGATCGCCGGGGTCGTCGCCGGCGACGATCAGCACGTCGAGCGGGCCGACCCACGGCGGCGCCTCGCCGAGCACCGCGATGGGCGCGGAGACCTCGCCGCCGAGCGTCGCGGCCAGGATGGCGCCGGCGGTCTCGGCGGTTCCGCGGCCGGCCACCCAGATCACGCTGCGCGGCGGGTGGTCGACGCGCAGCGTGTCCAGCGTCCCCTCCTCGGCGGCGGCGGCGACGGCACGCACTTGGGCGCCGGCCGACGACGCCGCCCGCAGCAGGCCGTCCCGGTCGGCGGCCAGCAGGCCCTCGGCGTCCTCGAGATCGATCGCCCGGGTCGCGTTCACGGGACGGCGTCCCCCGGCACCGCCGCGGTCGCCGCGCCGATCTCCACCCGGACCCGATCGACGACGGCGGCGACGTCCTCGGCGCTGCGGGCCTCGACGTTGAGCCGCAGCAGCGGCTCGGTGTTGGAGCTGCGCAGGTTGAACCAGCTGCCGTCGCCGAGGTCGACGGTCACCCCGTCGAGGTGGTCGATGGAGTGGATGCGGGCGCCGAACGACCTCAGCACGGCCTCCACGCACCGCGGCGCGTCGGCCACCGTGAAGTTGATCTCGCCGGAGGATTCGTAGCGCTGGTAGTCGGCGGTCAGCTCCGACAGCGGCCGGTCCTGCTCGCCGAGGGCGGCCAGCACGTACAAAGCTGCCAGCATCCCGGAGTCGGCGCCCCAGAAGTCGCGGAAGTAGTAGTGGGCCGAGTGCTCGCCGCCGAAGATCGCGCCGGTGTCGGCCATCAGCGCCTTGATGTAGGAGTGGCCGACCCGCGAGCGCAGCGGCGTGCCGCCCCGTTCGGTGATCAGTTCGGGCACCGCCCGGGAGGTGATGACGTTGTGGATGACGGTCGCGCCGATCTCGCGCTTGAGCTCGCGGGCGGCGACCAGGCCGGTCACCGTCGAGGGCGCCACCGGTTTGCCGCGCTCGTCGACCACGAAGCAGCGGTCGGCGTCGCCGTCGAAGGCCAGCCCGATGTCGGCCCCGGTCTCGCGCACGTAGGCCTGCAGATCCACCAGGTTGGCCGGGTCGAGCGGGTTGGCCTCGTGATTGGGGAACGAGCCGTCGAGCTCGAAGAACAAGGGCAGCAACATGATCGACTCGATAGCGCCGAGCACGGCAGGCGTGGTGCCCGGCCATCCCGTTGCCGGCGTCCACCGCCACCCGCAGCGGGCGCAGCCCGGAGGTGTCCACGAGCGAACGCAGGTAGGCGCCGTAGTCGGCGAGCACGTCGCGATCGGCGACGGCGCCGGGTTGCCCGTCGTAGGCCGCGACCCCGGCGATCACGTCGTCGCCGATCACGTTCAGCCCGGTGTCGGCCCCGACGGGTTTGGCCCCGGCGCGGCACAGCTTGATCCCGTTGTAGGCCGCCGGGTTGTGGCTGGCAGTGAACATCGCACCGGGGCAGTCCAACAGCCCCGAGGCGAAGTAGAGCTGATCGGTGGACGCCAGGCCGATGCGCACCACGTTCAGGCCCTGCCCGGTGACGCCGGCGGCGAACGCCGCCGCCAGCGTCGGTGAGCTCTCCCGCATGTCGTGGCCGATCACGACCTGGCGCGCACCCTCGGCGCGCATCAGGTGCGCGAACGCCGCCCCCAGATCGGTGACCAGCGGCTCGTCGAGTTCCTCACCGACCAGCCCACGCACGTCGTAGGCCTTGACGACACGGTGGACAGTCGCGGCGGGCCGAGACATGCGGGGCCTCCTGACGCCATGGATTGCTTCGCCTCTTGGCCGTCAGCCTATAACCCCGCGGGAACCCGGGCAGCCACGGTGCGCGGGCCCCGATGCCACGCCGGCCGCGGGCGGGGCCCTAATCGGTGGGATCGGGCAGCACGCGCAGGTGCCCGCGGCGACGTCCGGACCGGTGCTCGGGAGGCGCCAGCACGCCGCCGCTCGGCGCGGTGGCATGCGCGCCGGCGCGGTGCACCTGGGGCTCGGAGAAGCCGCTCGGCGCGAAGCCGGGCAGGCAAGCCTGGCCGGGCCCGCCCTCGCGCACCGCGTCGGCCAGGGCCACCAGGTCGTCGTCTTCGGGATGCGTGGGATGGGTGGGCAGCGGCCCGGCGTGGCGCACGAGATCCCACCCGCGGGGCGCCGTGATCCGGCCGGCGTGGCCGACGCACAGGTCCCACGAATGCGGCTCCCGCGCGGTAGCGAGTGGCCCCACCACGGCTGTCGAATCCGAGTAGACGAACGTCAGAGTCGCCACGGCGTAGTGCGGACACCCGGGCCGGCAACAGCGACGGGGAACGTTCACGCCGAAAGGTTATCGTGGACAAACGCCGCCGAAGCGCCGGACACGCGCAATCGCCCGGCGTCCGATGTTCAACCGTTACCATCGTGCGCGATGAGTGATTCCCGCGGCGGCTGGCGCGGCTTCGGCCGCAGCGATCGGCTGGGGGGCCGGCCCGGCTCGCCCCGGGCATCCCGGCGGGGCCGGGACATGCGCGGTCCGCTGCTGCCACCGACGGTGCCGGGGTGGCGCAGCCGGGCCGAGCGGTTCGACATGGCGGTCCTGGAGGCCTACGAGCCCATCGAGCGGCGCTGGCAGGACCGGCTGGGCGACCTCGACGTCGCAGTCGACGAGATCCCCCGCATCGCGGCCAAGGACCCCGACAGCGTGCAGTGGCCGCCCGAGGTCGTCGCCGACGGGCCGATCGCGCTGGCCCGCCTGATCCCGGCGGGCGTCGACGTCCGCGGCAACGCCACGCGGGCACGAATTGTGTTGTTCCGCAAGCCAATCGAGCGACGGGCGAAGGACACCGTCGAACTCGCCGAGCTACTGCACGAAATCCTGGTGGCGCAGGTGGCGATCTACCTCGACGTCGAACCCTCGGTCATCGACCCGACGATCGATGACGAATAAGGAGCCAATTGCGGTGTCGCGCCCGAGGTGTCGCGTCAGATGATGCCGCGCTTGAGGCGGCGCCGCTCCCGCTCGGAGAGCCCGCCCCAGATGCCGAAGCGCTCGTCGTGCGCCAGGGCGTAGTCGAGGCACTCGCTGCGCACCTCGCAGCCCAGGCAGATCTTCTTGGCCTCGCGGGTGGAGCCGCCCTTCTCGGGGAAGAACGCCTCGGGATCGGTCTGCGCGCACAGGGCCCGGTCCTGCCACTGGTCCGGCGTCGGCATGGGCTCGGGCTCGGGTTCGGGTTCGAACGCGACCGGCGCATCGGGAACCACGGTCAGGTGCGGCCGGGCGAGCACCACCGGGACTGAGCCGAACGTGGTGTGCGGTGTGCCTGCCATGACGCCCCGAAGGTGTTCGTAGGACATGCGTTTCCGCCTCCTCAGGCTGATTGAAAGAGTAAGGGTTCCCACTGTTCTGATGTACAGACAATTCGAACATTCGAACAAGTGATCGAATCTCGGTCTGCGACACCGGAAACGGCCGGCCAACCGGGAAATGACACTGTTGTGATTAGACACGGGTTGATGTGCCCGGTCAAGCGTTAGACGGCGTTTCCATACCATCTCGTGACGAAATTTCGGCGTTTCTGTTGTTTTGGCCCCCCGGCGTGTCGATCACAACTGTCACAACCGTTTCCGGCCCCGCGTCCCGGCCCGCCACCGGACCGTGACCGGCCGGTACTGTCGTGCCCTGTGAAGGTCACCGTTCTGGTCGGCGGGGTCGGCGGCGCCCGCTTCCTGCTGGGAGTCCAGCAGTTGCTCGGGCTGGGCCAATTCCGGGCGCCGGGGCAATCGCCCGACGACCACGAACTGACCGCCGTCGTCAACATCGGCGACGACGCCTGGATCCACGGGGTGCGCGTGTGCCCGGATCTGGACACCTGCATGTACACCTTAGGCGGTGGGGTGGACCCGGAGCGCGGGTGGGGGCACCGCGACGAAACCTGGCACGCCAAAGACGAATTGGCGCGCTATGGCGTGCAGCCGGACTGGTTCATGCTGGGCGACCGCGACCTGGGCACCCATCTGGTGCGCACCCAGATGCTGGGCGCCGGCTACCCGCTGACGCAGATCACCGCGGCGCTGTGCGACCGCTGGCAACCGGGCGCCCGGCTGCTGCCGGTCAGCGACGATCGGTGCGAGACCCACGTGGTGATCACCGACCCGGCCGACGACAGCCGGCGCGCGATCCATTTCCAGGAGTGGTGGGTGCGCTACCGCGCCCAGGTGCCGACCCACAGCTTCGCGTTCGTCGGCGCCGAAAAGGCAAGCGCCACAACCGAAGCCGTAGCAGCCATCGCGGAGGCGGACGTCATCCTGCTGGCACCGTCCAACCCGGTGGTCAGCATCGGCGCCATCCTGGCGGTCCCCGGCATCCGGGGTGCGCTGCGGGCCGCCACCGCCCCGGTCGTCGGCTACTCACCGATCATCGGCGGAAAGCCGTTGCGCGGCATGGCCGATGCCTGCCTGTCCGTGATCGGGGTCGAGTCCACCGCCGAGGCGGTGGGCCGCCACTACGGGGCGCGCGCCGGCACCGGGATCCTGGACTGCTGGCTGGTGCACGACGGCGACGAGGCGCTCGTCGAGGGGGTCGCGGTGCGTCCCGTGCCGCTGGTGATGACCGACCCGCGGGCCACGGCCGCCATGGTCGCCGCCGGGCTGGACCTCGCGGGCGTGCGCGCGTGAGCGGGCCGGGCGTCGGCGAGCACGGCACCGCGGCCGCGGTCGAGATCCTGCCAGTGCCCGGGCTCCCCGAGTTCCGCCCGGGTGACGACCTGGCCGCGGCCCTCGCCGCGGCCGCGCCCTGGCTGCGCGATGGCGACGTGGTGGTGGTGACCAGCAAGGCGGTGTCCAAGTGCGAGGGCCGCCTGGTGCCGGCGCCGCGGGACGCCGAGGAACGGGACCGGCTGCGGCGCCGGCTCGTCGACGACGAGGCGGTGCGCGTGCTGGCACGCAAGGGTCGCACCCTGATCACCGAGAGCCGGCTGGGCCTGGTCCAGGCCGCCGCCGGCGTGGACGGGTCCAACGTCGGCCGCGACGAACTCGCGCTGCTGCCCGTCGACCCCGACGCCAGCGCCGCGGCCCTGCGCGCGGGCCTGCGGGGACACCTCGGCGTGCAGGTCGCGGTGGTCGTCACCGACACGATGGGCCGGGCCTGGCGCAACGGCCAGACCGACGCGGCGATCGGCGCGGCCGGTCTGGCCGTGCTGCACAACTATTCGGGCGCCGTCGACGGCCACGGCAACGAGCTGCTGGTCACCGAGGTCGCGGTCGCCGACGAGGTCGCGGCCGCCGCCGACCTGGTCAAGGGCAAACTGACCGCGATGCCGGTGGCCGTGGTGCGCGGCCTGCACGTGACCGACGACGGCTCGACGGCCCGGGACCTGGTGCGGCCGGGCACCGAAGACCTGTTCTGGCTGGGCACCGCCGAGGCGCTCGAGCTGGGTCGCCGGCAGGCCCAGCTGCTGCGCAGGTCGGTGCGCTCCTTCGCCGACCGGCCGGTGCCGCCCGAGCTCGTCGAGTCCGCCGTCGCCGAGGCGCTGACCGCACCTGCCCCCCACCACACCCGGCCGGTGCGGTTCGCGTGGTTGCGCACCCCGGCCACGCGGCTGCGGCTGCTGGACCGGATGAAGGACCGGTGGCGCGCCGACCTGGCCGCCGACGGCAGGCCCCCAGAGGCGATCGAGCGCCGGGTGGCCCGCGGCCGGATCCTCTACGACGCACCCGAGGTCGTCATCCCGTTCCTGGTTCCCGACGGCGCGCACACCTATTCCGACGCCGCCCGCACCGGCGCCGAGCACACTATGTTCACGGTCGCGGTCGGGGCCGCCGTGCAGGCCCTGCTGGTGGCGCTGGCCGTGCGGGGGCTGGGCAGTTGCTGGATCGGCTCGACGATCTTCGCTGCCGACCTGGTGCGCGCCGAGCTCGGCCTGCCCGCCGACTGGGAACCGCTGGGCGCCATCGCGATCGGCTACGCGCAGGAGCCGACGGGGCCGCGCGACCCGGTTCCCGTCGCGGACCTGCTGATCGAGATATGACCCCCGTGACGGCGTTCGCGGACAAGCCGGTGGCCTCGGCGGACAAGGTTCGCGGCGGCTACGACACCCCCGAACCGATGGCGCGGTTCCTGGCCCGCTTGGTCCGGGAGGCCGGGCCGCGCATCGTCGAACCGGCACCCGTCGACACCGAGAACCTGTTCACCTGGCTGGACGCCGCCGCGCCCGGCGGCTGGGACGGCGTCGCGGGCAACCCGCCCTACATCCGGTTGGGAACTGGGCATCCGGCGAGCGCGAACCGGCGCTGGAGCTGGTGCGACGCGAGGGCCTGCGCCCGACCCGGCTGACGAAAGCGTGGGTCCCGTTCGTCGTCGCGAGCACGGCGGAACGTGTCAAGGTCGGTGAGACAGTTTCTTACGCGGATTTGATGAGTGCTTCCGGGGTTGGTTGGTTGATCCAGGCGACGGTGGGCAGCTTCGGTGGAGCGGGCCGCCGGTGCCGGAATCTAGCGGGGTTAGCGGCGTAGGCCGCATCCAGCGTGGCGGCACGTTGGGCCTGGATCTCGTTTGCGGTGCCGTAGTGCACCGATGCAACGGTGTGTAGGCCCACGCCGCTGTGGCGATGCTCATGGTTGTAGTAATCGAAGAATGTCGTGCAGAAGGCGCGGGCATCTTCGATCGAGCCGAACCGGCCCGGGAACGCCGGGCAGTACTTGAGGGTCTTGAAATTAGCCTCCGAGTAGGGATTGTCGTTGGACACGTGCGGGCGGCTGTGGCTGCGGTCCACCCCCAGGTCGATCAGCAACTGGGCGACCGGCTTGGAGGTCATCGAGGTGCCGCGATCAGCGTGCAAGGCCAACTGGCCGCGGGCGATGCCGTGACGGGCCATGGTGTCGGCGATAAATGCTTTGGCCAACTCACCGTCCTCAACTTCTGCGATGATCCAGCCGACGACGTAGCGCGAGAAGATGTCGATAATCACATAGAGTTGATAGAAGATACCCCGTTGTGGCCCTTGCAATTTCGTTATATCCCAGGACCAGACCCGGTTTGGTGCGTTAGCGATCAGCTCGGGTTTCTTGCGCGCCGGATGGGTGAGCCTGTCACGATTTCTGTGTAAGTCAGAGGTGATTTGACTACGAGTTGTATTCTAGCACAATGGGATTCGCCCAGGGAATAGTCTGGCGAGTGTGTTGAGCGCCACAGTCCAGTTGTGCGTTCCAGTACCCGAATAGCCTCCTCTCTCGCTGGAGATGTTGCGCAGCCCGAGGTACAGCAACTTCATCGCGGCGTCCTTGTCCGTGAAATGACCACGGTTCTTGGTGATCTTGCGCAACTGGAAGTTGATCGACTCGATCGCATTGGTGGTGTAGACGATCTTGCGCAACTCCACCGGATAGTCCAGGAACGGAACGAATTCCCCCCAGGCGTTGTGCCACACGTCAATTGCACCCGGATATTGGGCGCCGAATTGCTGGTCGAACTCCTTGAGTGCGAGTTCGGCTCCATCGACGGTCGGCGCACTGTAGATCGCCCGCATCGCGGTGGCGACCTTCTTGCGGTCCTTATAAGACACGAAGCGCATCGCATTCCTAATGACGTGCACGACGCAGGTCTGCACCACGGTATCGGGATAGATCGAGCGGATCGCATCAGGCAGACCGGTCAGCCCGTCGCAGCAGGCGATGAGGATGTCGCGCACCCCGCGGTTGCGCAGGTCGATGACGACCTTCTGCCAGAACTTCGCCCCCTCGGAGTCCTGGATCCAGCAGCCCAAGGCGTGTTTGCGGCCCTCCAGATCCACGCCAATGGCCAAATAGGCGACCTTGGTGGTGATGACCCCGTTGTCGCCGATCCGCAGCCGCAGCCCATCGATGTAGAGGATCGGGTAGACCTCATCGAGCGGGCGGGCCTGCCAGGCCTTGATCTCATCGACCACCACCTCGGTGATATTGGAGATCAACTCCCGCGACACCGACGCCCCATAGACCTCCTGCAGGTGGGCTTCGATATCGCGGGTGGTCATTCCCCGTGAATACAGCGACAACACCACCGAATTGATGTTGTTGAGCCGGCGGGTCTTCTTCGGCACAATCGCCGGCTCAAACGAGCCGTTGCGATCACGCGGCGCATCGATCTGCACCGGGCCGTTGACGGTGGTCACCGTTTTCGGCGTGGTGCCGTTGCGCGAATTTCCCGATCCGCGTCCGGCCGGATCGCCGGCCTCATAACCCAGATGGTGGGTTAGCTCCGCATTCAGCGCCCGCTCCAGCACGGCCTTAGTCAGCTGGTTCAGCAAACCGTCCGCGCCGTCGATCGGGGTCCCGGTCTTCACCGCATCCTTAATCAACGAGTCCAGCGTCTCTTCGGTGAACATCTCGGCCAGCCGCCGCGCCGCGGTCGTCTCCTCAGCCGGCATCTGCATGGTCTTGGTCACAAAACACTCCTTCTGTCCGCCCAACGGCGGTCCGATGATGGACCACCCCGGACTTACACAGATGGAATGACACGCCCGGATGGGTGCGCTGGCGACGCCGCTCGCGGTTCTCCCCGGCAATGGCCAGTAGCCGGTACATGGTGCGAATCGAGCACAGGTAGACACCATCATCAAGCAGTCGCGCCCACACCTGCGCCGGCGCCAGATCGCAGTACTGCTCTGAGCGCAGCACCGTCAGAATCTGCTGGCGTTCGGCCTCGGTGAGCTTATTCAGTGGCTCGGGCCGCACCCGCCGTGCCGGCCGTGGTGGTGGGTTGCGGTGGCGGTGGAGCGTGGCCCGCGATGCACCCAGCAATTCGCACGCCCGTTTGGTGCTGGTTGCGGCCTCCAGGTCGGGCAGGTGCTCGCCGATCACGGCTTGGACTTCGGCTCGAAATCCGCGCTCTCGGAGAGCATCTCCAAGAGCGCGTGTGCTTTTCCCGTGATCTCCAGCGCTAGCTTGGTCCGATCCAGCTCAGCCTGCAGTTGCGTGGTGCGCCGCCGCAGCTTGTCCAACTCGACCTGCTCAGCGCTGCGCTTCGGCTTGCCCTTCGCCGACAAACCCTCCCGAGCACCGGCATCACGGGCCTTTCGCCATTCGGCGATATGCGAGCTGTACAGGCCTTCACGGCGCAGCAACGCACCACGCTCCGACGAGCCCACCGACAGCGCGTCGTACTCGTCGAGGATGCGGGCCTTGTACTCGGCGGTGAACGTGCGCCGCCGCGCCCGAGCACCTGGATCGGGCACGTTGTCCACTTGGTCATTATCACTGCACCCCTCCAGGGATGCGATCGTCATAGTCACGGAAAATGGTGATCCTGTCTCGCCCTGTAGCGATGATTGGCTACTGCTGCTGTCTCACTTAACCCTGTCACACAGGGCGGTGCTGGTCCGCGAGGGCGGACGCGTGGGCCTGGTGCTGCCGGCCGAACTGCTACAGGTCGGCTACGCCGCGCAGCTGCGCGACTTCCTGCTGCGCCGGTTCCGCGACATCACCCTGCTGACGTTGCTTGCAAGTCGGCAATCTACCCCCTTGGTTGCCGCACCCACCGCCAGGCGGCCCCTATCTCTAGTCGACGATTCCTGATGGTGCCACCCATTCCGTGGGCTGGCCGGTGATCGTCGCTATCCGATGAAGTCAACGGTCGTAGTGCAGCACCACGAGCCGGGCACGTTCGGCAGCGGCGGCGACGAGCAGATCACCAGGCTTCACCGTGCGGTGTAGATCTTCCACGGCCAGCGCCCCTTACACCTCGAACGCACGATCCATCACGTCCTGATCAATCGCCGCCTGTGGCATCTTCGGCTCGCGGCCGGCCGGGCTTACGTGTCCACTCCTGGCCGAACTTCCGCACCGCGGCCGCGTCCCACACCGCGCCACCGCGCAGCTCCGCCAACGGCTCCGGGAACGCCCGGATGGCTCGCAGCTGGTGAACGCGCTGCCGCGAAAGACCCAACGTCTCAGCGATCTCGGCGGCTGACATCAGCTCGGGCATCGTCGGTGCCTCCGCGCGCCGGTGCCACTCGGATTCCCGAACAGCCTCCATGCCGACTGGCTCAGCCTGTACCACGTGCGCGATTTCGGCCGACATCTTCCCGACAGCCTCGAACATGTTGAAATCGCCGGGCGCATATACGGTCACGTCCACTCCGCGCTCCGGGATACGCGCCACCGAGCCGTCCATGCACCCGAGCTCGGCCTCCCACGCATCAATGCGCTCCATCGACGGATCAACGTCGAACGTCAACGTGACCACCCAGTCTTCACTCACTAGGACCCTCCTTCCGTCGCTGTGACCGTTGTTCCTTCTTGCTCGGCGCGGGCCAAGGCAATCCGGCCTTCTTGACTGCCACCAGGACATCTGTCCGTCGACGTCGCGGGTTGCTCGGTGTCGCCGGGTAGCTGACGACGAAGTTTCCCTGCGGGTCGATGAAGCGTCGGTAACCTTTGCTGTCGATCTCGACGGTCCACTTTTGCGATTCGGCCCACTTGATGATGTCGCTGATGTCGTTGTCGCCGCCCATGATCCTCTTATCCATTGCGATGTGTCAATAGTATTGACTAACGCGCGACAAGGTAAAGGGTTTTAGAGAAGATGTGTCTGCGCCGCAGCTGCCGCATGCGCTGGCGATCGAGCCGCCCCGAGGAGAGCTAGGCGGAACACGGATCGACGTGGCCGCAGGTCCGTCCTAGGTTTATTTGTGCGTGTGATCACCTGAGTTGGCCCCAGTAGAGCCGTTTTTCTTCATGAATTTTGGCTCCACCTGGGCGGTGATCCGCTGCGCGGTGGGGTCAGCGTGTCGTCGCGAATATTGGCCCCACCCGGGATGCGATTTCCACGTCAATCGTCATCGACGTGGAGGTTGGGAATGGCACGGTCGAGGGTGGAGCTGTTCGAACAGATCAGGCGTGACAACCGGGTTGAGGAGTTGTCGATTCGGGAGTTGGCCCAGCGGCATCGGGTGCACCGGCGCACGGTGCGCCAGGCGTTGGCCTCGGCGATCCCGCCGCCGCGCAAGGCCTACGCGAGCCGGCCACGGCCGGCGATAGATCCGTATGTCGAGGTGATCGACTCCTGGCTGCTGGGCGACCGCGAGGTGCCGCCCAAGCAGCGACATACCGCACGTCGGATCTGGCAACGGCTGGTCGCCGAGCACGGCGCGCAGATGGCCGAGGTGACCGTGTCGCGCTACGTCACCCACCGCAAAAGCGAGCTGGGTCTGGACAAGGTCGAGGTGATGGTGCCCCAGACCCACGCCCCGGGGGCCGAAGCCGAGGTCGACTTCGGCGAGTTCTACGCCACCATCGCCGGGTTGTTGACCAAGGTGTGGATGTTCGTGATGCGCCTGTCGCACTCGGGCAAGGCATTCCACGTTGCTTTCGTCACCCAGGCTCAGGAGGCGTTCCTGGAAGGACACGTGCTGGCCTTCGAGCATTTCGGTGCGCTGCCCGCCAGGATCCGCTACGACAACCTCAAGCCCGCGGTGGTGCGTGTGCTGCGTGGCCGCGACCGGGCCGAGTCCGAACGGTTCATTGCCCTGCGCAGCCACTACGGTTTCGACGGGTTCTTTTGCACCCCGGGCAAGGACGGTGCCCACGAGAAGGGCGGCGTGGAAGGCGAGATCGGCAGGTTCCGCCGTCGGCATCTGGTGCCGGTGCCCAAGGTCGCGTCGTTGGCTGAGCTCAACGACTTGATCGCCGTTGCCGATTGGGCTGATGACGCCCGGGTGATCACCGGCCGCCCGGTCACCATCGGCGCGGCGTTCGCCGCTGAATGCCCGCACCTGGCATCCCTGCCCGATGAGCGGTTCGACACCGCCCGGCTGCTGGCAGCCCGGGTGGACACCCGGGCGCGGGTCTGTGTGCGGCAGTGCTACTACTCGGTGCCGGTGCGCTATGCCGGGCGGCGGCTACCGGTGCGACTGTCGGCGAGCCGGGTCGAGGTTCTCGACGGCGCCCAAGGGGCGTGTCATTCCATCTGTGTAAGTCCGGGGTGGTCCATCATCGGACCGCCGTTGGGCGGACAGAAGGAGTGTTTTGTGACCAAGACCATGCAGATGCCGGCTGAGGAGACGACCGCGGCGCGGCGGCTGGCCGAGATGTTCACCGAAGAGACGCTGGACTCGTTGATTAAGGATGCGGTGAAGACCGGGACCCCGATCGACGGCGCGGACGGTTTGCTGAACCAGCTGACTAAGGCCGTGCTGGAGCGGGCGCTGAATGCGGAGCTAACCCACCATCTGGGCTATGAGGCCGGCGATCCGGCCGGACGCGGATCGGGAAATTCGCGCAACGGCACCACGCCGAAAACGGTGACCACCGTCAACGGCCCGGTGCAGATCGATGCGCCGCGTGATCGCAACGGCTCGTTTGAGCCGGCGATTGTGCCGAAGAAGACCCGCCGGCTCAACAACATCAATTCGGTGGTGTTGTCGCTGTATTCACGGGGAATGACCACCCGCGATATCGAAGCCCACCTGCAGGAGGTCTACCTCAGAATTTCACGGTGGCCCGGGTTCTGCTGTGGCGGTCTGCGGGGCGGCAGCTTTGTCGAGGTTTTGAGGCTGGGGGTAGGCGGCGGCGCCGCGTGTCGTGCGGTGACGCCGGGTCCTTTATCCCGGGGGTGGTTACTCCTTTCTTGGGGTCGAGAGGGCATAGGGGCCTGTGGGTCAGGGTATGGCGCGGACCCTGTTGAGGGCGTCGGCGAATTCTTGTGCCCAGGGCCAGGTTTGGGGGATCCGCAGGATCAGGTAGCGGGATCGTTTGATCAGCCGGGCCGCGGCGTGCAGCAGCCGGTAGCGCAGGGTGGCGGGTTCGGCTTTGGCCAGTGGGCCGTCCAGGAGTAGCAGTCGCATCCAGCACAGCAGGTCGATGGCGATCGCGACGGCGGTGACCCAAGCGGTGTTGATGGCGAACGAGTGTGAGGGCCAGCGGGCCAGGCCGGTGTCTTTGCCGGTGCGGATGAAGCCCTCCACCCGGGCGTGGACGCGGTGGCGGGCTTCCAGTCGCTGGGGTTGTCCACCGGCAGTCGAGGTGGCGAGGACCTGGTAGCGGTAGCCGGCCAGCTGCTCGAACAATGACAACTGGGTGCCGTGTTCGATTTCTTCGCGCCGCACCAGGATGCGCATGCCGGCCGGCCAGCCGACCAGCCGATCCCCTCCGGTGCTGTGGCGCAGCAGCCCGGTCAACTCGGCGACCTGGGCGTCGTCACGGGCCGCTCCGGTGGCATCCAGTGCGGCTTGCCATCCCGCATCGGGCATCTGGCCGATCGCGACCCGGACCCGCTCATCGAGGTCGAATCCGACCGAGTAGCCCACTGACATCCCCGGCCGGGCATTGAGTTTCTCCAGGTGTTCGACGACGGCGTGGCTTGAACCCGCGCCGTCGATGGTGACCAGCAACTTGCGGCGCCACTTGGCCGGGATCGCCGCGATCGCGGCGTCGATGATCGCGATATGATCGGCCGCGGTGTTCGAGCCGGCGTTGCCTGCACGGGCGATCACCGCCAGCAGTTCGCCGGTGTTGTCACACCACGCCAACAGCGGGTGGAAGCCAAACCCGCCTTTGAAATTGCCTGCGGCGTGCTGCTTATCGCTGTGCGACTGAATCAGCGACGCGTCGATGCGGATCACGATCGTGTCCCCGAGGTCCCCATAGCAGGTCTGCGAAGCCGGGATCGCACCGTGGCGGGCCTCGATCGCCTCCCACACCCGAGAGCGGACCTTGTTGCGCACGGCCGTGACCTCGGTGATGCTCTGCTCGTCGATCTCGCCCAGGGACCGCCACATCGTCGGAACCGACGCCACCGCCTGAAACAACCGGTGCTGATCGCGCAGCACCGCGGTGCCGGCCAGGTTCTGCGCGCCGCCGGCGATCGATACCGCCACATCGCGCAACACCGCGCCTCGGTCGTGGGTGACTTCTGGGCGCGACAGCACCGACGACAAACCGCTGGTCAAACCCAGATTGTCGGCCAGCAACCGGGGTATCACGTTACCGGCGTGCCCGACCACGTCGTCGCCACGGACCTCAACTCGGACATTCTTCGACCAATCCGTAGTAGCCTGCATCTGACAGGTGCACTCCCATCCTGGATAACCGAGCCTCGAATACTCCGATTATCCTTGCGGCAGTGCACCTTTCACGTTAACGACACCCCTGAGCTCCACATTCGATGAAAAATCCAGGTCTATGGGGCGTCGGTGTCGCGGGAGTTGATCTCCAATATCACCGAGGTGGTGGTCGATGAGATCAAGGCCTGGCAGGCCCGCCCGCTCGATGAGGTCTACCCGATCCTCTACATCGATGGGCTGCGGCTGCGGATCGGCGACAACGGGGTCATCACCACCAAGGTCGCCTATTTGGCCATTGGCGTGGATCTGGAGGGCCGCAAACACGCCTTGGGCTGCTGGATCCAGGACTCCGAGGGGGCGAAGTTCTGGCAGAAGGTCGTCATCGACCTGCGCAACCGCGGGGTGCGCGACATCCTCATCGCCTGCTGCGACGGGCTGACCGGTCTGCCTGATGCGATCCGCTCGATCTATCCCGATACCGTGGTGCAGACCTGCGTCGTGCACGTCATTAGGAATGCGATGCGCTTCGTGTCTTATAAGGACCGCAAGAAGGTCGCCACCGCGATGCGGGCGATCTACAGTGCGCCGACCGTCGATGGAGCCGAACTCGCACTCAAGGAGTTCGACCAGCAATTCGGCGCCCAATATCCGGGTGCAATTGACGTGTGGCACAACGCCTGGGGGGAATTCGTTCCGTTCCTGGACTATCCGGTGGAGTTGCGCAAGATCGTCTACACCACCAATGCGATCGAGTCGATCAACTTCCAGTTGCGCAAGATCACCAAGAACCGTGGTCATTTCACGGACAAGGACGCCGCGATGAAGTTGCTGTACCTCGGGCTGCGCAACATCTCCAGCGAGAGAGGAGGCTATTCGGGTACTGGAACGCACAACTGGACTGTGGCGCTCAACACACTCGCCAGACTATTCCCTGGGCGAATCCCATTGTGCTAGAATACAACTCGTAGTCAAATCACCTCTGACTTACACAGAAATCGTGACAGGCTCCGCCCAAGTGGTGGCCGCCCACGAGCGAGTGGTCGGCAAATACGCCCAGGTCCTCGTCTTGGATCACTACCTGGAAGTGCTCAAGATCAAACCGGGTGCACTGCCGGGGGCCACAGCGCTGGCTCAAGCCAAGGCCTGCGGGGTGTTTACCGTTACCCACCAACGGTATTGGGACGCCGCCCGCCGCGAACGCGGCGACCAGGCGGGCACCCGGGCGTTGATCGAAGTCCTGCTCGCCCATCGCAGCCTGCCCGCCACAGCGGTGATCGCCGCGATGGATAAAGCGATCAACGCCGCCACGCTGGACCCGCAGGCCGTGCTGATCGATGCCCGCCGCCACGCCGGCGGTGCGCTCGCGCCGGTCATCCCAATCGGTGCACTGGCCCGCTACGACCGGCCCGCCCCGACACTGACCGGCTACGACGACCTTCTGGCCACCAGCGCAACGACCCAAAGCGCACCATGAGCACCCGGACCCAGGACGCCGCCCAAGCCGCTATCGGTGCCGCGGCCCGTGAATTGCACCTACCCACCGTCCGTGACGAAGCCGCCCGACTCGCCGAGATCGCCGTGCGGGAACGCCAAACCCACCTCGGGTTTTTGGCTGAAGTCCTGTCCGCCGAAGTCGACGACCGCAACGATCGGCGCCGCGCCCGACGCATCAGTGAAGCGAAGTTCCCCCGCCTCAAACGGCTCGCCGATTTCAACACCGAGGCAGTGCCATCGGTGACCGCCGCGCAGCTGGCCACTTTGGCCAGTGGCGCCTGGATCGACGCCGGGCAACCCCTAGTGCTGCTCGGCGACTCCGGCACCGGCAAAACACATCTGCTCATCGGACTGGGCCTGGCCGCCTGTGAACAAGGCCGCCGGGTTCGCTACGTGAGCACCGCAGCGCTGGTCAACGAGCTCGTCGAGGCCGCCGACGCCCGGCAACTCTCCCGCGTCGTCGGTCGTTACGCCCGCCTGGATCTGCTGCTGCTCGACGAACTCGGCTACGTCCAGATCGACACCCGCGGAGCCGAACTGCTCTTCCAGATCATCACCGAACGAGACGAACACGCCAGCATCGGCATCGGCACCAACCTCCCGTTCAGCGAGTGGGGAACCGTCGTGGCCGACCCTCGCCTGGTCGCCGCGATCGTGGACCGAATCACCTTCAACGCCCACATCCTCGAAACCGGCACCCAGTCCTACCGGCTACGCACCAGCACGACCCGGCCAACCAAGAAAACCACCTGAGCGGCGAAAGGAAAACGACCATGCCAACCATCACCCTCAACAGCGCCGACGCCTCCGAACTCGCCGATCTGCTGGACTGTCTACGCGACTGGATCGACCTTGAACAAGACCAACTCGACTCGCTGCTGGCCAAGCACGGCTACGACCTCACCGGCCTGCGCGTCACCCTCGACCGGCTGATCTCGCCGGAACGTGTCAACGACGAACCGGCGTACTGATGCCAGACACAATCACCGACCATCTCAGCGCCGGTCAACTGGCCGACCGGGCCGCGAACGCGATCCACGAGCTCAACCGCCGCACCCACCCGACCAGCAAGGACCTCGTCTATCCCGCCGATGCCGCCGAAATCATCGCCACCCTGGCAGCCATGACCGGCATGCTCGGCCAGCTGCTCACCCAGCTCACCCGCTGGCTTGCACACCAGCACCGAGACGGCCGGCTGACCCTGGACTCACTTTCACCGCAGCCCGACCTCGCCTCGGCGATGCGGGCACTGACCAGCAGCCTTCAACACGCCATCGAGCAAGCCCAGCACACCGCCACCGAACTCGACACCGCCCACCAACACGCAGCACACCTCGCTGCCGCTCAACCAGCTACCAAACGATCAAAGCCCCAACACCAAGGCCCGGGGCCAAAATTCATGCAGATTGGTGGGGCCAAAACGCTTGACGAAACTCATATTTGCGTGAATGACAGCCCGACCCTGATCCGGATGGAGGATTTGAGCCGGCAAGAACGCGCGGCTTGCATGGTCGCCGTGCGAACCCTCGACGTTGCGGTCGCTGAGGCGTGGGATGTCGACGGGCGCCAGGGTGTCGTCGATGTCCTGCTGACTCTGACAGACGGTCGCAGGGCCGCGTTTGAGGTGACGAACCTCGGCGACCCGGATGCGCTCAAAACGGCGAGTCTGCTTGCGCGCCAAAACCACAAGTGGCCACTGCCAGGCCAGTGGATGTGGCGTATCGAGGTGGGCTCATTCGCCGCGATGCAGCGGCTCAGGAACTGCTATCAAAACATCATCCAGATCTGTGAGGCCGCGAAGGTCGAGTATCCCGAGACCAGCCAGCTCGGTTGGGGACCATCGGCAGACCCCGATCTTCGGTGGCTTGTCGAGGCGTCAGGCTGCAGCATGATCGGCCTTTCGGACCTTTCTTCGCAGGGCCGCGATGCCAGGGTGGTGCCGGCGTCTCCCGGGGGCTGGGTTGACGAATCTCTGACCGGGTTCGCCGACGAACTCCGCGCGGCGTTCCAGGCCGCACACATCACGGAACACTTCGAGAAGCTGCGCGACGAACCCAACGTCGATGAACGCCACCTGTTCATCCCGCTGCACGACTCCGCGCTGCCGGCCGCCCTTGGTGCGGGATTGACGTTCGGAAAGGCGCTGCCATCCGCGCGGCCGCCCGTTCCGGACTACCTCGATTATCTCTGGCTGGCGCCCGCGTACTCGCCGCGCGTCCTTCTCTGGAGCAGCGCCGAGGGCTGGCGAAACGTCCCCAACAGGTAATCCGCGCGCGCCTGAGGAGAGACGGGGCGCCCCATCATGATTCGAAGTGACCCCCCGGGAAAGCGGTTCCCCGCCTCAGTGCCGGCTTGTCGGCAGGCGAACCTGCCCTGGTCGGTGATGGTCTCGACCAACGCCTCTTGCTTGGAGAGTTCGGCGATTCGCGACCCGAGTCCGCCATACCCCCAGGGTCCCGGAAAAGTCACGTCTCATGAGGTCAGGATCAATTTGAGGGCGTGATCTGGGTGTCTGGCGTGGTGGCGGAGGCCGGCGGCGATGTTGTCCCATCCGGTGATGCGGAGTATTCCGATGGCGAGGTTGCGGCAGGTGGCCATCACGCGTGGCGCTTGACCGGTACGTACCTGTGATCCGTCCTCGGCGAAAGTGACGTCTCGGACCCAGTGAAGGCGATTTTCTATGCTCCAGTGGCCCTGTACCCAGGCGGCGAGTCGCTGCGGCGGCGCCGCCGTGTGGTTTGCTGAGGTGATCAGGTAGACGACCTCGACGGTTTTGGTTGCTTTGTCGGTGACGGTGCGGCGCAGTTGGGCGACTTGGGCTGCGTCGGGAAAGTCGATCCAGTCGGGAGCGTCGGCGACCTTGATCGTTCGGGTGACCCGCCGGCCACGCTCAACAGTCGTGGCGGTGTGCGCGGGCATGTCCTTCCACGGCAGCTTCTTGAGCGTCTGGTGCAGGGTGGGCATGTTCGCCTTGACCGTGAACACGTAGTCCCCACCCGCCCCGGTGATCGCGGTGGCAGTGTCGGTCTGGGTGTGCATCGCATCAAGGGTCACCACCGCCCCTTCCAGATCGAACTGTCCCAACAGTGTTCGCACAGCAGGTATTTCGTTGCTCTTTGCGTCGATGGCCACCTGCCCGAGCACCGCACCGGCACCATGGTCGAACGCGGCGACCAGCTGCGGCGCCTTACCGTCGGGGCGGGTGCGCGCACCTCGCAGGGTCTTGCCGTCCAACGCGATCACCCGGCGTTGCTCGACGGTGAAGGTTCGCGTCCACATCCATGTGCCCAACGCCCGGTCGAGGGCGTCGGCATCGATGCGGGCGAACAACTTTCTCAACGTCGATTCGTCCGGAACGCTACCGCTGGTGAGTCCGAACGAGGCCAGATTGTCAATTGCGGTCTCTGCGGCCCACTGACCGATCGCCGCGAACGAGCGGCACCCGGCCAAGGTAGCTGTGACCGCCAGTGCGAGCACCCCGACCAACGAGTAACGCACCCCGCGTCGGTCACGTGGGTCGGGCACCGTGTTGAGGACACTCAGCAGTCGTTCGTGGCGCGTCGGATTCGCATCGGCAGGCGGCGTAGGAGAAGATGGCACGCGGGTGTGACCTCGGGTTCGGATGGATGGATTCGCAACCTGCATCCAAACCCGTTAGTCACACCCGCCACATACGCCACGCCGGTCACGCGGCGATAACAGCCAAGGTCACAGCACTACGCATCAACTTTTCCGGCACCCTGGCCATACCCCAGTGGGCGCATATCTGGCACGAGGCCCGCTCAGCTCAGATGCAGAAACAGAGTGCGGCACGACGAGATGGCAATGTGCGGTATTCGGGCGCCCGAAATGACCGCGTTCATCATTCCGCCAACAGGTCCGCAGGCGAGCGTTTGATTAGCGGGTAGATTGGCGACGCGCCGGCACCTCAGACTTCTCTGCCGTAGTTGCCCATCTTGACCAGCGAATTCCCTAGGGCGGCACACCGCTCCGAGGTTAGTGGCAAGCCGGTAATCTACCCTCTTGCATTCTCGGAGCTTGGCGACGTCAGTTGATGCGGAGCGGGTGAGTTTCAGCGTGCTGCGGTGATGGGCCGCGGACTGCTACAGGCGTGGGACCGGCGCCGCGGTTAGGACTTGTCACCTTGTGTGCGGCGGTAGATATCTGACCGGTGATCGACGTCGAGAACGTGGACTATGCGGCTGTTGTCGTCGATCTGGTAAACGATCCGATAGGTGCCACGGCGGGCGCCGTGACACCCGGCGAGCGGGCCAAACAACGGTTTTCCGACACGTTGAGGGTTGGCCGCCAGCGCGGAATCGCAAAACTCGAGCACGGCGGCGGAGACAGCTTCCGGAAGCCGATTGGCAATCGCCCTCCGTGCGGCAGGCTGGAAACGGATCTCGTACCGCTGCGCAGGTTCGGTCACGCCCCTGTGACGCGGCGACGTGCCAAATCCTGGCGAACTGTGGCCAGGTCAGCGCCACGTTCGCCACGCCGCAGAGCTGCTAGGCTCTCGGTAATTCGCGCAACGGTGTCCGCGTCACCGAGGATTTCCAACGTCATTTCCATGCCCTCAAGGTCATCCACCGACAACAAGACAGCCTCTGCTTCTCCGTTGCGGGTCAGGGTGATGCGCTCGTGTTGCTGGCGTACTCGCCTGGCTAGCTCAGAGAGGCGAGCCTTAGCTTCAGACAACGGCACGGGTGTCGCGGCAATCGTCATAGCTCGGATTATAGCCACTACTAGTCTATGTTCAGACCAATCCTGACCAAATCGTCAGCGTTGCCACACCCGTCTCACCTTTCAGCGGTTGCTGTTCGGCGGTGTGCTGCAGTAGGTCGTGTTGTTCTGCGGGATCGCGGGTGCGAGCCCGGCCCGGGTGCACACCGTCCACCTCGGCGACGCCGACGCCCTCACCGGCGCGGACCTCGACGTCGCCTCCGCTCCCGCGCTGCTGCACGAGCGGGAGAGGTGGACCGCCTACTTCCTCGAGCCCGACGCGATCCGCCTGCTGCGACGGCTCAGGGAATCCGGCACCATGACCCGGCTCGGCGAGGTGGCCGAGGTGTGGACATGGGCATCGTGACCGGCCACACCGTGCACCGGGTCCGGCGGCCGGGGGCCGACCCGGCGGCGCTGGCCGCGGCGTTCCACAACAGCGCGACGTTCGCCTTCGCCGAGATCATGGGCCGCAGCTACGGTGGGGGAATCCTGGAACTCGAACCCGCCGAAGCCGAGCAGCTGCCCATCCCGCCGCCGTCCCGCGCCGACGGCGAACTCGCCGTCGACGTCGACCTGCTGCTCAACGCCGGCGAGTTCGGCAAGGCCCTCGACATCGTCGATCGCCGCGTGCTGATCGACCGGCTCGGCTGGCCCGCCGACGACGTGGCCGGCTGCCGCGCGGCGTGGTCGGCGCTGCGCGACCGCCGGACCGGGCGGGTGGCGCGGTGAGCGTTCGCGACTCGGCGATCTCGATCCTCACCGACTGGCGGGCGCCCGACGAATGCCAGGATGCGGTGCGCCACGCCGTCCTGGCCTTCCTGCACGCCCGCCCCGACGCCTGCCGCCGCGACTGCGTACCCGGCCACGTCACCGCGTCGGCGCTGGTGCTCGACGACACCGGCGGCAAGGTGCTGCTGACCCTGCACCACCGGCTGCGCCGCTGGGTGCAGATGGGCGGGCACTGCAACGACGGGGACGCGGGCGGCCAGGACGACGCGGACATCGCCGCCGCCGCGCTGCGCGAGGCCACCGAGGAGTCCGGCATCGCCGGTCTGCGCCTCGAGCCCGAACTGGCGGCCGTGCACGTCCACCCCGTCGTGTGCTCGCTGGGCGTGCCGACCCGGCACCTGGACCTGCAGTTCGTGGCGCGCGCGCCGGCCGGCGCGCGGGTCGCGATCAGCGACGAGTCGCTGGACCTGCGGTGGTTCCCGGCCGACGGGCTGCCCGAGGGCGCCGACCACGCGCTGGCCTACCTGGTCGCCCGCGCCGTGGGCCGCCGATGCGGGGCTCAGACGTCCGAGGAGTAGCGGATCCCGCCGTCGGGAATGGTCACGCCGGGCCAGACGCGGGCGCCGCGCAGCAGCTCGCAGCGCGCGCCGATGTCGGCGCCGTCGCCGATCACCCCGTCGCGGATCAGGGCCCGCGGACCGACGCGCGCCCCGAAGCCGATGATCGAGCGTTCGATGACGCTGCCGGCCTCGACCTTGACGCCGTCGAAGATCACCGCGCCGTCCAGTCGCGCCCCGGGACCGATCTCTGCACCCCGCCCGACGACCGTGCCGCCGATGAGCACCGCCCCGGGCGACACCGCAGCGCCGTCGTGGACCAACTGCTCGCCGCGGTGGCCGTGCAGCGCCGGGGACGGGGCGATGCCGCGGACCAGGTCCGCCGACCCGCGCACGAAGTCCTCCGGAGTGCCCATGTCGCGCCAGTAGGTGGCGTCGACGTAGCCGCACACCTCGAGGTCGTCGGCCAGCAGGGCCGGGAAGACCTCGCGTTCGACGGAGACCTCGCGGCCCCGGGGAATCCGGTCGATCACCTCGCGCTGGAAGACGTAGCAGCCGGCGTTGATCTGGTCGGTCGGCGGGTCCTCGGTCTTCTCCAGGAACGCGACGACGCGGTTGTCCTCGTCGGTGGGCACACAGCCGAACGCCCGCGGGTCGCCGACCCGCACCAGGTGCAGCGTGACGTCGGCCTGCTTGGCGTGGTGGAACGCGAGCAGCTCGCCCAGGTCGGCGCCGGACAACACGTCGCCGTTGAACACCATCGCGGTCTCGTGACGCAGCTTCGGCGCGACGTTGGCGATGCCGCCGCCGGTCCCCAGCGGGTTCGGCTCGGTCACGTACTCGATCTGCAGGCCCAGCTTGGACCCGTCGCCGAACTCGGCCTCGAACACCTCGGCCCGGTACGACGTGCCGAGGACCACGTGCTCGATGCCGGCCGCGGCGACCCGCGACAGCAGATGGGTCAGGAAGGGCAGCCCCGCGGTCGGCAGCATCGGCTTGGGCGCCGACAGCGTCAGCGGCCGCAGCCGCGTGCCCTTGCCGCCAACCAGGATCACCGCGTCGACCGGGGTTTTTGCCACCTCTAGCGCCCTTCCACGTTGCGTCGTCTGCTGCGCAGCGAATTGCGCACCATCAGGCGGGAACGCACCTGAAGCGACCCGCGCAGCGTCCAGCGCAGGGGTGCCCGCCACCATCCGGAATGCCGGTCCGCCAGGAAGATGTAGGTGCTCTTGTGATGCGCCGTCAGATGATTCGCCGGGTCGTGCCCGGTGGAGTGGCCGCGGTGGTGCAGCACTTCGGCCGAGGGCACGTAGACGCTGCACCAGCCGGCCCTGCCCAGCCGGTCGCCGAGGTCGACGTCCTCCATGTACATGAAGTAGCGCTCGTCGAACCCGCCGACCTGGCGGAAGGCCGACCGGCGCAGCAGCAGGCACGACCCGGACAGCCAGCCGACCGGCCGCTCGCTGGGCTCCAGCCGCTCCTGGCGGTAGGCCGCCGTCCAGGGATTGCGCTTCCAGAACGGCCCGACCACGGCGTGCATGCCGCCGCGGACCAGGCTGGGCAGGTGGCGCGCCGAGGGGTACACCGACCCGTCGGGGTCCCGGATCAGCGGGCCGAGCGCGCCCGCCCGCGGCCACCGGTTGGCGGCGTCCAGCAGCGCGTCGATGCTGCCCGGACCCCACTGCACGTCCGGGTTGGCCACGATCACCCAGTCGTTGTCGTCGCCCAGCCGGTCGACGGCGCGGTTCACCGCGGTGCCGTATCCGAGGTTGGCCCCGGTCTCGAACAGGCGCACGTTCGGGTAGCGCTCCACCGCCTCCTGCGGGGTCCCGTCGGTGGAGCCGTTGTCGGCCAGCAGCACCTCGACCGGACGATCCGTGGCCAGCGACAACGAGGCCAGGAAACGCTCCAGGTGCGGGCCCGGCGAGTAGGTCACCGTGACCACCGGTACGACGTCAGTCACGCGTCGAGGGTAACGGTCGGTCGCCCGCGGCGACGCCGCCAGCCGCCGCCAGCGCCGCGACCAGCGCCTCGCGCCAGGGCCGCAGCGGGCGCAGGCCCGCCGCCCGGGATTGTTCGCCGCCCAGCGCGGAGTAGACCGGCCGCGGGGCCGGCCGGGGAAACTGCGCGGTGCTGACCGGCCGCACCCGCGACGGGTCGGCGCCGCACTCCTCGAAGACCGCCCGGGCCTGCTCGAACCGGGACACCGCACCCTCGTTGGCGGCGTGCAGGACCGGGCCGGGCACGCCGTCGTCGGCCACCTGCAGCAGCGCGGCGGCCAGGTCGCCCACGTAGGTCGGCGAGCCGGTCTGATCGTCGACGACGTTCACCGGACCGTCGCCGGCGGCCAGCCGGCGCATGATTGCGACGAAGTCCTTGCCGGTGCCGCCGGTGTAGACCCAGGCGGTGCGCACGACCACGCCCTGCCGGGCGTCCGGCAGCGCCGCCAGCACGGCCCGCTCGCCGGCGAGCTTGGTGTGGCCGTACACGCCCGCCGGCGCGGTGGGGTCGCTCGGCTCGTAGGGGCGCGACGCGACGTGCGCGGGGTCACCGCCGGAGACCTCGCCGCCGAACACGTAGTCGGTGGAGACGTGGATCAGCCGGGCACCCGCCCGTGCGCACGCCTGCGCCAGGTATCCGGGCCCGGCGGCGTTGACGGCGTGGGCGCGGTCCTGGTCGCTCTCGGCGCCGTCGACGTCGGTGTATGCCGCGCAGTTGATCACGACGTCGCCGCGCTCGATCCGTTCGGCCGCCGCCGGGTCGGTGATGTCCCACCGCGACGACGTGTAGGCCCGCACGTCGCGGCCCTCATCGGCCGCGAGCACCGCCAAGGTGCTCCCCAATTGGCCCCCGGCCCCGATGATCACGATCCTGCCCGACATGGCATGAGTCTGGCACGCCCGGGGCACGCGGGCGGCCGCTACCCACGAAGCAGCTGTGCCGCAAGTAACCTAGTGGGATGGGAGTGCAACGTGTGGTTCGTGTGGCTGCCACCGCGCTGACGGTGCTGGTCGTGCTCGGCACCGGGATCGCCTGGACCAATGTGCGGTCCTTCGAGGACGGCATCTTCCACATGTCGGCGGCCTCGCTGGGCAAGGGCGGCGACGACGGCGCGATCGACATCCTGCTGGTCGGCCTGGACAGCCGCACCGACGCGCACGGCAACCCGCTGTCGGCCGAGGAGCTCGAGACGCTGCGCGCCGGCGACGAGGAGGCGACCAACACCGACACCATCATCCTGATCCGGATCCCCAACAACGGGAAGTCGGCGACCGCCATCTCGATCCCGCGCGATTCCTACGTGTCGGCCCCGGGCCTGGGCAAGACGAAGATCAACGGCGTCTACGGCCAGACCCGGGAGACCAGGCGCGCCAACCTGGTCAAGGCCGGCGACTCGGCCGAGCACGCCGCGGCCCAGGGCACCGAGGCCGGCCGGGAGGCGCTGATCAAGACCGTCGCCGACCTCACCGGGGTCACCGTCGACCACTACGCCGAGATCGGGCTGCTCGGTTTCGCGCTGATCACCGACGCCCTCGGCGGCGTCGACGTCTGCCTCAAGGACCCGGTGTTCGAGCCGCTCTCGGGTGCGGACTTCCCCGCCGGACAGCAGCGCCTGTCCGGCCCGGAGGCGCTCAGCTTCGTCCGCCAGCGCCACGAGCTGCCCCGCGGCGACCTGGACCGCGTCGTGCGCCAGCAGGCGGTGATGGCCTCGCTGGCCCACCGGGTCATCTCCGGCAAGACGCTGTCGAGCCCCACCACGCTGCAGCGCCTGGAGGCCGCCGTGCAGCGTTCGGTGGTGCTGTCCTCGGGCTGGGACGTCATGGACTTCGTGCAGCAGATGCAGAAGCTGGCCGGCGGCAACATCGCGTTCGCCACCATCCCGGTGCTCGACGGCGCCGGCTGGAGCGACGACGGCATGCAGAGCGTGGTGCGGGTGGACCCGCACCAGGTGCAGGACTGGGTCAGCGGCCTGCTGCACAACCAGGACGAGGGCAAGACCGAGGAACTGGCCTTCACCCCCGCCAAGACCACCGCCAGCGTGGTCAACGACACCGACATCAACGGACTGGCCGCGGCGGTGTCGGACGTGTTGAGCGCAAAAGGATTCACGCCCGGACCCGTCGGCAACAACGTGGGCGGGCACGTCAAGGCCAGCCAGGTGCGGGCGGCCAAGAGCGACGACGTCGGCGCCCAGGAGGTGGCCCAGCAACTGGGCGGCCTGCCGGTGGTCGCCGACACCTCGATAGCCCCGGGAACCGTGCGCGTGGTGCTGGCCAACGACTACAGCGGCCCGGGCTCGGGCCTGGGCGGCGGCAAGAACAGCCAGCCGGCGGCCGCGCACGTGTCCAGCGCGGGCGGGGCGGCCGACGCCGACGCCCCGGCGCCCTCGCCCATCCTGACCGCCGGCTCCGACAAGCCGGAGTGCATCAACTGAGCACGCTCGCCGGCGCGATCCTGGAACCGATGCTGCGGACCGACCCCGTCGGCCCGCGCATCACCTACTACGACGACGCGACCGGCGAGCGCATCGAGTTGTCCGCGGCGACGCTGGCCAACTGGGCCGCCAAGACCGGCAACCTGTTGCGCGACGAGCTGGGCGCCGGGCCGAGCAGCCGGGTCGCGATCCTGCTGCCGGCGCACTGGCAGACCGCCGCGGTGCTGTTGGGCGTCTGGTGGATCGGCGCGCAGGTCGTGCTCGACGGCGGCGCGGACCTGGCGTTGTGCACCGCCGAACGCCTGGACGAGGCCGACGCGTTGGTCGACGGCGGCGAGGTGGCGGTGCTGTCGCTGGACCCGTTCGGCCGCCCCGCGCCGGACCTGCCGTTCGGCGTCACCGACTACGCCACCGCGGTGCGCGTGCACGGCGACCAGATCGTCGCCGAACCCCACCCGGGTCCCGCACTCGCCGGCCGGTCGGTCGGCGAAGTCCTGGCGGACTGCGAAAGATCGGCGGCGGCAAGGGGTTTGACGTCGGCGGATCGGGTGCTGTCCAGCGCGTCGTGGACCGGGCCAAACGAACTGGTCGACGGGCTGCTGGCGATCCTGGCGGTCGGCGCGTCGCTGGTGCAGGTGGCGCAGCCGGATACCGGGGCCGACCCCGCGGCGCGGCAGCGCCGGATCGAGGCCGAGAAGGTCACCCGGGTGCTGTGAGCCGGGCCCCCGCCCGCGCTCCGGCCGGTCGGAACCCATGTTGATATTGCGATATCGCGATGTTAACGTCGCTACCACGGTATCGGCCCACGGAACGAGGAAGGTTGACGCGATGGCGGTGCAGGGATTCTTGGCGAAGGGAGCCATATTTCTGGCCCACGGGGTCATCGGGGCGGCCGCCTACGACCTGGTGGTCCGGGCCGCGAAGAAGGCCCCGCTGCACCGGGCCGCGGTCTCGGCGGCCGAGCTGAGCCTGCGCGGTACCCGCAAGGCAGAGGAGGCCGCGGAATCGGCCCGGCTCAAGATGTCCGACGTGATGGCCGAGGCCCGCGAGCGCATCGGCGAGGAGGCGCCCACCCCGGCGGTCACCGACCTCCACGACCACGACCACTGATCCCGACGGAATGACCACCGCCCCCGCATCACCCGCTCCCCCGCAGGACACCGCGCCGGCAGTGATCTCGGATGCGGCCGGCCGCATGCGGGTCAAGGTCGGCTGGGTTCGCGGCGACTCCCGGCGCGCGGTCGCGGTCGAGGAGGCCGTCGCCAAGTGCGCCGGCGTGCGCGTCGTGCACGCCTATCCGCGCACCGGCTCCGTCGTCGTCTGGTACTCGCCGCGGCGCGCGGAGCGCCCCGCGCTGCTGGCCGCGATCGCCGAGGCCGCGCACGTGGCCGCCGACCTGATCCCGGTGCGCGCGCCGCATTCGGCGGAGATCCGCAACGCCGACGTGCTGCGGATGGTCATCGGCGGCGCGGCGCTGGCCCTGCTCGGGGTGCGCCGCTACGTGTTCGCCCGGCCGCCGCTGCTGGGCCCGAGGGGCCAGCTGGTGGCCGGCGGGGTGGCGATCTTCACCGGCTACCCGTTCCTGCGCGGCGCGCTGCGCTCGCTGCGGTCCGGGAAGGCGGGCACCGACACGCTGGTCTCGGCGGCGACGGTGGCCAGCCTGCTGCTCGGTGAGAACGTCGTCGCGCTCACCGTGCTGTGGCTGCTCAACATCGGCGAATACCTGCAGGATCTGACCCTGCGCCGAACCCGGCGCGCCATCTCCGAGTTGCTGCGCGGCACCCAGGACACCGCCTGGATCCGGCTGACCGACGGCCCCGACACCGGCACCGAGGTGCAGGTGGCGATCGACACCGTGCAGGTGGGCGACGAGGTGGTGGTCCACGACCACGTGGCGATCCCCGTCGACGGCGAGGTGGTCGACGGCGAGGCGATCGTCGACCAGTCGGCGATCACCGGGGAGAACCTGCCGGTGAGCATCACGGCCGGCGCGCACGTGCACGCGGGATCGGTCGTGGTGCGCGGGCGCCTGGTGGTGCGCGCGAAGGCCGTCGGCAACGAGACCGCGATCGGCCGCATCATCGGCCGCGTCGAGGAGGCGCAGCACGACCGGGCGCCGATCCAGACCGTCGGGGAGAACTTCTCCCGCCGCTTCGTTCCCGCCTCGTTCATCGTCTCCGGCCTGACCCTGCTGGTCACCGGCGACGTCCGGCGCGCGATGACCATGCTGCTGATCGCCTGCCCCTGCGCGGTGGGCCTGTCCACCCCGACCGCGATCAGCGCGGCGATCGGCAACGGCGCGCGCCGCGGCATCCTGATCAAGGGCGGTTCCCACCTCGAGCGGGCCGGCCGCGTCGACGCGGTGGTGTTCGACAAGACCGGGACGCTGACCGTCGGGCGCCCGGTGGTCACCAATATCGTTGCGATGCACTCCGATTGGGAGCCCGAACAGGTGCTGGCGTATGCGGCCAGCTCGGAGATCCACTCCCGGCACCCGCTGGCCGAGGCGGTGATCCGCTCGACCGAGGAGCGCCGCATCAGCATCCCGCCGCACGAGGAGTGCGAGGTGCTGGTGGGGCTGGGCATGCGGACCCGCGCCGACGGCCGCACCCTGCTGCTGGGCAGCCCGTCGCTGCTGCGCGCCGAGAAGGTGCGGGTGTCGAAGAAGGCGACGGAGTGGGTGAACCGGCTGCGCCGCCAGGCCGAGACACCGCTGCTGCTGGCCGTGGACGGCACGCTGGTGGGGCTGGTCAGCCTGCGCGACGAGGTGCGTCCCGAGGCCGCCGAGGTGCTGACGAAGCTGCGGGCCGGCGGTGTGCGCCGCATCGTCATGCTCACCGGCGACCACCCGGACATCGCCGAGGTCGTCGCCGGCGAGCTGGGGATCGACGAATGGCGCGCCGAGGTGATGCCGGAGGACAAGCTCGAGACGGTGCGCGCGCTGCAGGCCGAGGGCTTCGTCGTCGGCATGGTCGGCGACGGCGTCAACGACGCCCCCGCGCTGGCGGCCGCCGACATCGGCATCGCCATGGGCTTGGCCGGCACCGACGTCGCCGTCGAGACCGCCGACGTGGCCCTGGCCAACGACGACCTGCACCGCCTGCTCGACGTGCGGGACCTGGGTGCGCGGGCGGTCGACGTGATCCGCCAGAACTACGGCATGTCCATCGCGGTCAACGCCGCCGGGCTGGCCATCGGCGCGGGCGGCGCGCTGTCGCCGGTGCTGGCCGCGATCCTGCACAACGCGTCGTCGGTGGCGGTGGTGGCCAACAGCTCGCGGCTGATCCGCTACCGGCTGGACTGACGGCGGCGCTCAGCAGCAGTCGTGGCCGCGCCAGGCGCGCACGCCCTGCCACACCGCGATGCCGGCGACCACCAGCCCGACCGCGGGGTCGATCCACCAGCCGCCGCTCGGCCAGGCCGCGGTGACGGCCAGGCCGACCAGCACGCCGGCGGCCTGCACGGCGCACAGGTAGTTCTGGATGCCTTCGCCCTCGGTGGCCTCCGAGTCCAGCCGGACGCCCAGCCGGTGGTTGGCCCAGCCCAGGGCCGGCATCAACACCAGCGCGATCACCGTCAGCACGATGCCGATCACCGAGGTCTCGGCGTGGTGCCCGTCGATGAGGTCGCGCACGGATTCGGCGGCGATGTAGGGGGCGGTCAGCCAGAACGACACCGCCACGCCGCGCTGGGCGCGCGACTCGGCGGTCTCGGACAGGGTGCGGGATCCGCTGAAGCGCCACACCACCGTCGCGCTGGCCAGCGCCTCGCCGCCGCCGCCCAGCGCCCACCCGGTCAACGCGATGGACCCGACCGCCAGGCCCTGCCACAGTCCGATGGCGCCCTCGACGAGCAGCACGGTGAGGCTGACCCAGGCCAGCCGCCGCGCCCATCGGGCACCGGCCTGCCAGGCGGCGTCGCGCTCCGTTGCGCGCGGGCAGGTGCGGGAGACCGAAGCCGACGAGGTCATTGCACCCGATGGTAGAGGCAGCGCACCGGGCCCGGACACCGCGACACCGCGGGGTGAGCGCACTTACGCCGAATTGTTCAGCTCCCGTTTGAGCACCTTGCCGGCCGCGTTGCGCGGCAGCGCGTCGACGAACACCACGTCGCGGGGAACCTTGAAGCGGGCCAACCGGTCACGCACGTAGTCCCGGACGTCGCGCTCGCTCAGCGACACGCCCGGCCGCGCGACCAGGTAGGCGCGCAGCCGCTGCCCGAACTCCTCGTCGGCGACGCCGACGACCGCGGCGTCGAGCACGTCGGGATGGCGGGCGAGCGCCTCCTCGACCTCGCCCGGGTACACGTTCTCGCCGCCGGAGACGATCATCTCGTCCTCGCGCCCGTCGATGAACAGCCGCCCGGCCCGGTCGAAGTGGCCGACGTCGCCGGTGGACAGCAGGCCCCCGATGGTCTCCTTGGTGCCGCCGCCGGTGTACCCCTCGAACGCCAGCACGTTGCCGACGAAGATGCGCCCCGGAGTCCCGGGGGCGACCTCGCGCCCGTCGCCGTCGAAGATCTTGACGACCGACCCGGGCACCACGCCGCCGACGCAGGCGGGCTCGGCGGCCAGGTCGGCGGGCGTGGCGATGGTGGCGTAGGCGACCTCGGTGGAGCCGTACATGTTGTAGACGACGGGGCCCAGCGCGGCGAGCGCGCGGGTGGCCAGCTCGGGCCCGAGCTGCGATCCGCCGACGAACACGATGCGCAGGGCCGTCAGGTCGCGGCCGGCGAGCGCCTCGGGGCCCAGGTCGAGGATGCGCCGCAACATGATCGGCACGACGATCATGGCGCTGGCCCGATGCGCGGCCGCGTCCGCCAGGGCCTCGAGCGGCTCGAACTGGCGGCGCAACACCAGCGTCGAGCCCAGCACCATCGCATACATCGCGTGACTGAAGCCCAGCGAATGGCACAGCGGCGCGCAGCATTCGGTGACCTCGCGGCCCCGAAACGGGACCTTGCCCAGCAGGCCGCCGACCGGGATGAGCGAGTAGGGCTCCGAACGGACCGCACCCTTGGGCGTCCCGCTCGTGCCGCTGGTGGAGATGACGATCCTGGGCCGGCCGCGGGAGGCCGGCGGTGGGCGGGTGTCACCGTGCTCGATCAGCGCGTCGAGGGTGTCGGGGCCGGGCGTTTGCGCCCAGGCCCGCAAACGTCCCAGCCGGGGATATACCTCGGCGACCGCGCCGCCGTACTCGTCGTCGTGGACGAGCAGGTCGACCCCCTCGCGGGCCACCATGCCGGCGAGCTGCTCGCCGCCGAAGCCGGTGTTGAGCAGCACCACGCCCGCGCCGCACTTACCGGCCGCGAACACCGCCTCCAGAAGCCCCCGGTGGTTGCCGGCCATGACGGCCACGGTGGTGCCCGGGCCGACACCGCGCCCGCGCCACGCGTTGGCCAGCGCGTTGGTCCGGCGGTCCAGGTCGCGAAAGCTCAGCGCGCCACGCTCGTCGATCAGCGCGACACCGTCGGGATCCCGGGCGGCGGTGATCGCCGTCGCCGCCCCGAGCAGGCCGTAGCGGCCGAACGCGCGCAGCACCGGCACGATGCGCCAGGGCGGCACCGCCCGCAGTCCCCCGGCCCGCGCGTACAGCAGCAGCGAGCGGACTTCCAGATCGACACGTTTGATCACGTCTGCACTGTGCCCGGCGCCGCCACCGGGCGATAGGGGCGTATCGCCACCACCGGCGGGGTCTTTGGTCACCCACGCGCGCGAAACCGAGCCGCGGACAGCGCCATAGCGTTCCTCGTTACGCTGTCCAACCAGTGGGTCCCGGTACATCGACGAAGGGTTTTGACGAATGGCGCGCACCGAGAACGACACGTGGGACCTGGCGACCAGCGTGGGGGCCACCGCCACCATGGTGGCGGCCGGCCGGGCCCGGGCGACCCGCGACAAGCTGATCGACGACCCGTTCGCCGAGCCGCTGGTGCGCGCGGTCGGCGTGGACTTCTTCACCCGGTGGTCCGCGGGCGAACTCGACTCAGCCGACGTCGACATCCCCGGCGCGGCGTGGGGCATGCAGCGCATGACCGACATGCTGGCGGCGCGCACCCGCTACATCGACAAATTCTTCGCCGACGCGGCGGCCGCAGGCGTGCGCCAGGTGGTCCTGCTGGCGTCGGGCCTGGACGCGCGCGCCTACCGGCTGCCGTGGCCGGCGGGCACCACGGTGTTCGAGATCGACCAGCCCCAGGTGCTCGACTTCAAGAGCGTCACCATCGCGCAGCTGGGCGCCAACCCGACCGCGCAGGTGCGGCCCGTGCCGATCGACCTGCGCCACGACTGGCCCTCGGCGCTGCGGCAGGCCGGCTTCGACACCGCCGCGCCCGCGGCCTGGGCCGCCGAGGGCCTGCTCGGGTTCCTGCCGCCCGACGCGCAGGATCGGTTGCTGGACAACATCACCGAACTCAGCGCCGACGGCAGCCGGCTGGTCGCCGAGGTGTTCTTGAACTCAGGCGTCAACGCGCAGGCGCTGAACGCCGCCGCCGCCCGGTGGCAGGAGAACGGCCTGGACGTCGCGCTCGACGACCTGGGCTTCCCCGGCGAGCGCAACGACGCCGCGAGCTACCTCCAGGACCGCGGCTGGGTGACGGTGCGCACGCCGCTGAACCAGCTGCTGGCCGAGCACGGGCTGCCGCTGCAGCCCACCGACGGCCCCGACGACAGCGAGCAGGCGCCGTTCGCCCGCAACTACTACTGCACCGCGGTGCTGCGCAAGGCCGACTGAAGAAGGCACCCCATGCCGGACAGCAACGCCCCCAAGCCACTCGACGGCTACCGCGTGCTCGATTTCACCCAGAACATCGCCGGCCCGCTGGCCGGGCAGGTGCTGGCGGACCTGGGCGCCGAGGTCGTCAAGATCGAGGCACCCGCCGGTGAGGCGGCCCGCCACATCACCGCGGTCCTGCCCGGGCGGCCGCCGCTGGCCACGCTGTTCCTGCCGCACAACCGCGGCAAGAAGTCGGTGGCGGTGGACCTGACCACCGAGGAGGGCCGCCAGCAGATCCTGCGGCTGGCCGAGACCGCCGACGTCGTGCTGGAGGGGTTCCGCCCGGGCGTGATGGAGCGCATGGGGCTGGGCCCCGACGAGCTGCGCTCCCGCAACCCCCGGCTGGTCTACGCCCGGCTGTCGGCCTACGGCGGCAACGGCCCGCACGGCAGCAGGCCGGGGGTGGACCTGATGGTCGCCGCCGAGTCGGGCATGACCACCGGGATGCCCACGCCCAGCGGCAAACCACAGATCATCCCGTTCCAGCTCGTGGACGCCGCCAGCGGGCACGTCCTGGCCCAGGCGGTGCTGGCCGCCCTGCTGCACCGTGAACGGCACGGGGTGGCCGACGTGGTGCGGGTCGCAATGTACGACGTCGCGGTCGGCCTGCAGGCCGCCCAGCTCACGATCCACCTGAACAAGCCGACCGAGACGCCCACCGATGCGGCGCCGAAGCCCAAGCGGCGCAAGGGGGTCGGCTTCGCCACCCAGCCCTCGGACGCGTTCCGGGCCGCCGACGGCTACCTGGTGATCAGCGCGTACGTGCCCAAGCACTGGGCCAAGCTGTGCGAGCTCATCGGCCGGCCCGACCTGCTCGAGGACGAACGGTTCGTCGACCAGCGGGCGCGCGCGCTGCACTACCCGGAGCTGACCGAAGAACTCGAGGCGGCGCTGGCCGGCAAGACCGCGGCCGAATGGGTGGAGCTGTTGCAGGAGGGCGGCCTGATGGCCTGCCACGCCCACACCTGGAAAGAGGTGGTGGGCACCCCGCTGTTCGCGGAGAACGAGCTCGCCCTGCGGGTCGGCGGCAGCCCGGACAACGGCGAGGGCGCCGTCACCGTCGTGCGCACCCCGGCCCGCTACTCCAGTTTCGACGCCGCGGCCCCCGAGCCCCCGCCGGCGATCGGCGCGCACAACGAAGAGTTCCTCTCCGCACCCTAGGCCTAGGGATCGGTCAACGCCGCGCCCAGCGTCTCGGGCAGCGCCAGGGTGCAGCCGAGGCTGGTGAGCACCAGGACGGCCATCATCGGCCCGATGGCCCACGGCCCCGCGGTCTCGGCGAGCGCGCCGGCGAGCATCGGCGGCACCGCGCCGCCGACGAGCCCGCCGGCGTTGAACGCCAGCCCGGCTCCGGTGTAGCGGTAGCGGGTGGCGAACGTCTCGGGGATGAACGCGCTGAGCGGGCCGATCAGCACACCCATGATCGCGAAGGTGACGACTATGGCGACACCGAACAGGGCCGCGATCCCGGTGTTCATCAACGGCATCACCGCGAACGACCACGGCACGGCCGCGGCGAAACCCCACAGCAGGACCCGCCGCCGGCCGACGCGGTCGCACAGGACCGCCGCCGGTGCGGTCAGCGCGATCGACGACAGCCCGCCGAGCACACCGACGAACAGGATCACGTTGCGGGACTGCCCGAGCTCGCCGCGGGCGTAGTTCAGCAGATAGGTCGCCGCCATGAAGCTCAGCGTGAAAGGCCCCACGGCACAGCCGGCGGCGAGCACGACCCGCCGGGTCTGATCGCGCAGCAGCGCGGCGATCGGCGCGGTGCGCGGGGCATCATGGGCGCGCCGCAACTCCGCGGCGAAAACCGGTGTCTCGCCGATGTTCAGGCGCACGTAGAGCGCCACCACGACCAGCACGGCGCTGAACAGGAACGGCACCCGCCACCCCCAGGCCAGGAAGGCGGGGCTGGTCTCCCCGACGGTGGCGTTGACCACCAGCATGGCGAGGTTGGCCAGCACCAGTCCCACGCCGGCCCCCAGCGGGGTGAACATCGCGTACCGCCCGCGCCGACCGGCCGGTGCGTGCTCGGCGAGCAGCAGGGCCGAGCCGGCCCACTCGCCGCCGAGCGCCAGCCCCTGCAGCAGCCGCAGGGCAAGCAGGGCCAGCGGGCCGGCCACACCGACGGTCGCCACGCCGGGCAGCAGGCCCACCGCCACGGTGGACAGGCCCATGATCAGCAACGTCGCGACCAGCGTCGCCTTCCTGCCGCGCCGGTCGCCGAAGTGCCCGAAAACGGCGGCGCCCAACGGCCGGGACACGAACGCCGCGGCGAACGTCGCCATCGACGCGATCGTCGCCATCGTCGCGCCCAGGTCGGGAAAGAACACGCTGGGGAACACCAGGGCCGCCGCGGTGCCGTAGAGGAAGAAGTCGTAGAACTCGATGGCCGAGCCGGCCAGGCTCGCCAGCGCCACGCGCGTCATCCGGGACCGCCCGCCGGACCGCGGGCGCAGCGAACCCGGCGGCGCCTGCTGGATGTTCACGCCGGACATGTTCGCACGCCGGCCGGCACCCGGAGTCGTGAGTGCAGGCGCCGCTCACAGACCCGGCAACCGCACCACCTGGATGAAGAACTCGTCGATCTGGCGGACCGCGTTGATGAACTGGTCGAGGTCGACCGGCTTGGTGACGTAGGCGTTGGCGTGCAACTGGTAGCTGCGCAGGATGTCCTCCTCCGCCGAGGACGTCGTGAGCACGACCACCGGGATGCGCGCCAGGTCGGGATCGGACTTGACCTGCTCGAGCAGTTGGCGGCCGTCGTACTTGGGCAGGTTCAGGTCGAGCAGGATCAGGTCGGGCCGCACCGCGTCCGCGAACTTGCCGCGCCTGTAGAGGTAGTCCAGGCCTTCCTCGCCGTCGTGCGCGACGTTGAGGTTGTTCTTGAGCTTGTTGTGCTCGAACGCCTCCCGGGTGATCAGCTCGTCGCCCGGGTCGTCTTCGACGAGCAGGATTTCGATCGCTCTCCCGGCCGAGGTCATTGCTGTGCTCCTTCTGGCTGTGCTTGTTCTGCTTGGTCTTGGGGGGCCTGGTCTTCGGGGGCCGGGTCTTCGGGAGCCGGGGCCATGGGCAGGGTGAACTCGAACCGGGTGCCGTCGACGTAGGACGTGTCGATGTGGATGCTGCCGCCGTGGTGCTCGACGATCTTCTTGCACAGCGCCAACCCGACCCCGGTCCCGTGGTACGCGTCGCGGCCGTGCAGGCGCTGGAAGATGACGAACACCTTCTCGGCGAACTCCTCGGGTATCCCGATGCCGTTGTCGGAAACCCGGAACACCCACTGGTCCTCGCGGTCACCGGTGCCCGGTTCGCATTCGATGACGACGTGGGGCGAGGTGTCCTCGCGCCGGAACTTCACCGCGTTGCCGATCAGGTTCTGCCACAGCATCGTCAGCAGGGTGGGGTCGCCGACGATCCGCGGGAGCGGCTCGGGCGGTCGCACGATCTGCGCGCCGGACTCCTCGATCGCGGCGGAGACGTTGCTCATGGCCGCGTCCAGCGGCACGTCGAGGTCCACCTCGGCCTGGAAGGTGCCCAGCCGGCCGACGCGGGAGAAGGTGAGCAGGTCGTTGATCAGCACCTGCATGCGTTTGGCCCCGTCGACCGCGAACCCGATGTACTCGGCGCCGCGCTCGTCGAGCTTGTCGCCGTAGCGCTTCTCGAGCAGCTGGCAGAACGAGGCGACCTTGCGCAGCGGCTCCTGCAGGTCGTGCGAGGCGACGTAGGCGAACTGCTCGAGTTCGGCGTTGGAACGGCGCAGCTCCTCGGCCTGCTCGTCCAACTGCGCCCGGGCGGTGCGGGACGCCTCGAGCTCTTCGACCATCCGCCGGCGCATGTTCTCCACGTCGATCGCCATGCCGCGGATGTCCCTGGGCCGCCTGGGCGGTGAGATGGTCTCGGCGAAGCTGCCCTCGGTGATCCGCCGGCACGCCAAGGCCAGGTCCGCCAGCGGGCGGCTGACCGTGTCGCGCACCAGCAGCCCCAGCACCACCGCGGAGGCGAAGAACACCACCACCAGCGAAATCAGCACGCGGTCGCGCCAGGCGTCGGTGTGCCGGAGTTGCCCGGCGGCGTGCACCCACGCCGCGGACAGGCTCGCGTTCTGGGCGTCGAAGAGGGCACGTAGCTGGTCGAACTGGGCCTTGCCGCGCTCGGCCACCCCGCCGTCCACGACGTTCGGGGAGTGGGGGGTCACGCGGGCGATCAGCGGCTCGGCATAGCTGGACCGCCACCGCGCGGCGGACTGCTCGATCTCGTCGAGGTTGGCGATGAGGTTCGCGCGCCCGCCGAGGCGGCGGCGGATCTCCTCGGCCGCGGCCCGCTCCGCGCGTTGTCCGTCGTAGTAGGGCGCCAGGAACTGGCGATCGGCGGTGATCAGGTAGCCGCGAACGCCGGTCTCCTGGTCGCGCAGCGCGGCCTGCAGCTGGCACGCCGCCACCCGCGCCGGCTGGATGTCGTCGATGAGCTCCCGCGACATCTTGTCGGTGCGGTCCAGCAGCACGGTGCCGACCGCGGCGCCGGTCAGCACCAGCATGCCCATGACGAACAGGACCACCGCCTGCCATCCCCGCGTGGTGAGCCGCGACGGGCGCAGCGAGCGCAACGTCGGCGTCACGCCGTGGTCCGCTCGACGCGCAGCACCGCGATGTCGTCGGTGAGCCCGCCCTGCGGCCGGGCGAGCTTTTCGGCCTCGTCGATGAGCGCGTCCACGAATGCCGGCCCGGGCCGGTTGGCGTGCCGGCGCGCCAGGGCGAGCAGACCGTCCTCGCCGAGGCGCCGGGCGCCCCGCCCCGAGTACCCCTCGAACAGACCGTCGGTCAGCAGCAGCAGCCCGTGCCCCACGGGCAGGTCCAGGTCGTGGCGCGGCCAGTCGTCGGCCCGCAGCCCCAGCGCCGGCCCCGCCGGCGGCTCGATCCAGTCCACGCAGCCGCCGCCCTGCAGCAGCATCCCGGGATGGCCGGCGCGGACCGTGGTGACCCGCGGGCTGTCCGGCGAGATCTCCAGGGTGAGCACCGTCGCGAAGATACCGGTGGCGGTCCGTTCGGAGTGCAGCACCCGCTCCAGCTGCCGCATCAGCTCGACCCCGTGCAACCCGGCGAACGTCAGAGCGCGGAACGCGATCCGCAGGGCCGCGCCCAGGGCCGCCTCGTGCGGGCCGTGCCCGGCGACGTCGCCGATCAGCACGTGCACGGTGCGGTCGGGGGTCTGGACGACGTCGTAGAAGTCCCCGCACAGCAGCGCGTCCTCGCGGCTGGGCCGGTACCGCGCGACGATCTCGACTCCCGAGTTGTCGTGCAGCAGCGGGGAGGGCAGCAGGCCGCGTTCCAGCAGCGCGTTCTCGCGGGCACGGAGCCGGGTGGCGTGCAGGTCGGCGGCGATGAGCTCGGCCCGTTTGCGCTCGATCGCGTACAGCAGCGCCCGCCGCAACATCTCCGGTTCGACCCGCCCCTTGACCAGGTAGTCCTGGGCGCCGGCCGCGACGGCCGAGGCCCCGAAGTACTCGTCGTTCAGCCCGGTCAACACCACGATCGGGACCGTGGCGTCGCGTTTGGCGATGCGGTCCAGGGCGTCGATCCCGCTGGCGTCGGGCAGGTGCAGGTCCAGCAGCACGCAGTCGGGCCGGGCGGCCGCGAGCTCACGCTCGGCGTGCGCCATGGACTGCGCCCACACCACCCGGATGTCGGCGACGGCGTCCGCGATGAGGTCCTCGACGAGCACCGCGTCGGCCCGGTCGTCCTCGACCAGCAACAGCGACAACGACTGCCAATGGGCCGCCGGGGTAACTGGAGCACGCACAGGCATCACTTCCGGTCATCCGCGGGCGCCGGGAGGTGAGCAACTTTTTAACTCGACCCCCCGCGGGCCGCGGCAGCCATTAGCTGTGTGGCGACGCTCCGACCGCAGAGCCGGCGCGCCGAAAGAGGCTTGCGTACCGGCTTACCACCCCGAACGGTTGCCGTGAGTGATCTTATGCGGTGCGCCTGCGCTTTCCCAACACAGGCTGAACCAGGGGTGGCGTCAGCGCAACAACGCCCGCGACATCACGACGCGCTGGATCTGGTTGGTGCCCTCGTAGATCTGGGTGATCTTGGCGTCGCGCATCATCCGCTCGACGGGGAAGTCGGCGGTGTAGCCGTATCCGCCGAACAGCTGCACCGCGTCGGTGGTCACCTCCATCGCGACGTCGGAGGCGAAGCACTTCGAGGCCGCGGAGATGAAGCCCAGATTGGCTTCACCGCGCTCGGCGCGCGCGGCCGCCTGATACACCATCAGCCGGGCGGCCTCGACCTTCATCGCCATGTCGGCGAGCATGAACTGCACACCCTGGTTGTCGGCGACCGGGCGGCCGAACTGCTTGCGCTCCTTGGTGTAGGCGATCGCCGCGTCCACCGCGCCCTGGGCGATGCCCACGGCCTGCGCGCCGATGGTGGGCCGGGTGTGATCCAGGGTGGCCAGCGCGGTCTTGAAACCGGTGCCGGGCTCGCCGATGATCCGGTCACCGGGGATGCGGCAGTTCTCGAAGTACAACTCCGTGGTCGGCGAGCCCTTGATCCCGAGCTTGCGCTCCTTGGGGCCGACGGTGAAGCCCTCGTCGTCTTTGTGCACCATGAACGAAGAGATCCCGTTGGCGCCCTTGTCCGGGTCGGTCACCGCCATCACCGTGTACCAGCTCGACACCCCGCCGTTGGTGATCCAGCACTTGGCGCCGTTGAGGATCCAGTCGTCCCCGTCGGCCTTGGCCCGGGTCCGCATCGCCGCCGCGTCACTGCCGGCCTCGCGCTCGGAAAGCGCGTACGACGCCATCGCGGTGCCGTCGGCGATCTGCGGCAGCACCTGCTTCTTGAGCTCCTCGGAGCCGCGCAGGATCAGGCCCATCGTGCCCAGCTTGTTCACCGCGGGGATCAGCGACGCCGACGCGTCGACCCGGGCGACCTCCTCGATCACGATGCACGCCGCCACCGAATCGGCGCCCTGACCGCCGTACTCCTCGGGCACGTGCACCGCGTTGAAACCCGAGGCGTTCAACGCATCCAGGGCCTCGGACGGAAACCGCGACTTCTCGTCCACCTCGGCGGCGTGCGGAGCGATCTCCTTCTCCGCCAACGCCCGGATCGCCGCCCGCAACTCCTGATGCTCCTCGGGCAACCGAAACAAATCGAACGACGAATTTCCGGCCCATCCAGCCATCTCAAGCCTCCCTGCGCTACTCACCGGTAACTTTACCGTGCAGCCGCCGCACCGCCGCATCCTTGGTCCGCACACTCTCGGCCAGCTCGTTTTGGAACTCGACGACCCGGGCCCGCAGCGCCGCGTCCGACGAGGCGAGGATGCGCACGGCCAGCAGGCCCGCGTTGCGGCCGCCGCCGATGGAGACCGTGGCCACCGGAACGCCCGCGGGCATCTGCACGATCGACAGCAGCGAGTCCAGGCCGTCCAGGCGCGCCAGCGGCACCGGCACCCCGATCACCGGCAGCGGCGTCGCCGCGGCGACCATCCCGGGCAGGTGGGCGGCGCCGCCCGCGCCGGCGATGATCACCTCGATGCCGCGGTCGGCGGCGCCGCGGGCGTAGTCGAACATCACCTGCGGCGTGCGGTGCGCCGACACCACGCGGACCTCGGCTCCGATGCCGAACTCGGCGAGCGCGGCGGCGGCGTCGGCCATCACCGACCAGTCGCTGTCGCTGCCCATGATGACCCCCACACGGGGGCTGCGGGGGCTAGTGGTGCTCATGTGGGTCCCATCCGTCCGCCCATCGGCCGTGTGACAGCCAGTGCGCCGCCAGTTCGGCGCGTTCCCTCAGGTTTTCCAGCTCCGCTGAGTCGCTGCCCAGGAAGTTGATGTGCCCGATCTTGCGGCCGGGCCGTTCGGCCTTGCCGTACAGGTGCACCCGGGCGTCCGGCATCCGCGCGAACAGGTGGTGCAGCCGCTCGTCCATCGACATCGCCGGCAGTTGCGGCGCACCCAGCACGTTGGCCATCACGGTCACCGGGGCGATCGCGTCGGTGTCGCCGAGCGGATAGTCCAGCACCGCGCGCAGGTGCTGCTCGAACTGGCTGGTGCGCGACCCGTCCATGGTCCAGTGCCCGGAGTTGTGCGGCCGCATCGCGAGTTCGTTGACCAGCAGGGTCCCGTCGGTGGTCTCGAACAGCTCGACAGCGAGCACCCCGACCACCCCCAGCTCGGCGGCCAGCCGCAACGCCAGCCGCTGCGCGGCGGCCGCCGACTCCCCGGACAGCTCCGGTGCGGGCGCGATCACCTGCACGCAGATCCCGTCGCGCTGCACGGTCTGGACCACCGGCCACGCCGCGCCCTGGCCGAACGGCGAGCGCGCCACCAGCGCCGACAACTCCCGACGCAGCTCCACCCGCTCCTCGACCAGCACCGGCAGCCCGTCGTCCAGGCATTTGCCGGCGATCTCGCGGGCGCCGGCGAGGTCGCGGGCCATCCAGACCCCCCGGCCGTCGTAGCCGCCCCGCACCGCCTTGACCACCACCGGGGCGTCGTCGGCGGCGCCCAGGGTGCGCGCGAACGCGTCCAGGTCGTCGATGCTGTCCACCGGCGCGTAGCGGGGCACCGGGGCGCCCAGGGCCTCCAGCCGGCGCCGCATCACGAACTTGTCCTGGGCGTGCACCAGGGCGCTGGGCGGCGGGGCGACGTTGACGCCCTCGGCGACGAGCTTGTCCAGCAGGTCGGTGGGGACGTGCTCGTGGTCGAACGTCAGCACGTGGGCCCCGGCCGCGACCCGGCGCAGGTCCTCCAGATCGAGGTGCGAGCCGATCACCACGTCGGGAGTGACCTGCGCGGCCGACTCGTCGGCGGAGGTCGCCAGCACCCGCAACGTCTGCCCCAGCGCGATCGCGGCCTGGTGGGTCATCCGGGCGAGCTGGCCGCCGCCGACCATGGCCACACGCGGGGCGAGGACGGGCGTGGGGGTACTCGGCACGGCCATCATGGTGTCATGGGGGCGGCCCGGCCGGTGACCGGCGGTGAGACCGGATCGTTATGAACCATTTTGCGTCGTTTTTGTGTCCGTCCGTACACTCACGTGTTGTGCCCTTCGCCGATGCAACGATTGCGCGTTTGCCCGCGGCTTTTCAGCCCTGTGTGCAGCGCCACCACGAACTGATCAAGTTCGCGATCGTCGGCGGCACCACCTTCATCATCGACTCGGCAATCTTCTACACCCTCAAGCTCACGATCCTGGAGACCAAGCCGGTCACCGCCAAGGTGATCGCCGGCATCGTCGCGGTCATCGCCTCCTACGTGCTGAACCGGGAGTGGAGCTTCCGCGACCGCGGCGGTCGCGAACGCCACCACGAGGCGCTGCTGTTCTTCGCCTTCAGCGGTGTCGGGGTGCTGCTGAGCATGGCGCCGCTGTGGTTCTCCAGCTACGTCCTGCAGTTGCGGGAGCCGATGGTTTCGCTGACGGTGGAGAACATCGCCGACTTCGTCTCGGCCTACATCATCGGGAATTTGCTGCAGATGGCTTTCCGATTCTGGGCGTTCCGGCGCTGGGTGTTCCCCGACGCGTTCGCGCGCATTCCCGACATGGCCCTGGAGGAGAAGGCCCTCGAGTCCGCCCTCACCGCCGGCGGGATCGCCGAGGTCTTCGAGGACACCATCGAGGGCGGCAACATGGGCCCCCACATGGGCAACGTCACCCTGCTGCGCGCCTGGCGCAGCCGCAAGGCGGGCCGATCGGGTCAGCCCGGCGCCTCCGTAGAACCCGGGGCGCCCAGGGTGTCGAAGACTTCGTGATACAGCAGCGCGTGCACCTCGCGCAGTCGCGGAATGTCGTGGAACTCCAACGGGTCTTGTGGCGCCGACTCGATGACCAACGTCCCGCACCGGAAGATCCGCTCGAAGATCCGGTCGCGGAATTCGACGCTGTTGATCCGCGCCAGCGGGATGTCGAGCCCGGCCCGGGTGAGCACCCCGTGCCGGTACATCACCCGCCGGCTGGTGACGACGAAATGGGTGGTCAGCCAGGTCAGGAACGGCCACCACGCCAGCCAGCCGACGACCACTAGCCAGATCCCCCAGATGACGCCGTGGATGACGTTCTTGGCGGTCTGCTCCCACTGCGTCGAGTTGAGGTAGCCCGAGCCGAAGGCCGCCAGCCCGGTCGCGGCCACGAACACCACGGCGGGCCAGAACAGCCGCTTCCAGTGCGGGTGATGGTGCAGCACCACCTGCTCGCCGGCGGCCAGGGCGTTGTCCGGATAACGCATGGTCGCGACATTAGCTGCGCCCGCTACCGCAGATGCACCACGTCACCGGCCGAGATCACGGCGGTTTCGCCTTCGGTCTGCAAGCACAGCCTGCCCTGGTCGTCGACGCCGGTGGCCGTGCCGACGACCTCCCGGCCGCCGGGCAGGTGCGCACGCACCCGGGTGCCGATCGTCAGGCTGTGCGCCCGGTAGTCGGCGGCCAACGCTCGGTCGGCGCCGCGCGCGGCCCGCCATGCCGCGATCCGTCCGCCGAGTTCGGTCAGCAGCGCGCGCACCAGCTCGCCGCGGTCGGGTGCGGCGACCCCGAGGTCGCGCAGCGAGGTGGCGCCGGCGACGTCGCCGGGGGCGCGGGTGACGTTGAGCCCCACGCCGATCACCACCGACGGCCGCGCCACCTCGGCGAGGATGCCCGCCAGCTTGCCGCGCGACTCCGGAGGGCCCGCCAGCACGTCGTTGGGCCACTTCAGGCCGGCCCGGCATCCGGTCCCCTCCAGCAGCGGGGCCACCGCCTCGACGACGGCCACCCCGGTGGCCAACGACAGCCAGCCCCACGCGGCGACCGGCACGTCGACGACGCTGACCCCGACCGACATCGTGATCTGGGCACGCGGGCCGGCCGACCAGCCGCGGCCGTGCCGCCCGCGGCCGGCGGTCTGGTGCTCGGCGATCAGCACCGCACCGGCAACGTCGGCCGCCCCGTCGGTCCCGGACGCCGCGCGCGCCAGCAGGTCGGCGTTGGTGGAGCCGGTCCGCTCGACGACGTCCAGGCGTCGCCAGCCCAGCCCGGCGCCGATCAGCTCCGCCCGCAGCGCGGCCTCGTTCAGAGGCGGGTCCCGGTCGCTCACCCGGCCCAGCCTAAGCAGTGCCGGACGGCCAGCCGATAACATCGACTGCCATGACAAGCGTTACCGACCGCTCGGCTCATTCCGCTGAGCCTGCGAGCGAACACATCGTCGACATCCACACCACCGCGGGCAAGCTGGCCGAGCTGCACAAGCGCCGGGAAGAGTCGCTGCACCCCGTCGGCGAGGAGGCCGTCGAGAAGGTCCACGCCAAGGGCAAGCTGACCGCCCGCGAGCGCGTCCTCGCGCTGCTCGACGAGGACTCCTTCGTCGAGCTCGACGCGCTGGCCCGGCACCGCAGCACGAACTTCGGCCTGGAGAACAACCGCCCCCTGGGCGACGGCGTTATCACCGGCTACGGCACCATCGACGGCCGCGACGTGTGCATCTTCAGCCAGGACGCCACCGTGTTCGGCGGCAGCCTGGGCGAGGTGTACGGCGAGAAGATCGTCAAGGTGCAGGAGCTGGCGATCAAGACCGGCCGGCCGCTGATCGGCATCAACGACGGCGCGGGCGCCCGCATCCAGGAGGGCGTCGTCTCGCTGGGCCTCTACAGCCGCATCTTCCGCAACAACATCGTCGCCTCCGGGGTCATCCCGCAGATCTCGCTGATCATGGGCGCCGCCGCCGGCGGGCACGTCTACTCCCCCGCCCTGACCGACTTCGTGGTGATGGTCGACCAGACCAGCCAGATGTTCATCACCGGCCCCGACGTCATCAAGACCGTCACCGGCGAGGACGTCACGATGGAGGAGCTCGGCGGCGCCCACACCCACATGGCCAAGTCCGGCACCGCGCACTACGTCGCCTCCGGTGAGCAGGACGCCTTCGACTGGGTGCGCGAGCTGCTGGGCTACCTGCCGCCCAACAACGCCACCGACCCGCCGCGCTACGCCGAGCCGATCCCCCAGGGCCCCATCGAGGACAACCTCACCGCCGAGGACATCGAGCTGGACACGCTGATCCCGGACTCCCCCAACCAGCCTTACGACATGCACGAGGTGATCACCCGCATCCTCGACGAGGACGAGTTCCTCGAGGTCCAGAACGGCTACGCGCAGAACATCGTCGTCGGGTTCGGCCGCATCGACGGCCGCCCGGTCGGCATCGTGGCCAACCAGCCGACCCACTTCGCCGGCTGCCTGGACATCAACGCCTCGGAGAAGGCGGCCCGGTTCGTGCGCACCTGCGACTGCTTCGGCATCCCGATCGTCATGCTCGTCGACGTCCCCGGGTTCCTGCCGGGCACCGGCCAGGAATACAACGGCATCATCCGCCGCGGCGCCAAGCTGCTCTACGCCTACGGCGAGGCGACCGTCCCCAAGATCACCGTCATCACCCGCAAGGCCTACGGCGGCGCCTACTGCGTCATGGGCTCCAAGGACATGGGCTGCGACGTCAACATCGCCTGGCCGACCGCCCAGATCGCCGTGATGGGCGCCTCCGGGGCCGTCGGGTTCGTCTACCGCCAGCAGCTCAAGGAGGCCGCCCGCGACGGCGCCGATGTCGACGAGCTGCGGTTGCGGCTGCAGCAGGAGTACGAGGACACGCTGGTGAACCCGTACGTGGCGGCCGAGCGGGGCTACGTCGACGCGGTGATCCCGCCGTCGCACACCCGCGGCTACATCGGCACGGCGCTGCGGCTGCTGGAACGCAAGATCTCCCACCTGCCGCCCAAGAAGCACGGGAACATCCCCCTGTGAGCGCCGACGAGGGCCACCAGCTGCACGAGCCGCACATCCAGATCCTGCGCGGCAAGCCCACCGCCGCGGAGTTGGCCGCGCTGATCGCCGTGCTCGGCAGCGCCGGCGCCGCGCCCCAACCGCCGCCGCCCGAGCGCACCCGCTGGGGCCTGCCGACCGACCAACTGCGCTATGCGATGACGAACTTTCAGCGACTCACCATGCAGCAGAAGATCCACATGCAGCGTATGCAGCAGTGACCCGGCTGGTGCTCGGCTCGGCGTCGGCGGGCCGGCTCAAAGTGCTGCGCCAAGCCGGCGTCGATCCGCTCGTCAGGGTCTCGGGGATCGACGAGGACGCCGTCATCGCCGGCCTGGGCGCCGACGCGCCGCCCGGGGACGTGGTGTGTGCGCTGGCCCGGGCCAAGGCCGAACGGGTGGCCGGTGAGCTCGAGCCCGCCGTCGCCGCCGACTGCGTCGTGATCGGCTGCGATTCGATGCTCCACCTGGACGGCCGGCTCTGCGGCAAGCCGGGTTCGACGTCCGCGGCACGCGACCTGTGGCAGGCCATGGCGGGGCGCGCCGGCCAGCTCCATACCGGCCACGCGCTGATTCGGTTGCTGGACAACGAGATTACTTACACCACTGCCGAAAACGCTGTCACCACAGTGCATTTCGGAACTCCGTCCCCCGAGGACCTCGATGCGTACCTGTCCTCGGGTGAATCCTTGCGCGTGGCAGGGGGATTCACCCTCGACGGCCTGGGCGGCTGGTTCATCGACGGCGTCGACGGCGACCCCTCGGCCGTGGTGGGGATCGGGCTGCCGCTGACCCGGTCGCTGCTGGTCCGCGCGGGAGTGTCGGTCGCCGCGGTGTGGGCGGCCAATCCGCCCGCCTCAAGCGCGCGCCCGCGCCCGCGAAACGCCGCGGGTGGGTAGGCTTTCGGTGTGCCCCTACCGCCCGATCCCAGCCCCACGCTCGCGGCCTACGCCCACCCCGAACGCCTGGTCACCACCGACTGGCTGTCGGCCCACCTGGGCGCGCCCGGCCTGGCGATCGTCGAATCCGACGAGGACGTCCTGCTCTACGACGTCGGCCACATCCCCGGCGCGGTCAAGATCGACTGGCACACCGACCTCAACGACGCGCCCGTGCGCGACTACATCACCGGCCGGCAGTTCGCCGAGCTGATGGACCGCAAGGGCATCGCCCGCGACGACACCGTGGTGATCTACGGCGACAAGAGCAACTGGTGGGCGGCGTATGCGCTGTGGGTCTTCACGCTGTTCGGCCACCCCGACGTGCGGCTGCTCAACGGCGGCCGCAACCTGTGGCTCTCCGAAGGGCGCGAGACCAGCCTCGAGGTCCCGACCAGAACCTCCACCGGATATCCCGTCGTGGCGCGCAACGACGAACCCATCCGCGCCTACAAGGACGACGTGCTGGCGGCGCTGGGCGCCGAGCCGCTGATCGACGTGCGCTCCCCGGAGGAGTACACCGGCGAGCGCACCCACATGCCCGACTACCCCGAGGAGGGGGTGCTGCGGGCCGGCCATATCCCCACCGCCCGGTCGATCCCGTGGAGCAGGGCCGTCGACGACAGCGGGCGCTTCCGCAGCCGCGAGGAGCTCGAGGAGCTCTACGGATTCCTCGGCCCCGACGACAAGGCCATCGTCTACTGCCGCATCGGGGAGCGGTCCAGCCACACCTGGTTCGTGCTCACGCACCTACTGGGCAAGCCCGGGGTGCGCAATTACGACGGGTCGTGGACCGAGTGGGGCAACACCGTGCGCGTCCCCATCGTGGCGGGCGCAGAACCGGGACAGGCGCCGGGAGCCGTACCGGCCCGATGAGCCTGCCCGCGCCGCTTGCCGAGGTGGTATCCGACTTCGCCGCAGTCCAGGGCCAGGACAAGCTCAAGCTCCTGCTCGAATTCGCCGACGACCTGCCCGGGCTGCCCGCCGAGCTGGAAGAGGCGGCGATGGAGCCGGTCCCCGAATGCCAGACCCCGCTGTTCCTGCACGTCGACGCCGGCGACCCGGACCGGGTGCGGCTGTACTTCAGCGCGCCCGTCGAGGCACCGACCACGCGCGGGTTCGCCTCGATCCTGGCCGCCGGCCTCGACGGGCAGCCCGCCGCCGACATCCTGGCGGTGCCCGAGGACTTCTACACCGAGCTGGGCCTGGCGGCTCTGATCAGCCCGCTGCGGCTGCGCGGCATGTCGGCGATGCTGGCCCGGATCAAGCGGCGGCTGCGCGAAACCTCCCGATAAGGCGCGAATTCCGGCACCGGCTGATCGCGCCGACGGCGCGCCGCTTAGACTTCCCAGGCAGAGTAAGAAACTCTCTTAAAGACGTCGCAGCACAAGTCTGCAGATATGCCAAACAGGAGGCGCAGTGGCTAGTCACGCCGGCTCGAGGATCTCCAAGGTGCTCGTCGCCAACCGCGGCGAGATCGCTGTCCGGGTGATCCGGGCGGCCCGCGACGCGGGGCTGCTCAGCGTGGCGGTGTACGCCGAGCCCGACGCGGACGCACCGCACGTGCGGCTGGCCGACGAGGCGTTCGCGCTGGGCGGCCAGACGTCGGCGGAGTCCTACCTGGACTTCGGCAAGATCCTCGACGCGGCGGCCAAGTCCGGGGCCAACGCCATCCACCCCGGCTACGGCTTCCTGTCGGAGAACGCCGACTTCGCCCAGGCGGTGATCGATGCGAACCTGATCTGGATCGGGCCCAGCCCGCAGTCGATCCGCGACCTCGGCGACAAGGTCACCGCCCGCCACATCGCCGCGCGCGCCCAGGCGCCGCTGGTGCCCGGCACTCCCGACCCGGTCAAGGACGCCGATGAGGTGGTGGCCTTCGCCCGGGAGTACGGCGTGCCGATCGCGATCAAGGCCGCCTTCGGCGGCGGCGGCAAGGGCATGAAGGTCGCCCGCACCCTCGAGGAGATCCCCGAGCTCTACGAGTCGGCGGTGCGCGAGGCCACGGCCGCGTTCGGCCGCGGCGAGTGCTTCGTCGAGCGCTACTTGGACAAGCCCCGCCACGTCGAGGCCCAGGTGATCGCCGACCAGCACGGCAACGTCGTCGTCGCGGGCACCCGCGACTGCTCGCTGCAGCGCCGCTTCCAGAAGCTGGTCGAGGAGGCCCCGGCGCCGTTTCTGACCGACGCGCAGCGCAAGGAGATCCACGAGTCGGCCAAGCGGATCTGCAAAGAGGCCCACTACTACGGCGCCGGCACCGTCGAGTACCTGGTCGGCCAGGACGGGCTGATCTCGTTCCTGGAGGTCAACACCCGGTTGCAGGTCGAGCACCCGGTCACCGAGGAGACCGCGGGCATCGACCTGGTGCGCGAGCAGTTCCGCATCGCCAACGGCGAGAAGCTGGACCTGACCGAGGACCCGACGCCGCGCGGCCACGCCTTCGAGTTCCGGATCAACGGCGAGGACGCCGGTCGCGGCTTTCTGCCCGCGCCGGGCCCGGTCACCCGGTTCGACCCCCCCGCGGGCGCCGGGGTGCGGCTGGACTCCGGCGTGGAGACCGGCTCGGTGATCGGCGGGCAGTTCGACTCGATGCTGGCCAAGCTGATCGTGTACGGCGCCAGCCGTACCGAGGCCCTCGAGCGGGCCCGGCGCGCGTTGGACGAGTTCCACGTCGAGGGCCTGGCCACCGTGATCCCGTTCCACCGCGCCGTCGTGTCCGACCCGGCGTTCATCGGTGACGACGAGGGCTTCTCCGTGCACACCCGCTGGATCGAGACCGAGTGGAACAACACCGTCGAACCCTTCACCGGCGGCGAGCCCCTCGATGACGAGGACACCCGGCCGCGGCAGAAGGTGGTCGTCGAGGTCGACGGCCGCCGCCTGGAGGTGTCGCTGCCCGGCGACCTGGCCTTGTCCGGCGGTGCCGCCGACCCGGCCGGCGTCGTCCGCAAGAAGCCCAAGCCGCGCAAGCGCGGGGCGCACGCGGGCGCGACGGCCTCCGGTGACGCGGTGACCGCTCCGATGCAGGGCACCGTGGTCAAGGTCGCGGTCGAGGAGGGACAGGAGGTCGCCACCGGCGACCTGGTGGTCGTCCTCGAGGCGATGAAGATGGAGAACCCGGTCACCGCGCACAAGGACGGCGTCATCACCGGGCTCGCCGTCGAGGCCGGTGCGGCCATCACCCAGGGCACGGTGCTCGCCGAGATCAAGTGATCCGCCGGCTCCCCGCAACCGTTGTCGGCCCACCCCGGCACGGGTAGGGTGCAATCAGGTTGAGTTCACAGCCGCCGGATCACGTCGGGAACGTGGGGGCGCATGAACTTCCCGGCTTCGCCTGACGTCATCCACAGCACACCCTCCTCTAGTGATGGAGTCCGGCTATGTCTGTGGCCCAATCTTGGCAACAAAGTCGTACCGCGCAGTTCGGCGCGTGCCGCCTACCCGGCGGCACCGTGATCACGGTGGACGGTGAACTCGACGCGGCCAACGCCGACGAGCTCGCCGCCTACGTCCAACGCAGCGCTCGTCGCTGCAAGCGCGTGACCCTGGACCTGCGCGGCCTGAAATTCATTGGTACGGCTGGCTTCTCGGCGCTGCACCGGATCAACGTGATGTGCTCGGGCGCCCGCACGAACTGGGCCATGGTGCCCAGCCCCGCGGTGGCCCTGCTGCTGCGCGTCTGCGACCCCGACGGCACCCTGCCGGTGACGACGCCGCAGGAGGAACCGCTGCTGCGGCCCGGCGGCCAGCCGGGAGCCGGGGAGCCGCGCCCGCTACTCCAGCTGGTCCCGCAGCCGCGCTAGCGACTTGGCCAGCAGCCGGGACACGTGCATCTGCGAGATCCCGACCCGCTCGGCGATCTGCGTCTGCGTCATCGATTCGAAGAACCTGAGCACCAACACCATTCGCTCACGCTCGGGCAGCGCCTCGAGCAGCGGGCGCAGCGCCTCGCGGTCCTCGATGCGGTCCAGGCCGGAGTCCACGTCGCCCAGGGTGTCGGCGATGGCACGGGCCTCGTCGTCCTCGCTGCCGCCACCGCTGTCTATGGACAAGGTGTTGTAGGAGCTGCCCGCCACCAGGCCCTCGACGACCTCCTCGCGCTCCATGCCGAGTTCTTCGGCGAGCTCGGTGGCGGTGGGTGCCCGGCCGAGCCGCTGGGAGAGCTCCGCGGTGGCGCTGCCGAGCCGCAGGTGCAGTTCCTTGAGCCGCCGCGGGACCTTCACCGACCAGCTGTTGTCGCGGAAGTGGCGCCGCACCTCCCCCATGATCGTGGGGACGGCGAACGAGACGAAATCCGAACCGGTGTCGACGTCGAACCGGACCACCGCGTTGACCAGACCCACCCGCGCCACCTGGACCAGGTCGTCGCGCGGCTCGCCCCGGCCCTCGAACCGCCGGGCGATGTGGTCGGCCAGCGGCAGGCAGCGCTCCACGATCTTGTCCCGGTGGCGCTGGAAATCCGCCGAGTCGGCGGCGAAGGTCGCCAACTCGCGGAACATGTCCGGCACATCGGCGTATTCGTTGGGGCGCGAAGCCGAACCGCCGGCATTTCGCGCCGTCACCTGCTGGAGGCCGCCCGCCGGGCCGTCAGTGTGATTCCGAAGACACTGCCGGATTCATCGGGTGCGCGGCCGTCGTGGAAGGTCTTGACGTCGTCGGCCAACGACGTCAGCACGTGCCAGCTGAAGCTGCCGGGCGCCACCACGTCGTGAGTGTCGCACGCGGTCGAGGCCTCCACGACCAGAACGTCGTCTTGCGGGTCCACGACGACCACCAGCGTCGCATCCGGCGTGGCCGAACGGATCAGCCGCGTGCACACCTCGTCGACCGCGAGCCGCAGGTCCGCCACGGCGTCGAAGTCCAGGTCCTCGTAGGTGCCGATCGCGGCGACCAGCGTGCGCAGCATCGCCAGGTTCTCCAGGCGTGCGGCGACGTGCACTTCGACGGCTCGGTGGCCGCGGTTGCGCTTGTGGACGCGCAATCCCGCGTCGTTCATATGCCTGGATTTTTCATCGAATGTGGAGCTCAGGGGTGTCGTTAACGTGAAAGGTGCACTGCCGCAAGGATAATCGGAGTATTCGAGGCTCGGTTATCCAGGATGGGAGTGCACCTGTCAGATGCAGGCTACTACGGATTGGTCGAAGAATGTCCGAGTTGAGGTCCGTGGCGACGACGTGGTCGGGCACGCCGGTAACGTGATACCCCGGTTGCTGGCCGACAATCTGGGTTTGACCAGCGGTTTGTCGTCGGTGCTGTCGCGCCCAGAAGTCACCCACGACCGAGGCGCGGTGTTGCGCGATGTGGCGGTATCGATCGCCGGCGGCGCGCAGAACCTGGCCGGCACCGCGGTGCTGCGCGATCAGCACCGGTTGTTTCAGGCGGTGGCGTCGGTTCCGACGATGTGGCGGTCCCTGGGCGAGATCGACGAGCAGAGCATCACCGAGGTCACGGCCGTGCGCAACAAGGTCCGCTCTCGGGTGTGGGAGGCGATCGAGGCCCGCCACGGTGCGATCCCGGCTTCGCAGACCTGCTATGGGGACCTCGGGGACACGATCGTGATCCGCATCGACGCGTCGCTGATTCAGTCGCACAGCGATAAGCAGCACGCCGCAGGCAATTTCAAAGGCGGGTTTGGCTTCCACCCGCTGTTGGCGTGGTGTGACAACACCGGCGAACTGCTGGCGGTGATCGCCCGTGCAGGCAACGCCGGCTCGAACACCGCGGCCGATCATATCGCGATCATCGACGCCGCGATCGCGGCGATCCCGGCCAAGTGGCGCCGCAAGTTGCTGGTCACCATCGACGGCGCGGGTTCAAGCCACGCCGTCGTCGAACACCTGGAGAAACTCAATGCCCGGCCGGGGATGTCAGTGGGCTACTCGGTCGGATTCGACCTCGATGAGCGGGTCCGGGTCGCGATCGGCCAGATGCCCGATGCGGGATGGCAAGCCGCACTGGATGCCACCGGAGCGGCCCGTGACGACGCCCAGGTCGCCGAGTTGACCGGGCTGCTGCGCCACAGCACCGGAGGGGATCGGCTGGTCGGCTGGCCGGCCGGCATGCGCATCCTGGTGCGGCGCGAAGAAATCGAACACGGCACCCAGTTGTCATTGTTCGAGCAGCTGGCCGGCTACCGCTACCAGGTCCTCGCCACCTCGACTGCCGGTGGACAACCCCAGCGACTGGAAGCCCGCCACCGCGTCCACGCCCGGGTGGAGGGCTTCATCCGCACCGGCAAAGACACCGGCCTGGCCCGCTGGCCCTCACACTCGTTCGCCATCAACACCGCTTGGGTCACCGCCGTCGCGATCGCCATCGACCTGCTGTGCTGGATGCGACTGCTACTCCTGGACGGCCCACTGGCCAAAGCCGAACCCGCCACCCTGCGCTACCGGCTGCTGCACGCCGCGGCCCGGCTGATCAAACGATCCCGCTACCTGATCCTGCGGATCCCCCAAACCTGGCCCTGGGCACAAGAATTCGCCGACGCCCTCAACAGGGTCCGCGCCATACCCTGACCCACAGGCCCCTATGCCCTCTCGACCCCAAGAAAGGAGTAACCACCCCCGGGATAAAGGACCCGGCGTCACCGCACGACACGCGGCGCCGCCGCCTACCCCCAGCCTCAAAACCTCGACAAAGCTGCCGCCCCGCAGACCGCCACAGCAGAACCCGGGCCACCGTGAAATTCTGAGGTATGGTCTCCCGGCATTGTTCGACTGACGTTACTACCGCTCTGCAGCCCCCCTGGGACCATACGTTCCAGCGGGTTAGCCATTGTCGCCGCCGGGTACCCCACTCGAATTCGCCGGAATGGAGTTGACCGCGACGCGCCGGTCCCGGCGCGTCGCGGTGCAGGGGTGGGGGCAATGGTCGCGGGAATTAGTCATGGTCGAACTATTGATACCCGCCCGGCAGCATGCGAAAACCCGGGAGCCGGGTTTTCGCGCGTGATCTCAGCGAAATGCCTCAGAGTCCCAGCGCCGGGCCGGCGATCGGCGACACCCCCAATGAGACTGTCACCGCCACCAGCGTCAGCAGGAACCAGCCCGCACCGTGCCATGCCCACCACGTCCCCTCGCGACGCCACACGCGGTAGGTGCGCAGAAACGCCCACAGCCCGGCCGTCAGCAGGATCAGCGGGCCCCCGAAAGCCAGCATCGTGCGCTGCGGCGCGCCGCACGCGACCGTGTCGACGCTCACGCCCGGGCAGGTACTGACCCACAGCGCCGCCATGACCAGGAAGCCGACCCCGGCAGCCGTAGCCAGGGCTGCGAAGCGGACGGCGGCGTGGACCTCGCCGTCCTCCTGCCCCAGGCGGTCGCCCGTGGACCACTCGTCTGCCTTCTGCATCCTTCATCCTCATGTGTTGCCGCCCCCGAAGGATCCCACCCCCCGAAACGATCGCACCAAAACCCATACCCGGTGGTAAACCACGGTAAACCGCCGTTCTCGGCCGTCGGGGAGGCCGGGGAGGGAGGGCCGTGGGCAACGCTGGGGACCATGCCGCAAGATTGAGCGCGGGGATTCGACGGGAAGGATGGGATGCATGGACCTCTCGGTGCGCAGCATGACGCCGGAAGTCCTCGATGACGAGAACGTCGCCCTCGCCGACTACCAGCGCTGTCTGGCCGACCTCGCCGTCGTCAACCGTATGACGCTCACCCACCTCCCGGCGCTGCGCTGGCTGGCGCGGGCGACGAAGACGCTGCCCGCCGGCGCGGAATTCTCGATCCTGGACGTGGGCTACGGCGACGGCGATCTGTTGCGCGCCATCGCGCGCTGGGCGGATCGCCGCGGGCTCAAGGCGCGCTTGTCGGGCATCGACCTGAACCCGCGCAGCATCGCCGCCGCGCAGGCGGCCACCCCGCCGGAGATGGGCATCGAGTACCGGACGGGCGACGTGTTCGCCTACACCCCGGACAAGCGGCCGGACTTCATCGTCAGCTCGCAGTTCACCCACCACCTCGGCGACGAGGAGGTCGTCGAGTTCCTGATGTGGCTGCAGGCGAATTCCGCACGCGGCTGGCATATCGCGGATCTGCACCGCAATTCGCTGAACTATTACTTGTTTCCGCTGTTGGCCGACCTGATGCGCTGGCACCCGATCGTGCGCTCCGACGGCATCGTTTCCATCACCCGCAGCTTCCGCCGGGCCGAATGGCAGCGCTATCTGGACAAGGCGGGCGTGCGGGCCGAGATCTCCTGGTGCCTGTTCCGGTTGTGCGTGCGCACGCTGAAATGACGCCGCCCGAGGCGGTCCCAGTCCGGCGGGCTTGGATCCCATAAACGCAAGTCCGGACGTCGCCGCCGGCCGCGTGGGTACTATCTGACCCATGCCGAGAGCTAGAAGGCGGTTGTCCCCCGAGGACCGCCGAGCAGAGCTGCTTGCTCTGGGGGCGGAGGTTTTCGGTCAGCGGCCGTACGACGAGGTCCGCATCGACGAGATCGCCGAGCGGGCCGGGGTCTCCCGCGCCTTGATGTACCACTACTTTCCGGACAAACGGGCTTTCTTCGCCGCGGTCGTGCAGGATGAGGCCGACCGGCTCTACGAGGCCACCGACGCGTTGCGGCCCGCCGGCCTGACGCTGTTCGAGGAGATCCGGACCGGTGTGCTGGCCTACATGGCCTACCAACAACACCATCCGCAGTCGGCGTGGGCGGCGTACGTCGGCCTGGGCCGCTCGGACCCGGTGCTGCTCGGCGTCAGCGACGAGGCCAAGAACCGCCAGCTGGAACACATCATGAGCCGGGTCGCCGAACTGGTGAGCACGATCCCGGCCGACAAGCTGGAACCCGAGACCGAGAAGCACCTGGAGGTGATCCTGCACGGCTGGCTGGCGCTCACCTTCGAGATCTGCCGTCGGCGGATCATCGACCCGTCCACCGATGCCGAGCGGCTCGCCGACGCCTGCGCGCACTCGCTGCTGGACGCCATCGCCCGGGTGCCGGGCATTCCGGACGAACTCGCCCACCTGATGGCCACCTCCAGGCTGTGAGCGCCTGTCGGTCCCCGTTGGCACCATGGTCAGGTGAGCACTCGCGCCGGTCCGCAGCGGCCTGACCGTCCCCCCGACCCGCTGGGCCGGTTCGGCGCGGTCACCCGCGAGTGGTTCGCCGGCACGTTCGCCGCGCCCACCAGCGCGCAGGCCGACGCCTGGGACGCCATCGCCGACGGCGACAACACCCTGGTGATCGCGCCGACCGGGTCCGGCAAGACGCTGGCGGCGTTCCTGTGGGCGATCGACCGGCTGGCCGCCCATCCCGAGCGGCGGGCCAGGACCCGTGTGCTTTACGTCTCCCCGCTCAAGGCCCTGGCGGTCGACGTCGAGCGCAACCTGCGCGCCCCGCTGGCGGGGCTGGCGCGGATCGCCGAGCGCCGCGGGGTGCCGGTTCCCGACATCAGCGTGGGGGTGCGGTCCGGCGACACCCCGCCCGCGCAGCGCCGGCAGCTGCTCAACCATCCGCCCGACGTGCTGATCATCACGCCGGAGTCGCTGTTCTTGATGCTCACCTCGGCCGCGCGGGAGACCCTGGCCGGCGTGCAGACCGTGATCGTCGACGAGATCCACGCCATCGCCGCCGGCAAGCGCGGCGCGCACCTGGCCCTGTCGCTGGAGCGGCTGGACGCGCTGCGCGAGGGGCGGCCCGCCCAGCGCATCGGGTTGTCGGCGACCGTGCGCCCGCCCGAGGAGCTGGCCCGGTTCCTGTCGGGACAGTCCCCGACCAGGATCGTGGCCCCGCCGTCGGGCAAGACCGTCGAGCTCACCGTGCAGGTGCCGGTGCCCGACATGGCGAACCTGGCGCACACTCCCCCGCAAGCGGGTGGCACCCCCAGCATCTGGCCCGACGTCGAGGCGCGCCTGGTCGACCTGATCGAGGCGCACGGCTCGACCATCGTGTTCGCCAACTCGCGGCGGCTGGCCGAACGGCTGACCGCGCGGCTCAACGAGATTCACGCCGAGCGCCGCGGCGTCGAGCTGCCCGCCGAGTCGTCCGGGCCCAATCGCGGGGTGCCCGGCGGGGCGCCGGCGCACATCATGGGAAGCGGGCAGACCTACGGCGCCGACCCGTTGCTGGCCCGCGCCCACCACGGCTCGGTCAGCAAGGAGCAGCGCGCGCTGGTGGAAGAGGACCTCAAACGCGGGCTGCTCAAGGCGGTGGTGGCCACCTCCAGCCTCGAGCTGGGCATCGACATGGGCGCGGTCGACCTGGTGATCCAGGTGGAGGCGCCACCGTCGGTGGCCAGCGGCCTGCAACGCATCGGCCGGGCCGGGCACCAGGTCGGCGAGGTCTCCCGCGGCGTGCTGCTCCCCAAGCACCGCACCGACCTGATCGGCTGTGCGGTCAGCGTGCAGCGCATGCTTACCGGCGAGATCGAGACGATGCGGGTGCCGGCCAACCCCCTCGACGTCCTGGCCCAGCACACCGTGGCGGCGGCCGCCCTCGAGCCGCTGGACGCCGACCGGTGGTTCGACACGGTGCGGCGGGCCGCCCCGTTCGCGACGCTGCCGCGCCGCCTGTACGAGGCCACCCTGGACCTGTTGAGCGGCAAGTATCCGTCGACGGAGTTCGCCGAGTTGCGGCCGCGGCTGGTCTATGACCGCGACACCGGGACGCTGACCGCCCGCCCCGGCGCCCAGCGGCTGGCCGTCACCTCCGGGGGCACCATCCCCGACCGCGGCCTGTTCGCGGTCTATCTCGCTTCCGAGGCCGAGAAGCCTTCGCGGGTGGGCGAACTCGAAGAGGAGATGGTCTACGAATCGCGGCCCGGCGACGTGATCTCGCTCGGGGCCACCAGCTGGCGCATCGTGGAGATCACCCACGACCGGGTGCTGGTGGTCCCCGCTCCCGGTCAGCCGGCCCGGCTGCCGTTCTGGCGCGGCGACGGCGTGGGCCGCCCGGCCGAGCTGGGCGCCGCGCTGGGCGCGTTGACCGGCGAGCTGGCCGGCCTGCGCCGCGACGCCTTCGACGCGCGCTGCGCCGCACTGGGTTTCGACGCCTACGCGAGAGACAACCTGTGGGGGCTGCTCGACGAGCAGCGGACCGCGGCCGGGGTGGTGCCCACCGACACCACCCTGCTGGTCGAGCGCTTCCGCGACGAGCTCGGCGACTGGCGGGTGATCCTGCACTCCCCGTACGGGCTGCGGGTGCATGGCCCGCTGGCGCTGGCGGTGGGCCGGCGGCTGCGAGAACGCTACGGCATCGACGAGAAACCCACCGCCTCCGACGACGGCATCGTGGTGCGGCTGCCCGACACCCTCTCCGAAACCGGGGACACCCCGCCCGGCGCCGACCTCTTCGTCTTCGACGCCGACGAGATCGACCCGATCGTCACCGCCGAGGTGGGCGGGTCGGCGCTGTTCGCGTCGCGGTTCCGCGAATGCGCGGCCCGGGCCCTGCTGCTGCCCCGCCGCCACCCGGGCCGCCGCTCGCCGCTGTGGCAGCAGCGCCAGCGCGCGGCCCAGCTGCTGCAGGTCGCCCGCAAGTACCCCGACTTCCCCGTGGTGCTCGAGACCGTCCGCGAATGCCTGCAGGACGTCTACGACGTCCCGGCGCTGGCCGAGCTGATGGACGGCATCGCCGCGCGCCGGGTGCGGGTGCTCGAGACCGAGACCGCAAAACCGTCGCCGTTCGCGGCGTCGCTGCTGTTCGGTTACGTCGGGGCGTTCATGTACGAGGGGGACACCCCGCTGGCCGAACGCCGGGCCGCGGCGCTGTCGCTGGACGCGACGCTGCTCGCCGAGCTGCTGGGCCGGGTGGAGCTGCGCGAGCTGCTCGACCCCGACGTCATCGCCGCGACCGGCCGCCAGCTGCAGCACCTCTCGCCGGAGCGGGCCGCCCGCGACGCCGAGGGGGTCGCGGACCTGTTGCGGCTGCTGGGCCCGCTGACCGAGGAGGAGATCGGTGCCCGCGCCGGCGGCGCCGAGGTGGCCGGTTGGCTGGAAGGCCTGCGGGCCGCCCGCCGCGCGCTGACGGTGTCGTTCGCCGGGCGCGGCTGGTGGGTGGCCATCGAGGACATCGGCCGGTTGCGCGACGGAGTGGGGGTGGCGGTCCCGCCGGGGGTGCCTTCCGGCTTCACCGAGGCGGTGAGCGACCCGCTGGGCGAGCTGCTGGGCCGCTACGCGCGCACCCACACCCCGTTCACCACCGCCGAGGCGGCCGCCCGGTTCGGCCTGGGGCTGCGGGTGACGGCCGACGTGCTGAGCCGGCTGGCCGCCTCGGGGGCGTCTGGAGGGCGCCTGGTGCGCGGCGAGTTCGTCGCCGCCGCGGAGCCCGCCCGAACGCCGGGCGGCGGCGAGCAGTGGTGCGACGCCGAGGTGTTGCGCATCCTGCGGCGCCGCTCGCTGGCCGCGCTGCGCGCCCAGATCGAGCCGGTGAGCACCGCCGCGTACGGGCGGTTCCTGCCGGCCTGGCACCGTGTCTCATCGAACCTGTCCGGCCCCGACGGCCTGCTGACCGTGATCGACCAGCTGGCCGGCGTGCGGCTGCCGGCCTCGGCGATCGAACCGCTGGTGCTGGCCCCGCGGGTGGCCGACTACACCCCGGCGCTGCTCGACGAGCTGCTGGCGACCGGGGAGGTCACCTGGTCGGGCGCCGGGTCCATCTCGGGCAGCGACGGCTGGATCGCGCTGCATCACAGCGACTCCGCGCCCCTGACCCTGGCGCCGCCCGCCCAGGCCGACCTCACCGACGTCCACCGCGCGATCCTGGACACGCTGTCCGGGGGCGGCGCGTACTTCTTTCGCCAGCTCGCGGCGGACGGGGGAACGGGCGACATCGACCCGGCCCGGCTCAAAGCCGCGCTGTGGGAACTGATCTGGGCCGGCTGGGTCACCGGTGACACCTTCGCCCCGGTGCGCGCCCTGCTGAGCGGAACGGGCGGCCGCAGGCGTTCGGCGCCGGCGCACCGGACGCATCGGCCGCCGCGGCTGAGCCGCTACAGCGTCGCGCACGCCCAGCACCACCGGGCCGCCGACCCGACCGTGGCGGGACGGTGGTCGGCCCTGCCGCCCCCCGAGCCGGATTCCACGGTGCGCGCGCATTACCAGGCCGAGCTGCTGCTGGGCCGGCACGGCGTCCTGACCAGGGGCGCGGTGGCGGCGGAGGGGATGCCGGGCGGGTTCGCCACCCTGTACAAGGTGTTGAGCTCCTTCGAGGACGCCGGGCGTTGCCAACGCGGCTATTTCGTGGAGTCGCTGGGCGGCGCGCAGTTCGCCGTCGCGTCCACCGTGGACCGGCTGCGCGGCTACACCGACGGCGTCGACGCGCAGCGGCCCGACTACCGGGCGCTCGTGCTGGCCGCAGCCGACCCGGCCAACCCCTACGGCGCCGCGCTGCCCTGGCCTGCCTCGACCGCGCAGGGCCAGGGGGCGCGGCCCGGCCGCAAGGCCGGGGCGCTCGTGGTGCTGGTGGACGGCGAGTGCGCCTGGTTCCTCGAACGCGGCGGACGCTCGTTGCTGACCTTCACCGACGACCCCGCCGCCCACCACGCGGCCGCCGCGGCGCTGGCCGGCCTGGTGTCCGGGCGGCGGGTCGCGGGGATCCTGGTGGAACGCATCGACGGGGTGCCCGCGCTGCAGCCGCTGCCCGGCGCGGGAGCGGCGGACGCGCTGGCGGGGCTGCTGGACGCCGGATTCGTGCGCACCCCGCGCGGGCTGCGGCTGCGGTGAACATGCCGGACAACCATGCCCGAGGGTGACACCGTCTGGCACACCGCGATCCTGCGGGAGCACCTGGCCGGGCGCACGCTGACGCGCTGCGACGTCCGGGTGCCGCGGTTCGCGACCGTCGACCTGACCGGGCACGCGGTGGACGAGGTGCTCAGCCGCGGCAAGCACCTGTTCATCCGGGTGGGGCCGGCCAGCATTCACTCGCACCTGAAGATGGACGGCAGCTGGCGGGTCGGTGACCGTCCGGTGCGGGTGGACCATCGCGCGCGGATCGTTTTGGAAGCCGGCCCCGTGCGGGCCGTGGGCGTCGACCTCGGGGTGCTCGAGATCGGCGACCGCGACCGCGACGCCACCGCGGTCGCCCACCTGGGCCCGGACCTGCTGGGCCCGGACTGGGACGCCGCGCGGGCCGCGGCTAACCTCACCGCGCGGCCGGGCCGGCCGCTCGCCGAGGCGCTACTGGACCAGCGGGTGCTGGCGGGGGTCGGGAACGTGTACTGCAACGAATTGTGCTTCGTCACCGGCCATTTGCCCACCGCGCCGGTGAGCGCGGTCGCCGACCCGCACCGGCTGGTGGCGCGGGCCCGGGACATGCTGTGGATCAACCGCTTCCGCTGGAACCGCTGCACCACCGGCGACACCCGGGCGGGCCGGCAGCTGTGGGTGTACGGGCGGGCGGGACAGCCCTGCCGCCGCTGCGGCGCACCCATCCGCTACGGCGAATCCGGCGCCGCCGGGGAGCGGGTGACCTACTGGTGTCCGGTCTGCCAGCGCTGAACAGGGGACTTCGATCAAGTGCGCCGGGAACTTTCGCGGTCGCGGTCGCGGCATGCAATGATCGCAGTGCCAAAGGCTTTGGCTTGCCTTCTTGCACCGCCGACCCGAAGGACCCCCCGATGACGAACAGCCGGACGCGCACGCCGCAGCGCGTGCGTCCACTGTCTGTCGACCTTGCCCTGACGGTCGCGCTGCTGGGCCTGGCCGGGGTCGCGGCCCCGGCCGCGCATGCCGACGCGATCGACAACGCCTTCCTGTCCGCGGTGAAGGCCAAGGGGATCAACTTCCCGTCGCCGCAGGCCGCGATCATCGCCGGGCACGAGGTCTGCGACGAACTCGACCACGGCAGGCAGAAGTCCGACGTAGCCTCGGAAGTGATGAACAACAGCCAACTGGACGGTTACCACGCGGGCTTCTTCGTCGGCGCGAGCATCGCCGCGTTCTGCCCGAGGAATCACTCGGCGCCGTGACGCGCGGCCGGGTCAGGAGATGGCGTTGACCGCGCTCGACAACCGCGACATGAACGCCTGCGGAACCGGAATGTAGCCGTGGTCGGCCAGGCCGTCCTGGCCGGCGCCGATCGCGCTCTGCAGGAAGGCCTTGACGGCCGCGCCGACCTGCCCGTCCGGGTACTTCGAGCACACGATCTCATAGGTCGCCAGCACGATCGGGTACGAGCCGGGCTGGTTGGGCCGGTAGAACGAGATCGTGTCCAGGGCAAGGTCGTTGCCGCCCTTGATGAACCAGGCCGAGGCGATGGTCTTGCCCACCGTCTCGGCACTGATCCCCACCGGGTCCGGGCCGGCCGAGGTGACGATCTTGGCCATCTCCAGCCGCTGAGCCTGGACGTAGGACCATTCGACGTAGCTGATCGACCCCTCGGTCCTCTGGACGGCCGAGGCGGCGCCGTCGTTGCCCTTGGCGCCCTCGCCGACGCCCCCGTTGAACGTCTTGCCGGCGCCCTTGTCCCACGCGCCGCCGGAGGCGGTGTCGAGATACTTCTGGAAGTTGTCCGTGGTTCCGGACTGGTCGCTGCGGAACACGACGCTGATCGGCTCGGCGGGCATGGTGGTGCCCGGGTTCAGCGCCTGTATCGCGCCGTCGTCCCATGCCTTGATGTCGCCGTTGAAGATCCGCGCGGCGATCGGGCCATCGAGGTTCAGCGACGTCACACCGTCGATGTGGAAGACGATGGCGATGGGTCCGAACACCACCGGCAGGTTCCACGCCGGCGAACCGCACCGCCGCTGCGCCCCGGCGTACTCGTCCTTGCTCAACGCCGAGTCGGACCCGGCGAAATCGGATTGGCTGCCTACGAATTCGCTGATCCCGGCGCCGGACCCGTCGGGCGTGTAGTTCAGCGACCGCCCCGGGCAGGCCTGTTCGAAGGCCTTGATGAAACGGGTCATCGCGTTGGCCTGCGCCGTGGAACCGCTGGCCCGCAACGTCGGCTTGCCGCCGCAGGTGACCCGCACCGGCGACGTGCCCGTCGCCGCATGCTGCCCGTTGTCGTCGGCGCCGCACCCCGACAGCATCGCCCCGAGGGCCAGGATACTCAGCGCGGCACCAAACCGATTGAGTGGCAACCCGATTCCTTTGGACGGTGGCGAACCAGCAGCGCTGCGGCTCCCGCAGGTATGAGGCATAGTAACAAGATCGCACCCACGAGGCTCGGCGTACGGCCGCGGGCAGCGCGGCGGGCTAATCGCGGGCATGCGCGAGGAAGAACCGGGCGATGGCCTCCGAGCCGTCGAGGGCGCGGGTGGTGCGGCCGATGACGGCCCTGGGCAGGTACTGTCTGCCGCCCGGCCAGGTGTGGCCGCCGTTGTCGATCCGGTAGAACACCACCTCGGTGGCCGCCGCGCACACCGTGTAGGCGAAGCGGTGCACGGCGGTGCCGTCCCCGACACCGGGCGACGCCTCCGCCGACGGTTCGCCGTGGCAGTCGTCGACCGAGCGCCACTTGTCCACCATGCTCGCGACGGAGACGGCGTGGCTGATCCCGCCGCGACCGCGCACGTTGCCCCCGCTGAACGGCACCAGCGGGTCGGCGGTTCCGTGGGCTTCCCACACCGAGACCGCCCGTGACGGGTGGCACGGCACGCCCACGCCCAGGGTCCCCGCTACCGGCGCGATCGCGGCGAAGACGTCGGCGCGGTCACAGGCCAGCCTGTTGGACATGAAGCCCCCGTTGGACATACCGGTGGCGAAGACGTGTCCCGGGTCGATGTTGTAGTCGTCCTGCAGCTTGCCCACCAGGGCGACGAGGAACCCCACGTCGTCCACGTGGTGGCGGTCCGCCGGCGAGGCCCCGCGACCATCGGCCCAGCTCTTGTCGTACCCGTCGGGGTAGACCACCAGCAAATGGTGCGCGTCGGCGACTCCGTCGAAGTCGGTGAGCCCCCGCTGCCCAGTTCCGTTGCCGCCGCCGCCGTGCAGGCTGAGCACCAGGCCGACCGGGTCGCCGGGCGGTACGTGCAGTGTGTAGGTCCTCTCGAGGCCCCCGGACCACAGCGTGCCGGACACGTCGCGGGCGCCGGCCGCCGCGAGATGCCGCGCGCCGCAGCCGGCCAGGACCGCCACCGCCAGAGCCACCACACCGGCCAACGACAACCATCGCGCGAACGGCATGCCGACAAGGTACCGACTCGGGTCGGTGCGTGTGCCGGATTGCGCGGCGCGCGGCGCGAACCGCTGCGCCGCAGAGTCGCTTTGGCTAACCTATTCGAGCTCGCTGTCGACCGAGAGTCCCTGGAGTCATCACGCCCATCCGGAGACTGGCCACCCCGACCGCGCGCGCCGACGCCAACGACGACGCGTTCCTGGACGCGCTGCAGGCCAAGAACATTCACTACCCGAGTCCCGAGGCCGCGATCGGCGGCGCGAACGAGGTGTGCAACGAACTGCAACGCGGCGAGTCGCCGAGCCAGGTCGCGTCCGCAGTGATGGACAACAGCCCGCTCGACGGCTACCACGCGGGATACTTCGTCGGCGCCAGCATGCGGGCCTACTGCCCGCAGTACATCTCGTAGTTACCACTGTTATGCAGTGTTGACGTGCACCCGCCATCGCCGGCACCTAAGATTCATACAGCGTCGGTTTTGGGGAGTTGTGGATGGTTACGAAACTAGTGATGTGTCTCGCCCTCGCAGCGGCGGCCGCGGCGGGTCTGGCGGCACCGGTCGGCGCCGACCCCAGTTCGTTCAACGTCCTCAGCTGCAGTTGCCCGCAGCCGGCCCCGCGGGGCGGCCCCGTGGTGACGGATCAGATCAACCGGGGAATCGAGACCGCGCTGACCGACCTCGAGGGGATCTCCGTCCCGCAGTGACTCCGCCGACATCGCCGCGGGTGATCGCCAAACTGCCCATCGGTGCCGGCGTCGTCGTGCCCGCGCCCACGGGCGCCGATCCGTGCCCAACCCGTTCACCGTCCTCAGCTGCCCCGACTGCCCGCAGACCGGCGGAAAAACGGGCTCCTACGTGCGGGACCAGATGAAACAGAGCCTTCGGGCCGCCCTGGCGGATTCCCCGGACGACGGCGAAAACGCCCGATAGTCAGCCCGCGGCGCCACACCCGACGGCCTGGGCCGGCGCGTGCTCGTGCAGCGCCCGCTCGGCCTCCGGCGGCACGGTCTGCAGGTCGAAGGTCACCTCGTGCAACGTCCCGGTGAACGCGTAGGGGGCGCAACTCTCCGGCCGGACCGTCGAACGGCCGGGGAATTCGCAGACCGAACCGAAGCCGACGCGGTGGTGGTTGCGCTCGGTCAGCAGCGGGCGTGGGTCGGCGAACACACCGCGGTAACACGGAAGCTGTTGTAGCACAGCATTTTTCGCGCGAGCAGGCTCATCTTCGCTCATGGCATGCGACCGTAGCGCTACCTACCGGGCGCCGAGTTGCACGGCTTTGATGATGAGCAGCACGGCGCCGACCACCAGGTAACCACGCAGCGCGATCATGCCCAGGCGGGTCCCGGGTGACCAGGTGACCGGCTCCAGCAGGGTCAGCGGCGGCATGCGCCAGGCGTTGCGGTCGACGCCGCGGGCGGGCAGTTGCGCGGCCGGGCGCGCAGGCTGGCGGCGGGCCATCCAGCGCAGCACCGGGACCGCGGCGGCCGCGAGCGCCACCAGGGCCAGCAAGAGGTAGCCGGCGACGGCGACGACGTCGATGTCGGGGAACAGCGTGGTGGCCATCAGGATCCCCGACAGCAGCAGCAGGATGCCGACGATCAGCCCGGCGACCCAGTTCAGCCAGGGCCGGTTCACCCAAGGCCCCAGCACCTCCCGGTCGTTGCACAGCAGCAGCAGGAACACGCTGGCGCTCGGCAGCAGCAGGCCGGCGAGCGCCTGCACGGCGGTGGTGATCAGCCCGAGCGGGGCGCCGGGGATCAGCACGATCGCGGCGGCCAGCGCCACCATCGCCGTGTAGGACAGGTAGAACTGTTTGGCGTCGGAGAACCCGCGGTGCAGCGAGTGCTTGAGGCCGAACACGTCGCCGAAGGCGTAGCTGGTGGATAGGGTGACCGCGGCCGCGCCCAGGATCGAGGCGTCGATCAGCACGATCGCGAAGATCGAGCCGAGCACCTCGCTGTGCCGGCCGAGCAGGTGCGCGACGGCGCCGGCGTCGGAGAAGTCGCCCACGGTGCCGGTGGAGCGCGCCGCCCAGTCGCCGGTCATCAGCAGCGCCGCGGCGCCGACCACCACGACGAAGGCCCCCAGCACGGTATCGGCGCGTTCGTAGCCGATGAACCGGGGGGTGATGCGCTTGTCGACGACGTTGGACTGCTGGAAGAACAGCTGCCACGGCGCCACGGTGGTACCGACGATGGCGATGATCAGCAGCACCGCATCCGAGCTCACCCCACCCGAGATGCTGGGCGTCACAAACGACTTCGCCGCGTGCGTCCACTGGGGATGCGACATCAGCAGCATCGGGATCTGCGCCAGGCTCACCGCGATGAACACGAACATGGCCCGCTCCCAGCGGCGGAAGCTGCCGCTGGCCATGATCGCGACCAGCGCCACCGCCGAGACCGGCACCACGATGTACTTCGAGACGCCGATGAACTCGGCGGCCAGCGTGATGCCGATGAACTCGGTGACGATCGTCAGGAAGTTCAGCAGGAACAGGTCGCCGACGGAGAACCAGCCCCAGCCGCGGCCGAAGCGTTCGTTGATCAGCCGCGCGTGCCCCACGCCGGTGACCGCGCCGAGCCGGACCACCATCTCCTGGTTGACGATCAACACCGGGATCAGCAGGAGCAGCACCCACAGCAGCGAGTAGCCGTAGTTCTGCCCGGCCTGGGCGTAGGTGGCCACCCCGCCGGCATCGTTGTCGCCGACCATCACGATGATCCCGGGCCCGACGATGGCCAGCAGGGTCAGCAGCCGCGTCTTGAACGTGCGGGCATGCTCGGTCTCGCCGACGGCGATGCGACCGAACGCGCCCTCGATGTCGCCCAGGTGTGCGCTGTCGAGCACGGCGCTATGGCGGACGTTCTGGGCGGCGGTGTGGGTGGTGCCCTCGTCGCCTGCGCTCACGCCCCTCCCCCTCCCGGCACGGCCGAGTCGCGTTCGTCGCCGGGTTGGGCGCCGGGTTGGGCGATGTCGCGGACCGGGCGGGGCGCGGGTTCGCGGCGGCGCCAGTCCTCGGGGATGGTGGCCTCCAGCACGTCGTCGACGGTGACCACCCCGAGCACGTGGTCCTGCTCGTCGACGACGGGGATGGAGTAGAGGTTGAAGTCGGCCATCAGCAGCGCGATGTCGGTCAGGTCGGCGGCGGAGCCGACCCGCACCGGGTCGGAGTCCATCAGGGCTCCGACGCTCTCCCCCGGCGCGGCCTGCAGCAGCGCGATCACCGACACCACACCCGAGAGGCGCCTGTCCTCGTCGACGACGTGGATCTTGACCAGCGCCTCCGGCTGCAGGGTGCGGGCGTCGGCGATCAGCGCGAGCGCCGTTCCCGCGGTCGCGGAGGCGGCACACGACACGAAGTCGACGTTCATCAGCCCGCCGGCGCTCTGCGGGTTGAACCCCATCAGGGTGATCACCTTGGTGCGCTGCGGGGCGGGCATCAGGTCGAGCACCCGCCGGCGCCGCGCCTGGCGCAGGTCGGCGATCGCGTCGGCGGCGTCGTCGGCGCGCATCCGGCCCAGCAACGCGGCGACCTCGTGGTCGGGCATGTCGTCGAGCAGGCGGCTGGCCTTGTCGGGGTCGAGTTCCTCGAACACGTCGGCTTCCAGTTCCGGGTCGCTGCGGACCCGGTCCAGGATCTCGCCGCCCTCGGCCTTGTCCGCCTCCTCGAGGAGGTCGGCGATCTCGGCCGGTTTGAAGCCACCGACCCTGCCCCAGTGGCGGCGCACCGCGTTGGAGCGGACGTGGCCGATCAGCGGTTCGAACGCCTTCCAGTCGCGGGCCGCGTGCCCGCCCGAGCTCTTGATGAGCCCGAAGAACTTCGCCGGGCGCCGGGTGTCCAGCCGCGCGAGCACCCACCCGGCGCCGGTGTCCTCGAGTTCGACGTCGTAGGCGTGCACCAGCTCGACGGCGGCCACATCGATGAGCCGGTGCCCGAGCACGTCCGTGCGCAGCAAAACCTCACCGTCACGGCGCTCGAAGCCGCGCAGGTCGATTTTGTTCTTGGCCAACACAACCCGGTCGGATTTGTACTCGCTGATCACTCGGCTCCCGATGAACACCCGCCGCCCGCCGACCCCGGCGACGATGCCGGTCAGCAGCGGGTACTCGTCGGCCCCGCGCAACCGCACGATCACGTCCTCGACCCGGCCCACCGTCTCGCCCGCGCGGGCCAGCACCGGCGAACGCAGCAGCTCCGACAGGTGGATCACCGGCCGGTCCCCGCCCTGCTCGGCCACCGCATGTGATGAACCCACTGGCCCTCCTCCGTGCTGCTTCCGTGGCCCTATCGGCTCGGCCGCCAGATCGTACGCCGCGACCGCCGCCGGTGACCACAACCGCCAGGTGAACATGCGGCGCGGGTCAGCGGATCCCGACACCGGGCGCGTCGCCGTCGACATAGTGGAAGCGCGCGGCGCGCCGGCGGATGTGGTGGGCGCGCCCGCGGGTGCGTCGCGGCGGCCCGGCCGGCGCCAGCGGCTCGGCGTAGAACATCTTCTTGGCCAGTTCCACCAGCACCAGGTAGGTGACGACGAAACCGCCCAACACGGCGAAGAACGCCCACGGCAGCGGCGTGAAGCCCAGGGTGTGCGCCAGCGGCGAGATCGTGAGCACGGCACCGATCGCCACGACCGACAGGCTGGTGACCGCCAGCGGCGCGCTCGGCCGGCTGCGCACGAAGGGCACCTTGCGCGTACGGATGGCGAAGATGATCAACGTCTGGGTGGCAAGGGATTCCACGAACCAGCCGGTGCGGAACTCGACGGCACCGGCGTGCAACACGCCGAGCATCAGGCCGAAGGTCAGGAAGTCGAACAGCGAGCTGATCGGGCCGAAGATCAGCATGAACCGCCGGATGAAGGCGAGGTTCCAGTGCGCCGGCGCCTGGAGCTGCTCGTCGTCAACCCGGTCGGTGGGGATGGCCAGCTGGGAGCTGTCGTAGAGCAGGTTGTTCAGCAGGATCTGGCTGGGCAGCATCGGCAGGAACGGCAGCAGCGCCGAGGCGGCCGCGGCGCTGAACATGTTGCCGAAATTGCTCGACGTGCCCATCAGCACGTACTTGATGGTGTTGGCGAAGATCCGCCGGCCCCAGGCCACCCCGGTGGCCAGCACGCCCAGGTCCTTCTCCAGCAGCACCACGTCGGCGGCGTCCTTGGCGACGTCGGTGGCGCTGTCCACCGAGATGCCCACGTCGGCGGCGTGCAGCGCCAGCGCGTCGTTGACCCCGTCGCCCAGGAAACCGACCGAGCGCCCGGTGCGGCGCAGGGAGGTGATCAGCCGCTCCTTCTGCTCCGGGGAGATGCGGGCGAAGATGGTGTGGTGCCGGGCAGCGTCGGCGAAGTCGTCGTCGCCCAGCGGGTCGAGCTGGGCCCCGGTGACGGTGCCCTTGGACGCCAAACCCAAATCGGCGCAGACCTTTTCGGCGACGCGCGGGTTGTCACCGGTGGCGATCTTCAGCTCGATGCCCAGGGCGGCCAGCTCGGCCAGGGACTGGCGGGCGGCGGGTTTGGGTTCGTCGGCGAACACCAGGAAGCCGGCCAGCGTCAGGTCGCGTTCGTCGGCGGGGGTGATCGCGGTCAGCCCGGCCGCGGGCCGCGAGGCCACCGCCACCACCCGGCGCCCGGCGGCGAACAGGGCCGCGAGGATCTGGCGGGCGGCCGGCGTCACCGCCGGGCATTGGGCCAGCACCTGTTCGGGCGCGCCTTTGACCACCAGGACGCGCTGCCCGTCGTCGTCGGCCAGCACCGACGTCGCGCGGCGCTCGTGGTCGAACGGCAGCGTCGCGACCCGGCGCGCGACGCAGCCCAGCAGCTGCTGCGGGGACTTCCCCTGCGTAGCCTCCCAGAGCGCGGCGTCGAGCGCATTGCCGCTGACCCCACCGGATTCCGGGTCCACGTCGGTGGCCAGCAGCCCGAGCCGCCGCACCGCCTCGCTGTGCGCGCCCGCGGCGTCGACCGTGTCGACCAGGGTGATCCGGCCCTCGGTCAGGGTGCCGGTCTTGTCGGTGATCAGAATGTCGATGTCGCCGAGGTCCTCGATGCACACCAGGCGCTTGACGAGCACCTTGGCCCGGGCCAGCTGCCGCGAGCCGGTGGCCAGACTCGTGCTGACCACCGCGGGCAGCAGCTGCGGCGTGATGCCCACGGCGATCGCCAGCGAGAACAGCACGGAGTTGATGACCTGCTTGTGCAGGAGCAGGTTGCTGGCCAGGATGACCACCATCAGCGCGACCGCGACATGCAGCAGTAGATAGGAGAACCGGCGCAGCCCCACCTGGAAGCCGGTCTCGGGGGGGCGGTCGTCCAAACCCGCTGCGATGCGCCCGAACTCGGCGTTGTGTCCGGTTGCGTACACCACCCCGGTGCCCTCGCCGGCGCTGACGATGGTGCCCATGAAGGCCAGGTCGGACGACTCGGCGAGTTCGGTCCCCGCCGGCACCGGCTGCGGCGACTTCTCCGACCCGGTCGATTCCCCGGTCAGGATGCTCTCGTTGCATTCCAGGCCGTTGACGTCGATGAGGCGGACGTCGGCGGGCACCGCCTCCCCCAGCGACAGCCGGACCACGTCGCCGGGGACGAGCGCGGTGACGTCCACCGTGACGAAGCGCCCGTCGCGGCGCACCACCGCGTTGTGGTGCACCCCGGCGTGCAGCGCCGCGGCGGCCCGCTCGGCGCGGTACTCGTTGAGGAAGCCGAGGCCGATGCTGGCCGCCAGGATGATCCCGATGATGACCGCCTGCATGCTGTCGCCCAGGAAGTAGGAGACGACCGCGGTGCCGCCCAGCAGGATGAGCACTGCGTTGCGCAGTTGCCGGCCCAGCACCGCCAGCGCGTTGACATGGTGGGTGCGCACCGCGTTGGGGCCGTAGCGCTCCATCCGCGCGGCCGCCTGCGCGCCGGACAGCCCGGCGGCCGAGGTGTCCAGGCGGCGCAGCACGTCGGCGACCGGGGCCGCGGCGACTGCGCCGGTGCTCAGCTCAGAGCCAGTCACGGCGCTGGAACGGCACGTAGAGAGCGACCATCAGGACCGCCATCACGCCGCTGCTGGCCGAAAATCCCGCGGGCGTCCCGAACCCCGGGTAGGGCACGTTCTGGCCGTAGAAGCCGGCGATCGCGGTCGGCACGGCGACGATCGCCGCCCACCCCGTCAGCTTCTTCTTAACGACGTTCAGCGGAGCGTCCTGCAGGGACAGGTTCGTCTCGAAGATGGTGATGATCATGTCGCGCAGGGACTCCATCCATTCCGACACGCGCAGCACGTGGTCGTAGAGGTCGGCGTACAGCGGGTCCAGCTCGCGGCCGTTCCGGTCGCCAACGCGTTGATGCGCAATGGAATTGATGACCTCCCGCATCGGCAGCGCAACCCGGCGCAGGTTCACCAGGTCCCTGCGCATCTGGAATGTTCGGCGCTGAAAGCTACCGGCAGGTGACGTGCCGTCGAACAGATCGTCCTCGATTGCCTCCACGCAGTCGTCCAGCGCCTCGGCGGCCGCGACCGCATCCTCGACGGCCCAGGATTTCAGGCCCAGTTCGGCGGCCAGTTCAGCCAACGTGCCGCGGTCGGGCTCGCCGAGGTAGTCAGCGATCCTGGCGACCTCGAAGTCGTCCTGCGGCTCGCCGGAACGCCACAGGCGGCCCTGGATGTTCGGAGCTACCTGCACGGACCCCATCTTGTCAGTAGGTGGAGATCTCATCCTCGGCCGGCAGGGCGCCGGTGCCCGCGAAGACGACGCGGCGGCCGATCTCCACGGCGTGGTCGGCGACGCGCTCGTAGATACGGCCGAGCAGCGCCGATTCCACACCGACGGAGACGCTTTCCTTCCACTCCCGGTCCATCAGCACACTTGGCAGCTCCCGGTAGAGCGCGTCCATCGCGTCGTCGTGTTCGTGCAGCTTCGCGGCCTGCTGCGGGTCGCGGGTGACCTGCCGCTGTTCAACACGGCCTTCACCACCACTCCGCTGTCGCCGGGCCGGTGGCTGGTGTGCCTGGCGGTGTCCAGCAGCGTGCTGTGGGTGAGCGAGGCGCGCAAGTTCGTGCTGCGCCGGCTGGACCGCCGGAGGGCTACCCGGTCGGGGCCATCAGCCGGGTAATCGCGTCGACGTCGGCCGGGCCGGGCAGCCCCCAGCCGGGCCGGTACCCCAGCAGCTCGTCGACCGGCACGGTCTTGAGGTCGACGTCGAGCAGTTCGATGGCGTCCGGCGGCACCAGCGCCGGGTGCACGACGCCGCAGGCGCGGGCCAGGCACAGCAGCTCAAAGCGCAGGGTAGCCAGGTAGTTGGCGCAGCGCGCCGACTTCAGCTCCGGGTCCAGGCCGTGCTGCAGCCACGCCGACTGGGTGGCGACACCGGAGGGACAGCGGCCGGTGTGGCAGCGCTGCGCCTGGATGCAGCCGAGGGCGAACATGGCGGTGCGGCCGACGTTGATCATGTCGCAGCCCGCGGCCAGGGCCAGCAGCGCGTTCTCCGGGATGCCCAGCTTGCCGGAGCCGACGAACACCACGTCGTGGTGCAGCCCCTCCTCGGCGAAGGCCCGGTAGACCCGCGGCAGGGCCCACTTGAAGGGCAGGGCGACGTGGTCGCTGAAGACCAGCGGGGCCGCCCCGGTGCCGCCCTCGCCGCCGTCGACGGTGACGAAGTCGACGCCGGTGCCGGTGCCGGCCATGCGCGCGGCCAGGTCGCGCCAGAACCGCTCCTGTCCGACCGCCGACTTGACGCCGACGGGCAGGCCGGTTGCGGCGGCGATGGTCTCCACGAGCTCGAGCAGCCCGTCGACGTCGCGGAACGCCGAGTGGCCGGCGGGGCTCTTGCAGTCGACCCCGACCGGGACGCCGCGGATCGCGGCGATCTCGGGGGTGACCTTGGCGCCGGGCAGCATGCCGCCCAGGCCCGGTTTGGCGCCCTGGCTGAGCTTGATCTCGATGGCCCGGATCTGCGGGGTGGCCGCGACCCGGTCGACCAGGCGCGGCAGGCTGAAGCGGCCGTCGCCGTCGCGGCAGCCGAAGTAGCCGGTGCCGATCTGCCAGACGAGCTCGCCGCCGCCCAGGTGGTACGGCGACACCCCGCCCTCCCCAGTGTTGTGTAAGGCCCCGGCCATGGCCGCGCCCTTGTTCAGCGCGGTGACGGCGGCGGCGGACAGCGCCCCGAAGCTCATGCCGGAGATGTTGACCACCGATGACGGCCGGAACGCCTTGGCGCGGCGCCGCGCGCCGCCGAGCACCTTGGCCGCGGGCAAAGGCACCTCCGGGTCGGGGTGGTGCGGCTCGCCGTCGGGGGCGGGCACGGGGAACGCCGCGTGCTTGATGATCGGGTAGTTGTGGACCCGTTCCAGGTCGTTGTCGGTGCCGAACCCGAAGTAGCGGTTGGCCGCCTTCGACGAGGTGTAGACCCAGCGGCGCTGGTCGCGGCTGAAGGGCCGCTCGGCGTCGTTGTCGGTGACGATGTACTGGCGCAGCTCGGGACCCACCGCCTCCAGCAGGTACCGCAGGTGGCCGACGATCGGGTAGTTGCGCAGGATGGCGTGGCGGCGCTGCGCGAGGTCCCAGCCCGTCACCCCCGCCAGGGTCCCGCCCACCAGGGCGGCCACGGATCGCCGATTCATGCCGATCATGCTCGCCAACGCCGGTGCGCGTCTGCTAGTGACCTCGGTCCTCAATCACGAGTCCTTGGTCGCCGGGCGTCATCCCGCCGACGGCGGTCGCTGCATGACCGTGCCCAGCAGCTCCTTGCCGAGCTCGATGTCGTCGTAGTCGCGGCCGGTGCGGCGGCGATCGCCCGACGAGGCCGCCGGCGACGCGCCCAGCGGGGGCATCGCGAGGGGTGTGACCGGCGGCTTCGGGGCGAGCGCGGACGCCGCGGAGGCGAGCTGCACCGGCGAATCCGAAGCCGGCAGCAACCCCACCACCGAGGGCGGCGCCGTCAGCGTGCCCACCAGGATCCCGGTGCCCACCGAGCCCGTCGGCGCCCACGAGGGCCCGGCGGCGCCGAGCGCGCCGGCCAACCGGGTCTTTATCCCCGCGAAATCCGCCGCACTCTGCGACAGGCCGGCCCCGATGTCGCCGCCCAGCGACTGGAACCCGTGGGCAGTCGACAATTGCGCGAGCACGGCGAGCATGTTGACCGGGAACCCGCCCGCGGCGATGCCCTGGTTTGCCCAGGTGCTGAAGTATCCGAACCAGCCCTTGCTGGGGTCGAAGGCGGTGAGCGATTGGGCTGCTAGAGGAACAGCAGCCGCGGTGCGCGCGGCAGAACCGGCAGTGGCAGTCCCAGGCACCACCTCGGCTTGGGCGAGCAGCCCCGCCGGGTTGGCGATCGGCGGCGGCGGCGAGAACTGTGACGGCACGACGGCGCTGGCCGAGGTTGCCGCATAGCGGTACATCGCCGCCGAGTTGTTCACCCACATGGCGTGGTACTCGGCTTCGGTCTCGGCGATCGCGGGCAGGTTGATGCCGAAGAAGTTCGTGGCCAGCAAGAGCGCCAGCCGCGCCCGGTTCGCGGCGACCAGTGCGGGATGCACGACCGTGAAGTGCGTCAGCTCGAACGCCGCTATCACCGTTTGCATCGAGGAGCCGATCAGCTGGCACTGCTGCGCGGCAAGGCCCAACCAGGCGACGAATGGCTCGGCAGCGGTGACCATCGCCGCCGAGGACAGACCGTGCCAGGCGTCGGTCACCGACGTCAACACCGAGGCATAGCCGCGAGCAGAATCCTCCAACTCGGCACCCAGTTGGTGCCACACGGTGGACGCCGCGATCATCGATCCCGCACCGGGGCCGGAGTGAGTCAGCGCCGAGGTGATCTCCGGCGGCAACATCGAGAATTCCATGGCGCTTCAGCCGGGGAAAGAGCCCCGGCGGGCTGAACACGACGAGTGGAGCCCAACGGCGATTTTGGAATGCTCTACCTGCCAGGACATTTCCGTATCCTGCTGCTTGTCGCCCTCGACCTGTCCGGCGGCGGAAATCCGATGTCCGCGGCGGCGGGAAGCACCATCGTCGGCTCTCAGCCCCCGCTTGGCGGTCGATGAATCACCTTTTTCGGGACTTCCGCCCCGCAGTCAAGGTCCTCGAATTTTTGCTGCTTCCTCTTGCGCCAACCACTGCCCGCCGAGCTCGACGGCGGCACCATCATCGGCATCATCGGCAACGCGGACAACCCGGCGTTCTCGGCCGAAAGCGGTGACACCGCGGACGCGAGTTGCACCGGCGATTGCGATGCGGGTAACAGCCCCACCACCGCGGGCGGCGCGGTCAGCTTGCCCACCGTGACCCCCACACCCATCGCAGCGGTAGGCGCCGATCCGAGGGCCTTGCTCGAGTTGGCCAATCCGAGTTCCGACGCTCCCAGCGCCGCTTCCCCCTCGGCCAGGCCCTGGCCGACTTCGCCGCCCACAGACTCCACCCCCTGAGCAGTCGCGAATTGCGCCCACACGCCGAGGAGGTTGAGCGGGAATCCGGACGAAATGAACTGGTTCCCCCAGGTGCTCGCATACCCGGACCAGCCGGTGTTGGGGTCGAAGGCGGTGCCGGCCGCAGGCGCCAATGCCGCGGCGGTCGGCGAGGCAGCGGTGGTCGCGGGCACCGCGCCGGCCTGGGCAGCCGTTGCCGTCGGATTGGAAATCGCAAGCGGCGACAAGAATTGGGAGAGCTGGGTGCTTTGCGCCGAAGCGGCCTGATAACTGCTCATCGCCGCCGAGTTGTTCGCCCACATCTCCTGGTACTGAACTTCGGTTTGGGCGATCGCCGCCGTGTTGGTCCCGAACCTGTTGGTGGCCAACAACTCCGCCAGCCGCATCCTGTTAGCGGTGACCTGCGCGGGCGGAACCACCGCCGAATGAACGGCGGTGAATGCAGCCGCGGCGGCCTCCGCCGAGGTTGCCATCTGCTGGACCTGCTGAGCGGTGCCACGCAACCAGATGAGATAGGGCTGGACGGCCCGGAGCATCTCCACCGAGGACGGACCATCCCAGGTTTCGATCAGAGACGACAACGCCGAGGCGTAAACAACAGCGGAGTTCTCCAACTCGACGGCCAGCCGCTGCCACGCGGCGGCGGCCTCTGTCAGCGAAGCCGCCCCGGGCCCAGAGTAGATGAGCGCGGAGGTGACCCCTGGGGGCGCTAAGACATCCATGGCATCTCTCGTCGACTGTGCTGGGAACGATTCTGCAACACCATGCTGAATTGCTGGGCAAACCGGTGGAACGAGGGCGCGAACGTCCGGTGTCGGGCCCGAATTACGGTAGCGCGCACCCGACCGCAGCGGCCGGCGGCGGCCAGGATTTCCGCTGGCGGTAGGGAACTCGACATATTGGCGTCCTTCCCCGTTAAGACGCGATGAGCGCTATGCCGATCACGCTCAGCGGCCGGAATCCGCGGGCCGAGGGACATAGGTCCCGGACCGCAGCGGCCGTTGGCCCCCTTTGCCGGCGGGTGACCGACGCAGGTCAGCCAAGTCAAACGGTCACCGGGGCGCCGCGGTTCAACTGGCGAATTCGATCGGCGATACCGCGGCGCGCCATCTCGCGGGTGAAGTCGGCCAGCGGCGACGCGAAGACGCCGTAGTCGTCGAGGTGGACGGGGATCATCTTGGACAGGTTCAGCCTGGACACCAGTTGCGCGCCCTGGCGACCGTCCATGGCGACGGTCAGGCCGAAGGGCAGCCGCCGCCCGGCCGGCAACCAGGTGCCGCCCAGGTGCAGCACGCCCACGTCGATCGGGTCGAACCGCGCCGGACCAGGGCGGGCTCGAACCCCGGGATTGCCACCAACGGCCAGATGCTTGCGGACCGTCTTGCGGTCGAACCCGGTGTTTCGGGCGATCGCTGAGATCGTCCAACCACGCTGGCGCAGGGCATGCACTTCCACATCGTCCTCCCAAGTGAGCATGAGAAGGCGGGGCCTCCTCGGCGGAGCCACACGGGTGGGGAATTTCGATGAGCGTCAGTGGGGAATTTCAGTGAGCGCGGTCGCATCGGGGGGTGGTGACCACCGGGAGTTCGTGGCCGAGCCCGTTCTGTGCGACGCGGTCCCAGCGGTCGCCGTGCAGGTACGACAGCACGACGGCGTCGACGGGCGGGAGTTCGTCGATGCTCAGCGCCGCTTCTTTCAGCCGCTTCGACACAGCCCGTAGCCCAGGTAGGCGTGCCAGCCGCGGTGCAGGAAGTTCCGGTCGGTCAGCAACGTCACGCCGCCGGCCGAGATAAGCGTGGTGGCGTTGCCCGCGAAGGTGACTGTGATGGCCATGGCATCCATGGGCCGGGGGCTACCCGGTCGCGTGCCAGTCACGCGGCCCCCACAGCTAAAACGGCGGGGGTTCGTCGTCGTCGGTGGGTTCGTGGCTGAAGTAGCGCTGTTGCCAGGTCGTGCGCCCGGCGTGTGCGGCGGTGCGGGCTTGGTGGTTGTTGCGGCGTTCGGCGGCTACCAGCTGGGCGCGGGTGCGTCGACGTTTGGGCATCATCGCGGTGCGCGCGCCGTAGTAGTCCTGGGAGTCGGGGTCGATTTCGGGGGGGCAGCCGCCGACGGCGGGGGCCAGGCTGGGGAACAGCAGCGCGCTGCCCGGGGTGGTGAAATCGGTGTGTCCGGACGGGGCGGTCAGGATCAAGGTGCCTTCGGGCAGCTGCTTTTCGGCCCACCCCAGGAAGGTCCTGATCAAATGATGGGTCATTAATCCATCCTCACCGAGGAACTCGACCGCGGAGATGGCTCGCTGATGCGGCCTGTGGGCTTGTCGGCGAGGGTGACGCCGATGGGACCGTACCCCTGATGTGCGCGTGAGGGGAGCTCGCTGCGTTGATGGTGGATTCACTTGATCGCCAGTGCCGAGACCGGGCTGCCGGAGGCGCCGGTGATCGGCAGGGGCGACGCGCAGAACATGAATTCGTAGATTCCGTCTGCTTTGCTGTCGGCCGAGAGCGCGTCGAGGTCGAACATCTCGCCGAAGGCCAAGCCGGTATGGGCCAGACTGACCACGTGCAAGGGCTGCCAGCAATCAATTTCGTTGGGCAACACCTCAATTCCCCAGGTATCGGCGGCGATGGCGGCGATGTCGTTGTCGCGGATCCACGGGGCGGTGTGCAGCGACAGCCCCGGTGACGGCCCGCCGGCGTAATCTCCCCAGTGGTCGCGTCGTGCGGCCATGAACCCGGTGCGGATGATCAGCGCATCGCCTGGCCGGATTTCCAGGTTCTTAGCGGCGAGGTACTCGTCGAGTTCGTCGGTGGTGATGGCGTATCCGGGTTCGAGGGTGTCCACGCCACGGTGTTCGGCGAGGTCGACGAACACGCCGCGGGTGACGATCTTGCCGGTGTAGTTGTGCACCCCGTTGGTGCGGCTGCCACCCGTTCCGGCGTCGCCCGCCGGATGCCCGTTGTACATCCGGCCGCGCCAAAAGAAGTGGCATAAAGCGTCCCACTGAGTGCCGGACTGGGTCGGCATGACCAGGATGTCGTCGTAGTAGCCGGCGGTGGGTTGCCCGGTGATCGCTCGCCACTCGGCCAGGGTTTGTGTTTCCATGGGCTGTTGCTCACCGATGAGGTATCCCGGTCCCGTGGCGAGTTGGTACAGGTGGGGGTTGCCTCGGCCGAGGTAGCCGGTCTGCGGACCGTGGTCGTCGTAGGGCATGGTCAGCGAGATGGTCTTGCCGGTTTTCACCAGGGCTGCGGCTTCGCGGACTTTGTCCGGGGTGATGAGGTTGACCGTGCCCAGCTGGTCATCGGGACCCCACCGGCCCCAGTTGGAGCAGCGTTGGATATAGCTCTCCAGAATGGCGAGGTCACCGGTCATCTACAGACCCTCTTTCTTCATGTAGGCGTCCGCCGCGGCCCAGTCGACGGGGCCCTCATCCGGTGGCACCTGTAGTGAGTTGACGAATACGGCGCATAGGACATACGTGCCGGCCAGCAAAGTAATTTCGGCGACTTCGTTGTCGTGGAAGTGCTTTCGCAGCGCTTCGAGAGTGTCGGGTTCGGCTCCTGTGTGGGTCACCAGCGAGTCGACATAGCCGACCAGCGCGGTGACGGCCGGATCGTCGAACTGGCGATGCCGGCGATCGATCAGGTCTGCCAGCAGCTCAGGGCTCGTCCCGGTACGCAGAGCTTCCGACTTGTGCTGGACCAGTTGGTAGTCGCACTGGGCGAGTGCGGCGACCCGCACGATCACCTGCTCGCGGACCTGCGCCGAGATCGTGGCGTGGCGAAAACTCAGCGCGTATTTCCAGTACGGCAGGGTCAGGCCGTCGGTGTGCAGCATCATCCGGGTCAGGTTGATCGGGAAAAGCTCGTACACGGCCTGTTTCTCGACGTCGAGCTCTGGGAACGGGAAGCGCGCCATGGCAGAGAGTCTTTCGCTGCTCACGACACGAGGGTTTCGTCGAGCCAATCGAACATCCGCTGATGAAACAGCGTCAGCGCGCCTTCGTGGCAGTGCTCTTCAGCACCTTCGGCGGCGGTGAACTTCAGCAGCGTTTTCTTGCAGCGCAGCGCGTCGTAAAGCATTTGGGGCTGCCCGGAGAAAAACTGGTCGTTTTCGGCCTCGCAGACCAGCGTCGGACAGGCGATTTTGTCGGCCACGTCGGTCAGGTCGTACTTGCTGAACTCATCGATCAACTCTTGGGCGGTGGAAACTCCCAACGTCCACAGGCCATTGGACAGCATCCACCGCAGCGAGCTCGGCGCCGCACCAAGATGGGTCATCAAACTCTGCAGTGCGGCGACCCGCTGTTCCGGCTGTTGGTGCGGTTCGGGCAGAGCCGCCGCCATGGTGAGCACTCCGTCGTAGGCGATGCATGCCGAGATCCGCTGCTCGAATGCCGCGGCGCGGGGCGCGAGGTAGCCGCCCATGCTCATGCCGAGCAATGCGATGCGCTCCGGATCGACCCCGCGCAGGGTGACGGCGACGTCGACGACAGGGGTGACCACGGCCTCCCAGTCGTACCGAAACGGCAGTTTGTCGATCCGCAGCGCCGACCCCTGCCCGGGGCCCTCGAAGATCAGGCAGTTCCACCCGTGTCGGTGCGCGGCCGCCCCAACGGCAAAAAACATCTCTTCGACCGTCGAGTCATAACCCCCGTGCGCGAGCAACGTCGGCCCGGCCTCGTCGCCGCTGACGTTGAGGTAATAGCCGTGCAGCTCGACTCCCCCGTAGGGAATGCAAACACGCCTCCAGTGCGCCTGGATCTCCGGAGCGGCCCGGAACGCCTCGATCGCGCGAGCGGAGGTGTCAGCCACCCGCGGGTCGTTGGCTGGGTCGTCGCGAAGAAAGAACTCGGCAGTGCGGTAGTAGTTGGAGGCACGCAGGTAGGCGCTGCTGGCACTGACGGCGTGTCCCTTGGCCGCGCAGTCGTCGGCGATCGCGGCGATGCGGTCGGCAAGCGCCCGCCACTCGGAGTACCACGACTCGGGGTCGCCGGGGGTGATCCGCGCAGCTGTGGCCATCACCTCGCCGATATCGGCCCCGCCGTAGGCGGTGTACCCGACCGCGCGCAGCGTTTCGAACGAGAACGACTCGTCGGTGTCGAACATGAATCGCATGGCCACTCCTCACCGGCTAACGCAACTTGCTGTTGCTATAATCAAACGTGGCATACCAGCGCACTTAACGCAACAGTTTGGGGCTATTAGTGGGGAATCGGCAGGTTGTCCAGGGTATTCGGACCGGCGGTCGCAGCGCGCGGGTTCGTGACGCGGTGCTGGCTGCCGTTCTGGACGAGCTGAACGCCACCGGGTACGCAGCGCTGAGCGTGGAGGCGTTGGCCTCTCGCGCGGGCGTCAACAAGACCACCATCTATCGACGGTGGCCCACACTCGATGACCTGTTGGTCGATGCGCTCATAACGTGGTCGCACGACGCCATCCCGGCCCCGGACACCGGCAGGATCGAAACCGACCTGCTCGCGCTCGGCAGAATATTGGCCGAGCAACTCAATGGCGGCATCGGGCAACAGATCGTTGCAGTCGTTTTGACCGCCGGCCTGCGATCGGCCGCGCTTCGCGAAGCAACCCGACGCTACTTCGACCATCAGGCCGAGCGTGCGACCGCCGTGGTCACCAGAGCGATCGATCGAGGTGAGCTACCGGACAACACTGATACCTTCGCCTTCCTCACCACGTTTCGAGCACCGCTGTTCTACCGCATGGTCACCACAGGCGACCCGATCGATGACGATCTCATCGCCCTGACCACACGCGTCACCCTCACAGCAGCGCGCGCCGGATTACTGTCGGCGTGATCTAGAACCGCACGTCGACGTCGACCGCGGTGGACGGGTCCACCCCGAAGCGGCGAACGGAGTCGTGCCTTTACACTGCCACTCGGACGCGGCGGTAACCTACGGCGGCGCGGGGTGGTAGCACCCCGTCAGGGCTTCTGGCGCAGCAGTGCGTTTCGTCCATCTCCGCCGAGCAGCTGTGTTAGCCGGATTGACCGCGGCCGCTTGCACACGAACCCGAACCTGCCCAGGCCCGGCACAGGGCTCGGCCGTCTTTAGGACCCGCAGCAGGTCGGGACCGCCGAGTGTGGTCTAGCCGATTGGTTTGATACCCGCCTCAACCGGTGGGGTGCCGACGCTGTCGGTGGTTCTCGAACCCTCAGGCAACGTCGAAACAGAATGTCGCACAGCCGGTTACGCTCAGGTGAGCGATCGCGCCGAGTCGGTCAAGACCTTGTCGATAGCGCCGGGGATGTTCTTGACGGCTTCAGAACCGCCCAGGGCCAAGCGCATGAGGTAGCCGGGCAGCAAGCACAACAACAGGTCGGCCAGGGCGGCCGGGTCGAGCTGCGCGTCGTCGCGCGGGTGCGTGCCGGCGCTCAACGTGGCGAAGGCGGTGGCGGTGGCGTCGCGTAGGTGCGCGGCCAGCGTCGGGTTGCGCAGAGCTTCTGACCACACCAGCAGGGCGATGGCGGCGAAGCCGTCCTCGCCATGGCGGTGGGTGACGAAATCGAGGACGGTCGCTATGGCCCTCTGCGGGCTTGCGCCATCGTCGATGGACTGCACAATGAGGGCGACAACCTGCTGGAGGTTGTCGGCGGCGATCGCCTCGATGACCGCGTCCTTGCTGGGGAAGTATCGGTAGACCGCGCCGGAGGACATTCCGGCCTCCTCGACCAGGTCGTGCATCGACGCGGCGTGGAATCCGTCGCGGATGAAGCAGCGTCGCGCGGCTGCCAGGATGTGCGCGCGCCGCTCCGCGCGGTATTGCGGCGAAACTTTCGGCATGATCTCAACCTACCATAAAAAGCACGAACGTTCGCGTTTGACAAAGGCTTACCGCCGGCGCACTATAAAACGCGAATGATCGTTCGCGGATGCACTTCGACCAATCGGCGGAGGAGATGACAGCAGATGAGTGACACAACCGACTTCGGCACGTTCGGCCGGTTTGTGGAGACACCGGTCGACCAGATGGAGCCTGCGATGAAACAGGCATATGAGTTCACCCGCGGGCTCCGCGGGCTGGTGCCCGGCCCGCACAAGATCTGGCTGGCCAACCCGACCCTGTCGACGACCATCGTGCCGACCGGCGCCTATTTCCAGCAACACTCGACGCTGAGCAAGGCCGAGATCGAAATCGCCACCGTTCTGGTCACCGCGCAATGGCGCAGCGCCTATGCCACCTACGAGCACGAAATCATCGCCGAGCGCGACGGCCACCTCGACCCGCGGCGGGTCGAAGCGCTCATCGCGGGCCTGCCGGTGTCGTTCGACGACCCTCGCGAGCAGGTGGTCTACGAGTTGGCGTCGGCGCTGCTCGCAGCGCGGGTGGTGCCCACGGGTCTCTACCGGCGCGCCAGCGACCTCCTGGGCGATGCGGGCATCGTCGACGTCGCGGTGCTGCTGGGCTGGTTCACGATGGTGTGCATGACGCTGGGCGCCTTCGACGTGCCCGCCAATGCCGTGGGGCTGGACCAGTGAGGGGGGCCGCGGACGGCCTGGGCGGCCGCCTGGACTTGGCCGACCGGGTGACTCTCGACGACGCCTCGCGCGAGTTGTTCGACCACATCACGAGCACCGCGGTGGCGTGGGGGCAGGACTGCGGATTCGCAGCGGCGACCGCCGAGGGGCGCCTGATCGGGCCGTTCAATCCGAGCCTGCTCAACCCGGGGCTGTCGGCCGCTTTTTTGAAACTGCAGGCCGCCGAAGAGCAATACACCTCGCTGGACGAGCGCACCCGACAGGTGGTGATCCTCACCGTCGGTTCGGTGTGGCGGGCCCCCTATGAGCTCTACGCCCACTCCGCCGTCGCCAGGCACGCGGGACTGCCGGAGCCGGTGATCGCCGAGCTGGCTGCCGGTGGGGAACCCGAGGCTCTCACCGACGGCCAACGGACCGCCCACCGCCTGGCCCGCGCGCTCTCCACCGACCATCACGTCGACGACGCGCTCTACGACGAAGCAACGCAACGGTTCGGCGCCGCTGGAGTTTTGGACATCACGGTACTGACCGGCATCTATCACACCGTCTGCGGGATTCTCAACGCCTTCGCGATCCCCGCGCCCAACCATCACTGACCATCGAGGACCATCATGTCTCTTCCGCCTTTGCCCACCCTGACGCTCACCCCCGTGGCCTACTTTCCGCAGAAGTACTTCCTGGAGAACCTCGCCGTGCGCGCCGACGGCTCGCTGTTGATCACCGCGGTCTTGCAGCGCGAACTGTGGTGGGTGCCAGCGCCCCGGCCGGGCGAGCTCGTCGACCCGGTCCTGCTGCACACCTTCGATCACCCGATCACCGGGATCGTCGAGGTCGCCCCCGACGTCTTCGTCGCCAACCTCACCGAGGGCTACACCACCGGCGAATCACATTTGGCCAGAATCGATCTCACCGACTGGGCGCCCGGACGGCCGGTGACACCCGAGATCTTCTACACCTTCGACGAGCGGGCCCGCGGACTCAACGGCAGCTGCCTGCTCGCGCCGGGGGTGCTAGCGGTGGCCGACTGCTTCGCGGGCCTGATCTGGCGCGTCGACCTCGACCAGGACGCGCGGCACGCCTGTGCGCGGGTCTGGCTGGTCCACGACACGATGGCCTTCGACCCCGACAGCGGGGTGCCCCCGCCCCCGCAGCCCGGGGTCAACGGCGTGCGTTACGGCCCGCACACCGGCTACCTGTACTACACCTCGACCGCGCAGCAGGTGTTCATGCGCGTCCCCGTCGACCCTTCGACGCTAAACCCCTCTGGCTCAGCGGAATTCGTCGCTGCGATCGACAACGCTGACGACTTCTGCCTCGACGAACACGCCGGATTCGGCTACGTCACCAGGCACCGCGCCAACACGATCGACCGGGTGCCGTTGCAGCCGCGGCACGGCAGCGAGGTCCGCCACCTCGCCGGTGACCCGTTCGACGAGACCCTGGTCGGGCCGTCCAGTGTCGCCTGGGGAAGGGCGGACGGCGAGTACGGCAGGATCGCGTACGTCACCACTGATGGCGGCACCACCGCCCCTCCCGACGGGGTCGTTCGACGCGCCGCCGTGCTGCGCGTCGAACTGGACGTCGAACCGGACTCGGCCACAACGGCGCCGACGGGCGGGCTGAACCCATGACCCGGTGCGTGGTCACGACCGGGCAGGCGTCGATCGACACCCGCGTCGACGGGGACGGACCCGCCGTGGTGGTCATCCCGTCCTACGGGCGCGACGCCGGCAGCGACTTCGACGCGTTGACCACGACGCTCGTCGCCGGAGGTTACCGGGTGCTACGCCCACAGCCGCGCGGTGTCGCCGGTTCTTCCGGACCGATGAGCGGTGTCACCTTCGCCGACATGGCCGGCGATATCGCACGGGTGGTCGACGACCTGGCCGACGGGCCGGCGGTCATCCTCGGGCACGCCTTCGGCAACTTCGTCGCCCGCGCTACCGCGGTGCACCACCCGGGCCGCGTGGCGGCCGTCATCCTGGCCGCCGCGTCCGGCAGAACCGTTGACCCACAGATCAATTCAGCACCTATGCGCGCCGGCGACCTCACGCTGCCCGACGCGACCCGATTAGCCGTGCTGCAGCAGGCATTCTTCGCCCCCGGCCACGACGCCTCAGTCTGGCTCGGCGGTTGGTACCCCGCAACCCTGGCGATGCAAGTGGACTGCGTGCAACGCACTGACGCCGCCCGGTACTGCGGCGCCGGGGACGCGCCGGTGTTCGAGATCATTGCCGCCCTCGACCCGTTTCACCGGCGCGACGAATGGGGAGATATGCGCGGCCGCTACGGCGACCGGGTCACCACCACCGTTATCGACGACGCCAGCCACGCCCTGTTCCCCGAACAGCCTGATGCCGTTGCCGACGCCGTCGTCGACTACCTGCGCACCCTCAACCACGGCGTCGGTCGATGAACGCACCGACCAGGCCTGCTGCGCCGGGGGCTGCAGCGCAGTGGCCGGGGTCGGGACTGGCCGGCCCGGCGACCTGATGCGGTGATCGATATCGATCGGGAGATAGTCGGGGAGTAGCTGCTGCTATCGGGTCGGGTCATCGGCAACATCGATGTGGCCGGCCGCGGCCGCCGCGCGCGGTTGGTGCAACTCGTCGAGCGACTTGTCGGGGTAAGCATTGGCGCTTTGCGAGTTCGCGCGCGAGCAGCCTCGCACAGGCGATGACGTCGTCGCCGAACAGAGTGGGTCAGCTCGGCTCACCCGGACATCGCTTCCCGCCACCGCACACCCACATGGTCGGCACCGCGTGGTTTGCCGGCGATGCCGCACCCGCCTCCGAGCGGCAAGTCATCGTTCGTAGGTTCCGGTCAGCGGGCCGCGGCCCAGTACGTGGCCGGACATCGTCGCCAGTAGCGCCCTGGGTGTCGTGACCTCCCGCGGGATGGCTTTGTCGATCGCGAACACATGTAAGCGGTAGTGGTGCGGCCCGTGACCGGGGATCGGCCGCGGTCCGCCATAGCCGTGACGGCCGAATGCGGCCGGAATGAAACGTATGCCCGCGGTACCGGGCTCCAGGGCACCGGCGGTGACGCCGTCGACGGTCAGGTCGATTACCGCGACGGTGTGCAGCAACGGACGGGGCAGCGGGACGTCGATGTCGTCCTCGTCCTCGTCCTCGCCACAGCGCGAGAGGCGATAGGCGATAGGCGATAGGCGAACAATTCCCCGACCGCCACCAACTGCGCAGCCGCCGCCGGGTTCTCAAACCGCGCCGCCGCACCGATGCGCTCGATCAACCCCGCCGACTCCGACATCGTGGAGGGATGACGCCGCTCGAAGAACTCCTCGAGCGCCGTGATCGACTCCGGCGGCGGCCGCGCCCGCGAAACCTCATCGAACATACATTCGATTATAGTGAGACCCACCGACATCCGCGATCAACCCGGCGGCAACTCCCGGCCGCTGACGAACTCACGGCGCACGCCCGTCAGCGGGTCGTCGAACTCGAGGCGCTGCGCAAGCAATGCCAGCGGCGCGCCGAAGTCGTCGGGGGCCACGTCGACAACGTCCGGATACAGCGGATCCCCCAGGATCGGAATCCCCAGCGACGCCATGTGCACCCGCAGCTGGTGGGTGCGCCCGGTGCGCGGCGTCAGCCGGTAGAGGCCGTCGGACACCAGCTCCACCCGTGTCTCGGCGTTGGGGACGCCGGGCTCGCAGAACGCCTGCAGCCGCCCCCGCCGCTTGACGATCCGGTTGCGAACCAAGCGCGGCAGCTCCAGCGCCGGATCGACGGCCGCGCGCGCCAGGTAGGTCTTGCGCACCAGGCCGCGGGCGAACAGCGACTGGTAGGCGCCACGCAGCTCGCGCCGCGCGGTGAACAGCAGAACCCCGGCGGTCAACCGGTCCAGGCGATGGGCGGGGCTGAGCTCGGGCAGGCCCAGCTCCCGACGCAACCGCACCAGCGCGGTCTGCGCGACGTGCCGACCCCGCGGCATCGTCGCCAGGAAATGCGGCTTGTCGACGACGACCAGGCCGGCGTCGCGGTACAGCACCGGGATGTCGAAGGGCACCGCAACCTCGTCGGGCAGCTCGCGGTAGAGGTAGACGCTGGCCCCGCACGGCAGCACGGTGGCCGCGTCGACCGCCACGCCGTCGGCGTCGACGACCTCGCCGGACAGCACCTTCGCGCGCGCCGCCGCGCCGAACCGCTCGGCCAGCTCGGCCAGCACCGGGCCGCCGCGCAGCCGCACCCGGGCCGGGCCCAGCCCGTCGCGCACCGGCAGCGGCGCGGGCCTCACGTGAGCGGGACCGGCTCGAGGAGCTCGGCGCGGGCCTCCGGGGCGCTGGCCCGCAACTCGTCGGCGGAGACGTCGTCGGGCTGGGCCTGCGACAGGACCTCGGCCTCCACCCGCGCCGCGTAGTTGGCGACCTCACGCTCGACGTCCTCGGCGCTCCACCCCAGCACCGGCGCCACCACCTCGGCCACCTCGCGGGCGCAGTCGACGCCCCGGTGCGCGTATTCGATGGAGATCCGCATCCGGCGCGTCAGGATGTCCTCCAGGTGCAGCGCCCCCTCGGCGGTGACGGCGTAGCGGGCCTCGACCTTCAGGTAGCCCGCCGCCTCCTTGATCGGATCCAGCAGGCCGGGATCGTCGGCGGCCAGGTCCAGCACGTCACCGATCAGCGACCCGTAGCGGTCCAGCAGGTGGCGCACCCGGTAGGGGTGCAGGCCGCGCAGGGCGCCGACGTGCTCGGCCTGGTTGACCAGCGCGAAGTAGCCGTCGGCGCCGAGCAGGCTGACCTTCTCGGTGATCGACGGCGCCACCCGGGCCGGCACGAACTGCACCGCGGCGTCGACGGCGTCGGCGGCCATCACCCGGTAGGTGGTGTACTTGCCGCCGGCGATGGCCACCAGCCCGGGCGCGGGCACGGCCACGGCGTGCTCGCGGGACAGCTTGGAGGTCTCCTCGCTCTCGCCGGCCAGCAGCGGCCGCAGCCCGGCGTAGACGCCGTCGATGTCGGCGTGCGTGAGCGGGGTGGCCAGCACCGTGTTGACGGTGCCGAGGATGTAGTCGATGTCGGCCTTGGTGGCAGCCGGGTGCGCGAGGTCGAGGGCCCAGTCGGTGTCGGTGGTGCCGATGATCCAGTGGTTGCCCCACGGGATGACGAACATCACCGACTTCTCGGTGCGCAGGATGATCGCGACGTCGCTGACGATCCGGTCGCGCGGCACCACGATGTGCACCCCCTTGGACGCGCGCACCTGGAACCGCCCGCGCTGCTTGGACAGCCCCTGGATCTCGTCGGTCCACACCCCGGTGGCGTTGATGACGACGTGACCGCGAACCTCGGTGGTGCTGCCGTCCTCGGTGTCGCGGACCCGCACGCCGGTCACCCGGTCGCCCTCCCGCAGCAGCGCCACCACCTGGGTGGAGCAGCGCACCACCGCCCCGTAGTGCGCGGCGGTGCGGGCCACGGTCATGGTGTGCCGGGCGTCGTCGACGACGGTGTCGTAGTAGCGGATCCCCCCGATCAGCGAGCTGCGCTTCAGGCCGGGGCTCAGCCGCAGCGCCCCGGCGCGGGTCAGATGCTTTTGCGCCGGAACCGATTTCGCGCCGCCGAGCCGGTCGTAGAGGAAGATGCCCGCGGCGATGTAGGGCCGCTCCCACCAGCGGCTGGTCAGCGGGAACAGGAACGGCAGCGGCTTGACCAGGTGGGGCGCCAGCGTGGTCAGCGAGAGCTCCCGCTCGTAGAGCGCCTCGCGCACCAGCCCGAACTCCAGCTGTTCGAGGTAGCGCAGCCCGCCGTGGAACATCTTCGACGAGCGGCTCGACGTGCCGGACGCGAAGTCGCGCGCCTCCACCTGCGCCACCTTGAGCCCGCGCGTTGCGGCGTCCAGCGCGCACCCGGAGCCCACCACGCCGCCGCCGATGACCACGACGTCGAACTGCTCGGCGGCCAGCCGCTTCCAGGCGATCTCGCGCTGCCGCGGTCCCAGCCCGGACGCCGGCGAGCCGCGCTCGCCGGGCGGGCGCAACGGATCACTCACGGCTGGGCTCCTGTCGGTTACTCGTCGGTAGGTGTCCTCGATAAAGGCTAGATGGTCGGGCCCGGCCGAGCCGGCCTTCTAGTCCAGATCGTCGTGGGCCATCAGCCGGCGGGCGGCCTCGGTGATCGAGCCGGACAACGACGGGTAGACGGCGAGCGTCTGCGCCAGCTCGTTGACCGTGATGCGGTTGGTCACCGCCACGGCGATCGGCAGGATCAGCTCGGAGGCGATCGGCGCGACCACGACCCCGCCGATCACCACACCGGTGGAACGCCGGCAGAAGATCTTGACGAAGCCTTTCTGTAGCCCCGACATCTTCGCCCGAGCGTTGGTGTGCAGCGGCAGCATGATGGCGCGGGCGGTCACCGAGCCGTCGTCGATCATCCGCTGCGGCACCCCAACGGCGGCGATCTCGGGCCGGGTGAAGATCGTCGCCGCGACCGTGCGCAACCGGATCGGGGTGACGCCCTCGCCGAGCGCGTGATACATCGCGATCCGGCCCTGCATGGCCGCGACCGAGGCCAGCGGCAGCAGGCCGGTGCAGTCGCCGGCGGCGTAGATGCCCGGCACCGACGTCCGCGACACCCGGTCGACGGTGAGGTAGCCGCCGCGGCCCAGCTCGATGCCGACCCGTTCCAGGCCGAGGCCGCCGGTGTTGGGGACCGACCCGATAGTCATCAGCGCGTGGCTGCCCTCGACGGTGCGGCCGTCCTTGAGGGTGACCAGCACCCCGGCCCCGGTGCGGGTGACCGACTCGGCCCGGGCGTTCTTGATCAGTTGCACGCCCCGTTCGGCGAACACGTCCTCGAGGACCAGCGCGGCGTCGGCGTCCTCGTAGGGCAGCACGCGGTCCTGGCTGGCCACCACCGTCACCGGCACGCCCAGCTCGGTGTAGGCGTTGGCGAACTCCGCGCCGGTGACGCCCGAACCCACCACGATGAGGTGCTCGGGCAGCGCGTCGAGGTCGTAGAGCTGGCGCCAGGTCAGGATGCGCTCGCCGTCCGGCTGGGCCGACGGCAAGATCCGCGGGCTGGCGCCGGTCGCGATGAGCACGACGTCGGCTTCGTGCTCGCTGGTGGTGCCGTCGGGGGCGGTCGCCCTGACGCGGTGGTGGGCCAGCCCGGGGGTGGGGTCGATCAGCTCGCCGTGACCGGTGACGATGCGGACGCCCGTGCCAAGCAGCTGGGTGGCTATGTCGGCCGACTGCGCTGCGGCCAGGTCCTTCACCCGGGCGTGGATCTGCGGCAGCGAGATCTTGGCGTCGTCGATGTCGATGTCGAAGCCCAGATGCGGGGCCTGGCGCAACTCGGTGCGCAGCCCGGTGGAGGCGATGAACGTCTTGGACGGCACGCAGTCGTCCAGCACGGCCGCGCCGCCGACCCCGTCGGCGTCGATCACGGTGACTTCGGCGGTCTCGGGGTGGTCTGAACCTAGGGTGGCGGCGACGAGGGCGGCTTCGTAACCGGCCGGGCCTCCGCCGAGGATCACGATGCGGGTCACCACAGCCCTAACCTAGCCGGGATTCCGGGGCACTGCGCAGCGCGGCTAAACCACGCGGGTGAACGGCGCGCGAACCCCAGGCGTTTAAGCTTTCCCCGTGCCGCTCTACGCCGCTTACGGATCGAACATGGATCCCGAACAGATGCTGGAGCGCGCGCCGCATTCGCCGATGGCCGGGACGGGGTGGCTGCACGGGTGGCGGTTGACCTTCGGCGGCGAGGACATCGGCTGGGAGGGTGCGCTGGCCACCGTCGTCGAGGATCCGGGATCCCGCGTGTTCGTCGTCCTCTACGACATGACACCGGCCGACGAGCAAAACCTCGACCGGTGGGAGGGCTCCGAGTTCGGCGTCCACAAGAAGATCCGGTGCCGGGTGGAGCGCATCTCGTCGGACACCGACACCGCTCCCGTGCTGGCGTGGCTGTACGTCCTGGACGCCTGGGAGGGCGGCCTGCCGTCGGCGCGCTATCTGGGCGTGATGGCCGACGCCGCCGAGATCGCCGGCGCCCCGGCGGATTACGTGCACGCCCTGCGCACCCGCCCGGCCCGCAACATCGGCCCCGGGACCAGCTCTTAGCCCTCCTCGGCGAGCTGGGGGCACCTCCCGCTCGGCGAGCGTGCGTGTCTGTACGGCGACACGCCGTCGCGGCCGGCATTCTGCGCACGCTCACGCGGCCCGGCGTAGCTGCGCGTCGAGCCGGCGGACCAGGTCGTCGGGCCGCTGCCGGACATCGGTAGCGATGACGGGGACGATCGACCACCCCAGCTCCTGGAGTGCGGCCGAGCGCTCACGGTCCCGGCGAAAAGCCTCCGGCCCGCTGTGCCAGTCGACGCCGTCGTACTCCGCGCCGACGCGCCGCTGCGGCCAGGCGAAGTCGAGCCGCCAGGTGCGGCCCCGCCGGTCGGTGACTTCGTACTGCAGCACCGGCGGCGGCAGCCCGCCGTCGAGCATGACCAGCCGCGCCTCGCTCTCCATCGGAGACTCCGCGAGCGGCGAGGCCAGGCTCAGCAGCTCGCGTGTGGTCACGATGCCCCGCCGGCCGGCCTGCCGCGCGGCCGCCGCCGCCAGCTCCTCGCGAGCGCACGTGCGGCTGCGCAGCGCGGCGTCCAACGTCGCGAGCGCACGCGGCCGGCGTAGAGCCCGGGCCACCTCGATCGCCGTCCACGCGGGTGAGGTCACCGGGCGCCCGGCGACGGCCACGAGCGGCGCCCCCTCACGACGGTGCACGAAAAGGCCGCGGGTGGGGCGCAACTGTTGCCCGAGCGGGTTGAGTACATGCAGGTGCGTGTCCAATTCGGTGTCGAAGCCGTGCATCGACGCTGCGGTGCTCAGGCATACCGCGACCTTCGAGCCGGTGACCAGATCCAGCGCCCTCAGTCGCAGCGCGTCGGTTATCTCACCCCGGCCGTAGACGCCGTACCAAATCTTCTGCAGAACACCGCATTTCAGGTCCGCTTCCAGGCCTCGGCGGCTGAGGTGGGTCAGCGCCTGGGCGGATGTCACCACCCCGCCTTGCGCATCGAGCAGCCACTCGAGCTCTGCATGCATGCGCGCTATCGTGTGGGCGCCGCGGACAGCCCACAATTCACCTGCGCGAGCGTGCGCAGAATGCCGGCCGCAGCGGCGTGTCCCCGTACAAACACGCACGCTCGCGATCAAAAAAGGGCGGCCTGCTCGATGATGTGGACCATCAGGCGCACCCCGATCGCCAGGGCCCGCTCGTCGAGGTCGAACGTCGGCTGATGCAGGTCGAGCTGCGCGCCCTCGCCCGACCACACGCCCAGTCGCGCCATCGCGCCGGAGATCTCCTCGAGGTACCAGGAGAAATCCTCACCCCCGCCGGACTGCCGGGTGTCGGCCAGCACGTCGGGGCCGATGGCCTCGATCGCATGGGTGAGGATGTGCGTGGCGACCTCCTCGTTGACCACCGGCGGCACGCCGCGGTGGTAGCGCATGGTGTGCTCGACCCCCAGCGGCGACAGCATGGCGGTGACGGCCTCGCGGATGATCCCCTCGAGCGACACCCACGTCTGCCGGCTGGCCGTGCGGACGGTGCCCGCCAGCACCCCCGACTGCGGGATGGCGTTGGCGGCCACACCCGCGTTGACCGCCCCCCACACCAGCACCGTGCCGTTGCGCGGGTCGATGCGGCGCGACAGCACCCCGGGCAGGCCGGTGATCAGGGTGCCCAGCCCGTAGACCAGGTCGGCGGTCAGGTGTGGACGCGAGGTGTGCCCACCCGGGGAATGCAGCGTGATCTCGATCGAGTCGGCCGCCGACGTGATGGGGCCCGGCCGCACGGCCACCTTGCCGACCGCCAGGTGGGGATCGCAGTGCAGCGCGAAAATCCGCGCCACGCCGGCCAGCGCCCCGGCCGCGATCGCGTCGATGGCGCCGCCGGGCATCAGCTCCTCGGCGGCCTGGAAGATGAACCGCACGCCGACCGGCAGCTCGGGCGCCGACGCCAACGCCTGCGCGGCGCCCAGCAGGATCGCGGTGTGCGCGTCGTGGCCGCAGGCGTGCGCGACGTTGGGCATGCGCGAGGCGTACGGCGCCCCGGTCCGCTCGGCCATGGGCAGCGCGTCCATGTCGGCCCGCAACGCGATCCGCGGCTCGCGCTGGGGACCGACGTCGCACGTCAGCCCGGTGCCGCCCGGCAGCACCTTCGGGTTCAGCCCCGCCTCGGCCAGCCGTTCGGCGACGAACTGCGTGGTGGCGTACTCCTGACGGCCCAGCTCCGGGTGGCGGTGGATGTGCCGGCGCCAGCCGACCAGGTCGTCGGCGTGCCCGGCCAGCCACGCATCGGCGGCCTCACCCAGGCTCATGAGTCGGCCCGGCGTTCTCGGGCCGCCAGCACCCGGTCGCGTTCGGCGGGGCTCTCGGCCAGGCGGACCACGGTGCGCGCCAGCATGATCGCGGCCTCGACGACGGCGCGGTCGCCGCTGGGCGCGGCGGCGACCGCGGCGAAGGCGCGCTGGTGCACGGTGGCGCCGCCGGCGTCGACGCCGATCACCGGATGGATCCCCGGCAGCACGTGCGTCACGTTGCCCATGTCGGTGCTGCCCATCGGCAGCGCCGCCTCCACCTCGGGGGCCAGCGGCTCGCGCCCGAGCCTGCGCATCTCCTCCCGGAACACCTCGGCCAGCCAGTGGTCGGGTTTGAGTTCGGCGTACGGCGGTGCGGGCTGGTCGATCTCGTGTTCGCAGCCGGTGGCCAGCGCCCCGGCCGCGAAGCACGCGAACATCCTGCCCTCCAGCTCCCGCAGCGATTCCGACTCGGCCGCCCGCATCGCGTACTGCATCGCCGCGCGGCCCGGGATGACGTTGACGGCCTGGCCGCCGTCGGTGACGATGCCGTGCACCAGCTGGCCCGGGGCGAGCTGCTGGCGCAGCACCCCGATGGCCACCTGCGCGACGGTCACCGCGTCGGCGGCGTTGACCCCCAGGTAGGGCGCGACGGCGGCGTGCGACTCCTTGCCCCGGTAGCGCACGATCGCCTCGGACAGCGCCAGCGAGCGCGCCGCGGCGATGTCGGACGGACCGGGGTGGGCCATCACCGCCACCGCGACGTCGTCGAAGACCCCCGCCTTCAGCAGCAGCGCCTTGCCGCCGCCGGCCTCCTCGGCGGGTGTTCCCAGCAGCGCCACCGTCAAACCGAGCTCGTCGGCCACCTCGGCCAGCGCCAAGGCGGTGCCCACCGCGGACGCCGCGATGATGTTGTGGCCGCAGGCGTGCCCGATCTCGGGCAGCGCGTCGTATTCCGCGCAGACGCCGACCACCAGCGGGCCGCTGCCGAAGTCGGCGCGAAACGCGGTGTCCAAACCACCGGCGGGCGCGGTGATCTCGAAACCGCGCTCGGCGACCAGCGCCTGCGCCTTGGCGCAGCTGCGATGCTCGGCGAACGCCAGCTCGGGCTCGGCGTGGATGGAGTGCGACAGCTCGACGAGGTCGGCGCCCCGGCGCCGCACGACGTCTTCGACGCTGTCCAAAGTGGCGGTGGGCATTCTCGCAGTATCTCACCGCCGCGTTGCCGCGGCCGCTACACCAGTCCGGCGATGAACGCCGCCGCCTCACCGGGGTAGGGCGGCACCGAGTAGTCGTGGTGCGCATCCCGGTCGCGGCCTCCGACGACGCAGACGGGATCGCCGGGGCTGCACAGGTCGATGGCGCGGCCGGCGAACTCGCCCGTGGTCGACAGGGGTGTGTCGAAGCGGTTGCCGGGGTTGCCGAACACCGCGACCGCCCGCACCTTGCTCGCCAGGTCGGGATCCAGCGCGGGGGCCGACCCCAGGTTGCCGATGCGCTGGCCCAAGGGTGGCACCCCCGCCAGCATCGAGACCGCGGAGGCGCCCTGCGAGAAGCCGCCGAGCACCAGCTTCGTCGACGGGCACTGGCCGGTCATCTCGGCGATGTGGTCGCGTGCGTCGTTGGCGCCGTCGGCGGTGGTCAGGAAGTTGTAGCTGGCCGGGTAGTTCACCGCGTAGCTGTCGACGCTGCGCGAGCCGAGCGCTGGGCGCAGGGCGGCCAGCAGCGCATCGCCTACGGCGCCCAGGCCGGGCGGTTCGGCCGTGCCGCGGGCGAAGATCAGCTGGACGTCGGCGCACTCGTCGGCTCGCGCGGACGGCGCCCCACCCGCGAACGTCACGGCCGCTGCCACGACGGCGACGGCCGGGCCGACGATGGGACCGACGATGCGCCGGCAACGAAAACCCATGCGGCAAATCTTGACATATGGCGGGGTGAACACAAGAAAACCGGTGATAGTTCATAAAACTAAGGACGGAGCGCGTGCTCGAACGTTAAAGTCGTGGGGGCGTTTTGTCGGCAGTCACGTTGGCGCGGGGGCGGTGGCGGCGGCCGGCCACCACTGTGGGCCCGCCGAGATGGGACGGTGAGCGATGAGTTTCTTGGTGTGGCCCCCGGAAATCAATTCGGCGCTGCTCTACTCCGGCGCGGGGTCCGGCCCGATGCTGGCGGCCGCGGCGGCGTGGAATGGGCTGGCCGAAGAATTGCAGGCCGCGGCCTCCTCCTTTTCGGCGGTGACGTCCGGGCTCACGGGTCAGGCCTGGCAGGGGCCCGCCGCCACCGCGATGGCGGCCGCGGCCACACCGTATGCGGGCTGGCTGAGCGCCGCCGGCGCCCACGCACAGTCGGCGGCCGCCCAGGCTCAGGCCGCGGCGTCGGCGTTCGAGGCGGCGTTCGCCGCGACCGTGCACCCGGGCGTGATCGGCCAACCGCGGCCAGCTGATCTCGCTGGTGACCTCGAACCTGTTCGGCCAGAACGCCCCGGCGATCGCCGCCGTGGAGGCCCACTACGAGCAGCTCTGGGCCCAGGACGTGGCCGCCATGACGGGCTATCACGCCGGCGCCTCGGCCGCGGCCACGCAGCTGTTCTCGGTGCAGACCGCACTGCACACCACGACGGCCCAGCTGAGCCTGCCCAACGTCAACCTGGGCGTCGGCAACCTGGGCGGGCTGAACCTGGGCAGCGGCAACACCGGCAACCTGAACCTGGGCAACGCCAACATCGGCACCCAGAACCTCGGCAACGGCAACATCGGTATCCACAACTTCGGCGCCGGGAACTTCGGCAGCACCAACCTGGGCTTCGGCAACGGCGACTCCTTACAAGGGGTCGCGTCCAACTTCAACATCGGCGGGGGAAACCTCGGCAACTACAACATCGGCTTCGGCAACGCCGGCCTCTATTTCACCGCGGGGATCGGCAACATCGGTCTGGGCAACCTGGGCGTCAACAACTTCGGCATCGGCAACGTCGGCGGCGGCAACATCGGCGCCGGCAACTCCGGAATCGGGAGCACCGCCGGCTTCGGCAACATCGGCTTCGGCAACAGCGGCAACAACAACTGGGGTTTCGGCAACACCGGCTTCGGCAACATCGGCTTCGGCAACAGCGGCACCGGCGACATCGGTTTCGGGCTCACCGGTAACAACCAGATAGGTTTCGGCGGTTTGAACTCCGGCAGCGGCGACATCGGCTTCGGCAACTCCGGCAACAACGACATCGGGTTCTTCAACTCCGGCAACAACAGCTTCGGCATCGGCAACTCCGGACTCACCGCCACCGGTCTGTTCAACTCCGGCCAGATCGCCACCGGCATCGGCAACTCCGGCGGCGGCGACACCGGCATCGGCAACGCGGGCTACAGCGCATTACCTGCCAGTGGCGAGAACACGGGTTTCGGCAACGGGGGTGTCAACAACGTCGGATTCGACAATGGGGGCAGTTTCAACGCGGGCAATTTCAACGCGGGTTCTTATAACGCGGGCAGCTTCGACTCGGGCAGCTACAACACCGGCCTGTTCAACGCGGGCAACACCAATACCGGCTTCGAGAACTCGGGCAACACCAACACGGGACTGTTCAACGCGGGCAGCCTGAACACCGGCCTGGGCAGTTCGGCCACCCAATCGGTGGCCAGCTCGGGCTTCGGCAACACCGGCACCGGAACCTCGGGCTTCTTCAACACCGGGGGCAACGACAACTCCGGCTTTTACAACTCGAGCGCCGGCGGCTCCAACTCGGGGATCGGCAACTCGAGCGTCCACGGAGCCAATGTGGGCTATTTCAACTACGGCAACGGTTCCGGAGATGTCGGCTTCTTCAACAGCGGGGTGCTCGGCTCCAACGCCGGATTCTTCAACTCCGACACCGGCGAAGGCGAGAACTCCGGCTTCTTCAACACCGGCGCCGGTGACAGTTCGGGCTTCGCGAACCTGGGCGCCTCGAGCTCGGGCTGGTTCAACCCCGGGGACGGGCAGTCGGGCCTCTTCGGGCTGTGACGCCCGGCCCTGCAGACTCCGTGGTCCGCCGCTGCCGATCGAAGACTACATTCGGTATCTTTTCCCCATATTTTTTTAAGCAAAAGGTATGCCAATTCATTGCGCGCATGCGACCATGTTGCCGGGTGGGCGATGCCGACCCGGCGCAACGCGAGTTCGCCGGAGGAGGGCACTGGGAGAACACCGGAGAAGACCGTCGCAGGAAACGGGGTCGGGGCGGAGCGCTCGACAGGGCACCGCGTCGCGATGATCGAGCGGCACACCGCCGGCCTGGCGCCGGGCTGGTACGTGCGCGACGGCCTCTTCTGGGACGACGTGTGTTCGGTGCTGGCGGCGCCGTTCACCACGCAGGGTAACGCGCTGGCGTGCCGCTCGGCGCTGGAACGCGGCGACACGCCCCGCCACTACTACATCGACGAGGTCGCGGCGCGATTGCCGGGCGAGGCGCCCCCGCCAGGCTAGGCTCGCGCAGTGTGAGCGACGCCGCGACCGACGCCGACGAACTCGCCCGGCGGGCGGGGCATTTCATCGCCGAGCGCACCGGAGCCGCCGAGCACGACGTCGCCGTCGTCCTCGGGTCGGGATGGTCCTCGGCGGTCGCCGCGCTGGGTGCCGCCACCGCCACGCTCCCCCAGGCCGAGGTGCCCGGGTTCCGCCCGCCGAGCGCCGCCGGGCACAGCGGTCAGCTGCTGTCGGTGCCGATCGGCGCGCACCGGGTGCTGGTGCTGGTCGGGCGCGTGCACGCCTACGAGGGCCACGACCTGCGCCACGTCGTGCACCCGGTCCGGGCGGCCTGCGCGGCCGGGGCGCGCGTCGTGGTGCTCACCAACGCGGCCGGCGGGCTGCGCCCTGGCATGACGGTCGGCCGGCCGGTGCTGATCAGCGACCACCTCAACCTGACCGCGCGCTCCCCGTTGACCGGCCCGCAGTTCGTGGACCTGACCGACGCCTACGCGCCGCGACTGCGCCGGCTCGCCCTGCAGGCCGACCCGGAGCTGACCGAGGGCGTGTACGCCTGCATGCCCGGCCCCCACTACGAGACACCGGCCGAGATCCGGATGCTGCGGACCCTGGGCGCCGACCTGGTGGGCATGTCGACGGTGCACGAGACCATCGCCGCCCGCGCGGCCGGCGCCGAGGTGCTGGGGGTGTCGCTGGTGACCAACCTGGCCGCCGGGATCGGCGGCGCGCCGCTCAGCCACGCCGAGGTGCTCGCCGCCGGGGCCGCCTCGGCGCACCGGATGGGCGCGCTGCTGGCCGACCTGATAGCCCGGGTATGACGCCCGAGGAGTGGATCGCCCACGATCCCGACCCGGCCACGGCCGCCGAGCTCGCCGCCTGCGGCCCCGGCGAACTCGCCGCCCGGTTCGCCCGCCCACTGGTGTTCGGCACCGCGGGACTGCGCGGCCCGGTGCGCGGCGGACCCGACGCCATGAACGTCGCCGTGGTCTCGCACGCCAGCTGGGCGGTGGCGCAGGTGCTCGGGAGCCACGGCCGGGCCGGTTCGGCGGTCGTCGTCGGGCGCGACGCCCGGCACGGCTCGGCCGTGTTCGCCACCGTCACGGCCGAAGTGCTTGCCGCCCAAGGCTTTCGGGTGCTGCTGCTGCCCGGGCCGACGCCCACGCCGGTGGTCGCTTTCGCGGTGCGGCGCACCGGGGCCGCCGCCGGGATACAGATCACGGCCTCCCACAACCCGGCGACCGACAACGGTTACAAGGTGTACTTCGACGGTGGCATCCAGATCGTCTCCCCCACCGACCGCGAGATCGAGTCCGCGATGGCCGGCTCCCCGCCGGCCGACGAGATCGCCCGCGCCCCGGTGCAACCCGCGCACACCGACCTGGTCGAGCGCTACATCGAGCGGGCCGCCGGGGTGCGGCGCGCCACCGGTTCGGTGCGGGTGGCGCTGACCGCGCTGCACGGTGGGCGGCGCGGTGGCCGTCGAGACGCTGCGCCGCGCCGGTTTCGGCCGGGTGCACACCGTCGGCGCCCAGTTCGCGCCGGACCCCGACTTCCCCACCGTCGCGTTCCCGAACCCCGAGGAGCCCGGGGCCACCGACGCCCTGCTGGCCCTGGCCGCCGACGTCGGCGCCGACGTCGCGATCGCGCTGGACCCCGACGCCGACCGGTGCGCCGTCGGCATCCCGACCGCATCGGGGTGGCGGATGCTCTCCGGCGACGAAACCGGTTGGCTGCTCGGCGATTACATTCTCTCCCAGCCGCGAACCGGGATCCCGGTCGTCGCCAGCTCGCTGGTGTCCTCGCGCATGCTGGCGGCCATCGCCGCGCATCACGGCGCGGTGCACGTCGAGACCCGCACCGGCTTCAAGTGGCTGGCCCGCGCCGACTCGCAGGTGCCCGGCGGCACCCTGGTGTACGCCTACGAGGAGGCGATCGGCCACTGCGTCGACCCGGACGCCGTGCGCGACAAGGACGGCATCAGCGCCGCCGTCCTGGTGTGCGACCTGGTGGCCGCGCTGGCATCCCGGGGCGAAACCGTGTCGGGCGCGCTCGACGAGCTGGCCCGCCGGCACGGCGTGCATGACGTCGCCGCGGTGTCGCGCCGCGTCGCCGGCGCCGGCGAGGCCGCCGCACTCATGGACCGGTTGCGGGCGGACCCACCGGCCACACTGGCCGGGTTCACCGCGACCCTCACCGACGTCACCGACGCGCTGATCTTCACCGGCGGCGACGACGCGGCGTCGGTGCGCGTGGTGGTGCGGCCCTCGGGCACCGAGCCGAAGGTGAAGTGCTACATCGAGGTTCGCTGCGCGGCGGGTGCCGAGTTGGCCGCGGCCCGGACGCGGGCGCGCGCGCTGCGCGACGAACTGGCCGGCCAGGTCGGCGGCTGGGGCTAGCGGGGCCCGTACTGGCGGTCTCCCGCGTCGCCGAGCCCGGGAACGATGAAGGCGTGCTCGTTGAGGCCGTCGTCGACGGCCACGGTGAACAGCCGCGCATCCGGCGCCGCCTTCTCAAGGGCCGCAATGCCTTCCGGCGCGGCCACCGCGCACAGCACGGTGATCCTGGCGGCGCCGCGGCGGTGCAGCAGACCGATCGTGTGCCGCACCGACCCGCCCGTCGCCAGCATCGGTTCCAGCACCAGCACCGCCCGGCCAGTCAGGTCGTCGGGCAGCGACTCCAGATACCCGGCCGCGCGGTGGGTTTCCTCGTCGCGGGCCACGCCGACGAACCCGACCTGGGCCTGCGGCAGCAGCGCCAGCGCCCGGTCGAGCATGCCCAGCCCGGCGCGCAGCACGGGCACCAGCAGCGGCTTTCCGGCCAGTCGCATCCCGAGGGTCTCGGCCAGCGGGGTGTGGACCGGAAAGCTCTCGAGGGGCGCGTCGCGGGTGGCCTCGTAGACCAGCATCACCGTCAGGTCGCCCAGCGCGGCCCGGAACTCGGCGTTGGGAGTGTGCTTGTCGCGCAACGCGGTCAGCCGGGCCAGGGCCAGCGGGTGATCGATGATGCGTACGTCCACGGCACCTGACCCTATATAACGATCGCGGCCAACCCGGTTGACACGCTCGTGCGGGTGCCGCAGGGGCCAAGCACCCGCCCATATACTCCCGGCGTGCAGGTTCGCAGCGGGCTGACGGGCAAGGCACATCGGGCCCTGCGGGCCATCTGGCCGGCCGTCGCGGTGGCGCTGGCGGGCATCGCGGCCACCCCGCTGTCCCCGCTGGTGAGCCTGGCGGCGGCCGCGGTCCCGCAACCGGCGCACGTGGTGATCGTGATCGAGGAGAACCGCGCGGCGGCCAACATCATCGGCAACAGGTCGGCGCCGTTCATCAACGCCCTGGCCGCGGCCGGCGCGAACATGGCCGCGTCGTTCGCCGAGACCCATCCCAGCGAGCCGAACTACCTGGCGCTGTTCGCCGGCAGCACGTTCGGCGTGACCACCGACGCGTGCCCGGTCAACGCCGGCGCTGCCCCCAACCTGGCGTCCGAGCTGCTGGCCGCCGGTTACACGTTCGCCGGGTTCTCCGAGGGGCTGCCCGCAGTCGGCTCACCGGTGTGCAGCGCGGGCAAGTACGCGCGCAAGCACGTGCCCTGGGCCGACTTCACCAACGTGCCGCCCAGCACGTCGCTGCCGTTCTCGGCGTTCCCGATGGGCAACTACGCCGCCCTGCCGACGGTGTCGTTCGTCATCCCCGACAACGGCAACAACATGCACGACGGCTCCATCCCGCAGGCCGACGCCTGGCTCAACCGCAACCTGTCCGGGTACGCCAACTGGGCGGCGGCCAACAACAGCCTGCTGATCGTGACCTGGGACGAGGACGACAACTCCAGCCGCAACCGGATCCCGACGGTGTTCTACGGCGCGCACGTGCGGCCCGGCACCTACGGCGAGCAGATCAGCCACTACAACGTGCTTTCCACGCTGGAGCAGATGTACGGACTGCCCAAGACCGGCTACGCCGCCAACGCCCCGGCGATCACCGACATCTGGGCGGGCTGAACCCGAACGCTGCGGCGCCGTCGCTATTGTGTGCCGCATGGCTGCTGACCTCGTGCCGATCCGCCTGAGCCTGCCCATCGGTGACCGCTACACCGTGTGGGCGCCCCGCTGGCGCGACGCCGGCGACGAATGGGAGGCGTTCCTGGGCAAGGACGAGGACCTGTTCGCGTTCGAGTCCGTGGCCGACCTGGTCGCGTTCGTGCGCTCCGACACCGACAACGACCTGGTCGACCACCCGGCGTGGAAGGACCTGACCGCGGCGCACGCGCACAAGTTCGATCCCGCCGAGGACGCGCGGTTCGACCTGGTCGCCGTGGAGGAACTGGTGGCCGAGAAGCCGACCTCGGAGTCGGTGGCCGCGGTGGCCAGCGCGCTGGCGATCGTGTCGTCGCTCGGGTCGGTGTGTGAGCTGCCGGCGGTGTCGAAGTTCTTCAACGGCAACCCGAGCCTGGGCACGGTCACCGGCGGGATCGAGAACTTCGCCGGCCGGGCCGGGCAGAAGCGCTGGAACCTCATCGCCGAGATCATCGGGCGGGGCTGGGACGACGTGCTCGCCGCGGTCGAGGGGATCATCACCACCCCCGAGGTCGCCGCCGCGGCGTCGGCCGAGGCCCAAGAGGAACTGGCCGAGGAGCCCGACGAAGAGCCGGAGACCCCCACGGCCGACGAGACCGACGCGGAGGCGGAAACCGAGACCGAGACCGAGACCGCCAAGGAGTCCGGGCAGGAACCGGCGGCCCAGGAGGAGGCCCGCGCGCCCGGCGACACCGTCGTGCTGGGCGGGGACAAGGACTTCTGGCTTCGGGTCGGCATCGACCCGATCAGGATCATGATGAGCTCCGGCACGTTCTACACCCTGCGCTGCTACCTGGACGACGCACCGGTGTTCCTCGGGCGCAACGGGCGGATCAGCGTGTTCACCTCCGAGCGCGCCCTGGCCCGCTACCTGGCCGACGAGCACGACCACGACCTGTCGGACCTGAGCACCTATGACGACATCCGCACCGCGGCCACCGACGGCTCGCTGGCCGTCGAGGTCACCGACGACAACGTCTACGTGCTCAGCGGCCTGGCCGACGACCTGGCCGACGGGCCGGACGCCGTGGACCGCGACCAGCTCGACCTGGCCGTCGAGTTGCTCCGCGACGTCGGTGACTACTCCGAGGACCCGACGGTGGACACGGCGCTGGAGCCGGGCCGGCCGCTGGGCAAGCTGGTGGCCGCCGTGCTGGAGCCCGGCTCGGTGACCAAGCCGACGCCCCCCTATGCGGCGGCGGTGCGGGAATGGGAGAGACTGGAACAATTCGTCGATGGGCGGCTCAGGCGCGAATAGCCTGAACGGCCGGCCCGAACGGGAGGTGAGTCGGGGTGTCGCTTCCCGGGGTCGGCCCGTTGCCCCTGTACGGATTCCAGCGCCCGGCCCTGTTGCTGTTCGGCCTGGTCCCGCTGGCCCTGCTGGTCGTGTACGTCCTCGTCCAGTCCCGCCGCGGGCGCCGGCTGCGCCGGTTCACCGAGGCGGAAGTGCCGCAGTCGATGTGGCGACACCTGCCGATCGCCGTGGCGCTGCTCAGCCTGGCCCTGCTGACCGTCGCGCTGGCCACCCCCACCCATGACATGCGCATACCGCGCAACCGCGCGGTGATCATGCTCGTGATCGACATGTCGCAGTCGATGAAGGCCACCGACGTCGACCCGAACCGGCTCAAGGCCGCCGAGCAGGCGGCCGGCCAGTTCGCCGCCCAGCTGACCCCGGGCGTCAACCTGGGGCTGGTCGGCTTCGCCGGGACCCCCTACCTGCTGGTGCCACCCACCCCGCAGCACCAGGCGACGGTCGACGCCCTCAAGAAGCTGGAGTTCGGCGACGGCACCGCCACCGGCGAGGCCATCTTCACCGCCCTGCACGCAATCGGGGCCACCGACGTCACCGGCGGCGACTCCCCGCCACCGGCCCGGATCGTCCTGCTGTCCGACGGCGCGGAGAACAAGCCGGCCGACCCCCAGGACCCGCACGACGGCGCCTACACGGCGGCGCGCCTGGCCAAGGACCAGGGGGTGCCGGTCTCCACGATCGCGTTCGGGACGCCGACCGGCGAGATCGACCTGGACGGGGTGCGGGTCGCGGTCCCGGTCAAGCCGGACCAGATGAAGACGATCGCCCGGCTCTCCGGCGGCCAGTACTACACCGCCACCAACCTCGGCGAGCTCGAGAAGAGCTACGACAACATCGAGAACGAGATCGGGTACCGCACCGTGGCCGGGCCCGGCAGCGCCGGGTGGCTGCGCCTGGGCGTCCTGACCGCCGTGCTCGCCGCGGCGCTGGGGCTGCTGATCAACCGGCGCCTGCCCGCCTGACGCTCAGGACGGCAGCCTGCGGTTGAGCAGCAACCCGGCCAGCACCGCGCCGGCCAGGACGAGAGCCCCCAGCAGCATCCAGGGCAGGCTCGCGTCGCCCTTGACGGTCTGGTAGCCGATCTGGCGCTGCAGCGTCTGATAGACCCGCTTGAGCGATTCCAGGCTGTCGGCGTGGAACGCCTGCCCGCCGGTGATCTCGCAGATCTGCTGCAGGGTCTGGTCGTCGACCGGGACGGGGATGGTGGCGCCCTGGTAGTCGACGGTGCCGTCGGGCGTGCCGAAGGAGATCGTCGAGATCTCGATGCCCTGGGATTTCGCGGCGCGCGCCGCGGTGAAGGCCCCCTGCGGAGCGTTGGGATCCAGCGGCACGTTCTCGGCGCCGTCGGATTCCAGCACGATCCGCGCCGGCGGGGGGCCCTCGCCGCCGCCCAGCACGGCCCCGACCGTGGCGATCGCCTGCATCGCGGTGAAGATGCCCTCCCCCGTCGCCGTCTTCGGGGCGGGCGCCAGGCGCTCGATCGCCGACTTCACGGCGGCCCGGTTGGTGGTCGGGGCGACCAGCAGCGTGGCGTTGGCCGCGAACTCGACAAGCCCGAGGTTGATCGCCGGCGTCAGCTCGTCGGCGAACTGCTCGCCCGCCACCTTGGCCGCCGCCAGCCGGCTCGGTGGGACGTCGGTGGCCGCCATGGACTCCGAGACGTCGATGACCAGCATCACCACCGCGCGGTTGAGGGGGATCCGCACATCCGAGGTCGGGCCGGCCATGGCGGTGGTCAGCAGCACCAGCGACGTGGCCAACAGGATCGTCGGCAGGTGCCGCCACCGGCTGGGACGCGGCGGGGCGACCCGTTCGAGCACCTCCATGTTGGCGAAACGCAGCACCCGCCGGCGGCGGGTGAACTGCTGGGCGATGTAGCCGCCCAGCACCAGCAAAACGATCAGCAGGAACAGGAAGAACCACGCGTTCTGGAAGCCGGTGAGCGACACGGGGCCCAGCAGGGGCAGCTTCATATCCAGTCACACTATTCGTCCCGGCCGAGCGCCGCACAGCCGTTCCGTCGCGAGCGGCCGGCCCCGCCCCACGGCGGTTGGCGCGCGATCCATACCCCCGGGGGTACTGTGGTACAGGTAGTTCACCGCGGACTTGGTCGGGGGAAGAGTTGGAACTTTTCGGTCCGTCGGGGCTGCTGGTCGCGAAGCTCGCCGCACCGGCGTTTGTGGTGGCGCTCTCGCCGGTGCCCGTCGTGCTGGCGTTGGTGCTGCTCGTCCACAACGACCGGCCACGCTCGTCCAGCATCGCCTACCTGCTGGGCAGATTGCTCTCGCTGACCGGGCTGACCGTGGCCTCGATGCGCATCCCGCGGACCTTCGACGGCCTACGCGGGCCCGCGCCGCCGTGGACCGACTGGCTGGTCGTGGCCGCCGGTGCGGCACTAGTCGCATTCGGCGCGTGGGTGTGGCGGCGGCGCACCGCAGCCGCGGACGAGGCGGGCTGGGACAGCCGCGCAGGCAGGATCACCCCACCGGTTGCGGCCGCGCTGGGATTCTTCCCCATGCTGGCCAACCCGAAGGTGCTTGCGGCCAGCGCGGCCGCGGGAACCCAGGTCGCCGCCGGCCGGCTGCCGGTCCTCGGCGCGGCGGCGGCCGTCGCCTTCTACGCCGCGCTGGCGAGTTCGACCGTGGCCGCCCCAGTGCTGGCCTATGTCGTCGCCGGACCGAGCATCGATCGCCGGCTGGAGCAAATCAGGCGCTGGATCCAGCGGCACCGCCACGCGATGACGGCGACGACACTGGTTGCTGGGGGCTGCGCGTTGGTGTTGTATGGGTTCGCCTGAGGGCGCCGCCCCGGTTTCCGGCCGAATCCGGGCCGAGCACGGTCCGTCGATTTCGGCAACGGCGGCGCGCATGCCCTCGTAGTATCCCCACTCGTGAATCGCGAGTGGCTGTTGCTGGAGGTGGTCGGCGACGGGCCCGTCGTCGTCGCGCAGGGCCATGCGCTGCGAAAATTCGTGCCGCTCAGCGTCTTCTTGCGCAGAAACCCGCACCTCAAGGCGATCACGGCGGCCGTCGACGAGACCGTCAGCAAACGCCGGGGGGTCAGCCGCGACATGGTCGACGGCAGGACCGTCGTACAGACCGAGGCCGTGGTGATGAACGACGGTCACGTACACGGCGTACAGCTGTGGGCCGGACCCCGGGCCGTCCCCCCGGCGGAACGGCCGAAACCCGGGGCGGTGGCATGGAACATCACCACGGGGACCGCCAGCGACACACCCCAGGCGCTGGCCAACTCCGGCCTAGATCTGGCCGTCGAGCAAACCGACGGCCGCCCGTTCGCCGCGGACCTGCCGATCGGCCACATCAACCGGGACGAGACGCAGGTGCTCGCGCTGACCATGAGCTGCAAGCCCGGGGACACTTACTGCAGCACGTGGGATACGACCAGCCATGACGGCGAACGGATCCGGGTGAGCTTCGTCGCCCGCGCCCGCGTCGAGCCTCAGGCGGACGGCACCGACCACCTGGTCTGCCGCGCCATGAACTGGCGCCTACCCGACCGGGAGGAGCCGGTGCCCGACAGCGACCTCGCCCGCCACATCCTGCGCGACATGGCGCAGGAGGGCATCCACCGGGCCCTCGTCGACCTGCGGTCGTGGCACCTGCTCAAGTGGCTCGACCCGCCGTTTCCCCACTTCGACTGGCGCGGCGAGACGGAGGGCCAGCCGCTGGTGCATCCCGACGACCACTCCGTGCTGCGCACGATGAAGCAGCAGTTCGCCGAGGGGCCGGCCGAGGGGTTGCTGCGGCTGCGCGCGAAGGGCGGCGGGTGGACCGTGGTGCACAGCACCATCTACCGGGTGCATCTGCTCGACGACAACTACGCCGGGCTCATCTGCCTGCGCCTGCCCACCCCGGCCGAGCTGCTGCGCAAGACGCAGGCCGTCTGAGCCGCCTACCCGATCAGCACCGCATACCGGGGCTTGATCACCTCGTCGATGATCGCCAGCCGCTGGTCGAACGGGATGAACGCCGACTTCATCGCGTTGATGGTGAACCGCTCGAGGTCGCTCCACCCGTAGCCGAACGCCTGCACCAACCGGTGCATCTCCAGGCTCATCGAGGTGTCGCTCATCAACCGGTTGTCGGTGTTGACAGTCACCCGGAAGCGGGTCCGGGCCAGCAGGTCGAACGGGTGCTCGGCGATGCTCTCGACCGCGCCGGTCTGCACGTTGGAGCTGGGGCACAGCTCCAGCGGGACGCGCTTGTCGCGCAGGATCGACGCGAGCCGGCCCAGCCGCACCTGTCCGTCGCCGGACACGTCGATGTCGTCGACGATGCGCACGCCGTGGCCCAGCCGGTCGGCGCCGCAGAACGCGATCGCCTCGTGGATGGACGGCAGCCCGAACGCCTCGCCGGCATGAATGGTGAAGCGCGCGTTGTTGTCCCGCATGTATTCGAACGCGTCCAGGTGCCGCGTCGGCGGGTTGCCGGCCTCGGCCCCGGCGATGTCGAACCCGACGACCCCCCGGTCCCGCCAGCGGATCGCCAGCTCGGCGATCTCGCGGGACACCGCGGCATGCCGCATGGCGGTGACCAGCAGCCGCACCACGATCGGGCGGCCCGCCTCAGCGCAGGCCTTCTCCCCGTCGGCGAAGCCGGCCAGCACGGCGTCGACGATCTCGTCGAAGGAGAGCCCCCGGTCGATGTGCAGTTCGGGGGCGAACCGGATCTCGGCGTAGACCACCGCATCGGCGGCCAGGTCCTCCACGCACTCGCGGGCCACGCGGTGCAGCGCGTCGGGGGTCTGCATCACCGCCACGGTGTGCGAGAACGGCTCGAGGTAGCGCTCCAGCGAGCCGCTGTGCGAGCGGGTGCGAAACCACGTCGCCAGCTCGTCGACGTCGGTGGCGGGCAGCCCGTCGTAGCCGGTCGCAGCCGCGATGTCGATGACGGTCGCCGGGCGCAGCCCGCCGTCGAGGTGGTCGTGCAGCAGGGCCTTGGGCGCCTTGGTGATCTGTTCGAGGTCCAGTTCGCTCACGTGACGATCCGATCGATAATCAGCGGTCGGGGCTGCGGGGCGGTGGGGCCGACGCGGTAGCCGCCGTCCAGCTCGGCCATCGCGGCGCCGAACCGTTCGGGGGTGTCGGTGTAGAGGGTGAACAACGGCTCCCCCGCCGCCACCGGCTCCCCCGGGCGGCGGTGGATCCGGACACCCGCGCCCGGCTGCACCGTCCCGCCCGGGCTGGATCGCCCCGCACCGAGCCGCCAAGCCGCCATTCCCACCGCCATCGCGTCGATATCGCCCATTGTGCCGCCCCGGGCGGCGGTGACGGTCTCGGTATGCGCACCGATGGGCAACGGAACCGACAAGTCCCCGCCCTGGGCGGCGACCAGCCGCCGGAACCGGTCCATCGCGGTCCCGTCGCGCAGCGTCTGGGCGGGGTCGCGGTCGTCGATCCCGGCCAGCGCCAGCATCTCGCCGGCCAGTGTCAGCGTCAGCTCCACCACGTCGGGCGGGCCGCCGCCGGCCAGCACCTCCAGCGATTCGGCGACCTCCAGCGCATTGCCGACGGTCGCGCCCAGCGGGCTGTTCATGTCCGTCAACAGCGCGCGGGTGGGTACCCCGTGGGCCGCGCCCAGCCCGACCATGATGTGCGCCAGCTCCCGGGCCTGCGCCGGCGAGGACGTCAGCGCCCCGGAGCCGACCTTCACGTCGAGCACCAGCGCGCCGGCCCCCTCGGCCAGCTTCTTGCTCATCACCGAACTGGCGATCAGCGGCGGCGACTCGACGGTGCCGGTGATGTCGCGCAGCGCGTAGAGCTTGGCGTCGGCGGGGGCCAGCTCGCCGGCGGCGAAGATCGCCGCGCCGACCTGCCGAAGTTGTTCGCGCACACGCCGATTGGACAGTTCGCCGGTGAACCCGGCGATCGACTCCAGCTTGTCCAGGGTGCCGCCGGTGTGCCCGAGCCCGCGGCCCGACGCCTGGGGCACCGCCGCGCCGCAGGCGGCGACGACCGGCACGAGCGGCAGGGTGATCTTGTCGCCGACCCCGCCGGTGGAATGCTTGTCGACGGTCGGCACGGGCAGGTCGGTGAAGTCGAGCCGCGGTCCCGAGGCCAGCATCGCCGCGGTCCACCGGGCGATCTCGCCGCGGTCCATCCCGCGCCACACGATCGCCATCAACAGCGCCGACATCTGTTCGTCGGCGACCCGGCCGTGGGTGTAGGCGTCGACGACCCAGTCGATGGCGGCGTCGGAGAGCCGGCCGCCGTCGCGCTTGGTCCGGATCACCGTCGGGGCGTCGAACGTCATCGCCGCGCCAGGTCGTCGGGGCCGAAGGCGTCGGGCAGCAGGTCGCCGATCCGGCGCGGCCCGGCCGGATGGTCGATCAGCAACCCGGGGCCGCCGTGTTCGAGCAGCACCTGCCGGCACCGCCCGCACGGCATCAGCGGCGCGCCCGCCGCGTCGACGCAGGACAGGGCGACCAGGCGCCCGCCGCCGGTCGCGTACAGCGCGGACACCACCGAGCACTCGGCGCAGAGACCGAGGCCATATGAGACATTCTCCACATTGCAGCCGGTAACCACCCGGTCGTCGTCGACCAGCGCGGCCGCACCCACCGCGAACCGCGAATACGGCGCGTAGGCGTTGGCCGCAACCTCAACGGCCTTGCTGCGCAATGCTTTCCAGTCGACTTCAGGCATACCGCACCCCGTTCACCGATGCTCGACGCGAGTACGCCACCCTAACCTGGGCCGCAACCCGGCCGGGTTAGGCTGGAACGTCCGGGGAAGGCGGTGAACACGGTGGCGAGCACACAGGCGACGACCGCGGGCCCAGCTAAGGCGGCACGCGGGCGACGGCCGCCGCGCACCCTGTACCGGGGCGATCCGGGCATGTGGGCGTGGGTGCTGCACCGCATCAGCGGCGCGACGATCTTCTTCTTCCTGTTCGTCCACGTCCTGGACACCGCCCTGGTCCGGGTGGGGCCGCAGGCCTACGACGAGGTGCTCGCGACCTACAAGACGCCGATCGTCGGCGTGATGGAGTTCGGCCTGGTCGCCGCCGTGCTGTTTCACGCGCTCAACGGGATCCGCGTCATCCTGATCGACTTCTGGTCCGAGGGCACCCGCCACCAGCGGCTGATGCTGTGGATCGTGGGCGTGCTGTTCCTGTTGCTCATCGTCCCGGCCGGGGTGGTGCTGGGCATTCACCTGATGGCGCACCTACGATGAGCCGCCCCGCGGGCCTGGACCGACCCCGCGCGCCGCGGCGGCGCGCCGGCGTCCCCAACTTCGAGAAATACGCGTGGCTGTTCATGCGGTTCTCCGGGGTCGTGCTGGTGTTCCTGGCGCTCGGGCACCTGTTCATCATGCTGATGGTCGACGACGGCGTGTACCGCATCGACTTCAACTACGTGGCGCAGCGCTGGGCGTCGCCGTTCTGGCAGATCTGGGATCTGCTGCTGCTGTGGCTGGCACAGCTGCACGGGGGCAACGGTCTGCGCATCATCATCGACGACTACAGCCGCAAGGACAGCACCCGCTTCTGGCTGAACAGCCTGCTGGCGCTGTCGATGGGTTTCACGTTGGTGCTGGGGACCTACGTGCTGCTGACGTTCGACCCGAACATCTCGTGATCCAGGGGGGTTGACGCGGTTGATTCAGCAACACCGATACGACGTGGTGATCGTCGGCGCCGGCGGCGCGGGGATGCGGGCGGCCGTGGAGGCGGGCCCGCGGGTGCGCACCGCGGTGCTGACCAAGCTGTACCCGACCCGCAGCCACACCGGCGCCGCCCAGGGCGGCATGTGCGCCGCGCTGGCCAACGTCGAGGACGACAACTGGGAGTGGCACGCCTTCGACACCGTCAAGGGCGGCGACTACCTGGCCGACCAGGACGCCGTGGAGATCATGTGCCGGGAGGCGATCGACGCGGTGCTCGACCTGGAGAAGATGGGGATGCCGTTCAACCGCACCCCCGAGGGCCGCATCGACCAGCGCCGCTTCGGCGGGCACACCCGCGAGCACGGCAAGGCCCCGGTGCGCCGCGCCTGCTACGCCGCCGACCGCACCGGGCACATGATCCTGCAGACGCTGTACCAGAACTGTCCGCCACGACGTGCAGTTCTTCAACGAGTTCTACGCCCTGGACCTGGTTTTGACGCAGACCCCGGGCGGCCCGGTGGCCACCGGGGTGGTCGCCTACGAGCTGGCCACCGGTGAGATCCACGTCTTCGGTGCCAAGGCCGTCGTAATCGCCACCGGCGGGTCGGGGCGGATGTACAAGACGACCTCCAACGCGCACACGCTGACCGGCGACGGTATGGGGATCGTGTTCCGTAAGGGACTTCCATTGGAGGACATGGAGTTTCATCAATTCCATCCGACCGGGCTGGCGGGCCTGGGCATCCTGATCTCCGAGGCGGTGCGCGGCGAGGGCGGCCGGCTGCTCAACGGCGAGGGCGAGCGGTTCATGGAGCGCTACGCGCCGACGATCGTCGACCTGGCCCCGCGCGACATCGTCGCGCGCTCGATGGTGCTCGAGGTCCGGGAGGGCCGCGGCGCCGGCCCGGACAAGGACTACGTCTACATCGACGTGCGTCATCGGCGAGGACGTGCTGGAGGCCAAGCTGCCCGACGTCACCGAGTTCGCCCGCACCTACCTGGGCGTGGACCCGGTGCACGAGCTGGTGCCGGTGTACCCGACGTGTCACTACGTCATGGGCGGCATCCCGACCACGGTGACCGGACAGGTGTTGGCCGACAACACGTCGGTCGTCCCGGGCCTGTACGCGGCCGGTGAGTGCGCGTGCGTGTCGGTGCACGGCGCCAACCGGCTGGGCACCAACTCGCTGCTGGACATCAATGTGTTCGGCCGCCGCGCCGGTATCGCCGCGGCCGGATACGCCCGCGGGCACGACTTCGTCGACATGCCGGCCAACCCGGAGGCGATGGTCGTCGCCTGGGTCCGCGACATCCTCTCCGAGCACGGCAACGAGCGCGTCGCCGACATCCGCGGCGCCCTGCAGCAGACGATGGACAACAACGCCGCGGTGTTCCGCACCGAGGAGACGCTCAAGCAGGCCCTGACCGACATCCACGCGTGCAAGGAAAGGTATACGCGAATTTCGTTGCACGACAAGGGGAAACGTTTCAACAGCGACCTGCTGGAGGCCATCGAGCTGGGCTTTCTGCTGGAGCTGGCCGAGGTGACGGTGGTGGGCGCGCTGAACCGCAAGGAGTCGCGCGGCGGGCACGCCCGCGAGGACTACCCCGAGCGCGACGACGTCAACTACATGCGCCACACGATGGCCTACAAGCAGGGCACCGAACCGCTTTCCGACATCGCGCTGGACTTCAAGCCGGTCGTGCAGACCCGCTACGAACCCAAGGAACGGAAGTACTGATGGCCGAGGACGATCCCGGAGCCGCGCTGGAGCCGCCCCTGCCGCCGGTACCCGAGGGCGCGGTGCTGGTGACGGTCAAGATCGCCCGGTTCAATCCCGACCAGCCCGACGCGTTCACCGAAACCGGTGGCTGGCAGAGCTTCCGGGTTCCCTGCCTGCCCACCGACCGGCTGTTGAACCTGCTGATCTACATCAAGAGCTACCTGGACGGGACGCTGACCTTCCGGCGCTCCTGCGCCCACGGGGTGTGCGGCTCGGACGCGATGCGCATCAACGGCGTCAACCGGTTGGCCTGCAAGGTGCTGATGCGCGACCTGCTGCCCGAGAAGGCCGGTAAGAAGCTGACCGTCACGGTCGAGCCGATCCGCGGCCTGCCCGTGGAGAAGGACCTGGTGGTGAACATGGAGCCCTTCTTCGACGCGTACCGGGCGGTCAAGCCCTACCTGGTCACCACCGGCAATCCGCCCACGCGCGAACGCATTCAGAGCCCGGCCGACCGCGCCCGCTACGACGACACCACCAAGTGCATCCTGTGCGCGGCCTGCACCACCAGCTGCCCGGTGTTCTGGCACGAGGGCAGTTACTACGGCCCGGCGGCGATCGTCAACGCCCACCGCTTCATCTTCGACAGCCGCGACGAGGCCACCGCCGAGCGCCTCGACATCCTCAACGAGGTCGACGGCGTGTGGCGCTGCCGCACCACGTTCAACTGCACCGAGGCCTGCCCGCGGGGCATCGAGGTCACCAAGGCGATTCAGGAAGTCAAGCGCGCGTTGATGTTCTCGCGCTGAGCGGCTAATCCTGACCGGGCGGGAGCGCCAGCACCCGGTTGTTGCCCGTGTCGACGACGTAGATGTTCCCGGCGGTGTCGAGGGCGATGCCCTGGGGATGGTTGAGTCCGTTGAACGGCAACGTCGTTGACGTGTGGGTGGCCTTGACGAACTTCGTGACGTGATTGTCGTGGCTGTCGGTCACGTACACGTTTCCGCCGGAGTCGACGGCCAGATTATCCGGATGTCCGACCACAAACGGCAGCACGGTCGGAACCGTCGCCGTCCGCGGCAGTTTCAGCACCCGCTCGTTGTCCCGGTCGATGACGAACAGGGCGCCGCCGCGACCCACCGTCACGGCCGAGGGACACGCCAAGCCACTGAGCGGCAGCTCCGTCTGCTCGCTCGACTGCGCGAGCAGCTCCACCACCCGGTTGTGCGCGCAGTCGCTGACAACGACGGCGCGATCGTTGCCGCGATCGCGCGAAGCGACCGCCACACCCGTGGGATCCCTGAGATCGGCGAACGGCAGCACGGTCGGGTTGGCCGACCCGGCTGTCAGCTCCAGCACCCGGTGCTGCGCGGGCTCGGTGACCTCCAAGTCACCCGCGTCGTCGACCGCGATATCGTCGGGACGCTCGAGACCGGCCAACGGCACCACCGTCTGGCCGGTCGAACCCGCGGCCAGTTCCAGCACCCGGTTGTTGCCACTGTCGGTGACGTAGACGTCGCCCTTGGCGTCGACCGCGACCTCCTCGGGATTGTCGAGGCCGGTGAACGGCAGCACCACCTGACCCCGTGGTTTCGCCGAATGGAACGGGAATTGGTCGGTGGCTCGCAAGAGTACGGCGCCCCCGACCACCGCGATCACCACCACCGCCGCGAGGGCCAGAACTTTGCCGCGGCCGGATCTTTTCCGCGGGACGCGTGCCGTGGGCGCGGTGTCCTGCTCCGAGAGTGCGGGGTCGGTGGCGGAGGCTGGCGGCGCGGCGTGGGTGGAGAAGTCGGTGAGGGCCGCGCGGGCGGCCACGGCCAGCTCGGGTGCCGACTGGTAGCGGTCGCCCGGGTCCTTCGCCATGCCCCGCGCGACCACGCGGTCGAACCCGGCGGGTATCGCCGGGTCGATGCTGCTGGGTTTGGGCGGTGCGTCCGTGCGATGGGCGGCGGCCAGGCCCTCCACCCCGCCACCGCTGAACGGCAACCGCCCGGTGAGGCACTCGTAGAGAACGCAGGCGAGCGAGTACACGTCGGCGCGAGCGTCGACGACCTTTCCGTCCTTGCCGGCGGCGAAGCGCTCCGGGGCCATGTACGCCGGGCTTCCCGGGGCGACGTTGGTGAGCGTCAAACGACCGGCGTCGGCCTCGTGGACGAGCCCGAAATCGATCAGGTACACGAAGTCCTCGCCGACCATCAGCAGGTTCGACGGCTTCACGTCGCGATGCACCAGCCCGGACTTGTGCGCCGCATCCAGCGCCGCCGCAACCTGTTCGACCACGCGCACGGCCTTCTGCGGACTCAACGCTCCCTCGCGTTTGAGCACCTTGTTCAGGTCGACGCCGTCGACGATCGGCATCACCATGTACACGCGCCCGTCGATCTCGCCGGTCTCGTAGATCGGGATGATGTTCGGGCTGGCCAGCCGGCCCGCCGCATACGCCTCGCGGCGGAACCGCTCCCGAAATCCCGCCTCGGCGGCCAGTTCCGGCTGCAGCAACTTGACGGCCACATCCCGGCCCAGCGCTGTGTCGTGGGCCCGGTACACCGCGCCCATGCTGCCCTGGCCGAGCTTGTCGAAGAGCCGGTAGCGGCCGAACTCGATTTCATTGATGGGGGCCGGTTCCGAGGTGTCGGCAGCGGGCGGGGCAGTCAGCGCGTTGTGCGCGGCGGCGGACAACTCGCGGGCCGTTTGGTAGCGGTCATCGGGGTCGTCGGCCATGCCGCGGGCGATCACCTCGTCGAACGCCGCCGGAATCGCCGGGTCGGCATCGGTGGGTTTGGGGGTGGGTTTTGGCGCAACACCTCCCGCAACGGCGGGCCGACCGGTCAGGCACTCGTAGAGGACGCAGGTCAAAGCGTAGAGGTCGGTGCGGGCGTCGACGGTCGCGCCGTCGGTCGGGGCGGCGCCGAAATCGGTCAGGTACACGAACGCGCCGCCCACCAACAGGTTCGCGGCCGTCACGTCGCCGTGGACCACCCCGGCCACGTGGGCCGCCTCCAGCGCGGACGCGACCTGCACGATCACCCGCGCCGCCACCATCGGGTGCAGTGGCCCGTCGCGGTTCAGCAGATCCTGCACGGTGATGCCGTCGGCGACGGCGGGCCGCACCAGATAGGGTCGCCCGTCGATCTCGCCGGCCTCATAGACCGGGAGGATGTTCGGGTCGCTGAGCCGGGCCGCGATGGCGACCTCGCGCTGGAACCTCTCCCGATGGCCGGCATCGGCGGCCGACTCCGGCGAGAGCACCTTGACGGCCACTTCGCGGCTCATCTTCGTGTCGTGGGCCCGGTACACCGTGCCGGTGGCGCCGGACCGCAGCACCGTCAGCAGCCGATAACGCCCGAAGACTTCGCCTTCCACCTCGTCCACCGCAAACCTCCTCTGTGCGCAACGAAGTGGTGCCTGGATGCTACATCGCCGCGCCCGCCCTCGCGGCGAGGCGGGGAGTCACACCTTCGCGGCCCGTCTCGTCTGAGGGGTATGACCGAGAAAACCCGCATCGAGCCCCTGCCCCCCGAGCGCGCCGGACTGCTGACCCGCGCCATGTACCGCTACGCCAAACGGCGATTCGGCCAGGTTCCCGAACCCTTCGCCGTCGCCGCGCACCACCGCGGTCTGCTGGTCGCAGGGGCGGTGCACGAGATGCTGGTGCAGCGGGCGTCGCAGGCGCTGCCCGCCGGCGCGCGCGAGCTGGCGGTGTTCTGGACGGCGCGCGCGATCGGCTGCTCCTGGTGCGTGGACTTCGGGTCCATGCTGCAGCGCCTGGACGGGCTGGACATCACCCGGCTCTCCGAGATCGACTCGTATGCAACGTCTTGCGCGTTCACCGACGATGAGCGCGCCGCCATCGCCTACGCCGACGCGATCACCACCGACCCGCACACCGTCACCGACGAGCAGTTCACCGACCTGCGGGCCCGGTTCGGCGACGCCGGCGTGATCGAGCTGACCTATCAGATCGGGCTGGAGAACATGCGGGCTCGGATGAACACCGCGTTGGGCATCACCGAGCAGGGCTTCAACTCCGGTGACGCCTGCCGGGTTCCGTGGGCCGGGCAGCACGGCGGGCCTGCAGCGGGGAGCCGGTGAACTTCTCGGGGTTGGCGACATCCCACAGGGCGCAGACCTTTCCGTCGCGCACCGTGACCGCCAGGATGCGCGGCGACAGCTCCCGGTGGCCGTCTCCGCCGGGGCTGCCGGCCGTGTAGACGCCCAGTTCGCCGTTGACCAGGGCCAGTTGGCTGGACGAGAAGAACGCCGGGCCGTAGCGGTGGGCCAGGCCGAAGACGAAGCGGGACACCTTGTCCGCGCCGATGATGACCTGAACCGCCGTGGGCGCCTTGCCATCCGAGTCGCCGGTGAAGGTGACGCCGGGGTGCAGCAGCGCCACCACCGCGTCCAGGTCGCCGGCGGCCATGGCGGCCATCAGCCGCCCGACCACGTCGTCGTGCGAGGGGTCGGGGTGCCCTGATATTGCGGCCGGCGCCGCGCTGACGGCCTTGCGGGCCCGCGACGCCAGCTGCCGGGCCACCGCTCGGTGGTCCCCAGCACCCCGGCCACCTCGGCGAAGGGCACCGCGAACCCGTCGTGCAAGACGAACGCGACCCGCTGGTCGGGGGACAGCCGCTCCAGCACGACCATCGCGGCGAACCGGGCGTCCTCGCCGGCCACCACCGCCGACAGCGGATCGGCCGCCTCGAGGCCGGTGACCACCGGTTCGGGCAGCCAGTTTCCGGTGTAGCTCTCGCGGCGGTGCGCGGCCGAGCGCAGCCGGTCCAGCCCGAGCCTGCTGACCACCGTCGTCAGCCAGGCCCGCAGGTCGGCGATCTGCCCGGCGTGCCCGTCCCAGCGCAGCCAGGCCTCCTGGACGATGTCCTCGGCGTCGGCGACGGTCCCAGTGAGCCGGTAGGCGACGGCCATGAGATGGGGCCGCAACGCCTCGAATTCCGCGACCCCCTGCACCGAGGTCATGGCCCGAGCCTAGCGTTAGGCTTGCATCCACGATGACTTCCAATCTCTGGCTGCATTTCGCCCGGCACGGCGCGGACATCGCGCATCCGGTCATCACCCGCGGCGAGGGCGTCACCATCTTCGACGACCGCGGCAAGAGCTACCTGGACGCGTTGTCCGGGCTGTTCGTCGTCCAGGTCGGCCACGGGCGCGCCGAACTCGCCGAGACCGCCGCCCGCCAGGCGCAGACGCTGGCGTTCTTCCCGCTCTGGGGATACGCGCACCCGGCCGCGATCGAGCTCGCCGAGCGCCTGGCGCACCACGCGCCCGGCGACCTGAACCGCGTGTTCTTCACCACCGGCGGCAGCGAGGCCGTCGAAACCGCGTGGAAACTGGCCAAGCAGTACTTCAAGCTCACCGGCAAACCCGGCAAGCACAAGGTCATTTCGCGCTCGATCGCCTACCACGGCACCACGCAGGGCGCGCTGGCGATCACCGGGCTGCCCTCCTACAAGGCGCCGTTCGAGCCGGTGACGCCGGGTGGGTTCCGCGTGCCCAACACGAACTTCTACCGCGCACCCGAACCGTTTGCCAACGATCCCAAAACCTTCGGGCGGTGGGCCGCCGACCGGATCGCCGAGGCGATCGAGTTCGAGGGCCCCGACACCGTCGCCGCGGTGTTCTTGGAACCGGTGCAGAACGCGGGCGGCGCGATCCCGGCTCCCCCGGGTTATTTCGAACGGGTGCGCGAGATCTGCGACGAATACGACGTGCTGCTGGTCTCCGACGAGGTGATCTGCGCGTTCGGCCGGATCGGGTCGATGTTCGCCTGTGACGACTTCGGCTACGTGCCCGACATGATCACCTGCGCCAAGGGCATGGCGTCGGGCTACTCCCCGATCGGCGCGATGATCGCCGGCGACCGCCTCTTCGAGCCGTTCGACGACGGCGCCACGATCTTCCCGCACGGCTACACCTTCGGCGGCCACCCGGTGTCGGCCGCCGTGGGGCTGGCCAACCTGGACATCTTCGAGCGCGAGGGTCTCAACGACCGGGTCCGGCATCACGCGCCGGTCTTCCGCGCGACGCTGGAGAAGCTGTACGACCTGCCCATCGTCGGCGACGTGCGCGGCGAGGGCTACTTCTACGGCATCGAGTTGGTCAAGGACAAGGCGACGAAGGAGACCTTCGGCGACGCCGACTGCGAACGCGTGCTGCACGGCTACCTGTCGCCGGCGCTGTTCGAGGCGGGCCTGTACTGCCGCGCCGACGACCGCGGCGACCCCGTCATCCAGCTGGCGCCGCCGCTGATCAGCGGTCAGGCCGAGTTCGACACCATCGAGTCGATCCTGCGCGACGTGCTGAGCGAGGCCTGGAAGCGGCTGTAGGCGCGCCGGCGGCGAGTAACTTCCGCCCCATCAGTCACAGCGCGGCTCCCCGGGATCGGCCGCCCGATCGCCTAGTCTGCACACCGATGACCTTCTTACGTTCCGCGTCGTGCCTGGTGGCGGCGGTCTTCATGACGGCCGCCCCGGCCGCGTTGGGGGCGCCCGCGGCGAGCGCCGAGCCGGTGCCCAACGCCGGGCCCGCGGACTGCCCCTACAAGGTGTCGACGCCGCCCGCGGTGGACTCGTCGGAGGTCCCCGAGGCGGGCGACCCGCCGATGCCGCTGGCGGTGCCCCCCAAGCCGGTCGGCGGCGAGGCCCTCGGCAGCTGCGGCGTCGTCGTCGCGCCCGACACGCCGCTGCTGCCCACCGACGTCTCCGCCGACGCCTGGCTGGTGGCCGACCTCGACAGCGGCGCGGTCATCGCCGCCAAGGACCCGCACGCCCGGCACCGCCCGGCCAGCGTCATCAAGGTGCTGGTCGCGATGGCGTCGATCAACGCGCTCAACGAGAACAAGGTGGTCCCCGGCACCGCCGAGGACGCGGCCGTCGAGGGCACCAAGGTCGGCGTCGCCGAGGGCGGGATGTACACCGTCAACCAGCTGCTGCACGGGCTGCTGATGCACTCCGGCAACGACGCCGCGCACGCGCTGGCCATGCAGCTCGGCGGGATGCAGCAGGCGCTGGAGAAGATCAACGTGCTGGCCGCCAAGCTCGGCGGCCGCGACACCCGGGTGGCGACGCCGTCCGGGCTGGACGGCCCGGGGATGAGCACCTCGGCCTACGACATCGGCCTGTTCTACCGCTACGCCTGGCAGAACCCGATCTTCGCCGACATCGTCGCGACCCGGACCTTCGACTTCCCCGGCCACGGCGACCACCCCGGCTACGAGCTGGAGAACGACAACAAGCTGCTCTACAACTATCCCGGCGCGCTGGGCGGCAAGACCGGTTACACCGACGACGCCGGCCAGACCTTCGTCGGTGCGGCCAACCGCGACGGACGACGGCTGGTGGCGGTGCTGCTACACGGGACCCGGCAGCCGATCGCGCCGTGGGAGCAGGCCGCGCATCTGCTCGACTACGGGTTCGCCACCCCGCCGGGAACCCAGGTGGGGTCGCTGGTCGCGCCCGACCCCTCGCTGGCGCCCGCCAAGCCGGAGGGTGCCGCCGGGCGCGCCGGCGCAGCGCAGGCCGCCGGGCTCCTTCCCGCGAGCGACGAGGTGCCGGTGCGGGTGGGCGTCGGCGTCATCGGGGCGATCGTCGTTTTCGGGCTGATCATGGCGGCACGGTCGATGAACCGCCGGCCGCAGCATCGTTGAGCACCCGGCCCGGGGGCCTGCTGGTCGGGTTGACCGCCGCCAGCGTCGGCGTCGTCTACGGCTACGACCTGTCCATCATCGCCGGGGTGCAGCTGTTCGTCACCGGCGACTTCGGCCTCACGACGCGGCAGCAGGAGCTGTTGACGACGATGGCGGTGCTCGGCCAGATCGCCGGGGCACTGGGCGCCGGCGTGCTGGCCAACGTGTTCGGGCGCAAGCGTTCGGTGGTGTCGCTGCTGGTGGCCTACGCGGCGTTCGCGGTGCTGGGTGCGCTGGCGGTGTCGTTGCCGATGCTGTTGACGGCCCGGTTCCTGCTGGGGCTGGCCGTCGGCGTCTCGATCGTGGTGGTGCCGGTCTACGTCGCGGAGTCGGCTCCGGCGGCGGTGCGCGGGTCGCTGCTGACCGTCTACCAGCTGGCCACAGTCAGCGGGCTCATCGTCGGCTACGTCACCGCCTACCTGCTGGCCGGGGCCCACGCCTGGCGCTGGATGCTGGGCCTGGCCGCCGTGCCCGCAACGCTGTTGCTGCCGTTGCTGATCCGCATGCCCGACACCGCCCGGTGGTACATGATGAAGGGCCGCACCGCCGACGCGCGCGCGGCGCTGCTGCGGGTGGAGCCCACCGCGGACGTCGAGGGCGAACTCGCCGAGATCGCCCGCGCGGTCGGCGAAGGCTCGGCGGGCCCCGGGGGCATGTCCGAGATGCTGCGCCCGCCGTACCTGCGGGCCACCCTGTTCGTCGTCGCGCTCGGCTTCCTGATCCAGATCACCGGCATCAACGCGATCGTCTACTACAGCCCGCGCATATTCGAGGCGATCGGGTTCACCGGGGACTTCGCGCTGCTGGGGTTGCCGGCCCTGGTACAGGTCGCCGGACTGGCGGCCGTGCTCACCGCGATGCTGCTCGTCGACCGGCTGGGGCGGCGCCCGATCCTGTTGTGCGGCATCGCGATGATGATCGCCGCCGACCTCGTCCTGACGGCCGTGTTCGGCCGCGGTCTCGGCGGCGCTGTCCTCGGGTTCGCCGGCGTGCTGCTGTTCATCGTGGGGTTCACGCTGGGTTTCGGCTCGCTGGGCTGGGTGTATGCCAGCGAGAGCTTCCCGACCCGGCTGCGGTCCATCGGGTCGAGCACGATGCTGACCTCGAACCTGGTGGCCAACGCGATCGTCGCCGCGGTCTTCCTGACCATGCTGCACACCCTGGGCGGCGCGGGGACTTTCGCGGTGTTCGCGGCTCTCGCGGTGGTGGCGTTCGGCGTCGTCTACCGCTACGCGCCGGAGACCAGGGGCCGCGAACTCGAGGACATCCGGCATTTCTGGGAGAACGGCGGACGCTGGGACAAACCATGCCCCTGATCCGCGCCGGCACCCTGGTGCTCGACGGGCAGGTCCGCCGGCCCGGCTGGCTGGAAACCGCCGGCGGCCGGATTCTGGGCTGCGGCGCCGGCGCGCCGCCCCGTCCGCCCGACACCGATCTGCCCGATTCGGTTGTGGTGCCCGGGTTTGTCGACATGCACGTGCACGGCGGGGGCGGGGCCTCCTACCCCGAGGCCGTCGCCGACGCCGCGGCCTTCCACCTGCGGCACGGCACCACCACGACGATGGCCAGCCTGGTCACCGCCGCTCCGGCGGAGCTGATCGCCGGGGTCCGCGCGCTGGCCGCAGCGGCCCGGCGCGGCACCGTCGCGGGCATCCACCTCGAGGGGCCGTGGCTGAGCGCGGCGCGCTGCGGCGCGCACGACCGCACCCTGATGCGCGACCCGGGGCCCGCCGAGATCGACGCCGTGCTCGACGCCGGCGGCGGCGCGATCAAGATGGTGACGCTGGCGCCCGAACGGCCCGGCTGCGACCAGGCGATCCGGCGCTTGCGCGACGCGGGAGTCGTTGTGGCGGTCGGTCATTCGGATGCCACCTACGAGCAGACCCGACGCGCCATCGGCCTGGGCGCCACCGTCGGCACGCACCTGTTCAACGCGATGCCGCCGCTGCATCACCGCGAGCCCGGGCCAGCGCTGGCCCTGCTGGCGGACCCGGGTGTGACCGTCGAGCTCATCGCCGACGGCGTGCACCTGCATCCGGCCGTCGTGGACGCGGTGATCCGCGCCGCGGGACCCGAGCGGGTCGCCGTCGTGACCGACGCCGTCGCCGCGGCCGGCTGCGACGACGGCACGTTCCGGCTCGGCGCGATGCCGGTCGAGGTCGTCGCCGGCGTTGCGCGGGTCCGCGGGACGGACACGATCGCCGGCAGCACCGCGACGATGGACCGGCTCTTCCGCGCGGTGGCGGAGCGCTGCGGGCTGGCCGAGGCGGTGCAGGTGACCGCGGCGACACCGGCGCGGGCCCTGGGCCTGCGGGGTGTCGGCAGCCTGCGGCCGGGGCATGATGCCGATCTCGTGGTGCTCGACCGGGATCTGCGCGTCACCGCGGTGATGCGGCGGGGGGAGTGGACCGCCGCCTAGCGCGGCCGGCGGGTCAACCGCGAAAAGGTCAGCGCACCAACGGCACCCATCGCCATCGCGGTCACCGCCTGCCGGGCGCTGAGGCCCTCGTCCCGCTGGACCCGCGGGGCGATGATCGCGGGCGGGGGCGGCTCCACGGGCCGGGCGCGCGGATCCGTCGACGCGGTGGCCGCCCACGCGGTGCAGAACAAGACGAGATAGGCCGTGATATAGGCGAACACCATGAGGCCCAGCACCGGGCCGAAGGTGGCCCCGGCCGGGCTGCGCAGGACCACCTTCAGGTAGACCGAACCGACCTGCTTGAACAGTTCGAAGCCGATCGCGGCCACCAGCCCCGCCCGGGCCGAGTCGACGAAGCTCACCTTCCCGCGTGGCAGTCGCGCGATCATCCAGGTGAACAACAACCACGACACCACCGTGGAGATCACGATCGAGATCAGCCAGAACAACCAGTCGAACACCGAAAGTTTTGGCATTCCGAGCCATTTCAAAACGGCGGCCAGCGGCGCCGCGTGGCCGAGGGTGGTGAGGCCGATGGTGGCCATCGTCACCGCGAACGTGCCCAGCAGGGCAAGCAGGTCGGACAGCTTGTTGTGCACGAAGCCCGGCGACTCGAGGCGCTGCTCCCACCACATCTCGGTCAGCGCCTGACGCAGGTGCGATATCCAACCCAGGCCACCCCAGGTCGCGGCGGCCAGGCCGATGATGCCGACCGAGGTCCGCGCGTCGATCGCCGAGTTCATCAGGTCGAGCAGCTGGTCGCCCAGCGGCCCGGTCACCTGGGACCGGATGTGGTCGTCGATGGTGCCCAGCAGCTGGGGCCGCTCGGCCAGCACGAAGCCGAACACCGCGAAACCGACCATCAGCAAAGGGAATAGCGCGAAAATCGTGTAGTACGTCAGGCCTGCCGCGAAGAACCCGCCGTTGCGGTCGCCGAAGCGCCCATGGGCGCGCATCAGGTGGTCGAACCATTGGTACCGGGTCCGCAGCCGGTCGAGGAGCCCTGGTTTGCCCGGTTCGCCCATAGGAAACGCGCTACCTCCGCTGCGGAAAAAATCCCAGCCGATCGTAGACCCGCTGGACCGTTTTGCCCGCCACGTCCTCGGCGCGCTGCGCCCCGGCCGCCAGCACGGCCTCCAGTTCGCTGCGATCGGCCAGCAATTCGTCGACGCGGGCCTTGATCGGGCTGGCGAACTCGACGACCGCCTCGGCGGTGTCCTTCTTCAAGTCGCCGTAGCCGCGCCCCACATAGCCCTCGACCAGTTTGTCGACGCCGACCCCGGTGACCGCCGACTGGATGGTCAGCAGGTTGGACACGCCGGCCTTGGCCTCGGGGTCGAACCGGATCTCGCGTTCGCTGTCGGTCACCGCGGAGCGGATCTTCTTGGCGGACTTGGCCGGATCGTCGAGCAGGTTGATCAGCCCGGCGTCGGTGGCCGCGGACTTGCTCATCTTCGACGTGGGATCCTGGAGATCGTAGATCTTGGCGGTGGCCTTGGGGATGAGCACGTCGGGAACCACGAAGGTGTCGGGGAAGCGGGCGTTGAACCGCTGCGCGACGTCGCGCGCCAGCTCGAGGTGCTGCCGCTGGTCCTCCCCCACCGGGACGAGATCGCTGTCGTAGGCGAGCACGTCGGCGGCCTGCAACACCGGGTAGGTGAACAGGCCCACGGTGGTCGAGTCGCTGCCCTGGCGCGCCGACTTGTCCTTGAACTGCGTCATGCGCGACGCCTGCCCGAATCCGGTGAAACAGCCCAGCACCCATGCCAACTGGGTGTGGGCGGGCACGTGGCTTTGCACGAACACGGTGCTGCGGCCGGGGTCGATGCCCAGCGCGAGGTACTGGGCGGCAGTGACCAGGGTCCGGCGGCGCAGCGCCTCGGGGTCCTGCGGGACGGTGATGGCGTGCAGGTCCACCACGCAGAAGAACGCGTCGTGGTCGGCCTGCAGCGCGACCCACTGCGCGACGGCGCCCAGCGCGTTGCCGAGGTGAAGCGAGTCGGACGTGGGCTGCACGCCGGAGAAAATCCGTCTGGATCCGGTAGCTGTGGTCATGATGTCTGCGATCTTTTCATGCGCCGCCGCCGCCCCCTCAGCCACCGGCGGCGCCCCGTGGACGCTCGCTTGCGGTACCGGCGGTACCGGCTTTATGGTTCGGGCTATGGGGAGTCGTCAACCGATCCATCTGGGTTCCGGGGAGCCGGTCGTGCTGTTGCACCCGTTCCTGTTGTCGCAGGCGGTCTGGGAGGACGTTGCCCGGCGGTTGGCCGACACCGGCCGCTACGAGGTGTTCGCGCCGACGATGGCCGGCCACAACGGCGGCCCGGCGGCGGGCACCTGGTTGCTGTCCTCGGCGGTGCTGGCCGATCACGTCGAGCGACAGATGGACGAGCTGGGCTGGCAGGACGCCCACATCGTCGGCAACTCGCTGGGCGGCTGGGTCGCCTTCGAGCTGGAGCGGCGCGGGCGGGCACGCTCCGTCACCGGCATCGCGCCGGCCGGCGGCTGGACACGCTGGAGCCCCCACAAGTTCGAGGTGATCGCCAAGTTCGTCCTGGGCATCCCGCTGCTGGTGCTGGCCTGGCTGTTCGGGCCCCGCGTGATGCGCCTGCCGTTCAGCCGGCGACTGGCCACCTACGCGATCAGCGCATCGCCCGACGGGGTCAGCCACGAACAACTGCTCGGCTGCATCGACGACGTCGCCCACTGCCCGGCCTACTTCCAGCTGCTCGTCAAGTCCGTGCTGCTGCACGGGCTGCGCGAGCTCGCGGAGAACGCCGTGCCGGCGCACCTGGTGATCTGCGAGAAGGACAGGGTCGTGCCCGCGCCCAGGTTCAGCCGGCATTTCACCACCCACCTGCCCGACGACCACAAGGTCACCAAGCTCGACGGCGTCGGACACATCCCCATGTTCGAAGCGCCCGACCGCGTCGCCGGGGTGATCACCGGCTTCCTCGACTCGTGCGGCGCGGCGGCGCGCGGCGCCGCGAAGCCGCCGGCCGGTTAGCTGGAGCCGGCCGCCAGTTCCTTTTCCAGGTTCTCGGCGATCGAGTTGAGGAACTCCTCGCTCTGCTGCCACTCCTGGTCTGGACCGATGAGGATGGCCAGGTCCTTGGTCATCTTGCCGCTCTCGACCGTGGCGATGACGACGTCCTCGAGCGTCTGCGCGAACTCGCACACCTCCGGTGTGTTGTCGAGCTTGCCGCGGTGCTGCAGCCCGCGCGTCCAGGCGAAGATCGACGCGATCGGGTTCGTGGAGGTCGGCTTTCCGGCCTGGTACTGGCGGAAGTGCCGGGTCACGGTGCCGTGGGCCGCTTCGGCCTCGACCGTCTTGCCGTCGGCGGTCATCAGCACCGAGGTCATCAGCCCCAGCGACCCGTAGCCCTGCGCGACGGTGTCGGACTGCACGTCGCCGTCGTAGTTCTTACACGCCCAGACGTAGCCGCCCTCCCACTTGAGGCACGCCGCGACCATGTCATCGATGAGCCGATGCTCGTAGGTGAGCCCCTCGGCCTCGAACTTGTCCTTGAACTCGGTTTCGTAGATGTGCTGGAACTCGTCTTTGAACATGCCGTCGTAGGCCTTGAGGATGGTGTTCTTGGTGGACAGATACACCGGCCACTTGGCGTTCAGGCCGTAGGCGAACGAGGCGCGGGCGAAATCGCGGATCGAGTCCTTGAAGTTGTACATGCCCATCACGACCCCGCCGTCCTCGGGGATGGTCACCACCTCGTGCACCATCGGCTCGCTGCCGTCGGACGGGGTGAACGTCAGCGTGACGGTGCCGGGCCGGTCGACCTTGAAGTTCGTCGCCCGGTACTGGTCCCCGAATGCGTGACGGCCGATCACGATCGGCTTGGTCCAGCCCGGAACCAGCCGGGGCACATTCGAGATCACGATCGGCTCGCGGAAGATGGTGCCGCCCAAGATGTTCCGGATCGTCCCGTTCGGGGAGAGCCACATCTTCTTCAGGTTGAATTCCTGGACGCGGGCCTCGTCGGGGGTGATGGTCGCGCACTTGACGCCCACCCCGTGCTTCTTGATCGCGTAGGCAGCGTCGATCGTGACCTGGTCGTCGGTGCGGTCCCGGTGCTCGATGCCCAGGTCGTAGTACTCCAGGTTGATGTCGAGATGCGGCAGGATCAGCATGTCCTTGATGAGCTTCCAGATGACGCGGGTCATCTCGTCACCGTCGAGCTCTACTACCGGGCCTTTGACCTTGATCTTGGCGTCCTTGGACATCTGTGTCCACATCCTCCAGCAACTGGGAAGCTTGGGCGAGCGGTCGCTCGTCAGGCCAGACTACTAAAGGTCGTCGATGACCCCCCAGGGCCGGTGAACGGCCGCGGCCCCGCAAGAGTTGGCCGAGAGTTGGCACGGACTCGGTGTTATGCGATAAGCTTCATCTCGGTCATGAGCGCCAGCGCTAAGCCCCGGCTTGCTGGCCGGCAACCCTCCAACCGCGGTGGGGTGCCCCGGGTGAAAGACCAGGTCTAGTAGCCACAGGCTGCGCGGCAAGCGCGGGTCCGCCATAACGGACCCCTGACTGGAGGGGAAACGTGATGTGCATCATCTATCCGGCTCTCTCGGATCGGCTTATGTGTCGACTCGTGTGTCGTTGTTAACCGGCCGCCGCGCCGGTTGACGTCACCGGTGGTGACGGTCCGCTCGGCTGCCCCCGATACCCGAATCGTCCACGTCCAGCAGAAAGCAACCCATCCGTGAGCACCGAAAACCGCACGTCCGGTACCGACGCCAACGACGAAGCCGATCCGACCGCGCAGTGGTCCTTCGACACCAAGCAGATCCACGCCGGTCAGCACCCGGACCCGACCACCCACGCCCGCGCGCTGCCGATCTACCAGACCACGTCCTACACCTTCGACGACACCGCGCATGCCGCCGCGCTGTTCGGCCTCGAGGTGCCGGGCAACATCTACACCCGGCTGGGCAACCCGACCACCGACGTCGTCGAGCAGCGCATCGCCGCGCTGGAAGGCGGGGTGGCGGCGCTGTTCCTGAGTTCGGGACAGGCCGCTGAGACATTCGCCATATTGAACGTCGCATGTGCCGGAGATCACATCGTCGCCAGTCCGCGGCTCTACGGCGGCACGTACAACCTGCTGCACTACTCGCTGGCCAAGCTCGGCATCGAGGTCACCTTCGTCGCGGACCCCGACGACCTGGACTCCTGGCAGGCCGCGGCCAAGCCGAACACGAAGGCGTTCTTCGGCGAGACCATCTCCAACCCCAAGATCGACGTGCTGGACATCCCCGGCGTCGCCGGGGTCGCCCACGCCAACGGGGTGCCGCTGATCGTCGACAACACCGTCGCCACGCCCTACCTGATCCAGCCGTTCGCGCACGGCGCCGACATCGTGGTGCACTCGGCCACCAAGTACCTGGGCGGGCACGGAGCCGCGATCGCCGGCGCCATCGTCGACGGCGGCACGTTCGACTGGACGCAGGGCCGCTTCCCCGGATTCACCACGCCCGACCCGAGCTACCACGGCGTGGTGTACGCCGAGCTGGGCCCGCCGGCGTTCGCGCTCAAGGCGCGCGTGCAGCTGCTGCGCGATCTCGGGTCGGCCGCCCGCCGTTCAACGCGTTCCTGGTCGCCCAGGGCATCGAGACGCTGAGCCTGCGCATGGAGCGCCACGTCGCCAACGCGCAGCGTGTCGCCGAGTTCCTGGCCGGCCATGACGGTGTGCTGTCGGTCAACTACGCGGGCCTGCCCGACTCGCCGTGGCACGAGCGCGCAAAGAGGCTGGCACCCAAGGGGACCGGGGCCGTCCTCTCGTTCGAGTTGGCCGGCGGGATCGAGGCCGGCAAGGCGTTCGTCAACGCGCTCAAGCTGCACAGCCACGTCGCCAACATCGGCGACGTGCGCTCGCTGGTGATCCACCCGGCGTCGACCACCCACGCCCAGCTGAGCCCGGCGGAGCAGCTTTCCACCGGCGTCAGCCCGGGGCTGGTGCGGCTGGCCGTCGGCATCGAGGGCATCGACGACATCCTGGCCGACCTCGAGTTGGGTTTCGCCGCGGCCCGCAATATCGGTGGGCCGGGGCGATCAGCCGAGTCCAGCGGCGACCCGCACGCGGTGGCGGCCTTCTGAGGCGGGTCTGACATGACGATCTCGGAGTTCTCCACCCAGACGCTGCCCACCGAGGGCGAGATCGGCTTCGTCCACATCGGCGCGCTGACCACCGAGGGCGGTGCGGTGATCGACGACGTCTGCATCGCCGTCCAGCGCTGGGGCGAGCTCTCCCCGACGCGCGACAACGTGGTGGTGGTGCTGCACGCGCTCACCGGCGACTCCCACGTCAGCGGGCCGGCGGGACCCGGGCATCCCACGCCCGGCTGGTGGGACGGAGTGATCGGGCCGGGGGCACCGATCGATACCAACCGCTGGTGCGCGGTGGCCACCAACGTGCTGGGCGGTTGCCGCGGCTCCACCGGGCCCAGCTCGCGGGCCCGGGACGGCAAGCCCTGGGGCTCGCGCTTTCCGCTGATCACCGTGCGCGACCAGGTGGAGGCCGACATCTGTGCGCTGGCCGCGCTGGGCATCAACGAGGTCGCCGCCGTCGTCGGTGGATCCATGGGCGGCGCAAGGGCTTTGGAGTGGATGGTCGGTCACCCCGACCGGGTCCGGGCGGGGCTGCTGCTGGCGGTCGGCGCGCGCGCCACCGCCGACCAGATCGGCACCCAGACCACTCAGATCGCGGCCATCAAGGCCGACCCCAACTGGCAGGGCGGCGACTACCACGACAGCGGACGCAAGCCGGAGGACGGGCTCACGATCGCCCGCCGCTTCGCGCACCTGACCTACCGCGGCGAGTTGGAACTCGACACCCGTTTCGCCAACGACGGTCAGGGTGACGAGGACCCGGCGAACGGTGGCAGCTACGCGGTGCAGAGTTACCTCGAGCATCAGGGCAACAAGCTGTTGTCCCGCTTCGACGCCGGCAGCTACGTGATCCTGACCGAGGCGCTGAACAGCCACGACGTCGGCCGCGGTCGCGGCGGGGTCCGTCAGGCCCTGCGCAGCTGCCCGGTGCCGGCCGTGGTCGGCGGCATCACCTCCGACCGGCTCTACCCGCTGCGCCTGCAGGAGGAGCTGGCCGACCTGCTGCCGGGCTGCTCCGGCCTGCGCGTGGTCGACTCCAGATGCGGGCACGACGGCTTCCTGGTGGAGTCCGAGGCGGTCGGCGAGCTGATCCGCGAGACCCTCGCCCTGGCCGAGAATGAAGGCGCGTGTCGGCGGTGACCCGCTCGAGACAGGAACGCTCCCTGTCGTTCGGCTCGGCCGCCGCCGCCTACGAGCGTGGGCGCCCGTCCTACCCGCCGGAGGCCATCGACTGGCTGTTGCCGGCCGGTGCGCACCAGGTGCTCGATCTGGGCGCGGGCACGGGCAAGCTGACCACCAGGCTGGTCGAGCGCGGCCTGGACGTGGTGGCCGTCGATCCGATCCCCGACATGCTCGAAGTGCTGCGGGACGCGCTGCCGGAGACCCGGGCCCTGCTGGGCACCGCGGAAGAGATTCCGTTGCCAAACAACAGTGTTGACGCCGTGCTGGTCGCCCAGGCCTGGCATTGGGTGGATCCGGCGCGAGCGATTCCGGAGGTGGCCCGCGTGCTGCGCCCCGGCGGGCGGCTGGGCCTGGTGTGGAACACCCGCGACGAACGGCTCGGCTGGGTGCGCGAGCTCGGCGAGATCATCGGCAGCGACGACGACGGCGGCCGGCTCGACGTGACGCTGCCCGCACCATTCACCGACCTGGAGCGCCACCGCGTGGAGTGGACGAATTACCTTACGCCGCAAGCGTTGATCGATCTGGTGGCGTCGCGCAGCTACTGCATCACCTCGCCGGCCGAGGTCCGCACCAAGACACTCGAGGCGGTCCGCGAGCTGCTGGCCACCCATCCGGCCCTGGCGAATTCGACGGGACTTGCGCTGCCCTACGTCACCGTGTGCATCCGGGCGACGCTGGCGGGCTGACGGGCGCGATCAGCTTTCGTCCTCCGCATCCTCGTCGTCTTCGTCTTCCTTTCTGCGCAAAAGTTTTTCGGGGTGCCAGTAGGTGTTTTTTCGGGGTTGGCCGCGGTCGAGGTGTGGGGGTGGGATCCATTCGGTGTCGCCGTTGGTGTTTTTGCGGGTGGTCCAGCCGCGGGGTTGTAGGAGGCGGTGGTGGGGGCCGCAGGCGAAGGTGAGGTCGTCGATGTCGGTGCATCGACAGGTGGCCCAGTCGGTGACGTGGTGGACTTCGCTGTAGTAGCCGCCCACGGTGCAGCCGGGGGCTGAGCAGCCGCGGTCTTTGGCGTAGAGCACGATTCTTTGCGCGGGGGAGGCCAGGCGTTTGGTGTGGTAGAGGGCCAGGGTTTTGCCTTTGTCGAAGATCACCAGGTAGTGATGGGCGTGGCGGGCCAGGCGGATGACATCGCTCATGGGCAAGATGGTGCCCCCGCCGGTCAGGGCGCATCCGGCGGCGGCTTCCAGTTCGGCCAGGGTGGTGGTGGCGATGATGGCGGCCGGAAGCCCGTTGTGTTGGCCCAGCTTCCCGGAGGCCAGGATCGCGCGGAGTGCGGCGAGCAGGCCGTCGTGCTGGCGTTGGGCGGGCCCGCGGGCATCTTTGTCGATGGCGTCCTGGGTGGGGGTGCCGTCGATGCAGGGGTGCTCGTCGAGGGGGTTGCACATGCCCGGGGCGGCGAGTTTGGCCCACAGGGCTTCGATCGTGGCGCGCAGTTCGGGGGTGATCCAGCCGCTCAGGTGTGACATTTTGTCGGGGCCCTGGGCGCCCAGGATCAGCCCGCGCCGCCGGGCCCGGTCCTCGTCGGTGTAGTTGCCGTCGGGGTTGAGGGCGTTGTCGAGTTGCTCGGCGAGCCCGCTGAGTTGTTCGGGGCGGATTCGGGTGCCGTGGCGGGCCAGGTCGGCTTCGGCGCGTTCGCGGGTGGGCTGGTCGACCCAGCCGGGCAGCTGGCGGCAGAAGCGGCGGATCACCGCGACGTGCTCGGGTCCGAGCGTGCCCTGGCGCTGACGCAAAGCGGTCTCGGCCAACATCGGGGGCAGGGGTTGGCCGGTCAGCCCGTGGCGGGGGCCCAGGTCGGCGGCCTCACGGACCCGGCGGGCGGCCTGGGGGCGCGAGATCGAGGTGGCCTCGGCGATCGCGTGGGAGAGCTTGCCGCCCAACTCTTCCGCGCTGGCCTGATGGGCCAGGGTGTTGATCACCGCATGCTCGAGGGCGGGCAGGCGCCGGCGCACCGTTTCCACCCGCCCCGAGCCTGTCACGATTTCTGTGTAAGTCAGAGGTGATTTGACTACGAGTTGTATTCTAGCACAATGGGATTCGCCCAGGGAATAGTCTGGCGAGTGTGTTGAGCGCCACAGTCCAGTTGTGCGTTCCAGTACCCGAATAGCCTCCTCTCTCGCTGGAGATGTTGCGCAGCCCGAGGTACAGCAACTTCATCGCGGCGTCCTTGTCCGTGAAATGACCACGGTTCTTGGTGATCTTGCGCAACTGGAAGTTGATCGACTCGATCGCATTGGTGGTGTAGACGATCTTGCGCAACTCCACCGGATAGTCCAGGAACGGAACGAATTCCCCCCAGGCGTTGTGCCACACGTCAATTGCACCCGGATATTGGGCGCCGAATTGCTGGTCGAACTCCTTGAGTGCGAGTTCGGCTCCATCGACGGTCGGCGCACTGTAGATCGCCCGCATCGCGGTGGCGACCTTCTTGCGGTCCTTATAAGACACGAAGCGCATCGCATTCCTAATGACGTGCACGACGCAGGTCTGCACCACGGTATCGGGATAGATCGAGCGGATCGCATCAGGCAGACCGGTCAGCCCGTCGCAGCAGGCGATGAGGATGTCGCGCACCCCGCGGTTGCGCAGGTCGATGACGACCTTCTGCCAGAACTTCGCCCCCTCGGAGTCCTGGATCCAGCAGCCCAAGGCGTGTTTGCGGCCCTCCAGATCCACGCCAATGGCCAAATAGGCGACCTTGGTGGTGATGACCCCGTTGTCGCCGATCCGCAGCCGCAGCCCATCGATGTAGAGGATCGGGTAGACCTCATCGAGCGGGCGGGCCTGCCAGGCCTTGATCTCATCGACCACCACCTCGGTGATATTGGAGATCAACTCCCGCGACACCGACGCCCCATAGACCTCCTGCAGGTGGGCTTCGATATCGCGGGTGGTCATTCCCCGTGAATACAGCGACAACACCACCGAATTGATGTTGTTGAGCCGGCGGGTCTTCTTCGGCACAATCGCCGGCTCAAACGAGCCGTTGCGATCACGCGGCGCATCGATCTGCACCGGGCCGTTGACGGTGGTCACCGTTTTCGGCGTGGTGCCGTTGCGCGAATTTCCCGATCCGCGTCCGGCCGGATCGCCGGCCTCATAGCCCAGATGGTGGGTTAGCTCCGCATTCAGCGCCCGCTCCAGCACGGCCTTAGTCAGCTGGTTCAGCAAACCGTCCGCGCCGTCGATCGGGGTCCCGGTCTTCACCGCATCCTTAATCAACGAGTCCAGCGTCTCTTCGGTGAACATCTCGGCCAGCCGCCGCGCCGCGGTCGTCTCCTCAGCCGGCATCTGCATGGTCTTGGTCACAAAACACTCCTTCTGTCCGCCCAACGGCGGTCCGATGATGGACCACCCCGGACTTACACAGATGGAATGACACGCCCCCCGCCCCAGCCAGGCCAGCAACTCCGGGGTGGTCAACGCCTCGCAGTCGAACCCCAGCAGCGTGTCCAGGTCGGCATCCAGCGCGTCGAACGCCGCACCCAGCTCCTCCCGGTCAACACTCACACCGTCAAACTATGCGCACCCACCGACAACAAACCCCGGAATGTGACCACAGAAACCACAGTGACACAAGTTTTTTGGCTAGAAGGTCAACCCTGACAACATGACCCGACTCGGGTCGTACTTCTGCCGCACGGTGGACAGCTGCGAGAGATTGGAACCGAAGTAGCGCGACGCCGGGGTGTTGGCCTCCAGGTAGTTGACGTACCCGCCGACCGAATACGGTTGCACCGCTTGGTGTGCGGCGGCCAGCCATTTCGTCGCCGCCGGCACCTGGTTGGCGGCGGGTTCGGCGTACCACTGCAGCACCGCGGACTGCTTGCGCCACGGGAAGGCCGTATCGCCCGGCGCCAGGTCGCCGGCCGCTCCCCCCAGGGGGTCGACGAGCACGGAGGCCTTCCCGGCCGCCGCGGGCCACTGCCCGATGGCGGTGGCAATCGCATGTGCCGCAGCGGCGTTCACCGTCGAGATCACGTCCGATCCCGCGACGAACCCGCGGGGAGACGACGCCGAGCTGCCGCCGGCAAGATACGTCGCCAGGCCCAGGTGTGTCATCGTCGTGTTCTGCACGCCACTGGGTTGCACACCGACCGCGGACTTGATCGCGTTCGCCGCCGAGGCCCCGGTGCCCGCGGGGCAGGTGGCCAGGATCTGGCAGTTCGTCTGCGACGACCCGATGGCGAGATCGACGCGGCCCCAGGTGTTCCGGTCGGCGGCGGCGAGCCAGGACTGCCAGCCGGACAGCACCTGCACCGCGGACGACGACGGAAAGTCGAGTCGCACTACGTCGGTGGAGTCGGCGGCGAACGTCGCGAACGTCATCGCCGTCGTCACGCCGAAGTTGCCGCCGCCGCCCCCGCGCAGCGCCCAAAACAGATCGGGATGGTCGTTGGCGGAGGCGGTGACCACGTCGCCGCTCGGCAGCACGACCGTGGCCGACTGCAGCGTGTCGCACGTGAGGCCCGCGCGCCGCGTATCCGCGCCGATGCCGCCGCCGAGCGCGGACCCCCCGATGCCGACCGTCGGGCAGGTGCCGACTGGGACCGCCCGGCCGGCGCCGGCGCAAGCCTGTTGCAAGGCGGCCAGATTGGTCGCCGGGGTCACCGTCACGTTGCCGCCGTCCAGCTGCGCCCCGCCGGGGAGGCCCCGCAGGTCGAGCACCATCGCATTGGCGGCGGTCGAGGCGCCGATATACGAATGCCCGCCGGCCCGCGGGGCGACCTGGAGCCTGTTGGCCGTCGCGAAGGCGACCGCCCGCTGCACGTCCGCCTGCGACGACACGCGCAACCACCGCGGCCGGATTCGAATTGCTGTAGAACGAGTTGAAAACCTGCTTGCCTTTAACGAATTGAGCGCCGCTGGCCGGCAGCAGCACCCTGCCTCCGATGGAGGACGCCAGACCGCCCCACCCGCCGGCCGGGTCCGCCGCCGCCCGCGCGGTGCCGAACACCGCCCCCGTCGCCAACATCCCGACGGCACCGCGAAGGAACGTCTGGCGCGAGATCGCATGGTCCAACGGACGGCTTCGATTCGTCGTCATGGGCCGGATTCTGGAACATTTGGGGCCGGGAAACTTCCCGCCGCGGCGCGTGTCGGATCACGGTGTGGCGTCGATGTGTCCCGCCGCCCGCGGGCCGACGAGGACCCGGTAACCGATGCCGCGGGTGGGAGGCGCGCACGAAACGGCATAGTGTGCGAAGCTTTATCCCACCGTATCCTCGATGTGACCGGGATAGGCCAATGTTTTCGGGGTGATCCGAGTGCCGGAGGAGCACTCACGACAGACGGGGAAGCTGTCTTGAAACCAACGGCACGCACTCACGATTGGATCTGGATGTTCCGTCATCAGCCCCTGAGCATTCGGCTGCTGGCCGGCGCGGCCGCCGTCGTCACCGCGGCGGCGGCCCTCGCGGCACCCGCCGAGGCTGACTGGACGACCGACGACGGCTTCATCGACGCGCTGAACCACGCCGGGATCAACTTCGGTGAGCCCGGAAACGCGATCGGCGTGGGCCAGTCCATCTGCCCGATGCTCGCGGAGCCGGGCGGGAACTTCGCCGCGGCGGCGGCCCGGGTCAGGGGCGGGGGCATGTCCCCGCAGATGGCGCAGCTGTTCACCACCATCGCGATCCAGACGTACTGCCCCGAGGAGATCGCATCGATCGCCAACGGCAACCTGACCGGCGGCTTGCCGCAGGTCCCGGGCATGCCGGGCCTGCCCGCGCTGCCGGGAGCCTAACCGGTACCCAGCGGGTCGATGGTCCAGGCGATGTAGACCATCGCAGCCCCGATCGTCGCGGTGGTCACGAAGTCGACGCCCTTGCTGCGCACCACCAAGAGGCCGGCCCGGTCGTCGGGCAGCGCCAAGCGCAGCATCGCGGCCACGCCGACGCCGATGCCGATCAGCAACGAACCGCGCCGCCAGAAGTTGGCCCCCGCCAACGCGAAAGCCGTGGCGAAGATCACCCCCACCAGCAGTATCGGCCACTGGGCCCGCAGCACAGCCCGGCCGTTCATTGCCGCTCGGCCAGCTCGACGACGTTGGTCAGCAGAAACGCGCGCGTCAGGGGGCCGACTCCGCCCGGGTTGGGCGACACGTGGCCGGCCACCTCCCAGACATCCGGATGCACGTCGCCCACCAGGCCGTCCTCCGTGCGGCTGACCCCCACGTCGACCACCGCGGCGCCGGGGCGCACCATGTCGGCGGTCAGCATGTGCGGGACACCGGCTGCGGCCACGATGATTTCGGCCTGCTTGGTGAACGCGGACAGGTCGCGAGTTCCGGTGTGGCACAACGTCACAGTGGCGTTCTCAAAACGGCGCGTCAGCAGCAGCCCCAGTGGCCGGCCGACCGTCACGCCGCGGCCGATGACGACGACGTGCGCCCCGGCGATCTCGATCCCGTAGCGCCGCAGCAGGTGCACGACGCCCCGCGCGGTGCACGGCAGCGGCGCCGGGATGCTGAGCACCAGGCGGCCCAGGTTGGTGGGATGCAGCCCGTCGGCGTCCTTGGCCGGGTCGATGCGCTCCAGCGCCGCGTTCTCGTCCAGATGCCTGGGCAGCGGCAACTGCACGATGTAGCCGGTGCATTCGGGGTTGGCGTTGAGCTCGTCGATGGTCTCGTGCAGCGTGGCGGTGCTGGTGTCGGCGGGCAGATCGCGGCGGATCGAGGTGATGCCGACCTTGGCGCAGTCGGAGTGCTTACCGCGCACGTAGGCCTGCGACCCGGGATCGTCACCGACCAGGATGGTGCCCAGCCCCGGGGTGCGACCCGCCGCGGTCAACGCGGCCACCCGCTGCTTCAGATCGACGAAGATCTCGTCGCGGGTGACCTTGCCGTCCAGTGTGATTGCGCCCACGCCTCACAGTCTGGCACGCGGCGGGTTTAGGCTCCTCGCATGTCTACCCCACCTGACGTGTTCGCCCCGGCCAAGCTGGGTCCGGTGACGCTGCGCAACCGCACCATCAAGTCCGCCACATTCGAAGCGCGCACGCCCAACGGGTTGGTTTCCGACGACCTCATCGAATACCACCGCCTGCCCGCCGCGGGCGGGGTCGGCATGACGACCGTCGCCTACTGCGCGGTCTCCCCCGGCGGCCGCACCGAGGGCAACGGACTCTGGATGCGTCCGGAGGCGGTGCCCGGGCTGCGCCGGCTCACCGACGCGGTGCACGCCGAGGGGGCGGCGGTGAGCGCGCAGATCGGCCACGCCGGCCCCGTCGCCAACGCCAAGTCCAACAGGGCGACCGCGCTGGCGCCGGTGCGGTTCTTCAATCCCATCGGGATGCGGTTCGCCAGGAAGGCGACCCGCGACGACATCGACGACGTGACCGCCGCGCACGCCAACGCCGCGATGCTGGCCATCGACGCCGGCTTCGACGCGGTCGAGATCCACCTGGGCCACAACTATTTGGCGAGCGCGTTCCTGTCTCCGCTGATCAACCGCCGCAACGACGAGTTCGGCGGATCGCTGGAGAACCGGGCCAAGGTGGCCCGCGGGCTGGTGATGGCCGTGCGCCGCGCGGTCGACATGCGCGGGGCGGGCCGGATCGCGGTCACCGCCAAGCTCAACATGACCGACGGCGTCCGCGGCGGCATCAGCACCGAGGAGGCGCTGACCACCGCCAAATGGCTGCAGGACGACGGCGGGCTGGACGCGATCGAGCTGACCGCGGGCAGCTCGCTGGTCAACCCCATGTACCTATTCCACGGCGACGCACCGCTCAAGCAGTTCGCCGCCGCCTTCAAGCCGCCACTGAGCTGGGGCATGCGCATGACGGGCAAGAAATTCCTGCGCGAGTACCCCTACCGCGAGGCCTACCTGTTGCGCCACGCCAAGCTGTTCCGGGCCGAGCTGAAGATGCCGCTGATCCTGCTCGGCGGCATCACCAACCGGGAGACGATGGATCTGGCGATGGCCGAGGGATTCCAGTTCGTCGCGATGGGCCGGGCCCTGCTCGCCGAGCCCGATTTGATCAACCGGATCGCCGCCGACGGTGACCGGCACAGCGTGCATTCGGCCTGCACGCACTGCAACCAGTGCATGGCCACCATCTACAGCCGGACGTACTGCGTGGTCACCGGCGCGCCCGATTCGGCCCGCTGACGATGCACGCCGCCTAAGGCGGCGTGAGGAGGAGGCGGGCAATCCAGCCCGGCCCGCTGACGATGCACGCCGCCTAAGGCGGCGTGAGGAGGAGGCTGGCACTCGGCCTCGACCGCGAACTTATCTGCACCAGATAATGTTGTTTCGATGAGTGCACCAGCCCCGCCAGTCCTGACCGTCCGCTATGACGGTGGTGAACGCACCTTCGCGGCGGGTCATGACGTGGTCGTCGGACGCGACCTGCGGGCTGACATGCGGGTCACTCATCCGCTCATCTCGCGGGCCCACCTGCTGCTTCGCTACGACCAGGGCCGCTGGCTGGCGATCGACAACGGCTCGCTCAACGGCACGTTCGTCAACGGCCGGCGCGTTCCCGTCGTCGACATCCACGACGGCCAGTGCCTCAACATCGGAAACCCCGACGGGCCGCAGCTGCGGTTCGAGGTCGGCCGCCACCAAGGCATGGCCGGGCGCCCTCCCGAAACCGAGTCGATGCGTCTCCCGGCCAACGCGACCCAGTCCTTGAGCAGCGCCTGGTCCGGGCACCCCGCCGCTCCTCCCGCTCCCCCAGGCCCGCCCGGGCCGCCACCCGCCCGGCCGTCGGGCGCGCCGCCGCGACCGCATCCGGGCCCGCCGCCACCGCACGGGCAGCCCATGCGCCCGCCGGCCGGCGGCGGACTGCGGCCGCACCCGCATCCGGCGAGCCCGCCGCCGCCCGGCAACTTCCAGCCGCGCCCGCAGGTGCCGGCCGCCGGACCCTGGGCGTCGTCGCAGTCCTCACCGCCGACCCAGATGTCGGCGCCCAGGGCCGCCAAAGAGCCCGAGGTGGCGAACCTGGCGACGAAGATGATGCAGGCGTTGATGCCGTCCCGGTCCGGGTCGCTGGAGAAGCCGGCCGGCGCGATCACGATCGGCCGCGCCACCGACAACGAGATCGTCATCCAAGACGTCCTGGCCTCCCGCCACCACGCCTTCATGATCCATACCCCGCTGGGCACCGAGATCCGCGACGCGCACAGCGTCAACGGGACGTTCGTCAACGGCGTCCGCGTCGGGTCGGCGGTGCTGACCGAGGGCGACGTGGTCACCATCGGCAACGTCGACCTGGTGTTCACCCGCGACACGCTGGTCCGGCGCACGGAGGCCGCGACGCGCACCGGCGGCCTGGAGGTGAACTCGGTCTGCTTCAGCGTCGAGCACGGCAAACAACTGATCGACCACATCTCGCTGACGGCCCGTCCCGGGACGCTGACGGCCATCATCGGTGGTTCCGGCGCGGGCAAGACCACGCTGTCGCGGCTGATCGTCGGGTACACCAGCCCCAGCTCAGGCACGGTTTGCTTCGAGGGACACGACATCCACAAGGAATACGCGAACATGCGTAGCCGGATCGGGATGGTCCCGCAGGACGACGTCGTGCACCGCCAACTGACCGTCAACCAGGCCCTCAACTACGCCGCCGAGCTGCGCCTCCCGCCGGACACCAGCAAAGAGGAGCGGGCGCAGATCGTCGCCCAGGTGCTCGAAGAGCTCGACATGACCAAGCACGCCGACACCCGGGTAGACAAGCTGTCGGGCGGCCAGCGCAAACGCGCCTCGGTGGCGCTCGAACTGCTCACCCAGCCGTCGCTGTTGCTGCTGGACGAGCCCACCTCGGGCCTGGACCCGGCGCTGGACCGCCAGGTCATGCTGATGCTGCGCCAGCTGGCCGACGCGGGGCGCGTGGTGCTGGTGGTCACCCACTCGGTGTCCTACCTGGACGTCTGCGACCAGATCCTGCTGGTCGCACCCGGCGGCAAGACCGCGTTCTGCGGCCCGCCCGACCAGGTCGAGGCCGCGATGGGCACCCGCAACTGGGCGGACATCTTCGCCAACGTGGGCGCCGACCCGGACGAGGCCAACCGCCGCTTCAAGGAGCGCGGCGACCATGCGCAGCGGCCACCGTCGCCGCAGAGCCCGGCGGACCTGGGCGAGCCGCCCAAGACGGATCTATGGCGGCAACTGTCCACGATCGCCCGTCGGCAGGTCCGGCTGGTTATATCCGACCGGGGATACACGATCTTCCTGGCGGTGCTGCCGTTCCTCATCGGCGGCTTGTCGCTGACGGTGAAGGGGTCCAACCCGGGCCTCGGGCCCGCCAATCCGCTCGGTGCCGCGCCCACGCAGCCGCAATACATCATGGTGCTGCTCAACATCGGCGCCGTCTTCATGGGCACGGCGCTGACCATCCGCGACCTGATCGGCGAGCGCCCGATCTTCAAGCGGGAACAGGCGGTGGGCCTGTCCACCAACGCCTACCTGCTCGCCAAGATCGCGGTCTTCTCCGTGTTCGCGACCGGCCAGGCAGCGGTGGCGACATTGATCGTGCGGATCGGCAAGGGCGCCCCAACCGCACCGGCCCTGTTCCTGGGCAACTCCACCTTCTCGCTGTTCGTCACCGTCGCCGGCACCTGTGTGGCGTCGGCGATGCTCGGGCTGCTGTTGTCGGCGCTGGCGCAGTCCAACGAACAGATCATGCCGATGCTGGTGGTGTCGATCATGTCCCAACTGGTACTTTCCGGCGGCATGATCCCGGTCTACGGCCGTTTCGGGCTCGAGCAGCTCGCCTGGGTGACCCCGGCACGCTGGGGTTACGCTGCGGGCGCGGCCTCGATCGACTTCCCGGCGCTGGTCAAGGTCAAGCAGATCCCGACCAACGACCCGATCTGGCAGCACTCCAAGCACATTCTGGTGTTCGACATGTTCATGCTGGCGGCGTTGTCGGTGGCCTACGCCGGCTTCATCCGGTGGCACATCCGCCTGAAGCGCTGAAACCCGGCTCGGGCGCGACAGCCGTCGCCGTCATTAATCTGGTCTGGTGACTCGTCCCGCGCAGCCCGTGCTCACGGTTCGGATCGACAAAACCCAGAGCAGCTTCGCCCCCGGCCGCGACGTCGTCGTCGGCAACGACGTGCGCGCCGACCTGCGCGTGGCGCACCCGTTGATCGCGCGCGCACACCTGTTGCTGCGGTTCGGCGAGGGCAGGTGGACGGCCGTCGACAACAACTCGTTGAACGGGATGTTCGTCAACGGCCAGCGGGTGCCGACCGCCTACATTCACGACGGCCAGAGCATCAACATCGGCAAGCCCGACGGGCCACGGCTCACGTTCGAGGTCGGACGCCACGACGGGGCCGTGGGCCTGGCGCCGCCGGCGGCGCCGGTCGCGCCGCCCGACGGGCCCGACCCGCCCACCCGCAGCTGGCGCCGGCGCCCGCCCGACGACGCGCAGCGCACCACCGCCATCCACGTGCCCCTGCCGGCCGCGCCCGACCCGGACCCGCCGACCCAGATCGGCGTCACCGGCGAGATCGCCGAGTTCCCGACCACCCGGGTCCGGACAATCGGGCCCGACGCCGGTGGTGAGCCGCCGCCACCGGGCGGCCCCGCCTGGATCGGGCGGTCGCTCGACAACGACATCGTCATCCACGACGTGCTGGCCTCACGCCATCACGCATTCCTGGCGCCAACGCCGCTCGGCACCGAGATCCGCGATGCGAACAGCATCAACGGCACCTTCGTCAACGGGATCAGGGTCGGGTCCGCCGTGCTCGCCGAGGGCGACGTGGTCACGATCGGCAACGTCGACCTGGTGTTCGGCGACGGGGTCCTCGTGCGCCGCCAGGAGCCGGCCACCCGCACCGGCGGGCTGGAGGTGCACGAGGTCGGCTTCAGCGTCGACGGCAAGAGCCTGCTCGAGCGGATCTCGATGACCGCCCGGCCCGGCACACTGACCGCCATCATCGGCGGGTCCGGCGCCGGGAAGACCACCCTGTCGCGGCTGATCGCCGGCTACGCGACCCCGAGCGCGGGTTCGGTCACCTTCGAGGGCCACGACATCCACACCGAGTACGCGTCGCTGCGCACCAGGATCGGGATGGTCCCCCAGGACGACGTCGTGCACCGCCAGCTGACGGTCAACCAGGCCCTGGGCTACGCGGCCGAGCTGCGGCTGCCGCCCGACACCAGCAAGGCCGACCGGGAGCAGGTGGTCGCGCAGGTGCTCGACGAGCTCGGGATGACCCAGCACGCCGACACCCGCGTCGACAAGCTGTCAGGCGGGCAGCGCAAACGCGCCTCGGTGGCGCTCGAACTGCTCACCGGGCCGTCGCTGCTGATCCTCGACGAGCCGACCTCGGGGCTGGACCCGGCGCTGGACCTGCAGGTGATGACGATGCTGCGCCAGCTGGCCGACGCCGGCCGGGTGGTGCTGGTGGTCACCCACTCGCTGACCTACCTCGACGTCTGCGACCAGGTGCTGCTGCTGGCCCCCGGCGGCAGGACCGCCTTCCTGGGCCCGCCCGGCGGGATCGGCGAGGTCATGGGCACCACCAACTGGGCCCACATCTTCGCCAAGGTGGGCGCCGACCCCGAGGAGGCCAACCGGCGCTTCCTGGCCCAGAAGGACGCGCAGAAGCAGCCCCCGCCGACCCCGGCGGCGCCGGCCGACCTGGGCGCCCCCGCGCACACCAGCGTGCGCCGTCAGCTCTCCACGGTCACCCGCCGCCAGGTCCGGCTGGTGGTCGCCGACCGCGCCTACTTCCTGTTCCTGGCGCTGCTGCCGTTCGTCATGGGCGGGCTGTCGCTGACGGTGCCGGGCGACACCGGGTTCGGCGTGGCCCCGCCGACCAGCGACACCCCTGACGAGTCGGCGCAGATCCTCACGCTGCTGTCGATCGCGGCCGTCTTCATGGGCACCGCGCTGACCATCCGCGACCTGATCGGCGAGCGCCCCATCTTCCGGCGGGAACAGGCGGTCGGCCTGTCGACGGGGGCCTACCTGGGCGCCAAGATGGTCGTGTTCTGCGTCTTCGCGGTCGTGCAGGCGGCGATCGCGACGGGCATCGTCATCGCCGGCAAGGGGGCGCCTACCCAGGGGGCGGTGTTGCTCGGGGATCCGAGCCTCGAGCTGTTCGTGACCGTCGCCGCGACGTGCGTGGCCTCGGCGATCCTCGGGCTGGTGCTGTCGTCGCTGGTGCGCTCCAACGAGCAGATCATGCCGCTGCTGGTGGTCTCGCTGATGCTGCAGCTCGTGCTGGCCGGTGGCCTGATCCCGGTCACCGGCCGGATCGTGCTGGACCAGGTGTCGTGGGCGGTGCCCGCACGGTGGGGCTACGCGGCCTCGGCGTCGACGGTGAACGTGGACGCGCTGGTGCCCGGGACGCTGGTGCCCCACGACAGCCACTGGCGCCACACCCCGGGCGCCTGGCTGTTCGACATGGCGATGCTGGGCGCGCTGACGGTGGCCTACGCGGCGATCGTGCGGTGGCGCATCCGGCTCAGGCACTAGGTCGACGCGGCGTCCAGCCGCAGCCCGTGCGCCAGCGCGAAGGCCAGGGCCTGGTCGACGTCGACGCGGGCGCCCGCCAGGGCGGCGGTCCGCCACAGCGCGGGCTCCACCACGGCGCCGCGCAGGTCGGCGTCGTCGAACCTGGCGCCGGTGGTCCGCGCGCCGGTGAGGTCGGCGCCGCGCAGCACCGCCTTGCGCAGGTCGGTTTCGACCAGGCTGGTCTCGCGCAGCCGGCAGCCGCTCAGGTCGAGGCCGCGCAAGTCGTTACCGCCGAGCACCGCGAGGGTGAAGTCCACCTCGTCGAACGTGACCGGGCGCAGCCGGCACTGCTCGAAGACCGAGCCCAGCATGCTGCACTGCGCGAACGTCGCGCGCCACAGCACGGTCCGCCGAAAGGTGCAGTTGCGGAACGCCGACCCGCGGTGCTCCGACTCGCCCAGGTTGGCGCCGCTGAAGTCGCAGTCGGTGAACACGACCCGTTCGGTGCGCAGCCGGCCGAGGTCCTCGTCGCGGAAGTCCCGGCCCTCGAAGTGGCGGTCGGCGCAGGGCTGCGGGGCGCTCAGCTCGCGGCCAGGCTTTCCAGCGCGTACTCGCTGACGGCGATCAGCGCGTCGGTGGCCGAGCGGCGGTCGCGGGCGTCGACGGTGATCACCGGGATGTGTGGGGGCAGGGCCAGCGCCTCGCGCACCTCGCCGGCGGGGTAGCGGGGTGCGCCCTCGAACTCGTTGACCGCGACCAAAAACGGCAGCTTGCGGTGCTCGAAGAAGTCGACTGCGGCGAAGCTGTCCTGCAGGCGCCGCACGTCGACGAGCACGATCGCCCCGATCGCGCCGCGCACCAGGTCGTCCCACATGAACCAGAACCGCCGCTGCCCCGGGGTGCCGAACAGGTAGAGCACCAGGTCCTCATCGAGGGTGATGCGGCCGAAGTCCATCGCGACGGTGGTGGTCCGCTTGTCCGGGGTGGCCTCGAGCGCGTCCACGCCGGCCGAGGCGTCGGTGAGCATCGCCTCGGTGCGCAGCGGCATGATCTCGGACACCGCGCCGACGAACGTCGTCTTCCCGGCGCCGAACCCGCCCGCGACGACGATCTTCGTCGAGGCGTGCGCTCCCCCGTCCGGCCGGGCATCAGAGTGCTCGTAAGCCACGCAGAGTCCTTCCTATGAGCTCGTGGCGCTCATCGCGGGTCGAAAGTGCTGTCAACGTCCTGTGCACCTGAAGGTAGCCGGACAGAACCAGATCGCCGACCAGGACGCGCGCGACGCCGACCGGCAGATCGAGCCGGGCCGCGATTTCGGCGACCGACGGGCTGCTGACACACAACTGGATGATCGTGCCTTTCGGATCCTTGGGTGGCCACTGGTGGGCAAGGCCGGCCTGCAGCGTCTGGATCGGCGCTTCCAGGGGGAGGTCGACGTCGGTGTCGGTGCGCCCGGCCGTCAACGTGTACGGCCGGACCAGGCTCGCCTTACGCGGGGACGGCCAGGGCTCGGGTTCCATCGCGGATCACGACACGCCGGACCGGCGGGTGGACTGCACGACGCTGCCGACGCGCTCGACCAGGATGGCCATCTCGTAGCCGATCTGGCCGATGTCGCAGGACGTCGCGGCCAGCGTGGCCAGATGCGAGCCGTCGCCGACCCGCATCAGCAGCAGATAGCCGTTCTGCATCTCGACCACCGACTGCAGCACCTGCCCACCCTCGAACAGCTGCGCGGCCCCGGTCGCGAGGCTGGCCAGCCCCGAGGCCACCGCCGCTAACTGGTCGGCGCGCTCCCGCGGCAGGTGTTCGCTGGCGGCGATGGGCAGCCCGTCGACGGACACCAGCAGCGCATGCGCCACCCCGGGGACCTCGCGGGCGAACTTCGTCACCAGCCAGTCCAGCGAACTACCCCCCGAGGTCATGGTTGATCCGTTCCGTTGCTCGTCTCACGGGCGTGCGTCCGCCCGGTGCGCACCCCGCCGAAATGGCTGCTGAACGACGCGCGAACCGCCTCGGGGTCACGCGCCGGGTGCGCGATGCCGTTGCCGGGCCGCTCGTCGCCGCTCGGCTCGTCATCGTCAGCTGCGCCGGGCACCAGCCGGGCCCCGGGCGTGCGGACCGGCAAACCGTGCTCGGCGGTGCGCGCCTCGACGGGCTTGTCCTCGGCCTCGGCGGCCAGCGACCAGCCGCGGTCCCATACGGACTGCCAGTCCAGGTCGGGGCTGTTGACCAGGTCGTGCGGGTCGCCCAGCATCTCCGAGAGCATCCGCCGGTAGATCACGTCGTCGGCCGGGCCGGCCTGGGACGCGGGACTGTCGACCGCTGGTGTGGTGCGCTCACGCAGCTCCCTGGAGCGGGCCGCGAAGAACGCCGAGGTGTCCGACACGCCCGGGGCCTCCGGGGGTTTCGGGGTTTCGGGGGTTTTCGGGGTTTCGGGGGCTTTCGGGGTTTCGGGGGCTTTCGGGGTTTCGGGGGCTTTCGGGGTTTCCGGCTGGGCCCGCGCGCCGCCCTCCCACCACGGGTTGGCCAGCTCGCGGCGGCCGCGCCTGGGCTGTTCCGGCGCCGGCGGGGCGGGGACGTCGGTGATGCCGCTCGAGCCCGGGTTGCGACGCGGCAACAACGTCACCGGGGGCCCGGACCCGTTGCGGGGCGCCGGCTCGGGCTCGGGCTCGGGCTCCGCCTGCGGGCCGGTCGGTTCGGCGCCCGTCGCGGACACCGGCGGCGCCCACGACCCGGCCGTCTCCACGGGGGCCGGCGCCGCACCGTCGAGCACGGTCGGCGGCAGGTAGATCTCGGCCGTCGTGCCGGATCCGGCTTCCTGGCCCGCCGGGCCCCGCAGCCCGACCCGGATGCCGTGCCGGGCGGCGATCCGGCCCACCACGAACAGCCCCATGTGCCGGGCATTGTCGGGAGTGGGGTCGGGGGTGACGTCGCCGCCCTCTTGCAGCCTGGTGTTGGCGATGCGCCGGTCGGCGTCGCTCATGCCCAGGCCCGCGTCGGCGATCCGCAGCAGCACGCCGCCGTCGCCGCCGGGCGTGCCGGAGACCCGGACCGGCGTCGTCGGCGGGGAGTAGCTCAGCGCGTTGTCGATCAGCTCGGCGAACAGGTGGATGACCCCGCCGGCCACCGCACCGACCAGCGCGCAGTCGGGCAGCCCGAGGATCTCGACCCGGCGGTAGTCCTCCACTTCGGACACCGCGGCGTTGACCACCGTCGACAGCGGCACCGGTTCGCGCTGGTCGCGGGCGAGCTGCGCACCGGCAAGCACCAGCAGGTTGGCGCTGTTGCGGCGTAGCCGGGCCGCCAGGTGATCCAGCCGGAACAGGCTGTCCAGGCGTTCGGGATCCCGCTCGTCGCGCTCCAGCCGGTCGATCAGCGACAGCTGCTGGTCGACCAGGGAACGGCTGCGCCGCGACATGGTCTCGAACATGTCGTTGACCAGCAACCGCAGCCGCGCCTCGTCGCCGGCGAGCAGCAGCGCCCGGGTGTGCAGCTCGTCGACCGCGTGGGCGACCTGGCCGATCTCCTCGGTGGTGTACACCGGCAGCGGCTGCGGGACCGGTTCGGCGCCGCCCGCCTTGACCCGGGCCACCTCCTCCTCGAGGTCGGTGTGGGCGACTTTGAGCGCGCCGTCGCGCAGCACTCGCAGCGGCACGACGAGCGCGCGCGCCACCAGCAGGACGACGATCAGCGCGATCACGATCGCGGCGGCCACCAGGACGGCGTCCAGGACCGCGGCGTCGTGCCGCTCGGCGGCCTGGGCGCGCACCGACTTGGTGATCGCGGCCGTCGTGCCGTCGATGATCTGGCCGGCGAGGTCGTCGGTGGTCTGGATCGAGCGCAGCAGGTCCGGGTTGTCGACGAGCACGCTGGCCGGATCCGACATGATCGCCATCCGGGTCACCATCTGCTGCTGCAGCGCCTTGGCGTCCGGCGAGCCGACGCCGAGCACCTGGCTCATCCCGAACAGCGTCGACGGTTCGGTGCCGGCCAGGGTGATCATCGACGTCCGCAGCGCGGGCTCGGGCAGGTCCGCTCCCCGGGTGACCAGGATCTTCTGCATGGTCATCTGCCCGCGGGCCCCGACCGCCCGGCTCAGGCCCTGGGTCTCGGTCCGGATCCGCTGGTCGTCGACGCGCACCGAGGCGTTGATGACGTCCTCGGCCGTCAACAGTATCGGGGCATAGGTCGTGATCCGCTCGCGCAAACCGATGCTGTTGTCAGCCACCTTGTCCAGCAGCGCCTGACCGGCGTTGAGCAGCGTGTCGACCCCCGACCGGACGTCGGGGGTGACGTCGGTGTCGGCCAGTCGCTGCTGCAGTTCGTACTTGCGGGCTTCGTAGTTCTTCTTGGCTCCTTCGACGTCGCGCTCGGTGGAACCGGCCAGCAACGCGACGTCCATGGCGGACATGTATTTGGCGACCGCAGGCAGCACGTCGGCGCGGGCGGCGGCCAGCTTGAGCTCACCGGAGTTGGCCATCTCGCCGTGGACGCGCAGCGCGCCGAAGACCGTCGCCAACATCAGCGGCACCAGCACGATCGCCAGGACCTTCGCGCGGACCGGCCAGTTGCCCGGCGACCAGGCCGGTGGGCGTTTCGCGCGATGCCCGCCGGGGGCGGGGGTCGGGGCCGGCCCGGACGGCGCCGCCGCGGCCAGGTGGGCCGGGCGGGTGAACATGGTCACGCGGGTGCGGCCGCGTGACCGGCCGCTGCGCTCGCGTTCGGCGCCAATACAAACCAGAGGCTCATGAAACTTCCTGCTTTATTCCACCCGCCGCGCGCAGAGGGCGCGAGCGGTATACACGTGGCAATCCGACGAGTATGACAGCCCGCGGCCCAGGTCACCAGAATCGTTACTGAGCAGACACAGCCCCCGGGAGCCGGCCCCGCACTCCGGCGGGCAGCACCGGCAAACCCGCGGCGCGGGTGCGGGCACGCGGCTTTGTCATGATCACCCCATGTTCCGCTTGCTGTTCGTCTGCCCGCGCATCCCGCCGAACACGGGCAACGCCATCCGGACGGCGGCCGCCACCGGCTGCGAGCTGCATCTGGTCGAGCCGCTGGGCTTCGACCTGTCCGAACCGCAGCTGCGGCGCGCCGGGCTGGACTATCACGACCTGGCGTCGGTCACCGTGCACGCATCGCTGCCGGCCGCGTGGGACGCGCTGATGCCGGCGCGGGTGTTCGCGTTCACCGCGCAGGCGCCCACCTCGTTCGCCGACGTCGGATACCTGGCCGGGGACGTCCTGATGTTCGGCCCCGAACCCACCGGGCTGGACGCGGAGACCCTGGCCGACGCGCACGTCACCGCGCAGGTGCGGATTCCGATGCTGGCGGGCCGGCGCTCGCTGAACCTGTCGAACGCCGCGGCCGTCGCCGCGTACGAGGCGTGGCGCCAGCACGGCTACCTCGGGGGCGTATAGCCCGGCGACGATACGGCCCGTGCGCGGGCCGGGCAATCACACCCTGAGTTACCACGTGTCCCAGTGGGTGACCTGGTCGGCGGGCAGCCGCTTGGCCGGGCGGAAGTCGGTGCCTTTGGTGTAGGCGATCGGGAACAGCCCGCCCTGGCTGTATTTGTCGTGCGGGATGCCCAGCACCTCGGCGGCCCGCTGGTCACCGTCGTTGATCAGGTGCAGCGTCGTCCAGCAGGTGCCCAGGCCGCGTGAGCGCAGCGCCAGGCAGAAGCTCCACGCGGCGGGGAACAGCGACGCCCAGAACGAGGCGCTCAGGCCCAGCGGCGCCTTGTCCACCTTGCCCTCCAAGCAGGGGATCAGCAGCACCGGCGCCTCGTGCATGTGCTCGGCGAGGTAGAGCGCCGAATCCTTGACCTTGTCCATCCGCTCGCCGCGGGTGTCGCCCTCGGGGTACTGCGCCGCGGGCAGGCTGAGGTAGTCGCGGGCGTTGGCGAGGTAGATGTCGGCGATCGCCTTCTTCTTGTCGGCGTCCTCGACGAACACCCACTGCCAGCCCTGCGCGTTGGACCCGGTGGGCGCCTGCAGCGCCAGTTCGAGGCACTCCATCAGCACCTCGTGGGACACCGGCTTGTCGAAGTCGAGGCGTTTGCGGACCGAGCGGGTGGTGGTGAGGAGTTCGTCGACGGACAGGTTCAGGGTCATGATCCGGACACTACCGTCGGGACCTCCTCCCCTCGCGAGGGTGCGTGTCTGCACGCGACACGCCGGGGTTGGGTGGCATTCTGCGCACCCTCGCGGAGGTGAGGCCGGCGGGCCTCACCGGAAGTCGCGGGAGCGCGATCCGACGGCCAGGCTGATGCGGCCCAGCCGTTCGGCGACGACGGTGACGGCGCCGCTGGCGTTCTGCACCTGACCGCGCACCAGCAGCGCCGGCGCCGTGTTCGCCAGCTTGCGGTGCCGCGCCCACACCCCCGGCGTGCACAGCACGTTGACCATCCCGGTCTCGTCCTCGAGGTTGACAAACGTCACGCCCTGAGCGGTGCCGGGGCGCTGCCGGTGGGTCACCGCGCCGGCGATCAGCACCCGGTCGCCGTCGGGCACGCTCAGCAGCTTCCCGGCGGGCACCACCCCCAGCGCGTCGAGGTCTTCGCGCAGGAACTGCGTCGGGTAGCTGTCCGGGGAGACGCCGGTGGCCCACACGTCGGCGGCGGCCAGCTCCAGCTCGCTCATCCCCGGCAGCGCCGGGACGTGCGAGCTCGCCCCCACCCCGGGCAGCCGGTCCGGCCGCTGGGTGGCCGCGGCCCCGGCCGCCCACAGGCCCTCGCGCCGCGACATGCCGAAGCACCCCAGCGCCCCGGCCGTCGCCAGCGCCTCGGTCTGCGGCACGCTCAGTTGCAACCGGGCCGTCAGGTCCAGCAGGGAAGCGAACGGGCCGTTGGCCTTTCGCTCTTCTACCAGCCGCTCGGCGAAATCCTCGCCGATATGGCGGACCGCGCCCAGCCCCAGGCGCACCTCGGTGCCGGCGTTCTCGAGCGTGGCGTGCGCCAGGCTGGCGTTGACGCACGGGCCGTGCACCGTCACGCCGTGGCGGCGCGCGTCGGCCACCAGCGACTGCGGCGAGTAGAAACCCATCGGCTGGGCACGCAGCAGCGCCGCGCAGAACGCCGCCGGGTGGTGCAGCTTGAACCACGACGAGTAGAACACCAGCGACGCGAAGCTCAGCGCGTGACTTTCCGGGAAGCCGAAATTGGCGAAGGCCTCCAGCTTTTCGTAGATCCGGTCGATCACCTCCTCGGAGGCGCCGTGCAGCGCGCGCATCCCGTCGTAGAAGCGGTCGCGCAGCCGCCGCATGCGCTCGGTCGAGCGCTTGGAGCCCATGGCGCGGCGCAACTGGTCGGCCTCGGCGGCGGAGAAGCCGGCGCAGTCGACCGCGAGTTGCATCAGCTGCTCCTGAAAAAGGGGCACCCCCAGCGTCTTTCGCAGCGCCGATTCCATCGACGGGTGGTCGTAGGTGACCGGGTCCAGGCCGTTGCGCCGCCGGATGTAGGGGTGCACCGACCCGCCCTGGATGGGGCCGGGACGGATCAGCGCGACCTCGACCACCAGGTCGTAGAAGATCCGCGGCTTAAGGCGCGGCAGCGTGGCCATCTGCGCGCGCGACTCCACCTGGAACACGCCGACCGAATCGGCGCGCGCGAGCATCTCGTACACCGCCGGCTCGGACAGGTCCAGCCGGGCCAGGTCCACCTCGATGCCCTTGTGCTCGGCCACCAGGTCGATGGCGTAGTGCAGTGCCGAGAGCATGCCCAGCCCGAGCAGGTCGAACTTCACCAAACCGATTGCCGCGCAGTCGTCTTTGTCCCACTGCAGGACGCTGCGCCCCGCCATGCGCGCCCACTCCACCGGGCACACGTCGGCGATCGGGCGGTCGCAGATCACCATGCCCCCGGAGTGGATGCCCATGTGGCGTGGCAGGTTGCGGATCTGTTGCGCCAGGTCGATCACCTGCGCCGGGATGCCTGCGACGTCGGGTGAGTCCGCGAGCCCGTTCCAGTGGCCGATCTGCTTGCTCCACGCGTCCTGCTGGCCTTGGGAGAAGCCCAGCGCGCGGGCCATGTCGCGCACCGCGATCCGCCCCCGGTAGGTGATCACGTTGGCGACCTGGGCGGCGTAGTCGCGGCCGTATTTGTCGTACACGTACTGGATGACCTTTTCGCGTTGGTCGGACTCGATGTCCATGTCGATATCGGGCGGCCCGTCGCGGGCCGGCGACAGGAAGCGCTCGAACAACAGCTCGTTGGCCACCGGGTCCACCGCGGTCACACCCAGGGCATAGCAGACCGCGGAATTGGCGGCCGACCCCCGGCCCTGGCAGAGGATGTCGTTGTCCCGGCAGAACCGGGCGATGTCGTGCACCACCAGGAAGTAACCCGGAAACGTCAGCTGGGCAATGACTTTCAGCTCGTGCTCGATCTGGGCGTACGCGCGGGGGGCGGCCTCGGGGAGCCCGTAGCGGTCACGCGCACCCGTCATAGTCAGGTGCCGCAGCCAGCTGTCCTCGGTGTGCCCGTCGGGAACCTCGAACGGCGGCAGCTGCGGGGCGATCAGCGCCAGCCCGAATGCGCACCGCTCGCCGAGCTCGGCGGCGGCGGTCACCGCGCCGGGATGCCATGCGAACAGCCGGGCCATCTCCTCGCCGGAACGCAGGTGCGCACCGCCCAGCGGGGCCAGCCGGCCCGCGGCCGAGTCCAGGGACTGGCGGGCTCGGATCGCCCCCATCGCCATGGCCAGCCGGCCGCGCGACGGCTGGGCGAAATGCGCCCCGGTGGTGGCGACGACGCCGACACCGAAGCGCGGCGCCAGGCCAGCCAGCGCGGCGTTGCGTTCGTCGTCGAGCGGGTGGCCGTGATGGGTCAGCTCGATGCTCACCCGCTCCGCCCCGAACCGGTCCACCAGGTCGGCCAGCGCCCGCTCGGCGGCAGCCGGGCCACCCGCGGAAAGGGCTTGGCGCACATGCCCTTTGCGGCACCCGGTCAGGATGTGCCAGTGCCCGCCGGCAGCCCGCGTCAGCGCGTCGTAGTCGTAGCGGGGCTTGCCCTTCTCCCCGCCGGCCAGGTGCGCGGCCGCCAGCTGCCGTGACAGCCGCCGGTAGCCTTCCGGGCCGCAGGCCAGTACCAGCAGGTGCGGGCCGGGCGGGTCCGGCGCCTCGGTGCGAGCCCCCGGCCCCAAAGACAGCTCGGCCCCGAACACGGTGCGCATGTCGAGTTCGGCGGCGGCTTCGGCGAACCGCACCGCCCCGTAGAAACCGTCGTGGTCGGTGAGCGCCAACGCGCGCAGGCCCAGCCGGGCCGCCTCCTCGACCAGTTCCTCGGGCGTGCCGGCGCCGTCGAGAAAACTGAACGCCGAATGCGCGTGCAGCTCGGCGTACGGGACCGGCGAGCGGGCCCGCCGGCCGCCATCGGGCGGGCGGTACGCCGCGCGCCTGCCCGACAGGGGGCCCTCCTGCTCGGGCTGCGACAGCGCACCGCCGTGGCGCGGTTTGCCGTCGAGCACCCGCTCCATCTCCGCCCAGCTCGGCGGCCCGTTGAACCAGCCCACGTGCCCCAATCTATCGAATGTTTGTTCGATACGGGCGGGTGCGGTTGTTAATCACCTCTTCAACTGCACAACACGTTCTTAACGCCACGGGCCTACCGCGCCGGGACGCCGGACCCGATACTGGTACGGGGCGAGGAAAAATCGACGGCGGGAACCGAGCATGGCGCAGCTGAAGGCACTGGACACGTCCTACCTCACCACCTCCGCGGACCGGCATGCCGGCCTGGCCGTCGGCGCGGTCGCCGTCGTCGACGGAGTTCCCAACCATGCGCTGTTGAAAAGCCTTCTGGCCGAACGTTTTCAATCGCTGCCACGTTGCTCCCAGGCGCTGCGGCCCCCACCTCACGGCCCCGGGTGGGTCGACCCTCCGCGGCTCGAGCTCGCCCACCACGTGCGCCGCGTGGCGATCTGCCGCCCGGGCGGCGACGCCGAGCTGTCGGCCGCCATCGCCTTCGCCCTCGAACGCCCCCTCGACCCGGACCGGCCACCCTGGGAGTGCTGGGTCATCGAGGGCCTGCAGGGCGGGAAGTGGGCGATCCTGATGAAGGTGCACCACCGCCTGACCGGGGACAACTCCCCCGCCCGCCTGCTCACCCGGTTGTGCGACGAGAACGACCCGGCGGAGTTCGCCAACCACGTTGTAGCCGAACAGCTTTCGCCGTCGCAACCCGCCGGGCACGGGTGGCCGCACGCGCTGTGGCGGGCGTCGTCCGCCGCGGGTACCGTCGCCAACGCACTGGTGGGCGCGGTCTGCCCCGCGCTGCGGACGCCGCCCGGCGCGGCCACCATGCGCCGGTACCGCACGGTGCGGGTGCCGATCGCCGACGTCGACCGCGTCTGCCGCAAGTTCGGCGTGACCGCCGACGACGTCGCGCTCGCGGCGATCACCGAGGGATTCCGCACGGTGCTGCTGCAGCGCGGCGAGCAGCCGCGGGCCGATTCGCTGCCCACCGTGGTGCCGACGCCGAGCCGCGCGGCCATGCCGGTCTACCTGCCGGTCGAACACGACGACCCGGTGCGCCGACTCCGCACCGTGGCGACCCGGCGGAAGGCCGGGCAGCCCGGCGCCGGCATCGTCGAGTCGGCGCTGAAACACCTGCCAACGATCTTGCGGGGCAATCTCTTACAGCTCATGGACCGGCTCCCGCAGGGCGACCTGGTGACGCTGGCGACCAGCCTCCCGGGCCCACGGCGCCAGCTGCGGCTGATGGGCCAGACCATGGAGCGCCTGCTGCCGATCCCCCCGACGGCCGCGCGGCTGAGCACCGGTGTCGCGGTGCTCGGCTACGGCGACGAGCTCGTCTTCGGCATCACCGCCGACTACCACGCCGCCTGCGACGTCAGGCGGCTGGCCGCCGCCATCGAGGTCGGCATGGCCCGGCTGGTGGCGCTCAGCGAGGACTCGGTGGTGCTGTTCGCCAGGGACCGCCGGCGCACGCGCGGCACCGGCCCGGCCCCGGCCGCACCGGCCACCATGAGAAGGTTGGGTGGTGCGCACGCCGGAGCCGGTCGTCATCGACCCCCGCCGCCATGACGCCGCGGTCTTCGCCCTCGACGCGGTGACCGATGCCGGGGGCGAAGCGCTGGAATCGGCGGTGACGATGGTGCACCGGTTGGCCGACGTGGGGCTCGGCACCGCCGTCTTCGCGCCCGGCCACCGCCGCGACGTACCGGCGGATCTGTTCGCCGCGCGCGCCGACGACCCGGCCGCGGCGGCCGAGCGCCTGCGGGTGCGGCCGGGCCGCTGCGTCGTCGTGGCGAGCGACGTCGCCGGGGTCACGGCCGCGCGCGAGGGCGGTTTCGCGTTGGTGGTCGGCGTGGCCGCGGGAGAAGACCGGGCGGGGCGCCGCGACGCGCTGGACGAGGCCGGCGCCGACGCGGTGGTGGCCGACGTGGACGAGCTCATGGTGCGGACCGGGGACCACCGGATGTCGCAGCTTCCCGACGCGGCGCAGGCCCTGGACCCGCCGTCGAACCCGGCGGTGTTCTACGACTTCGACGGCACACTGTCGGACATCGTCGACGACCCGGACGCGGCCCGGCCCATCGCGGGCGCGACAACGGCGCTGCAGAAGCTGGCGGCGCGGTGCCCGGTCGCCGTGCTGTCCGGCCGCGACCTGGCCGACGTGACCCGCCGTGTCGGCGTACCCGGAATCTGGTACGCCGGCAGCCACGGGTTCGAGCTGACCGCGCCCGACGGGACACACCACCAGAACGACGACGCGGCCGCGGCCATCCCCGTGCTGGAGCGTGCGGCCGCCCAGCTGCGCGAGCGGCTCGGGCCGATTCCCGGCGTCATGGTGGAGCACAAGCGATTCGGGGTGGCCGTGCACTACCGCAACGCCCCGCGGGACCGGGTCGGCGAGGTGGCCGCGGCGGTGCGCGCGGCCGGCCGGCACAGCGCGCTGCGGGTGACCACGGGCCGCGAGGTCATCGAGCTGCGCCCGGACCTCGACTGGGACAAGGGCAAGACGCTGCGCTGGGTGCTCGAGCACCTGCACCTCGCGGGCTCGGGCGCGCTGACGCCGATCTACCTGGGCGACGACATCACCGACGAGGACGCGTTCGACGCGGTGCGCGACGGCGGCGTGCCCATCCTCGTGCGCCACGACGAGGACGGCGACCGCGCCACCGCCGCGCTGTTCGGGCTGGACAGCCCCGCGGCGGTGAGCGAGTTCACCAACCGGCTGGCGCGACGGTTGACCGACGATCGCGGGAACTGACCCGCGGAGGTTCCCGCGCACAGCGACCCGTTCCGTCGGCCGACACTCGGCCCACGCAGCGCCGGCGCCGCCGGGACGGCGCCCTAAGCCACGTACTCCACCGCGCCGTCGTCCAGCGCGACCCGGACGTCCGAACCGTCCGGCGCCGACACCTCGGTGCGGAAGACCGCCTTGCCCGGTTCGGTGCGCCAGATCAGCGTGGTCAGCGTCTCGCCGGGGAACACCGGCGAAGTGAACCGCGCGTCGATCGCGGTGATGTTGGCGGCCACGCCGCCACCGAGCTCGGCGACCAGCGCGCGGCCGGCCACCCCGTAGCTGCACAGGCCGTGCAGGATCGGCTTGGGAAACCCGGCCAACTCCTTGGCGAACCACGGGTCGCTGTGCAGCGGGTTGCGGTCCCCGGAGAGCCGGTAGATCAGCGCCTGGTCCTCGCGGGTGGGCAGCGCGATGCGCGCGTCGGGCTCGCGGTCGGGGATCTCCGGGGCGACCGGCCGCTGACCGGGCTGTCCGCCGAACCCGCCCGACTGGCGGATGACCAGCGTGGTCAGCGTCTCGGCGATCAGCTCGCCCGACGCGGGGTCGGTGCCGCGGCCGCGGAGCACGATGATGGCGTTCTTGCCCTCGCCCTTGTCCTGGATGTCGGCGACCTCGGAGACCACCGACAGCTTGCCAGCGGGCGGCAGGGGCGCGTGCAGCCGGATGCCCTGCGACCCGTGCAGCAGCAGGGCGTGGTTGAAGGTCCCGATCTTGCCCGCCGCCGCGAAGGCCGGTGAGCAGATGACCGCGTAGGTGGGCAGCACCTGCTGGGTGATGTCGTGGCTGTTCTCGGTGGTGAACGACAGGTCGTCGAGACCGGCGCCGACGCCGAGCGCGTACAGCATCGTGTCCCGGTCGGTCCATGCGAACTCCATCGGTTCGGTCACCGCGCCGACGGCACTGGGGTCAATCGCCATGAGGGAGTCTCCTTCTCGCCGGAATCGAAGCTTTTGCCCCTATTTCGTACCAACCATCGCAAACCCTTCCCACCGGGGCCGTCGGCAGGGCAGGCTATCGCCATGTCCACGCGCATGGGGAACGCACTCAAGGCAGTGGCGGTGCTGGCCGCGGCGGTCGTCGTCGGCGCCTGCGGCGGTGGGTCACCGCAGGCCCGCAGCATCACCCTGACCTTCATCCGCAACGCCCAGTCCCAGGCCGAGTCCGACGGGCTGATCGACACCTCGATTCCGGGCCCCGGCCTGAGCGCCGACGGCAAGGGCCAGGCCCAGCAGGTGGCGCACGCGCATCACGACTTCGACGCCGTCTACGCCTCCGACATGGCCGACGCCCAGCAGACGGCCGGGCCGCTGGCCGGTGAGATGGGCAAGCAGGTCGAGGTGCTCGACGGGCTGCGGCCGATCAACGCCGGCTGGTACAACGGCAAACCCGAGACGATGGCCGCCTCGACGTACCTGCTGGCCCCGGCGGACTGGCTCAACGGCGACCGGCAGGACAGCGTCCCCGGGTCGACCAGCGGCACCGATTTCAACTCCCGGTTCACCGCCGCGGTCCGCAAGATCTACGACGACGGCCACGCCAAGCCCGTCGTCTTCAGCCAGGGGACGGCGATCATGGTGTGGACGCTGATGAACGCCCAGAACGGCAAGGACAGCCTGCTGACCAACCATCCCCTGCCCAACACCGGCCGCGTGGTGCTCACCGGCAACCCGATCACGGGCTGGACGCTGGTCGACTGGGACGGCATCCGCAGCTTCGCCAACTGATTTCACGCCCGCACCGGTTGACGTGTGCGGCGCCGACCCGCACGATGGCTGCATGCGGTATGTCGTTACCGGCGGTACCGGGTTCATCGGTCGCCGCGTCGTGGATCGTCTCCTCGACACCCGGCCCGACGCCCAGGTCTGGGTGCTGGTCCGTCGCGGGTCGCTCGGCCGCTTCGAACGCCTGGCCGCCGAGTGGGGTGAGCGGGCCAGGCCGCTGGTCGGCGAGCTGCCCGACCTGGCGCTGACCGAGCAGACCCTCGACGACCTCGGCGAGATCGACCACGTCGTGCACTGCGCGGCCGTCTACGACATCACCGCCGACGACGCCGCGCAACGCGCCACCAACGTCGAGGGCACCCGCGCGGTGATCGAGCTGGCCGAGCGGCTCGGCGCCACCTTGCACCACGTGTCGTCGATCGCCGTGGCGGGCGACTTCCGTGGCGAGTACACCGAGGACGACTTCGACGTAGGCCAGCGGCTGCCGACCCCCTACCACCAGACCAAGTTCGAGGCCGAATCGCTGGTGCGCTCGGCGCCCGGGCTGCGCCACCGCATCTACCGCCCGGCGGTGGTGGTGGGCGACTCGCGCACCGGCGAGATGGACAAAATCGACGGGCCCTACTACTTCTTCGGCGTGCTGGCCAAGCTCGCGGTGCTGCCTTCGTTGACCCCGATGCTGCTCCCCGACACCGGGCGCACCAACGTCGTCCCGGTCGACTACGTCGCCGACGCGCTGGTCGCGCTCCTGCACGCCGAAGGTCGCGATGGTCAGACGTTCCATTTGACGGCTCCGGAAACCATTGGCCTGCAAGGCATCTACCGTGGCGTCGCCAAAGCGGCGGGGCTGCCGCCGGCGCGCGGGTCGCTGCCCGGCTCGGTGGCCGCGCCGCTGCTGAGAGTGCGCGGACGCGCCCGGGTGTTGCGCGACATGGCGGCCACCCAGCTCGGGATTCCGGCCGGGATCTTCGACTTGGTCGACCTCAAGCCCACCTTCGTCAGCGAGCAGACCCGGGAAGCCCTGCGGGGCAGCGGGATCGAAGTGCCCGGGTTCGCCTCCTACGCGCCGAAGCTGTGGCGGTACTGGGCCGAACACCTCGATCCCGACCGCGCCCGCCGCGATGACCCCAGAGGACCGCTGCACGGCCGCCACGTCATCATCACCGGGGCATCCAGCGGCATCGGGCGGGCGTCGGCCGTCGCCGTCGCGCGGCGCGGTGCAAAGGTGTTCGCGCTGGCGCGCAACGGCGACGCGCTCGACGAGCTGGTAGCCCAGATCCGCGCCGAGGGTGGCGACGCGCACGCCTTCCCCTGCGACGTCACCGATTCCGCGTCGGTGCAGCACACCGTCAAAGACATCCTGGGCCGCTTCGACCACGTCGACTACCTGGTGAACAACGCCGGCCGCTCGATCCGCCGCTCTGTGGTCAACTCGACCGACCGGCTGCACGACTACGAGCGGGTGATGGCGGTCAACTACTTCGGCGCGGTACGCATGGTGCTGGCCTTGCTGCCGCACTGGCGCGAACGCCGGTTCGGCCACGTCGTCAACGTCTCCAGCGCCGGTGTGCAGGCCCGCAACCCCAAGTACAGCTCGTATCTGCCGACGAAGGCGGCGCTGGACGCGTTCGCCGACGTCGTCGCCTCCGAGACGCTGTCGGACCACGTCACGTTCACCAACATCCACATGCCGCTGGTCGCCACGCCCATGATCGCGCCGTCGCACCGGCTCAACCCGGTGCCGCCGATCAGCCCCGAGCGCGCGGCCGCGATGGTGGTGCGCGGTCTCGTCGACAAGCCGGCGCGCATCGACCCCCCGCTGGGCACGCTCGCCGAGGCCGGCCACTACTTCGCGCCGCGGCTCTCGCGGCGCATCCTGCACCAGCTGTACCTGGGCTACCCCGATTCGGCGGCGGCGCGCGGGCTGCCCACCGCCCCGGCCCCGACCCGGCCGCCCGAACGCCGGCCCCGGCGCCCCGCTCGCGCCGGCACCCGCGGCCTGCGCACCCCCCGGCCCGTCAAGCGTCTGATGCGTTTGGTGCCCGGGGTGCACTGGTAGGCCGGTTTCCGTTTAGCCGCAGGCGATTGCGGTATTCCGGCCCCATGGCTGGGATTGTTTGCGACGAGCGGGCCGACGCCGACCCGGTGACCGCCGCCGTGCGGTCGCTCACCCCGGCGCGTTCGTGATGCCCTGCGGCAATGTGACACGCAACCTGCGGGCGGGCCCCCAGGTGTGGGCGAGGTTCGGCCGGCACTGGGAATATCTGGCGCCGGACGCCTACGCCGAGGCCGTAGGCGTGCGGCGGCTACGCCGCTACGGCCAGTTCCTGCTGCACGACGGGTCTGTGCACCGGATGCCGGACCGCACGTTCACCCAGCCCGACGACTCGAATCCGCTCTACGTCGGCCAGGGCCGGGACTTCGCGCCGCTGACCGACGCGTTCGCCCGGGATCCGCTGCTGCACCGACCGATCAAGCTGCTGGGCCGGGTCGCGGACGTGTTGGACGGCGTGGCCGAATGGAACGTCAAGGTGCACCCCTCCCGGGTCCGCTCCGCGACGACGGGGTGATTCTGGTCAGCGCGCTTGTGGTCGGGCGGCGCAACGCCGTCGGCGAGGAGAGCACCTGTGCGACGACGCCGGCCGCCCCCCTGCTGAAGGCGACGCTGACCGAGCCCGGTGAGTTACCGCTCGGCGACGACCGGCGGACCCTGCCCGGCGTGTCACCGATTTGGCCGCTGGACCCGCGCGCGCCGGCGCAGCGCGACGTCCTGGTGGTCACCTTGGCCTCCCGGTGGCCGTGAGCGTCCCGGTAGTCTTGCGACGGTGACCCCGGTATTCGTCGACGTCGACACCGGTGTCGACGACGCGCTGGCGTTGCTGTACCTGCTGGGCAGCCCCGGTGCCAACCTGGTTGGCATCGCCTCGACCGGTGGAAACGTTGGAGTGGAACAGGTTTGCGAGAACAACCTGGGCCTGCTCGAGCTGTGCCGGATCAGCGGGGTGCCGGTTTCCAAGGGACCCGGCGACACCCTGACCGGACCGCTGCGTCCGCCCTCGAAGGTGCACGGCCCCCGCGGGCTGGGGTACGCCGACCTGCCGCCGAGCAGCCTCGAGCTCACCGGCCACGACTCCGCGACGGCCTGGGTGCGAGCGGCCCGCGCCTTCCCCGGTGAGCTGATCGGCGTGGCGACCGGCCCGTTGACGAACCTGGCGCTGGCGCTGCGCGCCGAGCCCGCGCTGCCGACGCTGCTGCGCCGGCTGGTGATCATGGGCGGCTCCTACGACCACCGCGGCAACGTCACGCCGGTGGCGGAATGGAACATGAGCGTGGACCCCGAGGCCGCCGCCGAGGTGCTCGCGGCGTTCAGCGCCGGGCGGGCGCAGCTGCCGGTCCTGTGCGGGCTGGACCTGACCCGCACCGTCGCGATGACGCCCGAGCACCTCGCCAGGCTGGCGGCCGCCGCGGGGTCGACGACCGCGCCGATGAGCGTGAGCGACGAACGCGGTACCCGCTCGACGGCGTCCAACCCGTTGATCCGGGTGATCGAGGACGCGATGCGGTTCTACCTGGAGGCCTACCACGACAACGGGCACGGATTCGAGGCCCATCTGCACGACCCGCTGGCCGCCGCGGCGGCGCTGGAACCCGGGCTCGTCACCGTGCGCCCGGCGACGGTGGACGTCGAGCTCACGGGCGCCCACACCCGCGGCATGACGGTGACCGACTGGTCGGGGCGACGAGAACCCAATGCGCTCATCGGGGTTGAGGTCGACCCGGCGGCGTTCTTCGACCGGTTCATCGACCGGGTGGGGACGTTCGCACGTCGGCTGGCCTGAGTAGCCATGAAGGTTCGCCGCATCGAGATCGTTCGCGCGGGGTGGGGCGTCGCGCTGCTGGCGGCTCCCGGTGTCGTACTGACCCGGGTGCACGGCGTGCACGTCGACCGCCCTCGCTCGTCGTCGCCCGCATCCTGGGGGCGCGTCATCTCACCCAGGCGCTGTTGTCGGGCATCAACCCCACCCCCGAGGTGCTGGCAGCCGGCGTCTGGGTCGACACCGTGCACTCGATGACGGCGTTCGGCCTGGCCGGCGTCGACCGGCGGCGGGCCCGGGCGGGCGTGACCGACCTCAGAATTTCACGGTGGCCCGGGTTCTGCTGTGGCGGTCTGCGGGGCGGCAGCTTTGTCGAGGTTTTGAGGCTGGGGGTAGGCGGCGGCGCCGCGTGTCGTGCGGTGACGCCGGGTCCTTTATCCCGGGGGTGGTTACTCCTTTCTTGGGGTCGAGAGGGCATAGGGGCCTGTGGGTCAGGGTATGGCGCGGACCCTGTTGAGGGCGTCGGCGAATTCTTGTGCCCAGGGCCAGGTTTGGGGGATCCGCAGGATCAGGTAGCGGGATCGTTTGATCAGCCGGGCCGCGGCGTGCAGCAGCCGGTAGCGCAGGGTGGCGGGTTCGGCTTTGGCCAGTGGGCCGTCCAGGAGTAGCAGTCGCATCCAGCACAGCAGGTCGATGGCGATCGCGACGGCGGTGACCCAAGCGGTGTTGATGGCGAACGAGTGTGAGGGCCAGCGGGCCAGGCCGGTGTCTTTGCCGGTGCGGATGAAGCCCTCCACCCGGGCGTGGACGCGGTGGCGGGCTTCCAGTCGCTGGGGTTGTCCACCGGCAGTCGAGGTGGCGAGGACCTGGTAGCGGTAGCCGGCCAGCTGCTCGAACAATGACAACTGGGTGCCGTGTTCGATTTCTTCGCGCCGCACCAGGATGCGCATGCCGGCCGGCCAGCCGACCAGCCGATCCCCTCCGGTGCTGTGGCGCAGCAGCCCGGTCAACTCGGCGACCTGGGCGTCGTCACGGGCCGCTCCGGTGGCATCCAGTGCGGCTTGCCATCCCGCATCGGGCATCTGGCCGATCGCGACCCGGACCCGCTCATCGAGGTCGAATCCGACCGAGTAGCCCACTGACATCCCCGGCCGGGCATTGAGTTTCTCCAGGTGTTCGACGACGGCGTGGCTTGAACCCGCGCCGTCGATGGTGACCAGCAACTTGCGGCGCCACTTGGCCGGGATCGCCGCGATCGCGGCGTCGATGATCGCGATATGATCGGCCGCGGTGTTCGAGCCGGCGTTGCCTGCACGGGCGATCACCGCCAGCAGTTCGCCGGTGTTGTCACACCACGCCAACAGCGGGTGGAAGCCAAACCCGCCTTTGAAATTGCCTGCGGCGTGCTGCTTATCGCTGTGCGACTGAATCAGCGACGCGTCGATGCGGATCACGATCGTGTCCCCGAGGTCCCCATAGCAGGTCTGCGAAGCCGGGATCGCACCGTGGCGGGCCTCGATCGCCTCCCACACCCGAGAGCGGACCTTGTTGCGCACGGCCGTGACCTCGGTGATGCTCTGCTCGTCGATCTCGCCCAGGGACCGCCACATCGTCGGAACCGACGCCACCGCCTGAAACAACCGGTGCTGATCGCGCAGCACCGCGGTGCCGGCCAGGTTCTGCGCGCCGCCGGCGATCGATACCGCCACATCGCGCAACACCGCGCCTCGGTCGTGGGTGACTTCTGGGCGCGACAGCACCGACGACAAACCGCTGGTCAAACCCAGATTGTCGGCCAGCAACCGGGGTATCACGTTACCGGCGTGCCCGACCACGTCGTCGCCACGGACCTCAACTCGGACATTCTTCGACCAATCCGTAGTAGCCTGCATCTGACAGGTGCACTCCCATCCTGGATAACCGAGCCTCGAATACTCCGATTATCCTTGCGGCAGTGCACCTTTCACGTTAACGACACCCCTGAGCTCCACATTCGATGAAAAATCCAGGCCGACGGCGTCGTCGCCGCCGCGTGGGCCGGGCTGGGTCTACGGCACCTGCACACCGGCGAGGCCAAAACCTCGACCGGCGGCCTCCGGGACCGGTTGGCCCGCAACGTCATCGGGGCTCTGCCGGGCGGCCGGGGGCTGATGGCGCAGGCGCGGAGGGTCCGCGCCGAACAGGGGTAGCGCCGGCGTCGGGTCATCGCGATCCGCGTCCCCATCGCCGGGGAGCGACGCCGGGCGACGCCGCAAGTCATGCGGCTCGCGGCGTGGCGGCAAACCCGGTTTGGTGACCCGGCCGTCGGGTATTGCACCCGATATGGCCTTTGCCGATTACCAGACCGAGTTGTACAACCAGTCGCTGCACGGTCATCAGCCGCAGTACCCGATCGGGTTCGACGAGCTGGAGGCGCAAGCGAAAGTCGCGATGACGCCGAAGGTGCGGAGCTATGTGGCCGGAGGCGCCGGTGACGAGCACACCCAGCGCATCAACTGCGAGGCGTTCAAGCGCTGGGGCCTGTATCCGCGCATGGGCATCGCCCCCGCCGAGCGCGACCTGTCGGTCGAGTTGTTCGGGGTGAGGTTCCCCGCCCCGGTGTTCATGGCGCCGATCGGGGTGATCGGGGTGTGCGCCCAGGACGGCCACGGCGATTTGGCGTGTGCGCGGGCCTCCGTCCGCACCGGCATCCCGTTCTTCGTGGGGACGCTCACGGCGGACCCGATGGAGGACGTGGCCGCCGCGCTCGGTGACACGCCGGCGTTCTTCCAGCTGTACACCCCGCCGGACCGGGAGATGGCGGCCAGCCTGGTGCACCGCGCCGAGGCGTGCGGCTTCAAGGGCATCGCCGTCACCCTGGACACCTGGGTCACCGGGTGGCGCCCGCGCGACCTGGCCGGCGGGAACTACCCGCAGGTGCCCAGTGGGTGTCTGGCCAACTACACCAGCGACCCGGTGTTCCGCGCCGGCCTGAAACCTGGCGAGGACGCCAACGAGGCGGCGGTGCGCAAGTTGCCGATCTTCGGTGGCCCGTTCCGGTGGGACGACCTGGAGTGGCTGCGCTCGGAGACCACGCTGCCGCTGATGGTCAAGGGCATCTGCCACCCCGACGACGCGCGCCGCGCCAAAGACATCGGCGTCGACGGCATCTACTGCTCCAATCATGGTGGCCGCCAGGCCAACGGTGGGCTGCCCACGCTGGACGTCCTGCCGGAGGTGGTGGAGGCCGCCGACGGGCTGCCGGTGCTGTTCGACTCGGGGGTCCGCGGCGGCGACGACATCATCAAGGCCGTCGCGATGGGGGCGACCGCGGTGGGGATCGGCCGCCCGTACGCCTACGCCCTGGCGCTCGGCGGTGTCGACGGGGTGGTGCACGTGCTGCGCTCCCTGGTGGCCGAGGCGGATCTGATCATGGCCGTCGACGGCTATCCCTCGCTGAAGGACCTGACCCCCGAGGCGTTGCGCCGCATCGACTACGTTGACGCACAAAGTCATTCGTAGCTGTCATTCGTAGCCCCCCTCGAGGTACCAGCGCCGGCGGCGATAGCACAGCAGCAGCGCCCGCTCGCCTTCCAGCAACACCTGCGCGCGGGCGGTGCGGTTCCCCGCCCCGGCCGAACCCCGGTCGGGGTCCCACCACCGTTCGTCGACCGGCCACGGGCCGGCCCACCAGCGCAGCGGCTCGTCGGCGCCGTGCGCGATCATTCGCGCGGGGTCGGCGGAGAACAACCCCCGGCCGGTCACCCGCACCGGATTTCCTTGGCCGTCAAGCAGTTCCACCGGCTCGTCGAGCAACACCGACGGCGACGGCTCGGGCAGCCGGCCGGGCCACGGCAGGGCGGGGTCGGCCCGCGGTGCCGGCTCGTCGCCCAGCGGGATCAACGTGATGCGTTCGGCCGGCCCGCGCCCGCCCGACAGCACCGGCACCCGCACCGCCTCCGGACCGAGCAGGCCCTGCACCCGCACCAGTGCCCGGCGGGCCCGCAGCCGGTCCTCCTCGCCCAGGCCACCCCATAACGGCAATTGCAGCGCCTCGGCGGACACCACCTCCACGGCGCGCAGCCGCAGCAGCGTCACCGGTGCCGTCGGGCGGGCCCGGGCATTCCGGGAGCTCAGCCACCCGTCCAGCTGCCAGCGCACCCGGTCGGCGGTGGCGTCCTCGGTCAACGGCTCGGCGCACCGCCAGACCCGGCTGCGCTCCTCGCCGCCCTCGGTGACGGCGTGGATGGCCAGCCGGGTGCACCCCACCCCGGCGGCCATCAGCGCCCGGTGCAAGGTGCCGGCCAGCAAACGCCCGGCGAACGCCGCGGCATCGACCCGGTCGATCGGCGGATCGCAGTCCAGCACGGCCTCGAGCTCCGGCGGCGGTTCCCGCCCGGACGGCCCCCGCTCGGGCTCGCCGCGGGCGAACTTGTGCGCGGTGACGCCGTCGGCGCCGAACCGGGAGGCCACGTCGGGGCGGGGCAGCGCGGCGAACTGTCCGATGGTGCGAATCCCCATCCGCCACAACAGGTCCGCCAACTCCTTCCGGCCCGGCCCGGCCAGGCTCGGCTCGGTGGCCAGCTGACGGATCGACAGCGCCGACAGGAATTTCGCGTCGCCGCCGGGTTGGACGATCCGGCCCGCACGCGCGGCGAAGACCGCGGTGGACAGCTGGTCGGCGACCCCGACCTGACACTCGGCGCCGGACATGGCCACCGCGTCGATCAGCTGCTCGGCGGCCCGTTGCTCGGACCCGAAATAGCGAGCGGTCCTGCGCACCGGCAGCACCAGGAGCCCGGGGCGCAACACCTCGGCGCGGGGCACCAGATCGTCGACCGCCGCGATCACCGCCTCGAAGAGGCGGGCGTCGCGGTCGGCGTCGGCGGTCGCCACGTGTAGTTGCGGGCAGCGGGCCGCCGCCTCCCGGCGGCGCAGCCCCCTGCGCACCCCCGCCACGCGAGCGGCCGCCGAGCAGGCGATCACCCGGTTGGCCAGGGTGACCGCGACCGGGGCCGTCGCGGACAGGTCCGCCGCCACCGCCGCCGCGACCGCGGGCCAGTCCATGCACCAGATCGCCAGCACCCGGGAAGAAGCCACCGGAATCACCCCGTCCGCGCCCGGCCGACCGTCCGGCCCGCGCACACCCCGCCGACCTGCAGCCGCACCCTGCCGATGCGCCCGAAGCCCGGCCGCCCCCCGGCCGTCAGCTCGTAACCGCAGACCCGGGCCGCGAGCCGGGTCGGGGCCCCCTGCCACTCACCGTCGGTGACCAGCAGGGTGCAGCCCCTGTTGCGGGCGCGCGCCACCACCGCCCGCGCCCGCGTCTGCGGCACCCGCCGCCCGCCCAGGCCGAGCACCACCAGGTCCATGCCGTCGACGAGCACCGCGGCCACCTCCACCGGATCCGTTCCGGCATCGGGTATCACCGCGATCCGGCTCAGGTCCGCGCCCATCTCCACGGCGGCCAGCAACCCGATGTCGGGCTGGCCGACGATGGCCGCGTTGCCCCCGGCCGCCGTGACCGCGGCCACCACGCCCAGCAGCAGCGACCGCGCCCCCGACAGCACCGCCACCGTCCCCCGCGGCAACGCCACCGGCAGCGCATCCGCCAGCCACTGCGGGAGCGCCAACCGGGCTTCCGATTCCGGCAGCGGGTCGTCGACGCCGATTCCCCCGGACGCCTTCCCGGACAACACGGCCATCCGCCGGCGAAGCGATTCCAGCTGCTCGGCGCGGTTTTCCCGGCGCCGATCGGAGGCGATAGCCGATGTCATACCCGTTCCCTATATTCGAAAGTATGTTCGATATCGCGAGTAAACACCCGCCCTTGAACGCCGTCAAGCCAACCGTCAAGCAACGCGAGGGGCGGCTTTATGCGCTCGGTGCCGGTGTGGCTGATGGTGCTTTTGAGCAGCGTTTTGACGGCGTCCCGGTGGCCGACCCGCTCAGAGTGCGCCGAGCACCCGCGACGCCAGCAGTTCCAGCGTCGGGTCGCTGCCGCGATCGTGGGTGAACAGCACGATCTGCCTGAAACCCAGCCCCTCCAGCTCTTTGATCCGGTCCACGATCTGCGGCGCGGTTCCGACCAGGCCGCCCTCGTGCAGTCCGAAAGCCGGTGCGCCAAAACGCTTTTCGGCCATCGCGCGGACCTCGGGCAGCGCCGCGTCGTCGGGCGCGAGCGCCATGACGGCCTCGACCGACAACACGATGTCGTCCGGGTCGCGTCCGATGTCGGCGCAGCAGGCGCGCAGCACGTCACGTTTGCGCTCCAGCTCGGCCAGCGCATAGGTGGGCACGTTCCACACGTCGGCGTACCGGGCGACCAGCGGCAGCGTGAACCTCTCCCCCACGCCGCCGACGACGATCGGTGGACGCGGCCTCTGCACCGGCCCGGGGACGATCGGCATGTCCTCGACCGTGTAGTGCCTGCCCGTGAAGTCGACCCGCTCTTCGGCGAACGCCTGCGTGAGGATCTCGAGCGCCTCGCCGAGGCGCTCGGAACGATCGCGGAAAGTGCCCCACGGCAGGCCCATTCGGTGATGCTCGTCGGGGATGGAACCGCTGCCCAGGCCGAGCTCGATCCGGCCGCCCGAGATCTGGTCGAGCGTGGTCACCATCTTGGCCAGCACCGCGGGGTGGCGGAACTGGTTACACAGCACCATGTGTCCGACGCGGAGCCGTTCGGTACGGGCCAGCAGCGCGGTCGCCAGCGTCCAGGCTTCCAGCGACGGAACCGTCGGGGCGCCGGGCCCGTACATGTGGTCGTAGAGCCACACCGAGCCGATGCCGAGTTCCTCGCAGCGCAGCGCGCGATGCAACACGTCGGAATACGTGAACCCCATCTGCGGCACGTAGACACCGATGTCGAGTGTGGTCATGGCTTCACCTTTCCGTGCCCGGCCACGTCACGTCTACCACGGGTGGCCCCGTGGGAAGACAACAGGCTTACCACGGCCGGCGCGATTGTCGCGCGAAGGCGGGCAATCCGCGCACCGCCCGGGACGCGGCCCGGTCTCGACGGCGGCCGTGCGCGGCCGGGGGCCGGATGCCGGCCCCGGCGTCCCGGCTATTCCCACTCGATCGTGCCGGGCGGTTTGCTGGTGATGTCGAGCACCACGCGGTTGACCTCGGCCACCTCGTTGGTGATGCGGGTCGAGATGCGCTCCAACACCTCGTAGGGCACCCGCGTCCAGTCGGCGGTCATCGCGTCCTCGCTGGACACCGGCCGCAACACGATCGGGTGCCCGTAGGTGCGGTTGTCGCCCTGCACCCCGACCGAGCGGACGTCGCCCAACAGCACCACCGGGCACTGCCAGATCTGGTTGTCCAGGCCCGCCGCGGTCAGCTCCTCGCGCGCGATCGAGTCGGCGCGCCGCAGCGTGTCCAGCCGCTGCGCGGTGACCTCGCCGACGATCCGGATGCCCAGCCCGGGTCCCGGAAATGGTTGGCGCGCAACGATTTCCTCCGGCAGGCCGAGTTCCCGCCCGACCGCACGCACCTCGTCTTTGAACAGCAGCCGCAGCGGCTCGACGAGCGTGAACTTCAGGTCGTCGGGCAGGCCGCCGACGTTGTGGTGGCTCTTGATGTTCGCGGTGCCGCTGCCCCCGCCGGATTCCACCACGTCCGGATACAGCGTGCCCTGCACCAGGAACTCGACGTCAGAACCGCTGTCGCCCACGATGTCACGCACCGCGCCCTCGAACGCCCGGATGAACTGCCGGCCGATGATCTTGCGTTTGCCCTCGGGATTGTGCACACCGGCCAGCGCGTTCAGGAACGTGTCCGCCGCGTCGACGGTGACCAGATTGGCACCGGTGGCGGCCACGAAATCGCGCTGCACCTGGGCGCGCTCGCCGGCGCGCAGCAGCCCGTGGTCGACGAACACACAGGTCAACCGGTCACCGATGGCGCGCTGTACGAGCGCGGCGGCCACCGCGGAATCGACGCCGCCCGACAGCCCGCAGATCGCCCGGCCCTCACCGATCTGCGCGCGCACCTGCTCGACCAGCGCACTGGCGATGTTGGCGGGCGTCCAGTCCGCGCCCACCCCGGCGAAGTCGTGCAAAAACCGGCTGAGCACCCGCTGCCCGTGCGGGCTGTGCATCACCTCCGGGTGGTACTGCACGCCGGCCAGGCGCCGCTCGACGTTCTCGAAGGCGGCCACCGGGGCGCCTGGGCTGCTGGCCACCACCTCGAACCCGTGCGGCGCGGCCGTGACCGCGTCGCCGTGGCTCATCCACACCGGCTGGGTCGCGGGCAGGCCCGAATGCAGTTCCCCGCCGGTCACTTCCAGTTCGGTGCGGCCGTACTCACTGGTGCCGGTGTGGGCGACGGTCCCCCCGAGGGCCTGCGCCATCGCTTGGAACCCATAGCAGATGCCGAACACCGGGATCCCCAGGTCGAACAGCGCAGGGTCGATCTGCGGCGCGCCTTCGCTGTAGACACTGGCCGGTCCGCCGGACAGCACGAGCGCCAGCGGGCGACGGGCCTTGATCTCCTCGATCGCGGCGGTGTGCGGGACGACCTCGGAGAACACCCGCGCCTCGCGGACCCGCCGGGCGATCAGCTGCGCGTACTGCGCACCGAAGTCGACCACCAGCACCGGCCGCGGCGCCGCCGCTTCGAGATCACCAGCTTTCGTCACGCCGCAAAGTTTAGAGGGCGCCCGTCCCGCGACCGGTCCGCCACCGTGCCGGGCCCGGGTCGGACGACTCGGTGGCGGCGCGCAGCGCGACATGGTGGAGTGGGTATGGCCTATCTAGTCACCGGTCCCCGACACCAGGAGAGAGAGGTCCACCGTGAGCCCAGGGCTCGGCCTGCCAGAGAAGGTACATGCCTGCCTGTTCGACCTGGACGGTGTGCTCACCGACACCGCCAGCGTCCACACCAAGGCCTGGAAGACCATGTTCGACGCCTTCCTGTCGCAACGGGCCGAGCGCACGGGCGAGAAGTTCGTCCCCTTCGACCCGGACGCCGACTACCGGCGCTACGTGGACGGCAAGAAGCGCGAGGACGGGATCCGCTCGTTCCTCGACAGCCGCGAGATCGAACTGCCCGACGGCAGTCCCGACGATCCCGACGACGCCGACACGGTGTACGGCCTGGGCAACCGCAAGAACGCGATGTTCCAGAAGGTCCTGCACGAGGACGGCGTCGCGGTGTTCGAGGGGTCGCGGCGCTACCTGGAGGCGGTCTCAGCCGCGGGGTTGGGCATCGCCGTGGTGTCCGCCAGCGCCAACGCCGACGACGTTCTGCAGATCGGCGGCCTGGATCGGTTCGTGCAGAAGCGGGTCGACGGTGTCACGCTGCGCGAGGAGCACCTCGCCGGCAAGCCGGCCCCGGCCTCGTTCCTGCGCGCGGCCCAGCTGCTCGGTGTGGAGCCCCAGGCGGCAGCGGTGTTCGAGGACGCGCTGTCGGGCGTGGCGGCCGGCCGGGCCGGTGATTTCGGCTACGTGGTGGGTGTCGATCGGGTGGGCCAGGCCGACGACCTGCGCAGCAACGGCGCCGACGTCGTGGTCACCGATCTCGGCGATCTGCTGCGATCATGATCACCGACGAATCGTTCCCGGTCGAACCGTGGCAGGTCCGCGAGACCCGGCTCGACCTGGACCTGCTGGCCCAGTCCGAGTCGTTGTTCACCCTGTCCAACGGGCACGTGGGGTTGCGCGGCAACCTCGACGAGGGCGAGCCGTACGGCCTGCCGGGCACCTACCTGAACTCGTTCTACGAAGTGCGGCCGCTGCCCTATGCCGAGGCCGGGTACGGGTATCCGGAGGCCGGCCAGACGCTCGTCGACGTCACCAACGGCAAGATCTTCCGGCTCCTTGTCGAGGACGAGCCGTTCGACGTCCGCTACGGCGCCCTGCTCTCCCACGAGCGGACCCTCGACCTGCGCGCCGGGACGCTGTGCCGGACAGCGCACTGGCGCTCCCCCGCAGGCAAGCAGATCAAGCTGGTGTCCACCCGGCTGGTGTCGCTGACACAGCGTGGCGTGGCGGCCGTCGAGTACACCATCGAGGCCGTCGAGGAGTTCGTGCGGGTGACGGTCCAATCGGAGCTGGTGACCAACGAGGACCTACCGGAGACCTCGGGTGACCCGCGGGTGTCGGCGATCCTGGACCAGCCGCTGGAGGCCGTCGAACACGAGAACACCGAGTGCGGAGCGCTGCTCATGCACCGGACCCGCTCGAGCGCCCTGATGATGGCCGCCGCGATGGATCACGAGGTCGAGGTTCCCGGGCGGGTCGAGATCAGCACCGACGCGCGTCCCGACCTGGCCCGGACCACCATCATCTGCGGGCTGCGCCCCGGGCAGAAGCTGCGGATCGTCAAATACCTGGCGTACGGCTGGTCGAGATTGCGTTCCCGCCCGGCTCTGCGCGACCAGGTGGCCGCCGCGCTGCACAGCGCCCGCTACAGCGGGTGGCAGGGGCTGCTGGATTCGCAGCGGTCCTACCTCGACGGGTTCTGGGACAACTCCGACGTCGAGGTCGAGGGCGACCCCGAGTCCCAGCAGGCGGTCCGGTTCGGGCTCTTCCACCTGCTGCAGGCCAGCGCTCGCGCCGAACGGCGGGCGATCCCGGCCAAGGGGCTCACCGGGACGGGTTATGACGGCCACGCCTTCTGGGACACCGAGAGCTACGTGCTGCCGGTGCTCACCTACACGGCCCCCCACGCGGTCGCCGACGCGCTGCGCTGGCGGGCGTCGACGCTGAGGTACGCCAAGGAGCGGGCCACCGAGCTGGGCCTGCGCGGGGCGAGCTTCCCGTGGCGGACCATCCGCGGGCAGGAATGCTCGGGGTACTGGCCCGCCGGCACGGCGGCCTTCCACATCAACGCCGACATCGCCATGGCCTTCGAGCGCTACCGCATCGTCACCGGGGACGAGTCGCTGGAAAAGGAGTGCGGCCTGACGGTGCTCGTCGAGACCGCGCGGCTGTGGCTCTCCCTCGGCCATCACGACCGGCACGGCGTCTGGCATCTCGACGGGGTGACCGGTCCCGACGAGTACACGGCGATCGTCCGCGACAACGTGTTCACGAACCTGATGGCGGCGCACAACCTGGTCACCGCCGCCGAGGCCTGCAACCGCCATCCCGAGGAGGCCGACGCGCTGGGGGTGACCACCGAAGAGACGGCCGCCTGGCGCGACGCCGCCGACGCGATCAACATCCCCTACGACGACGAACTGGGCGTGCACCAGCAGTGCGAGGGCTTCACCACCTTCGCCGAGTGGGACTTCGAGGCCAATACGACCTACCCGCTCCTGCTGCACTACCCCTACGTGCGGCTCTACCCCGCCCAGGTGATCAAGCAGGCCGACCTGGTGCTGGCCATGCAGTTGCGCAGCCACGCGTTCACCCCCGAGCAGAAGGCCCGCAACGTCGACTACTACGAGCGGCGCACGGTGCGCGACTCGTCGCTGTCGGCGTGCACCCAGGCGGTGCTGTGCGCCGAGGTCGGGCACCTGGACCTGGCCCACGACTACGCCTACGAGGCCGCGCTGATCGACCTGCGCGACCTGCACCACAACACCCGCGACGGGCTGCACATGGCCTCGCTGGCCGGCGCCTGGACGGCGCTGGTCGTGGGGTTCGGCGGCCTGCGCGACGACGAGGGCGTCGTGTCGCTGGATCCGCAGCTGCCCGACGGCATCACCCGGCTGCGGTTCCGGCTGCGCTGGCGGGATTTCCGGCTGACCGTCGACGTCAACCACACCCACGTCACGTACACGGTGCACGACGGACCCGGCAGCGAGCTCACCATCCGGCACGCCGGCGAGGAGGTCACCCTGAGCACCGACGCGCCCAAGACGATCGCGGTGCGGACCCGTAAACCCCTGCTGCCGCGGCCGCCGCAACCGCCGGGCCGCGAACCCATGCACCGCCGCGCGATGTCGCGGGCGAAGTAGCGAGCAGGAAGCGCCCTCCAGCCGACTATTGCCCGGCCGACGTTCGGTAGCTAGACTAAACTTCATGGTTGTAGTCAGCTGACTACAGCTGGACTTCGGCCAAGGACGACAGCAATGACAGACCAGGTAACCGTCACGAAACTGGGCAGCCGCATCGGTGCGCGGGTCGACGGGGTCCGCCTCGGCGGCGACCTCACCCCCGGCACGGTCGATGAGATTCACCGCGCCCTGCTGGACCACAAGGTGATCTTCTTCCGCGGCCAGCACCACCTCGATGACGCGGCGCAGCTCGCGTTCGCGGGCCTGCTGGGCACGCCGATCGGCCACCCCGCCGCGTCGGTGCTGGCCGCCGCGGACGCGCCGGTCATCACCCCGATCAACTCCGAGTACGGCAAGGCCAACCGCTGGCACACCGACGTCACCTTCGCCGCCAACTACCCCGCGGCCTCGATCCTGCGGGCAGTCACCCTGCCCACCTACGGCGGCTCGACGCTGTGGGCCTCCACCGCAGCCGCCTACGAGCAGCTGCCCGAGCCGCTCAAGTGCCTCGTGGAGAACCTGTGGGCGCTGCACACCAACCGCTACGACTACATCACCGCCGAGGCCCAGGCGGCCCAGAAGGCGATGACCGACGCGCAGCGGGCGTTCCGGCAGGCGTTCGAGAAGCGGGAGTTCCAGACAGAGCACCCCGTGGTGCGCGTGCACCCGGAAACCGGTGAGCGCACGCTGCTGGCCGGAGACTTCGTACGCGGCTTCGTGGGGCTGGACAGCCACGAGTCCGCCGCCCTGTTGGACCTGATCCAACGGCGAATCACCCTGCCCGAGAACACGATTCGCTGGAACTGGGAGGCAGGCGACGTCGCGATCTGGGACAACCGGGCCACCCAGCACCGGGCAATCGACGACTACGACAACCAGCCCCGGCTGATGCACCGGGTCACCCTGATGGGCGACGTCCCCGTCAACGTGCACGGGGAACGCAGCCGGGTCCTCAGCGGCGCGCCGCTCGAGGCGATCGCAAGCTAGGGGGCGATTCCGGGCTGACCGGCCTCAGCCGGCGCTGACCGATCCGGGTTCCACATGGCCGGGGCGGTCCCAGCGCAGCGCGCCGGGCGCCTCGGCCGGCACCACCGGGTGCTGGGGCGGGATCGGGGCCAGTCGGCGGTAGGTATCGCCCTGCAGCGGGCGCTGGTCGCTCTCCCCCTTGTTCGGCCACAGCGAGGCGGCCCGCTCGGCTTGTGCGGTGATGGACAGCGACGGGTTGACGCCCAGGTTCGCCGAGATCGCCGCGCCGTCGACCACATACAGCGTCGGGTAGCCGTACACCCGGTGGTAGGGGTCGATGACACCCCGTGCGGGACTGTCGCTGATCGCGGCACCGCCGAGGAAGTGCGCGGTCAGCGGGATGTTGAACAGCTCGCCCCAGGTGCCGCCGGCCACGCCGTCGACCTTGGCGGCGATGCGGCGCGTCACCTCGTTGCCGACCGGGTTCCAGGAGGGGTTGGGCTCGCCGTGGCCCTGCTTGCTGGTGTACCAGCGGATGCCCAGCTTGCCGCGCTTGGTGTAGGTGGTGATCGAGTTGTCCAGGTGCTGCATCACCAGGGCGATCAGCGTACGCTCGCTCCACTGGTGGACGTTGAGCATGCGCAGCATGCGGCGCGGGTCCTCGGCGGCCTGGTCCAGCAACTGCCGCCAGCGCGGCACGTCGGTGCCGCCGGGTCCGGCGCCGTCGGTCATCAGGGTCTGCAGCAAGCCCATGGCGTTGGAGCCCTTGCCGTAGCGGCAGGGCTCGACGTGGGTGTCCGGCGTCGGGTGGATCGACGACGTGATCGCCACCCCGTGGGTCAGGTCGAGGGCGGGGTCGACCTCGAGCTTGCCGGCGCCGACGATCGACTCGGAGTTGGTCCGGGTGAGCACGCCGAGCCGCTCGGACAGGCGGGGCAGCCTGCCCTTGTCCCGCATCTTGAACAGCAGATGCTGGGTGCCCCACGTCCCGGCGGCCAGGATCAGGTACGAGGCGGTGAAGGTGCTCCTGTCCCGGCGCAGCCAGCTGCCGGTGCGCACGGTGCGGACCTCCCACAGGCCGTCGGGACGCTGCTCGAAGCCCTTGACCGTCGTCATCGGATGCACCCGCGCGCCAGCCGATTCCGCGAGGCCGAGGTAGTTCTTCACCAGCGTGTTCTTGGCGCCGAACCGGCAACCGGTCATGCACGAGCCGCACTCCAGGCAGCCGGTCCGCTCCGGGCCGGCACCGCCGAAATACGGGTCCGGGAAGGTTTTTCCGGGCGCCTTGGTGCCGTCGGGACCGAAGAACACCCCGACCGGGGTGGACACGAACGTGTCGCCGCAGCCCATGTCGTCGGCCACCTCTTTGAGCACCCGGTCGGCGTCGGTGAAGGTGGGGTTCTGCACCACGCCCAGCATCCGCTGCGCCTGGTCGTAGTGCGGCATCAGCTCGTCGCGCCAGTCGGTGATGTGCGACCACTGCCGGTCGGCGAAGAACGGCTCGGGCGGCACGTAGAGGGTGTTGGCGTAGTTCAGCGAGCCGCCACCCACGCCGGCGCCGGCCAGGATCAGCACGTTGCGCAGCGGATGGATGCGCTGAATGCCGTAGCAGCCCAGCCTCGGCGCCCACAGGAATTTACGCAGGTTCCAGGACGTCTCAGCGAACTCCTCGTCGGAGAAGCGGCGCCCGGCCTCCAACACCCCCACCCGGTAGCCCTTTTCGGTCAGCCGCAGCGCGCTGACGCTGCCGCCGAAACCCGAGCCGATGATCAGGACGTCGTAATCCGGCTTCATCGCACCAGTATCGCCTAACCCGCCGGTCTACAAATAACTCGTCCCGGCGCGACCACCGGCGCAACACCGGCCGGATCTGGTGCCATGTCCCTCAACCGTGTGCTGTCGGTCGGCGTTGAGCGACATACCCGACCCCGCACCTCAGGAGCCGGCCAAACCGGACGTGCCCGAAACCGCGGTGAACAAGCCCGGACTCTGGTCCCCCGAGTTGGCCAGCCCCGAGCTGTATCCGGCCGAGTTGAAGAAGCCCGAACTCTGACCGGTGAGCCCCGAGTTCCCGGCGCCGACGTTGTCCGGGCCCGCGTTGCCGAAGCCGACGTTGTCGTTGCCGCTGTTGCCCGAGCCCAGGTTCAGGTTGCCGGAGTTGCCGCTGCCGAAGCTGCCGCTGCCCAGGTTCCAGGTGCCGAGGTTGCCGACATCCAGGTTGAACGACACCAGCTGGACAGATTCTGCAGAGCGCTCTCCCAGGACGCCAGCTGCGCGGCGGCCGCCGACGCACCGGCGTGCTAGCCCGCCATCGCGGCCACGTCCTGCGCCCACATCTGCTCGTACTCGGCCTCGGCGGCGGCTATCGCGGGAGCGTTCTGCCCGAACAGGTTTGACAGCACCAACGTCACCAGCCGCGACCTGGTCGCCGCCACCAAGCCCGGATACACCGTGGCCGCCCGCGCGGTTTCGAAGAGCGCTGCCACCGACTTGGCCTGGGCGCCAACCCCTTCCGCGCGGACCGCCGCGGCGCTCAGCCACGCGGTATACGGCGCGGCCGCGGCCGCCATCGCCGCCGAGGACAATTCATCGGCCAGGCCGTTTCAGCCCAATCCCGCAGCGAGCATCGGCCCCGATCCCCCCGCGAATATCAGCCCGAAATTGGGCTCTCCTGACGTTCATGTGGATCAGGGAGCGTGTGGTATGGCGGCGGGGATGGTGAGCGGGGCGCACGGACGGTGATCTAGGTTCGATGGCCTTAACCCCGATCGATCCTGGAGCCGTCCGTGCGCGCATCAACCCTACTCAATTCCCTGCTCGATCTGCCTGGCGTGCGCGTCGGCGCGGCCGCTGTGCACGGTGGTGAGCTGCGCGTCACGGTTAGCTTGCGCCGGCGCCGGCTTGGCTGCCCGCACTGCTCGTTTACGACCCGGCATCGCTATGACACCCGGGAGGTGGACTCGTCGTGGCGGCATCTGGACACCGCCGGGAGGATATGCCGGATCCTGTTGCGGCGCAGGCGGCTGCGCTGCCCGACACATGGTGTGCTGGCCGAAGCGGTGCCGTTCGCCCGCCCCGGCTCCCGCCACACCCGCGACTTCGAGGACCTGGTGGCCTGGCTGGTCACCAAGACCGACAAAACCACCGTCAGCACCTTCGCCAGGGTGGCCTGGCGCACCGTAGGCGCAATCTGCGAACGCCTCGCCCCCGACGTGCTCGACCCCAACCGGCTGTGCGGGCTGGTCGACATCGGCGTTGACGAGATCTCCTGGTGCAAACACCACCGGTATTTGACGCTGGTCTCCGACCACGACAGCGGCACCATCGTGTGGGGCAAACCCGGCAAGGACAGCGACACCTTGGACGCCTTCTTCGATGAACTGCCCGACGAAGGTGCGTCCATCGAAGCGGTGTCGATGGACATGGGACCCGCCTACGCCAAAGCGGTGCGCCAGCGGGTGCCGGCGGCGGTGATCTGCGTCGACCCGTTCCACGTTGTCAAGCTCGTCACCGACGCGCTCGATGCGGTGCGCCGCCAGGTGTGGCAGGCCGCCCGCACGCTGCCCGATCAGCGCATCGCTCGCACGTTCAAGGGTGCGCGCTGGGCGCTGCTGAAGAACCCCGCCGACCTCACCGACACCCAAGCCGAAACCCTGCGGGAAATGAAACGCAGCGGCGGGATCCTTTGGCGCGCCTATCAACTCAAAGAAGCGTTGCGCGAGGTCTTCGCCGGCGACCTCGACGCCGCCACCGTCGCCGAACTGCTGGATCGTTGGTGCTCGCGAGCCCAACGCAGCCGCATCCCGGAGTTCGTCAAGGCCGGGCGCACCATCCGCAAACACCGCGCCGGCATCAACGCCGCCATCGAGAGGAACCTGTCGAACGGACGCCACGAAGGGCTCAACACCAAGGTGCGTCTCCTCGTGCGCCGTGCCTACGGCTTCCACAGCGCTCAAGCTGCCCTCGCTCTCATCCTCCTGGCTTGCGGACCGGTCACCCTCGAACTCCCATACCACACCAGGGGCCACCCACATTCATGTCAATAGAGCCCGAAATTGACCTCGGGCGCAAATACCAGATAACTCATCCAACCTCCGACGCAGTCGAATACGCGATCAGTATTCCGCCCGTTATCGGCTGCGGCAGCGCAAGTTTCGACCCTCTCAGAGCCTTAACATGCCGGGTTCATCCGCTGTTCACGCGGCGTGCCGTCAAGAGCCGACGGTCAGACCGACCTTCTGGAATTCCTTGAGGTCGCAGTATCCGGCCTTGGCCATCGACCGGCGCAGGCCACCGACCAGGTTGAGGCTGCCGAACGGATCGTCGGACGGCCCGCCCAGAACGCGTTCCATCGGCGGGCGCTCGCCGGCGGCGATCTGCAGCAGCGCCCCGCGCGGCAGCGACGGGTGCGCGGCCGCCGCCGGCCAGAACCACCCATCGCCGAGCGCCTCGGCGCACTCGGCGAGCGGGGTGCCCAACACCGCCGCGTCGGCGCCGCAGGCGATCGCCTTGGCCAGCTCACCGGAGGTGTGGATGTCGCCGTCGGCCAGCACGTGCACGTACCGACCGCCGGTCTCGTCGAGGTATTCGCGGCGTGCGGCGGCGGCGTCGGCGATCGCGGTGGCCATCGGCACGCTGATCCCCAGCACCTCGTCGGTGGTCACGCCCCGGGTGGAGCCGTAGCCGACGATGACGCCGGCCGCGCCGGTGCGCATCAGGTGCAACGCGGTGCGGTGGTCCTGCACGCCGCCGGCGACCACGGGCACGTCGAGCTCGGAGATGAAGGTCTTCAGGTTCAGCGGCTCGCCGTCGCTGGCCACCCGCTCGGCCGAGACGATAGTGCCCTGGATGACCAGCAGGTCGATGCCGGCCGCGACCAGCACCGGCGTCAGCCACTGCGCGTTCTGCGGGCTGACCCGCACCGCGGTGGTGACGCCCGCCTCCCGGATGCGCGCCACCGCCGAAGCCAGCAACTCCGGGTCCAGCGGTGCCGCGTGCAGTTCCTGTAGCAGACGCACCGCCGCCGAGGGTTCGGGCTCCTTCTCGGCGGCCTCGACGAGCTGGGCGATCTTGGCCTGCACGTCGGCGTGCCGCCCGATCAGGCCTTCGCCGTTGAGGATGGCCAGCCCGCCGAGCCGGCCGAGTTCGATGGCGAACTCCGGCGACACCAGGGCATCGGTCGGGTGGGCCAGCACCGGGATCTCGAACCGGTAGGCGTCGAGCTGCCAGGCCGTCGACACGTCCTTCGACGAACGGGTGCGTCGCGACGGCACGATGCTGACTTCGCTGAGCTCATAGGTGCGGCGGGCGATGCGGCCCATCCCGATCTCGACCATGCCGGGCTCAGCGGGCATAGTAGTTCGGCGCTTCGACGGTCATCGCGACGTCGTGCGGGTGGCTTTCGCGGAGGCCGGCGGCGGTGATCCGGACGAACTGCGCCTGCTGCAGCGCCTCGATGGTGGGCGATCCGGTGTAGCCCATGGCGGCGCGCAGCCCGCCGGTCAGCTGGTGGATCACCGACGACAACGGACCGCGGAACGGCACCCGGCCCTCGATCCCCTCGGGTACCAACTTGTCCTCCGAGAGCGCGTCGTCGGCGAAGTAGCGGTCCTTGGAATAGGACCGACCCCCACCGCCGGTCCCGCCCCTGCCCTGCATGGCGCCCAGCGATCCCATGCCGCGGTAGCTCTTGAACTGCTTGCCGTTGACGAAGATCAGCTCACCGGGCGCCTCGGCGGTGCCGGCCAGCAGCGATCCCAGCATGGCCGTCGACGCGCCGGCGGCCAGGGCCTTGGCGATATCACCGGAGTACTGCAGGCCCCCGTCGGCGATCACCGGCACGCCCGAAGGACGACAGGCCGCCACAGCTTCCAAGATCGCCGTGATCTGCGGCGCGCCGACACCGGCCACCACCCGCGTCGTGCAGATCGATCCCGGACCCACCCCGACCTTCACCGCGTCGGCGCCGGCCTCGACCAGCGCGGCAGCCGCCGCGCGGGTGGCCACGTTGCCGCCGATCACCTCGACCCGATCGCCGACCTCGGCCTTGAGCTTGCCGACCATGTCGAGCACCAGCCTGTTGTGGGCGTGCGCGGTGTCGACGATCAGCACGTCGACCCCGGCGTCGACCAGCATCATCGCGCGCACCCAGGCATCGCCGCCGACTCCGACCGCGGCGCCCACCAGCAGCCGGCCGTCCCGATCCTTGGTGGCCAGCGGGTGTTGTTCGGTCTTGACGAAGTCCTTGACGGTGATCAGCCCGGTCAGCCGGCCGTGCCCGTCGACGACGGGCAGCTTCTCGATCTTGTTGCGGCGCAACAGGCCCAGTGCGGCATCGGCGCTGACGCCCTCCTGCGCCGTGATCAGCGGGGCCTTGGTCATCACCTCGGCGACCTGCTTGCTCTGGTCGACCTCGAACCGCATGTCGCGGTTGGTGATGATGCCGACCAGCGCGCCGGCGTCGTCGACCACCGGCAGGCCGGAGATCCGGAAACGAGCGCACATCGCGTCGACCTGGGCCAGCGTGTTGTCCGGGCGGCAGGTGACCGGGTCGGTGACCATGCCCGCCTCGGACCGCTTCACCGTCTCCACCTGGCCCGCCTGTTCGGCGACGGGCAGGTTGCGGTGCAGCACACCCATCCCTCCGGCGCGCGCCATCGCGATGGCCATCCGCGACTCCGTCACGGTGTCCATCGCCGAGCTGACCAGCGGCACCTTGAGCCTGATCTTCTTGGTGAGCTGGCTGGCGGTGTCCGCGGTGGCGGGCACCACGTCGGACGCCGCCGGCAGCAACAGGACGTCATCGAACGTCAGACCCAACATGGCTACCTTGTTGGGATTGTCGCCCCCGGTCGGCACCGAGTCCTCCGTCAGGCCGCCGCGCAGGTAAGGGCTCGCAACCAGGTCGGAACTGTCTTCCAGGTGGGACATGCCACGGGACATCGGTGAGGCCTCCATACGCATGCGAAGTGAGACACCCATCCTATCGGCTCGCCCCCCGCCGGTGACGATGCGCGCCGCGGACGGACCGCCGAATCGCCGCGGAGACGGCGCGCGTTTACCTGCTGGCGTTCCCGTCGGGGGCGTGCGTACCCTAGAGGGGTGCGCAACCACCTCCCCCCGGGTTTGCCGCCCGACCCGTTCGCCGACGACCCCTGTGATCCGTCGGCGGCTCTCGATGCCGTAGAGCCGGGTCAGCCGCTCGACCAGCAGGAGCGCATTGCGGTCGAGGCCGACCTGGCGGACCTGGCGGTCTACGAGGCGCTGTTGGCCCACAAGGGGATTCGCGGGCTCGTGGTGTGCTGCGACGAGTGCCAGCAAGACCATTACCACGACTGGGACATGTTGCGGGCCAACCTGCTGCAACTGCTGATCGACGGCACCGTCCGCCCGCACGAGCCGGCCTACGACCCCGAGCCGGACTCCTACGTGACTTGGGATTACTGCCGTGGGTACGCCGACGCTTCGCTCAACGAGGCGACCTCGGACGCCGACGGATACCCCCGGCTGCACTGAGTCGGCCGCACCGAGTCGCGCCCCGGCTAGGGGGCGCCGTCCGGCGCCTCCGGTGCGGGCACGGCGGTCTGGCCATGGCGGCGATGACCCCCGGGGAACGGCGTGGGCGCGGGACTCGATCCCTGTTCCGGCGGCGGAGGCATCGAGACGTCCGGCGGCTGGGACACCGGCGCCGTAACCCCGGGCCCTCCGGACGCGGGAGGCAGCGTCGCGTTCGGGTCGCGCGAGCGGACCTTCGTGTCGAGCAGGTTGACCTGGTCCATCAGGTCGTGCCGGCTGGCGTTGTCGTTCATCGACTGCACCGCGGTGCTGACCTCGGCCAGCTGCGTGTGCGCCTGGTCCCACTGGCCCTGGTTGATCATTTCCTGGACCTTGGCCAGCTCCGCCTTGGCGGACAACGTGATCTGGTCGTCGTTGACCCGGGGCTCGTCGAAGACCATCGCATGCAGGCCGTAGAGGGCGTCCCCGGGGCGCGCCTCGGCCACCAGGGCCCCGAACCCGCTGAGCGCCAGCAGCGTCGCGGCGACCGACCCGATCGCGGCCAGGCCCCGCCGGCTGCGCCGGCGTTCCGCGATCCCGGCGCGCAGCGCCTCGACGGCCTCCTCCGGCGACACCAGCGCGCTGGCCGGCGGCCACCGCAAGTTGTCGCGCCAGTCCTCCAGCAGTTGGGCCAGCGCCGCGTCGTCGGGGTCGTCGCGATCCTGCAGATCGACCGGGAGGCGTTCGGCGAGCGCGTCGAGCAGCACATCGGTACGGGCGAACTCGTCCATTCCCGGCTGGTCGCCGAGGGCACGTCCAAACTCACGCATAGTCACCTGCCGCAACGATTTCGGATTTGAGGCGCATCAGAGCACGGTGCTGGGCCACCCGCACCGCGCCCGTGGTGCTGCCGACGGCCGCGGCGGTCTCCTCCGCGGACAGGCCGACGACGACGCGGAGGATCAGGATCTCGCGCTGTTTGGCGGGCAGGATCTCCAGCAACTCGCTCATCCGGCTCACCGAGTCGGCCTCGATGGCCCGCTGCTCCGGACCCGCCTCGGCCGACCAGCGTTCGGGAACCGTTTCGGCCGGGTAGGTGAGATCGCGGCCCGCCGCGCGATGGGCGTCGGCGACCTTGTGGGCGGCGATCCCGTAGAGGAAGGCCAGAAAGGGCCGGCCCCGTTCGCGGTAGCGGGGCAGCGCCGTAATGGTGGCCAAGCACACCTCCTGAGCCACGTCATCGGCTGACAGACCACCTCGCTCGACCGTGCCGACTCGCGCCCGGCAATATCGCACCACTATCGGACGGATGGTCTCCAGCACCTCCCGTAGAGCCTTCCGGTCCCCCGCTGCGGCCTCGGCCACCGCGGCGTCGAGACGTTCCCCTTGAATTGTCATCGACGGCGGTATCTCCAACGTTACGGACCGGACACATCCCGGGGCTTACCTACGCAATGACAATAACGGGCGGAGGGCCGTTCAATCGGTATGCCAGGTTCCACCGGCGCGTCGCACCTGACCTGCGCAGATACCGCGAATTTCGGCCAAATTCCGTGCCGCAAACGTGACGCTCCCGATATCGATCAGCAAGCATGCCAGGGCCCATCGCAGTGGCGTCAGCCCCAGCCGGGCGGTCTCGTCCAGCGCGGTGTCGGCCACGGCGCGGGCCTTGTCGGTGGCACCGGCGCTGCACAGGGCGGCCGCCAGGACGACGTCGCTCTTGACCCGGTGCCGCGCCGAGGCGACCGCCATCGCCCGGGACAGTTCGACGGCCTCGCCGGCGTGGCGGACGGCGATGTCGCCGTGACCGCCGGCCATCGCCAGCTCGGCGGCCACCCACCGTCGGCGCACGGCAAGCCGGTCGGGCATCACCGGCCCCGGTTCCAGCACCTCGTCCACGCGGGCCAGCAACGCCGCCGCGGCGGCCAGGCGCCCGACGCCCAGCGCGTCGGCAGCGAGCCCGGTCAGCGCGTCGGCGCGCGCCTCGGGGTCCGCGCCCGCCAGGGCCAGGGCCCGACCGTCCCAGCCCCGCGCCACGGTGTGCCATCCCAGCTGGCGCAGGAACGATCCCTGCGTGCTGTGGGCCAGCGAGAGCAGGCGCCCCGGCGCACGGCCGCGCCGCAACTGGGCCAGATCGCGACAGGCGCTGCCGTATCGGCCCTGCCCACCGGCCGCCACCGCCCGCAGCCACAACTGCTGCGCGGTGCTCGCCGTCGGCAACGGCCAGCGGCCCGGCTCGCCGCCGAACGCGGCGGCGGCCAACTCCTCGTCGACCCCGGAAGTGTGATAAGTCTCAATCACCGGCATAGTAGTAAACAGTTCGTGCGGGTTGTGTTACCGAAATGTTAATCGCAAACGCGCCATGGCTAATTGCCCGGCGCCGCCCTCCCGGCACTGAGCTGGGACGATCTCGATTCGGCCAATTGCCTGGTAGCACCCCTTCCCGTCGGGGAATGCGGCATAGATGAACGCAGAGTAAAATCTGCTCCAACGCTTACATATTTTGCCGTCCTAAGTGGCTATTGACGGAAATTCGCGGTCCCCCCTAACGTCTACCGGTGACGGGTTGTCATCGGTGACGCCGCTTCATTTCAGTTGCACCACAGCTTTTCGGACACTTCTCGGACGCTTCTGGAACTCGACCTCAACTGGCGTGCCGTGCAGAGAGGGAACAAGCCAATGCCACAGCCTGATCAGCTACCCGGGCCCAACGCCGACATCTGGAACTGGCAACTCCAGGGCCTGTGCCGCGGCGTTGACTCGTCGATGTTCTTTCACCCCGACGGTGAGCGCGGACGCGCACGCACGCAGCGCGAGCAGCGCGCCAAGGAAATGTGCCGGCAGTGCCCGGTGATCCAGCAGTGCCGTTCCCACGCCCTCGACGTCGCTGAGCCCTATGGCGTCTGGGGTGGCCTGTCGGAGTCCGAGCGCGACCTGCTGCTCAAGGGGGACATCGGCCGCGGGCGGGGCATTCGCCGATCGGCCTGAGTTGTCCTGAGCCCGGCGGCCGCGGACTGCGGCGCGGCCCTCACCCGTTCCAGCGGGGCGGGCGCTTCTCGATGAAGGCCTGGACGCCCTCGAGCGCGCAGGGATCCATCATGTTGGCGGCCATCGTCGCGCCCGCGTCCTCGTAGGCGGACTCGATTCCGGCTTCGATCTGGCGGTAGAAGAGGGCCTTGCCCATGGCGACGGCGACGCGCGGCTTGGCGACCACCCGCGCCACCAGCGCCTCGACCACGTCGTCCAGCGCCTCGGGGGCCGCCACCTTGTTGACCAGCCCCAGCACCCGCGCCTCCTCGGCCGACACGAACTCGCCGGTGACCAGCATCTCGAAGGCGGCTTTGCGGGACAGGTTGCGCGACAGCGCCACCCCCGGTGTCGCGCAGAAGAGCCCGACGTTGATGCCGCCGACCGCGAAGCGCGCGTCGCGGCCGGCCACCGCGAGGTCGCACATCGCGACGAGCTGGCAGCCCGCGGCGGTCGCCAGACCGTGGACACGCGCGATCACCGGCACGGGCAGGCGCTGGAAGGCCAGCATCACCGCCGTGCACTGCGCGAACAGCCGCTGGTAGTACTCGAGCGACGGCTCGGAGCGCATCTCCTTCAGGTCGTGGCCGGCGCAGAAGGCCGTGCCGGAAGCCGCGAGGACGACGGCACGCACCGCTTCGTCTTCGCCGAGCGCGCCGACGGCCTCACCGAGCGCCGCGAGCATCGCCTCCGACAGCGCGTTGAACGCGTGCGGGCGGTTCAGCGTCAGCGTGACGACGCCGCGCTCGTCGCGGTGTTGCAGCAGCAGCGGTTCTTCCATCGCTTGACCTCACTCGTCGCCCCGGCGCTGCTCGGACGCTAGCACCGGTCGCCCGAGCTGACGCCAAAGTCTCACCGATAAGCGTCCCTGCGCTTGGCCATGTTGAACACCGTCACTTCGCCGACGGCATCGTCGGTGGAGTACACCACCCGGTATTGTCCGAAGCGCTCACGCCAATCACGCTGACTCCAACCAGTTTCTTCACGTTTACGGGTCGCGGATCAGGGGACAAACCCACGACGACCTGCAGCGCGGCTTCCGACTCGGCACGTGGGAGCCGCTGTGACTGTCTGAGTACGTCCGGGTGAAACGAGATCTTCATCGGGCCGCGAACGCGTCGGCGTCGACACCGAGCTCATCGAGCATCTCCGCCAGAGGCAGCGCCCGAAACGAGTGTGCCCACAGCTCGCGCATCCGAAGCGCGTCGACGACATCGGCGTGCTCGTGCAACCGCTCGTAGTCGGCCAGGCTGATGATCACCGCGACTTCGGTGCCACTGTCGGTGATGATGGCTTCTTCGCCGGTCGCGGCCACCGCCCGCACCACAGCTCCCAGGCTGCCCCGCAGGTCGCGCAGACTATGCGCACTCATGTGTACACCGAGCGGGACAGTCGCAGCGCCGAAAAGGAACACCCCCGGCCGCTCGGATCGGAGCCGACTCCGTGGGACGCAACTCAGCGGTGATGACGCCCGCCGAACTGAATACGAAAGCGCCCCCGACATCAGCCGGGGGCGCATCCGCATTGCTCGCTTTAGTGGTGGTGGTGATGCCCGTGGCCGTGGCCATGTCCGTGACCGTGGCCGTCGCCCTCCTCCTCGGCGGGCTTGTCGACAACCGCGGTCTCGGTGGTGAGCACCATCCGGGCCACCGACGCGGCGTTGAGCACCGCCGACCGGGTGACCTTGACCGGGTCGATGACGCCGTCGGCGATCAGGTCGCCGTAGCGCAGCGTGGCGGCGTTCAGGCCGTGCCCCGCGGGCAGCTCGCTGACCTTGTTGACCACGACCGCGCCGTCGAGCCCGGCGTTGTCGGCGATCCAGTACAGCGGTGCGGCCAGGGCGTCGGAGAAGACATCGACCCCCGTCGCCTGGTCGCCGGTCAGCGACGCCCGCAGGTCGTCGAGCGCCTTGCGGGCCCCGATGAGCGCCGTGCCACCGCCGGCCACGATGCCCTCCTCGACGGCCGCCTTGGCCGCCGCGACGGCGTCCTCGACGCTTTCCTTGCGCTCTTTGAGCGCCGTCTCGGTGGCGGCCCCGACCTTGAGCACGGCGACCCCGCCGGCCAGCTTGGCCAGCCGCTCCTGCAGCTTCTCGCGATCCCAGTCGGAGTCACTCGCCTCGGCCTCGGCGCGCAGCTGCTTGATGCGGGCGGCCACCGCCTCAGCGGACCCGCCGCCGTCGACGATGATGGTGTCGTCCTTGCCGACCACGACCCGGCGGGCCGAGCCCAGGACCTCGACCCCGACCTCGCGCAGCAGCAGGCCGGCGTCGGGGTTGACCACCTGGCCGCCCGTGACGATCGCCAGGTCCTCCATGAACGCCTTGCGCCGGTCGCCGAAGAACGGCGACTTGACCGCGACGGCCTTCAGCGTCTTGCGGATCGAGTTGACCACCAGCGTCGCCAGTGCCTCGCCCTCGATGTCCTCGGCGATGATGACCAACGGCTTGCCCGCTTCGGCGACCTTCTCCAGCATGGGCAGCAGGTCGGGCAGCGAGCTGATCTTCTCCTGGTGCAACAGGATCAGCGGGTCCTCGAGCACGGCCTGCTGGGCGTCGAAGTCGGTCACGAAGTACGCCGACAGGTAGCCCTTGTCGAAGCCGACACCCTCGGTGAACTCCAGCTCGGTGTTCATCGTCGAGGACTCCTCGACGCTGACGACGCCGTCGGTGCCGACCTTGTGCATCGCCTCGCCGACCAGCTCGCCGATCTGCGCGTCGCGCGAGGAAACCGTCGCCACCTGAGCGATCGCCTCCTTGCCGGACACCGGAGTCGCCGAGGCCACCAGGGCCTCGGACACCGCGTCGGCGGCCTTGCCGATGCCCGCGCCGAGCTCCATCGCGTTGACCCCGGCGGCGACCAGGCGCAGACCGCCCTTGACCAGCGCCTGGGCCAGCACCGTTGCGGTGGTCGTGCCATCACCGGCGACGTCGTTGGTCTTGGTGGCCACCGACTTCACCAGTTGGGCGCCGAGGTTTTCGAACGGGTCCTCCAGGTCGATCTCGCGCGCGACGGTGACGCCGTCGTTGGTGACCGTGGGACCGCCCCAGGACTTGGCCAGCACCACGTGCCGGCCGCGCGGCCCCAGGGTGACCCGGACCGCGTCGGCGAGCGCGTTCACGCCCGCCTCGATGGCACGACGCGCGTCCTCGTCGTACTCAATGAGCTTGCTCATCAGGCTCCTTCTCGGCTACTGACGCATGCCGCCCCGGAAATCACCCGTGCTTCACACGGGGATCGCCGGGGCGGAACGCGGGTTACTTGGATACGACAGCCAGCACGTCGCGCGCCGACAGGATCAGGTACTCCTCGCCGTTGTACTTGATCTCGGTGCCGCCGTACTTGCTGTAGATGACGGTGTCACCCTCGGACACGTCCAGCGGGATGCGCTTTTCGCCGTCTTCGTCCCAGCGGCCCGGGCCGACGGCGACGACGGTGCCTTCCTGCGGCTTCTCCTTGGCGGTATCAGGAATGACCAGACCGGACGCGGTCGTGGTCTCGGCCTCGTTGGCCTGCACGAGAATCTTGTCCTCGAGTGGCTTGATGTTCACCTTCGCCACGATGGGAGCCCTCCAGTTAGTTGGTAGCAGGCCCGGGACAATCGCCCGGACCGGGGTTGGTTGGCGGTCGGACCGCGGCGTGCCGCGAACCGACCGACTGTCAGGTGGTCTGGCATTCGGCCGTACCCTCGAACCGTCGTCGCGGGTGCCGGCGCAGGGGGACGTCCGATTGCCACCTAGCACTCTATACATGAGAGTGCTAGCACTCAAGGGCGGGCCGCTGCTTCCCCTGTCAGCGGACAAGCCGGGTTTCGCGGCCCTCCCGGTGCCGGGCGAGAACACCGCTCGGGCGGGCATCCGCGCCGCCCGCACCCGGACCCAAAACCCGAAGACGGACACCGTGAGGCGCCGCTTCGCGTGGTTCCCAGCGCTGTTACCGGGTGCTAATAGTGGAAGCATGCTCAACCGCACCGCCAACGCGAGCCGCACCGCGGGCATGGTCGCACTGATCGTCGCGGCCCTGGTCGGGTGGGCCGGACCGGCCCACGCCCAGCCGGGGGGCCGGATGTACGGGGACCCGGAGGCCGCCGCACCCTACTGGCGCTACCAGCATCAGGAAGACTGCGGCCTGATGGCCGTCGCCGACGTGGTCGGCCAGCTGACCGGCCACGAACCCAGCCAGCTCGGCATCGAGCTGCGCGGCATCTTCACCCCCAGCGAATCCCACGGCGGCGACGTCTATTTCTTCGACGGCACCTCGCCGCAGGACATGGTCATGCTGCTGGCGCACTACGGCGTCCAGTCCGAGATCACGACCGGAAACACCCTGCAGGGCCTCGAGGACTACCTCGGCAGCGGGCACAAGGTCATCGCGGCGCTCAACGCGGAAACGATCTGGAACTACCCCGCCGGTCAGGGACAGCGCACGAAACCCGACCACGCCGTCGTGGTCACCGGGGTCGACACCGCCGACGACGTCGTGCACCTCAACGACAGCGGCACCCCCGACGGCCGCGACGAGCGAATCCCGCTGGACACCTTCACGCGGGCCTGGTCGACCAGCGACGACCTCCTCATCGTCACCCAGGCGACGGGCTACGGCACCGTGCCGTGGGCGCCCCGGATCTAAGGCAACCGGCCCCGCATCACCGGAAGGCCCGGATCGCTGGCCACATCCAGCGGGGACGGCGGCGCTCCGGCGGCCACCAGGTGCGCGGCGAAGGCAGCGATCATCGCCCCGTTGTCGGTGCACAACCGGCGGCTGGGGACCCGCAGGGCCAGGCCGGCCGCCGTGCAACGCTGCGCCACCAGCTCGCGCAGCCGCGAATTCGCGGCCACTCCCCCGGCGACCAGCAGCGTCGACACGCCGGCCCGGGTCGCCGCCCGCACCGCCTTGAGCGTCAGCACGTCGGCGACGGCTTCCTGGAATCCGGCCGCGACGTCTTGGAGCGCCGCGTCCGGGGCGCTCTCCAGGTAGCGCGCCACCGCGGTCTTGAGCCCGGAGAAGCTGAACGCGTGCGGGTCGTCGCCGGGCCCGGTCATGCCGCGGGGGAAGACGACGGCTTGGGGATTCCCGGTGCGGGCCAGCTCGTCGAGCACCTTGCCGCCCGGATAGCCCAGGCCCAGCAGCCGGGCCACCTTGTCGTAGGCCTCGCCGGCGGCATCGTCGACGGTGCTGCCGAGCTCGACGATCTCGCCGAGCGAACGCACGTGCAACAGGTGCGTGTGTCCGCCCGACACCAGCAGCGCCACGCACTCGGGCAGCGGTCCGTGCTCGTAGACGTCGGCGGCCAGGTGCCCCCCGAGGTGGTTGACGGCGTAGAACGGCACGTCCCAGGCGGCCGCGTAGGCCTTGGCCGCCGACACTCCCACCATCAGGGCGCCGGCCAGGCCGGGCCCGATGGTGGTGGCCACCGCATCGGGTCTGTCCAGCCCGGCGGTCGCCAGGGCGCGGCGCATACAGGGGCCCAGCGCCTCCAGGTGGGCGCGGGAGGCGATCTCGGGCACCACGCCGCCGAAGCGCACGTGCTCGTCGACGCTGGACGCCACCTCGTCGGCCAGCAGGGTGACGGCGCCGTCGGGGTCAAGGCGTGCGATGCCGACTCCGGTTTCGTCGCACGACGTTTCGATGGCCAGGACGACGGTCATGGAACCTGCCGAGCCTCTCTGCGCATGGTGTAGGCGTCGGCGCCACTGACGCGGTAGTAGCGCCGGCGCAGGCCGACCCGCTCGAACCCCACGCTGCGGTACAGCGCGATGGCGGGCTCGTTGTCGGTGCGGACCTCGAGGTACACCACGCCGCCGGCGGCGAAGCTCAGCAGCTGGTCGAGCAGCCGCCGGCCGATGCCGCGGCCCTGGCAGGCGGGGTCCACGCCGATGGTGTGCACCTCGTACTCGAACGGCGGTGTGCGGCCCAGCCGGGAGATACCGGCGTAGCCGACCAGCGTTCCGGCGCTGCGCGCACCCACGTAGCGGTTGTGCGGGCTGGCCAGTTCGCGGTTGAACGCCGCCGCCGGCCACGGGTCGTCGCCGTCGAACAGCTGCAGTTCGAGCTCGGCGCACCGCTGCGCGTCGGCCGGGGTCAACCCGCCGATCCTCACGGGCTCGCCGCAGGCGGTCATCGGCGCTCCGCGAGTGGCTTGGCGTCGGGACGGCGCAGGTACAGCGCCACCAGGGGCGCCGGCGGCGCCGACCAGTCCCCGACGGCGGCCGCCAGGCCGGCCGGTGTCGGATGGACGGGCCCGCACCGCGGCAGGCCGAACATTCCCGCGTGCTCGGGTGAGCCGGCCACCGCGCGGGCCGCGCCGGGGTCGACGTCGACCGGGGCGTTGACGGCCGGGCCCTCGGTGCGGACCCCGTCTCGGTAACGGGCCCAATAGATTTCGCGTCGCCGGGCGTCGGTGACGACCAGGACCTCGCCGCTGGTGCGCACTCCGATGGCGTCCAGGCTGCACACGCCGTGGACCGGGATGCCCAGCGCGTGCCCGTAGGCGGCGGCGCTGGCCATGCCCACCCGCAGGCCGGTGAACGGGCCCGGACCGCAGCCCACCACGACGGCGCCGAGGTCGGCCATGCCCAGCGCGGCGTCGGCGAGCGCGGCGAGCACGTTGGGGGTGAGCCGTTCGGCGTGGGCGCGGGCGTCGACGGTCACCCGTTCGGCCAGCACGGACAGATCGTCGCGCCGCACCAGGCCCGCCGTGACCGCCGGGGTGGCCGTGTCGATGGCCAGGATGACGCTCATGAGGCCCACCGCCAGGTCGCGAGCCGCACGTCGGAGTGGCTGACCCGCTCCAGGCGGACGTCGAGGTGGCGCTCGGCGAGGCGTTCGGCGATTCCCTGGCCCCACTCCACCACGACGACCGCGTCGTCGAGGTCGGTGTCGAGATCCAGGGAGTCGAGTTCGCCCAGCAGGTCGGTGCCGGGCCGGTCCAGGAGCCGGTACATGTCGACGTGGATCATTGCCGGCGCGCCGGGCCGATGCGGGCGATGCACCCGCGCGAGCACGTACGACGGCGACGTGATCGGGCCCTCGACGTCCATGGCGGCCGCGATCCCCTTGGCCAGCACCGTTTTCCCCGCACCGAGCGGACCCGAGAGCACCACCACGTCGCCCGCGCGCAGCTGCCCGCCCAAGCGGGAGCCGAGCGCGACGGTGTCCTCGACGCGCTCGCAGGTGGCCGTGCCGCCCTCCGGCGTGTGCTCAGCCACGGCGCCCGAACCTCTCCCGGATCCGGCGGTACCGCCGGGTCATCGCGCCGGGCAGGGCCCGGTCGACCAGCCGGATCAGCCCTTCGTTGATGGCCTCCGGCTTGTCCAGCAGCGCCAGGTGACTGGCGCCGGAGACGACGACCAGCTCCGAGCGCGGCATACACGCCGCCATCTTGCGCGAGTACTCGTCCGGCGTGAGCAGGTCGTGGTCGCCGCAGGCGACCAGGGTCGGCACCCGCAGCAGCGTCCACAGCCCGGCGGTTTCGTCGTGCTGCTCCAGCGCGTCCAGGAAACCGACCAGGGTGGTGATGGGGGTGTCGTTCATCATGCGTTGCGAGAACGCGTCCAGGCTCCGGCTGACCTGCAGGTCGCTGAACGACGCGGCCCGCAGCACCGGAGCGATCAGGGACCGGGACACGTTGCGGCCGCGGTTCATCAGCTTGGGGGCGGACCTGGCGGTGAACCGGATGGCTTCCAGCGCAGGGTTTTTCAGCAGCTCACCCAACGGCGAGCGCGACAACCCTTCGGCCGCAGAGGAAATCAGCGCGGCGCCGACGATCCGGTTCCCGTATCCCTGGGGATACTGGCGGGCGTGCGACAAGACCGTCATGCCGCCCATCGAATGACCCACCAGCACGACCATCCCACGCGGTGCGGCCACCGTCAGCACGCTTTCCAGGTCCTTGCCGAGCTGGGTCAGCGTGTAGGTCTCGGGTGCGCCGTCGCCGGACCGGCCGTGGCCGCGCTGGTCGTAGAACACCATTCGCACCCGCGGCCCCAGCCGCGCGGGGAGCCGGGTGCGCTGAAAGTGGAAGGCGCCCATGCGCAGACAGAACCCGTGCACGAACACCATCGTCAGCGGGGCATCCACCGGTCCGGCCTCGCGGACGGCCAGCGGCACCCCGTCCGGGGTGGTCACCACGTAGCCGCGGTCGTCATCGATCCTGTCGAAATCCTCACCGGCGTAAGGATCTTCGGAAGCGGTGGCGCGCTGGGTGACGGAGCGGCGCGCCGAGGCGCCCACGATGGCGGCGATCGCGGTCAGACCGGCACCTCCCGCAAACCAGGCCCTCCCCCAGTGGCGCCGACGGATTCGGTCATCGCTCAACGGTTTCGGCCTCGCGGTATGTCCTGGTGATGCGTCCCCGGGGGCTGGTCACCACCTCGTAGTGGATGGTGCCGAGCAAATCGGCCCAGTCCTGTGCGGTCGGCTCGCCGCCGCCGCCCGGCCCGAACAGGATCGCCTCGTCTCCCTCGGCCACGTCGGGCCGCCCGGGGCCCAGGTCGACGACGAACTGGTCCATGCAGATCCGCCCGACGCCGGGCCGCCGCCTGCCGTTGATCAGGACCTCCAGGCGTCCGCCCAGCGTCCGGAACACCCCGTCGGCGTAGCCGATCGGCAGCAGCGCCAGGTTGGTGTCCCGGTCGGCGACCCACGTGTGGCCGTACGACACGCCCTCCCCGGCGCGGATCGACTTCACCAGGGCGACAGCGCATTTCACCGTCATCGCCGGCACCAGGCCCAGGTCGCCGAGCGCGGGGACGGGGCTGAGGCCGTACACGGCGATGCCGGGCCGGACGAGGTCGAAGGCCAGGTCGGGCCGCGACATCGTCGCCGACGAGTTCGACAGGTGGGCGACCTCGAAGCGCACCCCCTGATCGCGCGCCGCCGCGAGCAGCTCGCAGAACCGCCGGGCCTGGGCGTCGTTGACGGCACTGTCGGGCTGGTCGGCGTGCACCATGTGCGACATCAGGCCACGCACCCGCACGGCGTCCTCGGCGCCGGCGCGGCGCAGCGCGGTCAGCAGCGATGGGAATTGCGCGGGGGGTACCCCGTTGCGGTTCAGCCCGGTGTCGACCTTGACGGTCACCGTGGCCGTGCGGCCGGTGCGGTGTGCCGCGTCCAGCAACTCGTCGAGCTGGCGCAGCGAGGACACCGCGATCTGCACGTCGGCCAGCAGGGCGGGCCCGAAGTCGATGCCGGGCGGGTGCAGCCACGCCAGGATCGGGGCGGTGATCCCGTCCGCGCGCAGTTGCAGCGCCTCGTCGACGGTGGCCACGCCCAGCTCGGCGGCCCCCGCGGCCAACGCCGTGCGCGCGACCCGGGTGGCCCCGTGGCCGTAGCCGTCGGCCTTGACGACGGCCATCACCTGCCCGTGACCGGCGTGCTCGCGCAGCACCCGCACGTTGTGTGCGATGGCGCCCAGGTCCACCACGGCCTCGGCCAGGACGCCGGGCGTCAGGGATATCGGCGTAATGGACACGGTGGATATTGTCCCAGAACCGGCACAATGCCGCGAAAGTGCGGCGTGTGCCGCCACCCGGGAAATGCGTCGGCGGTCACACTTTCGGGGCGCGCAGACTAGTGCGCGAAGTGCTGATCGTCGTAGTGTCCGCCGGGCTTGATCGTGTCCAGCGACGTCAGCGCGGAGACGGCGTCGTCGTGCAGCGCCCGGGCGAGGTCGGCCGAGAGGCCCTCGCGCACCACGATGCGCAGCACCGCCACGTCGGTGGCGTTGTCGGGCATGGTGTACGCCGGCACCTGCCAGCCGTAGGTGCGCAGCTCGTGGGAGACGTCGAACTCGGTGTAGCCGCGCTCGCCGGCGAGCTTGAAGGTGACCACCGGGATCGCCGAGCCGTCCGAGATCACCTCGAAACGCTCACTGCTGCGCAGCTGCTCGGCCAGCCACCGCGCCGTGCCCGACAGCGCCTGCATCACCTTGCCGTAGCCGTCGCGGCCCAGCCGCAGGAAGTTGTAGTACTGGCCGACCACCTGGTTGCCGGGACGGGAGAAGTTCAGCGTGAACGTCGGCATGTCCCCGCCCAGGTAGTTGACCCGGAAGACGAGTTCGTCGGGCAGGTACTCCTTGCTGCGCCACACCACGAAGCCGACGCCGGGATAGGTCAGGCCGTACTTGTGGCCGCTGACGTTGATCGACGCCACGCGGGGCAGCCGGAAGTCCCATTTGAGCTCCGGATGCAGGAACGGCACCACGAATCCCCCGCTGGCGGCGTCGACGTGCACCGGGACGTCCACGCCCCCGCCGGCGGCGAGCTTGTCCAGTGCGCCGCAGATGTCGGCGACGGGCTCGAGCTCCCCGGTGTAGGTGGTGCCCAGGATCGCCACCACGCCGATGGTGTTCTCGTCGACGGCGTCGACGACCTGCTCGGGGGTGATCACGTAGCGCCCCTTCTCCATCGGCAGATAGCGGGGCTCGACGTCGAAGTAGCGGCAGAACTTCTCCCACACCACCTGGACGTTGGAACCCATCACCAGATTCGGGGTGCGCTTCTCCCAGCCCTTACCGACCTTCGCCCGCCAGCGCCACTTCATGGCCAGCCCGCCCAGCATGACCGCCTCGCTGGAGCCGACCGTGGACACCCCGCAGGCGCTGTAGGGGTCGGCGTCGTTGAGGCAGTCGGCGTGGAACAGGTCGGCCACCATGGACACGCAGCGCTGCTCGATGGCCGCGGTCGCCGGGTACTCGTCCTTGTCGATCATGTTCTTGTCGAACGTCTCGGCCATCAGCTTGTCGGCCTCGGGGTCCATCCAGGTGGTCACGAAGGTGGCCAGGTTCAGCCGCGAACTCCCGTCGAGCATCAGCTCGTCGTGGATGAAGCGGTAGGCGGCCTGCGGGTCCATCGACTCGTCGGGCAGGCGCAGCGCCGGGACCGGCGCGGTGAACAGGCGGTTGGTGTAGGCGGGGGCGATCGCGTGCGCGGGCATGGACGGGTGGTGGGGCACGGGGTTCCTTTCTATAGGGCGGCCAGGGCGGCCCGGATGTGGCCGAGGATGCGCGACGCCGACGTCGGCGCGTCTCCGGGCCCGGGATCGGCGGCCGAGGACGCCGCCGCGCGGGCGTGGACGAAGGCGGCCGCCGCGGCCGCCTCGGCCGCCGGCAGGCCCGCCGCCAGCAGCGCGCCGATCATCCCGGACAGCACGTCGCCCGAGCCCGCGGTAGCGGCCCAGGACTGCCCGGCCGGGTTGAGGTAGACGGGGCCGCCGGGGTCGGCGATGACGGTGACGTTGCCCTTGAGCAGCACCGTGGCGCCGAGCTCGTCGGCCAGCTTGCGGCAGGCGCCGACCCGGTCGTCGCCGGGCGGGCCGCCGGCCAGCCGCGCGAATTCCCCGGCGTGCGGGGTCAGCACGGTCGGCGCGTCTCGGTTGGCCACCAGCTCGGGCCGCTCCGCCAGGATGGTCAGCGCGTCGGCGTCGACGATCACGGGCAGGTCGGTCTCCAGCGCGAACATCAAGGCGCCGGCGCCGGTCGCGTCGGTGCCCAACCCGGGCCCGACGACCCAGGCCTGCACCCGCCCGGCCTCGGCCGGGGTGGGCGAGGCGATCACCTCGGGCCAGCGCGCGAGCACCTCGGCGTGCGCGCTGCCCGCGTAGCGGACCATGCCGGAGTGGGTCGCGACAGCGGCGCCGGTGCACAGCACGGCGGCGCCCGGGTAGGTCGACGAGCCGGCCATCACGCCGGTCACGCCCTGGGTGTACTTGTCGTCGTCGGGCCCGGGCACCGGCCAGCGGGCCAGCACGTCGGCGGCCTCGAATCCCAGCGCCTCGACGGCCGGGGGGCCCGGCAGGTCCAGGCCGATGTCGACGAGTTCGACGCGGCCGCAGTCGGCCAGCGCGTGCACCGGCTTGAGCCCGCCGAAGGTGACGGTCAGCGCGGCGCACACGGCGGGACCGGTGATCGCCCCGGTCATCACGTCGATCCCGCTGGGAATGTCGACGGCGACCACCGGGATGGCCTCGGCGCCCGGCCTGGCCAGGCCGGCGAACACCTCGTCCGCCGCTGGGCGCAACGGTCCGGACCCGGAGATGCCCACCACCCCGTCGATGACGAGATCGGTTGTCGGCGAAACTTTTCCGACGACACGACCGCCGGATTTCCGGAATGCCGCCAGGGCCTTGGGGTGGGCGCGGTCGGGGTTGAGCAGCACCGCGTCGGCGGCCGCGCCACGGCGGCGCACGAACGTCGCCGCCCACAGGGCGTCGCCGCCGTTGTCCCCGGAGCCGACGACCGCGCACACGCGGCGGCCGGCGACCCCACCCGTGCGGGTGACGAGTTCGCCGATGATCGCGGTGGCCAGCCCGAAGGCCGCGCGTCTCATCAGGACGCCGTCGGGCAGGCCGGCCAGCAGGGGCGCTTCGGCGTCGCGGATCGCGTCCACGGAGTAGTAATGCCGCATCGAAGCCAACATTACGTGCCGGCGCCGGCGGGGCGTGGTCAGGACTTCGTCAGGCAGTCAGGCAGTCAGGCAGTCAGGCAGAAGCCTCGCCGGAGCGGAATCGCCGCAGCGCGTCCCTGAGCTTGGCCGGGCCCAGTTGCATGCCGCCCTTGGTGCGCGTCAGCGGGTAGAAGCAGAGCCCGATGAGGATCGACGCGAAGTGCCCGATCGCGGTGAAGTTGAGTTCGACGCGGTTCATCGTGAGCAGCGGGAAACCGAAGATGACGAACAGGACCCCGAGGTAGCCCCAGCGCCACGGTCGCGCGATGTGATACGTCAGCACGGCCATCACGCCGGCGAGGAAATAACTGACCCCGATGTCGCGCGCCAGCACCAGCCGTTCCGACGCGCTGTGCTCCTCGATCGCGAAGTAGAGCATGCCCTCGCCGATGTAGGTGGCAAGGATGTGGGAGGTCAGCCCCACGGTGAGCCACCGCAGCTGGCGCAGCCAGTGTTCCGCCGGCGCCAGGAACAGGGTGAACAGCAACAGGTACGGTTCCAGGTTCTTGCCGTCGATCCACAGCAGGCTGGCGAACAGCGCGTCGAGCGGATCGGAGCCCAGGCCATGGATGTTGATGGAGCGGTGCAGCAACACCGCGTGCAACTGCTGGCCGGTGAGGTGGTTCTGGATGAGCGTGGTGATCGTCAGCACGAGCAGCCAGCCGTAGGTCAGCGGCGCCTCGCTGACCCAATGCCACACCGCGAGCGCCATGTTCCGCGCCCGCGCCGATGTATCCGCCACGACGTCAACCTTCGCATGCCCGGCGCCGCGCCGCGAAACCACGGCAAACGGGCCGGCAGCCCTAGGGGTTGTCCGGCCGCAGGTGCCGCCACCAGCAGTTGATGTAGAGGGACATCGAGACCGCCAGCGCCACGAGCACCCACAGGACGATCGTGATGTCGATCCAGCTACCGAACGGCGGCGAGCCGGGAAGCGCGTTGCGCAGCGGCACGACCGCGAAGAGCATCGCCGCGTACCAGGTCGTCATCGGCGGCTGGAACTTCCGCCGGTCGCGGGCCGTCTGGATCGCCACGACCAGGGCCAGGACGGCGATCGTGATCAGGACACCGAGGATGACGATGGCGAACGCCGCCGTGCTGAGCGACCGCTGCAGACTCACCCGGTAGGGACCCTGCCCACCGTGGCTGCCGGCGGCGACCTCCCACCCGGAGAGGTGGTTGACGAACTTCACGGGCACGCGGATGGGCTCGGCATGGTCGCCGCGGAACAGTTCGACCTCGACGGGCCCCGAGCGGTAGTGGTCGAAGGGCCACCGTTCGATCTCGCCGGCGATGGTCAGCGGCACGGGGAACGTGCCGGGCAGCATGCCCCTGGTCCAGGTGCGGCGCGTGGGCGAGGCCACCGACCTGACCCGCAGGCTGAGGTCCTCGTTGAGGTGGTGGGTTTGCGGGTCCAGGAACGCCGAGCCGGGAACCACGGTCAGGTTGGCGACGAGCACGCTGTAATTCGACTGGATGTCTTCGACGTTCATCGTCGCCGTCGTCGCCTCGCCGCCGGGCGGGGTGACCATCCGCTGGCGGCCCTCGCCGCCGGCGGCGTACAGCGCGACCGCCGCCACGTATGCCACCACGATGCCCACGACCAGACCAATGACGCCGAACCTGCCGACCGCCGACCGCATGCTGCTCCCCTTTTTTGCGTCCCTGGCGAACTGTCCCCGAGGAATGTAGTTCACGGATCGAGTGCGCTGCGGCCGTACGGCCAAAGCGAGGCGACGCGCCGGTTGTCTACTCCACCGTGACGGACTTGGCCAGGTTGCGCGGTTTGTCGACGTCGTAGCCGCGGGCCTGCGCCACCGACGCCGCGAACACCTGTAGCGGGACGGTCGACAGGAGGGGCTGCAGAAGTGTTGACACCGACGGAATTTCGATCAAGTGGTCGGCATACGGGCGGACGGTGTCGTCGCCCTCCTCGGCGATGACGATGGTGACCGCGCCGCGCGTCTGGATCTCGCGGATGTTGGACAGCAGCTTGGCGTGCAGCGTGGCCTGCCCCTTGGGCGAAGGCATGATGACGATGACCGGCAGGTCGTCCTCGATCAGTGCGATCGGGCCGTGCTTGAGCTCGCCGGCCGCGAACCCCTCGGCGTGCATGTAGGCCAGTTCCTTGAGCTTGAGCGCGCCTTCCAGCGCCACGGGATAACCGACGTGGCGGCCCAGGAACAGCACCGTCGAGGACTGAGCGAACCGGTAGGCCAGGTCGGCCACCGGCCGGATCGTCGCAAGCACGCGGGCCACCAGGTCGGGCATCGCCTCCAGCTCACGGTATTCGCGCTCGACCTCGTCGGGGTACTTGGTGCCGCGGGCCTGCGCCAGCGCCAGGCCGACCAGGTAGTTCGCGGTGACCTGGGCCAAAAAGGTCTTGGTGGAGGCCACCCCGATCTCCGGCCCGGCACGGGTGTAGAGCACCGCGTCGCACTCGCGCGGGATCTGTGAGCCGTTGGTATTGCAGATCGCCAGCACCTTGGCCTTCTGTTCCTTGGCGTGGCGCACCGCTTCCAGGGTGTCGGCGGTCTCCCCGGACTGCGAGATGGCGACCACCAGCGTGCTGCGGTCCAGCACCGGGTCGCGGTAGCGGAACTCGCTGGCCAGCTCCACCTCCACCGGCAACCGGGTCCAGTGCTCGATCGCGTACTTGGCGAGCAGCCCGGAGTGGTAGGCGGTGCCGCAGGCGACCACGAACACCTTGTCGACATCGCGGAGTTCCTGGTCGGACAGCCGTTGTTCGTCCAGCACGATGCGGCCGTCGACGAAATGCCCGAGCAGGGTGTCGGCCACCGCGGTGGGCTGCTCGGCGATCTCCTTGAGCATGAAGTACTCGTAGCCGCCCTTTTCGGCGGCGGCCAGGTCCCAGTCGATGTGGAACTCGCGGGCGTGGGCGGCGTCGTCGTTGCCGTCGAAGTCGGTGATCTGGTAGCTGTCGGCGGTCAGCACCACGGCCTGGTCCTGGCCCAGTTCGACGGCCTGGCGGGTGTGCGGGATGAACGCCGCCACGTCGGAGCCGACGAACATCTCGCCGTCGCCGATGCCGAGCACCAGCGGGGTGGACCGCCGGGCGGCGACGATCGTGCCGGGCGCGTCGGCGCTGGCGAACACCAGCGTGAAGTGGCCCTCCAGCCGGCGCAGCACGGACAGCACCGACGCGACGAAGTCACCGGCCGTGTCGCCGTGGCGGTAGGCCTGCGCCACCAGGTGCACCGTGACCTCGGTGTCGGTGTCGCTGGAGAACTCCACCCCGGCCGCCTCCAGCTCCTGGCGCAGGGCCGCGAAGTTCTCGATGATGCCGTTGTGAACGACGGCGATCCTGCCGGCGGCGTCGCGGTGCGGGTGGGCGTTGCGATCGGTGGGGCGGCCGTGGGTGGCCCAGCGGGTGTGGCCGAGGCCGGTGGTGCCGGCCAGCGACGCCTCCGAAGACGCAGCCATGTCGGCCACCGCCTGCTCCAGGTTGGCCAGCCGGCCGGCGCGGCGGCGCACGGTGAGCCGGCCGTCCGCGTCGACCAGGGCGATGCCCGACGAGTCGTAGCCGCGGTACTCCATCCGGCGTAGCGCGTCTATGACGACCTCGTGGGCGGGACGCTGCCCGACGTAGCCGACGATTCCGCACATCCGTACCAGGGTAGTGCAGCGCCCCTGTCGGGGTAGTGACGCGCGCGGGGGGCGCAGCGTACCGATGCCCCGTATAGCGCGGTCGGCGCCGCGCCGTAGCCGGTGCGGCTGGGTTCATATCGACCCCATGAAAAGCGTGCGTTCGTCACCTGATGTATTTCCGACGTTTTCGGCGGCGTCATCGAACGCGTGCCGCTCGGCCCTTACCGTGCGAAATATCAGCGAATGCCGGCAACTAACGACACCGTCGAATGAGCGGCACTATGCAGGTGACGCTCCGCGGCTGGGCGCCAGCGCTGCGGACATGCCGGAAACAGCGGAAAGGACGACGGAGTTGACGCCCACCTGACCACGAACGCGCGGGTTTTATGCGATCCGGAAGTCTAATCACACAGCGTTTCAACGCCTATCGAGTAGGTCATCGTACATCACCCGGTAACCGAGTTTTTACCGTGAGTTTCGCCGGCCGACATCGGCGCCGGCGACCCGGCGGCGCAGATGCCACACCGGGCGCCATTTCCGACGATTTGTGTTCAGCAAATGTTTTGCGACACGCAAACTCCTGATGGGTCATCGCAATCAAATGCAAATGGAGAATTTCGCAGCGGATCGCGTCGAAACGGCCACCGGTCCGCGCTTCGAGGAGAGAACCATGACTGCTGCGCTCTACGACGAAGTCCCGTGCACCGAAAAGGCCCCGGCGTTTCCGCGGGCGCACCGGCGATCGCCGATCGTCGGCGGCGGTGACCCGCTGGTGGACGCCACCGCGCGCGTGTTGAGCATTCCGCTGCGCCAGCTCTACGCCGCGCTGTGGCGGGTGGGGGTCATCGAGGTGCTGGCGTAACGACCGCCGAGGCGCCCGGGGCAGCGCCGCGGTGCGCTAACGTCGACGGGTGGCCCGCATCCGCAAGCTCGTCGCGACCCTCAGCCGCCGTGGCCCGCATCGGGTTTTGCGCGGTGACCTGGCCTTTGCGGGCCTGCCGGGTGTGGTGTACACCCCCGAGGCGGGGCTGAACCTGCCCGGCGTGGCGTTCGGTCACGACTGGCTCACCGGCGCGGCCCGCTACCACGGACTGCTGGAGCATCTGGCGTCGTGGGGCATCGTGGCCGGCGCCCCGGACACCGAGCGTGGCGTGGCGCCGTCGGTGCTCAACCTGGCGTTCGATCTCGGTACCGCGCTCGACATCATGGCGGGGGTCCGCCTGGGGCCGGGCAAAATCAGCGTCCACCCCGCCAAGCTCGGCCTGGCGGGCCACGGGTTCGGCGGGTCGGCCGCCGTGTTCGCCGCCGCCGGCATGGCCGGTATGCCGGGCGAGCCGGCCGGTGCGGTGGCGGCGATCTTCCCGACGGTGACCAGTCCCCCGGCCGAGGAGCCGGCCGCGACGCTGAAGGTCCCCGGCCTGATTCTGACCGCGCCCGGAGAACCCACGTCGCTGAACTCCAACGCGCTGGCACTGTCGCAGGCATGGAAGGCGGCCACGCTGCGCATCGTCCGCAAGGCCGAACCCAGAGGGCTGGCCGAGGGCAGGCGACTGCCCAAGGCCTTCGGGCTGGGGGGCTCGCACCGGCGCACGCAGCGCTCGGTACGGGCGCTGCTGACCGGATACCTGCTCAGCACGCTTGGCGGTGACAAGGCCTATCGCGCGTTCGCCGACCCGGACGTGCACCTACCCAAGACGGACCAGGTGGACCCCGAGGCCCCGCCGGTTTCGCTGGAAGAAAAGATTGTCGCGCTGCTGAAATAGCGCGGGCCGCCGCAGCGGGCCGCGGCGCTCGTGGTATCTGTCGTGGGTGCGCATCGGGATCGCTCTGGACTATTCGGGCGGCTTTCACCAGGCCGTCGACCGCATCGTCGAACTGGAGAAGTCCGGCCTCGACATCGCGGTGGTGGCCGAGGCATATTCCTTTGACGCCGTCAGCCAGCTCGGGTACCTGGCCGCCAAGACGGAAAGCATCGAGTTGGCCTCGGGTGTGGTTCCGCTCTACATCCGGACACCCTCGCTGCTGGCGATGACCGCCGCGGGGCTGGATTTCGTGTCCGACGGCCGGTTCCGCCTGGGCATCGGCACCTCCGGTCCCCAGGTGATCGAGGGGTTTCACGGTGTGGAGTTCGACGCCCCGTTGGGCCGCACCCGGGAGGTTGTGGAGATCTGCCGGAAGGTGTGGCGTCGCGAACGGCTGCAATACGCCGGCAAGCACTACCAGATCCCCGTCCCGCCGGATCGGGGCACGGGACTGGGCAAACCTCTTCAGCTGATCAATCACCCAGTGCGCGAAAGCATCCCGATCACGATCGCCGCGCTGGGACCTAAGAACGTGGAGCTGACCGCCGAGATCGCCGAGGGCTGGCAGCCGGTCTTTTACCTTCCGGAGAAGGCCGCGTCCGTGTGGGGCGAGGCGTTGGCCGCCGGTGCCGCCAAACGCGATCCCGCTTTGGGGCCGCTGGACGTCATGGTCCACACGTCGCTGGCCATCGGTGACAACGTCGAAGAGCGGCTGGACTGGGTGAAGCCGCAGCTGGCCCTCTACCTCGGCGGGATGGGCGCCCGGGGCCGCAACTTCTACCACAACCTCGCCACCCGCTACGGGTTCGGCGAGGTCGCCGACCGGATTCAAGAGCTGTATTTGTCCGGTCGCAAGCGCGAGGCCACCGACGCCGTGCCCGACGAGTTGGTGCGCGGGATCTCGCTCGTCGGCCCCCGCGGTTTCGTCGCCGAACGCCTGGCCGCCTTCGCCGAGGCCGGCGTGACGACGTTGCTGGTCAGCCCCGTGAGCGCCGATCCGGTGGAATCGGTGCGTCATGTCGAGGAGCTGCTCGAGCTGCGACCCTCCTGAACTCCTCACCGGCCCGCCTGCGGCAGCTGGTCGGCAGCGATCTCACACGGCGTTGACGCCTCGTCCACCGCGGGCGCCGGTACATCGAGGGGCTGCGCCACCGGCGCGGCGGGCGGCGACCCGGCGGCCGGCGCCGGTGCATCGGCCGGTGGGACCTGGTCGACAGGTGGAGCCTGCTCACCGGGTTGGGCCTGGTCACCGGCTCGAGTCAGATCGCCGGACTGGTCGTCGTCGTCCTCGCGCGTCTGGTCGACGTCTTCGATCTCGTCGCCGTGGGTGTGCTCGTCGGCGCCATCACCCCCGTGGTCGGGGTGGAAGGGATCGCCGATGCCGGAGGGGTCCGCGGTGCCCAGTGCGTCGTCGAGCGCCGACGGGTCGGCGAGCTGACCGGCCGGACCCAGCAACCCGCTCATCGCCTCCACGATCCGGCCCGCGAGCCCGCTCAAACCGCCCAGATCGCCGCCCAGACCGCCGGCGGGCGCACCCGCAGCGTCACCGAGCGCGGCTCCCCAGTCCGGGACCGGCGCCACGGGCGCCGCGGCAGCGCCCTGCGGCGGGTCGGCCGGCGCCATGGGCGCCGCGGCAGCGCCCTGCGGCGGCTCGGCGGGCGCCATGGGCGCCGCGGCAGCGCCCTGCGGCGGCTCGGCGGGCAGGGAGGGCGCAGCGGCGGCGGGCACCGCGGCGGCGGGCGCGACCGCGGCGGCGGGCGCGACCGCGGCCGCCGCCGGCGGGGCCGGTTGGTAGGTCGGCCCGAAATCGCCCGGAACCTCGAAGTAGACCGCCGCCGCGGCGGCCATCTTGTCGATGACCATGTCGTAGGACGCCGCGATACCTGCCCCGGTCGAACGCATCGCCGTCAACCAGTCGTTGCGAATGTCGTTGTCGACATAGGGGTTTATCTGTTGGCGAACGATCTGCTCGGCTGCCCGATCGCCGGTCCCGGTGGCGACCGCGGCCGCGGCGGCCAACCACGCCGCTTGCTGCGCGTGCGTACGGTCATCGAGGGCGATGGCCGTGGCGACCTTCGAGTCGAGCAGATACCACAGGTTGTCGCGCAGCGACTCGCACCGCTGCGCCGCGGCGCGGATCTCGGCGGCCACGGCGCCGGAGGCATCGCAATGACGCTGCAGGAAGGCGACCGCGGCCGCGCCGCCCGCGCCCGTCCACGCCGCGGCCAGCTCGTCCACCTGCGCCCGCTGTATGCGCAGGCCTTCTGCGACCGCGGCGCCCGCCGCCCGCAGTTCAGCGCAGTCGCGGTCCAGCGCGTGCAGGTCCAGGCCCTGTTCGCTGTCGTACCAGTCACGGATCTGGGACGGTCGCGTAGTCAGGTCGGGCTCCTGGTAGCCGAGCGCGCGACAGGCCCGCACGTAGGTCTGGGTGTGCTCGACGGCGAACCGGCCGTCGGCGAGGCGTTCGGTGACGTCCAACCGGCCGGTCATGGTCAGGCGATCCGCCTGGCGGCATAGAGCTCGGCATCGGCGTAGCGCTCGGCGCTGGCCCGCAGCGCCACGGCCACGGCCGCAGAGGCCCGCGACCACTGCGACAGCTCGGTCGCGAGGCGCTGAAGGCCGGCCCGGAGGGCATCGCCGCGCGTGGTGTAGGCGCGTCCGGCAGCGGCACCACCGAAAGCCAGCCTGGCCAGGTGCTCGCCCACGGCGTTGTCGATGAGTTCGGCGGCCGCCTCCAACCGGTCGGCCACCCGGTGCACCGCCGCCACGTCGACCTCGGCAGAACTACGTTGTCTCATGCCTATTCCGACGACGGGGACGGCGCCGGGGTTCCGGCGAGAATCAGCTCGCGGCGCCGACCACCTCCGCGACCCGGGCGGCGATCCGCTCGGCGACCTCCTTGGCCGGCGCTTCGACCATGACGCGGATCACCGGCTCGGTTCCGGAGGGCCGCAACAGTATTCGGCCGGTTTCGCCCAGCTCGGCCGTGGCCGCCGCGACCGCGGCCTGCACCGACGGTGCCGCGGAGGCGGTGGCCCTGTCGGCCACCTCGACGTTGATCAGCACCTGGGGCAGCGTCCGCATCGCCGCGGCGAGGTCGGCCAGCGGGGCGCCGGTCTGCACCATGCGGGTCATCAGTCGCAGACCGGTGACGATGCCGTCTCCGGTGGAGCCCAGCGCGGGCATCACGATGTGGCCGGACTGCTCCCCGCCGAGGCTGTAGTCGCCGGCGCGCAACTCCTCCAGCACGTAGCGGTCGCCGACGCCGGTCGTGCGCACGGTGATGCCGGCCGCACGCATGGCCAGGTGCAGCCCGAGGTTGCTCATCACGGTTGTGACCAGCGTGTCGGACACCAGCTCCCGGGCCTCCTGCATCGCCAGCGCAAGCACGACCATGATCGCGTCGCCGTCGACGACGTGTCCGCCCGCGTCGACGGCGAGGCACCGATCGGCGTCCCCGTCGTGCGCCAGGCCGAGGTCGGCACCGTGCGCGACGACCGCCGCGCGCAGCGCGTCCAGGTGCGTGGACCCACAACCGTCGTTGATGTTGAGCCCGTTGGGCTCGGCATTGATCGCGATGACCCGCGCACCGGCCGCGCGGTACGCGGTCGGTGCGGTCGCCGACGCAGCCCCGTGGGCGCAGTCGACGACCACGGTCAGCCCGTCGAGCCGCAGCGTGCTGGCCTTGCCGACGTGGCGCAGGTAGCGGTCCGCGGCGTCTTCGGCGTCGAGCACCCGGCCGATCCCCGCACCGACCGGCCGCACCCCCGGCCCGGCGGCGAGGAGTTCCTCGATCCGGTTCTCGCTGTCGTCGTCGAGTTTGCGGCCGCCGGGACCGAACACCTTGATGCCGTTGTCGGGCATCGGGTTGTGCGACGCCGAGATCATGACGCCGAAGTCGGCGTCATAGGCACCGGTCAGGTACGCCACGGCCGGGGTGGGCAGCACCCCGACCCGCAGCGCGTCGACACCCTGACTGGTCAGCCCGGCGATCACCGCGGCCTCCAGCATCTCCCCGCTGGCGCGGGGGTCCCGGCCCACCACGGCCACCCGCCGGCCGGGTCCGCCCGGCCGCGCGAGGTGCCCGGCTGCGGCCATGCCCAGCGCCAGCGCCAGCTCGGCCGTCAATTCGCGATTGGCGACCCCACGAACACCGTCGGTGCCGAATAGTCGACCCATGCGGACAAACCTCTCACAGTTTGGACGGTCCAGCACCTAACGTGCCCGTTCCTTTCTGACCGAAATCGCGTAGGACAGCGCGCAGACACGCCGAAGGACGCGCACAACGTCTCGTGCGAGATGCCGCGTGGCGGCCAGAAAGTGACCGCCGAATCAGCGCTTGCTGTACTGAGGCGCCTTACGCGCCTTCTTCAGGCCGTACTTCTTGCGCTCGGTGGCACGCGGATCACGGGTGAGGAAGCCCGCCTTCTTCAGCGCGGGGCGGTCCTCCGGCGACGCCAGGATCAGCGCCCGGGCGATGCCAAGACGCAGCGCACCGGCCTGGCCCGAGGGCCCGCCGCCGGTCAGGTGGGCGAAGATGTCGAAGTTCTCCGCCCGGTCCACGGTGACCAGCGGGGCCTTGATCAGCTGTTGGTGCACCTTGTTGGGGAAGTAGGCCTCCAGGCTGCGCCCGTTGAGGTCGAATTTGCCGGTACCGGGCACCAGTCGCACCCGCACCACCGCCTCCTTGCGGCGGCCGACGGTCTGGATGGGCCGCTCGAACACGTAGGAGTCGCCGGCGGGCACCCCGGCGGCCCCGACGGCCTCGGGGGTCTCCGGGACCTCCGCCGAGGCTTCCGGCGCCGCCGCGGCTTCCGTGGCTTCTTCCACGGCTTCGGTCGTCTCGGTCACTGGGCCACCTGCTTGATCTCGAACGGAACCGGCTGCTGCGCGGCATGGGGATGCTCCGGGCCGGCGTAGACGTGCAGCTTGCGCTGGATTTGCCGGCTGAGCTTGTTCTTGGGCAGCATGCCCACGATCGCCTTCTCGACCACGCGGTCGGGGTGCTTCTGCATCAGCTCGCCGATGGTGCGTTTGCGCAGGCCGCCGGGATATCCCGAGTGGCGGTAAGCCAGCTTGTCGCGCAGCTTCTCGGGGCCGATGCCGACCTTGTCCGCATTGATGATGATGACGAAATCTCCGCCATCGACGTTGGGGGCGAACGTCGGCTTGTGCTTGCCGCGCAGCAGGGTGGCTGCCGCGACGGCAAGACGGCCAAGCACCACGTCCGTGGCGTCGATGACATACCACGACCGCGTGGTGTCACCCGCCTTCGGCGCATAAGTGGGCACAGCGCTTACCTAATCTCTTCTCGGGGTGGATCCCGGTGCGACCCGGGTGCCGGTCAGGCGTCACACGGTGGGGCTGGTCTCGGCGACCGACATTGACCCGAGGCCCCGGCGTTACCGGACGCCAACGGAGCAGCTTACCGACGGACGTACCCGCAGGTCAAAATTGCTGTGTGGTCCCGGCGGCTCTCCTCCGCCGGGACCACACAGCAGCCTGCGGGGGCGCGACGGCTAGCGCCCCCAGATGCCGGCGGCCCGGCGGTCGGCGTCGGCCACCTCCTCGGCGCCGTCGCGGACCGCGTTGCCGAGGTCGACGAGGATCTCGTTGAGCGCGGTCGCCGCCTGATGCCACCTCAGCTGCTCCACCTGATAGGCGGCCGCCGCTTCGCGGGTCCACAGTTGCTGCAGCGGGGCGATCTGCGACCTCAATTCCTCCAGCGCGGCATTGAACCTTGTCGACGTGGCGTGGATCTCCTGCCGCACGGCGTATTCGATTTCGCCGAAGTCGTAGGACAGCACCGGATCCACGGCTACTCCTCTCCGGTCACAGGTGTCCACCGGAGGCGGCGACGCGGTGGGCGTGGTGTTCGGCAGCCTCCTGCAGGGTGGTCGCGTTGTATCGGATGGTCTCGGCGATGGCGTGCAGGACGTGGTGCAGCCGTACCGACTCGGCGTTCCAGCGATCCACCACCTCCTTGAACCGCGCCGCCGCGGGCCCACCCCACACCGACGGCGGGACACCGCCCATGCGGCCGATGAATGCCTGCAGCATCGCGCGCAGTTCTTCGTTGCGGGCGTCCGCCGTGGCCGCGACCGAGCGCATCAGGTCGAAGTCGGCGCTTAGTGTGTTGGAGGTCGTCATATCAGGTTCGACGGCGGCGGCCCGCTTCCGGTTCCACCGGGTTCGACAATCATCCGATCGCATGCGCGGAGCGGACCGCCCGCTCGCACACGTCGCGCACGGCTTCATAGCCACCGGGCCGGCTTTGGCACCCGACGCTGATCCGGACCTCGCCGTCCGCCAGCACGGTCCACCGCACGTGATGGTTGGCGCGCACCTCGCGGTAGGTGACCGCGGGGCGGCCCGCGCTGGTGCCCGACGGATCGAAGTCGACGAACACCGCGGCCGGCTCGGCGTCGATGGCCCGCTTCAGCCGCTCGGCGGCGCCGCTGAGCGCCTCACCGGGCACGGAGGACTGGGTGATGTGCAGCGCGACCTCGGGATCGGACGGCGAGGTGACCTGCACCCGCGCCGAACCCGGACCGGCGACCACGCGCCGGGCCGGCCAGCCCGCCGGAACCGACAGCGCCACCCTGCCCTCCACCAGCAGCGTCGGGGCCGCGGCGGGGGCGGGTGTTGCGGCGTGACGTCCGCCCGGGGCCACGGCCAGGGCTGCCGCGGCCAGCGCGACGACGGCGGCGGTGAACCCGGCGCGCAACCGCGCACGCGGACGAGAGCCCCCGCCAGAGCGCGCAACCCGGTGCCGGGGGGCGCGGGCCGGGGCCGGTTCAATCGACCGGGCGAGCCGGGCCAGGCTGGCTTCGTCGACGGTGACGACCGCGCGCCCGCCACTGCGCGCCGCCGCGGCGAGCGATCTCGCCAGCGCCGCCGCCCCCGTGACGGCGCCCGGCGCGTCGAGGACCACGGTGCCCGTCGTCCCGGCGACCACCGCCGCGACCTCCTCGGCCAGGCGGTGCCGCCGCGTCGCGCGGGGTATCGCCACCACCTCGGCCCCGGTGATCACCACCAACCGCTCGGTGATCTCCACCACCACCGCCGCCGCGCCCGTGGCCGCTCTGGCCAACAGCCACGACCGCGGGCGTGCCCGCACGTCGGCGGCGAGCCTCCCCGCGGCCGCGCTGACCAGGCCGACGCGCGCCAGCGACCACCACGACGGGTGCACGAGCACCAGCGCTTCCCGGGCCTCCGGACAAAGCGCCGACCGCAGCGCGGCGCGCCACAGCGCGTCGACGCCCACCGGCCGCTCCCCGACCAGCGCCACCGGGTCGTCGATCGCCCCCAGGGCCGCCGCCGTGACCCTTGACGCGGCGGAAGCGTCTGCCGCACAACATAACCGGCGCACGGTGCCGGGCCCTGCCTCGATGACCGCGCGGTGCGCACTCACGGCGGGCTCCAGGCCACCTGGATCAGCTGTTCGTCACCGGGCCGGGTGACCAGCACCCCACGCCCCGGCGGGAGCCGGATCGGTCGGCCGGAACCGAACGGCGCGCCGCCGCCGGGGCATCCGCTCATCCTCAGTTCTGCGCAACCCAGATCGCGCAGGCCCGCCAGCAGCGGCTCGAACAGCGCGCGCTCGGCGCCCCCGCCGCGCCGCGCGAGCACCAGATGCAGGCCCAAATCCCTTGCATGGGGCAGGTATTCGACGAGCACAGCCAGCGGGTTGCCCGACGGCGCGGCGACCAGTTCATAGTCGTCGACCAGCACGTAGATGTCCGGCCCGGACCATCGGGACCCGGTCCGCAGCTGTTCCTGGGTCGCATCCGCGGGGGGCATCCGCCGCCGCAGCCGGTCCAGCAGCCCGGGGAGCAGCGCTGCCAGCGCCGCCGGCGAGGCGGCGTAGCCGCCGACGTGCCCGGTCTCGACCGCGCCCAGCAGCGCGCGACGGAAGTCGACGATCAGCAGGTGCGCCTCGGCCACGCTCGCGCTCCGCGCGAGCTCCCGGCACAGCACGCGCAGGGCGGCGGTCTTTCCGCACTCGCTGTCCCCGAGGACCAGCAGGTGCGAATGGCGTTCGAAATCGAACACCACCGGTTGCAATCGGCGCTCCTCGATGCCGAGCAGGACCCCCGCCCGGGGCACGGCACCCGCACCGCTCACGACGGCGCGATGGTCCACCTGCGAAGGCAACATCGCTATCGGGGGCGCCGACGAGTCGCCGTGCGGGATCTCGTCCTCGGGCACGGCGATGACCATGTGCATGCCGTCGGGCGAGAGGCCGCGGCCCGGCCTGTCGCGGGGCACGTGCTGGGCGGCCTTGCGGTCGAGTTCGGAGTCGGCGGGATCGCCGAGCCGCAACTCGACGCGGGTGCCGATCTGGTCCCGCAGCGACGGCCTGACGTCGGCCCACCGTGCCGCCGACAGCACCACGTGCACACCGAACGAAAGCCCGTCGACGGCGAGGGCGGTGATCGGCGCTTCCAGCTCCTCGAGCTCGTGCCGGAGGGCCCCCCAGCCGTCGATCACCAGGAACACGTCGCCGAACGGATCGGCCCGCGGTGCCGCGCGCTGCGCGCGCAGCCGGCGATACCGGGCGATCGAGTCGATGCGGTGCTCGCCGAAGACGGCCTCCCGCGACCGCACCACCGACTCGCACTCGGCGACCACGCGGGCCGCGAGTCGCCGTTCGGCCCTGCCCGCGACGGCGCCCACGTGCGGCCAGTCGCGCAGCGCCGCCAGCGCCCCGCCGCCGAAATCCAGGCAGTAGAACTGGACCTCGCCCGGATCGTGGGTGGCGGCTAACGCGGTGATCAGTGTGCGCAACGCCGTCGACTTGCCGGATTGGGGTGCCCCGACGACCGCCACATTGCCTGCGGCCCCGGACAAGTCGGCCAGCAGCGGCGTCCGGCGCTGCTGCAGCGGCCGGTCGACCAGGCCGAGGGGAACCGCCAGGGCATGCGGTGGGGCCGCGCGCAACAGGGTGGCCAGCGCCGGCGACGAGCCCAACGGAGGCAACCACACCCGGTGCGCGGGCGGCCCGTGCCCCGACAACCGGTCCACGAGCGCGTGCAACACCGTCGGCGCCGGCGCGCCGCCGGACGCCGCGACACGCGCCACCGGTCCGGCCGCCCGCGTGCCGAACGGGCGCACCGTGGCCGCCGCCGCGGCCGGCACGTCGGGCGACGGCTCCGTCCGCACCGGCCCCGACACGAAGGCGGCCTGGAAACGGACCGGCTCGCCGCTGCCCGCGCGCAGGTAGCCCGCGCCGGGCGTGTTCGGCAATTCGAACGCGGCGGACGTGCCCAACACCAGGCGGGACTCCCCGGGGGACAGCGTCTTCAGGCACAGCCGGTAGGACAGGTGGGCCTCCAGGCCCCTCAGCCTGCCCTCCTCGAGGCGCTGACTGGCCAGCAGCAGATGCATGCCCAGCGAGCGCCCCACCCGGCCGATCGCGACGAAGGTTTCTGCGAAGTCGGGATGGCGGCCGAGCAGTTCGGAGAATTCGTCGACGATGACGAACAACGACGGCAGCGCGCTGAGCGCGGCACCGTCGGTCCGGGCCCGTTCGTAGGCCGCGGCGCTGCCACACCCCGCCGACCGCAACAGCTCCTGGCGGCGGTTCATCTCGCCGGCCAATGCGTCGCGCATCCGCGCCACCAGCGGCGCGTCGTCGGCCAGGTTGGTGATGACCGCGGCCACGTGCGGGGCGCGCACCATATCGAGAAACGTTGCACCACCTTTGAAGTCGATGAGGAGCAGGTTGAGCGAAGCCGGTGAGTTGAGCGCCATCATGCCCAGCGCGACGGTGCGCAGCAGCTCGGACTTGCCCGATCCGGTGGCCCCCACGCACAGCCCGTGCGGGCCGGCGCCGCCGTCGGCGGGCTCCTTGATGTCGAGCCGCAGCGGCGTGCCGTCGGCCGCGCAGCCCAGGGGAACGCACAGCCGTTCACGACCACTTGCGCCGCACCACAACGGCATCGGGTCGAATCCCCCGATGTCGCCGATCCCGGCCAGCGCCGCCCATCCGGACCCCACGGCCCGGCCGTCGGCCCCGACCCGGTAGGCCGCCAGCCGGCGCGCGCATGTCATCGCCTCCACCGGGTCGAGCCGATCGGGACGCGTCACGGTATCCGTCTCGCCGGCCTGAACTATCGACACGGGTGCGCCGTCGCGGCCGCCGGCGACCGCGATGACGACGACGCCCGGTGTCGCGTCGGCGTGCTCGTCGAGGTCGGCGATCAACACCGCTCGCACCGCGTCCCGCAGGCCCCCCAGTGCCGCCAGCGCCCCGGCAACGCTCGGGTACACCATGCGGGCGGGTCCAGCGCATCGGTTTCGGCGGGATGGGCGTTGTGGGGCAACCACTTCAGCCACTCCCAGTGCGCGCGGCAGCGGTCGCCTACCGCAGCCGCGATCAGCAGTCGATCCGGGGGATGCAGCACCGCCAGCTGGCAGATCATGGCCCGCAGCAGTCCCCGCACCGCCGCCGGATCACCCCCGAGGGTGACGGTCGCACCGGCTCGCAACCCGATCGCGATCGGCACGTCGGCGACCATCGCATGGGTCTCGACGAACCGCCGCATGGCCATGGTGGTCACCGGGTCTGCGGCTCCGCGTGGCGGTAGCTGCGGGACCACAAGGCGGGCGGCGAGCGGCCGGGCACCGACGCCGACCCGGACCAGGCAGAAGTCGGCGTCGGCCGGGCGCCGCTCCCACATCCGCGGGCCGCCGGTCATCGTCCACAACGTGTCCGGGTCGGGATGACGCCAGCGCTCGGAAACGCGTTGCGCCGCTCCGACTTCGGCCACCGACTGGCGCAGGCTGCTCAGATGTTGGAGGTAGGCGGCGCGGGCCGCGTCGATATCGCCGCTGCGCCCCCGCCCGGCGGTCACCGTTGCCACGGTCGAGAGCAGCATCATCGCGGGCAACGCCAGAAACACCGGGGCGCGGCCCCCGCCCCACCCCGACAGCGACGACGCCGCCATGGCTCCCGCCGCCGCGAGCGAGGCCACGAGCGGGAGCAGGCGCAGCAGCGGACCCTGCGACGCGGGGGCCGGCAGGTCGGGCGGGGCCTCGACCACGATGTCCGCCGCCGCGACCGCTGGCGGCTGACTCCGCGGCGGGGGCACAAAATCACGCGTCATCGCGGCCCACGCCCGGGGACGGTAGGCAGCCGCGCTTCCGGCGGCAAGTCAGCTGTGGACAGCCGGACACCGGCCCGACCGGAAACCGGTTAACGTGACGGTGATTCGAGCGAAGGGGACGCACATTGCCTGCATCCGACGAGCTGTGCCGGGTGTGTGTGCACGCCGGTGCCGCCGCGGCGGACCTGGCGTTGCCCGCCCACGTGCCCGTGGCCGCCCTCATCCCGTCGATCCTCGACATCATGCACGGTCCCGCCGGTGCCGCCGAGGCGACCCGCTACCGGTTGTCCCCACCGGGGCTGCCCGCGCTGGCCGGGTCAACGACGCTGGCGCACAACGGCATCCACGACGGTGCCGTTCTGGTACTCAGCCAGTGCGCCCCGCCGCCGCCCGCGCCGCGCCACGACGACCTCGCCGAGGCGGTCTCGGTCGCGCTCGGCGCGGCAGGCCCGCCCGACGGCCGCCACGCGGCCCGCACCGCGGCTGCCGTCGCGGCGGTCGGCCTGGCCGGCGTCGGGGGCCTCGCGCTCATCGAGAACGCTTTCTGCGGCAACGTACCCGCCGGAACGGCCGCCGTGGCCGGCACGGTCGCCGCGATGTCCGCAGTGCTTGCCCGCGGGGCGGACCGGGACCCCACGGCCGGGCTCGCGCTGGGCGTGATCGCCACCCTGCTCGCCGCGGTCGCCGGATTCCTGGCCGTTCCCGGCCCCCCGGGCGCGCCGGGCGTGTTGCTGGCCGCGACGACGGCCGCGGTCGCATCGGTGCTGTCGATGCGCGTATCTACCAGCGGCACACCCGGATTGACCGCGCTGGCTGGCGTGGCGCTCGTCGTCGCCGCCGCCGCGTGCGCGGGTGTGCTGACCGGGGCCCCGCCATCGGCGATCGGTGCGGCGTCCGCGCTGACATCCCTCGGCCTGCTGGAAGCCTCGGGGCGTATGTCCATCGTGGCGGCAGGCCTGTCGCCGCGCCTCGATGCCGTCGCACCCGACGGGGACCGGGTGGCCGCCAGGGCGGTCCGCGCCGACCGCTGGGCGACCAGCCTGGCCGGCGCATTCTCCGCCTCGGCCGCCCTCGGTGCCCTGGTCACCGCGCTGGCCGGCGGACCACGCCTGGCCCGCCTCGTCTTTGCCGCCGTCACCGGGGCGCTGCTGCTGTCGAGGGCCCGCGAGGTCGACGCCAGGCGGGCGTTGCCGCCGGCCGTCGCCGGGTTCGTCGTCCTCGCAGCGGTATTCGCCGCGACGGCGCTCGGCGCGCCCGATCGGGGCCCGGTCATCGCCGCGGCCACGGCGCTGCTGGCCGCCGCGGCGCTGTGCCTGGGCTTCGCCGTCCCCGACCTGTCGCTGCCACCCCCGCTGCGCCGCGGCCTCGGGCTGCTGGAATGGCTTGCGCTGCTCTCCATGGCGCCGCTCGCGTGCTGGATCTGCGGCGTCTACGGCGCCGTCCGCGGAATCCACCTCCGGTGACGCCGTCTCGTGCCGGGCGCCTGCTGGCGGTCACGGCGCTGGTGGGGCTGTGCCAGCTTGGAACGCCCGCCGTCCATGCGGTTTCGCCGCCGCAGGTCGACGACCGGTGGCTGCCGCCGCCGACGCCGCCGGCACCGCCGGCGCCGACCGCGCAGCGCGACGTGTGCGCGCCGCTCACCAGCGGTCCCGCCCCGGCCGCCGACCCGCTCGCCGACCTCGACCTGCCGCGGGTCTGGCGGCTCACGCGTGGGGCGGGTCAACGCGTCGCGGTGATCGACACCGGCGTCTCCCCGCACCCCCGGCTACCCGCCGTGGTGCCCGGAGGCGACTACGTGTCCACCGGCGACGGTACCCGCGACTGCGACGCCCACGGCACGCTGGTGGCCGCGATGATCGCCGCCGCAACGGATTCCGCGGGACGGGGCGGGGTCGCACCCGATGCCACCGTGATCGGCATCCGTCAGTCCAGCGCGAAGTTCGCCCCTACCGCGGACCGGTCCCGCACCGGCGTCGGGGACGTCGACACGCTGGCCAGAGCCGTCCGCACGGCCGCCGATCTCGGCGCCTCGGTGATCAACATCTCCGCGGTCGCCTGCGTTCCGGCCTCCTCCGTGCTCGATGACCGGGCGCTGGGCGCCGCGCTGAGCTACGCCGTCGACGTCAAGAACGCCGTCGTCGTCGCCGCGGCGGGCAACACCGGCGGCCCGGGTCAGTGTCCCACCCAGAAGCAGGACGTCACCTGGGACACCGCCACGGTCGCGGTCAGTCCGGCCTGGTACGACGACTACGTGCTGACGGTCGGTTCGGTGAACGCCGCAGGAGCGCCGTCGCCGTTCACGCTGGCCGGCCCCTGGGTGGACGTCGCCGCGACCGGCGAGCAGGTGAGCCCGCTCGGGTGCACGGTATCGGGCACCAGCTTCGCTGCGCCCGTCGTCAGCGGGGTGGCGGCGTTGATCCGGGCCCGCTTCCCGGCGCTGACCGCGCGGCAGGTGATGCGGCGCATCGAGTCGACCGCGCACCACCCGCCCGCCGGGCGCGATCCACTCGTCGGTCACGGGACGGTCGATGCCCTGGCCGCAGTCAGCACCGACTCCGGCCCGCCCGGCGCCCCTGCCGCCGCGGCACCGTCGGCGACGCCGACCCCCGCGGCACCGTCGACGTCCCCGAATCGGGACGCGCGCAACACCGCGCTGGGCGGTGCGGCGATCTGCCTCATCGCGCTGGCCGCCCGGGCCGCTCGGAGCCGGCGACGACATCCCGGGCCACCGACGCGGCGGGCCGGCTGAGTTCCGGTCCCGACGGCAGCGCCGCCACCATCGGCCACGGCGCCGGAACCGCCTCCGCGAGGCCGAGGTCGTGCGCCGCGTCGTCGTCGGGGACGGCGAAGCGCACCCCGGTATCGGTGACGAGGTATCGTTCGGCGTCCCGGCCGGCCCGCACGTAGGCGCTGCGACCCGGCGGCAGATACACCGCGTCCAGCGCGGGACCGCCCCCGTCGGCCTGGGCCAACGTCACCGGCGCCTGCCCGAACGGCAGGGGGAGACGGTCCCCCGTCAGGAACCCGACGCTGCCCGCGGGCGCGGCCGGGTCCTGCGCGACGCACACCGTGCCGGCGGCGGTGGCCAGGTCCGGTGCCCGGTCGGGGAAGCCGCCCACCGGCAGCGTCGTCACTATCGGAGCGGCGCGGATCGCGTCGGGTGGCACCGTGCGGACCTCGGCCATCCCGTGCGAGTCGCCGAGACGCAGCAGATCCGCGGCCACCCGGCCGATCCGCTGAGCCCCGGCGGGCAGGACCGCGTAATATTCGTCACCGTCCCCGCGTGTGATGCGCAGCACACCACCGACCGCAAAGCCCGGCAACCCCGCAGAGGGACGGCCCGCTCCGGCGATCCGCGGTGCCGTGATCGGCGGCGCCTCCGGGACGGCGTCCAGCAACCACCGGGAGACGGCCCGCGGCGCTCGGCCCTCCAGCCTGAGCGCGCGCACCACGGCGGCGTCGGTCAGGTCGACAACGGCCCGGCGACCCGCGTAGAGCAGGTAGGCGGGTGGGCCCGGTCCGGGCGCGACCAGGAGTGCCTGCCCGTCGGCCAGGCGACGGGCAGCCGAGGCGTCGGTGCGTCCGACGACGACCGTCGTGGCCTCGCCGCCGGGCCCCCCGCCGTCGCAGACCGCCCACACCGACTCCGCCGCGGGCAGCACCACTCCGATGAGCGCCGGGGCGCCCGGAATACCAAGCAGCGGGCCGCGTCTGGTGCGACGCAGGTCCGCCTCGGACACCAGCCTCAGGCTGGTGTCGGCGCCGGCGATCAGCCGCGCTGACACCGCGTTGAGCACCGGATGCCAGGTGTCGCCCACGCGGACGTACAGCGCCCCGGACTCCCGGGCCACCACGATCCGCTCCCGGTCGAGCCCCACCTGCGGCCGCAGCAGGGCCAACACGGCGCAGCCGGCCACGGCGACCGCCACCAGAACCCAGCCGAGGGTCAGCGGCGCCGGCTGCGCCGACAACGACCGGCCCCCCACCAGGGCGCGCTCGACGCGGCGCAGCAAAAACCGGTAACCGCTGACCTGCAGCGCCGTCGTCGACCGGCCCGGCACCCCGCCGCCCTCCCCCCGTCCGCGTCTCCCCACGATCCGTCCCGAATCCGTGGGGCCTCACGGTAGCCCGCGTGCGGGTGCCCGCGCACAGTTCATCCACAGCCGCCGGGGTGTCGTCCGGCCTGGTTACGGCTAACATTGGCGCATGTTTTCGCACCGCACACGTGGCCGTCGGGCGGCCGGCGCGCGGTCGGGGGGTCGCTGGGTGGGCCTGGGGGCCGCCGTTCTGACCGGCGCCGCGGGGCTGCTGAGCACGTCCGGCGCCGTCCCCGTCGCCTCAGCCGACAGCTGCCCGGACGCGCAGGTCATCTTCGCCCGCGGAACCAACGAGCCCGCCGGCATCGGGCGGGTCGGCGAAGCGTTCGTCGACTCCCTGCGCCAGCAGGCCGGCGGCCTGGACATCGGGACGTACGCGGTCAACTACAACGCCAGCAAGCTGCAGATCCACACCGGGGACGGGGCCAACGACGTCATCTCGCACATCAAGTCCTTCACGTCGTCGTGCCCCACCACCAAGCTGGTGCTGGGCGGCTACTCGCAGGGCGCCGACGTCATCGACATCGTGAGCGGGGTCCCCATCGGCGGCATCAACTGGGGCAGTTCGCTACCGCCCCAGTACGCCGCCGACGTCGCGGCGGTCGCCGTGTTCGGCGACGTGGCCGACCGGTCCGGCCGCTCGCTGGCGGCCCAGAGTTCGCTGTTCGGTTCCAAGGTGATCGACCTGTGCAACCCCACCGACCCGATCTGCCACGCGGGCCCCGGCAACGAATGGACCGGACACACCGAGGGTTATGTCCCGGTCTACACCACCCAGGCGGCGGCTTTCGTGGCGTCCAAGCTGCTGGCCGGGACGGGCCGGCAGGTGCCCGGGTTCGGCCCGCAGGTGCCGGTGTTCGGCCCGCAGGCACCCGGCGGCTCCCCGCAGGCGCCCGGGCCGCAGACACCGGCCGGCCCGTTGCCGCCGGGGTCGGGCCCGTCCATCCACGACAATGTGCCGCCGCCGTCCCAGTCGTCCCCGCCGCCACGCGCGCCCGACCTGGTGTCCGTCGTCTACTGACGCTGCGTCGATAACGATTATGGAGCCCTCGGCGGTGATCGGCTGACCGGGCCGGTCGCGTCGTTACCATCGGCCCATGCGGCTTCGCGTGGGCGCCCCTCTGCTCCAAGGCAGTTCGAGCGGCAGGCCGAATGCGGCTGGCCGGCTGGCGAGTCATTTGGGCGCCGCTTTGCTCGGCCCGGCCTGCCTGATCGCGGCTGCGGTGGCGCCCGGGCCGGCGGCGGCGTCGCCCTGCCCGGCCGCCGAGGTGGTCTTCGCGCGGGGCCGAGAGGAGCCACCCGGCCCCGGCTACGTCGGCAACGCGTTCGTCAACGCGCTGCGCCCCAAGGTGCCGAAGATGCCGATCGCGTCGTATGGGGTGAACTATCCCGCCGACATCAGCCCCGCCAAGGGCGCCGACGACATGAGCGCGCACGTCCAGTCCATGGCGAGGAGTTGCCCGAAGACCCGCATGGTCCTCGGCGGCTACTCGCTGGGCGCCGCTGCCACTGACCTCGTGGTCGCGGTGACCCAACCGTCCTTCGGGTTCACCAATCCCCTCCCACCGGCGATGGCCGACCACATCGCGGCCGTCGCGTTGTTCGGCAACGGCACGCGCCGAATCCTCGGGCCGCTGCGCAATTTCAGTCCCGCGTTCGCCGGCAAGACGATCGATCAGTGCGCACCCGGAGACCCGATCTGTTCGAACGGCACCAATTGGCCGTCGCATTTCCAGCCCTCGTACATCGATTCCGGCCTGGTGGATCAGGCTGCCAGCTTCGTCGCCGCCAAGCTCTAGTCGCGGGTACGAATGCCCCGCGTGACCGAATTCCGTTCGGCCAGTTGGTCGTCTGGCGGGTAGTCGACGCCGATGAGCGTCAGCCCGTGCGCCGGCGCGGCCGCGAATTCGCTGGACCGCGCCGTGGCGGTGAGCAGGTCGCGGCACCAGGAGGCCGGGCGGCGATGTTCGCCGACGGCCAGCAGCGCCCCGATCAGCGACCGCACCATCGACCAGCAGAACGCGTCCGCGGCGACGTGCGCGGTGACCAGGTGGCCCTCACGCGACCACTCGAGGCGCTGCAGGTCGCGGATGGTGGTGGCGTTGTCGCGGTGACGGCAGAACGCCGCGAAGTCGTGCAGTCCCAGCAGGTCTCGTGACGCGGTGGTCATCGCCTCCAGGTCCAGGAAACGCGGCCACGCGGTGACGTAGCGGGCCTGCTGCGGCTCCACACCGTAGGGCGCCGTCGACAACCGGTACCGGTAGTGCCGGCGCAGGGCCGAGAACCTGGCATCGAAACCTGCAGGTGCACGGCCGATTTCGAGCACCCGGACGTCGCTGGGCAAAAACCGGCCGAGCCGCCGCAGCAACGGCAGGAACTCCGGCTCGCCGTCCCGCCGGGAGCGCGACTCGGCGTTCGCGAGAGCGACCAAGGGCACATCGGCGTGCGCCACCTGCCCGCTTGCGTGGACCCCGGCATCGGTGCGCCCGGCGGCGCGCAGCCGCACCGGTGTGCGGAAGACGGTCGTCAGCGCCTCGTCGAGAATCCCTGCGACGGTGCGCTGGCCGACCTGCGCCGCCCAGCCCGCGAATTCGGTTCCGTCGTAGGCGATGTCGAGCCGCAGACGGACCTCGTCGCTAACTGTCGGCGGCCTCATCGGACTCGTCGGCGGGGACCTCCCCGACCGCGGGCGCCTCGGCCTGGTCGGCCGCGGTCTCGTCGGCCTCGGCCACCTCGGGCACCGAGACTTCCTCGGCAGTCGGTCCGACCGCTTCCTGCGGCTCGACCGCCGCCTGCGGCGCCGCGTCGGCCGCCACCGGCGCCTCCTGGCCCTTGGAGGCCTTGACCCGACGTGCCCGATCGGCTTCGGAGGTCACGGTCTTCTCCCGCACGAGTTCGATGACGGCCATCGGCGCGTTGTCACCCTTGCGCGCCTCGACCTTGATAATGCGGGTGTAGCCGCCGTTGCGGTCGGCGAAGAAGGGTCCGATCTCCTCGAACAGGGCGTGCACCACGTCCTTGTCGCGGATCTTCTTCAGGACCTCTCGGCGGTTGTGCAGCGTGCCCTTTTTGGCGTGGGTGATCAGCTTCTCCGCGTAGGGCCGCAGCGCGCGCGCCTTCGGCTCCGTCGTCTTGATCCGGCCGTGCTCGAACAGCGATGTGGCCAGGTTGGCCAGGAGGGCCTTCTGGTGCGACGACGACCCGCCGAGGCGCGGACCCTTGGTGGGCTTGGGCATTGCTGACGCTCCTGTCTAGATAAAAATCTCACTGCAGCCATTTCGTCCGGCTCCTCGGCGGCCGATGACCGGCCGCATCGTCACCGGACGGCTGCTAGAGCTGTTCGGTTTCGGCGTAGTCCTGGTCGTCGTAGGCGCCCTCGGAAGACCAGGTGCCGGTGGCGACGTCGTAACCCGCGACCTCCGACGGGTCGAAGCTCGCCGGGCTGTCCTTGAGCGACAGACCCAGCTGGTGCAGCTTGACCTTGACCTCGTCGATGGACTTCTGGCCGAAGTTGCGGATGTCCAGCAGGTCCGACTCGGTGCGGCTCACCAGCTCGCCGACCGTGTGCACACCCTCGCGCTTGAGACAGTTATAGGACCGCACGGTCAGGTCCAGGTCGTCGATCGGCAGCGCGAACGAGGCGATGTGGTCGGCCTCGGCGGGCGACGGCCCGATCTCGATGCCCTCGGCCTCGACGTTGAGTTCGCGTGCCAGGCCGAACAATTCGACCAGCGTCTTACCCGCCGACGCGAGCGCATCGCGGGGGCTGATCGAGCTCTTGGTCTCGACGTCCAGGATCAGCTTGTCGAAGTCGGTGCGCTGCTCGACACGGGTGGCGTCCACCTTGTAGGTCACCTTGAGCACCGGCGAGTAGATCGAATCGACCGGGATCCGGCCGATCTCGGCACCGGAGGCTCGGTTCTGCACCGCCGGGACGTAGCCGCGGCCACGCTCGACGACCAGCTCCACCTCGAGCTTGCCCTTGTCGTTCAGCGTCGCAATGTGCATCTCCGGGTTGTGCACGGTGACGCCGGCCGGCGGCACGATGTCACCCGCGGTGACCTCGCCCGGGCCCTGCTTGCGCAGGTACATCGTGACCGGCTCGTCCTCCTCCGACGACACGACCAGGCTCTTGAGGTTCAGGATGATCTCGGTGACGTCTTCCTTGACGCCGGGCACGGTGGTGAACTCGTGCAGCACACCGTCGATGCGAATGCTGGTGACGGCCGCGCCGGGGATCGACGACAGCAGCGTGCGGCGCAGCGAATTGCCCAGGGTGTAACCGAATCCGGGCTCCAGCGGTTCAATGACGAACTGGGACCGGTTGTCGGCGACGACTTCCTCGGACAGGGTGGGTCGCTGTGAGATCAGCATGGTGTTCTTCTCCTTCTCGGCACCCGCTATTTGATGCCGCTCAGGTGGTCCGTCGCCGCGGCCGCGGCTCCGGGGGCTCTTACTTGGAGTAGTACTCGACGATCAACTGCTCGGTCAGCGGCACCTCGATCTGCGCCCGCTCCGGCAGTTGGTGGACCAGGATGCGCTGGCGCTCCCCCACGACCTGTAGCCAGCTCGGGATAGGACGGTCACCCGCGGTCTCCCGCGCGATCTGGAACGGCACCGTGTTCAGCGAAGACTCCCGCACGTCGATGATGTCGTACTGGGAGACCCGGTAGCTGGGCACGTCGACGTGCACGCCGTTGACGCTGAAATGCCCGTGCGTGACCAGTTGTCGGGCCATCCGGCGGGTGCGGGCCAGGCCGGCGCGGTACACGACGTTGTCCAGCCGGCTCTCCAGGATGCGCAGGAGCTCCTCGCCGGTCTTGCCGGGCTGGCGTACAGCCTCTTCGTAGTAGCGGCGGAACTGCTTTTCCATCACGCCGTAGGTGAAGCGGGCCTTCTGCTTCTCCTGCAGCTGCAGCAGGTATTCGCTCTCCTTGATCCGCGCGCGGCCGTGCTGGCCGGGCGGGTAGGGACGCTTCTCGAACGCCTGGTCGCCGCCGACGAGGTCGGTGCGCAGCCGGCGCGACTTGCGGGTGATGGGTCCGGTGTAACGAGCCATGTCTTTCCTACCTAGACCCTTCTGCGCTTGGGCGGACGGCAGCCGTTGTGCGGCTGCGGGGTGACGTCGGAGATCGCGCCGACCTCCAGGCCCGCGGCCTGCAGCGAGCGGATCGCCGTCTCCCGGCCCGAGCCCGGTCCCTTGACGAACACGTCGACCTTGCGCACGCCGTGCTCCTGCGCCTTGCGGGCGGCGTTCTCCGCGGCCAGCTGCGCGGCGAACGGGGTCGACTTCCGCGAGCCCTTGAAGCCGACGTGGCCCGAGGACGCCCAGGCGATGACGTTGCCCTGGGGGTCGGTGATGCTCACGATCGTGTTGTTGAACGTGCTCTTGATGTGCGCGGCGCCGTGCGGGATGTTCTTCTTTTCCCGCTTGCGGGTCTTCTGCCCCTTCTTGGGGGCAGAGGCTGCCTTCTTTGCTGGTGGCATCCGGTTCTACCTGGCCTTCTTCTTGCCTGCGATGGTGCGCTTGGGGCCCTTGCGGGTCCGCGCGTTGGTCTTGGTCCGCTGGCCGCGCACGGGCAGCCCGCGGCGGTGCCGCAGGCCCTGGTAGCAGCCGATCTCGATCTTGCGGCGGATGTCGGCCTGCACCTCGCGGCGCAGGTCGCCCTCCACCTTGAGGTTGGCTTCGATGTAGTCACGCAGATGGGTGAGCTGGTCGTCGGTCAGGTCCCGCGTGCGCAGGTCCTTGTCGATGCCGGTGGCCGCCAGAATCTCGTTCGAGCGGGTCCGGCCGACGCCGTAGATGTAGGTCAGGGCGATCTCCATGCGTTTGTCGCGTGGCAGATCGACGCCGACTAGTCGAGCCATGGGTGGCGTTTCCTCTTTTTCTCGGCGGAGGTCTGGTCCCAGCCCGCTCCCGTCCCCGATGTCTCGGGGTGGGGCCCGGCCTCCGTCCGGGCGTGGATGAGCCGACCATCTCTGAAGATGCCAGCGGCTCACTGGTGCTGGGAGGTCTGCATTCAGTTGTGATCGCGGGTAGCCGCGTACAGGGTGGCGACCCGCTCGGCCCGGCTACGCCGCGCCGGCGATCGCCACTAGCCCTGCCGCTGCTTGTGGCGAGGATCGGAGCAGATCACCATGACCCGCCCATGCCGGCGGATCACCCTGCACTTGTCACAGATGGGCTTCACGCTCGGGTTCACCTTCACGGCTGGTCGATCCTGTTCTGTCTTCGTTGGTGTTGGTTCGGGCTTGTAGTCACTTGTACCGGTACACGATGCGGCCCCGGGACAGGTCGTAGGGAGACAACTCCACCACCACCCGGTCCTCGGGCAGGATGCGGATGTAGTGCTGCCGCATCTTGCCGCTGATGTGGGCGAGCACCTTGTGGCCGTTCTCCAGCTCAATGCGGAACATCGCATTGGGTAGGGGCTCGACCACGCGGCCCTCGACCTCTATGGCGCCGTCCTTCTTGGCCATAACTTCTCAGAAATCCTCGTCGTTAATCGTCTTCAGGTGGCTTCTCGGTCCGCCCGCGTCGGCGCAGCGTCACCCGGTCTTCAAACGTGAGCCGGTGACAGGAAATTCCTAGGACAGGGCACGCAGAAAGCCGGCACGAAAGTCGCACCGTTGGTCCACAATACCCGTAAACCGAGCGTGAGCCAAAATCCCGACGGGGGCATACTAGCGGGATCACCGACCCGTCGCTCCCGCCGCGCCGGAATAGCGGCACCGCACCCCCGGTTCCACACACCATGACCGATCCAGCGAGCAAGCCCGAGTTAGGCCGGTTCGGATCGTTCGGACGCGGCGTCACGCCACAGCAGGCCAAGGACATCGAGGCCCTGGGCTACGGCGCGGTCTGGGTCGGCGGTTCCCCACCCGCCGAGCTGGCCTGGGTGGAGCCGATCCTGGCCGCCACCACCACGCTGCAGGTGGCCACCGGCATCGTCAACATCTGGACGGCGGCCGCCGGACCGGTGGCCGAATCGTTCCACCGCATCGAGGCCGCCTACCCCGGGCGCTTCCTGTTGGGGATCGGGGTCGGCCATCCCGAGGCGCACACCGAATACCGCAAGCCCTACAACGCGCTGGTGGAGTACCTGGACTCACTCGACGCGCACGGCGTGCCCCCCGACCGCCGGGTGGTGGCGGCCCTGGGCCCGCGCGTGCTCAAGCTTTCCGCGCAACGCAGCGCCGGGGCGCATCCCTACCTCACCACCCCCGAGCACACCGCGCAGGCCCGGGAACTGATCGGCGCCTCGGGCTTTCCGGAGGCGTTCCTGGCGCCCGAACACAAGGTGGTGCTGACCACCGACACCGAGAAAGCCCGCGCGGTGGGGCGCAGGGCACTCGACATCTACTTCGATCTCGCCAACTACCGCAACAGCTGGAGGCGGCTGGGCTTCTCCGCGGAAGAGGTCACCCGCCCGGGCAGCGACCGGCTGGTCGACGCCCTGGTGGCCTACGGCACGCCGGAACAGATCGCGGCGCGGCTGCGCAAGCACCTCGACGCGGGGGCCGACCACGTTCCCGTGCAGATCCTGACCGAAGATGAAAACCTGGTGTCGGCTCTCGCCGAGTTGGCGGGGCCGCTCGGGCTGACCGTAGCGTGAGAAGAGGGGGATCTAGATGACCGAGGCGGTTTCACTCAAGCCCGAGCTGGGCCGGTTCGGCGTGTGGCTTCCCACCCGGTCGATCACGCCCGAGCTGGCCGGGGCGATCGAATCGCTCGGCTACGGCGCGGCGTGGATCGGCGGGTCACCGGACGCGGAACTCGCCTGGGTCGACCCGGCGCTGGCGCAGACCGCCTCGCTGCAACTGGCCACCGGGATCGTCAACATCTGGTCGGCGCCGGCACGCGAGGTCGCCGAGTCCTTCCAGCGCATCGAGAGCGCGCATCCGGGGCGATTCCTGCTGGGCATCGGGGTGGGTCATCGCGAACACACGCAGGAGTACGTGAAGCCCTACGACGCGCTGGCCGGTTACCTCGACAAACTCGACGCGGCGCCGGTCCCGACCAGCCGCCGGGTGCTGGCGGCGCTCGGACCGCGGGTGCTGCGGCTGGCGGCCGAGCGCAGTGCCGGCGCCCATCCGTACCTGACCACGCCCGAGCACACGGCCAAGGCGCGCGAGCTGCTCGGCAATTCGGTGTTCCTGGCCCCCGAGCACAAGGTGGTGCTCAGCACCGACGCCGAGGAAGCCCGCGCCGTCGGCCGCCGCTTCCTCGAGCACTACCTGGGCCTGAGCAACTACGTCAACAACTGGCTGCGGATGGGCTTCACCGAGGCCGACGTCCGCAAGCCCGGCAGCGACAGGCTCATCGACGCGGTGGTGGCCCACGGCAGCCCCGAGGCCGTCGTGCACCGCCTGGTCGAACACCTGGAGGCCGGCGCCGATCACGTGGCGATCCAGGTGCTGGGTGGCTGGAACGAAGAAACCCTGATACCTGCGCTGACCGAATTGGCCGGACCACTGGGGCTGACTCCCCCCAACTGAGCCGCCCCCTGGGCTAGGGTCTTAGGCCATGCGGCTACTGGTCACCGGCGGCGCCGGCTTCATCGGCGCCAATTTCGTGCACGCCACCGTGCGCGAACACCCCGAGGATTCCGTGACGGTGCTCGACGCCCTGACCTACGCCGGCCGGCGTGAGTCGCTGGCCGGCGTCGAGGACTCGATCCGGTTCGTCGAGGGCGACGTCAGCGATGCCGAGCTGGTCAGCCGGCTGGTCGCCGAGTCCGACGCCGTGGTGCACTTCGCCGCCGAGACCCACGTCGACAACTCGCTGGAAGACCCGGGCACGTCGCTGCAGAGCAACGTGGTGGGTACCTACGTCATCCTCGAGGCGGTGCGACGGCACGGAGTGCGCCTGCACCACATCTCCACCGACGAGGTCTACGGCGACCTGGAGCTCGGCGAGCCGCAGCGGTTCACCGACTCCACGCCGTACAACCCCTCGAGCCCCTACTCCGCGACCAAGGCCGCCAGCGACCTGCTGGTCCGGGCCTGGGTGCGGTCCTACGGAGTGCGCGCGACGATCTCCAACTGCTCCAACAACTACGGGCCGTATCAGCACGTGGAGAAGTTCATCCCGCGCCAGATCACCAACGTGCTGACCGGGCGCCGCCCGAAGCTGTACGGAGCGGGCACCAACGTCCGGGACTGGATCCACGTCGAGGACCACAACAGCGCGGTGCGGCGGATCCTGGACAAGGGCGAGAACGGCCGCACCTACCTGATCGCCGCCGAGGGCGAGCGCGACAACCTAACGGTGATGCGCACGATCCTGCAGATGATGGGACACGACCCCGACGACTTCGACCACGTCCCCGACCGCGCAGGCCACGACGTGCGGTACGCCATCGACCCGACGTCGTTGCACAACGAATTGGGTTGGGCGCCCAAGCATGCCAACTTCGAGGCGGGCCTGCGGGCCACCATCGACTGGTACCGCGAGAACGAATCGTGGTGGCGGCCGCTCAAGGACGGTGCCGAAGCCCGCTACGAGGAGCGTGGTCAGTGAAGGTTCGCGAACTCGACATCCCCGGCGCGTGGGAGATCACCCCGACCATTCACGGCGACTCTCGCGGGTTGTTCTTCGAATGGCTCAAGGACCGCGACTTCACCGGCTTCGCCGGTCACCGCCTGGACGTCCGGCAGGCCAACTGCTCGGTCTCCTCGGCCGGTGTGCTGCGCGGCCTGCACTTCGCCCAGGTGCCCCCGAGCCAGGCCAAGTACGTGACGTGCGTGCGGGGCTCGGTGTTCGACGTCGTCGTCGACGTCCGGCTGGGCTCACCGACGTTCGGGAAATGGGACTCGGTCCTGCTCGACGACTCCGAACGCCGCACCATCTACATCTCCGAAGGACTGGCGCACGGTTTTCTTGCCCTGCAAGCCAATTCGACGATCATGTACCTGTGCTCCTCCGAGTACAACCCGGAGCGCGAGCACACCATCAGCGCGACCGATCCGGCGCTGGGGATCGACTGGCCGTTGGTCGACGGGGCGGCTCCCAGCCTGTCGGACCGGGACGCCGCGGCCCCCAGCTTCGACGAGGTGCGCGCGTCCGGGGTGCTGCCCACCTGGGAGGAGAGCCGGGCCTTCATCGACGGCCTGCGAAACGGATAACCGCGCCCGACGCCGACCGGGCACGCCGGTGAAAACCGGCTATTTCCGTTAAATTCGCCGACGGCAAGATCTACCATTCGTTCATCGCCGGGTCGGGGGGCGACAGCTCGATGGCAATGGCGCTGGAGGGGTCAGATGTCGTTGGTGATGGCGGTGCCGGAATTCCTGGCCGACGCGGCAGACGATCTGGCGACGCTGAGCTCCGCGCTCGATGCGGCCCACGCGGCGGCCGCCGGCCCCACGACGCGAATACTGTCGGCCGCCGCCGATGAGGTGTCCACGATGGCTGCGCAGGTGTTTTCCCTGCATGCGGCGCGGTTCCAGGCGTTGGGCGCCCGCGCCGCGGCTTTCCTCGACCAGCACGTGCAGGCGCTGCAGGCGGCCGCGGACGGCTATGCCAACACCGAGGCGGCCAGCGTCCCGCAACTGCTGCTGGAGCTGGTCAACGCGCCCACCAACACGTTGCTCGGGCGTCCGCTGATCGGCAACGGCGCCAACGGATACACCACCAACCAGGGCGTGGGAACGCCGGGCCAAGCAGGCGGAATCCTCTACGGCAACGGCGGCAACGGCGGGAACAGCACCGGGCTCGGGGCGACCGGCGGTGCCGGCGGGTCCGCCGGGCTGTGGGGCAACGGCGGAAACGGCGGGACCGGCGGGCCCAACGCCGCCGGCGGTGCCGCCGGCCGGGGCGGATTGCTTTTCGGCGCAAGCGGTCTCGCCGGTGCGGCCGGCCCGACCGTTCCGGTGACCTCCGTGCCGCTGTCGTATCAGGGCGGGCGCCTGATCGCGGACGTCTCCATCGCCGGCGGCCCCAGCGTGCCGGTGATCGTCGACACCGGCTCGATGGGTCTCATCGTGCCGCCCCAGGATGTCAACGCCCAGAACCTGGGCGCGATCACCGGGTTCAGCAGCGTCACCTACGGGGAGCCCGGAAACTACCTGACCGAGTATTACGACACCTACAGCGCGCCAATCAATTTCGGTAACGGATACGTCACGGCGCCGACCACCGTTGCCGTTGTCACCTCGGTGGTCTCCAACGGCTACACCTATTCGGCGTCGCAGGCGCCCGCCATCCTGGGCGTCGGGGTGAACGCCGGAGGCCCGCTGGGCACGAGTCCGGTGACGGCGCTGCCCGGCAGCCTCGGCCGGGGCGTGCTGCTCGACGAACCCAGTGGAGTGATGGAGTTCGGGGCAAACCCGCTGCCGTCCTACGGCTCCGTGACCGGAGCGCCGGTGACCACCCTGGACGTGAAGATCAACGGCGGAACCATGCAGTCGACCGGTGACGCGTTCATCGATTCCGGCGGCCTGTACGGGGCCGTCCCGACAGCGCTCAACCCGCCCACCGACGCCTACGGGTACGTGCAGCCCGGAACCCAGATCTCGGTCTACAACACCGGTGGGACGCTGCTGTACAGCACGACGACCGCCTCCCAACAGATGTCCGTGGTGTCGAGCGCGGCCGGCGGCGACTTCAACACCGGCGTCACCCCCTTCCTCGAGGACCCGATCTACCTCTCCTACACCACCCCCGGCGGGTCGATATCCTTCGACACCTGACCCACCGGCCTCGCCGGCTCCACCCCCGGCCGGGAACGGATGAGAAGCTGTCGTGGTGGACCAGACCCCGGTGTTCGAATTCGTCGACGTCGTCGTGGAGCGCGACGGGGTGCGGGCGCTGGACGGGTTCACCGCCGCGGTTCCCGGCCGGGGCGTGACGGCGATATTCGGCCCGTCCGGTGCGGGCAAGTCGACCATGCTGCGCCTGTGCAACCGGCTGGAGCTGCCGACCGGTGGACGAGTGTTGTTTTGCGGCAACGACATTGCCGAGCTCGACCCGTTGGCGTTGCGGCGCCGGGTGGGCATGTGCTTCCAACGTCCGACGCCGTTTCCCGGCGCCGTGGCCGACAACCTGCGGGTCGCCGACCCGGGCGCCTCCGACGCGCGGATATGCGAGACGCTGGAGCGCGTGGCGCTGACCGGCCCGGGGACCGGGTCGTGGCTGGACCGGGACGCCGGCGCGCTGTCGGGCGGGGAGGCGCAGCGCATGTGCCTGGCCCGCACCCTGATGGCGCGACCGCAGGTGCTGCTGCTCGACGAACCGACCTCCGCGGTGGACGCCGAGGCGGCGCGCGTGATCGAGCGCGCGGTGCGCGATCTGGCCGACCGCGACGGCATCCCGGCCATCTGGGTGACCCACGACGCCGCGCAGGCCGCGCGGGCCGCTGATCGGGTGCTGCGCATCGAGGCGGGCCGTTGCCTTGGCCTGGGACCGGCGAAGCGGTGAACGGGCAGGTCGGCTGGGTCGGGCTGGCGACGTCGCTGTCGCTGGTCGCCGTGGCGGCGGCGGTGTCGCTGTGTCAGCGACTCGGCCTGGAGCGGCAGGTGCTGTGGGCGGCGGCGCGCGCCCTGGTCCAGCTGCTGCTCGTGGGCGGCGCGCTGACGTTGCTGTTCGAGCCGGGCCGTTCGCTGTGGTGGTCGTGGGCGTGGATCGCGGGCATGGTCGCCTACGCCGGGGACGTCGCCCGCCGCCGCGCCCCGGAGGTACCTCGGTTGGCGCCACTGGCGATCGTCGCGTTCACCGCGGCCGCCGCGATCACGCTGGGGGTCATCTTCGGGCTACGGGTGTTCCCCCTGCAGGCGCGGACCGTGGTCCCGATCGCCGGGATGATGATCGGCAACTCGATGACGGCCATGGTGCTGGTCGCCCGGCGCCTGGTCGACGAGCTGCGCGACAAACGCGACGAGGTCGACGCCCGGCTCGCCCTCGGGCAACCGTCCCGGCAGGCCGCCGCACCGTACCTGCGCATCGCGTTGCGCTCGGCGATCAGCCCGCAGATCGAAACCACGAAAGCCACCGGGCTGGTTTTCCTGCCGGGCGCTATGACCGGGCTCATCCTGGCCGGGGTCCCGCCCGTGCAGGCCGTGCTCGTGCAGGCGGTGGTGATGTTCCTCATCTTGGGGTCGGTCGCGGCCACCACCGTCGTGGTCGCCCTCGGCCTGGTGCGCCTGGTGTTCACCCGCGACCACCGCCTGCTGCCGCTGGGTCGCCGCCCCTAACCGAGTTGACAAGTACGTTAATTGCCAGCGAAGACGATGACTTTTCAGGTCAGCGCGGGACAGGCGGGGCCGGCGGCACCGGTGGGTTGCTGTGGGGCAACGGCGGCACCGGCGGTTTCGGCGGGACGGGCGGGGCCGGCGGCGCCGGTGGCAACGCGCTGCTCTTCGGCAACGGCGGTACCGGCGGCCAGGGCGGGACCTTCACGGTGAGCCCGGATACCGCTGGCGGCAGAGGCGGTGTCGGGGGCACCGGGGGCTTGCTGTGGGGTAACGGCGGCGACGGCGGTATCGGCGGACCCTACGCATCCGGCGGCGCCGGCGGCAACGCGCAATGGTTCGGTGACGGCGGCACGGGCGGAATGGGTGGGGCACTCGGGAATGGCGGGGTCGGCGGCAACGGCGGGCTCCTAATAGGCGACGGTGGCGGCGGCGGGACCGGCGGCGTCGTGTCCGGTATCGGCGGCAGCGGCGGCCCCGGCAGCGGCCAATTGTGGGGCCACTCGGGGGCGACCGGCGCCGATGGAGGCCCAGCAACCGTGACCCTGACGATGCACGGCACCCGCCCCACTTTGCAGGTGTCGGTGAACGGCGGACCGACGGTGCAAGCAACCGTCGATACCGGATCCGACGCGCTCTTGTTCGCACCCCAGGCCGTCAACCTGAATTCCCTCGGCACGCCGCTCGCGGAGGGTCTGACCTACAACTTCGGCGTGCCGGGTGACCAGACGGTCGTTACTTACAACCTGTATGGAGCCTCACTGAATTTCGGGCATGGGATGCTCACCCAGACAATGGCTGTTGGCGTCATCAGTTCCGAGGTGCACAACGGACGACCCGTCGCCCCCGAGACGCTGATCGGTGTTGGCGCCAACGCGCGCAGCGGCGTCCCATTTGCCACCACCGCCGTACAGGATCTGCCGACCCAGCTCAATCAGGGCCTGCTCATCAACGAGCCCCGCGGCTACTTCCAGTTCGCCAGCACCAACCCGCTGCCAAGCTTTGCCAATGTTCCAGGATCACCCATCACCAGTAACTTGCAGGTGCAGGTAAACAACAGCGATCTGCAAAGTGCCCCCGGCGCATTTATCGACACCGGCGGAGTTGCGGGGAGAGTCCCGAGCAACCTGCTCCCCGACCCGCTCAATCAGCTTGCGCCCGGCACCCCGCTGCCGGCGGGGACGAAAATCATCGTGGAGGCCGTCAACGGCGGTCAAGCGACCGTGCTCTACGAGCAGGTCACCGGCACCGGTTCAGCTGCACCGATTGTCACGTCGGCCAACGCAGGCTTCAACACGGGCAACTACATCTTCGAGCAGATGCCGATCTACCTCTCCTACAACCCCACCGGGACCGGGACAACCTACTTCGACAGCCTCTCCTGATACCTGAGGACGGGCCTGCAGCGCCGCGGGGAACCCCGCTGGCGGTGACCGGGCGCCAAGGCGGCTTGCTGGCACCATAAACATTTACTAGGATTTCCTAGTATCAACCGTCGCCCTCTCGCGTACCCGAGGACACCCATGACCACAACCATCCCCCACTTCATCGACGGGAAGCGCACCACCGGGCAGTCCACCCGCACCGCCGACGTCTTCAACCCCAGCACCGGACAGGTGCAGGCCCGGGTCGCGATGGCCGGCAAGGCCGACGTCGACGCCGCCGTGGCCTCGGCGGTCGAAGCCCAAAAGGGTTGGGCGGCATGGAATCCGCAGCGTCGCGCCCGCGTGATGATGAAGTTCATCGAGCTGGTCAACGACCACATGGACGAGCTCGCCGAGCTGCTGTCGCTCGAGCACGGCAAGACCGTGCCCGACGCGCGCGGTGACATCCAGCGCGGCATCGAGGTGATCGAGTTCGCGATCGGGATACCCCATCTGCTCAAGGGCGAGTACAGCGAGGGCGCCGGCCCGGGCATCGACGTCTACTCGCTGCGCCAGCCCCTGGGCGTGGTCGCGGGCATCACCCCGTTCAACTTCCCGGCGATGATCCCGCTGTGGAAGGCCGGCCCGGCGCTGGCCTGCGGAAATGCGTTCGTCCTCAAGCCCAGCGAGCGCGACCCGTCGGTTCCCGTGCGGTTGGCCGAGCTTTTTCTCGACGCCGGCCTGCCGCCCGGCGTGTTCCAGGTCGCCCACGGCGACAAGGAGGCCGTCGACGCGATCCTGGAACACCCCGACATCAAGGCGGTGGGCTTCGTCGGCAGCTCCGACATCGCCCAGTACATCTACGCCGGGGCGGCGGCCCACGGCAAGCGGTCGCAATGCTTCGGCGGCGCCAAAAACCACATGATCGTGATGCCCGACGCGGACCTCGACCAGGCCGTCGACGCGCTGATCGGCGCCGGCTACGGCAGTGCCGGCGAACGATGCATGGCCATCAGCGTCGCGGTGCCCGTCGGCGAACAGACCGCGGAACGGCTGCGCGCCAGGCTCGTCGAGCGGATCAACAACCTGCGCGTGGGACACAGCCTGGACCCCAAGGCCGACTACGGCCCACTTGTCACCGAGGCCGCGCTGGCGCGGGTGCGCGACTACATCGACCAGGGCGTGACCGCCGGCGCGGAGATCGTGGTCGACGGCCGCGACCGTCGCAGCGACGACCTGACGTTCGGTGACGCCAACCTCGAGGGCGGGTTCTTCATCGGGCCGACGCTGTTCGACCACGTCACCCCGGACATGTCGATCTATACCGACGAGATCTTCGGTCCGGTGCTGTGCATGGTGCGCGCGCACGACTACGAAGAAGCATTGCGGCTGCCTTCCGAGCACGAGTACGGCAACGGCGTGGCGATCTTCACCCGCGACGGCGACACCGCCCGCGACTTCGTCTCCCGCGTGCAAGTGGGCATGGTGGGGGTCAACGTGCCGATCCCGGTGCCGGTGGCCTACCACACCTTCGGCGGCTGGAAGCGCTCCGGCTTCGGCGACCTCAACCAGCACGGCCCGGCGTCGATCCAGTTCTACACCAAGGTCAAGACCGTCACGTCGCGATGGCCGTCAGGCATCAAAGACGGTGCCGAATTCGTCATCCCGACAATGGATTAGGGCGCTCGAGTTCATGGAACTTTTCGCGCTCGACGACGACGAACGGGTGATCACCGAGACGGCCGCCGCGTTCGCCGCCAAACGCCTCGCCCCGCACGCCCTGGAATGGGATGCCGCCCAGCACTTTCCGACCGATGTGCTCCGCGAGGCCGCCGAACTCGGCATGGCGGCCATCTACTGCCGCGACGACGTGGGCGGCAGCGGGCTGCGCCGCCTCGACGGGGTTCGCATCTTCGAGCAGCTTGCCGCCGCCGACCCGGCGACCGCCGCGTTCCTGTCCATCCACAACATGTGCGCGTGGATGATCGACTGCTATGGCACCGAAGAACAACGCAAGATCTGGGTTCCGCGGCTGGCCTCGATGGACGTCATCGCCAGCTACTGCCTGACCGAGCCGGGTGTCGGCTCCGACGCGAGCGCGTTGACCACCCGCGCCGTCCGGCAGGGTGGCGATTACGTGCTCGACGGCGTCAAGCAGTTCATCTCGGGCGCGGGCGCCTCCGACGTCTATGTGGTGATGGCCCGCACGGGCGGCCCAGAAAATCCGGGCCCCCGCGGCATCTCCACCTTCATCGTCGAAAAGGGCGCTGCGGGGCTGAGTTTCGGCGCGCCAGAGGAGAAGATGGGCTGGCATGCCCAACCCACCGCGCAGGTGATCCTGGACGGGGTGCGGGTGCCGGCCGACGCGATGCTCGGCGGCGCCGACGGCGAGGGAACCGGCTTCGGCATCGCGATGAACGGCCTCAACGGCGGCCGCCTCAACATCGCGGCCTGCTCGCTCGGCGGCGCCCAGGCCGCCTTCGACAAGGCGGGCGCTTACGTTCGCGAACGACAGGCGTTCGGCTCCGCCCTGATCGACGAGCCGACCATCCGCTTCACCCTGGCTGACATGGCCACCGCGTTGCAGACGTCGCGACTGCTGTTGTGGCGCGCGGCGAGTGCGCTGGACGGCGACGACGCCGACAAGGTGGAGCTGTGCGCGATGGCCAAGCGCTACGTCACCGACGCGTGCTTCGAGGTCGCCGACAAGGCCCTGCAGTTGCACGGCGGCTACGGCTACCTGCGTGAGTACGGGCTGGAGAAGATCGTGCGTGACCTGCGGGTGCACCGGATCCTCGAGGGGACCAACGAGATCATGCGGGTGGTCGTCGGGCGAGCCGAGGCCGCACGGTTCCGGGCCAGCGCGTAGAAAGGCGCCATGACCAACGTTTCCACCGTCGCGTTTTTGGGACTGGGCCACATGGGCGGACCCATGTCGGCGAATCTCGTTGCCGCCGGCCACACGGTGCGCGGGTTCGATCCGGTGCCCGCATCGGCGACGGCGGCGGCCTCGAACGGTGTGGCGGTGTTCGACAGCGCCGCCGAGGCGGTCGCCGGGGCCGACGTCGTCATCACCATGCTGCCCAACGGGGAGGTGGTCAAACGCTGCTACGCCGAGGTGCTGCCGGCCGCTCGGGCCGGTGCTCTGTTCATCGACAGCTCCACGATCTCGGTCAGCGACGCGCGGGAGGTCCACGCACTCGCGCAATCACACGGCGTCGCACAACTGGACGCCCCCGTTTCGGGTGGGGTGAAGGGCGCCGCGGCGGGAACCCTGGCGTTCATGGTGGGCGGTGAGGAGTCCGCGTTGCAGCGGGCGCGTCCGGTGCTGGAACCCATGGCGGGCAAGGTCATTCATTGCGGCGCCGCGGGCGCGGGGCAGGCCGCCAAGGTCTGCAACAACATGGTGCTGGCGGTGCAGCAGATCGCGATCGGCGAGGCCTTCGTGCTGGCCGAGAAGCTCGGCCTGTCGGCGCAGTCGCTGTTCGACGTCATCACCGGGGCAACCGGCAACTGCTGGGCGGTGCAGACCAACTGCCCGGTGCCGGGCCCGGTCCCGACCTCGCCGGCCAACAACGACTTCCGACCCGGATTCGCGACGGCGCTGATGAACAAGGACCTGGGCCTGGCGATGGACGCAGTCACCTCCACCGGTGCGGCGGCCCCGCTGGGCAGTCACGCCGCGCAGATTTACGCCGAGTTCATCGCGTCCGACGCCTCCCGCGCCGACCAGGACTTCAGCGCCGTCATCGAGATGCTGCGCTCGAGCTGACCCAGGTTGCGCGCAACGTCGGAGAGAATTCACTCCGGCGGCCTATGCCCATCAAGGAGTCCCCGATGATCGAATTGCTGCCGGACATGCCGGAGGGAGTGACCGGCATCCGGGTGTCCGGCCGGTTGCGCGGCGACGAACTGCGCGAGATCAAGCCCGCCATGGAGGAGCTGTTCAAAACCGGTGGAATAAGGATCGTGGAAGTCATCGCATCCGATTACGAGGGTTTCGGCCCCGGCGGGTTGGTCGAGGATCTCAAGATGGGATTCGGCGCCGTCCTGCCGCATCATTCGGCCTTCAAGCGAATCGCCGTCGTGTCGGACAAGGAATGGGTCGCCCACATCCTGCATGCGCTGGCGTGGATGGTGCCCGGCGAGCTGGCCGTGTTCGGGCTCGACGACCTCGAGCGCGCCAAGGCATGGGCCGCCGGCTAGCTCGAGCAGCCGACCTGACGGTGGCGATCCACCGCGCTCAAAAGTCGCCGGCGTTGCGCCGCAACGTGTCCACCGCCGACACCAAGGCCAGCGATTCGGTGTCGGACATTCCGATGTCGGCGAACACCTGCTCGTTGAGGGTGACCGTGGCGTCCTCCACCGTCGAGCGACCCAGCTCGGTGATCTGCACCAGCGTCGTGCGCCCGTCGGTGGGGTGCGGCACCCGCCGCACCAACCCGTCGGATTCCAGCCGGCGGATCGCGTGGGTCACGCTGGTGACGTGCACCTGCAGGCGGTCGGACGCCTTGGTGATCGGCAGCGCCCCGGCGCGGCTGAACGCCAGCAGCCGGAGCAACTCATACCGCGAGAAGCTCAGGTCGTAGGGACGCAACGCGTTCTCGACCCGGGCCAGCAAAATCTGGTGCGCGCGCATCACCGAGGTCACCGCGACCATGCCCGGCGCCACATCGCCCCAGCCGGCACGCTCCCAGTTGGCCCGCGCCGCGGCGATCGGATCCCGTTTGGGCGATCTCGAGGCGGTCACACCCTCTTTCTTACCGCGTCTACAACGAACGCTGCAGCAGAACCTGCCCGTTGTCGGCGGAAACCACCTGCACGGCGGCGATCTGGTCGACCGGAGTCGAGATGCTGCCGGCCGGCGTCGCGGTCTGCCCGGGGACGGCCACCCAGGTCGCCAGCCGGGTCTGGCGGCCGTCGCGGCCCACCACCACCATCGCCAGCGTGTCGTGGTGCGCGGTCAGCGGGGCCAGGCACACGCAGTCAAGGTTGATCGACGTCCCCCAGTGCCGGCCGCTGACCCGCACCGTCGAGGTGAGCAGGGTGGTGCCGACCTGCGCCATCGGCTGCGACGACGCACTCACCTGCTGCGGGGGCGCCGCCGAATGACCGTGCACGCCGACGAGCACGCCGACCCCCAGCACCACGGCCGCGGCCGAGGCGGCCGCCCAAGTGGCCACGCGCGCGCGGCGGCGCCGAAAGCGCACCGCCGCCAGCAGCGAGGGCAGCAGCGCCGGGGACACCCCCGGGGTCGCCATCGGACCCGACTCGCCGAGCGTGGCCACCTCCTCGCGATCCAGCCGGGAAAGCAGGGCCGGCACGCCGCTCAGGTCGGCGACGGCGTCCCGGCACGACCGGCAGCCGGCCATGTGCGCCTCGAATTCGCGGCGTTCGGTGGCGCACAGCGATCCCAGCACGTAGGCGGCATCCCACATCGCGTAGCGGTCACCGGGCGGGCCGATGCCCTCTGGCCGAGCGTTCATCTCATCACTCTCCTTGCTCGTCATGCCTTAGGTTCGTCATGCCTTAGCGGGTGACCCCGAGCTCCTGCAGCGTCAGCCGCAGCGTCCGCACCGCGTAGTGCAGGCGCGACTTCACTGTTCCCTCGGCGATCTGCAGGTCCGCGGCGATCTGCGCCGTCGTCCAGCCGCGGTAGTACGACCTTTCGATCACGGCCCGATGCTCGACCGAAAGCTGGGCCACCGCGTCGGCGATCAACAACCGGTCCAGCGCCGCGTTCACCTCGTCGGGCGTCGACTGCTCGGGCGCTCCGACCTCGTCGGTCGAGGCGACCACGTGGCGGAACCGGGCGCTGCGCCGGTCGTCGATGATCATGTTGCGGGCGACGGTGAACATCCAGGCCCGCGCCGAGCGGTCGGCATCCCCGATGATCTCCGGATGCTGCCACGCCCGCAACAGGGTTTCCTGCACGACGTCCTCGGCGTGGCTCGCGTCCCCGGTCAGCCGCAGCGCGTAGCGCCACAGCACCGCGGCGTGCTCGTCGTAGATCGCCCTCATCAGCGCGGCCTCGGCCGCCGCCGCCCCGGTGCCAGCAACCCGAGCCACTCGATCACCTCCGCTCGGTGAAACGAGCCGACGGAGCGGTTAGTTCACGCGGATCTCACCCAGGCAACGTCAGGATGCGTGGCCCGTCGTCCGTGACGGCGACCGTGTGCTCCCAGTGCGCCGCGCGGGAGCCGTCGGAGGTGGTCACCGTCCACTCGTCGTCGAGCACCACCGTCTTGCCCGTGCCGAGCGTGAGCATCGGTTCGATGGCCAGGACCGAACCGGCCGCCAGCAACGGACCCCGGCCGGGGGCGCCCTCGTTGGGCAGGAACGGGTCCATGTGCATCTGCCGGCCGATGCCGTGGCCCCCGTAGCCCTCCACGATGCCGAACCGGCGCCCGTAGCGACGCTCGGCCGCGCGGGTGCCCGTCTCGATCGCGTGGGCGACGTCGGTGAGCCGGTTGCCGACGACCATCGCCGCGATCCCGGCCTCCAGCGATTCCCGGGTCGCCGCCGAGAGTGCCTCGTCGGCGGGCCGCAGCGGGCCCACCCCGAAGGTGATCGCGGCGTCCCCGTGCCAGCCGGCCAGCACCGCCCCGCAGTCGATGGACACCAGGTCCCCGGGGGCCAGGACTTCGGCGGCCGACGGGATGCCGTGAACGACCCGGTCGTTGACCGACGCGCAGATCGACGCCGGATAGCCGTGGTAGCCCAGGAACGACGGCGTCGCCCCGGCGTCGCGGATCACCGAGTCGGCGATCTCGTCGAGGCTCAGCGTCGACGCCCCGGGCACCGCCGCCGCACGGACGGCGTTCAGGGCGGCGGCGACGACGGCGCCGGCCGCGGCCATCGCGTCCAGCTCGGCGGCGCTGCGCTGCGGCACCACCCGGCGACTGCGCAGTCGTGCCAGCGGTGTCATGGTTCCTCGCCCGGGGTCGCTATTTGCCGAGGGCTTGCAGCGCGCGGGCGAACACCTCGTCCATCGAGCCGACGGCGTCGACGGTCTTGAGTTGGTCGCGGTAGTACTCCAGCAGCGGCGCGGTTTCCTCGCGGTACACCTTCATCCGGTTGAGGATGACGTCGTCGGTGTCGTCGGCGCGGCCGCGCGCCTTGAGCCGCTGCAGCAACTCGTCCTGCGACACCCGGAACTCGAGCACCGCGTCGATGTCGGTGGCGCGCCGTTCGAGCATCTCGTGCAGCGCCTTGGCCTGCTCGAGCGAGCGCGGATACCCGTCCAGGATGAACCCGTCGGCGGCGTCCGGGTCGTCGAGCCGGTTGTCGACGAGCTGGTTGGTCAGCTCGGCGGGCACCAGGTCGCCGGCGTCCAGGTAGCGCTTGGCCTCCAGCCCGAGTTCGGTGCCCTCGCCGATGTTGCGCCGGAACAGGTCGCCGGTCGAGATCTGCGGGATACCCAGCTTCTGAGCGAGCTTCTCGGCCTGCGTGCCCTTGCCCGCCCCCGGCGGCCCCAGCAAAACGAGTCTCACTTGAGGAACCCTTCGTAGTTGCGCTGCATGAGCTGACTCTCGATTTGTTTGACCGTATCCAATCCGACGCCGATCATGATCAGAACGGCCGTACCGCCGAACGGCAGGTTCTGTACCGCCCCGCCGTTGCCGATCTGCAGGAACAGGTTGGGCAGCACCGCGATGGCGCCCAGGTAGATCGAGCCCGGCAGCGTGATCCTGCTCAGGACGTAGCGCAGGTAGTCGGCGGTGGGCTTGCCCGGACGGATGCCGGGGATGAAGCCGCCGAACTTCTTCATCTCGTCGGCGCGCTCATCGGGGTTGAAGGTGATCGACACGTAGAAGTACGTGAAGAAGATGATCAGCCCGAAGTAGATGGAGATGTAGACGGGGTCGCTCGGGTCGGACAGGTAGGTGCTGACGAACTTGTCCCACCAGCTGTTGCCCATGCCGCCGCTGCCGCTGCGGATCAGCTGGGTGACCAGGTGCGGGATGTAGATCAGCGACGACGCGAAGATGACCGGGATCACGCCGGCCTGGTTGACCTTGAGCGGCAGGTAGGTGGAGGTGCCGCCGTACATGCGCCGGCCCACCATGCGTTTGGCGTACTGCACCGGGATCCGGCGCTGGCCCTGCTCGACGAACACCACGCCCACGATGATGGCCAGCGCGGCGACCAGGACGGCGGTGAAGATGACGCCGCCGCGGCTGTCCAGGATGGTCTTGCCCTCGGACGGGATGCGCGCGGCGATGCCGACAAAGATCAGCAGCGACATGCCGTTGCCGATCCCGCGTTCGGTGATCAGCTCGCCCATCCACATCACCAGCGCCGCCCCGCCCGTCATCACCAGCACGATGACGACCAGGGTGAAGATGCTCTGGTCGGCGATGATGTCCAGCGAGCAGCCCTGCAGCAGCCCGCCGTTGGCCGCCAGCGCCACGATGCTGGTGGCCTGCAGGACGGCCAGCGCGATCGCCAGGTAGCGGGTGTACTGGGTCATCTTGGCCTGGCCGGACTGGCCTTCCTTGCGCAACTCCTCAAAGCGCGGGATCACCACCGTGAGCAACTGCACGATGATGCTGGCCGTGATGTAGGGCATCACACCCACCGCGAACACGGTGAGCTTGAGCAACGCCCCGCCGGAGAACAGGTTGATCAGCGAGTAGATCTGCCCGGCCTCGCCGCCGGTGGCCTCTTTGATGCACTGCTGCACGTTGGGGTAGTTGACCCCGGGAGACGGCAGCGCGGCACCGAGCCGGTAGAGCAGAAGGATGCTGAGGGTGAAGAGGATCTTCCGTCTCAGGTCGACTGTCCTCAGCGACGAGATGAAAGCCGAAAGCACTCTATCCTCCTGCGCAGCCGAGGGTCATCCTGGTCACGCGCCCAGCACCCGCAGGCCAGGACGTACGGCCGACCTTATCTACAGCGCGTCGAATCGTGTACGAGACTAACAGCTGATCTGCGCAGTTTCGTTGGCGGGCCGTCGTGCCTGCGGTGCAGCGCAACGTCCGGACAATTCTTATACTTGCTAAGTATCGGCAGCCGGCGTTCCGGGGCGCGACCACCGGAAAGAATGGAGCAGCATGACGCGCAGTGATCAAGACAGCTGGGACCTGGCCTCGAGCGTCGGCGCCACGGCCACGATGGTCGCGGCGGCCCGCGCCCTGGCCAGCGAAGCGACCAACCCGATCATCGACGACCCGTTCGCGGCGCCTCTGGTCCGGGCGGTCGGGCTCGACTTCTTCCGCCGCCTGGTCGACGGCGAGGTGGTCCCCGATGCGCACGAGGACGGCGAGCGGGACCTGCAGCTGGAAACCGATTCGATCGCGGTGCGCACCCGCTTCTTCGACGACTTCTTCCTCAATGCGGCGCGCGACGGCATCCGTCAATCAGTGATCCTGGCCGCCGGTCTCGACGCGCGCGCCTACCGGCTCAGTTGGCCGCCCGGCAGCGTGGTCTACGAGGTCGATCAGCCCAAGGTCGTCGACTTCAAGAGCACCGCGATGTCGGACTTGGGCGCCGCCCCGACCGCGGACCGCCGAACCGTCAGCGTCGACCTGCGGGAAGACTGGCCGACCGCGCTGCGCGACGCCGGCTTCGACACGACCCAGCCGACGTCCTGGAGCGCCGAGGGCCTGCTGATGTACCTTCCGCCCGAAGCCCAGGACCGCCTGTTCGACAACATCACCGGGCTCAGCGCCCCCGGAAGCAGGCTGGCCACCGAATTCCACGGGGATGCGGGCCGGACCATGAGCGAACGCGCAAAGCAGTTCAACGAGCGATGGGCCAAAGTCGGCTGCGACATCGACTTGTCGGGACTGTTCTTCGACGGCGAGCGCAGCGACGTCGTCGACTACCTGACCGGTGCGGGCTGGCAGGTCAGCACCCGGCCCCGGCGTGAGCTCTTCGCCGACTACGGCCTCGTCTACCCCGACGACGAGGAATCCCAGCTCCGCAACATCGTCGCCGTCACCGCGACGCTACGTTGAACCCCTCGGGGCATCGGATCACGTTGGTGGGCGGGCCTGTGGATAACTGAGTTGTGCCGCTTGCTTTGTGGCCGTTAACTTGGCGGCGCGGCCCTTGGGTGATTAGCGCCGGCGGGTGGGCTGGGCGAGAATTCCGCGGGTGACTCCGTTGGTGGTGGATCCTGCGGTGTTGTCTGCTGCGGGCGCCGCGGTGGTGGGCGCCGGCGAGGGTCTGGCTGCGAATCTCACGGTGCTCACGGGTGGGTTTGCGGCCAACATCTTGCCGCCGTCACGAGCGAGATGGCCTGCTCATACAGAAGCCGGGAAGCATTCGCGGGACTCCCATCTAAACGGGCAGCACGGGCCTTGCGGTTTTCGAGACAGGGGCCGGACCTGCGGACTATGCGCCGCCACCTGGGATAACGCGCGAGCGATCTTTTTAGGAATGCCTGCCTCGATTGAGGATATCGCGCATCAGCGCACAATCCGGACGGAAGGCCGCTCCGGCCTGCCGACGGAATTCCACGATTTGGAGGCAACGGGTCGAACCGATCCGGCCTACAAGGATTGGTGGCACAACCCGATCATCGCTGCGGCGTGGTGGACAATCACGACAACGACACGACCGGAATCAACGCCGACGCCCTATGCGTTCTCGGCGGGCTTGGCGGCCGGCGCGCGGACGATCATCGGCACGGCGGGGAAGCACCACGCCATCTCCGAACGCGACTTGCGCAGCGCCGCCGTGCCGTAGCCCTTCTTGCGGTGATCGGGGTGGATCCAGATCCGTACGTCGACCTCGCCGCGCACCAGCTCGCCGAACACCATGCCGACCTTCTCGCCCGCCTCCTCGGCCACGAACCAGGCAGCTTCCTCGTCGTCGACGCGCCGCAGCGCCGCGTTGATCTCGTCGTCGAGGCTGCCGGCCGGCCCGCCGGAGCCGTCCCCGGCGCCCATCTCCGCGGTCCGCAGGGCGAAGAGGTCCCGGTCCGATTGCGCCGAGAACGGCCGCAGCTCGAGGTTCTCCCCCGAACTGGCCGGCCGTTCCTTGACGGTGAAGCTCAGCTGCTTGTTGAGGTCTTCGAGTTCGGCGAGGATCTTGCGGCGCGAATCTTTGGTCAGTTGGTCGAACGACATGCCCATCACGGCCTCGGCGGCCGCGTGCGACGTGTCCAGCAACGCGGCGACCGCCCCGACGGCGGCCGCCTTGTCCTCAGACTCGACAACGACGTCGGCTATCTCGTGGCGGCGTTCGAGGGCGTTCAACAGGGCATCTGCGATCTCTCGCCGGGCGGCTTTACGGTCCTGGTCGGTCATTGCACCAGATTAGATCGCCGTCGGAGGTAGCGCCTCGGGGCGTCGGCTTCCCAGCTCGAGGAACCGGTGGTAGCGATCCTCGACCGCCGCCGCCCACGCGGGCCGGGGCTCGACGACGCGCGCGGTGCGCGCCCAGCGGGCGGCATCGGCGATCGACGTCTCCAGGCCGGCCGCCATGCGGGCCAGGAACGCCGCCCCCAGCGCCGCGCCCTCGGCGACCTCGGAGACCTGCACGTCAAGGCCGGTGGCGTCGGCGACGGCCTGCATCCACGGCCCGACCCGGCTGCCGCCACCCGCGGCGACGAGGCGCGCCACCGGCGCCCCGCTCAGCTCGATGAGCTGACGCACCACGAAGCCCGACGCCTCGTAGGCGGCCCTGCGCAGCGCGGCGGCGTCGTGGGTCAGGTCGAGATCATCGAGCACGGCCCGGCGGTCCGGATCGTGGAACGGCGTGCGCTCCCCCCGGATGTAGGGCGACCACACCGGCACCCGCCGCGGGTCGGTCGCGGCCGCGTCGCCCGGCCCCAGGACGCGATCCACCCACCCCAGGAACAGGCCGCCGGCGTTGCTGGCCCCGCCGATCTGGCTCTTGCCCGCGGCCGTGTGCGGGATCGTCCACAGGCCGGGAACCTGCCGTGCCTCCGCCACTGTCACCCACACGATCAGCGTGGTGCCGAACAGCACCAGCACGTCGCCGTCGCGGTCGGCGCCGGCCACGATCTGTTCGCACAGTGCGTCGACGGCGCCGGTCGCCAGCACCGCGCCGGTCTGGCGCAGCCGGCCGACCGCGACCCCGATCGTTTCCACCCGCGGCATCTGCTCGACGGTCGCGCCGCGTTCGGCGCAGGCCGCCGCGTTCCAGCCGGTCCCGTTGAAAAGGGGGAATGTCGTTGCGGCGGTGGCAAAGTCGATCACGGCCTCGCCGGCCAACGCGTGATTGGCCACCGCCGGCGCCGGCCAGTACCCGGTCGCCCAGGGCGCCTCGGCCGCGGTCCAGCGCAGAAACTCCGCCGCCTCACCCACCGCGGGCAGCGGTTGGTCGGCCGTCCCCGGCCCCCGGCCCCGGGCGTCCCCATACAGCAGCCCCGGCGTGACGGGGACGCCGGCGGCGTCGACGGCGGTCAGCGACGGCACCATCGCCGCAACGGCGACCGCCTTCGCGTCGCGGCGGCCCAGTTGGTCCAGCGCCGCCACCGGGCCCCGCCGCCACGCCTCGTCGGCGTCGTGCTCGAGCCGGTCGGGGGCGGGCACCCGCAACCGGTGACCGATGCGCCCGTGCCGTCACGCGGCCGTCGGCGTCGGCGGCGACCGCTTTGACCGACGTGCTGCCGATGTCGATGCCGATTGTGACGGCTTCGCGTGACACGGGCGTCACCGTACGCCAGCATTGGCTCTCGTGACGTCCAAACCACGCGCCCTGGTGACGGCCCCGATGCGGGGGCCGGGGTTCGCCAAGCTCCGGGAGCTGGCCGAGGTGGTCTACGACCCGTGGATAGAGCAGCGGCCCCTGCGTATCTACAGCCCGGAGCAGCTGGCCGAGCGGATCGCCGCCGAAGACGCCGATGTGGTTGTGGTGGAAAGCGACTCGGTACGTGGGCCGGTGTTCGACCTCGGATTGCGTGCGATCGCGTCCACCCGGGGTGACCCCAACAACGTCGACATCCCCGGGGCCACCGCGGCCGGCGTCCCGGTGCTGAACACCCCGGGGCGCAACGCCGACGCGGTCGCCGAGATGACCGTGGCCCTGCTGCTGGCCGCGACCCGCCGGCTGCTGCCCGCGGACGCGGACGTGCGCGGCGGCAACATCTTTCGCGACGGGAGCATCCCGTATCAGCGCTTCCGGTCCTGGGAGATCGCGGGGCGCACCGCCGGACTGGTGGGCCTGGGCGCGGTCGGCCGCGCGGTGCGCTGGCGGCTGTCCGGGCTGGGCCTGCGGGTCATCGCCCACGACCCGTACAGCGACGAGGCCGAACACGGGCTCGACGAGCTGCTGGCCGAGGCCGACGTGGTGTCCCTGCACGCGCCAGTCAGCGACGAGACCGCCGGAATGATCGGCGCGGCGCAGTTCGCGGCCATGCGCGACGGCGTGGTGTTCCTCAACACCGCCCGGGCCCAGCTGCACGACACCGACGCGCTGGTGCAGGCGCTGCGCACCGGCAAGGTGGCCGCCGCGGGGCTGGACCACTTCGCCGGCGAATGGCTGCCGACGGACCACCCGCTGGCGGCCCTGCCCAACGTCGTCCTGACCCCGCACATCGGGGGCGCCACCTGGGACACCGAGGCGCGGCAGGCGCAGATGGTGGCCGACGACCTGGAAGCGCTGTTGGCGGGGAACGCCCCCGCCCATGTCGTCAACCCGGAGGTGCTGGGCTCGTGAGGTATGTCGACAACCCCGAAACCGCGGTCCTGGACGCGGCCAAGGACATGCTGCGCCGCGGCCTGGTCGAGGGCACCGCCGGCAACATCTCCGCCCGGCGCGCCGACGGCAACATCGTCATCACGCCGTCGTCGGTGGACTATCGCGACATGCGGCTCGACGACGTGGTGCTCGTCGACCCCGACGGCGCCGTGCTGCAGGCCGCGGAAGGCCGGTTCCCGTCGTCGGAGATGCAACTGCACCTGGCCTGCTACCGGGCGTTCGACGACGTCGGCAGCGTCATCCACAGCCACCCTGTCTGGGCGACGATGTTTGCCGTTGCGCGCCAGTCTATTCCGGCCTGCATCGACGAGTTCGCCGTGTACTGCGGCGGCGACGTCCGGTGCGCGGAGTACGCCGCCTCCGGCACGCCCGACGTCGGGCTCAACGCCGTGCGCGCTCTCGACGGGCGCGCGGCCGCGCTGATCGCCAACCACGGCCTGGTGGCCGTCGGCCCGCGACCCGACAAGGCGCTGCACGTCACAGCCCTAGTGGAACGCACTGCCCAGATCGTCTGGGGTGCAAGGGCCCTGGGCGGCGCGGTGCCCATTCCCGACGACGTCAACGGCAACTTCGCCGCCGTCTACGGCTATCTGCGTGCCAACGCGTGACGCACCGCTTCCGGCTCGGTCGCGCGGATATCGCGCGGGTGGTCGAGCTCCGATTCTCGTTGGGCGCCGACTCTTTCCCCGTGACGCCGCCGTCGGGGTGGCGCGACAACGCCGACCTGCTCGTGCCGGACTTCTTCGACCCCGAGACCGATCGGTGGCGTATCGTCGTCCAGAGCTGGGTCATCGAGGTCGACGGCCTGACGGTCGTCGTGGACACCGGCGTCGGCAATGATCGCCCGCGCCCGCACATGCCGCCCCTGGATCACCTCAACACGGGGTTCCTGTCGTCGTTGCGGGCGGCGGGGATCGACCGCGACGCCGTGGACGTGGTGGTCAACACCCACATCCACTCCGACCATGTCGGGTGGAACACGATGCTCGAGAACGGCGCCTGGGTGCCCACGTTCCCCAACGCCCGGTACGTGGTGGCGGCCGCGGACTACCACCACTTCCATCCCGAGGGGGCCGCGGCCCGGCGGCTACCGCGCAGCGAGCAAGAACAGACGCAGCAGCGCGGCAACGATCTGGTGTTCGCGGACAGCGTTTTGCCCGTGGAAGCACAGCTCGTCCGATGGTCCGACGATTACCGGATCAGCCCATCGCTGCTGCTGCGCCCGGCCCCCGGACACACGCCGGGTTCCTCGGTGCTCTGGCTCGACGCGGGCCGGCCCGCGGTTTTCGTGGGCGACCTCACCCACAGCCCGCTGCAGCTGCGCCGGCCCGCCGACGCGTGCGCCTTCGACGTGGACGCCCCGGCCGCCGCGGCCACCCGCCACCGCATATTCACCGAGGCCGCGGCGGCCAAGGCCGCCGTGATACCCGCGCACTATCCCGGCCGTGGCGGCGCCATGATCCGCTCGGTGGCCGACGGCTTCGACGTCGACCGCTGGCTGGACATCGAATCTCTCTGATCTGCTAGGGGATGCGTCGGACACGCCAGGCGCGGGGCGGCGTGCCGTGCATCCGTTTGAACGTCCTGCTGAAGTAACCCGGATCGGCCATTCCGACCCGCCTGGCCACCTCCGAGACCGGGAGGTCCGTCTCGGCCAAGAGCCCTCGGGCCACGGCCATGCGGCGTTCCACGATCCACTCGCCGACGGTACGACCGGTGCGGCGGCGCACGACCGTGGTCAGGTGGCCCGGCGTGATACCGAGTTCGCGCGCCACATCGCGCAACGACACCGGCTCGGCGTGACGGCGGTCGATCACCGCGAACACCTCGGCCAGCAGCGGCTCGCCGCTGCGCCGCAGATCGGCCACCACGTCGCGGGCCAGGCGCGCCAGATCGATCAGCAGCAGCGTCAAGTGCGCCAGCGCCGCCTGCCGATAGCCCTCCTGCCGGGCCGTGAGCTCGGCCTCGAGCGCCCGGATCGCGTCGTCCCACCTCGGCCGCCCGGCCACGGGCACCTCCAGCCGCAGCATCCCGCCCGACTGCCCGTGCAGAAACGGGAAGAGCAGCGGATGCGCGCGCCAGGTGGGCCACGGCGAACGCCCGTCCTCCCCGAGCGCCGCGGGGTCGAAAGACACCGCCACGCCCCCGTCGAGCGGGAGCAGCAGCCCGGGATCGAGCACCTCGCCCGCGGCGGCCACGTGAACCAGCCCGGCCGCGGGGACGTACCACAGCACCGGGAAGTCGTGGATGTGGCGGCGGGGTTCGAGTATCTCGTCGGGCCCGGGGCGCAGCACCGACACCGGAGGCGTGTCCGGGTCGGTCCGATATCGGTAGACCGGCACCCCCGCGCGGTGGCGGACCATCCGGGCCGGCTGCATCATGGTGTCCAAAAATAGTCCTGTTTTTCCCGATTATCTGCCAATTGTCCTTCCACCGCGTGGTTCAGCATGTATTCGTGACCAAACATCATCCTCATGACTACATGCCCGGCGCCGGCCACGACGCGTTGCTCCCCGCCTACGACCTGTTCGCCCGCCTGTTGGGCATGAAACGGGTGTACCGGACCCTGCTCGCGCAAGCCGAGCTCGACGACTGCCGCCGGATCCTCGAAATCGGATGCGGCACCGGGAATCTGAGCGTCATGGCCAAACGCGCCCAGCCGCTCGCGGAGGTGATCGGATGCGACCCGGATCCGCTGGCGCTGGCGCGGGCGCGGCGAAAGACGCACGAAATGAGCGGGATACGCTTCGACCGCGGCTATGCCCAGCGGCTGCCCTACGCCGACGGAGAGTTCGACCGGGTGCTGTCGTCGATGATGCTGCATCACCTGGAGGATGACGCGAAAACCCGCGGCGTCCGAGGTTTTCCGTGTCCTGCGCCCGGGCGGCAGGCTGCACCTGGTCGACATCGGCGGCGACATGACCGTCCGCGACGGCCTGGCCGCGTATCTGATGAGGCACAACCGTCATGCGGCCGGCAACCTCGGCGACGCGGTGCCCCGGCTGCTGCGTGCGGCGGGGTTCGCCTGCACGCTGATCGCCACGCATCGGCAGCGCGTGGTGGGGCGGCTCAACTACTACCGCGCGACGCGACCGGCCTGAGACCGGCACCGAGCCAGGTTGCCGCGATCGGACGAAGGCGTACAGTGGAGGAAGCTGTTAAATGGGCTAATTATTAGCAGAGTTGGACTAACTACTTAGGGGTACGACTATGACTTCCACCGGCTCCCGGTACGAGGGGGACACCTGGGACCTGGCATCCAGCGTCGGAGCGACCGCGACCATGGTCGCAGCGGCCCGCGCGATGGCCACCCGCGCCGACAACCCGCTGATCGACGACCCGTTCGCCGAGCCACTCGTGCGGGCGGTGGGCGTGGACCTGCTCGCCCGCCTGGCGAGCGGCGAACTGGACCCCGGCGAGCTCAACGACGTGCATGACGGCGCCACCGGCTCCGTCGGGGCCATGTCACGCATGGCCGACAACATGGCCGTGCGCACCAAGTTCTTCGACGAGTTCTTCCTGACGGCGACCGGGGCGGGCATCAGGCAGGTCGTGATCCTGGCCTCCGGGCTCGACGCCCGGGCCTACCGGCTGGCGTGGCCGGCCGGAACGGTCGTCTACGAGGTCGACCAGCCGCAGGTGATCGAGTTCAAGTCCCGCACACTGGCCGATTTGGGCGCCGCGCCCACGGCCGACCGGCGCGTGGTGGCCGTGGACCTTCGCGACGACTGGCCCACAGCCCTGCGCACCGCCGGGTTCGACCCCGCGCAGCCGACCGCTTGGAGCGCCGAGGGCCTGCTGGGCTATCTGCCGCCGGACGCGCAGGACCGGCTGCTGGACACCATCACCGAGCTCAGCGCGCCGGGCAGCCGGCTGGCCACCGAAAGCGCGCCCAATCCCGAGCCCGGTGACGAGGACAAGATGAAGGAGCGCATGCAGGCGATCTCCGAGCGCTGGCGCGCGCACGGCTTCGACCTCGACATGGCGGGGCTGGTCTACTTCGGCGACCGCAACGAGGCAGCCCCCTACCTCGCCGACCGCGGGTGGCGGTTGGACAGCGTCAGCATCCGCGAGCTGTTCGTGGCCAACGGGCTCCCGCCCCTGCAGGACGACGACATGCGCATGGGCGAGATGCTCTACACCAGCGGCACCCTCGAGAAATAGGAGCGCAAGCCGATGACCACGAATCCCGGACGTACCGAGGGCGACAGCTGGGATCTCGCGAGCAGCGTCGGTGCGACCGCCACCATGGTCGCGGCCTCCCGCGCGCTGGCCTCCCAGGGGCCCGACGCGCTGCTCGACGATCCGCTGGCCGACCCCCTGGTGCGCGCCGTCGGGTTGGACCCGTTCATCCGCATCATCGACGGAGAACTCGACTTCGACGACGACCCGCTACTCAACCGCAGAGCGCGGGTCGAGCAGATGACGGTCCGGACAAGGTTTTTCGACGACTTCTTCACCGGCGCCGCCGCAGACGGCGTCCGGCAGGCGGTCATCCTGGCCTCCGGCCTCGACACCCGCGCCTACCGGCTGCGATGGCCCGCGGGCACGGTGGTCTACGAGGTGGACCAGCCGCAGGTCATCGCGTTCAAGACCGAGACCCTGGCCGGCCTGGGCGCCGCCCCGACCGCCGAGCGCCGCGCCATCGGCATCGACCTGCGCGACGACTGGCCGGAGGCGTTGCGGCGCGGCGGTTTCGACGTCGGCCAACCGACCGCGTGGAGCGCCGAGGGGCTGCTGCCCTACCTGCCGCCGCAAGCCCAGGACCGGTTGTTCGACCACATCACCGCCCTCAGCGCGCCGGGCAGCCGGCTGGCCACCGAGCACGTGCCGGACCCCAACGCCTTCACCGACGAGCGGTTGCAGCGCATCACGGAGCGGTGGCAGCGCGCCGGTTTCGACCTCGACGCGGCCGACCTGTTCTATCAGGGTGAGCGCAGCGTCGTGGTCGACTACCTGAGCGGCCACGGCTGGCAGGTGGCGGCCCATGCGGTCAGGGACCTGTATGCGCAGAACGGTTTCGAGTTCCCCGAGGAGCTGACGGCCGCCTTCGGCGACCTGAACTACGTCGCCGCGACGTTGAAGTAGGGTCGTCCCATGGCGCGCGCTCACGACGACAGCTGGGACCTGGCCACTAGTGTGGGCGTGACCGCGACGATGGTCGCGGCCGGGCGCGCCATGGCGACCCGGGACCCGCGGCGCCTCATCGACGACCCGTTCGCCGAGCCGCTGGTGCGCGCCGTCGGGGTGGACTTCTTCACCAAGCTGTTGGACGGTGAGCTCGACCCGGCGGCGTTCGAGAATGCCTCACCGGTGCGCATGCAGGCGATGGTCGACGGAATGGCGGTGCGCACCCGGTATTTCGACGACTACTTCGCCGCGGCCACCGGGTCGGGGGTCCGTCAGGCGGTCATTCTCGCGTCCGGGCTGGACGCACGCGCCTATCGGTTGCCGTGGCCGTCCGGCACGGTGGTCTACGAGATCGACCAGCCCGAGGTGATCGACTTCAAGTCGAACGCCCTGTCCGGCATCGGCGCCGAGCCCACCGCGGTTCGGCGCACCATCCCCATCGATCTGCGCGCCGCCTGGCCCACCGCGCTCACCGCGGTGGGACTGGACACGGCGGCGCCGACGGCGTGGCTGGCCGAGGGGCTGTTGATCTACCTGCCACCGGATGCCCAGGACCGGTTGTTCGACGACATCACCGCGCTCAGCGCGCCGGGCAGCACGATTGCCACCGAATTCGTGCCCGGCATCGTGGATTTCGACGCCGAGCGGGTGCGGGAGATGTCCACTCCGTTCCGGGAGCACGGCGTCGACATCGACATGGCGTCGCTGGTCTACGCCGGCGAACGCAACCACGTCGTGGACTATTTGCGGTCGAAGGGCTGGAACGTCGAGGGGGTGACCCGCACGGAACTCTTCCAACGCCACGGCATGGACGTGCCCGCGGCGGAGAACGACGACCCGCTCGGCGAGATCATCTTCATCAGCGGCACTTTCGCCGGCTAGAGGCGCGACTCCCCCAGCCACAGCGCGCTCGCGCCGTTCAGCGTCTGCTCGAGGTTGTCCAGCACCCCGGCGACCGCGCGGCTCAACAGCGCCGCCGGCAGCGACGAGGTCCGCGGCCGCACCAGGTCCAGCAGCGAATGGCCCGGATAGCCGACCAGGCGCACGTCGGTGCCCTCGTCGAGCCCGGCCAGCACCTTGGCCCGGCGCACCGCGGCCCGCAGCCCGCCGAGTTCGTCGACCAGGCCGCGCTCGAGGGCGTCGGCGCCGGTCCAGATCCTGCCCCGGGCAACGGCGTCCACCGCCTCGGTGCTCAAGTTGCGTCCCGCGGCGGCGCGCTCGACGAAGTCGGAGTAGAACAAGTCCACCTCCGCCTCGCGATGCGCCTGCTGCTCCGGGGTGAAGGGCGCGTCGGCCGACCAGGCGTCGGCATTGGCGTTGGTGCGCACGGTGTCCGACCCGATACCCAGCCGCTGCTTGAGGTCACGGATCACGAGCTTTCCGCTGAGCACTCCGATCGAGCCGGTGATCGTGCCCGGATTGGCCACGATCGCGTCGGCCCCCATCGCCGCGTAGTAGCCGCCGGAGGCGGCGACCGCGCCCATCGACGCCACCACCGGCTTGCCGCGCTCGCGCGCCCTTTTCACCTCTCGCCAAATGGTTTCCGATGCGCTGACAGACCCTCCGGGGCTGTCGATCCGCACCACGATCGCGGCCACCGCGTCGTCGGCGGCGGCCGCGCGCAGCGCCGCGGCGATGGTGTCGCCGCCCACCGAGGAGTTGCCGAACGGCAGAAACTGCGGTCCCCCGCGCCCGTTGACGATCGGGCCGTCGAGGGTGACCACGGCCACCGTCGGCTTGGGCTTACGGCCCGGGACCGACGGCACGGGCGGGGCCAGCCGCGCCCGTGCCGCGCCCGCGTAGCGCGTCAGGTACAGCCGGGGCGGTTCATTGTCGTCCGAAACATCCTCGACGCCAACCATTTCCGCCATCCGCGCGTAGGCTTCGTCGCGGAACCCGATCCGGTCGACCAGACCGGAGGACACGGCGTCGTCACGCAGCAGCGGGGCCCGGTCGGCCACCGCGTCGAGCGTGTCAGGGTCGATCTTGCGCGACCGGGCGACCGCCTGCCACACCTGCTGCTGCAGGCTTTCCAGCATCCGGGTGACGGCCTCGCGGTGGGCGGCGGTGAAGCCGTTCTCGGTGAACAGGTTCGGCGCCGACTTGTATTCGCCACGGGTGACGAACTGCGCCTCGACACCGGCCTTGTGCAGCGCGTCGCGCAGGAACAGCGCGTTGGTCGCGAAGCCGATCAGCCCGACCGTTCCCGACGGTTGCATCCAGACCTCACGGAACGCCGAGGCCAGGTAGTACGACAGCGTGCCGGGATAGGTCTCGGCCCAGGCCAGCGACGGCTTGGCCGCGCTGAAGGCCGCGATCGCCTCGCGCAGCTCCTGGACCGCCGCCGCCGGGGACGCCGCGAGCTGCACGCGGGCGATCATCCCCGCGACCCGCGGATCCTCGGCGGCGCGGTGGATCGCGGCCACCGTGTCGCGCAGCGCCATCGGCCGGCCGCCGCCGCTGATGATCGCCAGCGGGTCGAAGCCCGTCGTCTCCGGCGGCACCGCGCGCAGGTCCAGCTCGAGCACGCAACCGTTGGGCACGCCGTGGTGGCGGGCGGTGTCGAGCCGGGCGGCCAGGGCACGGACGTCTTTCCCGAGATCGGGAACACCGGGAATCGAGGGCAGGAAGGCAAACATATCCGTCCAGCGTACCGAGCGCGCCCCGTACGGTGAGGGGGTGAGGTTCTCCATCGCCATCCCCCAGTTCGACTACGACGGCTTCGACGCCGCAGGGCTGCGCTCCTACCTCGCGCGCGCCGAGGAACTCGGGTTCGAGGCGGGCTGGGTTCTCGAGCAGATCATCGGGGCGGCGCCGCTGCTGGCGCCCCTGGAACTGCTGGCGTGGTGTGCGGCGAACACCGAACGGCTGCGGCTGGGTGTCGCCGTGCTGGTGACGTCCCTGCACGACCCGCTCCAGCTGGCCTCGGCCGCGACCGCCGTGGACCGGCTCAGCCACGGGCGGCTGGACATCGGCGTGGGCACCGGCGGCGGCTCGCGCCGGTTCGCCGCGTTCGGCGTGGACAAGTCGACCTACATCTCCTACTTCACCGAGGGGCTGGAGCTGATGAAGGCGGCCTGGTCCGACGAACCGCGGGTGACGTTCCACGGCCGGTTCCGCGACGTCGACGACCTGCCCGTCGCGCCCAAGCCGGTGCAGCGGCCGCACCCGCCGATCTGGTTCGGCGGGCTCGCGCCCAAGGCCCTGGCCAGGGCGGTGCGCCACGGTGACGCGTTCCTGGGCGCCGGGTCGTCGACCACCGAGGCGTTCGCCGGAGCCGTCGAAGTGGTGCGCCGCGAGCTCGACGAGCAGCGCAAGGATCCGGCGCGCTTCACGATCGGCAAGCGGGTCTACCTGATGGTCGACGACGACGCGGCGCGGGCCCGCGAGCGGGTGCTCGCCGGGCTGCGGCGGATTTACGGCAAGATGCCCGGCATCGATGCGGTGCCGGTGTCGGGAACGCCCGGCGACGTCGCCCGCGGGCTACGCGAGGTGATCGACGCCGGAGCCCAGACGCTGCTGCTCAACCCCGTCGGCACCGATGTCCCGGAGAACCGCGAGCAGATGGAACGCCTTGCCGCGGAGGTGATCCCGCAGCTCACCTAGTGGCGCGGGCTACAGCTCGGTCGCCGAACCGCCCGCGGCGCTGATCTTCTCGCGCGCGCTGCCGCTGAACTTGTGCGCGGACACCTCGACCTTGACGGTCAGCTCGCCGTCGCCGAGCACCTTGACCAACGAGTTCTTGCGGACCGCGCCCTTGGCCACCAGCTCGTCCACGCCGATGGATCCACCCTGCGGGAACAGCCGGTTGATGTCGCCGACGTTGACGATCTCGTACTCGGTGCGGAACCGGTTCTTGAACCCCTTGAGCTTGGGCAGCCGCATGTGGATCGGCATCTGCCCGCCCTCGAACGTCGCCGGGACGTTCTTGCGGGCCTTGGTGCCCTTGGTGCCACGGCCCGCCGACTTGCCCTTGGAGCCCTCACCGCGACCCACGCGGGTCCGGGCGGTCTTCGACCCGGGCGCCGGGCGCAGGTCATGCAGTTTGATCGTCATTTGGCCTCCTCCACCTCGACGAGATGGTTCACCACCGCGATCAGCCCGCGGGTCTGAGCGTTGTCTTCACGGATCACCGAGTGGCGGATCCGCCGCAGGCCCAGCGTGCGCAGGCTCTCGCGCTGCTTCCAGCGCGCACCGATCGTGCTGCGTACCTGGGTGATCTTGAGAGCTGCCATGGTTATGCCGTTCCTTCACGTGCGGCCGCCGCGGCCAGCGCGTCGCTCTCCCGGCGCGCCCGCAGCATGCCGGCCGGGGCGACGTCCTCGATCGGCAACCCGCGCCGGGCCGCCACCTCCTCGGGACGCTGCAGCAGCTTGAGGGCGGCGACGGTGGCGTGCACCACGTTGATCGCGTTGTCGCTGCCCAACGACTTGGCCAGGATGTCGTGCACCCCGGCGCATTCCAGCACCGCGCGCGCCGCACCGCCGGCGATCACACCGGTACCGGGGCTGGCGGGGCGCAGCAGCACCACGCCGGCGGCGGCCTCGCCCTGCACGGGGTGGGTGATGGTGCCGCCGATCAGCGGCACCCGGAAGAAGCCCTTGCGGGCTTCCTCGACACCCTTGGCGATCGCGGCGGGGACCTCTTTGGCCTTGCCATATCCGACGCCGACCATGCCGTTGCCGTCGCCCACGATGACCAGGGCGGTGAAGCTGAAGCGCCGCCCACCCTTGACCACCTTGGAGACGCGGTTGATGGCGACGACGCGCTCCAGGTAGTTGCTCTTGTCGCCGTCGCGGTCCCGGTCACGACCGCCGCGCCCACCTCCGTCGCGGCGACCCCGGCTGTCGCGGTCACCACGCGAGTCGCGGCTGTCGCGGCTGTCCTGCCCGCCTGCCGACTGCTCCGCCATTATGCGGTCCTTCCAGTTGTCATCAGGCTGATGTCGTTCATCAGAATCGCAATCCGTTCTCGCGCGCGGCATCGGCCAGCGCCGCGATCCGTCCGCCGTAGGAGTAGCCGCCGCGGTCGAACACCACGCTGTCGATGCCGGCGGCCTTGGCACGCTCCGCGATCAGCTGACCGACCCGCACGCTACGGGCTTTCTTGTCTCCCTGCAGGCCGCGCACGTCGGCCTCGATCGACGATGCGGCCGCCACCGTGGTGCCGTTTTCGTCGTTGACCAGTTGCACATGGATGTGCCGCGCGGACCTGTTCACCACCAGCCGCGGACGCTGCGGGGTACCCGAGACCTTCTTGCGCAGCCGGGCGTGCCTGCGCAGACGGGAGACCCGCCTGGTCGCGGAGATGTTCTGCCCCACCGGCTTTCGCGCGGCGGCGTCAGTCTGTGATTGCGCCATGACTACTTACCTGTCTTTCCGACCTTACGGCGGATCTGCTCGCCCTCGTAGCGCACGCCCTTGCCCTTGTAGGGGTCCGGGCGGCGCAGGCGGCGGATGTTCGCCGAGATCTGGCCGACTTTCTGCTTGTCGATCCCCGAGACCGAGAACTTCGTCGGCGACTCGACCGCGAACGTGATGCCCTCGGGGGCCTCGATCACGACCGGATGGCTGTATCCGAGCGCGAACTCCAGGTTGGAACCCTTGAGTTGCACCCGGTAGCCGACCCCGAAGATCTCCATCTTGGTGGTGTAACCCTGGGTGACGCCGGTGACCAGGTTGGACACCAGCGTGCGGGAGAGCCCGTGCAGCGAGCGTGCGCCGCTCGTCGTCGGGGCGGTTGACCACGATCGCGCCGTCCTCGCTGCGCTCCACGGTGATCGGCTCGGCGACCGTCAGGTCCAGGGCGCCCTTGGGGCCCTTCACCAGAACTCTCTGTCCATCGATCGTTACGTCGACCCCGGCGGGAACCGGAATCGGCCGTTTACCAATACGCGACATCTGTGTTTACGCTGCCTCTCCCATTACCACACGTACGCGAGGACTTCGCCGCCCACGCCCTGTCTGGCCGCCTGACGGTCGGTGAGCAGACCCGAGGAGGTCGAGATGATCGCCACGCCCAGGCCGCCGAGAACCCGCGGCAGGTTGGTGGACTTCGCATACACCCGTAGTCCCGGCTTGGAAACCCGTCGCAGCCCCGCGATGCTGCGCTCCCGGCTGGGCCCGTACTTCAGCTGGACCACCAGGGACTTGCCCACCCGGGCGTCCTCGGTGCGGTAGTCGCTGATGTAGCCCTCACGCTTGAGGATCTCGGCGATGTTGGCCTTGATCTTCGAGTGCGGCAGGCTCACCTCGTCGTGGTACGCCGAGTTGGCGTTGCGCAGACGCGTCAAAAAGTCTGCGATCGGGTCCGTCATCGTCATTTGCGCCCGCTCCTGTTCATCGCGGAGCTTCGCATCGTCGTCATCGCGGTCATGACAGCGTCTGTCACCTTCCTCGCGGTGGTTCCCGGCCTAAGATTTCGCATGGGGCCTGCCGCGCAACCTGTTCTGGGGTCGTCAAATCCTGGGTGGGCTCGTTACCAACTGCTCTTCTGCACGCCGGGCAATTCGCCGGCGTGCGCCATCTCGCGCAGGCAGATCCTGCACAGCCCGAACTTGCGATAGACCGCACGCGGGCGCCCGCACCTGTTGCAGCGGGTGTAGGCGCGCACCGCGAACCGTGGCTTGCGCGCCGCCTTGTTAACCAGTGCCTTCTTAGCCATAGTCAGTTCTCCTTGAACGGAAAGCCAAGGGCCCGCAGCAGCGCTCGCCCCTCGTCGTCGGTCGTCGCCGTGGTCACGACGTTGATGTCCATACCCCGGACGCGGTCGATCTTGTCCACGTCGATCTCGTGGAACACCGACTGCTCGGCCAGCCCGAAGGTGTAGTTGCCGACACCGTCGAACTGCTTGGGCGAAAGTCCGCGGAAGTCGCGGATGCGCGGCAACGCGATCGACGTGAGCCGGTCGAGGAACTCCCACATCCGGTCCCCGCGCAGGGTGACCCGGACGCCGATCGGCATCCCCTCGCGCAATTTGAACTGCGCGATGGACTTGCGGGCCTTGCGAACCTCGGGCTTCTGCCCGGTGATCAACGCCAGGTCGTTGACGGCGCCGTTGATCAGCTTGGCATCCCGGGCCGCCTCGCCGACGCCCATGTTGACGACGACCTTGGTGACGGTGGGGATCTGCATGACGTTCCCGTAGCCGAACTGCTTGTGCAGCGCATCCCGAATTTCGTTGCGGTAGCGCTCTTTCAGCCGCGGCATGACTCGTTCCGCAGTTGTCATCAAATGTCCTTGCCGTTGCGCTTGGAGATACGGACCCGCTTGCCTGTCTCCTCGTCCGTCCGGTAGCCGACCCGCGTGGGCTTGCCGTCGGAGTCGACCACCATCACGTTGGAGACGTGGATCGCGGCTTCCTGGGTGACGATCCCGCCCGAGCGCGCCCCCCGCTGGTTGGTCGAGACCGCGGTGTGCTTCTTGATCCGGTTCACGCCCTCGACCAGCACCCGGTTGCGCTCGGGGTAGGCCTGCAGGACCTTGCCCTTGGCCCCCTTGTCCTTGCCCGCGATCACCAGCACGGTGTCGCCCTTGCGGACCTTCATCTACAACACCTCCGGAGCCAGCGAGATGATCTTCATGAAGCGCTTCTCGCGCAGTTCGCGCCCGACCGGGCCGAAGATGCGCGTGCCGCGCGGGTCGTTGTCCGGCTTGATGATGACGGCCGCGTTCTCGTCGAACTTGATGTAGCTGCCGTCGGGGCGCCTGCGCTCCTTGACGGTGCGCACCACGACGGCCTTGACCACGTCGCCACGCTTGACGTTGCCACCGGGGATGGCGTCCTTGACGGTGGCAACGATGACATCCCCGATGCCGGCGTAGCGTCGCGACGAACCACCGAGCACCCGGATGCACAAGATCTCCTTGGCGCCGGTGTTGTCGGCGACCTTCAGCCGCGATTCCTGCTGAATCACTCGATCTCCTGACCTGGTTTACGTGTGCACGACAGGAGAAACCCGGGAGCCTGACGTGCGCGGTCTTCGTCACCGAAGGGCACGCGGGGCCGGCTGAAAAGCTGGTTGCTTGTCAAGCACCGGCCGAGGTCTGCCCACGGCAACCCCTAGAGTCTAGGCGACGGGCAGCTCAGAGCCAAATTCCTCGTACCACCGGCAGCGGCCTTCACCTCGACCACCCGAATCGGGTCGAACGCCGCGGCATCGCCGTGTCTACACGTCGAGGAACTCACGGACGCCGCCGCCCACCAACGCACATCAGGTCTTGTCGACAATCCCATAAGCATCGACCCCGCCAATGCGCTCCGGGCCATGGTCAGATTCTGCTTGCGATCGGCGACGACGGCCGCATGGCCACCACGTCAGTCGCCACACCAATCACATCCAACTCATCCGTCACGAATTCCGTTGTCGTGCGGTGTGCTTGGGCTTCGATGTCGGAGTCAGCCGTTACGGTCTGCTCATGCCTGAGCTGTGGTTCCCCTCCGTCGATCTTTCCAGCGCCCTGGAACTGGTCGGCGGGGACACGTATCGCCGTGGCTTCGCTTACGCGCGCGAGGGCCGGGTGTTGGGCTGTACGTGGGACGCGCATACGCACAACCTCGTCGGCAGCGTGCGCGGAAGCCAGGGCCGCACGTACACCGCGACGGTACAGCTGTGGCCGGCCGGCTCCGACACCTGGGGCGTCGAGAGCGGGCTGTGTAGCTGTCCGGTGGCGGCGGACTGCAAGCATGTCGCGGCGTTGGTGATCGCCGGCGCCGCGGGCACAAAGACGCCGACCGCGCACACCCCGCCCGCGCCGGCCCTGCCCGCATGGCGGCGTTCGCTGGACGCGCTGGTTCCCGCGGTTGCGGCGCACGGTCACGCGGGGACACCGATGGCGATCGAGCTGAACCTGTCGACGGGCGAGCCGGTACCGGGCCTCGACGCGCGGTTGGTGCGGCCCGGGAAGCGGGGCGGCTGGGTGGCCGGCGATCTGAGCTGGGGCAAGCTCGCCATGCTGCGCCACTGCGGGTACCCGGACGAACAACTTCGGGTGCTGCAGGAACTCTATGCGACCTTCAAAGCTTCGAGTTCGAATTCGACTGGCTACTACCGGTATTCGCACGGAAACTACGGCGACGTGAAGACGATACCGCTGCTGCGGTTCGAGTCCCCGCAATTGTGGCCGCTGCTCGACGAGGCCCGCCGGGTCGGGGTGCGGCTGGTGACGACCCGCCCGCAGCAGGAGGTCCCGGCCCACGGTGCGGGGCAGCTATGCCTGGACGTCACGTCCGACGCGTCGGGTCAGATCACCGTGCGGCCCATGCTGCGGGTCGGCGGCGCCGCGACACCGCCGATGGCCTTCATCGGGGCTTCCGGGCACGGCGTGGTGTACGACGACGGCGGGTTGCGGCTGGCCCGGCTGGACAGGCCGGTTCCTACCGCGCTGCAACATATGGCGCTGGGCGGCGCGCCGCTGGTCGTGCCAGCCGGCGAGGCGGCCAGCTTCACCGCCGACTACTACCCGCGGCTGCGTCACATCGCGGCCGTTATGTCGTCGGACGAGTCGTTCACGCCACCAGAGATCGTCGGTCCGAGTCTGGTCCTGCGGGCCGACTACCGCGGCGGACACGAGCTCGAACTGACCTGGCAGTGGGCCTACCGGATCGGCGACAGCGACATTCGCGCCGGGTGCGACAGCTCGGACTATGCCACGTGCCGCGACCTGGACGCCGAGCGTGCACTCGCCGCGAGCATCGAGATGCCGTTGGAGCGCTGGGGGCTCCGCGGCGCCGACGGCAGCCTCATCGCACGGACCACGTTGTCCGGGCTGGAAACCATGCGTTTCGCGACGGAGGTACAGCCGCGGCTGGCCGAGCTTACCGACGTCGCCGTCGAGGTGACCGGCGACCCGGCCGACTACCGCGAAGCGGGCGGCTCCCTGGTCATCGCGGTCCGCACCGACGCGGTGCCCGGTGAAACGGACTGGTTCGACCTGGGCGTCACCATCAGCATCGAAGGTAAACGGGTTCCGTTCGTCAACGTGTTCACCGCGCTCGCATCCGGGCAGTCACACCTGTTGCTGACCGACGGCGCCTACTTCGCCCTGGACAAGCCGGAGCTGATCAAGCTGCGCCAGCTCATCGAGGAGGCTCGCGGACTCACCGACGGTGACGGGGGACTGACCCGGATCAGCCGCTACCAGGTCGGGCTGTTCGACGAGCTGGCCGAGCTGGGCGTGGTGACGCGGCAGGCCCGCGAGTGGCGCCGCCAGGTGCGTGCGCTGCGCGCGCTACTCGGCGTGGAACCGGCCGAGACGCCTGCCGACCTGCGCGCCGAGCTGCGGCCCTATCAGGCCGACGGGTTCTCGTGGCTGGCAACCCTGCACGACCACGGGCTCGGCGGGATCCTGGCCGACGACATGGGCCTGGGCAAGACCCTGCAGTCGCTTTCGCTGATCTGCCATGTCCGCCAACAGAATCCGGGCATGGCTCCCTTCCTGGTGGTCGCACCCGCCAGCGTGGTCGCGAACTGGGCCTCCGAAGCAAAGCGCTTCGCCCCCGAATTGAACGTAGTGGCCCTCTACGACACGCTCCGCCGCTCCGGCGCCGACCTCGGCGAGCTGGCAGCCGGCGCCCATATCGTGGTCACCTCCTACACGCTGTTCCGGCTCGATTTCGACGCCCACGCCGCGCGGACGTGGTCGGGGCTGATCCTCGACGAGGCTCAGTACGTCAAGAACCACCACGCCAAGACCTACCAGTGCGCCCGCAAGCTGGCCGCGCCATTCAAGCTGGCCATCACCGGCACACCGATGGAAAACAACCTCATGGAGCTGTGGTCGCTGCTGTCGATCACCGCGCCCGGGCTGTTCCCCAGCCCGACCAAGTTCGCCGACTTCTACGCCAAACCCATCGAGAAAACCGGTGACCCCGAGCTGTTGGCACTGTTCCGTCGCCGGATCAAGCCGCTGGTCAAGCGCCGCACCAAGGAACTCGTAGCCGCCGAGTTGCCCGCCAAACAGGAGCAGGTCCTCGACATCGACTTGGCACCGCGGCACCGCGCCCTCTACGACAAGCGGCTGGCGCGCGAGCGGCAGAAGGTGCTCGGGCTGCTCGATGACATGCAGCGCAACCGATTCACGATCCTGAAGTCGTTGACAGTACTACGCCAGTTGGCGCTGCATCCCGGTCTCGTCGACCCCGCCCACGACACGCTGGCCAGCGCCAAGATCGACGCGCTCGCCGAGCAGCTGCGCGACGTCGCCGAGAGCGGCCCCGCGCTCTGGTATTCAGCCAGTTCACCCGTTTCCTGGGCCGGGTCCGTCATCGACTGGACACCGAGGGCATCGACTACTGCTACCTCGACGGACGCACCCGCAACCGGGCTGCGGCGGTGGCGCGTTTCAAGGACGGCGACATGCCGGTCTTTTTGATCAGCCTGAAGGCTGGCGGATCCGGGCTCAACCTCACCGAGGCCGACTACTGCTTCCTGCTCGACCCCTGGTGGAACCCGGCCACCGAGGCCCAGGCCATCGACCGCACCCACCGCATCGGCCAGACGCGAAACGTGATGGTCTACCGGCTCATTGCGCATGACACCATCGAGGACAAGGTGATGGCGCTGAACGCCCGCAAGGCCAAACTGTTCGCCAGCGTCATCGACGACGGCAACGCGTTCGGCGCGGCACTCACCGCCGACGACATCCGCGGGCTGCTGGCCTGACCGGGACCGGCGTTCTGCGAAGGAGACGATCCGACAAAGGCGAGGACATGGCCGCGCCCTCGATACCGCGCGGGCGCGGCGGCCCGAAGACGAACGCCGGCGCGGCAACCCAGACTTTTCGGTCTGGCTGATCGCCGAACTCGACCGCGAGGCAACCCGGCGAGGAGTCCCGGCCAATCGCTCATCGAAGTCTGGATCGCCGAGAAACCTGACCAGGGAGGTCACGCCGCAGCCTGATCGTTGCTCGACATCAGGGCTCGACAAACACGCGCACTGGCGCGGTCACGTCCGGTGGTTGGCATCGCGCCAGGCCTGCCAGATCTCGGGGCGCAGGCGGCCGCGGTCGGGCACCGGCAGCCCGGCGGCGCGGGCCCAGGCGCGGACCTCGGCGGTGCTCGGCTCCGGCGCCGCGGATGCCTCATCGAGGTGGCTGATGTCGGTTATATGCGGTGAAATGCGTCGCAGTGCTGGGGTTTCGGTGGTCGACCAGTGGTGTGCGGCGGCCAGGAACCGGTACGTCCATTCCTCGGCGAGCTGGCGGGTCTCACAGAACACCACCGGGACGTTCGGCCAGCGGACCTGCAGTTCGGCCAGCCCGTCGGCGACCGCGGCGGGGCGGACCCGGTCGAGTTTGAACAACTGGGAATAGCGCTCCTCGATCACGAGTGCTGCGCGCGGCAGCACGGCCAAATCGGCAACCTGGTAGCGCAGCTTGCCGCCGGTGAGGCTGGTGACCAGGTCGGCCAGCGATTTGCGTTCCACACTGGCGACCAGCAGGCCGTCGAGGACCAGCCCGTAGTCGCCGCACGGCAGCGCCCGACGAACGGTCCGCACCTGCTGGGTGGCGAACCGGTAGGGGTACTGCTCATGGGTGTCGACGAGGATTTGCAGGTCGTCGATGCCGTGGGCGCGCGCAGTCGGGGTGCGCACGTTGGGGCGGGCCTGCTTGCGGGTGCGCGGCGACTGCCAGAACACCGCGTCGCGGCCGCGTGCGGTGGTGAACACCAACTGCGAGCGGTTCTCCCGGGACCGCGTCGCGATCACGTCGATGGCCGCGCCGCGGCGCTGGCACGAGCGCAGCGCGAGGCGTTCGACAATTACCGCGTCGGCGGGCCACTCCGCCAAGTCGACCGGGTAGCAGTACAACGCCTTGACCCGAGGCCAGGTCCCCGAGGTGCGAAACACCAGGTCGCCGCCCGGTTGGGGAATACGCAGCAGGTAGGGCAGCCGGGAATCCTCATCCGGGTTGACCGCGATCAACAACTCCGCCATAAATCCTTATTCTGCCGATGCACGCATGGGCTTGACACCGTTCGGTGGACACAGGGTCAGGCGGCTTGTGCCGTCTGATCGAGTCGGACGTCGAACTCGACCGGCCTCACCATAGTGACGGCCGAATGACGGGCGGATTCAACCGGTCGTCGCAACACCTTCCATCCAGGAGGTGCGGTGGCGAGACAGAAAGACCCGATGCCGAGCGGCGTGAGGCGGCAGTGGGCGGCTGATCGTGCGTTGCGGCCGTCGATGCGATCACCGGGTCGGCCGGAGCCGTCGCGTTCGGTGCGGCGGCAGTTCTGGCGGCTCATCGCGCAGGGTGTCTCGACCGAAGATGCTGCCGCGGGAGTGGGTGTGTCGACACCGGTGGCGACCAGGTGGTTCCGTCACGCTGGCGGCATGTCACCGATCAATCTGGATGAGCCCACGGGACGGTACCTGTCGTTCGATGAGAGAGAGGAGATCGCGCTGCTACGCGCCCAGGATGTCGGGGTGCGCGAGATCGCCCGCCAGATCGGGCGTGATCCGGCAACTATCTCTCGTGAGCTGCGGCGAAACGCGGCCACCAGAGGCGGCAAGCCGGTCTATCGCGCGGGTGTGGCGCAGTGGAAGGCCCAGCAAGCGGCAAAGCGCCCGAAAGCCGCGAAGCTGGTGGCCCACGATCAGCTCCGTGCCTATGTGCAGGATCGGCTCAACGGCAGCGTCCGCCGACCCGATGGCACTGCCGTCGAGGGCCCGCAGACCGGTGCGTGGAAGGGGCGGAACAAGCCGCATCGGCAGGACAGACGCTGGTCGACGGCGTGGAGCCCAGAACAGATCTCCCACCGCTTGCCCATTGACTTCCCCGATGATGAGTCCATGCGCATCAGCCATGAGGCGATCTACCAGTCGTTGTTCATCGAGGGGCGTGGCGCGCTCAAACGAGAGTTGGTTGCGTGCTTGCGAACTGGGCGTGCGCTGCGAGTCCCAAGGGGTCGGACACAGAACAAGCCGCAGGGACACGTCAGCGCCGATGTCGTTATCAGCGAGCGCCCCGCTGAGGCCGCGGATCGGGCTGTCCCCGGGCACTGGCCTGGATTTTTCATCGAATGTGGAGCTCAGGGGTGTCGTTAACGTGAAAGGTGCACTGCCGCAAGGATAATCGGAGTATTCGAGGCTCGGTTATCCAGGATGGGAGTGCACCTGTCAGATGCAGGCTACTACGGATTGGTCGAAGAATGTCCGAGTTGAGGTCCGTGGCGACGACGTGGTCGGGCACGCCGGTAACGTGATACCCCGGTTGCTGGCCGACAATCTGGGTTTGACCAGCGGTTTGTCGTCGGTGCTGTCGCGCCCAGAAGTCACCCACGACCGAGGCGCGGTGTTGCGCGATGTGGCGGTATCGATCGCCGGCGGCGCGCAGAACCTGGCCGGCACCGCGGTGCTGCGCGATCAGCACCGGTTGTTTCAGGCGGTGGCGTCGGTTCCGACGATGTGGCGGTCCCTGGGCGAGATCGACGAGCAGAGCATCACCGAGGTCACGGCCGTGCGCAACAAGGTCCGCTCTCGGGTGTGGGAGGCGATCGAGGCCCGCCACGGTGCGATCCCGGCTTCGCAGACCTGCTATGGGGACCTCGGGGACACGATCGTGATCCGCATCGACGCGTCGCTGATTCAGTCGCACAGCGATAAGCAGCACGCCGCAGGCAATTTCAAAGGCGGGTTTGGCTTCCACCCGCTGTTGGCGTGGTGTGACAACACCGGCGAACTGCTGGCGGTGATCGCCCGTGCAGGCAACGCCGGCTCGAACACCGCGGCCGATCATATCGCGATCATCGACGCCGCGATCGCGGCGATCCCGGCCAAGTGGCGCCGCAAGTTGCTGGTCACCATCGACGGCGCGGGTTCAAGCCACGCCGTCGTCGAACACCTGGAGAAACTCAATGCCCGGCCGGGGATGTCAGTGGGCTACTCGGTCGGATTCGACCTCGATGAGCGGGTCCGGGTCGCGATCGGCCAGATGCCCGATGCGGGATGGCAAGCCGCACTGGATGCCACCGGAGCGGCCCGTGACGACGCCCAGGTCGCCGAGTTGACCGGGCTGCTGCGCCACAGCACCGGAGGGGATCGGCTGGTCGGCTGGCCGGCCGGCATGCGCATCCTGGTGCGGCGCGAAGAAATCGAACACGGCACCGGGCGTGTCATTCCATCTGTGTAAGTCCGGGGTGGTCCATCATCGGACCGCCGTTGGGCGGACAGAAGGAGTGTTTTGTGACCAAGACCATGCAGATGCCGGCTGAGGAGACGACCGCGGCGCGGCGGCTGGCCGAGATGTTCACCGAAGAGACGCTGGACTCGTTGATTAAGGATGCGGTGAAGACCGGGACCCCGATCGACGGCGCGGACGGTTTGCTGAACCAGCTGACTAAGGCCGTGCTGGAGCGGGCGCTGAATGCGGAGCTAACCCACCATCTGGGTTATGAGGCCGGCGATCCGGCCGGACGCGGATCGGGAAATTCGCGCAACGGCACCACGCCGAAAACGGTGACCACCGTCAACGGCCCGGTGCAGATCGATGCGCCGCGTGATCGCAACGGCTCGTTTGAGCCGGCGATTGTGCCGAAGAAGACCCGCCGGCTCAACAACATCAATTCGGTGGTGTTGTCGCTGTATTCACGGGGAATGACCACCCGCGATATCGAAGCCCACCTGCAGGAGGTCTATGGGGCGTCGGTGTCGCGGGAGTTGATCTCCAATATCACCGAGGTGGTGGTCGATGAGATCAAGGCCTGGCAGGCCCGCCCGCTCGATGAGGTCTACCCGATCCTCTACATCGATGGGCTGCGGCTGCGGATCGGCGACAACGGGGTCATCACCACCAAGGTCGCCTATTTGGCCATTGGCGTGGATCTGGAGGGCCGCAAACACGCCTTGGGCTGCTGGATCCAGGACTCCGAGGGGGCGAAGTTCTGGCAGAAGGTCGTCATCGACCTGCGCAACCGCGGGGTGCGCGACATCCTCATCGCCTGCTGCGACGGGCTGACCGGTCTGCCTGATGCGATCCGCTCGATCTATCCCGATACCGTGGTGCAGACCTGCGTCGTGCACGTCATTAGGAATGCGATGCGCTTCGTGTCTTATAAGGACCGCAAGAAGGTCGCCACCGCGATGCGGGCGATCTACAGTGCGCCGACCGTCGATGGAGCCGAACTCGCACTCAAGGAGTTCGACCAGCAATTCGGCGCCCAATATCCGGGTGCAATTGACGTGTGGCACAACGCCTGGGGGGAATTCGTTCCGTTCCTGGACTATCCGGTGGAGTTGCGCAAGATCGTCTACACCACCAATGCGATCGAGTCGATCAACTTCCAGTTGCGCAAGATCACCAAGAACCGTGGTCATTTCACGGACAAGGACGCCGCGATGAAGTTGCTGTACCTCGGGCTGCGCAACATCTCCAGCGAGAGAGGAGGCTATTCGGGTACTGGAACGCACAACTGGACTGTGGCGCTCAACACACTCGCCAGACTATTCCCTGGGCGAATCCCATTGTGCTAGAATACAACTCGTAGTCAAATCACCTCTGACTTACACAGAAATCGTGACAGGCTCCACGGCACCCAGTTGTCATTGTTCGAGCAGCTGGCCGGCTACCGCTACCAGGTCCTCGCCACCTCGACTGCCGGTGGACAACCCCAGCGACTGGAAGCCCGCCACCGCGTCCACGCCCGGGTGGAGGGCTTCATCCGCACCGGCAAAGACACCGGCCTGGCCCGCTGGCCCTCACACTCGTTCGCCATCAACACCGCTTGGGTCACCGCCGTCGCGATCGCCATCGACCTGCTGTGCTGGATGCGACTGCTACTCCTGGACGGCCCACTGGCCAAAGCCGAACCCGCCACCCTGCGCTACCGGCTGCTGCACGCCGCGGCCCGGCTGATCAAACGATCCCGCTACCTGATCCTGCGGATCCCCCAAACCTGGCCCTGGGCACAAGAATTCGCCGACGCCCTCAACAGGGTCCGCGCCATACCCTGACCCACAGGCCCCTATGCCCTCTCGACCCCAAGAAAGGAGTAACCACCCCCGGGATAAAGGACCCGGCGTCACCGCACGACACGCGGCGCCGCCGCCTACCCCCAGCCTCAAAACCTCGACAAAGCTGCCGCCCCGCAGACCGCCACAGCAGAACCCGGGCCACCGTGAAATTCTGAGGCTGGGAGGGCGACCTGATCATCGGGACCGGCCGGTCGGCGATCGGCACGCTGGTGGAACGCTGGTGGAACGCAAAAGCCGCTACGTTGCTTGTACACCTTCCCCGGCTCGACGGGTGGGGGCAGGCGCCACCAGTGAAGAACGGGCCGGCGCTGAGCGGATACGGTGCCGTGGCGATGAACGCCGCGTTGGCCGCATCACTGGCAGAACTGCCCGAGCAGCTGCGGCAGACCCTCACCTGGGACCGCGGCAAAGAGCTATCCGGGCATGCCCAGTTCGCGTTGGACACCGGAACAAAGGTGTTCTTCGCCGACCCGCATTCACCCTGGCAGCGACCCACGAACGAGAACACGAACGGTCTGCTTCGTCAATATTTTCCGAAAGGAACCGACCTATCCCGATGGTCGGCCGAAGAACTCGCAGCGGTCGCTGTCGACCGCCCTTGCGCTCAACAACAGGCCCCGCAAGGTCCTCGGCTGGAAGACACCGGCCGAAGTTTTTGAGGAACAACTACACTCGCTTCAACAACCCGGTGTTGCATCGACCGATTGAACTCGCCACGTCTGCGTCGGTTATGGACCCGGTCGATCCAGTCGCCGATGTCGAGCTTGACGGCCGTCTTGGTCGGCGACAGGTATCGGTCGTAGAACTCGGCTTTCAATGTCGCCCAGAATGATTCCTGCTGAGCGTTGTCCCAACACACCGTGGTGCGGCCAACTGAACCGGGCCAGGTTGTGCTCATGGGCGAACAGTGCGAGCTGTGCCGAGGTGTACTGACGGCCGTGATCGGCGTGCAACAGGACCTGCTCGGCGAGCGACCTGCGCGGACAATCCGTTCAGATCGGCCAGCTCACGCAACAGCCCCATGCCGGCGTGCGACACCACCCCACGACCATGCGCAGATACTTTCACAGGCCGCGCCGCCCGCGATACTGTTCACTTGCGAGGTGCCTATCCCTTGTGCGGAACGAAACCTCAGATAAATCGATTTTGCACTGCAAGACAGGCACTTTCGCGTATCAAAACCCGGGTACGTCGGCATTCGGCGGAAGATCCGGGCCGGTGCGCAGACCCTGCTGACTGGTTGACCGCCCAGCCCGCAAGAGCACGGCGCTGATCGACTACGGGGCGCCGGCATCCCGCTTCAAAGCGCACCCGCCGTGGGCGTGCGCCCCCGCCCCGGCGCACCGGCATCAATCCGGCCCGCTACACCACGCAGCGAAACCCGATGTGGGTGGTCGCGGTGTCCTGCGACTGGGGTGAGCGCGCCGCGGGACGGTACCGGTGGCAGTACTCCGGCGCGCACAGGTGCGAACCGCCCTTCAGCGCCTGGCTGACGCCGGGATTCGCGGGCCCTGGCGGTGTGCAGCAACTTTTCGGCGGCTGGTCGAGCCGGTGGTGCGCCGAGAACTCGGTGGCCGTCCACTCCCAGACGTTGCCGATCATGTCGAACAGGCCGAACGCGTTGGGCGGGAACGTCCCCACCGGCGAGGTGCCCACCCAGCCGAGGGCGCCCTCGTTGCGGTACGGAAAGCTGCCCTGCCAGGTGTTGGCCATCAGTCGGCCGTCGGGGACGGCCTCCTCCCCCCACGCGTAGGTGGCCGTGCTCCCGGCGCGCGCCGCGTACTCCCATTCCGCCTCGGTCGGCAGCCGGCGCCCGGCCCACCGCGCGTAGGCCGCGGTGTCGGGATAGGCCACCTGCACGACGGGATGGTCGGCCCTGTCGGCGATGTCGCTGTCCGGCCCGAACGGGTGCCGCCAGTCCGCTCCGGGCACCCAGTCCCACCATTGCCGCCAGTCGCGCAGGTCGACCGGGCCCGGCGTCGGCGCGAACACCATCGCCCCGGCCCGCACGTCCTGCAGCCCCGGGTAGAGCGCCGGGTCGATCGGCTGCTCGGCGACGGTCACATAGTCCGTGGCGGCGACGAATTCGCCGAACTGCGCGTTCGTCACCGGGTGCAGTTCCACCGCGAAGGGCGCCACGGCCACGGTGTGGATCGGCGCCTCTTCGGGGTAGAAGCTCGTCGATCCCATACGGAACGAACCGCCTGGCAGGTCGACCAGCTCGGTGAGCATCACATCAGGGTAGGACAACCCCGGCGCGGGGGCCTCACGCCTTCTTCGGCGCCTTGCGATCGCGCTGCCGCCACCAGGCGAACACGAAGAGGGACATCGCGACGACCAGCGCTATCAGCACCCACAGCACGACGGCCTGGTCGACCCAGGAACCGTAGGGCGGGCTGCCGGGCAGAATGTTGCGCAGCGGGACGATGGCGAAAAGCATTGCCCCGTACCACGTGATGAACGGCGGCACGAACGACGTCCGGCCCAGCGCCATCGGGATGGCCACCCACAGCGCCAGCGCGGGCAGGGTGAGCAGGACCAGGCAAACCCCGACGTCGAAGATCAGCGGGCCCTTGGATCGGCGCAGGGTGATGATCACGTCGTCCTGTACACCGGCCTCGGGCTCGTCGGCGTCGTGCACGCGGGTGACGGTCGCATCCCAGCCGTCCAGCTGCCCGGTCACTTCCACGTGGGCGGGTGTCTTCTCGCGGTTCTGACCGGAACCGGTGAACACGTCGGCGGCGATTGTCTCGGTCCGGTAGGAGTCGAAGGGCCAGTTGTTGGGGTCGCCGTGCGCGGCGATGGTGGTGGTGACCTGCGCCGGCGCCTTACCGACCGGGTAATGCAGGTCGCCGAGGTCGTTGTCCGGATACAGGCGGACGGCCGCGTCGGTGGTCAGCACACCCAGGTTCTTGTCGTACAGCGAATCCTTGGGGTAGACGAGAACATTCACCGTCAGGTGGTTGGCGACCGTTTCCAGCTTCTCGATGCGCACTTGGACGACGCTGTCCTCGGACTCGACCTTGCTCAGATCCACCGCGGGCAGCGGGGGCGCCGACCTGGCCAGCAGGTGCACGGCGACCAGGGACACGATGTAGATGACGATCACGCCGGCGACGACACCCAGGGCGATCGCCGTCTGCCGTCGCCGTGACTCCGGGGGCGGGGAGGGCTCGGCAGTCATGGGCACCATCACCTTTGGTCGAGGCCGGCACGGAATCGGGGCCTAGGCGGCCGCCCCGGGATCAGTCGCGCGCAAACGCCAGCGCGAGTTCGCGTTCCAGGTCTTCGTAGGGCCTGCCCGAGATGTCCACCGTGACCTGGGCGATGGTGCCCCCGGTGAACGGGAACGGCGCCTTGTAGCGGTTGGACACGCGGGATCCGCCGTTGTGTCCGACCGTGATCCCGGCGCCGGCCAGCCCGAATGTGCCCGGATGGCTTGCCACGTCGGCGAGCGAGCCCACGACGGTGTCGTCGATGAACAGCGTGGCGTCGCCGAGCGGGGTGTGGCTGTTCTTCACGGTCCCCGTGCGCGCGTAGCGCACGCCGAACACGTGCCTGCCCAGCGGGACGGGGCCCGACGACGAAACCTCTTGCTGGCGCTCACCGAGGAAGTTGTAGACGTAGTGCAGCCGTCCGTCCTGGATGAACAGCACATGCCCGCCGTGGGCGCCGCCCTGCTTGAACAGGACGCCCTCGGCGCCGGTGCTGTCGACCGTCACGTCGGCCAGCACGGCGAAGGAGCGGCCGCGAAGCTCGGCGGCGGCGCCGATGCCGACGTCCGCGCAGCCGGGATAGTAGACGTAGGTCTCCCGTTCGCCGGTCAGGTAGGGCCGTGTGCGCATCATCGTCTCCATGATGTTCAGGTCGGCCAGCGGCAGTCCGTTGTACTTCGCGGCCTCAGCGAACCACAGCGCCTTGAGCTCTTCGAGCTTGTCCGGGTGTTCGGCGGCCAGGTCGTGGCACTGGCTGCGGTCGGCCTCGATGTGGAAGAGCTCCCAGCGATCGTCGGCGAAATGCGACCAGCCCGCCGGCGTCGCGGCGTGCACGGTGTTGGCGAACCAGCCGTCGTGCCAGATCCCGCGGGTGCCCAGCATGGTGTAGAACTGCGTGTGCTTTCCCGTGTCCGCGCCCGGGTCGTCAAGCGCGGCTTTGAAACTCACGCCGTCCAGCGGCTTCTGTGCGATGCCCTTGACGGTTTCGGGTGGCGTCATGCCCAGCAGGTCGTAGACCGTCGTGACGTCGCAGACGTTGACGTAGTTGTCGCGGATCTCCCCGCGGGCCGCAATCCCCTCGGGCCACGAGATGATCGCCGTGTCGGCGATGCCGCCCTCGTGGGAGGCGTAACGCTTGTACAGCTTGTAGGGCGTGTTGAAGGCCATCGCCCAGCCGATCGGATAGTGGTTGTAGGTCTCGGGCCCGCCGAGGTGATCGAAGAGCTTCATGCTCTCTTCGACGGTGTCGATGTAGCCGTTGAAGAACTTGCCCTCGTTCACCGATCCGTTGGGTCCGCCCTCGCCGCTGGCCCCGTTGTCGGAGATCACCACGATGATGGTGTTGTCCAACTGGCCGGATTCCTCGAGGTAGTCCAGGATCCTGCCGATCTGGTCGTCGGTGTAACTGAGGAATCCGGCGAACACCTCGGCCATCCGGGCGAACAGTTTCTTCTCTTCGTCGTTCAGCGAATCCCAGGGCCGGACCGTGTCCTGCAGCGGCCACGGCTCGCCGGACGGACCCGTCACGTCCGCGTACGGGTTGACCGGCGACAGTTCGGTGTCGGGCGGCACGATCCCGAGCGACTTCTGGTTCTCCAGGACGATCTCGCGGTAGCGCTCGTAGCCCATGTCGAACTTGCCGGCGTAGCGGTCGGCCCACTCGGCGAAGACATGGTGCGGCGCGTGCCCGGCGCCCGGGCACACGTAGCTGAACCACGGCTTGTCCGGGGCGATCACCTTGGCGTCGCGAATGAATTCGATTGTCCGCTCGGCCAGATCCTTCGACAGGTGATAGCCGTCTTCCGGTCTGCCCGGGGGGCTGACGGGGTGGTTGTCGTAGACCAGGTCCGGGTACCACTGGTCGGTCTCGCCGCCGAGGAAGCCGTAGAACCGTTCGAAACCGCGCGAGGTGGGCCAGTGCCGCTTGGTCGACGCCAGGTTGGTCTCTTCCAGCGGCGTCAGGTGCCACTTGCCGATGCAGTACGTGTTGTAGCCCCGCTCGGCGAGCACCTCCGAGATCAGGGCGGTGTCCGCCGGGATGCGCCCGTTGGCGTTGGGGAACCCCTCGGTGAACTCCTCGATGGTGGCCATGCCCACGGTGGTGGCGTTGCGGCCGGTCAACAGCGAGGCACGCGTCGGCGAGCACAGAGCGGTGGTGTGGAACTGCGACAGCCGGATCCCGCGGTCGGCGATCCGCGTCATCGCCGGCATCTCGACCAGGCCGCCGAAGCAATCCCACGTCGCGATGCCGGTGTCATCCCAGACCAGATAGAGCACGTTCGGCGAGTTCTCCGGCGCCACCGGCGCGGCGAAAGGACCCCAATCCGGTTCGGAGTCACGGATGTCCAGCTCGATCTTGCCGCTGAATCCTCCCGAGCGGCCAGACTCTCCAGACTCATTCGCCATCGCTCACACTCCGCTCTCGGTATCCCCCGGCGTCGGGTCGGAGATTACACGGCCGCGACCGGCCCCCGCGCTCGAAGACGCGAAAGCCCCCGATACGCCGGGGCGTCGGGGGCTTTCGCTGGGGGTACCGCCCGCTTGCGGGGGACTGCTCGCGCGAATGCGGGCGTGCGGTTCGGCTACTTGGCCTTCTCCAGGACTTCGACCAGCCGCCACCTCTTGGTCGCCGACAACGGGCGCGTCTCCATCAGCGCGACCCGGTCGCCGATGCCGGCGGTGCTGTTCTCGTCGTGCGCCTTGACCTTCGTGGTGGTACGGATGATCTTGCCGTACAACGGGTGACGCACCCGGTCTTCGAGCTCGACCACGATGGTCTTCTGCATCTTGTCGCTCACCACGTAGCCGATGCGCGTCTTGCGCCGGCCACGGGTCTTGGGGTTACGCGGAGTGTGCTTGTCACCCTTTTCGGTCTTGGCTTCAGCCATCACGATTCCTTACCGTCGGTACCGTCCGGCCCGGAGGCCAGACCCAGTTCTCGTTCCCGCAGCACGGTGTAGACGCGCGCGATTTCCTGCCGCACCGTGCGGAGCCGGCGGTTGTTGGACAGCTGCCCGGTCGCCATCTGGAACCGCAGGTTGAACAGCTCCTCCTTGGATTCGCGCAGGCGCTCGGCGAGCTCGTCGTCGGTGAGCTCACGCAGTTCGCCCGGCGAGATTCCCACTGCCATCAGAACTGATCCTCTCGGGTCACGATGCGGGCCTTGATCGGCAACTTGTGGATCGCTCGGGTCAGGGCCGCCCGGGCGATCGCCTCGTTGGGGTAGCTCAGCTCGAACAGCACCCGGCCCGGCTTGACGTTGACCACCCACCACTCCGGGGAGCCCTTACCCGAACCCATGCGGGTTTCCGCGGGCTTCTTGGTCAGCGGACGGTCGGGGAAGACGTTGATCCACACCTTCCCGCCACGCTTGATGTGCCGGTTGATGGCGATACGAGCGGACTCGATCTGCCGGTTGGTCACATAGGCGTGCTCGAGCGCCTGGATACCGTAGTCGCCGAAACTCACCTCCGTGCCACCGCTGGCGATCCCACGCTGGCGGGGATGGTGCTGCTTGCGATGCTTGACTTTGCGGGGAATCAGCATGGTTCAGCCCTCCGTGCTCTGCGTTTCGAGGGCCGGCGCGGCTTCGCTGGAAGCGGGCGCGGCGCCTTCGTCGGCGCCCGCGGCCCGGCCGGCCTCGGTGCTGGTGGCCGTGGTACCCGACGCGCCACTGCGCCGGGGACGGGTGCCCGAAGGCCGCTCCCGGCGCGGGCGATCGGCGCCCGCCGGGGCGGCGGTGGCCAATTCGCGCTTGCCGCCGACGATGTCACCCTTGTAGATCCACACCTTCACACCGATGCGGCCGAAGGTGGTCCTGGCCTCGTAGAGGCCGTAGTCGATGTCGGCGCGCAGCGTGTGCAGCGGCACGCGGCCCTCGCGGTAGAACTCCGAGCGGCTCATCTCGGCGCCGCCGAGGCGCCCGGAGCACTGCACCCGGATGCCCTTGACGTTGGGCTGACGCATCGCCGACTGGATCGCCTTGCGCATCGCGCGACGGAACGCCACGCGGTTGCTCAGCTGCTCGGCGACGCCCTGGGCCACCAATTGCGCCTGCGCCTCCGGGTTTTTCACCTCGAGGATGTTGAGCTGCACCTGCTTTTTGGTCAGCTTCTCCAGGTCGGCGCGGATCCGGTCGGCCTCGGTGCCGCGCCGGCCGATGACGATGCCGGGACGGGCGGTGTGGATGTCCACGCGGACCCGGTCACGGGTCCGCTCGATCTCCACGTCGGCGATCCCGGCGCGCTCCAGTCCGGTGGACAGCAGCCGGCGGATCGCGACGTCTTCCTTGACGTAGTCGGCGTACTGCTTGTCGGCGTACCACCGCGACTTCCAGTCGGTGGTGATGCCCAGGCGGAAGCCGTGCGGATTGATCTTCTGGCCCACTAGTCTGAGCCTCCCTTCGCTTCAGAAGTCTCAGACGTCTGCTCGGCAGGCTCCGTCTTGGCCGGCGCCGCCTTGGCGGGCGCCTTCCTGGCCGGCGCCGCCTTGGCGGCGGCCTTGCTGGCCTCGGCGCGGCGGGCGCGCGTCGACTTCGCCGACCGCTCATCGCGCACCGGGCGGCTCTCCACCACGACCGTGATGTGGCTGGTGCGCTTGCGGATCCGGAAGGCGCGGCCCTGGGCGCGCGGCCGGATACGCTTGGCGGTCGGGCCCTCGTCGGCGTACACCGTCGCGACCACCAGGGTCGAGGGGTCCAGGCCGCCGTTGTTCTGCGCGTTCGCCGCTGCGCTCGCGATCACCTTGGCGACCGGCTCGCTGGCGGCCTGCGGCGCCCAGCGCAGGATGTCGAGCGCGTCGGCCACCGACCTGCCACGCACCAGGTCGATCACCCGGCGCGCCTTTGTCGGCGACACCCGCACGAACCGTGCTTTGGCTGTTGCCGTCGGGAAAGCCGACGGGAACTCAGTACTTGTCATCGTCTCTTCGACTTCCGGTCGTCCTTGATGTGTCCCTTGAAGGTGCGCGTCGGCGCGAACTCGCCGAGCTTGTGACCCACCATCGCCTCGGTGACGAACACCGGGACGTGCTTGCGTCCGTCGTGCACCGCGAAGGTGTGACCGATGAAGTCCGGAATGATCGTCGAACGCCGCGACCAGGTCTTGATGACCTGCTTGGTGTTCTTCTCGTTCTGCACGTCCACCTTCTTGAGCAGGTGGTCGTCGACGAACGGGCCCTTCTTCAGGCTGCGTGGCATGAGCTACTCCTGAGCTTTTTAGCGACCGTGCTTCTTGCCGGTGCGACGGCGCCGGACGATGAGTTTGTTGCTGGCTTTGTTGGGATGCCGGGTCCGCCCCTCGGGCTTACCCCACGGGCTGACGGGGTGGCGGCCACCGGAGGTCTTACCCTCACCACCACCGTGCGGGTGGTCCACCGGGTTCATGACCACACCGCGGACCGATGGGCGCTTGCCCTTCCACCGCATGCGACCGGCCTTGCCCCAGTTGATGTTCGCCTGCTCGGCGTTGCCCACCTCGCCGACGGTGGCGCGGCAGCGCACGTCGACCCGGCGGATCTCACCGCTGGGCATGCGCAGCGAGGCGTAGCTGCCCTCCTTGCCGAGCAGCTGGATGCTGGAGCCGGCCGACCGTGCGAGCTTGGCGCCGCCACCGGGCCGCAGCTCCACGGCGTGGATGACCGTACCGGCCGGGATGTTGCGCAGCGGCAGGTTGTTGCCCGGCTTGATGTCGGCATTGGCGCCCGACTCCACCACGTCACCCTGCGAGAGCCCCTGCGGGGCAACGATGTAGCGCTTCTCGCCGTCGAGGTAGTGCAGCAGAGCGATGTTGGCGGTGCGGTTCGGGTCGTACTCGATGTGTGCGACCTTGGCGTTGACGCCGTCCTTGTCGTTGCGCCGGAAGTCGATCACCCGGTAGGCGCGCTTGTGGCCACCGCCCTTGTGGCGGGTGGTGATCCGGCCGTGGGCGTTGCGACCGCCGTGACCGTGCAGCGGGCGCACCAACGACTTCTCGGGGGTCGAGCGCGTGATCTCGGCGAAGTCGGACACGCTGGCGCCGCGGCGACCGGGGGTCGTCGGCTTGTACTTGCGAATTGCCATGTCTGATCTGGTCTCCCTCTCACGCGCGGCTAGGCCGGCGCTCCGAACAGGTCGATCGGCTTGCTCCCCGGCGCCAGGGTCACGATGGCCCGCTTGGTGCTCTTGCGCTTGCCGTAGCCGGTGCGGGTCCGCTTGCGCTTGCCCTGCCGGTTGGCGGTGTTCACCGACGCGACCTTCACGGAGAAGATCTTCTCGACGGCGATCTTGATCTGTGTCTTGTTCGAGTCGGGGTGCACGACGAACGTGTACACGTTGTCGTCGAGCAGCCCGTAGGACTTCTCGGAGATGACCGGCGCCAGAATGACGTCGCGGGGGTCGGCGAGGGTCGCCATCAGGCCGAAACCTCCTCGGAGCTGGTCGTGTTGGCGGCGATGTAGGTGTTGAGCGCCTCGACGCTGAACACCACGTCGTCGGAGTGCAGCACGTCGTAGGTGTTGAGCTGATCGGGCGCCAGGATGTGCACACCGGGCAGGTTGCGCACGCTTTTCATGCCGGTCTCGTCGCTGCGGCCGATGACCACCAGCACCTGCTTGCGGTCGGTCAGGCTGTGCAGGAACGCCTTGGCGTTCTTTGTGGACGGGGTTTGGCCGGACACCAGTTCGGTGACCGCATGGATGCGCCCGTTGCGGGCCCGGTCGGACAGCGCCCCGCGCAGCGCCGCGGCGATCATCTTCTTGGGCGTGCGCTGGCTGTAGTCGCGCGGCTTGGGGCCGTGCACGGTGCCACCGCCGGTGAACTGCGGTGCCCGCGTCGAACCCTGCCGGGCGCGACCGGTGCCCTTCTGCCGGTACGGCTTGCGCCCACCGCCGCTGACGTCACCGCGCGTCTTGGTCGAGTGCGTGCCCTGCCGGGCCGCCGCCCGCTGCGCGGTGACCACCTGATGCATCAGCGCGATGTTCGCGGGCGCGTCGAACAACTCGGCGGGCAGCTCGACCGAGCCGTCCACCTTGCCGTCCGGCGTCTTGACGTCGATTTTGAGTGCCATCACTTCTCACCTCGTTTGACCGCGCTGCGGACCATCACGAGCCCACCGGTGCGCCCGGGGATCGCACCCTTGATCAGCAGCACGCCGTTCTCGGTATCAACCTTGTGCACCACCAGGTTCTGGACCGTCACCCGGTCGTTGCCCATCCGGCCGGCCATGCGCGTGCCCTTGAAGACCCGCGCGGGGGTGGCGCAGCCGCCGATGGACCCGGGGCGGCGGTGCACCGCCTGGGCGCCGTGACTGGCGCCCTGCCCGCGGAAGCCGTGCCGCTTCATCGTGCCGGCGAACCCTTTACCCTTCGAGGTCCCCGTCACGTCGACGAAGGCGCCGTCGGCGAAGATCTCGGCCGTCAGCTCCTGGCCGACCTCGTAGTCGGCGGTCGCCTCGGCGTCATCGAGCCGCAACTCGGCCAGATACCGGCGCGGGTTGACGCCCGCGGCCGCGTACTGGCCGGTCACCGGCTTGTTGATCTTGCGGGGGCTGATCTCGCCATAGGCCAACTGCACGGCGCTGTAGCCGTCGCGCTCCGGGGTGCGGATGCGCGTCACCACGTTCGGGCCCGCCTTGACCACGGTCACCGGCACGACCCTGTTGTTCTCGTCGAACACCTGCGTCATCCCGAGCTTGGTACCCAGAATGCCTTTTCTTGCCATGAGCTCTGGATCTCCTACTGGATGTTGACGTCGACACTGGCCGGAAGGTCGATGCGCATCAGGGCGTCAACGGTCTTCGGCGTCGGATCGAGGATGTCGATCAACCGCTTGTGCGTACGCATCTCGAAGTGCTCCCGCGAGTCCTTGTACTTGTGCGGAGAGCGGATGACGCAATACACGTTCTTCTCGGTCGGCAGCGGCACCGGCCCTACGACGCTGGCACCCGTGCGGACGACGGTTTCGACGATCTTGCGCGCCGACGCGTCGATGGCCTCGTGGTCGTAGGCCTTAAGCCTGATGCGGATCTTCTGTCCCGCCACGCCTCTCCCTACCTGATTCCCTCGTGAAGCCCGTGTCCGGGCCTCGTTCGCTTTGAGGTCCGATGTCCGGACCTGGTGCCCTCCGGCGCGCAGCTCGGCCGCCCGATCTCCGGGCCGGCCTAGCGTCGCGCCGGATGCTGCGCCGCTGTTTACCTGTCGTGGTCCACCGACCCCCGCGGTCGGGTGTGTCACCCGCACGCAGCCTCGTGCACGGCCGATTTAGTCGCACTCAAGGATGGGACCGGACGCGCCCGTTCGGGCGCTGGTCGTATGCCCGGCCAGGCGAAAACCTGGCGCAAGGCAACCCGAACAGTATGCCTCAGATCAGGCCCGGGGCAAAATCCCCGGCCCAATCCCGGGCACGCCTCGCGGGAACGCTACCAGCGGCCCGCCCGCGCGCCGGTCAGCGGCGTGTTCGCGGGCCGGGAGGCCGCCTCCGGGCGGGGCCGACCGGAGGCGGCTCAGTCACCCGCCGGTTCCGCGCTCGCCACGCCGGCGCGGCTGTGCGCGCGCTGCACGTGCAGGAACCCGTCGACGGCCGCGCGGGCGCGGTCGCTGTGTCGAAATCGGGCAATGTGCTCAGCCGGCCCAGCACCAGCGCCGGTCAGCAGGGCGATGGCGCGGGACCGGTCCACCTCCCCCAGCTCGGCGGCCTCCGGGCTGTCGAAGACCGCGTCGAACGGTGTCGCGCCCGACCGGCGCCCGCGCCGCCGTGCGGCCTCTTGCACGGATCTCACTTTTCTGGTAACACAAATCTATATCGACAACTGCAGATCATCTCGGCGATTTGGGGTGAATGTGATGTTGATTGACGGCGGACCGTTCCGGGATTCGCTTGTCCCGGTATCGGACTCACCCATCGACCTGCCCGGCGGCCGCCGGGTCGGGCCGGGCCCTTGCCACCGCGCATGGTCGCTCGGCGTAGTCGCATCAGCGAGCGAAGGGAGGTGACCGGCGAAGGCTGATTCATGACAACCAGGTCCATGACACGGCGTCGTGCCGTCCACGCTTTTTGCGACGCATTGTTCGCGCCTGACGCATTCCAGCGCGCGCATCGCCACTCGTCGTGGCCATCTACGTGGAAAGCATGAACGTCGTCACCCTCACCGGCGGGTCGCGCCCGCCCCGGCAACGGTTTGCAGGCGCGGCCCGCCCTTTCCTGGGCGCGGCCGGGTACCCCGGGATTGCCTGCGAATAGGTCGACAGTGTGGGCACCGGCCGGTATGGTCGGCCCAAAAGCCCCCGCGGAACCCGGGTTGCGGGATACCATCCGTTAGGACGCGATTCGACACACGGGGGAAGTGACATGTCATACGTAATCGCGGCACCGGAGCAGGTGACGGCGGCGGCCGCCGACTTGGGCCATCTCGGTTCGACCATCGGCTCGGCGAACGCGGCGGCGATGGGCCCGGCGTCGAGCGTGACCCCGCCCGGTGCCGACGAAGTCTCGGCGAGCATCGCCGCGCTGTTCGACGCGCACGCACAGGCCTACCAGCTACTCAGCGCCCAGGCCGCGGCGTTTCACGACCAGTTCGTGCAGTTGATGAACAGCGGCGCCGCGCAATATGCCATCACCGAGGCGGCCAACGCCTCGCCTCTGCAAACGGCTCACCAGGGCATGCTGAGCACCGCCGTCAACCAGTCCGGTCAGGCCCTGTCGCACGCCCAGCCGGTGATGAGCACGGCCGCGCCGGCGGCTTCGGCGGCCGCTGCGGTGCCGTCGGCGACGGCGAGCCTGGCCGGCGGGACCGCGCCGGCCGCCCCGGTGGCGCCCCTGGCGACCGCGGTTGCGCCGCCTTCCGCGGCGGCGGTGGCGCCCGGCGCGGCGATCTCGGCCGTTCCGGCGGCCTCGGCGGTGTCGGCAAGCGCGCCCGCCCCGCCGATGCAGACCCCGACGCCCGCGTACGCTGCGGCGCCGACGGCCGCGGAGCCGGCGGACGTGCCGTTGGCCGTCAGCGCGCCGGCTGCGGCGCAGGCGGAAGCGTCTGCCGTCGCCCCGGCGACGATGCCGCCGATGCCGGTCGGCACGGGCACGCCGGTAGCCGCGGCCGCCTCGGCGGCCTACTCCCCGGCGACGCCGCCGTATTCCCCGGCGGCGGCCCCCGCTGCTGCCGCGCGCGAGGAGACGGCGGTGGCGGCGGCGCCCGCGGCGCACTGGAACACCGTCGCGGAGTAGTCGGCGCGCCTCACGCGGCGCGCCCGCGGTGGCTCAACCGACGAATTCGGCCGCGCGGTGGCCCAGCATCACGATGGTGGCGTGCGGGCCACGACCCGTGATCGTCGGCAGCACGGAACCGTCGATCACCCACAGATTGCCCACCCCGCGCACCCGGCACCGGGGATCGACGACGGCGTGTGGGTCGTCGTCGGTGCCCATGGGGGCGCTGCCGCACAGATGCTGCGACGTCGACCAAAGGGGCTCCCCGACAGAGGTTGCCGCACTGGCCAATTCGCGGGCCAGTTCGCTGCCCCGGCGCAGCGCCGCGACGTCGTCGGGCTCACTGTCGTAGTGGTGCTCGATGCGAGGGGGTACGCCGGGATCCGGTGAGACCAGGGTTAGGGTCCCGCGGGCCCGCGGCCGCATCAGCGCCACCCCGATGTGTGGCCAGTCGGGATGGCCGGCGCTGCCGTCACCGGTCATGGCAACGAATCCGCCCGTGTAGGGCCGGATCTCGATATCGTCGTCGGTGCTCAGCACCGCCTCGAGCACGGGCCGACCCGGCACGACAGGCCAATCGGTCGGGAGCACCCATTCCGGGTGATCGCTGCAGGACCGCCCCACCGGCAGCGCCGCCACCAACGGCACTCCGGCGGCCCGCAACGACGCCTCGTCTCCGATACCCGAGAGCATCAGCAAGTGTGCCGACTGAATGGCGCCGGCGCACAACACGATTCGCCTCGCCGGCAGCGTCAGCGGGCCCTGCGGGCCGATTGCGTCGACACCGACCGCACTGGTGCCGGCGAATCGCAGTCGCACCGCGCGCGTCCGGTCCAGCAGCGTGAGATTCGGCCGGCCCAGTGCCGGGACCAGGAACCCCGCGCCGGACCCCTTGCGCACGCCGTCGACGATGTTGAGCGGGACGGCACCTACTCCCGAAACTTGACCTGGCCCAACGTCATTGAGGTCTGGAATCCACGCAAACCCGGCGCGCTGCGCGGCGGCGATGAACAGTTCCGTGGCGCCCGCCATCTCCCGGGTGCGCCGAACGGAAATGGGCCCGCTGTCCCCGTGGGCGGGACCGTCGAAATCCAGGTCCGTCTCGATGGCGCGAAAATGACCGAGGACGTCCGACCATGTCCAGCCGGGTATTGCCGCCCGGTCGAAGTCGCGCGGCAACCCGCGGCAGAAGTAACCCCCGTTGACCGCACCCGAACCGCCGACCGTGGCGCCGCGCACGATCGGCATCCGGCGCACGGGCCGATCGGTCAGGCGGGTCTGGTAGCGCTGCACCAGCGGGCTGCCCGCGCCGATCGGCAGCTGCATCCCGTTGGTGGTCAGCGCCAGCGCCGGGTCGGCGAGCGCCGGCCCCGCCTCGAGGACGGTGACGGTGCAGCCCGAGTCGGCGGACAGGCGCTCGGCGACCACCGAACCGGCGCTGCCCGCACCGACGATCAGCACGTCGCTGTGCGGGGCCGTTGCGGTCACGACGGCGGGTAACCGGGACCAGCCGCGACCGGCATCGGGTGACACGCACCGGAGCAGCTGGAAATCCCGTCGTAACCAACACATCCGGCGAGCGAGAGGGGCCGGGGCCGGCCGTCCCGCACGCCGGCCAACCGAGCGCGCGGCACTAGCTGCGGATCTGCGGCTTGAGCGCGCGCAGGTTGCGTTCCCGGAACACGCCCCACCACAGGCCCAGACCGTAGGCCAGGTCGTCCACGCGCTTGAGCAGCAGGTAGGTCAGCAGACCGATCGGTTCGGCATCCTCGTCGGTGGCGTCTCGGCGGCGCAGCCAGTCCACCACGCCGTCCATGACCGCCGCGACCACCACGACGCGTCTGCAGTGGCGCGATGTCAGCGCCGCGAACAACGCCAGGGGCCAATAGTGCCGGCACACCGCCGAGGCCAACTGCAGCGCCGCCGACCACAGGCCGCGGGCCGCGATCACCAGCACATCACCCGCCGACGTCTCGACGCTGCGCATGGCCATCGCGATCCGCCGGCCGGTCAGCAGGGCGATCGCGACCGAGGCCAGCCGGCCGGCGCTGGTCCCGAGCGCCATCGCGATCCAGGCGGTCAGCGCCCAGCCCGAAATGACCACCGGTGCCGTCTTGTCCGGGTGGCGCACCGACAGCGGTGCGGCCGACCCGCCGTAGAACGCCTTGCGCGCCAGCCAATCCCGAAGTTGGGTGCGGTGGTCGTGGGCGACCAGCGCGATCGGCTCGTAGCGCAGCCGGGCACCCGCCTCGATGAGGCGCCAGCACAGGTCGACGTCCTCACCGGACTGCATCGTCTCGTCGAACCCGCCGACCTCGCGGATGGCCGAACAGCGGCAGATGATCGCGGCGCTGGGGACATAGGACACCGTGCTGTGGGGCAGCACCGGCGCCTCCCGCTCGCCGAGGTCGAGCGAGGAGTGCACCGCCTCGTAGCGCGCCACGACGTTCTCGCTGTGCGCCAGGCCGACGATGCGCGGCGCAACGAGGGCGACGGTGGGATCGCAGAAGTGACCGAGCAGCGCCTCCAGCCAGCCGCGGCGCGGCGCGACGTCGGAGTCCAGGAACGCAACGAACTCGGTCTCGCAGGCCGCCAGCCCCGTGTTGCGTGCCGCCGCCGGCCCCTTGGCGCGCGGGTGGCGCAGCACCTCGACGTCGCAGTCGGCACCGGCGAAGTCGTCGGGCCCAAGGGGCTGGAACGAACCGTCGTCGACGACGATGACGCGCATCCCGCGGAGCGAACTGACCAGACGCCGTACTCCAACGACATTGTCGCGCACCGGAATAACCACGGTGACGTCGCGGTGCGACGGGCCGCCGGCGGGCCGGGGATGGGCCACCGTGGCGTCCAGCAGGGTGCGGGCCAACTGGGCGCTGACGTCGTCGCGTACCTTCAGCCGGCCATCGGAGAGCATGTGCTGGGCGGCGGGGGCCAGCTTGAGCAGCCGGGTCGGCGAACCACCGAGCAGCGCCGAACCGTCGCCGAGCACCCGCACGCGGCGATCGACCTGAACGGCGAACCCGTCCGGCAGCCGGGGCTGGCTCATGTCAGCATCCCGTCGGCGCCCGGCCGCCACCGGGCAACGCGGCGCACGCACCCGTCGACCATCTCCGCGAGAAGGCGCTTCCCCTCGCTCTCGGTCGCTGTCGTCGGATCGCCCAGGACGCCCACCGGGCTGACGGCCGCCACTCCACCCCGGCGCATCGAGGGCAGCAACTCGGCCAGCGGTGCGTCGTTGCCCGGCAGCCACCGGTCGGTCCGCACCTCGGCGGGGCAGATGTGCAGCAACACCGATGTCTCGGTGTGGCCGGCGTGGGGGTCGGCGCCCGCGGCGGCGCACGGAACCCACCCGGCGTCGCGACCCTCGGCGCGCAGCCGGCCCAGCGCGGCATCCAGGGCGGCGACGTTGCCGCCGTGGCCGTTGACGAAGACCAGGCGCCGGGCCCAGCAGGTGGCCGACCTGCCGTACTCGAGAAGCAGCAGCGTGAGTGCCTCGGTGCCGATGGAGACCGTCCCCGCGAAGCTCTGGTGCTCGCCGCTGGCGCCGTAGGCGATGGCCGGTGCGACCAGCCATTCCCGGCCGAGAAGCGCCCGGGCCTTCGCCGCAACCGCGGCCGCGATGCGGGTGTCGGTGTCCAGGGGCAGGTGCGGGCCGTGCTGTTCGGTGGACCCCACCGGGATCAGCAGCGACGGGGTGAACAGCTGGCTCGACGTCGCACTTCCCAGTTCGCCGAGTACGGGCACTCGCCGATGGTAAGGCCAATTCACCTGGTGTGCACCAATTGTTGTCCCCTGAAAACAATTTTTTCCTGGGGCGTTCATCGAACGCCCCGATTTTCAGGACTCGTGCGTCACGGTTGCCTCGCAGGTACCAGGAACCTCACCCCGCCGGAGGCTGGTCGGGGGCGGCGGGCGGCACCCCCAGCGCCCGGCCGAACCCGGCCGGGACCAGGACGTCGTCGGCGCTCAGGTCGTGCACCGAGGCGTGCCCCAGCCCCATCAGCGCCGAGTCGATCCCCCCGCGCAGGATGTCAAGGACGTTCTCGACGCCGGGCTCACCGGCCGCGGCCAGACCCCACAGGTAGGCCCGCCCGATCATCACCGCCCGTGCCCCCAGCGCCACCGCCTTGACGACGTCGCTCCCGCGCCGGATGCCACCGTCGAGAAGCACCTCGACCTGATCGCCGACCGCCGCCGCCACCGCGGGTAGGGCGCGAATCGACGCCGGCGTGCCGTCCAGGTTGTTGCCGCCGTGGTTGGACACAGAGATCGCCGAGACGCCCGCGTCGACAGCCCTTTTGGCATCGTCGACGCGCATGACGCCCTTGAGCATGAACGGTCCGTCCCACAGTTCGCGCAGCCACACGATGTCGTCCCAGGTCGGCGGTGGAGTGCCCATCCATTCCCCGTAGGCGTTGAAGAACAAGGGGCCGGGCTCGCCGCGGCGACCCTGGTTGGGCACCCGCAAATCCGGCGGCCGCAGTGTCTTGCCGAACATGTACAGCCACCGCGGCCGCACGATCGCCTCCGGGGACAACCGCAGGGTGGTCAACAGATTCATGTTCTCGGGAATCGAGGGGCTCCCCCAGTCGCGCCCGTGTGAGAACGTCCAGTCGGTGGTGACGATCAGGCCGACCGCCCCGGCCGCACGCGCCCGTTCCACCCGCTCGGCGATGGCGTCGCGCCCGCCCAGCCAGTAGACCTGGAAGAACAGCTTGGGGTTGACGGCGATGACGTCCTCGATCGGCTTACTGGCGAACGAGGAGAGCCCCATCGCGGTGCCCCGGGCCGCCGCGGCCCGCGCCACCGCGACTTCACCGTCGGGGTGGACCGCTTGCACACCGGTCGGCGAAATAATGACGGGCAGCGAAATCTCCTGCCCCATAACGGTGGTCGACAAGTCGCGTTTTGCTTGCGCACCGACGACGTGCGGCGCGAAGCCGAGTTCACTGAAAGCCGCGACGTTGTCGGAGACCGTGATTCCCTTTTCGCTGGCCGAGATCAGCGACGAATAGACGGATTTCGGGAGCCGGCGCTTGGCGCGTTCCTGGGCGATGGCGACCGTTTCGAACCACTTGGCCATCACTACACCGGGCTTTCTTCGCACAGGCGCGCCGGCGGCCGCGCGCTCAGCGTGAGCGGGACCGGCCCGCTCCGGGAATGGTCGGCCCGCGGGCGCGGCGTCTCACGGACGCCGGCCAGCGCCGGCTCGCCGTGACCCTGGACGCATTCGGGGTCCGGGCCGTCCATCGGCAGGCCGGTGAAGAACTTGGCCGCCATGCAGCCGCCCCGGCAGCTGTCGTAGTGCCCACAGCTGCCACAGGCGCCCGCGGACTGCGGTTCGCGCAGCTCACGAAACAGGGCGGCGTTCTTCCAGACGTTGTCGAATCCCCCGTCGGACAGCACGTTCCCGGCCAGGAAGCGGTCATGGATGGCGAACGGGCAGGCGTACACGTCGCCCACCGGGTCGATCAGGCACACCACCCGGCCGGCCCCACACATGTTCAGCCCGGCCAGGGCGCCGGAGGCGCCCAGCGGCGACAGGTGGAAGAAGGAGTCACCCGTGAGCACCCGCTCGCCCTTGGCGACCAGCCAGTCGTAGAGCGCGACCTGCTGGGCGGCGGTGGGGTGCAGTTCGTCCCAGACGTCGGCGCCGCGCCCCGACGGCCGCAGCCGGGTGATCCGCAGCGTGGCGCCGTAGCGGCCGGCCAGCGCGGCGAACTCGTCGAGCTGGCCGACGTTGTGGCGGGTGACGACGACCGAGATCTTCGCGCCCCCGTTCTGGGAGAACCCGGCATCGGCCAGGTTCTCCAGCGCCCGCACCGCCATCGCGAACGACCCGGGACCGCGGACGGCGTCGTTGACCTCGGCGGTGGCGCCGTCCAGCGAGATCTGGACGTCGACGTAGTCACTGGCCGCCAATCGGGTGGCGACCTCCGGGGTGATCCGGACCCCGTTGGTGGAGAACTTCACCCCGACGTGATGCGCGGTGGCGTAGTCGACCAGCTCCCAGAAGTCCGGGCGCACCGTGGGTTCCCCGCCGCCGATGTTGACGTAGAACACCTGCATGCGTTCCAGCTCGTCGATGATGTCCATGCACTGGCGCGTGGACAGCTCGCGCGGGTCGCGCTTGCCCGACGACGAAAGGCAGTGCACGCAGGCGAGATTGCACGCGTACGTCAGTTCCCAGGTCAGGCAGATGGGCGCGTCCAGGCCGCTTTCGAACTGCTCGATGAGCCGGGGCACGGTGGCGGTCACGGAACCTCCTGGGGTATCAACATCTTCGAATCGGCCAGCACGCCCAGCGCTTGCAGATACGGCGCCTCCCCGGCGACGTCCACGCCCGCCGCGCGGCAGGCGGAGTGAACGTCGGGGTGTTCGGCCAGCGACCGCACCACCGTGAGGATGGTGCGGTTCTTCAGAAAGGACAGCTTGCGGGTGCCGAAGTGGTAGAGCAGCGCGCCGAACGACTCCGGGCGGACCGCCACCTGCGGGTGCAGCCGCCAGCCGAGGTCTGGGTCGAACACGGGGTCAGTAGACCCCGCACATCCCGTCGATGGACACCTCTTCGACCAGGGTCTCGGTGACGAGTTCGGTGTCGGTGTGGGTCTCGTGGTCCACGGGGCTTGCCTTTCGCCGGTTCTTGACAACGATGAGTTGAGTCACAATCGTCGCCAGAATATGGCATCGAGTGCCGAAATGGAAGGGCGGGTCCGACGATGCCGCAGTCCCGGGTCGGCCGGCGCCGCTCGACGACCCCGCACCACATCACCGACGTCGCCATCGAACTGTTCACCGCGCGCGGCTTCGCCGAGGTCAGCGTCGACGACGTCGCCCAGGCCGCCGGCATCGCGCGCCGCACGGTGTTTCGCTACTACGCCTCCAAGAACGCGATCCCCTGGGGCGATTTCGACACCCACCTTGCGCACCTGCGCGACCTGCTCGACGGCGCCGACCGGTCGGCGCCGCTGGGCGAGACGCTGCGGGCGGCGCTGCTGGCGTTCAACACCTTCGACGCCTCGGAGACCGCACGGCACCGCCAGCGGATGCGGGTCATCCTGGAAACTGCGGAGCTGCAAGCGTATTCGATGACGATGTACGCCGGCTGGCGGGAGGTGATCGCCGGGTTCGTGGCCCGCCGGCTGGGCGCCAAGGTGACTGACCTGCTGCCCCAGACCGTCGCCTGGACGATGCTCGGGGTGGCGCTGGCCGCCTACGAGCACTGGCTGGCCGACGAGTCGGTGCCGCTGCCCGTGGCGCTGGGCAACGCCTTCGACGCGGTCGGCGCCGGGCTGGCAAGGCTGGGCACGTGACCCCCGGGCGCCTGCCGCACACGTTGCGGGCCCAGGGTCGCTTCTGCACCGAGCTGGGCTCCCCGATGTACGGCGAGCTGCTGGAACTGGTGGCCCGCGACGTCGAATCCGGCGGCGTGTTCGCGACCGTGCTGGCCGGACACGAAAGCGACCCGTCGCGCGACGCGCTGCCGCTACGGCTGCTCGGCGCGCTGCACCGGCTGGTTCTCGACGGCCGCGCGCCCGCGTTGCGCCGCTGGTACCCCAGCACCGGCGGCGCGTGGGCAGCCGATGCCGCCTGGCCCGATATCGCGCTCGCCGCGGCCGGCCACGTCGACGCGCTGCGGGCCGGCCTGCAGCGACCGCCCCAGACCAACGAGGTCGGCCGGTCCGCCGCGCTGCTCGGCGCGCTGTTGTGCATCGGCCACGAATCGGGCATGCCGATAAGGCTTTTCGAGATCGGCACGAGCGCGGGCCTGAACCTGCGCGCTGACCGCTACCGCTACCGCTTCGCGGGCAGGCAGTGGGGACCGGCGGACTCGCCGGTGACGATCGACGACGCCTGGCGCGGCCGGCCGCCGCCCCTGCGCGCGATCGACATCGTCGAACGCCACGGATACGACATCGCCCCCGTCGACGTCGGCGCAGCCGACGGGGAAACGACCCTGTTGAGCTACGTCTGGCCCGACCAAGGCGCCCGGCTGGACCGGCTGCGCGCCGCCATCGCGGTCGCCCGCGCCGTTCCGGCGCGCCTGGAGCGCCGCACCGCGGCCGACGCCGTCGCGGGCCTGACGCCGGCCGACGGCGCGCTGACGGTGCTGTGGCATTCGATCGTCTGGCAGTACCTGAGCGCCGACGAGCGCCGGGCGGTACGCGAGGGGGTCAGCGCGCTGGCCGATCGTGCCGACGAGCGTGCGCCGTTCGCCCACCTCACCATGGAACCCGCGCGCGACTGGTCCGGCTCCGGGTTCCGGTTCCTGGTGCGGGGGCGCCGCTGGCCCGGTGGCCGGCTCGCGGTCCTGGGGCAGTGCCATCCGCACGGCGCACCCGTGACCTGGCACTAGGACCACCAGCGAGCGCGAAAGCCGCGCGCTAGCCGAGCATTTCGGAGATGGCCGCACCGGCGGCGATCTTGGCGCGAACCTTCATCACCTTGCCGGGCATGCCGCCGCCGACCACCCCGACCAGCACCCCGTCGCGTTCGTAGTAGGCGAGGAACTTGCGGCCGTCGTCCTCGACGAGGTGGACGGTGTCGGTGGCCTGCGGCTCCCCCAGGCATTGGATCTTGACGTCGTACTGGTCGCTCCAGAAGTACGGGACGACGACCGTCGCGGGCGCCTCCCGGCCCAGCATCGCCGGCACCACGACCCGGGTCTGGTCGGCCACGTTGCTCCAATGCTCAACGCGCGCTTGTTGTCCCGTCGCATCGCGCCACGAGGCAACGTCGCCGAGCGCCCACACGTTCGGCGCGGTCGTGCGACCGGTCGCGTCGCAGATCACGCCGTTGTCCACCTCGACGCCGCTGCCGGCCAGCCAGTCCGTGGCCGGACGCGATCCGATGCCGACGACCACCAGGTCGGCGGGCAGTTCGGTGCCGTCGGTCAGTACCACGGCCTCGACGTGGCCCTGCCCGCGCACCTCGGCCACGGTCACCCCGAGGCGCACGTCGACCCCCTCGTCCCGGTGCAGCCGGGCCACCAGTTCGCCGATCCGCTCGCCGAGCACCGACGCCAGCGGCGTCGGCTGCGGCTCGACCAGCACCACGTCGACCCCGAGGCTACGCAGGCTGGCCGCGACCTCGCAGCCGATGAAGCCGGCGCCGACGATCACTGCGTGCCGGGCCTGCGAGGCGTGCTCGCGCAGCGCCATGCTCTCGTCGAACGAACGCAGCACGCGAATGCCCTCGAGGTCTCCGAACGCCGGGATGCGCCGCGGCACCAGGCCGGTCGCGATCACGAGCTCGTCGTAGCCGACGACCGTCCCGTCGGCCAGCGTCACCGTCTGCGCCGCGGTGTCGAGGGCGGTGGCGGCCGAGCCGAGCCGCAGCGTGATCTCGTTCTCGTCGTACCACTCGCGCGGCTTGAGCGCGACGTCGTCGGCCTCCTTGCGCAGCACCTCTTTGGACAACGGCGGGCGGTCGTAGGGCACGTGCACCTCGTCGCTGACGATCGTGATGCGCCCGGCGTATTCCGACCGGCGCAGTTGCTCGGCCGTCCGGGCGGCGGCCAGCCCGCCCCCGACGATCACGATGCCCTGTTCAGTCACGTGGTGTTCTTACCACGTTCGCCGATCAGTACTTCAAGGCGCCCTTGTCGACGTTGATCTGCGTGCCCGACAGGGTGCCGGCGCCGTCGCCGGCGAGCCAGACCACCACATCGGACACCTCGTCGGCCGTCATGAAGCCCTTGGGCTGCAACGGCATTGGCGGGTAGCTCGGCAGGAAGCCGGGATGCTTGGCGAAGAGCTGCATCATCGCTTCCGGCTCGATCATCGGGGTGTCGACCGAATACGGGTGGATGGAGTTGACGCGGATGCCGTACTCCCCCACCTCGATCGCCAGCGTGTTGGTCAGCGCGGTCAGGCCGAACTTGCTCGCCGAGTAGTGCCCGTTGCCGGGCGTGGCCTTGACCCCCGCCGCCGAGCTGACGACGACGATCGAGCCACCGTTGCCGGCCTCGATCATCGCGGGGATCGTGGCGCGCAGGGTGCGCCACGTGCCGGTCAGGTTGACCCCGATGACGGTGTCCCACTCCTCGTCGGTGAGCTCCCAGACCCGGCCCCAGCCCAGCACCCCGGCGTTGGCCACCAGCACGTCGAGCCGGCCGAACTGCTCGACACCGTCTGCCACCAGCTGCCGCAGCGCGGCGTCGTCGCGGATGTCGGCCTCGCGGGCGAGTACCTTGCGGCCCTCGGCCTGCACCAGGCGGACCGTTTCGGCGAGGTCCTCCGGCGTGGCCGCCGGGTAAGTCAGTCCGGGCGAGGCCGGCGCGCAGATGTCGAGCGCGATGATGTCCGCACCCTCGGCGGCCAGGCGCACCGCGTGCGACCGGCCCTGGCCGCGCGCCGCTCCGGTAACGAACGCCACCCGGCCCTGCAGTGATCCCGCCACGTCTGTCCCTTTCGCCGCCCTGTCGCAGCAGCCAGGCTAGCAGCGAAACTGGAGCCCAGCCCGAGGGCGACGTAGACGACCAGAAAGATCGGCCCCACCAGGCCGCCGCACAGCAGGACCACCAACTGTGCCTTCAGGTAGCGCGCCGGCATCACCGCCTCCCCACAACGCGCGTATCGATCGTGTGGGGTTAGCGCGCGACGCGAAACGGCGCCCACCCTTTCGGATGGGCGCCGCTGCGCTACTGGACTACTTGTTGATCTTGACGACCCGGCCAGCGCCGACGGTGCGGCCACCCTCACGGATCGCGAACCGCAGCCCCTCGTCCATGGCGACGGGCTGGATCAGCTTCACCGAGATGTTGGTGTTGTCACCGGGCATCACCATCTCGGTGCCCTCCGGCAGCGTCACCACACCGGTCACGTCGGTGGTGCGGAAGTAGAACTGCGGGCGGTAGTTGTTGAAGAACGGCGTGTGCCGGCCGCCCTCGTCCTTGGACAGGATGTAGACCTGGCCCTCGAACTCGGTGTGCGGCGTGGTGGTGCCGGGCTTGGTCACGACCTGGCCGCGCTCGACGTCCTCGCGCTTGATACCACGCAGCAGCAGACCGACGTTGTCACCGGCCTGGCCCTGGTCGAGCAGCTTGCGGAACATCTCCACACCGGTGACGGTGGTCTTGGTGGTCGACGGCCGGATGCCGACGATCTCGACTTCCTCGTTGACGTTGATCACGCCGCGCTCCACACGACCGGTGACCACGGTCCCGCGGCCGGTGATGGTGAAGACGTCCTCGACGGGCATCAGGAACGGCTTGTCGGTCTCGCGGACCGGGTCCGGGATGGACTCGTCGACGGCGTCCATCAGCTGCTCGACGGACTCGACCCACTTGGCGTCGCCCTCGAGCGCCTTGAGCGCCGAGACCCGCACGACCGGGGCCTCCTCGTCGAACTCCTGGGCGGCCAGCAGCTCGCGGACCTCCATCTCGACGAGCTCGAGCAGCTCCTCGTCGTCCACGGCGTCGGCCTTGTTCAGCGCGACCAGGATGTAGGGCACACCGACCTGGCGGGCCAGCAGCACGTGCTCGCGGGTCTGCGGCATCGGGCCGTCGGTCGCAGCGACCACCAGGATCGCGCCGTCCATCTGCGCCGCGCCGGTGATCATGTTCTTGATGTAGTCGGCGTGGCCGGGGGCGTCGACGTGCGCGTAGTGGCGCTTCTCGGTCTGGTACTCCACGTGGGAGATGTTGATCGTGATGCCGCGCTGACGCTCCTCGGGCGCGTTGTCGATCTGGTCGAATGCACGCGACTCGTTCAGATCGGGGTACTTGTCGTGCAACACCTTGGTGATCGCCGCGGTCAGCGTGGTCTTGCCGTGGTCAACGTGACCAATGGTCCCGATGTTGACGTGCGGCTTCGTCCGCTCGAACTTCGCCTTCGCCACTTCTGTGTCCTCCTGGACTTGTTGGTGCTCGTTAAAGCAATGTTGATGTTTTCAGTTGTGCCGCGCCCAAGGCATTGCAGTGACCCGGCAAGGTTACTCCCCGTGAGGGTTTACTGACCCGTCGCCTTCGCGATGATCTCCTTCGACACGTTCGCCGGCACTTCAGCGTACGAGTCGAAAACCATGGAGTAGTTCGCCCGGCCTTGGGTCTTTGACCGCAGGTCGCCGACGTAGCCGAACATCTCCGACAGCGGCACGTGCGCCTTGACGACGCGCGAACCGCCCCGCTCCTCCATGGCCTGGATCTGGCCACGGCGGGAGTTCAGGTCGCCGATCACGTCGCCCATGTAGTCCTCGGGCGTGGTGACCTCGACGGCCATGATCGGTTCCAGGATGACCGGCTGCGCTTGTGCGGCAGCCTTTTTCAGCACCTGCGAACCGGCGATCTTGAACGCCATCTCGGACGAGTCGACCTCGTGGAAGGCGCCATCGAGCAGGGTGACCTTCAAGTTGACCAGCGGGTAGCCGGCCAGCACGCCGTACTGCATGGCGTCCTGGGCGCCGGCGTCGACCGACGGGATGTACTCGCGCGGGATGCGCCCCCCGGTGACCTTGTTCTCGAACTCGTAGGTCGCACCGTCCTCGCCGGTGAACGGCTCGAGGTTGATGATCACCTTGGCGAACTGACCCGAGCCACCCGTCTGCTTCTTGTGGGTGAACTCGACGTTCTGCGCGGCCCGCTTGATGGTCTCCTTGTAGGCCACCTGCGGCTTGCCGACGTTGGCCTCGACCTTGAACTCGCGCTTCATCCGGTCCACCAGGATGTCCAGGTGCAGCTCGCCCATGCCGCCGATGACGGTCTGGCCGGTCTCCTGGTCCAGGTGCACCTTGAAGGTGGGGTCCTCTTCGGCGAGCTTCTGGATCGACAGGGAGAGCTTCTCCTGGTCGCTCTTGGTCTTCGGCTCGATGGCCACCTCGATGACCGGGTCGGGGAAGCTCATCGACTCGAGCACGATCTGGTCGTTCGGGTCGCTCAGCGTGTCACCGGTGGTGGTGTCCTTGAGCCCGATCACGGCATAGATGTGACCCGCGCTGGCGCGCTCGACCGGATTCTCCTTGTTGGAGTGCATCTGGAACAGCTTGCCCAGCCGCTCCTTCTTGCCCTTGGTCGCGTTGATGACCTGGCTGCCCGACTCCACCGTGCCCGAGTAGACGCGGACGTAGGTCAGCTTGCCGAAGAACGGGTGGGTGGCGACCTTGAACGCGAGCGCCGAGAACGGCTCGTCGGTCGACGGCCGACGGGTGATCTCCTCGTCCTCCTTGCCCGGCACGTGGCCGACGGCCGGCGGCACGTCCAGCGGCGAGGGCAGGTAGTCGATGACCGCGTCCAGCATCGGCTGCACACCCTTGTTCTTGAAGGCGCTGCCGCACAGCACCGGGTATGCCTCCGAGTTGATGGTCAGCTTGCGCAGGGCGGCCTTGATCTCGGCGACGGTCAGCTCCTCGCCGCCGAGGTACTTCTCCAGCAACGCCTCGTCGGTCTCGGCGACGGCCTCGATCAGCTTGGTGCGGTACTCCTCGGCCTTTTCCTGCATGTCCGCGGGAATGTCGACGACGTCGTACTTCTCACCGAGCTTGGCCTCGGCGCTCCACACCTTGGCCTTCATCTCGACCAGGTCGACGACACCGGAGAAGTCGCCCTCCGAGCCGATCGGCAGCTGGATCGGGATGGCGTTGGCGCCCAGGCGCTCCTCCATGGTGCGCACCGAGAAGTAGAAGTCCGCGCCGATCTTGTCCATCTTGTTGACGAAGCAGATCCGCGGCACGTCGTATTTGTCGGCCTGCCGCCAGACCTGCTCGGACTGCGGCTCGACACCCTCCTTGCCGTCGAAGACGGCGACGGCGCCGTCGAGCACGCGCAGGCTGCGCTCCACCTCTACGGTGAAGTCGACGTGCCCGGGCGTGTCGATGATGTTGATCTGGTTGTCGTTCCAGAAGCAGGTGGTGGCGGCGGAGGTGATGGTGATCCCCCGCTCCTGCTCCTGCTCCATCCAGTCCATCGTGGCCGCGCCGTCGTGGACCTCACCGATCTTGTAGCTGATGCCGGTGTAGTAGAGGATGCGCTCGGTCGTCGTCGTCTTGCCGGCGTCGATGTGCGCCATGATCCCGATGTTGCGGACCTTGGTCAGATCGGTCAGCACGTCCTTCTGTGCCACAGAGGTCTTCCCACTTTCGCTTGCTTAGTTCGCTGTCTTGGTTGCGCCCGGCCACTGTCGCCAGTCGGCGCCGGTTCCGGCTCCTACCAGCGGTAATGCGCGAAGGCGCGGTTGGCCTCGGCCATCTTGTGGGTGTCCTCGCGCCGTTTGACGGAGGCCCCGAGGCCGTTGCTGGCATCGAGAATCTCATTGGCCAGCCGCTCGATCATGGTCTTCTCACGCCGTTGCCGCGAGAAGCTGACAAGCCAGCGCAGTGCCAGTGTGGTGGACCGGTCCGGACGCACCTCCACGGGCACCTGGTAGGTCGCACCACCGACGCGGCGGCTGCGGACCTCCAGGGCGGGCTTGACGTTGTCGAGCGCTCGCTTGAGCGTGATGACGGGGTCGGTACCCGTCTTGTCACGGGCTTGCTCGAGCGCACCATAGACAATGCGCTCGGCCAGGGATTTCTTCCCCTGAAGCAGAACCTTATTCACCAGCTGGGTGACCAGCTGTGACCCGTAGACGGGGTCGTTGACCAACGGACGCTTGGGCGCGGGTCCCTTGCGCGGCATCAGTTCTTCTCCTTCTTGGCGCCGTAGCGGCTGCGAGCCTGCTTGCGGTTCTTGACGCCCTGGGTGTCCAGCGAACCGCGGATGATCTTGTAGCGCACACCCGGCAGGTCCTTCACCCGGCCACCACGCACCAGCACCATCGAGTGCTCCTGCAGGTTGTGGCCCTCACCGGGGATGTAAGCCGTCACCTCGACCTGGCTCGTCAGCTTCACGCGCGCGACCTTCCGAAGCGCCGAGTTCGGCTTCTTCGGGGTGGTGGTGTACACGCGGGTGCACACGCCACGACGCTGCGGGCTGCCCTTGAGGGCCGCGGTCTTGACCTTAGCGATCTTGTCCCGGCGGCCCTTGCGGACCAGCTGCTGAATGGTTGGCATCTAGGAGGCTTTCTGTGTTGAGCGTTCGAGGCGTTTCGGTCTCGCGGGCGTTCTTCAAGTCGTCGTACTGCAGTTATGTCCGGCCGCGTTACCCCGCGTCCGGGTGTGTCGCACGCCTGCGGCAGCGGATTTCTCCGGATGCGCCGTGGACATGCGAATTTGCCCGGCATCCGTTTACTTACGTCAGGCGCCGTAAGCCGCCAGGCACGAGCTTCCACGATACCCGCCGCCGGTCTGGCAGGTCAAAGCGGCGCCCGTCACCCCGGGGCACCTCCCGGTGCGGCGTGCTCCGCGGTGCGCCTTTCCAGGCCCGCCGCCAGGCGCAGCACCATGTCGGAGAACAGCGCGTCGGTGTCGATCTCGTCCATGACACCGGTCATTTCCAGCAGCACGAACCCGTGCAAGGCGGACCAGAACTCCAGCGCCGCGTAGAACGCCTCCTCGCCGTCGAGGCCGTAGGAGGTCAGCACGGCGATCACCGGTGCGGCCGCGCTCCTGGTCGCGGAGGTGTACTCGGGGTCGTCACCACCCAGCGGCATCCGGGTGAACGCCGAGTACCGTCCGGGGTGGTGATGCGCATAGCTGCGGTAGGCGCCGGCCATGACCAGCACCGCGTCGTCGCGGGCCCGCCCCTCACCGACGCGGTTCAGCATCATGATGATGTCGTCGATGACCCGGATCCGCACCGCGCGGCGCAAATCCTCGAGGCTGTCCACGTGGTTGTAGAGCGAGGGGCCTTTGGTGCCCAGCTGTGTAGCCAGCGCGTTGATGGTCAGCGAATCCCAGCCCTCCCGGTCCAGGAACGCCAGCGCGCCGTCGACGATGCCCTCCCGGCTCAGCTTCGCCGGACGGGAGGCGGACTTGCCGGCCCGCTGGCGCCCGGCCGCCGACGGCGGTTCCGGCCGAGCTGCCATGCGGATGCCCTTCGATTGCGCAGACGGGGGTCAACTAATGACTCTAGTGGGGCGCGGTAAATGCAAATAACCCTGCCACGGCAGCGCCGACTGCACGTAGTCTCAGTCGTGCAGATTCACCCGTCGCAAAGGGGGCCCGCAGTGAAGTGGACAACCGTCGCCGGATCGCTGGCAACCTGCGTCGTCACCCTCGCCGCGGTCCCCGCCGCGCCGGCCCCGGCCGCGCACGCCAAGAACGGCGACACCCATATCGTCGGGGAGGGCGCCGAACAGACGGTGGACTGCAACGATGCAACGCTGCTGGTCAACGGCACCCGCAACGTCATCACCGCGTTGGGGACCTGCTATGCGGTGACCGTCATGGGCTCGGGCAACACCGTCGTCGCGGACACGGTCACCCATGACATCACCGTCTACGGGTCCGACGAGACGGTGTTCTATCACAACGGCACGCCGTTCCTGTGGGACCGCGGCCGTGAACTGGGCATGGTAAACCGTCTCCAGCAGGTGCCCGCATGACAAGCCAGCGACCGTCAGTGAGATTGCCGTCAACGAGCGAGGAGAACCCGGAAGCGATGCGCGCCAACTTCACCGACCACCCCCTTCGCCTGGGCGCGCTCGCCCTCGCCCCGGCCGTCGCCGCCGTCGTCCTGGCGGGCTGCAGTTCCACGGCCAACCCGCCCGGCACCCCGACGACGACGTCGAGCAGCCCGGCCTCGACGACGAGCGGTGGGGCCGCGCCGACGAGCACGAGCGGCGCAAGCACCACCGCATCGGTCCAGATCGGGAACACGCTGAACTACGGATCGATGAACACCACGGCCACCCTGAACTGCGCCGACGGGAAATCGCTGAACGTCGGCGGCAACGGCAACACGCTGACCATCACCGGTACCTGCGAAACGGTGTCCGTCGGCGGCGCGAACAACACGATCACCATCGACAAGGTCAACACCCGCATCACCGTGCTCGGGCTCAACAACACCATCACCTACAAGGGCGGCAGCCCCAAGGTGGACGACATCGGCTCGGGCAACACCATCAACAAGGGCAGCTGACCGCTCAGCTCGCGGGGGCGCCGTGCCGTCCGGCGCCCGCGGCGAACCGCCGGGCCCCTTGCATCGCCGCGGCGGAAACCCGGTGCATGCTGGCGAATTCGAAGTCGAGCGCCTCGGGCTCCGGCATGCCCCACTGGTGCAGCGCCGAGAGGCGGTCGGCGCGCATGCACTCCTGCGGCAGCGCGGCCAATTCGGCGGCCAGCTCCTCGGCCACCTGCCGGGACTGCCCCTTGGGCACCACGCGGTTGGCCAGTCCCATGGCCAGCGCCTCGTCGGCTTTGACACCGCGGCCCGTGAGGATCAGATCCATCGCCCGGCTGTGGCCGATCAGCCGCGGCAGCCGCACCGTGCCCCCGTCGATCAGCGGGACGCCCCAGCGCCGGCAGAACACCCCGAACACCGCGTCCTCCTCGGCCACCCGCATGTCGCACCAGATGGCCAGCTCCAGACCCCCGGCCACGGCGTAGCCGCTGACCGCCGCGATCACCGGTTTGGACAGCACCATGCGCGACGGGCCCATCGGGCCGGGGCCGGTGCGGTGCACGGCGTTGGCGTCGGGGGTGTCGAACGCCTTCAAATCCGCTCCGGCGCAGAAGGTTCCGCCCTCGCCCCACAGCACGGCCACCGACGCGGTGTCGTCGCGGTCGAATTCGTCGAACGCCGCGTGCAGCGCGGCGGCGGTCGGGCCGTTGACGGCGTTGCGCGCCTCCGGCCGGTTGAGGATCACCGTGGTCACCGCGCCGTTGCGCTCCACCCGCACCGGATCGCTCATGTCACCTCCACTAGTTGGGTCCCGCCTTTTTGTTCCGCCCAGTCGCGTCGCCGCGACAGTTCGGTGGCGAAGTCGTGGTAGGCCGCGCGCAGCGCGGCGCCCGGCCAGTCGGGCGGCAGCAGCTCGTCGGGCAGCACGGGGTCGGTGAGCAGGTGGCGCACCATCGCCGCGGCCACCAGGAAACGCCCGGGAATGCCGGGGGCGGCGGTCATCTCACCGAGCAGCCGGTGACCGGTCTGCGCCCAGGCGGGCAGGTCCCAGAGCTGGGCGGCCAGCTGCGCGGGCGCGTCGTCGCGGGCAGTCAGGATCCGCACCCGGTCGGCGACCTCCGGATCCAGATCCAGGTCGACGTTGTCGGGCCGCATCCACACCCCTTCGCGCAGCTCCCCGAAGCGCTTGTGGTGCATGGTCGTTCGCAGCGCGGCCCGCGTGCGCGCATCGGTGCCCACGCTGGTGACGATCAGCGTCAGCCAGTCGCCACGCCACGCCCGGGTTCGCGGGCGCATGGCGTCGTCCTGCCGGCGCTGGCGGGCCAGCAGTCGCTCGGAGAGCCGATAGCCCTCGGCGGAGCGGATCAGGTCCCCGGCGCCGACCATGCGGGTCAGCGCCACCCGCAGCGTCGTTTCCTTGATGCCGAAATCGGCGGTCAGCCTGACCAATTCGCCGGCGGTAGCGCAGGCGGGATGGGCGCCGAGCAGCACGGACAGCACCACCGAGCGGGCCGTCATGGTCGGCATCGGCTACACCCCGGAGGCTTTGCGGCCGTGGTCGCCGAAGGGTTCGTCGCGATGGCGCACCGCGTCGCGGAAGCCGTGCTCGACCGCGTCGGCGACGAACGCGTGCCCCTCCGGGGTGTGCCGGGCCACTCCGTCGAACACGGTGCTGACCATCCTGCTGGTGGCCACACCCTGTTGCAGCAGTGCGGAATTCAGGGCCAGCTTGGCCATGATGAGCTGGTTGACCGGGACCGCGGCGATCCGCTGTACGAGTCGTTCGGTGCGCTCGTCGAGGTCCTCGGGCTCCGGCGCCTCGACCGCCAGCCCCCACTCGGCGGCCTGGGCGCCGGTGATGCAATCGCCGGTGAACAACAGCCGCTTGGCGCGCTGGTCACCGAGCCGGTAAGCCCACAGGCCGGCCGCCGGGATGCCCCACACCCGCGTCGGCGGGTAGCCGATCTTGGCGTCGGCGGCCGCGATCACCTGGTCGGCGTGCAGCGCGATGTCGGTGCCGCCCGCCACGCAGTAGCCGTGGATCTTGACCACCGTCGGCTTGTCGGCGTGCATGAGCGACGAGAAGCCGCGCACGAAGCGGCTCATCATCTGGTAGTCGATCATCGGGTCCCATGGTTGGTTGGGCAGGCTGTTGACCCCCTGGATCTTGCCGTCCAGGACGGTGCCCGCATATGCGCCGGTCCCGCCGGCCGAGCCGGTGCGGTCGGCGTAGGCGGACAGGTCGAAGCCCGCGCAGAAGCCCTCCCCGCGACCGGAGACGAGGATGACGTGGACCTGCGGGTCGAGGTCGGCGCGCTCCACCAGCGCGGAGAGCTCCAGCGGGGTGTCGGCGACGATCGCGTTGCCCTTCTCCGGCCGGTTGAAGGTGATCCGCGCAACCCGGTCGGTGACCTCGTAGGTCATCGTCCTCAGGTTGTCGAAGTCGACCGGCCTGATCGCGTGGGTCATCGGCGCCGCTCCTCCTCATCGCTACGCTCTGCATCGTCGCCGGCGCAAGTCATCGCGCGGCTCAGCCCTTGACCAGGGCGCGCTCCAGGATCGGCGCCAGGTCCAGCCCTGCGGGCATGGTGCCGAACGCCCCACCCCACCGGCCGTCGAGCCGTGTGGTCAGGAAGGCTTCGGCGACCGCGGGGTGCCCGTGGCGCACCAGCAGCGAACCCTGGAGCGCCAGGCAGATGTCCTCGGCGACCTTGCGGGCGCGGTACTGGATGGTGTCGACGTCGGCCAGGTCGTCGCGCAGCCGCTCGACGTGGGCGCCCAGCCGCGGGTCCTGGCCGGCGCTCTCGTCGAGCTCACCGAAGAGCACCTCGACGCACTCCGGGCGAGTCGCCATGGCGCGCAACGTATCCAGCGCGCTGACGTTGCCCGAGCCCTCCCAGATGCCCATCAGCGGCGCCTCGCGATAGAGCCGCGGCATCCCGGAGTCCTCGACATAACCGTTGCCACCCAGGCATTCCAGTGCCTCGGCGGCGTGCGGAGTGGAGCGCTTGCACACCCAGTACTTGCTGGCGGCCAGGCCGATGCGGCGGAAGAGCGCCTCGGTCGCATCGCCGCGCACCGCCTTGTCGGTGGCGCCGGCCATCCGCATCGCGACCATCGTGGCGGCCTCGGCCTCCACGGCGAGGTCGGCCAGCACGTTGCGCATCAGCGGCTGGTCGATCAGGTAGGCGCCGAAGGCCTTTCGGTGCTGGGCGTGGTGGACGGCCTGGGTCAGGCCGCTGCGCATGCTGGTGGCACTGCCGAGCGTGCAGTCCAGGCGGGTGAGGTTGACCATCTCGATGATGGTGGGTACGCCGCGGCCCTCCTCGCCCACCAGCCAGGCGACGGCGCCGTCGTACTCCACCTCGCTGGAGGCGTTGGCGTGGTTGCCCAGCTTGTCCTTGAGCCGCTGCAGCAGCATGCGGTTACGCGTGCCGTCGGGAAGGATACGCGGCAGCAGGAAGCACGACAGACCGCCCGGCGCCTGCGCCAGCACCAGGAAGATGTCGCACATCGGCGCCGAGGTGAACCACTTGTGCCCGGTCAGGCTGTAGGTACCGTCGGCGTTGGGCGTCGCCTGGGTGGTTCCGGCGCGCACGTCGGAGCCGCCCTGTTTCTCGGTCATCGACATGCCCGCGGTGATGCCCGGTTTGGTGGTGGCCAGTTTCAGTTCCGGGTCGTATTCGCGGCTGGTGAGCAGCGGCTCGTAAACCGCTGCCAGCTCGGGGTTGTGGCGCAACGCCGGGACGACGGCGTAGGTCATCGAGATCGGGCAGACGTGGCCCGCCTCCACGGTCCACGCCGAGGTCTTGGCAGCCCGCACGACGTGCGCGCCCGGGCGGTCGTCGGCCCAGGGCGCGGCGTGCATGCCGTGGGCGATGGCCGCGCGCATCAGCTCGTGGTAGGCGGGGTCGAACTCCACCTCGTCGACGCGGTGCCCGAAGCGGTCGTGGGTGTGCAGGATCGGCCGGTTGCGGTCGGCGAGTTCGCCCCAGCGCTGGGCCTCGCGGGTCGCCGAGAGCGCCCCCACCCGGTTGACCTCGTCCAGACCCCACTCGCCGCCCTCGCGGATCAGTGCCTCGACGAGCACCGCGGACGTCGCGGGGTTGTAGTTCTCCAGGGGCGGAACCTGGTTGGTGACGGCGTGGGTGTCTGACATGCCCCCATGTTACATTTTCTCGACAACCGCACAAGAGGTGTAACGGGCGGTTCAGTCAGCGGTCCGCTCCCGCAGGAACGCGATGTCGTCCTTGCGGCCCTCCTCGGCGGTTTCGCAGATGACCGGCGCGTCGGCGGCCTTGACCGCCGCGACCAGCAGTTCGGTGTCGATCTGTCCGCTGCCCAGGTTGGCATGGCGGTCCCGGCCCGAGCCCGCTTTGTCCTTGGAGTCGTTGCAGTGCACCAGGTCGATGCGACCGGTGATGGCCTTGATGCGGTCCACGGCATCCACCAGCGCCTCGCCGGCCGCCCACGCGTGGCAGGTGTCCAGGCAGAAGCCGATCCCCTTGTCGCCGATGACATCCCAGAGCCGGGCGATCGTGTCGAAGCAACGGGCCATCGCATGGTCGCCGCCGGCGGTGTTCTCCAGGTACACCGGCACGGTGGTCTGCAACTGATCCAGGGCCTTACCCCAGCGCTGAAAGCCCTCGTCGAGGTCGCCATCGTCGGCCACGTGGCCGCCGTGCACGATCACCGCGGCGGCGCCGATGTCGGCGGCCGCGTCGCAGGTGTCCTGCAACATCTTGCGCGACGGGATGCGCACCCGGTTGTTGGCCGAGGCGACATTGATCAGATACGGCGCATGGACGTAGATGGGCAGCTTGGCGACCTTGAGCGTCGCGGCGTCCTCGCGCGGCTTGGGTGCCTTCCAGCTCTGCGGGTTGCCGAGGAAGATCTGGACGACGTCGGCGCCCTCGGCCCGCGCGGCGGCCAGCGGGTCCCGGGGGCTGACGTGCGAACCGATGAGCATGGCGGCCAGTGTAGTGACGGGTTTCGGCACCGGCGACGGCACGCTCGGGACCATGCGGCGACTTTCGAAACCGATATCACCGGTGCTATCGGTTTCGCGGATCAAGAGGCGGCTTCCCGCGCGGTACGCCTGTGGCGGATGTGACTGACTTTCGCCATGCACGAAAATGCCCCGGGCGTGCCCGGGGCATTTTCGCGGAAACTACCGGTAGTCGCTGTAGCCGTAGTCGTCCAGCGGAACCGCGGCACCGGTGGCCTGGCCGAAGTCCGGGCTGTAGTACTGATCCTCGTAGGACGGGATCGTGTACGCCGCGGCCCGGGCCTCCTCGGTGGGCTGCACCGCGATGTTGCGGTAGCGGTTGATGCCGGTACCGGCCGGGATCAGCTTTCCGATGATCACGTTCTCCTTCAGACCCTGCAGCTTGTCGCTGCGGCAGTTGATCGCCGCATCGGTCAGCACGCGCGTGGTCTCCTGGAACGACGCCGCCGAGAGCCACGAGTCGGTGGCGAGGCTCGCCTTCGTGATACCCATCAGCACCGGACGGCCGGCGGCGGGCTCGCCGCCCTCGGCCACCACCCGGCGGTTCTCCGCCTCGAACTCCGCGCGGTCGATCAGCGAGCCGGGCAGGAACTCCGTCGCACCCGAGTCGATGATGGTGACCCGGCGCAGCATCTGGCGGACGATCACCTCGATGTGCTTGTCGTGGATCGACACACCCTGGGCGCGGTAGACCTCCTGGACCTCGCGGACCAGGTGGATCTGCACCTCGCGGGGGCCCTGCACACGCAGCACCTCGTGCGGGTCGGCCGAGCCCTCCATCAGCTGCTGGCCCACCTCGACGTGGTCGCCATCGGAGAGCACCCGCTCGGAACCGTCTTCGTGCTTGAACACACGCAGCCGCTGGCGCTTGGAGAGCTTGTCGTACACGACCTCCTCGCCCCCGTCGTCGGGAACGATGGTGATCTTGTAGAAGCGCTCGCCGTCCTCGAGCTGGACCCGCCCGGTGACGTCGGCGATCGGGGCCTTGCCGCGCGGGACGCGGGCCTCGAACAGCTCCTGCACGCGGGGCAGACCGCCGGTGATGTCCTCACCCACACCACCCTGGTGGAAGGTGCGCATGGTCAGCTGCGTGCCCGGCTCACCGATGGACTGCGCCGCCACGATGCCGACGGCCTCGCCGATGTCGACCAGCTTGCCGGTGGCCATCGAACGGCCGTAGCACGTCGCGCACACCCCCGTGCCGGTGGTGCACGTCAGCACCGAGCGCACCTTGACCGAGGTGATGCCAGCCGCAAGCAGGGCGTCGATCTCCGGGTCACCGAGGTCCTCGCCGCGGGCGACGACGACGTTGCCCGCCTCGTCGACCGCGTCGATACCCAGTGTCCGCGCATACGCCGACGTCTCGATGTACGGGTCGCGGATCAGCGTGCCGTCGGGCTGGCGTTCGGCCAGCTCGACGACGATTCCGCGCTCGGTCTGGCAGTCGTGCTCGCGGACGATGACGTCCTGGCTCACGTCCACCAGACGACGGGTCAGGTAACCGGAGTCGGCGGTACGCAACGCGGTGTCCGCCAAGCCCTTCCGGGCGCCGTGGGTGTTGATGAAGTACTCCAGCACGGTCAGGCCCTCGCGGAACGAGGACTTGACCGGACGCGGGATGAATTCACCCTTGGGGTTGGTCACCAGGCCCTTCATGCCGGCCAGCGTGCGGGTCTGGGTGAAGTTACCCGTAGCGCCCGAGTCAACGATCGTGATGATCGGGTTGTCGGCAGGGTAGTGCTCGCGCAGCGCCTGACCGACCTCGTCGGTGGCTTCCTTCCAGATCTCCACCAGCGCCTCGTTGCGCTCGTCATGGTTCAACGCGCCACGCTGGAACTGCTTTTCGACCTTGTCGGCGCGCTCCTCGTAGTGGTCGAGGATCTCCTTCTTGCGCGGCGGCACCAGCACGTCGGCCATCGACACGGTCACGCCGCTGCGGGTCGCCCAGTAGAAGCCGGCGTCCTTGAGCTTGTCGACGGTCTGCGCGACCACGATCATCGGGTAGCGCTCGGCCAGGTCGTTGATGATGGCGGCCTGCACCTTCTTGTGCATCTGCTTGTTCACGAACGGGTAGCCGTGCGGCAGCAACTCGTTGAACAGCACCCGGCCCAGCGTGGTCTCCGCCGTCCAGGCATCGCCCGGCCGCCAGCCGTTGACCCCGAAAAGCTCGGCCTCGACCTCGGCCGGCGGGCGCAGCTGCGTCAGCCGCACCTTGATCTTGGCCCGCACCGACAGCACGCCGCGGTCGAACGCCATGATCGCCTCGGCCGGCGAGGAGTACACGCCCGACTCCGCGCTGTCCTTGGCGGCCGCGACGAATTCGCCCTTGTCGCCGGGGATCTCGGTGGTCAGGTAGTACAACCCGGTCACCATGTCCAGCCGCGGCATGGCCAGCGGGCGGCCGGATGCGGGCGACAGGATGTTGTTGCTCGACAGCATCAGGATGCGGGCCTCGGCCTGCGCCTCCGCGGACAGCGGCAGGTGCACGGCCATCTGGTCGCCGTCGAAGTCGGCGTTGAACGCCTCACACACCAGCGGGTGGAGCTGAATCGCCTTGCCCTCCACCAGCATCGGCTCGAAGGCCTGAATGCCCAGGCGGTGCAGGGTGGGCGCGCGGTTCAGCAACACCGGGTGCTCGGCGATGACCTCTTCGAGCACGTCCCACACCTGCGGGCGCTGACGCTCGACCATGCGCTTGGCGCTCTTGATGTTCTGCGCGTGGTTGAGGTCGACGAGACGCTTCATCACGAACGGCTTGAACAGCTCGAGGGCCATCAGCTTGGGCAGGCCGCACTGGTGCAGCTTGAGCTGCGGGCCGACCACGATGACCGAACGGCCCGAGTAGTCCACGCGCTTACCGAGCAGGTTTTGCCGGAACCGGCCCTGCTTGCCCTTGAGCAGATCGGAGAGCGACTTCAGCGGACGGTTGCCCGGCCCGGTGACCGGCCGGCCGCGGCGGCCGTTGTCGAACAGCGCGTCGACGGACTCCTGCAGCATCCGCTTCTCGTTGTTGACGATGATCTCGGGGGCACCGAGGTCGATCAGCCTCTTGAGCCGGTTGTTGCGGTTGATCACCCGGCGGTACAGGTCGTTCAGGTCCGAAGTGGCGAACCGCCCACCGTCGAGCTGCACCATGGGGCGCAGCTCCGGCGGGATCACCGGGACCGCGTCGAGCACCATGCCCATCGGCGAGTTGCCCGACTGCTGGAACGCCGCGACCACCTTGAGCCGCTTGAGCGCGCGAAGCTTCTTCTGCCCCTTGCCGTTCTTGATGACGTCACGCAGGATCTCGGCCTCGGCGTCGATGTCGAAGTTCTCGATGAGCTTCTGGATCGACTCCGCGCCCATGGCGCCGGTGAAGTACTCGCCGTAGCGGTCGACGAGCTCGCGGTAGAGGTTCTCGTCGACGATGAGCTGCTTGGGGGCCAGCTTGGTGAAGGTGTTCCAGATGTCCTCCAGCCGGTCCAGCTCGCGCTGGGCACGGTCACGCAGCTGGCGCATCTCGCGCTCGCCGCCGTCGCGCACCTTGCGCCGCGCGTCGGCCTTGGCGCCTTCGGCCTCCAGCTCGGCCAAATCGGCCTCGAGCTTCTGCGCCCGCGCCTCCAGGTCGGCGTCGCGCTGGTCCTCGACGGCCTTGCGCTCCACCATCATCTCGGCCTCGAGCGTCGACAGCTCGTTGTGCCGCATCTCGCCGTCGACCGAGGTGATCACGTAGGCCGCGAAGTAGATGATCTTCTCGAGGTCCTTCGGCGCCAGGTCGAGCAGATACCCCAGCCGCGACGGCACGCCCTTGAAGTACCAGATGTGCGTGACGGGCGCGGCCAGCTCGATGTGGCCCATCCGCTCCCGGCGCACCTTGGCCCGGGTCACCTCGACGCCGCAGCGCTCGCAGATGATGCCCTTGAAGCGGACGCGCTTGTACTTGCCGCAGTAGCACTCCCAGTCGCGGGTCGGTCCGAAGATCTTCTCGCAGAACAGGCCGTCCTTCTCGGGCTTGAGCGTGCGGTAGTTGATCGTCTCGGGCTTCTTGACCTCGCCGTAAGACCATTGCCTGATGTCCTCCGCGGTGGCCAGGCCGATACGGAGTTCATCGAAGAAGTTGACGTCTAGCACGTAACTCCCTTTCCCCTTTCGGGTTTGGTAACTATTAAGCCAAGTCCTCGACGGACGCGGATTCGTTGCGCGACAAGTTGATGCCCAGGTTGGCCGCGGCGCGCTCGAGGTCTTCGTCCTCGCCCTCGCGCAACTCGATCGCCGCGCCGTCGGACGACAGCACTTCGACGTTGAGGCACAGCGACTGCAGCTCCTTGAGCAGCACCTTGAACGACTCGGGGATGCCGGGCTCGGGAATGTTCTCGCCCTTGACGATCGCCTCGTAGACCTTGACCCGGCCGACGGTGTCGTCGGACTTGATGGTCAACAGCTCCTGCAACGTGTACGCCGCGCCGTAGGCCTGCATCGCCCAGCACTCCATCTCGCCGAAGCGCTGGCCACCGAACTGGGCCTTACCGCCCAGCGGCTGCTGGGTGATCATCGAGTACGGCCCGGTGGAGCGGGCGTGGATCTTGTCATCCACCAGGTGGTGCAGCTTCATGATGTACATGTAGCCCACCGTCACCGGGTACGGGAACGGCTCGCCGCTGCGCCCGTCGAACAGCCTCGCCTTGCCGTCGCCGTTGACCAGCACCTCCCCGTCGCGGTTGGGCAGCGTGGAGGAGAGCAGACCCTGCAGCTCCTCCTCCTTGGCGCCGTCGAACACCGGAGTCGCGACGATCTGGTCGGGCTCGGCGTGCAGCAGCTCCTCGGGCAGGTTGGCCGCCCACTCCGGTGAACCCTCGATATTCCAGCCGGACTTGGCCACCCACCCGAGATGGGTCTCCAGGATCTGGCCGATGTTCATCCGTCGCGGCACCCCGTGGGTGTTCAGGATGATGTCCACCGGGGTCCCGTCGGGCAGGAACGGCATGTCCTCGGCCGGCAGGATCTTGCCGATGACGCCCTTGTTGCCGTGCCGTCCGGCCAGCTTGTCGCCGTCGGAGATCTTGCGCTTCTGCGCCACGTAGACGCGCACCAGCTCGTTGACACCCGCGGCCAGCTCGTCGTCGTCCTCCCGGGAGAACACCCGGATGCCGATCACCTTGCCGGACTCGCCGTGCGGCACCTTCAGCGAGGTGTCGCGGACCTCCCGGGCCTTCTCGCCGAAGATCGCCCGCAGCAGGCGCTCCTCGGGAGTCAGCTCGGTCTCCCCCTTCGGGGTGACCTTGCCGACCAGGATGTCGCCGTCGCGGACCTCCGCGCCGATGCGCACGATGCCGCGCTCGTCCAGGTCGGCGAGCACCTCGTCGGAGACGTTCGGGATGTCCCGGGTGATCTCCTCGGCGCCCAGCTTGGTGTCGCGGGCGTCGATCTCGTGCTCCTCGATGTGAATCGAGGTCAGCACGTCCTCCTCGACGAGGCGGTTGGACAGGATGATCGCGTCCTCGTAGTTGTGGCCCTCCCACGGCATGACGGCCACCAGCAGGTTCTTGCCGAGCGCCATCTCGCCGTTCTGGGTGCACGGGCCGTCGGCGATGACCTGGCCGGCCTCGACCCGGTCGCCGGCGTCCACGATCGGCGACTGGTTGGCGCACGTGCCGTGGTTGGAGCGCGCGAACTTGCGCATCCGGTAGGTGTGCCGGGTGCCGTCGTCGGCCATCACGGTGACGTAGTCGGCGGACACCTCCTCGATCACCCCGGCCTTGTCGGCGACGACGACATCACCGGCGTCGATCGCGGCGCGCAACTCCATCCCGGTGCCCACCAGCGGCGCCTCGCTGCGCACCAGCGGAACCGCCTGGCGCTGCATGTTGGCGCCCATCAGGGCACGGTTGGCGTCGTCGTGCTCGAGGAACGGGATCATCGCGGTGGCCACCGACACCATCTGGCGCGGCGAGACGTCCATGTAGTCCACCTCGGACGAGGCCACGTACTCCACCTCGCCGGCCTTGCGGCGCACCAGCACGCGCGACTCGACGAAGCGCCCGTCGTCGGCGATCGGCGAGTTGGCCTGGGCGACGACGTGGCGGTCCTCCTCGTCGGCGGTCAGGTAGTGGATCTCGTCGGTGACGACCCCGTCCACGACCTTGCGGTAGGGCGTCTCGATGAACCCGAACGGGTTGACCCGGGCGTAGACCGACAGCGAGCCGATCAGGCCGATGTTCGGCCCCTCCGGGGTCTCGATCGGGCACATGCGGCCGTAGTGCGACGGGTGCACGTCACGGACTTCCAGCCCGGCGCGCTCACGCGACAGACCGCCGGGACCCAGCGCCGAGAGCCGGCGCTTGTGGGTCAGACCCGACAGCGGGTTGTTCTGGTCCATGAACTGCGACAGCTGGCTGGTGCCGAAGAACTCCTTGATCGCGGCCACCACCGGCCGGATGTTGATCAGGGTCTGCGGCGTGATCGCCTCGACGTCCTGGGTGGTCATCCGCTCGCGGACCACCCGCTCCATCCGCGACATGCCGACCCGGATCTGGTTCTGGATCAGCTCACCCACCGTGCGCAGCCGGCGGTTACCGAAGTGGTCGATGTCGTCGGTCTCCACCGGCACCTCGACCCCGCCCGGCACCGTCATCGTGGGCTGGCCCTCGTGCAGGCGGACCAGGTACTCGATGGTGGCGACGACGTCCTCTTGGGTCAGCGTGGTCGACGACGTCTGGGCCGGCTCGGCGCTCAGGCCCAGCTTCTTGTTGACCTTGTAGCGGCCCACGCGGGCCAGGTCGTAGCGCTTCTCCTTGAAGAACAGGTTCTCCAGCAGCGTCTGCGCCGACTCCTTGGTCGGGGGTTCGCCCGGGCGCAGCTTGCGGTAGATGTCCAGCAGCGCCTCGTCGGTGCCGGCGGTGCTGTCCTTCTCCAGCGTCGACATCATGATCTCGGAGAAGCCGAACCGCTCGGTGATCTGCTCGTTGGTCCAGCCCAGCGCCTTGAGCAGCACGGTGACCGGCTGCCGTCGCTTGCGGTCGATGCGCACCCCGACGGTATCGCGCTTGTCGACGTCGAACTCCAGCCACGCACCCCGGCTCGGGATCACCTTGACGCTGTGCAGCAGCTTCTCGGTGGACTTGTCGATGCTCTCGTCGAAGTAGACGCCGGGTGAGCGCACCAGCTGGCTGACGACCACACGCTCGGTCCCGTTGATGATGAAGGTGCCCTTCTCGGTCATCATCGGGAAGTCGCCCATGAACACCGTCTGGCTCTTGATCTCGCCGGTGTTGTTGTTGATGAACTCGGCCGTGACGAACAGCGGGGCCGCGTACGTCATGTCCTTGTCTTTGCACTCGTCGACCGGCGCCTTGACCTCGTCGAAGCGCGGGTCGGAGAACGACAGCGACATCGAGCCGGAAAAGTCCTCGATCGGCGACAGCTCGTAGAGCACCTCTTCGAGGCCGCCCACCGGCTTGGCCTCGCCCCTGGCGAGCGCCGACTCCCGCCAGCGCGGCGATCCGATCAGCCACTCGAACGAGTCGGTCTGAACGTCGAGAAGCCCCGGAACCTCGAGGGGTTCGCGCAGCTTGGCGAAGGAGATTCGGTCTGGGGCCCCGGGCACGGAGCCGTTCGAAGAACTTCCATGAGAGGGACTTTGTGGGCGATCCGTCTTGCTCTGGCGGAAATCTGCCAAGATGCATCCTTCCAGCACCTCGTGCGACTCACTGATGGAACCGGCGGCCACCGGGCCCGTTCGCCGCAAACTGTTTCGTTAGAGCTGGCGAACGATCTGTCCGGATCTCACGCACGCAACTAGACAGCTGAGCCGCAAAGGGCGACTCAACCTAGGACCACAATGTCAGTGGCGGGTGAGGTGGGCAGGAGGTAGCCAGCGCAACGTCCAACAATAGCTCAGGACGGCGCATTCCTCAACTACCCATCACTACCAGCCCTTGGGGGCATCGGCGCTGGCTGGCATCTCGACTTTCCCGTGGACACATGCTGACCAACAGATTGACCCGTTTGGGCCGCGCCGTCAAGGGGGCGGGGCGGCAAGTTGCGGCGAAATATCGCCGCAACCCGGCCGTGCCCAGCCCTCAGTCGCCGAACTCGTGGGATTGGTACTTGTGGGTGCCCTCGAGGTCGTCGAGGATCGCGGCCTGCGCCTTCTGGGGCAGCGTGTGCAGCATGTCGCGCACCCGCGCCTGGCGACGGGCCACCGCCTTGCGCTCGGGCATGCCCGGGGACGCCACGATCTGGGGCGGCACGCCCTCGATCTCCTCGACACCGCCGGCGTGCTGGCCGGCCTCGAGCGCGGCCTGCTCCTCGGCCATGGTGGCCTCGTCCTTCTCCTCGGACATGCCGATCGGCCCGATGCGACGGCCGTTGAGGAACTGCCGCACGACCGGCTCGTCGCTGGTCAGCAGGACTTCCCTGGGCCCGAACATGACCAGCTTGCGGCGGAACAGCATGCCCATGTTGTCCGGGACGGTGCGCGCGATGTTGATGTTGTGCGTCACGATCAGCACGGTGGCGTCGATCTGGGCGTTGATGTCCAGGATCAGCTGGCTCAGGTACGCGGTGCGGACCGGGTCCAGACCCGAGTCCGGCTCGTCGCACAGGATGATCTGCGGGTCCAGCACCAGCGCCCGGGCCAGGCTGGCGCGCTTGCGCATACCACCGGAGATCTCGCCGGGGAACTTCTTCTCGTCGCCGCCCAGGCCCACCAGCGAAAGCTTCTCCATGACGATGTCACGGATCTCGCCTTCCTTTTTCTTGGTGTGCTCACGCAGCGGGAAGGCCGCATTGTCGAACAGGTTCATCGACCCGAACAGCGCGCCGTCCTGGAACATCACGCCGAACAGCGTGCGGATCTCGTACAGCTCGCGCGCCGAGCACTGCATGATGTCGGTGCCGTCGATGGTGATCGAGCCGCGCTCCGGGCGCAGCAGCCCGATGAGGGACTTCAGGAATACCGACTTGCCGGTACCCGACGGCCCGAGCAGGACGCTGACCTCCCCGGCCGGGATATCCAGCGTCACGTCTTCCCAGATCCTCGAGGAACCGAAGGACTTCGTCAGTCCGTTGACCTCGATAGCGACGCCCATGGGAGATCCTTCCGTCCTCGCGTATGCCCACCACCTGCCCGTTTGTGTGGCTTGAGTCACTGTAGCGCACGCCTGAGGCGCGCCATCACGGTTGCGCGGCCCCGCAGAACAAAAGTGGCCGACCCGAGACCGCCCCGCGGTCCCTCGGCCCCGGGGTCAGTGGGCCGGCGACCAGTTGCCGTGGAACCCCATCGGTACGCGCTGCGGCAGGTGCACGGTCGCCACCGGCTCGGTGGTCTGGGCGTCGAGCAACAGCAGTTGCCCCTCGTCCCGGCCGCGGTGGTAATCGTAGCCCATCAGGATGCCGTCGTCCTCGGCGTCCGCCGCGGGGTCGGGCACGAAACACACCTCACCGATCAGCAGGTCGGGGTCGAGCGCGGCCGTCGTCGTGGAGCCCGTCGCGTAGTCGTGCTTGTACAGCGCCGACGAGCGGTCCGCGAAGTACGCGCCGATGGTGTAGCCGAACCGGTGCCGCACCCCGAGCCGGGTCTCGTTGATGCGGGGAAACTCCTGGGGCCGGTCGTCTCGGCATTCGGTGCCGACCGCGCCGGACGCCAGGTTGACGGTCCACCGCTCGAGCGTGGGCGCCGTCTCCCCCGGGCCGTGCCGGTCGCGGTCGAACATCCGCGCGTAGCGCACCACGTCGAGCACCAGCACCTCGGCGCCGTCGCGCATCTCGGAGTAGGCGTTGAGCGGGTGGTAGACGTAGCAGGGTTCGACGTCGAACCAGCGCACGTCGCGGTTGCCCCCCTCGCGGGGCATGACGCCGATGCGTGCGGGATAGCGGGGGTTCCAGGCGTAGGGCATCCGGTCGGAGTGCCGCGGGCTGCGATTCATCACCGCGTTGACCGGGCTCGGCACCCGGACGCGCCCGATCAGCGACTGCATCACCAGCCGGGCGGGCAGCGACAGCCAGCGCGGCACGGAGACGGGCAGCACCTGCGCCGGGTCGAAGGTCACCGGCAGGTCGTAGATCACCACGTACTTGTCGGTCAACGAGAAGTCGTGCATCATCGGCGACCCGGACACCTCGATGCCCACGGTCCGGCGGGCGCGGCCGGCCGTGTCGATCACCGAGTACTGCATGGTGCGTCCGCGGCCGAACGAATAGGACACCGCGTGCAGCTCGCCGGTCGCGGGGTCGCGGTGCGGATGCGCGGTGTAGCCGCCGGCCAGCGTGCCGTCGAAGTCGCACGTGCCCACCGTGTCGAGGTCGTCGGTGAGTTCGTAGTTGGCGATCCCGCCCTCCACCAGCCCCGACGCGCTGCAGACCCGCAAGGTCGCCGGCGCCGCGGGCACCTCGACGATGGCGGTGTACACCCACTTCGGCGGGATGCGCGGGCTCATCGCCGCGGTCGCCGAGGAGGGGCTGCGCCAGTTCGACGCGGCGCTGGCGGCGCCGCAGACCGACGACCCGGTGGCCGACCTGCTGACCACCGGCCTGGCCTACCGGCGCTATGCGATCGAGCGGCCCCACATGTACCGGCTGATGTTCGGCAGCACCAGCGCACACGGCATCAACGCCCCGGCACGCAACGTCCTGAACCTGACCGTCGCCGAGATCGAACAGCACCACCCCAGCTTCGCGCACGTCGTCCGGGGGGTGCACCGGTGCATGGCGGCCGGGCGGATCGCGGCGGGGCCGGCCCACGCCGGCGACGCCGGCGTGGTGGCGACGGCGGCGCAGTTCTGGACGTTGATGCACGGGTTCGTGATGCTCGAACTGGCCGGCTACTTCGGCGGCGACGGCGCGGTCGTCGGGCCGGTGCTCGGCACGATGACGACGAACCTGCTCGTCTCGCTGGGAGATTCGCCCGAACGGGTACGACAGTCGCAGCGGGCGGCGAGCGGCGCGCCCTGAGCACGCGAAACCCCCGGCACCGCAAGGCGGCGCCGGGGGGTTTCGCGGTGACGAACTACTTGACGGTGACGGTGGCGCCGGCGGCCTCGAGCTTGGCCTTGGCCTCCTCGGCGGCCTCCTTGGCGACCTTCTCCAGCAGCGGCTTGGGGGCGCCGTCGACCAGGTCCTTGGCCTCCTTGAGGCCCAGGCCCGAGACGATCTCGCGGACGACCTTGATCACGCCGATCTTCTTGTCGCCGGCACCCTCGAGGATGACGTCGAACTCGGACTGCTCCTCGGCGGCCTCGGCGGGGGCGCCACCACCGGCCGGGCCGGCCGCGGCGACGGCGACCGGGGCGGCCGCGGTGACCTCGAAGGTCTCCTCGAACTTCTTGACGAAGTCCGACAGCTCCAACAGGGTCATTTCCTTGAACGCGTCGAGCAGTTCGTCGCTGGACATCTTTGCCATGGTGTGGGTCCTTCCTGATTTCGGTTTGGGGTTTATTCGGCGTCGGCCGGGGTCTCAGAAGATTCCGTGGGGGCTTCCGAAGCGGGTGGTGGGGAAGCCGGCTCGGCAGCCGGCGCCGAGGCCGGCTCGGCGGCCTTCTTCTCCTGCAGCGCGGCCGCGAGCCGGGCGATCTGCGAGGCCGGGGCGTTGAACAGTCCGGCCGCCTTGGCGAGGTTGCCCTTCATGGCGCCGGCCAGCTTGGCCAGCAACACCTCGCGGGACTCGAGGTCGGCGATGCGCTCGACTTCGGCGACCGTCAGGGCGCGGCCGTCCATGTAGCCGCCCTTGATGACCAGCGCCTTGTGCTCCTTGGCGAAGGTCTTCAGCGCCTTGGCGGCGTCGACGGCTTCGCCGGTGACGAACGCGATGGCCGTGGGGCCCACGAACAGCTCGTCGAGACCCTCGATCCCGGCCTCCGACGCAGCCCGCTTGATCAGCGTGTTCTTGGCGACCGAGTAGGTGGTCGAGGCCCCCAGCGACCGGCGCAGCTCGGCCAGGTTACTCACCGTCAAGCCGCGATATTCGGTGATCAGGGTGGCGGTCGAGCCCTTGAACTGCTCGGTGATGTCTGCAACGGCGGTGGCCTTGTCAGCCCTGGCCATGCATACCTCCTGGTGTGGTCGTGTCCATGTGACCCACCGGAAGAACGACGAACGCCCCGGCGCAGCAGCGGCCGGGGCGTCAACGGTGCGCCGGCGCGCGCCGGCGATGATGCCTCGTCCTCCTGCGCGGGCCGCCGGGATGCTCCCGGACCTTCAACCGATTGCTCGGTGACCGACGGTCTTCGGTGGATCGGCCATCAGGATAGCCCGGCCACCCGCGGTCGGCCAAAACGGCGCGATACGCCGGGGACCGCCGCCCAGGGGCTCACCGCGGAACTCACGCCGCGGCGGGGGGCCGGTCCAGCGTGGCGAGCCGGGCCGCGCCGACCAGACCCGCCTCCCCACCGAGCTCCGCGGGCACCAACCGCAAGCCGGCCAGGAAGTCCAGGCCGGCGTAGCCGGCCAGCGCCGCCCGCAGCGGCTCGAAGAGCAGGGGACCCGATTTCGCGACCCCTCCCCCGACGACGACCAGGTCCAGGTCGCACACCGCGGCCACCGAGGCGATCATCGCCGCCAGCGCGGTGGTGCCCCTGCGAAAGGCTTGCTGCGCCAACGGATCCCCGGCCGCCGCCGCGGCGGCCAGACCCCTGGCGCCGGTGCCGGGCGGCGCGGACCAGCCGTGTGCCCGCGCCCAGCGCACCATCGAGGGTCCCGACGCCACGGTCTCGACGCAGCCGTGGCCGCCGCACGTGCAGGGCCGCCCGTCCTGTTCGACCACCACATGACCGACGTGCCCGGCGTTACCGGTGCGCCCGGCATACGGCACGCCGTCGAGCACCAGCCCGCCGCCCACGCCGGTGGAGACCACCATGCCCAGCATGAAGCGCGCCCCGCGCCCCGCGCCGCGCCAGTGCTCGCCCAGCGCCATGCAGATGCCGTCGCCACCCAACCGCACCGGCACGCCGGGCGCCCCGGGAATCAGGGCCGCGACCCGGTCGCGCAGCGGGAAGCGCTGCCAGCAGCTGATGTTGATGGGGCTGACGGTGCCGCGGTGAACGTCGACGGGGCCGGCCGACGCGATGCCGACGGCGCCGACGGGAGCGTCGGCCACGCGCTGCACGTCGGCGATTGCCGCGGCGACGGCGTCCCACACCGATTCGGCGACCCCGTCGGTGGGGGTGGGCCGCACCGCGGTGTGCACCAGCGCGCCGGCGGCGTCGGCCAGCCCGGCGGCGATCTTGGTGCCCCCGATGTCCAGGCAGAGGGTGTACATCGCGCTCAGTGCCGGTGGGTGTTGTCGGGTTGGCGCGGGTCCCCGGGATGCTCGTAGCCGGGCGCCAGCCGGACCAGCGCCGCCCGGCGCTCGTCCAGCCAGATCCGGAAGGCGCGGCGGCGCGCGGCGCCCCGCAGATGCTCGGCGATCGCGCACCGCACCTCCGCCAGCGGCGGGCCGACCACTGCGGGGGCCCGCCAGCCGTGCCGGGCGGGGGCCGGCGCGGCGAACCGCAGCGGGTTGCGGGCGTGGTAGGCGGCGACGTCGTCGTCGGTCACCGCGACCCCGGCGGTGACGTCGGCGAACAGCGCGCGGGCGCGCGGATCGGCCAGCGCGGCGGCGGCGACGCTGCCGATCTCCAGCCGGGCCGCGGCGTCGGGCAGCAGCTCCCCCTCGGTCGGGGCGCCACCCGCGGTGAGCCCGCGCGCGGCGGCCTCGGCGGCGACCACCCGCTCGGTGACGATCAGCTGGGTCAGCCAGCGCCGCAGTTGGCGGCCCTCGCTGCTACCGGCGGCGGGCAGCGCCGCCGCACCCGGACCGGCGCGCAACCGCGCCTCCCGCAAGTCGACCTCGGCGAGCGCGACGGGTGCGCCGCCGACGGTGGCGACCGGATGGCCGCTCATGTCACGGTCACCCGCACCGCCGGTGAGTAGACGAGCCGCCCGGCACAGCCCAGCCGGACCAGGGCCCACCACCGGCCCGGCTCCAGCCAGGCGGGCGGGGTCACGTCGAAGCCCAGTTCGATCGTGCCGCCGGCGGGCAGCACGGCGCCGCGCGCGGCCGGGCCCAGCCACTCCCAGGTGCCCCACGGGCTGATCAGATGCGCCTCGAGCGCCACGTCGGCCCGCGCGCGGGTGCCGACCGTGACCGCCAGCCGGGCCGTGTCGCCGGCGCGCAGCGTGACATCGGCGGGCCCGTCCAGCAGGTAGGCCAGTCCGCCGGGATCGGCGTCGCCGCCCACCGCCACCACGCATACATCCTCGACCACCTGGCGCCACGCGGCGGGGATTTCGCCGCCGGCCAGGCGCAGCTGCGCGCGGACGGGATAGAGCCCGGGCCGTGCGCGAGCCGGGATCGCCACCGTCACGTCGGCTTCCCGGTGCCCGCCGGGCTCCAGCGCCAAGGGCAGCTCACCCGGCGTGGCCGACCAACCGTCCGGGCACACCAGCGTCACCGCGCCGTCCAGTGCGGCATCGCTGCAGTCGCCGGCCGCGGTCAGCCGCAGCACCACCTCCGCGCCGGGGTCGGCGGTCACCCGGGTGGGGTGCAGGTGGGCGACCGCGGGCAACCCGCCGAGGGGCGCGGGCCCCCGGTTGTGCAGCCAGTAGCGCGCGTAGAGGGGTTGAGCGGCCTCGGCGTGCGGGGCCAGCGCGGCGGAAGACGCGGAAGACGTTGACAGCCGGGGCGTTTCGAGCCTCGCCAGCACGGTGGCCACCTGATAGCCGTGCAGGTGCACGGAGTCGACGGGTTCGCCCGCCTCTTCCAGCAGGTCGGCGGCGCGCAGGCCGGTGATCGCGGCGATCGAGGAGCCCAGCGCCACGCGGGTGGGCGTCCCCGTCGCCTGCACCAACCGCAGCGCCACCGCGCCGGGGTCGACCGGCCGGGCGCTGCCCCCCGCCAGCGGGTTGCCCGCCGCCTTGAGGGCGGCGAGCTGCACCGCGTCGGCGGGGTCGGCGCGCAGCAGCGATCCCGCCGGCGGCAGCACGGCGTCCCGCTCGCCGGCGACGACGGCAAGCAGCGGGTGGGAGAACTCCGCGCTGCGCGCCGGAATCCCGGCGCGCCGCCAGTCGCCGTCGCCGCAGGCCAGCGCGTAGTCGAAGGCGTGCGTCCAGTGCTGGAGCTGGAAGTTCGAGCCGTCGGGCGCGGTGCGGCGCGGCTCGTCGATCCAGACGCCCGACGGCCAGCCGGTGCAGGACCGCATCAGCGCGGTGTGCAGCGTGCCCTCGGTGTCGACGGCGAAGCTGGGCACCCCGCGGTTGAGCAGCGCGACCGTCCGGTCTTCGCAGGGGCCCATTCCCGACGGCGCCCGCTGCGTGACGGCGATCTCGGCGTCGGCGAGGTCGTCGGCCACCGCCGCGATCTCGGCGCGCAGGCTTTCCTCGTCGCGGCCGTCGATCACCAGCACGGGCAGCGCCCGCGGCGGGCGCAGGTCGGCGCCGGGCACCCAGACCGCCGCCAGCGGAGCCGCGGCCGGCACCCACACCCTGGCCCGGCCGGTCGCGGCCAGTTGCCGCTCGAGTTCGGCGGAGTATGCCGGGCCGGCCTGCGCGAGAACGGCTCCGGTGAAGACGTTGCGGGCCGGCCCGCCGAGTGCGATCCGCACGTCGGGCAGGTTGGAGTCGACGTCGAGGTGGCCGTAGCGCGGCTTGCCGGCGCCGCTGCAGGTGGCCGTGACACCGGCGCGGACCAGCGCCACCATCAGCTCGCGGGCCAGCGGCGCGGAGGTCGTCTCGTCCGGCGACACCACCTCGGCCACCGACACCGCCCGCGCGTCGGCGCCGACGCGCACCCGGGCCGCCACGGACAGCCCGAACCAGCCGTAGGCCGGGTTGTCCAGGGTCCACAGGTGCTGCGCGGTGTCCACCGAGCGTTCCCGGTCGCCGAGCAGGGCGAAACCGCGCCCGATGACGGCGTCGCCCACCTCGCTGACCGGCATGGCGCCGGGCACCGGGCACGGCCAGCGCAGGCGCACCAAGCGGTCGGCACCGGTGAACTCGTCGACGGTGGTGCGGCAGTCCACCCGCGCCACCCCGCGCCACAGCGTCAGGGTCTGGGTGTAACGCAGCAGCGCGCCGACGCGGCCGTGGACCACCAGCCGCTGGCCGAGCGGGCCGCGGTAGGCCTGCACCCGCGCGGGGAAATCGGCCGAGCACACCACCGGCCCCTTGGGCAGCAGGTGCCACGGGCCCTCGCCCTGCGTCGGGTGCGCCGGGTATTCCTCGTAGACGGTCAGCTCGTTGCCGACCCGGCCGTCGGCGATCAGCTGCCGGGCACCGTGCCGCAGCGCCGCCACGCCCCCGCCCCGCGCCGGGTCGACCGCCAGCCGGTAGTGCTCGTTGGCGATCTCGGATCCGGGCACCGGCTCCCAGCCGGTGGGCTCCCCGCCGGGGACCAGACGGTAGGCGCGCCAGCCCAGCGACGGCACGTCGGCCGCCAGCCAGGTGACCGACCGGCCGTCGTGCCCGACGTGGGCGGGCACCTCGGCGCCGTCGGCGTCGACCACCCGCACCCCCGGTGCGGCGGCGCGGTCGAGCCGCGCGGTCACGATGTCGGTGCGTTGCCGGGCCAGCGGATTCCACACGGTCACGTCCCCGCTCACCGCCTCCGAGAGCAGCGCCAGCGAGTTGTCGCGGGTCGCGCGGCCCAGCTCCCACGCGTCGCGCCAGCCGGTCAGCAGGTCCAGGTAGACCTGGTCGGACTGCGATCCGGTGATCGCGTCGTGGTGCGCCCCGTAGGCCAGCTGCACCCACGCCTTGGACAGCGCGGCCTGCGGATACTCGGCGCCGGTCGTCAGCGCGGCGAACACGGCGAAGCGCTCGGCGGCCAGCACGGCGTTCTCGGCGGCCCGGTTGGCCTGTTTGGTGTCGATGTAGGACACGTCCTTGCCGGTGTAGATCGGGTTCATGTCGCGGGTCTGCGGCGACGGCGCACACCCGCGCCCGGCCAGTTCGGCGCGCACCGCGGCGAAGAACTCCCGCGGCAACGCGCACACGAAACGCGGCCAGGTGTAGCGGGCGGCCCAGTCGCGGTGGATCGAGGTGACCCACTTGTTCGGCGGCGTGTAATCGGTGCCGACGGGTAGCAGCACGTTGCGCGTCAGCGCGACCCGCTTGAGTTGTCCGAACAGCGCGTAGGTGGCGTCCTCGGCCTCGGCGAGCGTGCTCGCGGAGTCCATCCACCAGCCCGCCGAATAATGCGCGGGCATGTAGTGGGTGAGCAGGCCGCGGCCGGACGGCGAGATCCACTCGAACTCGCTGCTGAACTGCATGCGATCGAGGCCACCGGTCTCGGGACCGCCCTGGGCCGGGCCCCACTGGTGGTGCGGGCCGCGCGCCCACGAACTCGACGTCAGGCCGGCGTCGGCCGCCAGCCCGGGGAACTGCGGGTCGTGGCCGAACACGTCGAGCTGCCACGCGGTGGCCGGGTCGGCGCCCAGCACGTGACGTTGAAAACCGATGCCGTGGACCAGATTCCGGATGGTCGTCTCCGGGCTGGTGAGGTTGGTGTTGGGTTCGTTGTAGGTGCCGCCCATCACCTCGACGCGGCCCTCGGCCAGGAACCGGCGCAGGTCGGCCCGGCCCTCGGGGCGCGTGTCCCAGTACGGCTTGAGGTAATCCACCTCGGCCAGCACGAATTTGTAGTCGGGATCGCGGCGGGCCGTTTCCAGGTGGGCGCGCACCAGGTCGAAGCCGTTGCGCTGGCGCGCCCGCCCGGGCGGGTCCTCGGTCCACTCGCTGGTGTAGGCGCCCTGGGTGTTCCACCAGACCGGGTCGTAGTGGAAGTGGCTGACCATGAACATCGTCCAGCCGGGCTCGGCTGTCACGAACTCGAAGGTGAATTCGAACGACCTGCCCGACGGCTGGACGCGGGCGGCGCGCCGCTCACCGACCACCGGCCGCTCCACCACCACCGCAACCTCGACCACCTCCTGCCCGGCGGCCGCGACGGCTTCCCCACGCAGGCCGTCGCCGTCGATGCGGACCGGCGTCGGGCGCGTGCACCCGGAAACGGTGACCCGCACCAGTTGCAGCGGCGCATCCGGCGGCCCGACGAACAGATCGGTCGCATCGGCCGAAACCACCTGCATGCCCGCACCTTACGGGGAAGGATCGTCCCATGCCCGCACTCGCACCGCCCGTGAGCGACGAACGAAGCGCCCTGCGCGAGTTCCTGGCTTTCCACCAGAGCGCCTACTTCGCCGTGTCCCACGGCCTGCGCGACGAGCAGGCCCGGTCCGCACCGTCGGCCAGCGCCCTGTCGATCGGCGGGCTGGTCAAGCACGCCACCGGGATGCAGCGCAGCTGGATGGCCCGCGTCGCCGCCGCGCCGGGCGCGCCGCCGAAGGACACCCGGCCGTTCGAGGAGATCGCGGCGGAGTTCGCCGACCAGCACGTGATGCGGCCCGACGAGACGCTGGCCGGGCTGCTGGCGGCATTGGAAATACAGAACGCGGCGTCGCTGCGGCTGGTGGAGACCGCCGACCTCGACGCCGCCGTGCCCGTCCCGCAGGACATCCCGTGGTTCCCGAAGAACCAGCGGGCCTGGTCGGTGCGCTGGGTGATCCTGCACGTGATCAACGAGCTGGCCCGGCACGCCGGGCACGCCGACATCGTGCGCGAAACCATCGACGGCGCCACCATGTACGAGTTGGTCGCCGCGCGTGAGGGCTGGGAAATCCAGGGCTGGCTCAAGCCCTGGAGCCGGTGAGCGGCCCCGCAGAGATTGGGAGTTGACACCGCCGGTTTGGCAGACTGCTGGAATGAGCTCTACCAAACACCGAGAGGTGGCCAGGCTGGACCGGGTGCCCCTGCCGGCCGAGGCGGCCCGGGTGGCCGTCACCGGCTGGCAGGTCACCCGCGCCGCCGCCCGCTTCCTCACCACGCTGCCGGGACGGGGGCCGTGGCAGCAGAAGGTGATCAGGCAGCTCCCGCAGACCTTCGCCGACCTCGGCCCCACATACGTCAAGTTCGGACAGATCATCGCGTCCAGCCCCGGCGCGTTCGGCGAATCGCTGTCCCGCGAGTTCCGCGGCCTGCTGGACCGCGTGCCCCCCGCCGACAGCGCACAGGTGCACAAGCTGTTCGTCGAGGAGCTCGGCCGCGAACCCGCCGAACTGTTCGCCACCTTCGAGGAGGAGCCGTTCGCGTCGGCGTCCATCGCCCAGGTGCACTACGCGACCCTGCACACCGGCGAGGACGTCGTCGTCAAGATCCAGCGGCCGGGCATCCGCCGCCGGGTGGCCGCCGACCTGCAGATCCTCAAGCGCTTCGCCCAGGCCGTCGAACTGGCCAAGCTGGGCCGCCGGCTCTCGGCGCAGGACGTGGTCGCCGACTTCTCCGACAACCTGGCCGAGGAGCTGAACTTCCGCCTCGAGGCGCAGTCGATGGAGGCCTGGGTCTCCCACCTGCACGCCTCCCCGCTGGGCCAGGGCATCCGGGTGCCGGAGGTGCACTGGGACTTCACCACCGACCGGGTGCTGACGATGGAGCGGGTGCACGGCATCCGCATCGACGACGCCGCCGCCATCCGCAAGGCCGGCTTCGACGGAACCGAGCTGGTCAAGGCGCTGCTGTTCAGCCTGTTCGAGGGCGGCTTGCGGCACGGGCTGTTCCACGGCGACCTGCACGCGGGCAACCTCTACGTCGACGAGGCGGGCCGCATCGTGTTCTTCGACTTCGGGATCATGGGCCGCATCGACCCGCGGACCCGCTGGCTGCTGCGCGAACTCGTGTACGCGCTGCTGGTCAAGAAGGACCACGCCGCGGCCGGCAAGATCGTCGTGCTGATGGGCGCGGTCGGCACGATGAGGCCCGAGGCCGAGGCCGCCAAGGACCTGGAGCGCTTCGCCACCCCGCTGACGCTGCAGACCCTGGGCGACCTGTCGTACGCCGACATCGGCCGGCAGCTCTCGGCGCTGGCCGACGCCTACGACGTCAAGCTGCCGCGCGAGCTCGTGCTGATCGGCAAGCAGTTCCTCTACGTCGAGCGGTACATGAAGTTGCTGGCGCCGAAGTGGCAGATGATGTCCGACCCGCAGCTGACGGGGTACTTCGCCAACTTCATGGTCGAGGTCAGCCGCGAGCACTCCTCCGACCTCGAGGCCTGACCGAGATCGATGCAAAGTCCGAGACCGATGGAAATACGCAGCGGGCACGCCGTCTCGTCCTCTCCCGCCGGTGACCTGAAGCTCTACTACGAGGACATGGGCGACATCGACCATCCGCCCGTGCTGCTGATCATGGGGTTGGGCGCCCAGCTGCTGCTGTGGCGGACCGCCTTCTGCGAGAAGCTCGTCCGCCACGGGCTGCGGGTCATCCGCTACGACAACCGCGACGTCGGCCTGTCCAGCAAGACCGAGCATCGCGGCGCCGGGCAGCCATTACCGATCCGGTTGGCCCGCTTCTGGGTAGGTCTGCGCTGCAACGCCGACTACACCCTCGACGAAATGGCCGGCGACGCCGCCGCGGTGCTCGATCACCTGGGCATCGAGCACGCCCACGTCGTGGGGGCGTCGATGGGCGGCATGATCGCCCAGGTCTTCGCGGCGCGGTTCCCCGAACGGACCAGGACGCTGGGAATCCTGTTCTCCAGCAACAACCGCCCGTTCCTGCCGCCGCCGGCCCCGCGCGCGTTGCTGGCGCTCCTCAAGGGCCCACCGCCGGGCTCACCGCGCGAGGTGATCATCGACAACGCCGTGCGCGTCACCAACATCATCGGCAGCCCGCGCTTCCGCGCCACCGAGGAACAGGTCCGCGCGGAAGCCGCCGAGGGCTACGACCGCAGCTACTACCCGCAAGGCGTCGCCCGGCACTTCGGCGCGATCCTGGGCACCGGCAGCCTGACGCGGTACAACCGGCGCATCGGCGCGCCGACCGTCGTGATCCACGGCCGCGCCGACAAGCTGATGCGCCCCTCCGGGGGCCGGGCCGTTGCGCGCGCCGTCACCGGGGCTCGACTATTCTTGTTTGACGGCATGGGCCACGACCTACCTCAACAACTGTGGGATCGGCTGATCGGCGTGCTGACGAGCAATTTCGCCGAGGCCAGCTGAGGTCGGTCGGCCGGGATTTTCACGGGGTTGGGAGCGAATTCCGTGGGAACTCTGTCAGGGCCAAAATCGTGGCGTTGGAAGGATGGTTGACGATGAGCGACCTGAAACCCTATTACGAAGAGTCGCAGGCGACGTACGACCTCTCGGACGACTTCTTCGCGTTGTTCCTCGACCCCAACATGGTCTACACCTGCGCCTACTTCGAGCGCGACGACATGACGCTGGAAGAGGCGCAGCTCGCGAAGCTGGACCTGGGGCTGGACAAGCTGCACCTCGAGCCCGGAATGACGCTGCTCGACGTCGGATGCGGCTGGGGCGGGGCCGTGGTCCGAGCCCTCGAGAAATACGACGTCAACGTCATCGGGATCACGCTGAGCCGAAATCACTACGCGCGCACCAGAGATCGGCTGGCCGAGATTCCGACGACCCGGCGGGCCGAGGCCCGGCTGCAGGGTTGGGAGGAGTTCGACGAACCCGTCGACCGGATCATCAGTTTCGAGGCGTTCGACGCGTTCAAGAAGGAGCGGTGGCCCGTTTTCTGGGACTGGGCCTACAAGACGCTCCCCGACAACAGCCGGATGATGATGCACAGCATCTTCACGCGGCCGCAGTCATACTGGCACGAGCACGGCATCCCGATCACGATGACGGACCTGCGTTTCCTGCGCTTCCTCGGCAAGGAGATCTTCCCCGGCGGGCAGATGTGCGGCGAACCCGACATCGTCGACAACGCACGCCACAGCGGGTTCTCCATCGAGCAGGTCCAATACCTGCAGCCCCATTACGCCCGGACCCTCGACATGTGGGCGGCCAACCTGGAGGCCAACCGCGAACGCGCTATCGCCGTCCAATCCGAAGAGGTCTACGACCGCTTCATGCGCTATCTCACCGGCTGCGCGGGCCTGTTCCGTAAGGGCATCTCCAGCGTCGCCCAGTACACGCTCACGAAGTGAGGGCGGCCGCCCACGGCGCGCCGCCGGATCCCGCTGCGCCACTTCGGGTTCGGCCGACGGTTCACACGGAGCGCAGCTCGTCCGGCGCGCATGCGCCGACGGTCCCCACCTCGTACGTCTTCGACGCTGTGGCGCTTTCGCGGCCGGGATCGCTTTCCGTTCGGCGCCCGCCGCGGCCGCCGTCGTGGCGCGTTGGCAAACAAGCGACCGCTGGGTAGCATCGCTGCGAACGTAAACCAGGAGAGCATTTCCAGCATGTCCGAGCAACCGACGAGTCCGGGGACGACGCGGACGCCGTTCGATGACGTCCGGCCCGGCTACGACGTGGTCATCGTCGGTGCCGGTTTCGGCGGCATCGGCGCGGCGATACAGCTCAAACGGCTCGGATACGACAACATCGCGATCCTGGAACGCGAGCCCGGCCTTGGGGGCACCTGGTACCTCAACCGGTATCCGGGCCTGGCCGTTGACGTTCCGGGCACCACCTACTCGTACTGGTTCGAGCCCAACCCGCACTGGTCACGGCTGTTTCCGCCCGGTGCCGAGCTGCGGCAGTACGCCGAAGACGTCGCCGACAAGTACGACGTGCGCCGCCACATCCGGTTCGACACGACCGTCGAGAGCGCGCGCTGGGACGAGGACGCTCACGTGTGGCGGGTGGCACTGGCCGGCGGCGACGGCCTGACGACGCGCTTTCTGATCACCGCCACCGGATTCCTGTCACAGCCGCACACACCGCAGATTCCCGGCATCGAGGGTTTCGGCGGCAAGATCGTCCACACCACGGCGTGGGATCACGACTACGAGTTCGAGGGGCGGCGCGTCGCGCTCATCGGAACCGGGGCGACCGCGGTGCAGTTGATTCCCCAACTGGCCGCCAAAGCCTCCGACCTCACGGTGTACCAGCGCACCGCGATCCATGTGGTGCCCAAGATCGACTTCGCCATCCCGGCCTGGCTGCGTTGGGTGTTCGCCCAGATCCCGCTTGTGCAGCGCGCCCTCAGGCAGGTGACCGACACCGTTTTCGACGTGATCCTGGACGGTGCGCTGCACTACCGCGGTTTGCGGCGGCTGAACATCGCCGCGTCGGATCTCTCGAAGATCAACCGCTTCATCGCGATCCGCGACAAGGAATTGCGCCGCAAGCTGACGCCCGACTACGACTTCGGCTGCAAACGCCCGACCTGGTCGAACAGCTACTATCGCACCTTCGCCAAGCCCCACGTACATCTGGAGACCAACCGCATCGAGCGGATCGAGCCCGACGGCATCGTCACCGTCGACGGACACAAGACCGTCATCGACACGTTGGTGCTGGCCACCGGTTTCGACCTCTGGGACGCCAACTTCCCCGCCTTCGAGGTGGTCGGCCGAAAGGAGCGGAACCTCGGGAAATGGTGGCGCGATGCCGGGTTCCAGTCCTACCAGGGAGTGTCCATACCGTATTTCCCCAACCTGTTGAGCCTGGCCAGCCCGTTCGCGTTTTCCAGCTTGTCGTTCTTCAACACCGTCGAATATCAAATGCGGCACATGGACCGGCTTTTCGGTGAGCTCCAGCGCCGGGGAGCCACCGAGTTCGAGGTGACCGAGGGGGCGATGGCGCGGTTCATGGATCGGATGACCGCACGCCTCGACAAGACCGTCTTCCACGCGGGCGACTGCACCACCTCGCGGTCCTATTACTTCGACCCCACCGGCAGGGCGTCATTGCTGCGGCCCACGTCGGTGCTCAACGCGGTGCGGGAGGCGTCGCGCTTCCCGCTGACCGATTACACGATCAGCTGACCCGAATCGAGAAATCCCCCGCAAGCGTGTTTTGAATCCATCGCTCGTGCCCGACCGCGAGTAGGGTGCCCGCAACGGCATCGAGCAAAGGTGCCGGTCCGGTCGGGAGGCCACGATGTTCGAGCACCGGGTGGGGACCACGCTCAAGCGGTCGGATCATGACTCCAATCTCGAGAACGTGCAGGCACACTACGACCTGTCGAACGAGTTCTTCGCGCTGTTCGTGGATCCGACACGCACCTACAGCTGCGCCTACTTCCCGCACCAGGGCATGTCCCTGCACGAGGCTCAGCTCGCCAAAGTCGACCTGACGCTCGACAAGCTGGGGTTGCGGCCGGGGATGACGCTGCTCGACATCGGCTGCGGCTGGGGTTCGGTGCTGAAGCGCGCCGTCGAGCGCTACGACGTCAACGTCGTCGGCCTGACGCTGTCGAAGAACCAGCACTCCTACTGCCGGCAGGTTCTCGAGGGCATCGACACCGACCGGTCGCGACGGGTGCTGCTGCGCGACTGGGCGGAGTTCGACGAACCGGTGGACCGCATCGTCGTCATCGAGGCGCTGGAGCACTTCGGGTTCGACCGGTACGACGACTTCTTCAAGTTCGTCTACAACGCCCTGCCCGCCGACGGCGTCATGCTGCTGCACTCGATCACCGGGCTGCACGTCAGGCAGGTCATCGAGCGCGGCATCCCGCTGACGATGGAGATGGCGAAGTTCATCCGGTTCATCGTGACCGAAATCTTCCCGGGTGGCCGGCTGCCGACGATCGAGACGGTCGAAGAGCACGCGGCGAACGCAGGTTTCACGGTGCCCCGCGTCCAGTCGTTGCAGCCGGACTTCGCCAGGACCCTCGACCTCTGGACCGGTGCACTGGAGGCACGACACGACGAGGCGGTCGCCATCCAGTCCGAGGAGGTCTACCAGCGCTACCTGAAGTACCTGACCGGATGCGCCAACGCGTTCCGGATGGGCTACATCGACTGCAACCAGTTCACCCTGGCAAAGTGAGGCTCTCGTGCCGACCAGCGTATTTCGGGAGCGCACGGCGCAGTGGGTATGGTTGCAACGAACATCACCCAGGAGAACAACACAGCATGGTTGAGCAACCGAAGAGCCCCACCAAGACGCGGACACGCTTCGAGGACATCCAGGCCCACTACGACGTCTCCGACGACTTCTTCGCGCTGTTCCAGGATCCGAGCCGGACGTACAGCTGCGCGTATTTCGAGCGCGACGACATGACCCTCGAAGAGGCCCAGTACGCCAAGATCGACCTGAACCTGGACAAGCTGGACCTCAAGCCGGGCATGACGCTGCTCGACATCGGTTGCGGGTGGGGCACCACGATGAAGCGGGCCGTCGAGCGCTTCGACGTCAACGTGATCGGCCTGACGCTGTCGAAGAACCAGCACGCCCGCTGCGAGCAGGTGCTCGGCGCGCTCGACACCACCCGCTCGCGTCAGGTGCGGCTGCACGGCTGGGAGGACTTCAACGAACCGGTCGACCGGATCGTGTCGATCGAGGCCTTCGAGCATTTCGGGCACGAGAACTACGCCGACTTCTTCAAGCGGTGCTTCGACATCATGCCCGACGACGGCCGGATGACCGTGCAGAGCAGCGTCAGCTACCACCCCTACGAGATGGCGGCCCGCGGCAAGAGAATCACCTGGGAGACGGCGCGCTTCATCAAGTTCATCGTCACCGAGATCTTCCCCGGTGGCCGGCTGCCCTCCACCGAGATGATGGTCGAGCGCGGCGAGAAGGCGGGTTTCGTTGTGCCCGAACCGCTTTCGCTGCGTCCCCACTATATCAAGACGCTGCACATCTGGGGTGACACGCTGGAGTCAAACCGGGAGAAGGCCATCGAGGTCACCTCCGAAGAGGTCTACGACCGCTACATGAAGTACCTGCGGGGCTGCGAGCACTATTTCTCCGACGAGATGCTGGACTGCAGCCTGGTGACCTACCTCAAGCCGGGGGCGGCCGCCTAGCTGGTCGCAACGGTGCCGCGCCGTTCGTGGGACAGGTAGAGAGTGAAAGCACACGGCTTCGCTCCAGCGAAGCCGGGGCGCTGGTGCCGCTCGAGGAGCAGGACCGGGGCCGAGGGGGCTGCGGGCCCGTACCTGCCGCAGGCGGTGATCGCGGCGTTGCACGCGACGGCGCCGTCCCGGGAGCAGACGGATTGGCCGGCGATCTGTGTGGCCTACCGGTTGGCGTGGCTGACCGGCTCGCCGGTGGTGCGTGCCAACCGCGCGCTGGCCGTCGTGTTCCGCGACGGCTCGCTGGCCGGCCTGGACGAGGTCGCCGACGATGCCCGGCTGGCCCGCTCGAACCTCGTCGCGACGGTGCGCGCCGATTTGCTGCGGCGCGCCGGGCGACCGGCCGAGGCCGTCGCCTGGTACCGGGCCGCCTTGGAAGCCAACGGATCCGAGCCGGGTCGGGCGTTTCCGCGACGCCGCATCGCCGAATGCGGCAGCTAAGCGTTTTCGCCACACCAGTCACACCGGTAGCGCCCGGGAAGCCGCCATTCCGATTGCAGACCCGATATCGCGGGCGATATCGCGTTTGAAACTTGTCTAATGGTTCAGGCGCGGTTGGCGGCGCCACAGGCGCGGGCACGCTTCATTCGTCGGCACCCTGGGGGCGCCGACTCACTACGCCTCGGCGAAGTTGCGGGTGATCGACGGGTCGACGGGAATGCCCGGGCCGGTCGTCGTCGAGACGGTGATCTTCTTCAGGTACCGGCCCTTTGACGCGGACGGCTTGAGCCGCAGCACCTCGTCGAGCGCGGCGCCGTAGTTCTCGGCGAGGCTCTTCTCGTCGAAGGACGCCTTGCCGATGACGAAGTGCAGGTTGGCCTGCTTGTCCACCCGGAAGTTGATCTTGCCGCCCTTGATGTCGGCGACGGCCTTGGCGACGTCGGGGGTGACGGTGCCCGTCTTGGGGTTGGGCATCAGGCCGCGCGGACCCAGCACCCGGGCGATGCGGCCGACCTTGGCCATCTGGTCGGGCGTCGCGATGGCGGCGTCGAAGTCGAGGAACCCGCCCTGGATCTTCTCGATCAGGTCGTCGCTGCCGACGATGTCGGCCCCGGCGGCCTGCGCCTGTTCGGCCTTCTCCCCGACCGCGAACACCGCGACCCGGGCCGTCTTGCCGGTGCCGTGCGGCAGGTTGACGGTGCCGCGGACCATCTGGTCGGCCTTGCGCGGGTCGACGCCGAGGCGGATCGCGACCTCGACGGTCGCGTCCTGCTTGGCCGACGACGTCTCCTTGGCCAGCTTGGCCGCCTCCAGCGGGCTGTACAGTTTGTCGCGGTCCACCTTCTCCGCGGCGGCGCGGTAGGCCTTGCTGTTCTTGCTCATCAGGTATCCAATCTCGTGGTTGGTTGTGGTTGTCAAGCGGGCCGAAGCTGGCCCTCCCACCCGTCGGTGACGGTTATTCGACGGTGATGCCCATCGACCGGGCCGTCCCGGCGATGATCTTGGCGGCGGCGTCGATGTCGTTGGCGTTCAGGTCGGACTTCTTGGTCTCGGCGATCTCGCGGACCTGGTCCCAACTGACCTTGGCGACCTTGGTCTTGTGCGGCTCCGCCGAGCCCTTGCCCACACCGGCCGCCTTGAGCAGCAGCTTGGCGGCGGGCGGCGTCTTGAGCGCGAAGGTGAAGCTGCGGTCCTCGTAGACGGTGATCTCCACCGGGATGACCTGGCCGCGCTGGTTCTCCGTGGCCGCGTTGTAGGCCTTGCAGAACTCCATGATGTTGACGCCGTGCTGGCCGAGCGCCGGCCCGACCGGCGGGGCCGGGTTGGCCTGCCCGGCCTGGATCTGCAGCTTGATCAGCCCGGCGACTTTCTTCTTCGGGGCCATGAGATTGGGTGTTCCTTCCTGGGTTGTGCAGCCGGTCCGCCGGCTAGATCTTCGAGACTTGGCCGAACGTCAACTCCACCGGCGTTTCCCGGCCGAAGATCGACACCAGCACCTTGAGCTTCTGCTGTTCGGCGTTGACCTCGTTGATCGTGGCCGGCAACGTGGCGAACGGCCCGTCCATGACCGTCACCGATTCGCCGACCTCGTAGTCGACCTCGACGGCCGGACGTTCCAGACCACCCGTCTCGGCGGCGACCGCGGTGCCGGCCGCACCCTTGGCGGGCTTCTTCGCCGCGCCGCGCGGGAGCAGGAACTTCACCACGTCGTCGAGGGTCAGCGCCGACGGGCGCGACGTCGCGCCGACGAACCCGGTCACCCCGGGGGTATTGCGCACCGCGGCCCACGAGTCGTCGGTCAGGTCCATGCGCACCAGGATGTAGCCGGGCAGCACCTTGCGGTTGACCTGCTTGCGCTGGCCGTTCTTGATCTCGGTGACCTCTTCGGTGGGAACCTCCACCTGGAATATGTAGTCGCCGACGTCGAGATTCTGCACCCGGGTTTCCAGGTTGGCTTTGACCTTGTTCTCGTAGCCGGCATAGGAGTGGATGACATACCAGTCGCCGGGCTTGCTGCGCAGCTCCGCCTTGAGCGCGGTGGCCGGGTCGACGTCTTCGGCCGACTCCGCCGGAGCCTCGGGCACGGCGGCGTCGGAGGCCTCAGCGGCCTCCAGCGCCTGGTGGGGCTCGGCGGCCTCCAGCGCCGGGGGCGCCTCTTCGCGCTCCTCCACGTCGACCGCTTCGCCCGCGGACGTGTCACCGTCGAAGGTACTCACGGTTTTCAGTCCTTCCTGTCAGTCTCGAAAGCTCAGCCGAACACCAGCAGCACGAGCTTGGTCAGGCCGAAGTCCGCGAGCCCGACCAGCGCCACCATGAAGGCGAGGAACACCAGCACCACCGAGGTGTAGGTGAGCATCTGCTTGCGGTTCGGCCAGATCACCTTCCGCATCTCCGCAACGACCTGCTTGAGGTAGTTGTAGACGAAGACGAACGGGTTGGCGGAACTGCCGGCTTTCGTGGCCTTCGGCGCCTTCGCCGCCTTGCTCTTGAGGCCCTTCTTGGCCCTGCCCTTGCCCGTCCCGGCCTCGGCCGACGATTCGTCTCCGCCGGCGCCGCCCGCGTCGTCCGCCCGCTGCCGGGACCGCTTACCCGTGGGCCGTTGCGGGCGCGCCGCGGTCTGGGTCGCCACCGCCGAGCGGCCGCCGCTCCCGCGGCTCTGCTCGGTGTCGCCGCCGTCGCGTGCGGCGTCGTCGGCAACGTCCTTCTCGTCGCTCACCGCATGCTCCTTCGTCCGATAACTATTTCGTGAGCCGTCCCGTTGTGATGAGGCACACTTCCAGTGTCCACCATGGCACGATACCCAGTGTCCGACTCCTCCTCAGGCCGTCCCGGCCTGCATCGTCGTCGGACGTACGCCGTCAGCAGGGGCGACAGGACTTGAACCTGCAACCTGCGGTTTTGGAGACCGCTGCTCTGCCAGTTGAGCTACGCCCCTTCGCGGTTGGCAGGACAGATCCACCTCCGACCCGGTCCAACCCTGTCCTCGGGGCTTGCACGGCGCGCGCTTCCGCTCGTGCAATTCGTGGGAAGCGCGTTAATGCTGGGAAAACCCCGAGGTCCGAGTGTACATCGACGCGCGAGTCAGTTACTAATCACGCAGTTCTGACGACCTGTCCCGATTCCGCGTCCCATTTCAGCTGGATCGAGTTGTCACCCTCGTGCCCCATCAGGGTCGTGTACGCCTCCAGGATCACCTCACCGTCCTCGTTGGTGCAGGTGTTCTTCGTGACGACGATGTCGGCGCCGAAACGCTCGTCCACCGAATAGATCTCCATCCTGGCGAACAGCTTGTCGCCGACGCGCACCGGCCTGAGGTAGACGAACTTCTGGTCGACCTGGACGATCTGCATCGTCTCCATGCCCACATCGACGTTCCGGAAGAAATCGTCCTGCACGAGTTTCGCGAAGATCGATACGAACGTCAGCGGCGCGATGATGTTGTCATGGCCCAGCTCGGCCGCCTTCTCCTCGTAAAAGGCCGCGGGATCGGTGCACTTGACCGCGCGCGCGAAGCTGCGGACCTGCTCGCGGCCCACGACGAAGTGGTCCGGGTACCGCCAGACCATGCCGCGGATGTCGACCTTGAGCGCCATCGGCTACGCCAGTGTGGCCGACGCGATGGCCCGGCCGAAGATCTTCTTACCCCCGGTGGTGGCCGTGAGGGCGATGGTCACCGACTTGGTCTCGGGATCGACCGACTTGACCTTCCCGCTGAACACGAGCTCGGCGCCCTTGCCGTCGTTGGGCACCGGCACCACGGCGGTGAACCGCACGTTGTACTCGGTGACCGCCCCGGGGTCGCCGACCCAGGACGTCACGTAGCCCCCGCCGATGCCCATGGTCAGCATCCCGTGCGCGATGGCGGTGTCCAGCCCGACGACCTTGGCGATCTCGTCGTCCCAGTGGATCGGGTTCAGATCGCCGGAGACCCCCGCGTAGTTCACCAGGTCCTGGCGCGTCAGCGGGTAGGTCTTCTCCGGCAGCTGGTCGCCCACCTTCACCGAACTGAACTCACGTAGTGGCATGTGCAAATCCCTCTTCTCCGTTGTCCCCGGCACGGCCGGCCAAGGTCGTATAGGTCTCCTGAACGACCTCGCCGGCCTCGTTGGTGACGATGTTCCTCGTCACGATGATCTGGGTGCCGTGCGCCTCACGCACCGAGTCCACGTAGACGTCGCAGTAGAGTTTGTCGCCCACCACGATCGGCCGCTTGAACTTCAGAACCTGGTCGACCTGGACGATCTGCTGGTCTGTGACCGCGACGTTGGCATGCTCGAAGAACGCCGACTGCGCCCGATAGCCGAACACGCTGATGAACGTCAGCGGCGCCGTCAGGCCGTCATACCCGAGCTCGGCAGCCGCCTTTTCCTCGAAAAACGCCTCGTCATCGTTGTGCACGGCGACGGCGTATTCGCGGATCTTTTCGCGTTCCACCTCGTAATGGTCGGGATAGCGGTAGTGCATCCCGACGATCCTCGTCAACGACACGGCGTTCGAACCTACCTAGTCGATCCGGATAACCAGCTTGCGTGTCGGCGCTAACGCGTCTCGCGATGCGCCTGATGCTTGCCGCAGTTCGGGCAGAACTTCTTCAACTCCAGGCGGTCGGGGTCGTTACGGCGGTTCTTCTTGGTGATGTAGTTGCGGTGCTTGCACACCTCACACGCCAAGGTGATCTTGGGCCGTACATCGGTGCTGGAAGCCATGTCCCGTTCTCTCTCGAAGATTGTTGTGTTGTAGCGATGGCCGGACTCGAACCGGCGACCTAACGATTATGAGTCGTTCGCTCTAACCGACTGAGCTACATCGCCTCTGTACGCCGCCAGCCTGCCCGGCGTCCGCCGAGCCCCCTAACGGAATCGAACCGTTGACCTTTTCCTTACCATGGAAACGCTCTGCCGACTGAGCTAAGGGGGCCGTTCACCCGAATCGACCGGTGATGCCGCGGGCCTAGAAGAGGGTACAACCCGGCTCGCGACCTCACCAAACCACGTGCGGATTGCGCAGCCGGGCGACGAGAACCGCCCGACGGCGGAACAACGGGCTGACGACGAGGATCACCCCCGATTCTCGCTGCGGCGGGGTTCCCACGCGCGGAGGTCGCTGAACTCGTCGTACTCCTCGTCGGGTGGTTCGCCCTCCCCGGCACCACCCTCGTTGAGCAGGGTCCGCAGCGCGAGGTGGACGGCTTCGCGCGTGTCTGCCAGGCCGTATCGACGAATAGCCTCATCGACCAGGTCGGTGTCGATCACGATCTCGACCTTCTTCTTCATGCGCCAACAATACCCAGTGCATACAAGCGCAATCGAGACTCACGGGGCGTCGGCCGAGCACGTCGCCGGCGCTGCCGCACGGCTGCGGTCGGCGCATCCCGGGCGAGCCCTAGTCTGATGGGGTGTCAGAGGACCGTCTCTACTTCCGTCAACTGCTCTCCGGTCGCGACTTCGCCGCCGGCGATGTGGTCGCGACGCAGATGCGCAATTTCGCCTACCTGATCGGCGATCGACAGACCGGTGACTGCGTCGTCGTCGACCCGGCCTACGCCGCCGGCGACCTTGCCGACACGCTGGAGGCCGACGGCATGCACCTGTCCGGGGTCCTGGTCACCCACCATCATCCCGACCACGTGGGCGGTTCGATGATGGGCTTCGAGTTGAAGGGCCTGGCCGAGCTACTGGATCGCAAGGCCGTGCCCGTGCACGTGAACACCCATGAGGCACAGTGGGTCTCGCGCGTGACCGGGATCGGGATGGGCGACCTGACCACCCATGAGGACCACGACAAGGTCACCGTCGGCGACATCGCGATCGAGCTGCTGCACACCCCGGGACACACGCCGGGCAGCCAGTGCTTCCTGCTCGACGGCCGACTGGTCGCCGGCGACACGTTGTTCCTGGACGGCTGCGGGCGCACGGACTTCCCCGGTGGAAACTCCGACGAGATGTACCGCAGCCTGCAGCGGCTCGCCACGCTGCCCGGCGATCCGACGGTGTTTCCGGGGCACTGGTACTCGGCCGACCCGAGCGCATCGTTGTCGGAGGTCAAGCGTTCCAATTACGTGTACCGCGCCGCCGATCTCGAGCAGTGGCGAATGCTGATGGGCGGCTGAGCGACACCGCGGCGCGCGATCCCGTCGAAGAGTTCCCCGGTCGGCGGTGTCCGGAAGCATTTACGATCGACCCGGCGAACGACGGTTCTCCTTCCCCAAACCGCCGACTGTGGCCGAATACGAGAATGCCGCCGACGGCCATGCCAACGTCGTGGAATTGCAACTGCCGCGGGAGTTGCCCGTACTCGCCCCGGGCCAGGAGTGGCGGATGGTGTGGGATTCGGCGCTCGACCTTGCCGAGATCGGGCACGGCATCGAGTCGCGCGGCACCGGCACCGTGACCTACAACGACCGTCCCGAACGGCCGGCCGCGCGGCTGGCGGCTGCGGCAGCCCCATCGGGTGCCGCTGGAAACGAGGGTGGAGCTGGACTGGGACGCCCTGCCCCCCGTTCAGCGGATCGAACTGCTGACGACGCACGACCCGGCGAAGCGGGAGAAGCAGAAGCTGGAGTTGCTGCGCGGTCTCTTGACCTAACTCCCACTATGCGAGCAAGAAGACGCGGCCCGAGGTGTTCCGCGACGGGATCGAACGGATCAACGGCGCCGTGTGCGAGACCCAGGACAGGTGGCGTCCCCGACAGCTCGACCAGCCCCCCGACGTCAGCCTGCGCTGGGGCGACGCCGGGACGAACTGGGCAGGCACCGCGGTCAGCACGTGTGACACCCGGTCCGACGGGGCGCTCGACGGTCGATCTGATTCAATCGACTCCGCTGTCCGTATCGAAGGAGCACCCAGTGAGCGGCCCGGTCGTCTACAGCCTCGAGGATTCCGTCGCCGTCATCCGGATGGATGACGGCAAGGTCAACGCGCTGGGCCCGGCGATGCAGCAGGCGATCGGCGAGGCGATCGACCGGGCCGACCGGGAGAACGCCGGGGCGGTGGTGATCGCCGGCAACGACCGGGTCTTCAGTGGCGGCTTCGATTTGAAGATCCTCACTTCCGGCGAGGTGCAACCGGCGATCGACATGCTGCGGGGCGGCTTCGAACTGGCGCATCGGCTGCTGTCCTACCCGAAGCCGGTGGTGATGGCCTGCACCGGCCACGCCATCGCGATGGGGGCCTTCCTGCTGTCCTCCGGCGACCACCGCGTGGCCGCCCACGCCTACAACATCCAGGCCAACGAGGTCGCAATCGGCATGACCATCCCGTATGCGGCCCTCGAGATCATGAAGCTGCGGCTGACGCGTTCGGCGTACCAGCAGGCCACCGTCCTGGCCAAGACGTTCTTCGGAGAGACCGCGCTGGCAGCCGGCTTCGTCGACGAGATCGTGCTGCCCGAGATGGTGCTCAGCCGCGCCCGGGAAGCCGCGCGCGAATTCGCCGGCCTGCACCAGCGGGCCCACGCCGCGACCAAGTTGCGCGCCCGCGCCGATGCGCTACAGGCCATTCGCGCCGGGATCGACGGGATCGAAGCCGAGTTCGGGCTGTAGGACTGCGGCTTGTGAGGAAAGGGGCGGCTGCGGGGCAGCCGCCCCCAACCACCTCCTCCGTCAAGAAGTCTGGCACGTCGGCGCGATCTCGTCACGCCACCCGGCGTATCCCTCGACGGGCGGCGAACACGTCAGGGGAGGCGGAAATGAGGAGGGGGACGGATGTGGCCTGCCCGGCACTCAGTCCTCCGCTGAAACCCATTGGTATGGGAGGAATTTGCCGTCGAACGTCACGACGACGCGGTCCCCGGACGGGTGCGGTTTCTTGTGCAGGTCGACGCTGAAGTTGATCGCGCTCATGATCCCGTCGCCGAACTGCTCGTGGATCAGCTCCTTGAGGGCGCCGCCGTACACCTGCAGCGCCTCGTAGAAGCGGTAGATCGTCGGGTCGGTCGGCACCGCGGTCGGGAGCCCGCCGCGCATCGGCGGAGCGGCCAGCACCGGCACCGCCGATGCGTCCAGGCCGAGCATCTCCACCAGGATTTCGCCGAACTCGGCGGGCACCGGCTGCTGGCCGAGCAGGGCGGACGTGGTCCACACGACCGGTCTGCCGATGGCGTCGGCCAACTGCTGCCAGCTCAGGCCCCGCGCCAGGCGGGCCAGGACGATCTGTTCGGTGAGTTCGTGTCGGTTCATGGCCCCAGCATGCACTCCCGCGACCGGCGCGCGGGCGGCGAAGCGGGCGTACGCTGCCCCCCGTCGGAGCATGGCCAATCCCTGCCCGCGGGCGAGGAACAGCGCCGTCTCCTGCCCGCCCACGGCGGCCACCGGCACGATCGGCACGCCGGTCGCGCGCGCCAGCCGCACGAAGCCCATCCGGCCGCCCAAGTCGACGACGCGCTGTTGCCACCACGGGCGGTACACCTCGTAGTCCCCCCGGCGCCGTCGATCCCCGTGGGGCAGAACCTCCCCGCCGTGTCGGCGCCGGCAGCTAATGTGCAGCCGATGGCGCTTCATCTGCACCGTGCCGGGCGCACCGACCTGCTGGCCGACGGGCTCGCGGCCCTGCTGGCCGACCCGTTGCCGGACCCGTTCGCCGAGGAGCTGGTGCTGGTGCCGGCCCGGGGCGTGGAACGCTGGCTGAGCCAGCGGCTCTCGCGCGTGCTGGGCCGCAGGCCGGGTCGCGGCGACGGGGTGTGCGCCGCGGTCGCGTTCCGCAGCCCCGGCGCGCTGGTCGCCGAGCTCTGCGGAGTCCCCGGCCGCGCCGACGACGATCCGTGGTCGCCGGAGGCGATGACCTGGCCGCTGCTGCAGGTGATCGACTGCTCGCTGGACGAGCCGTGGTGCCGGACCCTGGCAACGCATCTGGGCCACTTCGACACCGACGAGATGGAGGCCGAACTGCGCCGGGCCCGCCGCTACGCGGTGGCGCGCCGGCTGGCCGGCCTGTTCGCCTCCTACGCCCGGCAACGTCCACGGCTGCTGGCCGGGTGGCTGCACGGCGGCGCCGGCGACGTGGAGGCCGACCTGGCCTGGCAGCCGCAGCTGTGGCGGGCACTGGTGGCCGTCGCGCCGGCCGATCCCCCGCACGTCCGGCACGAGAAGACGGTGGCCCGGCTGCGCGCGGGCCCGGCCGACCTGCCGGCCCGGTTGTCGCTGTTCGGGCACACCCGGCTGGCGCGCACCGACATCGAACTGCTCGGGGCGCTGTCCGCCCACCACGACCTGCACCTGTGGCTGCCGCACCCCAGCGACCCGCTGTGGCGGGCACTCGACGGGCTGCACGGCGTGGTGCCCCGCCGCGAGGACGGCAGCCGCGGCGCGGCGCACCACCCGCTGCTCGAGACGCTGGGGCGCGACCTGCGCGAGCTTCAGCGCTCGCTGCCCGCCGACCCGGCCACCGACGAATTCCTGGGCACCGCAACCAGATCCGACACCCTGCTGGGCTGGCTGCAATCCGACATCGAGGCCAACGCGCTCCGGCCCGGGGGACGCGCGCTGCGCCCCGGCGATCGCTCGGTGCAGGTGCACGCCTGTCACGGCCCGGCCCGTCAGATCGACGTGCTGCGCGAGGTGCTGCTGGGCCTGCTCGACGACGACCCGACCCTGCAGCCCCGCGACATCGTGGTGATGTGCCCGGACATCGAGAGCTACGCGCCGTTGTTCGTCGCCGGCTTCGGGCTCGGCGAAGCGGCGGGCCAGGGCCACCCGTCGCACCAGCTACGGGTCAGGCTGGCCGACCGTGCGCTGACCCAGACCAACCCGCTGCTCGGCGTCGCCGCCGAACTGCTCGCCCTCGCCGGCACCCGGGCCACCGCCGGCCAGGTGCTCAACCTCGCGCAGGCCGCCCCGGTGCGCGCGCGGTTCGGGCTCACCGACGAGGACCTCGACGCGATCACCGACTGGGTGCGCGAATCCAACATCCGATGGGGTTTCGACCAGCAGCACCGCCGGCCGTACGGGCTCGGCCACGTCGTGCACAACACCTGGCGTTTCGGCCTGGACCGCGTCCTGACCGGTGTGGCCATGTCCGACGACTCGCGGGCGTGGCTGGACACCGCGCTGCCGCTCGACGACGTCGGCAGCAACGAGGTGGAATTGGCCGGGCGGCTGGCCGAATTCGTCGGGCGGCTGCACCACGTCACCGAAAACCTCAGTGGCACCAAGCCGTTGACCGGCTGGCTGGACGCGCTGACCGAGGGAGTCGGCATGCTGACCCGCCCCGCGGAGACCTGGCAGGAACCCCAGCTGCAGCGGGAGTTCTCGGAGGTGTTGCGGCAGGCAGGTTCTCGTGGTTCGACGCCGCTGCTGCTGGCCGACGCCCGCGCCCTGCTCGATCAGCACCTGGCCGGGCGGCCCACCCGGGCCAACTTCCGCACCGGCACGCTGACCGTGTGCACCATGGTGCCGATGCGCTCGGTGCCGCACCGGGTGGTATGCCTGGTCGGGCTCGACGACAAGGTGTTCCCCCGCCATCACGTCCCCGACGGCGACGACGCGCTGGACCGTGACCCGCGGACCGGCGAGCGCGATATCCGTTCGGAGGACCGGCAGTTGCTGCTCGACGCCATCGGCGCGGCCACCGAAACCCTGGTGATCACCTACACCGGCGCCGACGAGCACACCGGCCACCCGTGCCCGCCGGCGGTGCCGCTGGCCGAGGTGCTCGACGCGCTGGACCGGACGACGCAGGCGCCGGTGCGCGAGCAGGTCGTGACCCGTCATCCGCTGCAGCCCTTCGACGTCCGGAACGTCAGGCCGGGCGACCTGGTTCCCGGCCGGCCGTTCACGTTCGACCCCGCCGCACTGGCAGCGGCCGAAGCCGCGGCCGGGAAGCGCTGTGCGCCAACTGGTTTCATCAGCGGTCCGCTGCCGGCGGTGTCTCCCACCGACGTCTCGCTGGCCGACCTGCTGGATTTCTTCAAAGACCCGGTCAAGGGGTTCTTCCGCGCGCTGGACTGCACGCTGCCGTGGGACGTCGACACCGTCGAGGACGCGATGCCGGTGGAGATCGACGCGCTCGAGGAGTGGACGGTCGGCGAGCGGATGCTGCGCGACATGCTGCACGGCATGCATCCGGACGCCGCGGCCAATGCCGAGTGGCGTCGCGGGACGCTGCCACCGGGCCGGCTCGGCATGCGCAAGGCGACGGAGATCCGCGACCGCGCGCACGACCTGGCGGTGGAGGCACTGCGGTATCGCGACGGCGACGACGACGCGCACGACGTCGACGTCGCCCTGGGCGGCGGCCGCCGGCTCACCGGCACGCTCACACCGGTTTTCGGCCCGCGCTCGGTGGCGGTGAGCTACTCGAAGCTGGCGCCCAAGCACGTGCTGGTGTCGTGGATCGGATTGGTCGCGCTGGCGGCGCAGCGGCCGGGGGGCCGCTGGACGGCGCTGTGCATCGGCCGCGGTAAGAGCAAGAACCGGATCGCGCAACGGCTTTTCGTGCCACCGCCGGACCCGGTGGGGGTGCTGCGCGACCTGGTGGCGCTCTACGACACGGGTCGGCGGGAGCCGCTGCCGCTGCCGTTGAAGACGTCCTGCGCGTGGGCCGAGGCCCGCCGCGACGGCGAGGATCCCCGCGCGGCCGCCCAGGACAAGTGGCGCAGCACGGGCTTTCACCCCGGCGACGACGCCGAGCGGGCACACGTGCGGGTGTGGGGCAAGGGCGCGCCGCTCTCGGTGCTGCTGGGCGCGCCCCGCCCGGGCGAGGAGGCACCCGGCGAGGACACCCGGCTGGGCGCGCTGGCGGCGCGGGTGTGGCTGCCCCTGCTGGCCGGCGAGAGGAACCCGTGATGGACCGCTTCGACCTGATGGGTGCGCTGCCGCCCGAGGCCTCCACCACCGTGCTGGAGGCCAGCGCCGGCACCGGAAAGACGTTCGCGCTGGCGGGGCTGGTGACCCGCTATCTCGCCGAGACCGGCGCGACACTCGACGAGATGCTGCTGATCACCTTCAACCGCAACGCCAGCCGGGAACTGCGCGACCGGGTGCGCGACCAGATCGTGAAGGCGATCGCCGCGCTGGCGGGCCGGGTGCCGCCCGGCAGCGATCTGGTCGCCCACCTGGTGGGCGTCGATGCCGGCGAGCGCGCCCTGCGGCGGGCGCGGCTGCGCGACGCGCTGGCGAACTTCGACGCGGCCACCATCGCCACGACGCACGAGTTCTGCGGCGCGGTGCTGAAATCCCTCGGCGTCGCCGGCGACACCGCCATCGGCGTCCGGTTGCAGGAGAACCTCGACGACCTGATCCGTGAGATCGTCGACGATCTCTACCTCGCGGAGTTCGGCCGTCAAGAGGGCGACCCGCTGCTGAAATACCAGGAGGCGCTGGGCCTGGCCCGCACCGTGGTGGGCGACCCGTGCGCGCAGCTGCGCCCGCTCGATCCCGAGCCGGGCGGGGCGGCCGAGGTACGGCTGCGCTTCGCCGCCGCCGTCGGGGTCGAGCTCGAACACCGCAAGCGCCGGTTGCGCATCCTCAGCTACGACGACCTGCTCACCCGGCTCGCGAAGGCGCTCGACGCACCGGACTCCCCGGCTCGCGACCGGATGCGGCGACGCTGGCGGATCGTGCTGGTCGACGAGTTCCAGGACACCGACCCCGTCCAGTGGCGGGTGCTCGAGTGCGCGTTCGCCGGGCGCGCCACGCTGATCCTGATCGGCGACCCGAAACAGGCCATCTACGGCTTCCGCGGCGGCGACATCTACACCTACCTCAGGGCGGCCCGCAGCGCCGGGGCGCGCTACACGCTGGACGTCAACTGGCGCAGCGACAAGGTCCTCGTCGACAGCCTGCAGACCGTGCTGCGCGGCGCGACGCTGGGCCACCCGGACATCGTCGTGCGCGACATCCGCGCCCACCACGACGGGCACCGGCTGGCCGGCGCACCGCACAACGCGCCGTTTCGGCTGCGCGTCGTCACCCGCCCCGCCCTGGGCTACACCGGCACCGACACCATCCCGATCGACGCGCTGCGCGGCCACATCCCGAAAGACCTGGCCGCCGACATCGCGGCCCTGCTGGCCGGGGAGGCGACCTATGACGGGAGGCCCGTCGGGGCGGGTGACATCGCGGTGATCGTCGAGCGGCACGAGGACGCGCGCGCGTGCCGTGACGCGCTGGCCGGCGCGGGCGTGCCGGCCGTCTACACCGGCGACACCGATGTCTTCAAGTCCCGGGCCGCCGAAGACTGGCTGTGCCTGCTGGAGGCCTTCGACGCGCCGCAGCGCAGCGGACTGGTCCGCGCCGCGGCCTGCACGATGTTCTTCGGTGCGACCGCCGAAAACCTTGCCGCCGAGGGTGATGCGTTGACCGACCGGGTGGCCGGCACGTTGCGCGAATGGGCCGACCACGCCCGCCGACGCGGGGTGGCGGCGGTGTTCGAGGCCGCGCAACTGGCCGGCCTGGGCCGTCGCGTGCTGGGCGAGCGCGGCGGTGAACGCCACATGACCGATCTGGCCCACATCGCGCAGTTGCTGCACGAGACGGCGCACCGCGAGCACCTGGGCCTGCCCGCGCTGCGGGACTGGCTGCGGCGTCACTGCGACGCCCGCAGGGGCGTCGCCGAACGCGACCGCCGCCTCGACAGCGACGCCGCGGCCGTGCAGATCATGACGGTGTTCGTGGCCAAGGGTCTGCAGTTTCCGATCGTGTACCTGCCGTTCACGTTCAACCGCTACGTCGGCACCGGCGACATCCTGCTCTATCACGACCACGACGACGCCCGCTGCCTGTACGTCGGCGGCAAGAGCCGCGGCCCGCAACGCCAGGCGGTCGAGGAGTTGCACCGCACCGAGGAAGCGCGCGCCAACATCCGGCTCACCTACGTCGCGCTCACCCGGGCATGCTCCCAGGTGGTGGCATGGTGGGCGCCGACCCGCGACGAGGTCAACGGCGGCCTCTCGCGGCTGTTGCGGGGTCGCGCCCCGAACGATGCGGAGGTGCCGGACCAGTGCGCACCGCGGATCAGCGACGCGGACGCCTGGGCGGTGTTCAGGCGCTGGGAGGCCGCGGGCGGCCCGTCGGTGGAGGAGTCCGAGATCGTCACGGCCGCCGCGGCCCGAAGTCCGGTCCGCGCAGGGGACTTGGCGGTGCGTCACTTTCACCGGACGATCGACACCGCGTGGCGGCGCACGTCGTATTCGGCGCTGGTGCGCGGGGCCGAGGTGCTCGGCGTGGCGAGCGAGCCCGAGACCGGCGCGCGACGACGAGGTGGACGCGGTCGTCGTCACGGTGCCCGGCGCCGGCGGCGCCGGGGATCCGGCCTCCCCGCTGGCCGCGATGCCGGCCGGGGCGGCGTTCGGCTCGCTGGTGCACGCGGTGCTCGAGACGGCCGACCCGTCGGCGCCCGACCTGGCCGCCGAGCTGACGGAGCAGGTGCGGCGGCAGTCGGCGTGGTGGCCGGTCGACGCCGACGCCGACGCACTGGGCGCCGCGCTGGTGCCGATGCACGACACGCCGTTGGGACCGCTGGCCCCCGGCGCGACGTTGCGGCGGATCGGGGTGCGGGACCGCCTGCGGGAGATGGACTTCGAGATCCCGCTGGCCGGGGGCGACCTGCGCGGCGGTGCCCCCGATGTCCACCTGCGCGACGTGGGTGAGCTGCTGGGCGAGCACCTGGACGCCGCCGACCCGTTGGCGGCCTACGCCGACCGCCTGATGTCGGCGGGGTGGGGGGCGCAGCCGCTGCGCGGGTACCTGGCGGGCTCGATCGACGCGGTGCTGCGGCTGCCCGGGCAGCGGTACCTGGTCGTCGACTACAAGACCAACCAGCTGGGCGACAGCGCCTCCGACTACGGGTTCGCGCGGCTGGCCGAGGCGATGCTGCATTCGGACTACCCACTGCAGGCGCTGCTGTATGTCGTTGTTGCGCACCGTTTTCTGCGGTGGCGCCTGCCCGGCTACGACCCCCGGACGCACCTGGGCGGGGTGCTGTACCTCTACGTGCGGGGCATGTGCGGAGTGGACACCCCGGTGGTCGACGGGCACCCGTGCGGCGTCTTCAGCTGGCGGCCACCGGCCGGGCTGGTGACCGCGCTGTCGGATCTGCTCGACGAGGGGAGGCGGGCCGCGTGACGACCACCGAAACGGAGGTCGCCATCGGCGCCACCGGCGCGCTGCGGGCCTTCAACGAGGCCGGCGTTCTGGATGTCTCCGACATCCATGTGGCACAGCGGCTCTGCGCCCTGGGCAAGGAGCCCGACGAGCGGGTGGCGCTCGCGGTGGCCCTGGTCGTGCGCGCGCTGCGGGGCGGGTCGGTGTGCCTGGATCTGCCGACGGCCGCCGAGACCGTGGGCTCTGCCGGGTTGCCGTGGCCCGACGCCCCGGCGTGGCTGTCGGCGGTGCGGGCCAGCCCGTTGCTCGGTGAGCCGCCGGTCCTGCGCCTGGACGCGGACCGGCTGCTCTACCTCGACCGGTACTGGCGCGAGGAGACGCAGGTGCGCGACGACCTGCTCGCGCTGCTGGCCCGGGGGCCGGCGCCCGCTGCGCCCGCCCCCGAGCGACTCTTCCCCGCCGCGTACCCCGAACAGCGCCGGGCCGCCGAAATCGCGCTGTGTCAACCGGTCACGGTGCTCACGGGCGGCCCCGGCACCGGCAAGACGACGACGATCGCGCGGCTGCTGGCGCTGGCCGCCGAACGGGCCGAGCTCGCCGGGGAGCCGCGGCCCCGCATCGCGCTGGCCGCGCCGACCGGCAAGGCCGCCGCCCGGCTGCAGGAGGCGGTGGCCGATCAGTTGGCCGGGCTTGCCGCGGTCGATCGCGCTCGGCTGGCCGAACTGAACGCGGTCACGCTGCACCGCCTGCTCGGTTCCAGGCCCGACAGCTCGACCCGGTTTCGCCACGACCGCTCCAACCGGCTGCCGCACGACCTGATCGTCGTCGACGAGATGTCGATGGTCTCCCTGACGCTGATGGCGCGACTGTTGGAGGCCGTGCGCCCCGACGCGCGGCTGGTACTCGTCGGTGACGCCGACCAGCTGGCGTCGGTGGAGGCCGGGGCGGTGCTGGCCGACCTGGTGGACGGCCTGTCCGCGCGCGACGACGTGCGCGTCGCGGCGCTGCGCACGTCGCACCGCTTCGGGGGATCGATCGGCGCACTGGCCGACGCGGTCCGCGTCGGGGACGCCGACCGGGCGCTGTCGGTGCTGCGCTCGGGTGCCGCGGACGTCGAGTTCCTCGAGTGCGCCGAAGGCGAGGACCCGTCGCAGCGCCTGCGTGCGGTGCTGGTCCCGCACGCGCTGCGGCTGCGGGAAGCCGCCCTGCTCGGCGCCGCCGACGTCGCGCTGGCACGGCTGGACGAGCACCGGTTGCTGTGTGCGCACCGGCGGGGGCCCTTCGGGGTGGCCCACTGGAACGCCACGGTGCAGAGCTGGATCTGCGAGGAGACGGGCCAGCCGCCGTGGTCGGACTGGTATGCGGGACGCCCGCTGCTGGTGACGGCGAACGACTACGGCCTGCGCGTCTACAACGGCGACACCGGTGTCGCCGTGGCCGGACCGGACGGTCTGCGAGCCGTCATCGCCGGCGCGGCCGGCGCGGCGAGCTTCGCGACCAGCCGCCTCGGTGACGTCGAGACCATGCACGCCATGACCGTTCACAAGAGCCAGGGCAGCCAGGCCGAGGAGGTGACGGTGCTGCTGCCGCCGCAGGATTCGCGGCTGCTGACGCGGGAGTTGTTCTACACGGCCGTGACACGCGCCAAGACCAGGGTCCGGGTGGTGGGGTCACCGGATGCGGTGCGTGCCGCGATCGGGCGCCGCGCCGTGCGGGCGACGGGACTGCGGCAACGACTGCGGGGCTGAGGCCGCGGAACGCTCAGACGGCCGGCTCGTCGGAAATGACGCCCACCTGTTCGAGGTAGGAAACCACTTCCTCGGCCAGCAGGTCCGGGTCCTTCTGCGCGTCGAGCCTGATCTCGGGGTTCAGCGGGGCCTCGTAGGGGTCGTCGATTCCGGTGAATCCCTTGAGCTCCCCGGCCCGGGCCTTCTTGTAGAGGCCTTTGGGGTCGCGTTCCTCGCACACCTCGAGGGGGCAGTCGACGAAGATCTCGATGAAGTCGCCCGCGCCCAGTGAGGCGCGGACCCGGTCGCGGTCGCGGCGATAGGGGCTGATGAAGCCGGTCAGCGCCACGATGCCGTCGTCGCAGAACAACTGCGCCACCGCACCGATTCGCCTGATGTTCTCTTCGCGCGCCTGCGCGGAGAAGTCCAGCCCGAAGCGACCGGCGAATTCCTCGCCGTGCGTCGCGGTCAGGGTGTGCGGGTCGGCGTTGAGACCGTGGCGGACGTTGTCCCCGTCCAGGACATAGCTGCGGACGCCCCGCTCGTAGAGTTTGCGATCCACCAGGTTGGCCAGCGTGCTCTTGCCGGCGCCGCTCAGCCCGGTGAACCAGATCACGCACCCTTTGTGGCCGTTGAGGCGTTCGCGGTCGGCGCGGGTGACACTGTGTTGGTGCCACGTGATGTTCGAACCCACGTCCACGAGCCCCTTCCGGCTTTTGCATTCCCCGAATCGACCCCGTCGGACACTAACATGCCGCCGGGATCGCTCACGCGGCCCGGCTCGCAGGTGTGAGAATTCCGGTCAGCATGGTCGACATGGTTGGTGAAGACGAATCCGCGCCGGCGCCGCGGCGGCGCCACGTCGTGCGGCTCGCCGCGTTCGCGGTCTTTCTGCTCGTGCTGTTCTATCTGGTGGCCGTGGCGCATGTCGTCGACGTGGGGCGGGTGCGCGGCGCGGTCGCCGCGACGGGTCCGGCGGCGCCGCTGGCCTATGCCGTGGCCGCGGCCCTGCTCGGCGCGGTGTTCGTGCCGGGCCCGATGCTCGCCGCGGGCAGCGGGCTGGTGTTCGGGCCTTTTGTGGGGATCGGCGTGACGCTGGGCGCCACGGCGGGCACCGCGGTCGTCGCCGCCTTCGTCGGCCGCCGCGCCGGCCGCACCAGTGCGCGGGCGCTGCTGGGGCCGGCGCGCGCCGATCGGCTCGACGCGCTGATCGAACGCCGCGGGCTGTGGGCGGTGGTCGGTCAGCGGTTCGTCCCCGGCCTCTCCGACGCGCTGGCCTCCTATGCGTTCGGCGCGTTCGGAGTTCCGTTGTGGCAGATGGGCGTCGGCGCGCTCATCGGTTCGCTGCCCCGGGCTTTCGTCTACACCGTGCTGGGCGCGTCGATCGGGAACCTGTCGTCGCCGTTGGCGTACTCGGCGATAGCGGTGTGGTGTGTCACCGCCATCGTCGGCGCGTTCGCGGCGCGGCGCGGATACCGGAAGTGGCGCGGGCATGCGGGCCACGCCGAGGAGGGCGCCGCCCCCGATCCGGAAGCCGGGGCTTGACGTCGGCGCCCGCGGCTTCGGTCACCCGGGGCCGAATCAGCCCGTCCGCCCGAGCATTTCCTTCCACCCGTCGTCGCCGAGATGACCCGAGTTCTCCACGGAATACACCACACCGTCGGGCCCGACGACCTTGCCGCTACGCACGTCGTACAGCGCGGTCGGCACGGCGTTCGGAGTGTAGACGCACGGGTTGGGCTGTTGGCCGTTGCACTCGACGGTCCCCGAACCCGGCCGCTGCAGCGGATCGCTGAGCGGCGGCGGCGTGCCCGGCACCCGGTCCGAGGGCAGCGGGTTGAGGCCGTTATCGACCGACGGCGCCGGAATCACGTTGCCCGGCTTGACCGGCTGGTCACAACGCGCGCCCGGCGCGGGGCAGGTGAGGATCTGATCGGGGTCCCCGTACCACGGATTGGTACCCATCGGCACATAGGGTTTGGGGCTTCGGCACTCGCGCGGGGTCGCGGCGCGCTTGCCGGGCACGTCCACGCACGGGTAATTGCGTGCTCCGCGAACCACATTCGCCGCGTCCATGGGGATCTTGCAGTAGGTGCCGGCCGGCAGCGGCGCGATGGTGGTGTCAGCCGGTGCCCGCCACTGGGAGGCCGGCAGGAATCCGGTCAGGCACGGCGGCGGCTGGTTCAGCGCGATCGCGCCGACGCCCAGGTTGGCCTGGCCGGGAGATTGCGCCGTCACCGACTGGGCGATGGACGCCGACTGCGGCAAGAACACCAACGCCTGCTCGACGCCGTGGTGATAGCGCTTAAGCATGTCGAGCACGACCTCCAGGTTGGCCAGCGTCTGCGGCAGCGACTCCCGCACGTCACCGAACGCGGCGTCGACCTGCTCGGCGGTCGGCGCCGCGTTGGCCAGGATGTCGCGTATCGCGTGATCCTGCCGTGCGGTCTGCGCGGCCAGCGTGTTCAGATTGGCGGCCCACCGCCCGATGTTGTCGCCGGAATCGGCCTGACTGTCGATGATCGGCGCCGAGCGCGCGATGACGTCGTCGATGTCGTCGAGGCTGCCCCGGAAGTCGTGCGCGATGCCCTGGGCGGAGTCGACCAGCCGCCGCAGCGCCGGCCCGAGCCCACCGACGGCCTGGGCCGTCTCGTGGAGCAGTGCGGCGACCTTGTCCTTGGGCAGCACCGCCAGGCCCTCGTTGGCGGCATCGAGCGCCGGGCCGATCTGGCTGGGCACGGTGGTCTTGGTGATCGTCTGCCCGTCGCGCAGGAACGGCCCGCGGTTGCGGCTCGACACCAGGTCGATGAACTGCTCGCCGACCGCCGAGACCGAGTGGACGTTGGCCGACGCGTCGGCGGGGACCTGGTAGCGGTCGTCGATGCTCATCGCCGCCCGCGCGCCGCGCCGGGTCGGTTCGACGCCGGTCACCTTGCCGACGGTGATGCCCCGGTAGGTGACGTTGGCCGTGCGATACAGGCCGCCCGACTGCGGCAATTCGGCATACACCGTGTAGCGCCCGACGCCGGCCAGGCTCGGTATCTGCAGGTAGTACCAGACCAGCACGACCACCGCGGCCACGGCGACCCCCGCCAGCACCACCAGCTGGGTTTTGATCATGCGGGTCAACATCTTTCATCGACCCCTTTCCACCAGCGGCCCACCCGGGGCGTCGTTCGGGTTGGGCGTGTAGCGGACGTCGGGGATCATGGTTTCCGGATCCCGTCCCCACGACTGCTCGAGGGCCCGCAAGGCCCCGGAGAAACCCGTTCCGCTGAGCGTGGTGTTGTCGATGGTGGACAGGGTCAGGTCGAGCGTGGCGGACACGTTGACGTAGTCGCCGCGGATCACCTGCGTCACGTCGTCGATGTTGAACGGTGCTGTGAGGCCCAGCTTCAGCGCGCCCACCACGTACGGCGAGGCCCGGCCGAGCTGCTTGAGCGGCCGCTGCAGCGCCGCCAGACTCTGGTGCAGGTTGGGCCGGGTGGCGACCAACGCCCGGTTGGCGGCGTCGCTGAACCGCCCCAGAGACTCGGTGGCGTCGGCGAACAAGGCGCGGGTATCGGCGAAATGCTTTATCAGCGGTGGTATCTCGGTGAGCACCCGCTCCAGCGTGTCCTTACGGTCGGCGACGATGGCCAGCAGTTGGTTGGTCGAATCGATGGCCCGGGTCAGGTCGCCGCGCTGCCGGTTCAGTTCGGCGGTGAACGTGTCCAGGCGCCCGAGGAATTCGCGAACCTGGTCGACGTGGCCGTCGAGGATGTCGATGACCTCGGATTGGATCGCGTCGAGGTTCGGAATCCCGCCGCCGTTGAGGATCACCGCGATGCTGGCCAACGTCCGCTCGACGGTGGGGTAGGCCGAGGCGTTCTTCAACGGGATGGTGTCGCCGCTCCGCAACCGTTGCGGGGAAGGGTTCTTCGGCGCGGCCAACTCGACGTGCTGGGTGCCCAGCAGGCTGGTCTGACCGATTTTCGCCGTCGCGTTGGCCGGCAGCCGCACGCCGGGGTCCACGTCCAACGTCAGGGTCGCGATCCAGTTCTTCAGCCTGATCGCACGCACCGTGCCGACCCACACGTCGGCGACCCGTACCCGGCTGTTGGTGTTCAGCGCCAGCGTGTCCGGCATCTGCACATAGATCGTCAGGTGGTCGGCGCCCGTGCCCTGGCCGATGGGCAGCGGCACGTTGGCGATGCCCCGCCAGGTGCACGACGTCAACAGCACCGGCACCAGCAGGACGGCCAGCACCCACGCCGGTCGCCGACGGGCCGCGCGTACCGCGCTCACTGGCCCGGCCCCGGGTGGGCGGGCTGCGGGTACCAGGGCGGCGGAAGCGGATTGGATTCGTCATAGGCGTTCGGCGGACCGGGCATGGTCACACCCGGCGGCGGGGGCGGCGCGTCCGGGCCGCCCATGAGCTCGGCCAGCGATTCCGGGGTCAGCATGTTCGCCGTGGGCGGTTGCACCGGCGTGCCCTGCATGCCCGGCGCCACGACCCAGCCGGGCTCGTGGTTGCCGTGCGCAAACGGTGTGTCGCGCGCGAAGATCCCCGGGACGGTGGTGTCCTTGTACCCCGGCGGGGGGTGCAGCCGCTGTTCGGAGTAGGCCACCTCCTTGGGCAGGGTGGCCGGCGAGTTGAAGAAGTTCGCGCCGGCGGGCAGGTAGTTGAACTTGATGGCGTCCAGCACCGGCGCCAGATACTGCGCGCACAGCTCGGCCGAGTCCTGGTAGCCCAGTCGGCTGCCGGCCTGGATGGCACTGCAGACGAACTGAAGCGGGTTGGCGAAGTTCGGGAACGCGAACAGGCCCACCAGCGAGCTGTTCAACGGGTGGTAGAGGTTGTTGAAGTTGCCCGCGAAGGTGGGCAGCACGTGCAGCGCGGTTTCCAGGCCGTCGCGCGGCCCGGGTTGCAGGATCGTGGTGGTCACGTCGGCGAGGTTGCCGACGTCGTGCGTCAGCGCGGACCGGTTGTCGCTGACGAACTTCCGGGCGGTTGCCAGAACGTCGTCGATCCGGCCCACCGTGTCCGCCACGTCATGGTCGGATTTGGTGAACCAGCCGGTGAACTCGGCGAGGTCGGCGTTGAGTGCGACGAACTGCCGGTCGTTCTGGTACAGCGCGCCGACGAACTGCGCGAGGCTTCGGGTGATCGCGACGAAGTCGCCCCGGCCCTCGTTCAGCGCGGTCAGCGCCTGCGACAGGTTGTTCAGGGTGTCGTTGACCTGCTTGCCTTTTCCGGCCAGGTTGTCGGCCGCCTTTTCGATGACCTCACCGAATGGCCCTTTCGGCTGCCGGGCCGTCGGGCCGAGTTGGCGCAGGATCCCGTTGATGGAATCGCGCAGCTGATCCCACTCGACGGGCACCTGGGTGCGCTCGATCGGGATCACCGCGCCGTCCTCGAGCACCGGCCCGCCGGTGTAGGGCGGTGAGAGCTGGATGGTGCGCGATGCCACCAGGCTGGGATTCAGGATCGATGCCGTGGCCCGGGCGGGCACCTTGTACTTGTTGCTGTAGTGCAGCGTGACTCGCATCTTGTCGCCGAGTGGCTCGATCGCATCGATCGAACCGACCCGCACCCCCATGATCTGGACCTTGTCGCCGGGGTACAGGGCGAGGGTCTCGGAAAAATATGCGACGACCGTGGTGTTGGTCAGTTTCCGGTAGAGCTGCACCCCCGCGACCGCCGCGATGCAGACGAACACCACCGCGAGCACTCCGACGACCATTGCCCTGCCCGACACTTTCGGCAACCGCACGTTGCGAATGTCGAAGATGGTGCTCATGGCTGCTCACCACCCGTCAGTGGTTGGGTGCGCGCCCCCGGTGGCGCGTGCGTCGGAAGGGGAACGGGGGTGCCCGGGACGTCCGGCGGCGTCTCGCCGGGCCGCGCCGCACTCGGTACCCCCGGTGTGGGCGACGCCCCGTCGGGATTGGGCGGCGACACCTGGAGGTCCGGCGGCGCGGGGAAGCCGCCCGCGACGGTACCGAAGGGGCCTTGATCGGACACCTTGCAGGGCAGCGGGTTTGCGGGCCGCGGCGACGCGCCGGCCGGCGGCGTGTACGAACACGGCGATCCCGGCGGGACGGCGGGTCCCGGATGATCCGGGGTGCCCTCGAGCACCGGCGGCGCCGGCGGCGGCGCGCCGTTGGGGAACCGGGTCCCGTTGGGGTCGGGCCAGCGGAACGCCGGCAACCCGGCGCTGCGCCAGAAGTTCTCCGGGTCGATGCCCCGCTTCTTGAACGCCGCGTCGACCCACGGCTGCAGGACTTGGTAGGGCAGCAGATTCGCCACGATCGCCTTGAAGAACGGCCCGGAGGCGACGGCCTCCGTCAGGGATGCGGCGTACCTGCTGAGCAGCACCAGCACGTCGGCCAGTTCGTTCTTGCGTTTGACCAGCTCGTCGCTGACCGTGCCCAACTGCTGCAGCACGTGGTGCGCGTGGGGATTGTCGTTGATCAGACCGGACACCTGGGCCGACACCGCCGACACGTTGCTGAGCAGAATCCTCAGCGCCTGGCTGCGCTCCCGGAAGGCGGCCAGCAGCGTCTTGGCGTTGACCAGCAGGCCGTTGACCTGTTCGCTGCGGTCGCCGAGGACGCCGGCGACCTTGTTGGCGTTCGCCAACAGCTGCTTGATCTGCTCGTCGCGCCCGCCGATGGTCTCGGAGAATTTGGCCACCCCGTCGAGGGCCGCACTCAGGTGCGGAGCGGTCTGGTCGAAGGTCTCCGACAGGACGTTCAGCGACCGCTTGACGACGTCGATGTTCCAGTCCGTCGCCGCCTTCGTGACGTCGACGAACGCGTCGTAGATCTGGTAGGGCGTAGTGGTCTGTCCCGATGGGAGGATGCCGTTCGGCCGCAACGGTTCCGAGCCGCGGGGTTGGATCTGCATGTCCTTGCGGCCGAGAAAGGTGTCGGTGCGGATCGCCACGCGGCTTTGGGTCCCGATCCGTTTGCCGGGCAACGAGAATCCGATCAGGACGCTGTTTCCGCGGATCACCAGCGAGCGCACCAGGCCGACGTTCACCCCGGCGATCTCCACCCTGTCACCCGTGCTGATGCCGCCGGTGTCGGCGAACTGCGCGTAGTAGGTCGGTGTGGCGAACAGCATCGGCACGCTGGTGAAGCTTTGCCCGACGCCGACGGCGAGCAGCGTGATTAGGGCGCCCATCAGCCCGACGCGGCCGCGGTTGACCTCCGTGAGCGTTCTCATTGCGGCGTGCACCTCCCGGTGGGCTGCCCGAACAGCTTGACGGTGCGCACCGGGCCGCCGGGCTGTAAACCGTTGACCTTGATGGCGATGTCGCAGAGGTAGAAGTTGTAGAAGTCGCCGTAGATACCGCCGGCGCGGCCGATCACGCGGTAGGCCGAAGGCAGTTTCTCGAGCACGTCGTCGAGGGCGGGCTGGTCGTCGATGAGCGGCTGCGCGACGTCCTCGAGGTATCCCAGGGTGCCGTGCAGCGCCGGGCGGTCGTCACCCAGCAGGGCGGCCAGGGTGCCCGCGGCCTCGCTCAGGTGTGCCGCCGCCGCGGCGAGCGGATCGGCCCGGTTCTTCAGCCCGGTGATCAGCAGTTCCAAGTTCGCGACCGTCCCGTCGAGCTCCTTCTGGTGCTTGACGGTGGTGGCCAGCACGGTGTTCAGGTTGGTGACGACCTCGCCGATCGCCTTGTCCCGGTCGGCCAGCGCGGCGGTCAGCGACGCGGTCTGGTCCAGGATGTCGTTGATGGTGGCACCCTGCCCTTGGAACACGGTGATGACCGACTGGGCGATGCCGTTGACCTTTTCCGGGTCCAGCGTCTTGAACAATGGGCGGAACCCGCCGATCAGCGCGTCGAGGTCCAGCGCCGGCCGGGTGTGCTCTATCGGGATCGTCGCGCCCGGGGCCAGCCGCTCGCCGCTGTCGCCGCGGCCCAGTTCCAGGTAGCGTTCGCCGATGAGGTTGAGGTAGCGGATCGACGCCGTCGTCTCCCGGTCCAGCGGCAGCGAGCGGTCCACGGCGAAGTCCACCAGGACGCGGCTGTCCCCGGCGATCAGGGCCACTTTGGAGACCTTGCCGACCTCCACCCCCGACGCGCGGACGAACTGACCGGCGCGCAACCCGCTCGCGTCGGTGAACACCGCGGAATACCCTGTGGTGCGGTCGAACCGCAGCTGGCCGAACACCACGATGATCACCACGGTGAACACCGCCAGTACCGACCAGAGGACGCCGAGTTTGATCGCTGTGCCGGTGGTTCTCATGGGTTGATCGTGTTCTCCCCGTACTGGCGGCCCCAGACGTATTCGGTGAACATCGGCTGGCCGAGCTCCAAGTGGTTGTACGGCGCGATGCTGGCACCGGTGTCCATCACCAGATATGGCGCCGGCCACAGGTCGCGGGTGATGGTCTGCCAGCAGCCCGGCTCGCCGCCGGGCCCGCCGCGGGCGTTGACCCGCGGCAGGTTGTCGGGATAGACGTACGGGTTGGGGGCCCCGACGACGGTTCCGGCCGCCGCCAGCGAGTAGCCGTTGCCGCCGACGGCGTGGGCGACTTTGGGTGCGGCGTCGTGAAAGTTGCGGACCGTGCAGAGCAGCTCGGGGCTGTAGGTGTCGAGCAGCCGCGCGGTGGGCACCAGATCGGCGGCCCCGCGCGTCAGGTACGGCCCGCCCCGGGCGAAGATTTCTTCGCCGTTGTGCCCCAGCCCGACCGCCGCCAACAGCGCCGCGTCCAGATCGTTCTGCTGTCTGGTCAGTGTGCGCGCGGTGGTCAACGCGTTCCGCAGGAAGCCCCACAGGTCAGGTGAGGCGCCGGCGTAAACGTCGGCCAGGTCAGCCAACCGCCGCACGTCGTGCCGGAACGCGGGCATGCGCGGGTTCAGCTGCGCCAGAATCTGGTTGCCGTTGACCAGCGCCTCCCCGAACCTGTCGCCCAGCCCGTTCAGCGCCTGCGCCAGCGCGGACAGCGTCGCGTTCAGCTCGACGGGGTCGACCTTCTCCGCGAGCGAGGTGACCGATTCGAACAACGTGTTGAACTCGGTCGTCACCGACCGCACCTCGATGACATCGTGTGTCGAGATATGCTGCGGCGCAGGGTTTGTAGGTGCGCTCAATGCCACGTACTTGTTGCCGAACAGGGTGGCCGCCTCGATGTTGGCCACCACGTTGGCCGGGATCAGCTCGATGTAGCGGGGGTTTACGTTCAGCAACAGCCTGGCCCCCGGTCTGCCCTCACGTTCGATCTCCGAGATGCCGGCCACCCGGCCGATCGCCACCCCGTTGTAGGTGACCTTCGCCCCCGGTTCCATCACCAACCCCGCCCGCGAAGCCACCATCGTCAGGGTCGTCTTGGGTGTGAAGTCGCCACGAAACTGCAGGTACACCAACGCCATAACCAGCCCGCAGGCCGACAGCAGGACCACGGCCTCCACATACAGCCACACGCGTCTGTCGGTCCGCATCGCCGGCGTCGTCATGGCGTTACACCGTGAGGTTGAAGTTCGGGTCGACGCCGTAGAGCGCCAACTGGGCCAGCAGGACCACGAGCACCACCGAAACCAGGGAGAAACGCATCGAGCGGCCGACGGCCTGACCGACCCCGACCGGCCCGCCGCTGGCGGTGTAGCCGTAGTAGCAGTGGGTGATCATCACCACCACCGCCATGATGACGACCTCGAGCACCGACCAGCCCACGTCCTCGGGTCGCAGGAAGGTGCGGAAGTAGTGCTCGTAGGTGCCGTTGGACTGGCCGTAGAACACCGTCGTGACGAGTTGCCCGGAGGTGAAGGCCATGTCGAGGGCCAGCGCGTACAACGGCACGATCACCACCAGCCCGCCCAGGATCCGGGTCGAGACCAGAAACGAGATCGACTTGATGCCCATGACTTCCAGCGCGTCGATCTCCTCGCTGATCCGCATGGCACCCAACTGCGCGGTGGCGCCGGCGCCGACCGTGGCGGCCAGCGCGACGCCGGAGATGATGGGCGCGGCGACGCGCGTGTTGGCCAGTGCGGCAAAGAATCCGGTGAACGCCTCGACACCGATGTTGCCCAGCGACGCGAAGCCCTGGATGGCGATCAGCGATCCGCCGGACAGCGTCACGAACCCGATGATGGCGACCGTGCCACCCACGATCGCCATCGCACCGGTTCCCATACCGATCTCGGCGATCAGCCGCAGCGTCTCCCGGTGATAGCGGCGCAGCGCCCACCCGATCTGCCAGACGCTGATCCGGGTGAACCGCGCGAAGATCCCGATCCGCTCGAACCGGCGCGCCGTGCCGCCTCCGTAGCGCCCGATGGTGGCCGCGGTGCGCGGGAAGCGGCCCCGTGCGACGACACCGGTGGACATCTCAGCGCCCCGTTCCGAACCGGACACCGATCGTCGTCAGCACCACGTTGACCGCGAACAGCGCGATCACGCACAGCACCAGCGTCTCGTTGACGGCGATGCCGACGCCCTTGGGACCGCCCTTGGTGGTCAGGCCGCGGTAGCAGCCCACCAGCCCGGCGATCGTTCCGAACGTCGCCGACTTGACCACCGAGATGACCACCTCGGGCAGGCCGGTGACCAGGGTGAGGGTGCCGACGTAGGCGCCCGCCGAAACGTGTTGGATGTAAACGCCGAAGATGAAACCGCCGACCAGGCCGATGGTGATCACCGCACCGTTGAGCAGGGTCGCGACGATGGTCGCGGCGACGACGCGGGGCACCACCAGCCGGTGGATGGGGTCGATGCCGAGGACCTCCATCGCGTCGATCTCCTCGCGGATGGTGCGGGCGCCCAGGTCCGCGCAGATCGCCGTGGACCCGGCGCCGGCGATCACGAGCACGGTGGTCAGCGGGCCCAGTTGGGTGACCGCGCCCAGCGCCGCGCCCGCACCGGAGATGTCGGCGGCTCCGAACTCGGCCAGCAGGATGTTGAGCGTGAAGATGATGAGCACGGTCAGCGGAATCGCGACCGCGAGGGTCGGCAGCAGCGACACACTGGTGATGAACCAGCCCTGCTCGATCGTCTCGCGCCACTGAAAGGGCCTCCGGAACAGCGCTTTACCGGTCAGCACGCAGGTCCGGAAGAATCCGCCGACGGCGTCGACTCCCGGCTGGATCTGGCCGCGCAGGTAAGTGGTGATCACCGCGGGGGTGCTCACTGCCGCTTCCCCCGGCGCTCGAGTGCGTCCAGCAGGGCCGCATTCGCCAGTTCCAGCGCGTGGTGGGCGGCGTCCTTCGCGCCGGGCCCGTCGCCGGCGCAGATCGCATCGGCCAGGGCCCGGTAGATCTCCGGGCGGTTACCTTCGGCGGTCAGCCCCGGGGCCACGGCGGCGATCGCCGGCTCGTATGCGGCGCGAAACGCGTTGTACATCAACCGGAACACGATCGATCCGGCGCTGTCGACCACATGGTCCCAGAACGAGAGCGCACGGCGTTGCCACTCGAGCGGGTCCGGCTCCGACTCGAGGGCGCGCAGCGAGTTCTCGAGCAGCCCCGCCAGGTCGGGCCCGTGTCGTTCGGCCGCCAGCTCGGCGACCTTCGGACCGTTGCGCAGCCGGGCCTCGAGGATGCTGCGGAAGACCGCGCCGTCGAGCTCGTCGTTGCGAAACAGCAACCGCGGCAACAGGTCCAGGCCCGCGTGCTGCCGGAAGTCGCGCACCGTGGTGACGCCGCCCTGGCGCACGTCGACCAGCCCGGCCGCCGAGAGCCGCTTGAGCGCCTCGCGGACGGCGGGCCGCGATACGCCCAGCACCTCGGCGAGCCGGCGCTCACTGGGCAGGGCCGCACCGGGCTGCATCTCCCCGCTCAACACGTCGGCGGCGATCTGCTCGAAGACCTCTTCGGGCACCGAGCGGCGAATCACCGGTTGCAGCGCCATGCGGCAAGTCTGTGGGCCAGTTGGCCAGACGTCAAGTGGTAAGACCAGCGTGTCGCCGGACGGGCGGGCCCGAACCCGTGCGGTCGCGCGGCCGCCGAAGGCATCCTCGCCCGGCAGTCCGGTTTGCGGGGCGGGTTACCCTGACGCCGGGCTGCCGCGCGTGCGGCGCTGATCCGAAGGATCTCAAGGGACACTTGAAGCATGCGAGTTGACGGGTGCGACATCGGTGTTTCCGGCAACTTGCTGCAACCGCTGATCCGGCGGACCAACGACATCCTGCGACTGGCCCTGGCCGCGTTGTTCCTTGCCACCGTGATCACGAGTTCGCTGATCACCCGGCCCGACTGGGTCTCGCTCGAGAGGTCCGTCTCCCAGATCGTCGGGGTGTTGTCGCCCGCGCAGTCCGACGCGGTCTACCTGGTGTACGGATTCGCGATCGTGGCGCTGCCGTTCGTGATCCTGATGGGCCTGATCTTCTCCCGGCAGTGGAAGCTGTTGGGCGCCTACGCGGGGGCCGGGATAGTCTCCGTCGTCCTGCTGTCGATCAGCAGCAACCACATCGCGGCACCCCGATGGCACTTCGAGTTGTCCGACCGGCTCACCACGATGCCCGCCCAGTTCCTCGACGATCCGCGGTGGATCGCGATGCTGGCGGCGGTGCTGACGGTCTCGGGCCCCTGGCTGCCGGCGCGCTGGCGGCGCTGGTGGTGGGCGCTGCTGCTCGCCTTCGTACCGATCCACCTCGTCATCAGCGCGATAGTGCCGGCGCGTTCGCTGCTGGGGCTGGCCGTCGGGTGGCTGGTCGGGGCGCTGGTGGTGCTGGCCGTCGGCACCCCCGCCCTCGAGGTGCCGCTCGACAGCGCGGTCCGGGCGATGGCCCGGCGCGGGTTCTTCGTGTCGCAGCTGACCGTGGTCCGACCGGCCGGCGCCGGGCCGCTGGTCCTGCGCGCCGCGTCGGCCAATGCCGACTCGGCGGCCGCGGCCTCGGCGGTGATGGAGCTCTACGGGCCCCATCAGCGCAGCGGCGGCGCACTGCGCCAGATCTGGCGCAAGGTGCGGCTGCGCGACAACGAGACCGCGCCCCTGGTGGCCTCGATGCGCCGCGCCGTGGAACACCGCGCCCTGATGTCAATCGCCATCGGCGACGCGGGCGTCGCCAACACCTCGACGATCGCCGTGACGCCGCTGGCGCGCGACTGGATGCTTTACGCCCACAACCCCGTTCGCGGTAGGACGCTCGACGAGTGCGCGCCCGAGGTCCCGGTCGCGCGGGTGTGGGAGGCGCTGCGCACGCTGCACGACCATCAGATCTCCCACGGGGATCTGCGCGGCCGCGAGATCACGGTGGCCGACGGCGCGGTGCTGTTCGGCGGGTTCGGCGCCGCCGAGTACGGCGCCACCGACGCGCAGTTCCAGTCCGACCTGGCCCAACTCCTGGTCACCACGACGGCGCTGTTCGACGCGGAGTCCGCGGTCGGCGCCGCGATCGGCGTCTTCGGCGAGGACGCCATCCTGACCGCCTCGCGCAGGCTCACCAAAATCGCTGTGCCCAAACGGCTTCGGAAGTCGCTGCCGAACGCCGGCGCCACCATCTCCAGCGCACGTGCCGAGGTCAAGCGGCAAACGGGCGCCGACCAGATCAAAACCGAAACCATCACCCGGTTCACCCGCGGCCAGATCATCCAGCTGGTGCTGTTCGGGGCGCTCGTCTATGTCGCCTACCCCTTCATCAGCACCGTGCCCACGTTCTTCTCCGAGTTGAGGACCGCGAACTGGTGGTGGGCGCTGCTGGGGCTGCTGATCTCGGCGCTGACCTACGTGGGCGCGGCGGCCGCCCTGTGGGCGAGCGCCGACGAGTCGGTGAACTTCTGGAAGCTGTCGGTCGCGCAGGTGGCCAACACCTTCGCCGCCACCACCACGCCCGCCGGCGTCGGTGGACTGGCGCTCAGCACCCGTTACCTGCAAAAGGGCGGCGGGCTGTCGGCGGTGCGCGCCACCACGGCGGTGGCGCTGCAGCAATCGGTGCAGGTGATCATGCACCTGGCGTTGCTCATTCTGTTCAGCACCCTGGCCGGTGCGTCGACGGACCTTTCCCACTTCGTCCCGACCGCCACCGTCCTGTACCTGATCGCGGGCGTGGCGCTGGGCATCGCGGGCACGTTCCTGTTCGTGCCCAAGCTGCGGCGCTGGCTGGCCACGGACGTGCGCCCCAAGCTGCAGGAGTTGGGCGCCGACCTCGTCGATGTCGCCCGCGAGCCCAAACGCCTGGGGCTGATCGTGCTCGGCTGTGCCGGAACGACTCTCGGCGCCGCGTTGGCGCTGTGGGCCAGCATCGAGGCCTTCGGCGGCGGCGCGTCGTTCGTCAGCGTCACGGTGGTGACGATGGTCGGCGGGACGCTGGCCTCCGCGGCACCGACACCCGGCGGCGTCGGGGCGGTGGAGGCGGCGCTGATCGGTGGTCTGGCCGCGTTCGGCGTGCCCGCGGCCATCGGCGTGCCGTCGGTGCTGCTCTACCGGGTGCTCACCTGCTGGTTGCCGGTGTTCGTCGGCTGGCCGGTGATGCGCTGGCTGACCAGCCACGAGTTGATCTAAAGGCGCCGATGGCGCTGGGCCGCATACCTATTCGGAACCGGCGGCCACCACCAGCACCATCGAGCGCCGCACGCTTGCGCCGACCGTGGTGGTGAGAAAGACCGGGTAGTAGTCCTCGGGGACCTCCGGTGTCAGGGTGATCGCGACGCTGGCGGTGGCCGATCCGTCGGGGCCGAACTCGCCGAACGACCGTGACGGTGCGATCCCCGGCTCGGGCGAGACGCCGGTGACGGTGTAGCCGCCGGGGCCGTCGGTCATGCGCTGCAGCTCGACCTTCACCGTGCCGGTGCTTCCCGGCGCGATCGTGACCGCGGGCCGCGGGACGTTCGCGGTCACCGCCGAAGCGCCCGTGCCGAACGACGGCCCGGCGCTGGATACGCTTGTCCCCCAACGCTTGTCGGGGTAGGTGGCGAGCGAGAATGCCAGGTCGCCGCCGGTGCGGATGATCGACTCCGGAAGAAACGTGTGGTCGGTGGCCCGGCCGTCCACGCGCAGGCCGCTGATGTACTTCAGGTGGCTGGGCCCGGAGGCGCCCGGTGCGGTCATCCGGATCGACTTGCCACCCGGGAGCCCGATCACGGCCCGGTCGAACAACGGCGCGCCCACGCTGAGCACCGGCACCGCCGGGATGGCCGGATACAGCCCGAGCGCGGCCCACACGTACCAGCTGGACAGCGCGCCCAGGTCGTCGTTGCCCGGCGCGCCGTCGGGCGTCGGGCCGTAGAGCCCGCGCACCCGGTCGACCGTGAGCTGAGTCTTCCAGGGCTGCCCGACGTAGTTGTACAGCCACGGCACCCCGAAGCTTGGCTCGTTGCCGGCCCACAGGTAGGGCTCGTTGGGGCCGACGTTGAGTTTGCGGGTGAAGCGGTCGAGCCGACCGGCCACCTGGTTGCGTCCGCCGAGGGCGGTCACCAGGCCGGCGACGTTGTGCGGCACCGACCAGACGTATTGTTCGGCGTTGCCCTCGTCGTACCCGTCCTGGCCGAAGCCCTCGGAGTCGACGAATCCCGGTCCCCCGCTGAAGAACCCCATCGGGCTGCGGGGCGAGATGTAGCGGGTGCTGGGGTTGAACAGGTTCTGCCAGTACTGCGCCCGGGCCTGGAATTCGGCGGCGGTCGCGGTGTCCCCGAGCGCGTCCGCGAAGCGGGAGATGGCGAAGTCGTCGATCGACCACTCCAGCGTGATCGAGGCGTCGGCGATGCGGCCGCCGGTGCGGAATTCCAGGGTGAACGGCGCGTACCGCAGCGCCAGGTAGGTGGCGATGCCCGGCCGCTCCACGTAGCCGTTGAGGCCCACCCCGCCCTTGGTCGCCGCGTGCACCATGTACCGCAATGCCGTTGCGCGGTCGAAGTTCTCGGCGCCGTAGGCATTGAGGTTGGCGATCAGCGGCACGACGCTGTCCCCGGTCATCTCCCCGGTCGCGGAATTGGCCAGCGCCCAGCGCGGCAGCGCCCCGCTCTGCGTGGCGTCGTTGATCAGCGATTGGGCCATGTCGCTTGCCCGCTGCGGGAAGAGCAGCGCCTGCAGGGCCGCCAGACACCGGTAGGTGTCCCAGTCGGAGAAGTTCGCGTACTGGGTGTGCCCGTCGGGCACGGTGTGGATGGCGCCGTCGAAGCCGAGGTAGCGCCCGTCGGCGTCGTTGAAGGTGTTGGGGTGCAGCAGCGAGTGGTAGAGCGCGGTGTAGAAGGTCTCCAGATTGTCGGGGTTGTTGCCGGCCACGGCGATTCGGGACAGCGTGGCGTTCCACTGTGACGCGGCGGCGGCGCGGATCCCGTCGAAGCCGTCCACGTTCTCGGCTTCCAGGTTCGCCCTGGCCCCGTCGATGCTGACGTAGGAGATCGCGGTCCGCACCTCGATCTGCGAGCCGGCGGGGAACTCCACGTAACCCCCGCTGTAGGGCGACGCGGCGCCGCGGGCGCCGGCATAGATCCAGTAGCCGTCCCAGGTGCCGTAGGAAAGGAACGGTCGGTTGAACTTCATCGCGAAGTACACGGTGTAGGTGTTGTTTTTGCCGCAGAACCCGCCACTGGTCGCCCATCCGGTGATCGTGGTGTTGTCCTCGCCGATCTGGATGGCCGCGCGGGAGTTGCCGGCCAGCGACGCGCCGGAGCGCACGTGGAACAGGGCGGGCCGGCCGTTGTGCGGGTAGCTGAACCGGCCGACCCCGGTGCGGGTGGTGGCGGTCAGTTCGGCGCTCACCCCGGTGTCGGGGAACCGCACCCGGTAGTAGCCCGGCTCGCCGACCTCGGTGTCGTCGTGGGCGATCGTCTCCCAGGCGTTCCACGGCTGCGAGCCGAGCGCGGTGGTGGTCGGCAGCATCGAGATGTCGCCGAAGGCGGCGCAGCCGACCGACGCGTGGGTCATGCTGAACCCGGTGGAGCGCGGGTTGTCGTAGTTGTAGCCGGCGTAGTTGTAGACCGTGTCCGGTGAGTACTGCACCATGCCGAACGGCACCGTCGGGCCTGGGAAGTTGTTGATCTCGCCGACGGTCTCGCCCCCGGTCCCGGTGCCGATGAGGGTGTCGACGTAGTCGACGGGATTCGCGACGAGCTTGGGCTCCCCCTCGTAGGCGGTGGGCGGAGCCGCCGCGATGAACGTCAGGAACACCGCCGTCGCCACCACCAGCGCGAGCAGGGCGCTTCGTGACCGCATAGCTGTTCCTTACTGCATGGCGGCCACTTCGCGCGGCATTTCGCATGCGACGGGCGCGGGGCACCACGCAGACACCGGCGTGCTCGAGGCGAACCAGCAACATTGTGAACGCACCTGGACTAGCTCGTCTCGACGCGACTATCCCAGTTGCCGCAAGTTTTCGGGAGATCTCCGTGGCGCAACACTTCCTTGCAGCAACCATTTCCGTGGCGGCGATTCTGGCGCTGGCCGGTTGCGGCCCGCACCACCGTCCATCGGGACGATCCCGGCTCTGGGCGATCTGCTGGGCGAGGAGCCCCAGCTTCATGTTGTGCACCTGGGACAACGACGACCTCGTGCACGGCCCCGCCGGTGTCGACGATGCGGTGCCGGGTGCTGAACGCCGTCTGGCGGCCGTTGACCATGCCGTCGATGCTCGCGGCCACCCGCTCGCGATCCTCGGGATGTTTGTGCGAGAGCACCAGTTCGGTGGTCGGTGTCACGCTGCCGGGCCGGCTCGCTCACACGTCCGGCCCCGCGCCCGCGGCCGCGCGGGTGCGGATGATCACCGGCCGCGGGTGGCCCGCGGCGGTCACCGTCCGGCGCAACGTCTTGGTGACGGCGTCGGCCCGGCTGTCCGGCACCAGCGCGATCACACAGCCGCCGAACCCGCCGCCGGTCATCCGGGCACCGAGCGCACCCACGCGCACCGCGGTGTCGGCGATCAGGTCGATGTGCTCGGTGGTGATGCCGAAATCGTCGCGCATGGACACGTGCGAGGAGGTCAGGATGCGTCCGGCTTCGACGAAGTCCGACTCCCCCAGCGCCGCGACGAAATCCAGCACCCTGCCGTTCTCGGTGAGAACATGGCGTGCGCGACGGGCATCGATCGGGTCGCCGATCTCGTCCAGCGCCGCGCTGCCGCGATCCCAGATCTCGCGCAACGACGTTGCCCGCAGACGTGCGGCCGCCCGCTCACAGGATGCGCGGCGGGCCGCGTATTCGCCACCCGCGTGGGCGTGGCGGGCGCGGGAGTCGATGAGCAGCAGCGCTACACCCTCGGCGTCCGGATCGAAGGGCACCGGCGCAACGCTGAGATCGCGGAAATCGATCAGCAACGCCGTCGACGGTTCGCCGAAAAGGGCGGCCAGCTGGTCGAGCAGACCGCTGGGAACGCCGACGTACTCGTTTTCGGCGCGCTGGGCGAGCCGCGCCTGCTCCTTTTTGTCGATGCGGACGCCGGCGGCCGTCGCGAGGGCGCCCAGCGTCGCGCATTCCAGCGCCGCCGAGGACGAGAGCCCCGAGCCCATCTCCACGTCGCTGGTGATCCGCATCGCGCCGCCGGGCACCGGGTGGCCGGCCTGCCGCAGCGCCCACACGACCCCGGCCACGTAGGCGGCCCAGCCGGCCACCTGACCGGGAACGACGCCGAGGCCGAAACGCACGACGTCGGGTGCGCGGTTGCTGCTCACGGTGAGCGCATCGCCGCCGTCGGGGGCGAACGTCACCACGGTGCGTTGCGGCAGCGCGATCGGCACCGCGAAGCCCAGGTTGTAGTCGGTGTGCTCCCCGATCAGGTTGACCCGCCCGGGCGCGGCGTGGCGGACCGTCATCCGAGCCCCCGCAGCCGCCGGGCCACGTCTTCGGGCGTGACGTCGCTGATGAAGGCGTCCATCGCCGACTCGGAGGCCGCCAGGTATTTCAGCTTGTCCGCGCTGCGCCGGATCGACATCAGCTCCACGTGGAAATAGCCGTCGGCCTGCGCCTCGGTGTCGGCGTACTGGTGCAGCGCCGAGATGTAGGGCAGCGGGGCCTCGTACATGCGGTCGAACCGCTGCAGCACGTCGAGATAGATCCGGGTGAATCCGTCGAGCTCCTCCTCGCCGAGCTCGAGGAGGTTGCGGGCGAAGCGGTTCGGGTAGATGTGCACCTCCACCGGCCAGCGCGCCGCGAACGGCACGAAAGCGGTGAACAGCTCGGTGCGCGCCACGATGCGGCCGCCGTCGGCGACCTCGCGGGCCAGCAGGTCGGCGAACAGGTTTCCGCCGTGCCGCATCCGGTGTTCGCGCGCCCGCGCCAGCATGACGGCGGTGCGCGGCGTCAGGTACGGGTAGCCATAGATCTGACCATGCGGGTGGGTCAGCGTCACCCCGATCTCCTCGCCGCGGTTCTCGAAGCAGAACACCTGCTCGATGCCCGGAGCGTGGATCAGGTCGGCGGTGCGGTGCCGCCACGCCTCGACGACCAGCCGCGCGTGCGCCGGCTCGAGCCCGGCGAACGAGCCGGTGTGGGCGCTGGAGAAGCACACCACCTCGCATCGGCCATGCCCGGGAGCGGAGACGAAGCCGTCACCGGGCACCGGCGCCGCCGGGCCGTCGCCGGACAGGCTCGGGAACTGGTTCTCGAAGACGACGACGTCGTAGTCGGGGGCGGGCACCTCGCTGGTCAACCCGGTCGGGCCCGGACACAGCGGGCACTGGTCGGGGGGCGGCTTGTAGGTGCGGTCCTGGCGCCGCGCCGCGACGATCACCCACTGCCCGGTCGTCTGGTCGTAGCGCAGCCACGACTGGTCGGGATCGCGGGCGGGCAGGGGCCTGCGGTCGGTGACGGGCGCCGGGCGGTGTCCGGGCAGCGCGAAGAACAGCAGGTCACGGCCATCGGCCAGCTTCGCCCGCGTCGGCGCCATGGTCTCGAAGGGTAGCGTGATCGCCGCGGCGCGGTTCGGGGTAATCCAGGCGTGTCAGCGATACGAGAGGCGGTCGGGGAGATCACTGGTCTGTACGAACGTACCCGTGGCCGCCGACCTCGGAGCGCGCGACGACAGCTGGGTTGGCGCCCCCACTGCGGGCTGACCCCGGGCGGGCGCGCGCATCGCCCCGATTCTACGGCCGGTGTCGAGGGCCGAAGCCGGACCGCAGCACCCCGGCTTTTCCGATCACGCCCTGGGCTGCGGGCTGCCGATGTCGCGGCGGTCGCCGGATCCGACGAAGTCCTCGATCAGCTCGACCACCTCGCGTGGCGCTTCCACCTGGGCGAAGTGGCCGACGTCGGGCAGCACCTCGAGCCGGCTGTCCGTGCGCGCCTCGTGCGCGGCGTATGCGTGGTCGACGGGAATGATGCCGTCGCGCTCGCCCCAGATCGCCATGACCGGCAGCTCCTCGCGCAGCCGCAGCCGGCTGAGCGCGCTGACCGCCTGCCCGCGGTAATCGACCACGGAGCGCAACGTCCGCAGGAACGACTGGCGTGTCTCGCGGTCCGACAGGGACGAGTAGGCGCTCCACAATTCGGCGCCGCGCGGCGAATGGATGCCGGCGCCCCGCAACCACGACCTGAGCTTGTTGCCGACGGCGAGCACCGGCGCCGGCGCGATGACCGGCAGCACCAGCTCCGCCCCGGGAGCCGAGAGCAGCCGGAGCACCAGCCCCACGTCGGGACCGAGACCGCCGCTGCTGATGAGGACCAACCGCTTGGCATAGTCGGGGTGCTGGTAGACGAACTGCATGGCCACACCGCCGCCCAGCGAGTGCCCGACCAGGGTGACCTGACTCACGCCCAGCTCGTCGAGCAGGTCGCGGAGCCAGACCGCGAACGCACCCAGCGAGTAGTCACCCCGGGGTTTGGCCGACGCGCCGTGGCCCAGCAGGTCCGGTGCGATGACCCGGAATTTCCTGGACAGCTGCGGTATCACCGAACGCCAGGTCTCCGAACTCCCGGCCATACCGTGGATGAGCAGCAGGGTCTCGCCATCGCCTTCGTCGCGGTAGGCGACGCGGTCGCCGTGCAGCTCGAGGTATTTCAGCTGGTTCATATCTCCGGTGTACCCCCTGAGCCGCCGACTCGGCGATGATCTACTGCATGACCGAACCGGTTGCCGCCCGCGTGGCCGTCTACCTCGACTTCGACAACATCGTGATCTCGCGCTACGACCAGGTTCACGGGCGCAACTCGTTCCAACGGGACAAGGCCAAGGGCCTCGATCCCGAGCGGCAGGCCCGCGCCACCGTCGACGTCGCGGCGATCCTCGACTTCGCGTCGTCGTTCGGGACGCTGGTGCTGACCCGCGCCTACGCCGACTGGTCGGCCGACGTCAACGCCGGCTACCGCGGACAGCTGGTGGCCCGCGCCGTCGACCTGGTGCAACTGTTCCCCGCCGCGGCGTACGGCAAGAACGGCGCCGACATCCGGCTGGCCGTCGACGCCGTCGAGGACATGTTCCGACTGCCCGACCTGACCCACGTGGTGATCGTGGCCGGCGACTCCGACTACATCCCGCTGGCGCAGCGCTGTAAGCGACTGGGCCGGTACGTGGTGGGCATCGGGGTGGCGGGCGCGTCGAGCCGCGCGCTGGCCGCCGCCTGCGACGACTTCGTCATCTACGACGCCCTCCCGGGGGTGCCGGCCCTCGAACCGGCACCCGCGCCGGCCGGGCCGGAGGCGGAGAAGACCCCGCCGAAGCTGCGGGGCGGACGCGCCAAGGCGGCCCAGTCCGAGGAGCCGGAGCCGCCCGATCCGCAGGCCGCCGCCACGGCGCTGCTGACGCGGGCGCTGCAGATCGGGCTGGAGAAAGACGACGTCGACTGGCTGCACAACTCCGCGGTGAAGGCGCAGATGAAACGGATGGATCCCTCGTTCAGCGAAAAGTCTTTGGGATTCAAGTCTTTCAGCGACTTCCTGCGTTCGCGCTCCGACGTCGTCGAGTTGGACGAGACGTCGACCACCCGGATGGTGCGGCTGCGCGTCGACGAGTGAGCACGCCAACCGGCTCCCGCTGGCTATACATTCTCTCGTTGATGTATGGCGCCCCGGCCGGAGGACGGCCCGAACGCCGTGAGAATCCTGTTTGATCCGCGCGCTTCATTGACACCTGCCCCCGACGGCCATACATTGTGCGAAAGTCGTCCGGGCTCCGAGACCGGAGCCGCTGTGGGACAAGGTGACCAACAGTCTGCTCTGCCTGGAGGGCCAGGCCCATCATCGGCTGCGCAGCCTGGCCGCCAAGGCCTTCACCCCGCGCGCGGTGCAGCGGCTGCACGACACCATGGCCGCGGTGATGAACGAGCTGGTCGATCGGGTCGCCGACGCCGGACGCTGCGACGTGGTCACCGACATCGCCCGCCCGTACCCGGTGCCGATCATCTGCGCGCTGCTCGGCGCACCTCGCGGGGACTGGCACCGGTTCTCGCTGTGGGCCGACGACGTCTTCAAGGCCTTCAGCTTCGCCGTCGACCTCGCCGAGGTCGAGCCCGTCGTCATGCGCGCATGGGGCGAGCTCGACGGCTACGTCGACGACATGGTCGCCCGGCGGCGACACAGCCTGACCGACGACCTGCTGTCCGACCTGATCCGCGCCGAGGATGACGGCAACCCCCTCGGTGCAGCTGCTGTGCGAGCACCCCGACCAGTGGGAACTGCTGCGGCAGCGGCCCGAGCTGGCGATGCGCGCGGTCGAGGAGACGATGCGCCATTCGCCGATCGTGTGCGGAACGCTGCGCCTGGTCGCCGAGGACGCCGAACCTGGGGGCCAACCTGGCCCGCCACGAGCTCGCCGAGGCCCTGAACGTCCTCACCGCCCGGATGCGAAACCCACGCCTGGCCGGGCCTGCGCCGTGGAAGCCGATGGCCACCCTGAGCGGCCCGACGAGCCTGCCCGTCGAATTCGACGGGAACTGATTCCCCGGCACCGCGCCGGCCACGCCGCTGACGTAAGGCTCTGTGACGTAGGGCTCGTGGGAACCCGACCCGGTCGCGGGCGCACCTGACCGGCTATAGGCTCGGCGGTTACAGGATCTTACCGGGGGATTTGCCGATGAGCATGATTGACGGTCTGCGCGCGCCCATGCGCAGAATCGCCCTGTTGGGCTCGGCCGCCTGTCTCATCACGTCCTGCTCGGAAACCGTTTCCCCGCCGGCGGCCACGACGACGACCAATTCGACGTCGCCGCCCACCACACCGTCGGCGGCCGGTAACCCCGGCAGCGCCGCGCCATCGCCGGCTCCGGTGACCGGGCCGCTGGAAAAGGACTGGAAAAGCTACGGCGGCACGGCATATTTCGGGTGCCCGGAAAAGGTGTCGGGCGGGAAATCGGCCTTGGAGGACATCCGCCCGAAGATCTTCGACACCAAGACGGGGCAGTACGTGACGCCGGGCACCCCCATGGTCCCCGCGGGGGAGAAGTTGACCGGCGCCGTGTGCGCGCTGTCCGGCACGGCCGACGACATGAGGGTCGTGTACGTGCTCACCACCGCGACACCCGCGCAGGCGTCCGCGCCCGCAACCACCAGGGCGACCGCCTACGCGTTCGACCTCAAGTCGGACCGCCCGGTGGCCACGAAAGAGCTGCAACCGCCGAGTCCCGACCAGAAGTTGACCGCGGCCGACCGATGGGGGTTTGCCTCGACCGCGACGGGCGTGGCATGGACGAACGCCTTCACCGACGGGCACGCAGCCGCCGCGCCGCCACGCACGCTGGTGCTGTCCAACACCGACCTGTCGACGCTGTGGGACGATCCGGAGCAGGCCCAGGTTTGGCAGGACGTGCTGGCTTTCCACCGCAACACCGGGGGCGCCACGACGTCGGGCGCGGAGTTGCGCCGGCCGACCGGGGAACCGATCTACCAGGACAACGACGTGCGGTCGGTCGACGCGGAGTTGTCCGACGGGCCCGACAAGCTGGTGAAATTGACGCACTGGGATTCCCATCAGCCCCCGGCCGTGTCGACCGTGTTCTTCGACCTGAACGCGAAACAGATCGTCAAGATCGGCGACTCGGACACGATTTCCGGCGGCGGATTGGCCGCGACGCTGTCGGCCGGGAAATTGTTCGTCGACGGTCGCGACTCCGACGACTCGAAATTCGGCTTCGGTGTGTGGAACCTGCGCACCCGGCACTGGGATTTGCTCAAGAGCCGGGACGACGCGAAGAAGATGTCGATCACCAGGTTGGCGTTCTTCGAAGACCACCTGTACCTCACCAAGGCCGACGGCACGTTCTCCGTGCTCGCCTTGCCGGACACCGAGCCGGTCGCCTCGAACTGGTCGGTGCGGCCCTTCGGGCGGATCTCGGACTGGACGCTGGTTTGTCGCGGCGCCGCGTCGGCGAACGGTGACTGCCAGGAGATCGTGCTGGTGCAGGACCGGGACGGCCGCTATCCCGGGCCCTGGTTCTGAGTCAGAGCCAGCCGAACGCCTGGGGAACCATGTACAGCCCGAAGGCGATGACCACCAGGCACAGGCCGCGGGTGAGGTGTTTGTAGAGCCCGCGCATCCGCCACTGTTCGGGGAGGGCCCGGGCCTCCAGCGCGAGCAGCAGACCCAGCACGATGGGCAGCAGCAGGGCGTTCATCACCTCGACGTCCACGGCGAGGTTGACCAGGTCGACGCTGCTCAGCACGAGGATCGCGCCGACGATGTGGGCGAGCGCGTAGGTGATGTAGAACTTGGCGGTGGCGCGGTTGGGCCGCTCGTTGAGCGTGTGGTGCCAGCCGAACACCTCCGCGAGCCCCCACGCGCCGGCCAGCGACGCGACGATCGCGGCGACCAGCGCCGCGCCCAGCATCCCCAGCCCGAACAGCACGGTGCCGCCGACGCGCCCCAGGTAGGGGGTCAGCGCGTGCGAGATCTGGCCGACGGTCTGCAGCGTCGTCTCGCCGTTGTGCGTCCCGAGCGTCGCCGCGACGGTGACCACGACGGCGATCATGATCAGCTGGGTCAGCACCGCGCCGAAGGCGGTGTCGTAGCGGGCCTGGCGCAGCGCGGCCACCGACAGGCGCTTGTCCACCACGGCGCCCTGCTGGTAGAAGATCATCCACGGCATGATCACGGCGCCGACGTTGGCCGCGACCAGCAGCAGGTACGAGGGGTCGCCCAGCGGCATCGAGGCCAGGCCCTGCACCAGCGCGTCCGGATCGGGCCGGGACATGACCATGGCGACCAGGAACGCCAGTTCGGCCGCCCCGAAGACGATTCCGACGCGCTCGACGCGCCGGTAGCTGCCGGTGAGCGCCAGCGCCAGCAGCGCCACCGTCGCGATCGGAATGCTCACCCATTTGGAGACGCCGAACAGTTCGCCGACCCCGGCGACGCCGGCGAACTCGGTCAGCAGCGCCCCGATCGCGGAGGCGAACAGCGTGAACGCCGAGACCCACGCCCAGCCGCGGCCGAACCGTTCCCGGATGAGCGCGCCGTGCCCCCGGCGGGTGACGATGCCCAGCCGCACCGTCATCTCCTGGACGACATAGAGGATCGGCATCAAGATCAGCTGCGGCAACACCATGCGGTAGCCCCAGCGGTCGCCGGACTGCGCGGCGGTGATCAGCGAGCCGGCGTCGGTGTCGGCGAACATCACCACCAGGCCCGGGCCCCACACCGACAGCAGCGCCCACCGCAGCCACCGGAGGCGACGGCGCATCGCCGCACGCGGCCGTTCGTCGCGCTCGTCCGCCACCGGCGTGGTGGTATCGGTCAACTCTCGAGCAACCCTCTCGTTAGACAGCGGACGTGCACAGCGGCGAAAACCGGCGGCGTTCGTGCCCCCGGGTCACTGCATCGGCGCCACCGGGGCAGGCTTCCTCGACCGTACGGCATCGATTCATACCCGGGCGATGCTGTGCCGTGTGCCGCGGAAATTTCGGTTCGCCACACCGGGTCAACGGTCAGATGCGGGACACCGCGGCAAGGAACAGGACGGCCATTCCGGCGGCCATGGCGGCTTGTGCGAGGTTTCCCAAAGATTTGAGGCGGGCGGTGCCGGTGAGGTAACGCAGCGTCCAGAAAAGCGTTGCGGCCCCGAAGATCAGGGCGCCGAGCCAGTCCATGGCGGTGATCCAGGCGGCGTACGGTGGTGTGCCCGTTGCGGCCATGTCCATGCCCGGCATCGCGGCGCCGGATCGGGCAGGCGCCGGGGCGGTGGTCGGGGGGCCGTTCATGGCGGCATACATCCAAGCCGTCGCCAGCATCATCAGAACGTGGTAGCCGCTCAACCGCCGCTGGGCGGGCGTGCGGGCGGCGGCGAGGGCCATCGTCGCAAACCACGCCGCCGCCAGCAGGAACACCACCGTCAGTGCCGTGGTCGGGGCGCGCATGCTCCACGGCCAGGCCATGGCCGCCATCGCGACCGCCATCACCACGTGCAAACCGTGACTGAGGACCATCGGCCAGGGCCGGCGCCGGGTCAGGATCGGCAGGGCGCACTCGATCGCGCCCAGCGCGAACAATCCCGTGACGACCCACCTCAGCAGGACACCGTGGATCATACGGTCGCGGTCCGCTCGGGCAGGGCCTTGATCGTCGTGTCGCGGCCGAAGTGGCGCAGCCGCAGCGAGTTGGTGACCACGCTGACCGAGGACAGGCCCATCGCCGCGCCCGCCACGACGGGGTTGAGCACCCCGAATGCGGCCAGCGGGATCGCGGCGGTGTTGTAGCCGAACGCCCAACCCAGGTTCTGGTGAATCGTGCGCAGGGTTTGGCGCGAGAGCTGCAGCGAGCGCACCACACCGTCGAGTTGGCCGGACATCAAGGTGATGTCGGAGGCCTCGATGGCCACGTCGGTGCCGGTGCCGATCGCGATGCCCAGGTCGGCCTGCACCAGCGCGGGGGCGTCGTTGACGCCGTCGCCGACCATGGCGACCCGCCTGCCCTCGTCCTGGAGGCGGCGGATCTCGTCGACCTTGTCTTCGGGCAGCACCTCGGCCAGCACCCGGTCGATGCCGACCTGCTCGGCGATCGCGGCCGCCGTGCGGGCGTTGTCGCCGGTGATCATCGCGACCTGCAGCCCCATGGCGTGCAACTGGCGGACCACCGCGACGGCGTCGTCTTTGATCGTGTCGGCCACCGCCAGCACACCCACCACCCGCTCGTCGCGACCGACGAACACCGCGGTGCGGCCCTGTGCTTCGAGGTCGGCGGCCGCGCTCGCGAGCTGCTCGGGCAGGCGCAGGTCGTTTTCCTCGACCAGCTTGCGCCGCCCGACCAGCACCGCGTGGCCCTCGACCTCGGCGCGCACGCCGTGGCCGGCCAGGTTGGTGAACGCCGCGGCGGCCGGGACGGCCAGCTCGCGTTCGCGGGCGCCGGCGACGATCGCCGCGCCGATGGGGTGCTCGGAACCCGACTCGACCGCGGCGGCGATCCGCAACACCAGGTCGACGTCGCGCTTCTTGTCGGTGATGACGTCGGTGAGCCGCATCTGGCCCCGGGTGAGGGTGCCGGTCTTGTCGAACACGACGGTGTCGATCTTCTTCGACGCCTCGAGGACCTCGCCGCCCTTGACTAGGATGCCCATCTCCGCGCCGCGACCGGTGCCGGCGATGATCGCGGTCGGGGTGGCCAGGCCCAGCGCGCACGGGCAGGCGATGATCAGCACCGAGACCGCCGCGGTCATCCCCGCGATCGGGTTGCCCGCCAACAGCGCCCACCCGGCGAACGTCAGCGCGGCCACACCGAGCACCGCGGGCACGAACACCGCCGACACCCGGTCGGCCAGCCGCTGCACCGGCGCCTTGCCGCCCTGGGCCTGCTCGACTAGGCGCACGATCTGGGCCAGCGCGGTGTCGGCGCCCACCGCGGTGGCGCGCACGGTCAACAGTCCGTCGGTGTTCACGGTGGCCCCGGCGACCCGGTCGCCGACCGTCTTTTCCACCGGCATCGACTCGCCGGTCAGCATCGACTCGTCCACGGCCGCGCGCCCGTCGACGATCTCGCCGTCGACGGGGATCTTCTCCCCGGGCCGCACCAGCATCACGTCGCCGACCTGCACCCGCTCCACCGGCACCAGCACCTCTTGACCGTCGACGAGCAGGCAGGCCTCCTTGGCGCCCATCTCCAGCAGCGTGCTGATCGCCTCGCGGGTCTTGCCGGTGGCCCGGGCCTCGAAGTAGCGGCCCAGCACCACGAACGCGATGATCAACGCCGCGGTGTCGAAGAACAACGGCCCGCCCGCGAACAGCTGATAGGTCGAGTAGGCGAACGCGGTCAGCGTGCCCAGGCTGATCAGGGTGTCCATGCCCGCCGATCCCGCGCGCGCCTGCCGCACCGCCCCCACCAAAAACGGCCAGCCCGCCACGAACTGCACCGGCACCGTCGCGGCAAACGCCAACCACCCCGCCCACGCGCCGCCGAACACCATCGGCGCCGCCATCGACACCAGCCCCAACGGCGCGGCCAGCCACACCCGTCGCAACCACTTGCGTTGCTCACCCTTGGCATCGGCGGCCGGCGCCCCGTGACACGACGGCGCCGGCTGATGACAACTACCCCCACCGTCGGACTTCGGGGCGCCCGCATCCGTGGACACGCCCAGCGCACGCAAAAGTCCGGCCGCGATCCGCGCCAGTACCCCGGTTTCACCCACACTCGCCGAATACGGGGCGCGGGCGGGCAGCGATTCCGCGGGCACGTCCCGGGCCGCCTCGATCCCCGCCAACACCGCGGCGACGTCGCAGTCATCGGGCAGATACCAGATCACCACCGACCCCGTCCGGGGATAGGCCTGCACCGCCCGCACCCCGGCCACCGCCGCGACCGTCTCCTCGATCGCCACCGCCAGCGCCGAATCCATCCCAAACCCGCGGGCGCGCACCCGCATCCGCCCGCCCCCCTGGGAGACGACCTGCAACGTGGCGCCGGCCCCAGCGTCAAGCGCCGTGTCAGTGGCAGGCATCGTCACCCCCGTGGCCGGCAGCCGAAGAAGAGTCCGCCGGTGCGGGAACACGCTCCCCGACGCGCTCGGCCGCCTCGGCGAGCACATCGGCCGTCGCCAACCGCGCCCTCTCGGCGGCCTCCCTGGTCACCCGTTCGGTCGCACGCGCCCCGCGCAAACCCACGGCAGCAGCGCTCACCGTCATCCTGCGCCACGGCGCCTTCGCCAACGCCTCATACGCCGCAGCACCCACCACACCGGTCACCAGCGTGGGCACCGCCTTACCCACCAATCCCTGCCAAGCCATGCCGGTCACTTCCCTTCTGTCGACGACGATCACCGCCGGGGGCCATCCCGGAACCTCGCCCGGGACTATACCCCCCACCCCATCTGGGGTACCACGCGAATGAACATACCCCCACAGGGTATCTCCGTCAACTGCGTGCGTCCTTCCGCTCGACATCACGCCGCCGGATCTACTGACGTTGTAGTGGGTCATTTCCGTCCGGGTAGTGCTGGGCAGAGGCCGCCTCGGGTGAGCATGGCCATGGCGATGAGTGCGTCTGGGCTGTGGAATCCGTAGGCGCGTTTGGTTAATGCCCGCAGGTGGGTGTTAGTGGCTTCGGATCGGGCGTTGGACAGGCCGTGATCGAGCGTGTTCCAGATGAGGTCGCGGTAGCGGCGGATGCTGCGGGCCAGCGCGGCGAACTCGGGGATGCGTGAGTGCGACGCCCACGACAGCCAGCCGGCCAGCAGCTGCCGCCCGTGGGTGCCCTTGACCCGAAACACCTCGCGTAGTTGCTCTTTGAGCAGATACGCCCGGTAGAGGGTGCGGTTGGTGTCGGCGATCTTAGCGAGGCTGGTGCGCTGCTCGCAGGACAGGTCAGCCGGGTTCTTGCGGGTCGCCCACATGGCGTGCCGATCGGTGATCCCGGCGCGGGTCATGGTGCGTACCCGCACCTTGTCCAGTGCCTTCATGGCCCAGGCCACGACATGAAACCCATCCAGGCAAATCAGCGCCTGCGGCGCGCGGGCACGCACCAGGGCGTGGATCCATTCCGCCCCGTCGCAGCTGACGTGGGTGAGCAGCTTGGCCCGCTCGGCGCCGAGCTGATCGAAGAACCGGCCCAGCGTGTCCTGGTTGCGGCCCTCGCCGGCCCACACCAGCCGGCCTGTCGTGTGGTCAACCACGCACGTCAAGTAGCGATGTCCCTTGCGGTAGGCGATCTCGTCGATGCCGATCCGCGACAGTCCGGCGAGCAGGTCGTTGGTGTCGCGGCCATCGGCCACCACCCTGGTCACGATCGCCGCCACGGTGCGCCAGGCGATCTGCAGCAGCACCGTGAGCACACTCAATGCGGTGTGCGCGGCCAGCCACGCGCAGGTGTCCTCGAACGCCCAGGTGTGTTTGGCGCCCGGCCGCGCCCACGGCACATGCGCAACCACCACCCCATGCTCGCCGCATGCCACCCGCGGGGCCGCGGCCTGCAGATACGCCTTTGTGGTCCCCACATCCAGGGTCCGCCAGCGCCTGATCCCGTTCCCGTCCCGGCCCCCCGCGTCATAGCCCGGGCACCGCTTCCGGCACCGCGAGCACCGGCCCGCCTGCGACGCCTTGGGCCGCACCGAGAACACCAGAACTTCGGAGGTCTTCGGCTGCTTCCGACCCGTGGTCTCGGTCTCGATCGTCACGTCCTCGATCACCATGTTTTGGTCACCCAGACCGCTCGCCAATACCCTGGACATGCGCAACGCCGTAGCTCCTTCTCGCGGATTGAACCCTAGACAGTCCAAAACGTAAGCAGGACACGGCGTTGCGCCCAAATTCCCAGGTCAGCGAACCCACGACAACGTCACAAGAGCCACGCCGCCGTCCGTATTTCTGGCGAAAAGGTGGGTGGCGCACTGAACAATGGCCATCACGTCCCGTGATCGTGACAATGCGAAATCGTCGACGCAGCTTTGCCTATTAGGTCGACGGCCATCCCGCCCGACGCTTTGACCCGTTAACTTGTACGGATCGTTGCGATTGGGTATTTTGACGGACACTAGTCGGTCTTAGCGGTGCCGATTTCGCCAAAGAGTTGGGTGAATTTGTCGCGCGCGCTTCGTTGCGCCTGCCCGCGCCGGGCAGGCGTTAGCTCATGCCAGTAGGCACATACAGCGCGAAAGATCCAATGATTGAACACAGTGATGGCGGCGATGTCGAGGATTGAATCGATCACGAACACCGCCGGCCACTCCCCCGCGAACGCGCCGACGCACTGCCCCACGCGCGTGGAACCGCGGCGCGACAAGCACGTTCGGAAGCTCGCACGCCCGGTGACCAATGCTACTTTCGGATCGATGTCCCGCCGCGTGCGTGGCCAAGCCCGGCCCTGAGATGCGCCGCGTCGAGGATCGGGGGAAGAGGGGGAGCGTGCCGCGTCGGATTGCATTGCTGGCATTGGCCGCGCCGCGGCGAGTGATCGCGGTGGCACTGCTGGTCTTCCTGGGAGCCGTCGCTTTCGGGTCACCGGTCGCCAAAGATCTGTCCGCCGCAGGGTTTTATGACCCCGCGTCGGAATCCAGCAAAGGCAGTCGGCTGCTCGAGCAGAAGTTCGGGGAAAGCGAACAGCAACTTCTGATCGTGGTCACCGCTCCCGGCGGCGCACAAAGCACGCCGGCGCGCACCGTCGGGACCGACATCGTCGACCATTTGGAGCGCTCACCGTTTGTATTCAATGTCTCCTCGCCGTGGACATCGGCGGCGCAATCGGCGGGGCACCTGGTGAGCAAAGACGGCAAATCCGGCCTGATCGTCGCGAACCTCAGGGGCGGGGAGAACGACGCGCAGAAACACGCCCGAACGCTCTGCGCCGAATCGGTGCACGACCGCGACGGCGTCACCGTCCGCGCGGGCGGCTTGGCGGTGGCCTACGCACAGGTCAACGAGCAGATCGAGCACGACCTTCTGACGATGGAATCGATCGCGATCCCGCTCAGCTTCCTGGCCATGATCTGGGTGTTCGGCGGATTGCTGGCGGCCGCGTTGCCGATCGCGGTGGGCCTGACGGCGATCGTCGGTTCCATGTCGATACTGCGCCTGCTCACCTTCACCACCGAGGTGTCGGTCTATGCGCTCAACCTCACCACCGCACTGGGTTTGGCGCTGGCGATCGACTACACGCTGTTGATCGTGAGCCGCTACCGCGACGAGCTGGCCCGGGGCAGCCTTCCCGACCGGGCCCTGATCCGGACCATGCAGACAGCCGGGCGCACGGTGCTGTACTCGGCGACCACCGTCGCGTTGTCCATGGCCGTGATGGTGCTGTTCCCGATGTACTTCCTGCGGTCGTTCGCCTATGCCGGCGTCGCGACCGTCGCATTCGCCGCCGTCGCCGCGGTCGTGGTGACACCCGCGGCCATCGTGTGGCTGGGTCCGCGGTTGGACGCGATGGACATGCGCCGACTGCTCCGCGGAATGCTGCGGCGTCACGAGCACGGCCGTAAACCGGTACAGCAACTGTTCTGGTACCGATCCACCCGGTTCGTCATGCGGCACGCCGTGCCGGTCGGCCTCGCCGTCACCGCCCTGGTGGCGCTGGCCGGCGCTCCATTTTTGGGCGTGAAGTGGGGTTTTCCCGACGACCGGGTCCTGCCGCGTTCGGCCTCGGCGCACCAGGTCGGCGATCAGCTGCGCAACGACTTCGCCGACGACGTCGCCACGACGGTGCAGGTCGTCATCCCCGACGCGCGGGACCTCGACGCCGACGACCTCGACCGCTACGCCGCCGACCTGTCCCGCGTGCCCAACGTCTCCGCGGTGACCGCACCGACGGCGACGTTCGTCGCGGGAAACGCCGTCGGCCCGCCGGCCGCGCCGACCGGAATCGCCGACGGCAGCGCGTTTCTCACCGTCACCAGCACGGCAGCGCCGTACTCCCGGGCGTCCGACCTGCAACTCGACCGCCTGCACGCGGTCGACGGTCCGCGCGGGCGACCGGTTCAGCTGACGGGGCTGGGCCCCACCAACCGCGACGGTGTCGACGGGATCACCGCGCGGCTGCCGCTGGTGCTGGGCCTGATCGCCGTCATCACCGCGGTCCTGCTGTTTCTGGTGACCGGCAGCGTGGTGCTGCCGGTCAAGACGCTCGTGCTCAACGTCCTGTCGCTGTCGGCGACGTTCGGGGCGCTGGTCTGGATTTTCCAGGACGGCCACCTCGGCGGCCTGGGGATCACGCCGACGGGACGGCTCGTCGCCAACATGCCGGTCCTGCTGTTCTGCATCGCCTTCGGGCTGTCGATGGATTACGAGATCTTCCTCATCGCGCGGATTCGCGAACATTGGCTCGCATCCCGGAAAACCGACGCCGACAACGACGAAAGCATCGCGTTGGGGGTGGCCTACACCGGCCGGGTGATCACCGCCGCGGCTCTGGTGATGGCCGTGGCGTTCGCGGCGCTCAGCGCCTCGCAGGTCTCGTTCATACGCATGTTCGGAGTGGGCCTGACGCTGGCCGTGCTCGCCGATGCCACCCTGGTGCGCATGATTCTGGTTCCGGCCGTCATGCACGTGCTCGGCCGGGCCAACTGGTGGGCCCCGAAACCGTTGGCCTGGCTGCACGCCCGCATCGGCATCGAGGAGTCCGCCGGCCGGCACGAACGCCCCGCCGCGGCGCCGCGCGCGACGCTCGACGGGTGACCCCGGCGTCGCCTACTCCCCTACCGCAGGACGACGCGTCGCGACAAGCCATAAAGGTAATAAGGGCCATAAGGCACTAATTTAGCGGTTATGGCCTGTGCTTATTGCTCAACAAAGAGACGGAATTATAACGTGTTCTAGTCGTCGTGTAGAGCGGGGGCACACGGTGAAGACCGATACCACCGGAGTCGGCATCCGGGAGATCGATGTCGGCGACCCGCCGACACGGTTTGCCCGCGGCTGGCACTGCCTGGGCCCGGTCGAGGACTTCCTCGACGGCGAGCCCCACGCGATCAACGCGTTCGGCACCAAGCTGGTCGTCTTCGCCGACCCCCAAAGCGATGGCACCCCAAACGTTCTCGACGCCTACTGCCGGCACATGGGCGGAGACCTGTCGCAGGGCACGATCAAGGACGGTGCGGTCGCGTGTCCGGTCCACGACTGGCGCTGGAGCGGCGACGGGAGATGCCAACAGGTGCCGTACGCCAAGCGCACGTCACGGTTTGCCCGCACCCGTTCGTGGACCACCGACGTGCGCGGCGGATTGTTGTTCGTCTGGCACGACCCCGAGGGCAACCCGCCACCCCCGCAACTGCAGATCCCCGACATCCCCGAGGCCTACGGCGACACGTGGACCGAATGGCGCGTTCTAGTTTTGCGGCAGGGGTGGGAGGTACCGCCACTGTGCACGGACGCCGTGGACGCCACTCCGAGGCGCCGCTTTGCCGCGGCGGGCCCGCCTGCGCTTCGCCACCCCGATCGAGAAGGTGCAGATCTCCGTTATCGGGCGGAGTCGTGGCAATGCCCGGCAAGCGCCTACAACGACGCCGTCCGACGTGCTGGGCACTCGACCACTCCGACCAGGCTTGGGCGTAGTCGTCTTCGAGGGCGGGGTAGGGCAGCATCTGCACGCCCCGCTGCAGAGACGCGGACGGCGACGGCAAACCGGCTTTCTCCACGTAGGCGTCCAGCACCGCGACGTCCTCGCCGGACAGGCTGACACCGAGCTTCATACCCCGGTGTTCACGGATCGGTACGGCTACTGACCTTGGAGGCCTGCCTGGTGGTGGCAGGTACAGGATTCGAACCTGTGTAGCTTTCGCGACGGATTTACAGTCCGCTCCCATTGGCCGCTCGGGCAACCTGCCGCCAGACAGGTTACAACGAACGGGTAGACAAAGCACAAACGGGCACCACCGCAGGAAGGGACGGATCCAATGGCGGACTCATCGTTCGACATCGTCAGCAAGGTCGACCGCCAGGAGGTCGACAACGCGCTCAACCAGGCCGCCAAGGAGCTGGCCACCCGCTTCGACTTCCGCGGCACCGACACCTCGATCGCCTGGAAGGGCGACGAGGCAATCGAGCTGACGTCGTCGACCGAGGAGCGCGTCAAGGCGGCCGTCGACGTATTCAAGGAGAAACTGGTCCGCCGCGACATCTCGATGAAGGCGTTCGACGCCGGGGAACCGCAGGCATCCGGTAAGACCTTCAAGGTCAACGGCACCCTCAAGCAGGGCATCAGCAGCGAGAACGCCAAGAAGATCACCAAACTCATCCGTGACGAGGGCCCGAAGACCGTCAAGACCCAGATCCAGGGCGACGAGATTCGCGTCACCAGCAAGAAGCGCGACGACCTGCAGGCCGTCATCGCGATGCTCAAGAACGCCGACCTGGACGTCGCGCTGCAGTTCGTCAACTATCGCTGACACCGCTTTGGGCGGCCCACCGGTGGGTGCCGGCACGGCGTTGAGTGAACAGCCGATATTCGCCGGTACGGCGCGGGGTAACGGTGGCGGTGGCAATTTCGGGTTCGCGAACAGCGGGCGCTAACAGTGGTGGCTTCAACAAGGGCAACGGACAGTCGGGCTTCTTTGGCTGAACCCCGCATGCGTCTGACCGGGGCGCGCGCCGGCTCACGCCGTGGCCTGCCCGCTACTCGGTCGCCGCGGACCGTCACCGCTGATCCGCGAGCCTGGGGGCCCCTCTAGTGTGGTGGGGAACACAGCTTTTTCGAGGCCCCTAGCAAGCGAGGTTCACGATGACCGTGACTCCCCGGGAAGCCGCCGGCGGCGCGCCCAACACCAACGGCCAGGGCGACGGTTACTTCGACGTCGTGATCGTCGGCGCCGGCATCTCCGGCATCGACGCGGCCTACCGCATCACCGAGCGGAATCCGGGCACCAAGTACGCGATCCTGGAGCGGCGCGCCCAGATCGGCGGCACCTGGGACCTGTTCCGCTACCCCGGCGTACGCTCCGACAGCAGCATCTTCACGCTGTCGTTCCCCTTCGAGCCGTGGACCCGCCGGGAAGGCGTCGCAGACGGCGTGCACATCCGCGAGTACCTGACCAACACCGCGCGCAAGTACGGCATCGACCGCCACATCCGGTTCAACAGCCATGTCCGTTCGGCGAACTGGGATTCGGCCACCGACACCTGGACGATCACCGCCGAGCAGGACGGCACCCGCACGACCTACCGCGCCAGGTTCGTGTTCTTCGGCAGCGGCTACTACAACTACGACGAGGGCTACACCCCCGACTTTCCCGGTATCGACCAGTTCGCCGGGACCGTCGTGCATCCCCAGCACTGGCCGGAGAACCTCGACTACACCGGCAAGAGGATCGTGGTGATCGGCAGCGGTGCCACCGCGGTCACCCTGTTGCCGTCGCTGTCGGACCGCGCCGCGAAGGTGACCATGCTGCAACGCTCCCCCACCTATCTCGTCTCGGCCTCCCGATACGGCAAGGTGGCCGCGGTCGCCCGAAAGCTGTTGCCTAGCAAGCCCGCTCACCTGGTGATCCGCATGTACAGCGCACTGACCGAGGCGGTGTTCTTCGCCCTGTCCCGCAAGGCGCCCCGCCTCGTCCGGTGGCTGTTGCGCCGCAAGGCGATCAGCGAGCTGCCCGCCGGCTACGACGTGGACACCCACTTCAAGCCGCGCTACGACCCGTGGGACCAGCGGATGTGCCTGATCCCCGACGCCGACCTCTACAACGCGATCGGCGCCGGCCGCGCCGAGGTGGTCACCGACCACATCGACCATTTCGACGCCAGCGGCATCGCGCTCAAATCCGGCGCTCACCTCGACGCCGACATCGTCGTCACCGCCACCGGCCTGCAATTGCAGGCGCTCGGCGGGACCGCGATCAGCCTGGATGGCGTCGAGATCGATCCCCGGGACCGCTTCGTCTACAAGGCGCACATGCTCGAGGACGTGCCCAACCTGTTCTGGTGCGTGGGCTACACCAACGCCTCTTGGACGCTGCGCGCCGACATCACCGCCCGTGCGACCGCGAAGCTGCTGGCCCACATGGCCGCTCACGGATATACGCACGCCTACCCGCATCTCGGCGGCGAACCGATGACCGAGAAACCGGCCTGGGACATCAACGCCGGCTACGTGCTGCGCTCGCTGCACGCGCTGCCCAAGTCCGGCACCAGGCGGCCGTGGAACGTGCGGCAGAACTACCTCGCCGATGCCCTCGACTACCAGTTCGACCGCATCGAGGAAGCCATGGTGTTCGGACGCGTCACCGACCGGGCGGCGCTGGCGGGATAACCGTCAGCCGGTCCGGTCGGAGCCCACGGGGGAATCTCCGGGCAGGATCTCCGCGCCGCAGTTGGGGCAGAATTTCTCGGCGGGGTGGTGTTCGGCCCCGCAGCTCGCGCAGAAGTGCGGTTCCGCCGGCTTGTGCGCGGGGGCCACGCCGATGAGCCGGGCGGCGCCGGTCTTGATGCCCCTGCGGGCGCGGATTGGTTTGACCGTGTCCCCGTCCCCGGGGGAAATAAGCTGAACCCCAGGGGCTTTCGCTGGAGCGAACAGGCGCCACCGCCTCCGCACCACCAACAGGGTCAATCCCCCGCCGGCGGCGAGCACCAGCGCCACCTCACCGATGACGTACCACATCAGCGTGGTGCCACTGAGCACCGAGACGTCGCCGTAGCGCTGCCGCAGGTTCACCGCGCTCGTCTTGAGTTCCACCAGACCCGGGTAGTCGGGCGACATCGCCAGCGCCTTGTCGAAATCGTCGATGGCGCCGGTGTAGTGGCCGGAGAAGTACTCGCCGAGCCCTTTCCGGTAGAAGACGTCGGCCGGCCCCAGCGTCGCTTTGACCCCCTTGCCGGCCAGTAACGCGGTGAGGTTGCCCGCCGGCGCGACGAAGTTGAACGGCTGCGGCTCGCCGACGGGTGAGAAGCTGTTGACGCCGATCACCTTGCCGTCGAGGGCGACGGTGGGGCCGCCGCTCATCCCCTCGGTGACCGGGGCATCGATCTCGTACTGCGGAACGCTGCCCATCGACGACTTCTTGCTGACCGTGCCGCTCTTGTTCGTCGGGTCCAGCGACGGATCGGTGATCCGTTTCGTGCTCTCCGGGTAACCCACCGCGAGAATCGTTGTGCCGATGCTGACGTCGGCGTCGGCGGCCAACTCCGACGACGGCAGGTTGTGCTTCTCGACCTTGAGCAGGGCAACATCGCCCTTTACGATGGGCCGGAAGTCCACGACGTTGGCGAGCAGTTTCCCGGCGACCCGGTTCCCGCTGCCGTACACCAGGGTCAGCGCAGGCTGCGGACCCCGGTCGGGGGCAACGCCCTCCACCTTCGCGTTCTGGCGGAGCCATTGGAAGATCGCCGCCGGATTCTGCCCGACCGGCGAGTCGGGGTACTGGATGACGTACTCGTTGGCGGCCCGCTTGAGGATCAGGTCCTTGACGTTGTCCGGATCCACGCAGTGGCCCGACGTCGCCGCCCAACCGTCGGGGTTGACGATGAACGCGGTGCAGAACCAGGTCGCCGTGAAGGGGATGTTGGAGCCCTCGCCGAACTGCGACAGCAGCTGCCCATTGGGCAAGCGGACCTGGCCGTACGCCTGGCCCGACAGGTACATCACGGCCGGCCGGATGATCGCCGCCGCCCGTTCCTGCGGATTGGCCTGCGGGCGCCCACCCTCGGCAGAGGCGATGCCCGCCGGCGCCGTCATCACCGCGAGCGCGGCCGCGGACGTCACCGCGAGCGTACGGCCCCACCGAAGCATGGGCATGGTCCCTCTTTCCCTCGTTTCCGGGCCTTGTTGCAGATCTCTGACGATCCGGGAGGCCGGCCCGGCGGGGCTAGGGACCGAAGTCCCTGCCCGGGGGGTCGTTGGGTTCGAATTCGGGTGCCGCGCGGGCGGTGAACTGCTTCTAAATCTCGGGTGTCGGCAATACGCTGAACGGCATGGCAGGTGAACAACGCGAACCCAATGTCGTCGTCCTCGGCGGCGGCTCCTGGGGCACCACGGTGGCGTCGATCTGCGCGCGCCGGGGACCGACACTGCAATGGGTGCGCTCCGAGGTGACCGCCAAGGACATCAACGACAACCACCGCAACAGCCGCTACCTCGGCAACGACGTCGTGCTCAGCGACGGCCTGCGCGCCACCACCGACTTCGCCGAGGCCGCCCACTGCGCCGACGTCGTGGTCATGGGCGTGCCCTCGCACGGCTTCCGCGGCGTGCTCACCGAACTCGCCAGGGAACTGCGGCCCTGGGTCCCGGTGGTGTCGTTGGTCAAGGGGCTTGAGCAGGGCACCAACATGCGGATGTCGCAGATCATCGAGGAGTTGCTGCCCGGACATCCGGCGGGGATCCTGGCCGGCCCGAACATCGCCCGAGAGGTGGGCGAGGGCTATGCCGCCGCGGCCGTGCTGGCCATGCCCGACCAGCACCTGGCCACCCGGCTGGCGGCACTGTTCCGCACCCGGCGGTTTCGCGTGTACACCACCGACGACGTCGTCGGTGTCGAGATGGCCGGCGCGCTGAAGAACGTCTACGCCATCGCCGTCGGGATGGGCTACTCGCTGGGCATCGGCGAGAACACCCGCGCGCTGGTGATCGCGCGGGCGTTGCGCGAGATGACCAAGCTGGGCGTCGCGATGGGCGGGGACCCCGACACCTTCCCCGGGTTGGCGGGCCTGGGCGATCTGATCGTCACCTGCACCAGCCAGCGCAGCCGCAACCGCCACGTCGGCGAACAACTCGGCGCCGGCAAGCCGATCGACGAGATCATCGCCTCGATGAACCAGGTTGCCGAGGGCGTCAAAGCCGCCAGCGTGATCATTGAGTTCGCCGACGAGCACGATCTGAAGATGCCGATCGCCCGCGAGGTCGACGCGGTGATCAACCACGGCTCCACCGTCGAGCAGGCCTACCGGGGTCTCATGGTCGAGGTTCCGGGGCACGAGGTGCACGGCTCGGGGTTCTGACCGGCGCCGCCGCCGAAAATTTGCAGTCCCTTTGGGACCGGCCCGCTGGCTTGACCGGCGCCGCGAAGCCCACCTACCTTCGAGACATACCGCCGGGAGTTCCCAGCCCGCGAAATGCGGGCTGGGAACGTAATCTCCTGTGCGCCAACATGTTACGGGCTGGCGATCGGCTTGTCCCCGCTCTACCGAGGGGAAGCGAGGATGCCAAAAAGCCCGGCCTCCAACGCTTTCCCGAGCGCCCGCCCGCAACCGGCGCTCCAGCACGACGTGCCGGCCTCGCTCGTCGTCTTCCTGGTCGCGCTCCCGTTCCAGCCCGAGCAGCACCCCTTGCAGGAGATTGCGGAAGACCACACTGAAGGCGGTCACCAGATAGACCCCGAGATCGCCCTGGCGGTCGCGCTCACCGGGTGGCGGGTGATGCGCGCCCGGGTAGCGGCCGGGCCGGCCGACGACGAGTGGCATGTGGTGATCGACGGCGCGGCGTGCACGTTCCTTGCGCTCCCCCGGCCGGCGCGGGTGCTCGCTTCCACCCCCGCCGGGGCCAATGCCACGGTGGACGTTTCGGCGCACTACCTGGATCATGCTGCGCATCAGGTGATCAGCGACTGGCGGCGCCAGCACGAGGCCGACGGCGGAACGGTCCACGTCCGGGGAAGGCTCGAGACGGGCCATGCCGCCCGCAAGACCGCCGGCGAGGTCGTCGAAGCCGAAAAGGCCCGAAGCCGCATCGTGATCGGTTTGTCTAATCGAACCCGGAGAGACCGAAGGTGCTATTGGGCGCCCGGCCGCTGAGCTTCTGCACGATCCACTGATTCATCGGCACCCCCTGCTCGGTGGCCTCCAGCGCTAGGCGGGCATGCAGCTCCGGCGACGTCCTGACGAGAAATTTCCCGCTATAGCGGCGTTCGGAAAGGGGTGCGGGAACTTGTTCTCCAGTGGCGCGCAGGTCCTCGACATGGTCCTTGACGGCCTGCTCGATGGCGGCCACGGCCTGTGGCGCGGTCGGCGCCTCGCGCCTCATGTAGGGCAATTCGACACACACGCCCACGTACTCGTTGTAATCGGGCAGCCACTGAGCGCGGTAGGTATAGCGGTTCACGCGGGATTGATAGCACGGGTGCTATCAATCCCGGGAGTCACTCATCCCCAGGCTGGAAGCCAAGGAACGCAGGGGCCCACGAGGCCGCCTTCCGGGGCCCGGCTCTCCAGAGCATATGGCTCACGCCGAATTTGATAGCGCGGGTGATATCAAAAACGGCAGCCCAGTCATCCTCGCGGAGACGCGGGCCCCGGAAGCATACGGCGGCGCACGCATTCGATAGCGCGGGTGATATCAAATCGCCTACCCGCGCGCCATCGCCTCCAGCCGACGGATGCGGTCCTCGATCGGCGGATGGGTGGAGAACAGCGACCCGATCCGCTCGCCCGCGCGGAACGGGTTGGCGATCATCAGGTGGGCCTGGCTGGCCAGCTGAGGCTCCGGGGGCAGCGGCGCGGCCTGCACGCCGCCGGAGATCTTGCGCAGCGCCGACGCCAGCGCCAGCGGGTCACCGGTCAGCACGGCCCCCGACTCGTCGGCCTGGTACTCGCGCGACCGGGACACCGCCAGCTTCACCACCGTCGCCGCGACCGGCCCCAGGAACGAAACCAGCAGCAGCCCAAAGGGATTCTCGCCGTCGCGGTTGCCGCCGAACATGCCGGCGAACATGGCCATGTTGGCCAGCGCGGTGATCACCGACGCCATCGCGCCGGCAATGCAGGAGATCAGGATGTCGCGGTTGTAGACGTGGGAGAGCTCGTGTCCCAGCACCGCGCGCAGCTCACGTTCGGTGAGAATGTCCAGGATGCCGGTCGTGCAGCACACCGCGGCGTTGCGCGGATTGCGCCCGGTGGCGAACGCGTTGGGCGCGTTGGTGTCGCTGACGTACAGCCGCGGCATCGGCTGGTGCGCGGAGGTCGCGAGCTCGCGCACGATGCGGTACATCATCGGAGCCTGCAACTCCGACACCGGCTGCGCGTGCATCGCCCGCAGGGCCAGCTTGTCGCTGTTGAAGTAGACGTAGACGTTCATGCCGACGGCGAACAGCATCGCGAAGACCAGCGCCGTCCTGCCGAACAGGGCGCCGGCGAAGACGATCAGCGCGGACATGCCGACCAACAGGACGAAGGTCTTCAATCTGTTGGCATGCGGATGCCAGGTCATCGGTGTCCTCCTCAGAACACTCAAATAAAGCTCGGTCGGGACCGACCACTTCTCTTTGAACGCTCAGAATGACATTCCGAGTTCCGCAGCGCCCGGCGTTCCCGGCTAGCCGTGCCGGCTGATCGTGTAGTCGACCAACGTCCGCAGCGCGTCCCGGCCGGTGGTGTTGGGCAACTTGGACAGCTCGTCGTGCGCCTGCGCCGCATACTGCGCCAGGAACTGCTTGGCCTTGGCCATGCCCGGCGAGGCCCGCAACAACGTCAACGCCTCGGCCACCGCCTCGTCGCCCTCGACGGGCCCGGCGAGCAGGTCGCGCAGCCGCGCCGCCTCGGGCCCCGATTCACCCAACGCGTAGACCATCGGCAGGGTCTTGACACCCTCGCGCACGTCGGTGCCGGGCAGCTTGCCGGACTCGTGGGAGTCGCTGTCGATGTCGATGATGTCGTCGGAGATCTGGAAGGCGGTGCCCACGATGCCGCCCAGCCGGCTCAGCCGCTGGACCTGGTCGTCGTCGGCGCCGGAGAACATGCCGCCGAACCGGCCGGCGGCGGCGATCAGGCAGGCAGTCTTCTCGTAGACGACCCTCAGGTAGTGCTCGATCGGGTCGTCGTTGCCGGTCGCGCCGTGGGTCTCGCGCATCTGTCCCGTCACCAACTGGGCGAATGTCTCGGCGATGAGCCGCACCGCATCGGACCCCAGCTGGGACACCAGCCGCGACGCCGTGGCGAACAGGTAGTCCCCGGCCAGGATCGCGACGTTGTTGCCCCAGCGCACATTGGCGGTGGGGGTGCCGCGGCGCACCTCGGCCTCGTCCATCACGTCGTCGTGGTAGAGCGTGGCCAGGTGCACCAGCTCGATCACCGCGCCGGCGACGGTCACCTCCTCGGCGTCGGGGTTGGGCCCCAGCTGCGCCGACAGAACCGTGAACAGCGGCCGGAACCGCTTGCCACCGGCGTCGAACAGATGCGTCAGCGAGTCGGTCATCACCGCGTCGGCTCTGCGCAACTCGGTGCCGATGAGCTGCTCGATCCGCTCGACGCCGTCCCGGACGGTCGCCGCCAACGCGGCATCACCGAAGTCAACGCCCGCCACCACCGTCGCCGGAGTCCTCACCCGACCAAACATACTGGTGCGCATGGAGACGAGAGCGACCAGAGCCCCGCGGGCCCAAGTGGTGGTCGTGGGCGCCGGGCCCGCCGGCTCGGCGGCTGCCGCCTGGGCCGCCCGGGCGGGCAGGGACGTCCTCGTCGTCGACTCGGCGGACTTCCCCCGCGACAAGGCATGCGGTGACGGCTTGACCCCCCGCGCGGTCGCGGAGCTCGAACGGCTGGGACTGGGCGGCTGGCTCGACACCCGCATCCGGCACCGCGGGCTGCGGATGAGCGGGTTCGGCGGCGAGGTGCAGGTGGACTGGCCGGGCCCGTCGTTCCCTTCCACCGGCAGCGCGGTGGCCCGCATCGAGCTCGACGACCGGATCCGCCGGTGCGCCGAAGACTCCGGCGCGCGCATGCTGCTGGGCGCCAAGGTGGTCGCCGCCCATCATGACGCGTCGCGGCGGGTGGTGTCGCTGAGCCTGGCCGACGGCACGCAGGTGGGCTGCGAGCGGCTGATCGTCGCCGACGGGGCCCGGTCGTCGCTGGGCCGCACGCTGGGCCGGCGCTGGCATCAGGAGACGGTGTACGGCGTCGCCGCGCGCGGCTACCTGGCCACTTCGCGCGCCGACGACCCGTGGCTGACCTCACATCTGGAACTGCGCTCCCCCGACGGGGCGGTGTTGCCCGGTTACGGCTGGATCTTCCCGCTGGGCAACGGCGAGGTGAACATCGGCGTTGGAGCCCTGTCGACGTCCAAACGGCCCGCGGAGCTGGCGCTGCGCCCGCTGATCTCCTACTACACCGACCTGCGCCGCGAGGAGTGGGGCTTCACCGGTCCGCCCCGGGCGGTGGCGTCGGCGCTGCTGCCGATGGGCGGCGCGGTGTCCGGGGTGGCCGGACCCAACTGGATGCTGATCGGCGACGCCGCGGCCTGCGTCAACCCGCTGAACGGCGAGGGCATCGACTACGGCCTGGAAACCGGGCGGCTGGCCGCCGAGTTGCTCGACTGCGGCGACCTCTCGCAGCTCTGGCCGCGGCTGCTGCAACAGCACTACGCCCGCGGCTTCTCGGTCGCGCGTCGGCTGGGGCTGCTGCTGACCTTCCAGCGGTTCCTGCCCGCGACCGGGCCGATCGCGATGCGCTCCCCGGCACTGATGGCAATCGCGGTGCGGGTGATGGCCAACCTGGTCACCGACGAGGACGCCGACTGGGTGGCGCGGGCCTGGCGCGGCGCCGGCCGGCTGTCCCGGCTGATCGACCGGCGAACGCCGTTCACCTGACCCTGAGATCAATTCGTGATCGCGGTGTATAGTCCCGCTAATGAAGCGTACGAGGCTGGTCACGGGCGTCGCCGTGGCGGCTGCAGCAATCGCGCTGGCCGCGCCGGCGCAGGCCGACTATGACACCGAATTCAAGAACACCGTCAACGACTTCGGCGTCTATGGCCCCCAGGACCAACTCGCGTGGCTCGCCAAGATCGAGTGCGAGCGGATCGAGCGCGGCGTGGACCACGACGCCCACCAATCCGCCGTCTTCCTGCAGCGGAACCTACCGCTCGGCACCACCCAGGGCCAGGCGCTGCAGTTCCTCGGCGCGGGTATCGACCATTACTGCCCCGACCAGGTCGGCTTCATCCAGCGCGCCGGGACCTAGTTTTCCTAAGTTCCCGGCCCTCGCCTCACCGCAGCGGCTTGTACGCTGCGTGCAGTGCGACGATGCCCCCGGTCAGATTGCGCCACCGCACCCCAGACCATCCCGCCCCGCCGATCAGGTGCGCCAGCGCGGCCTGGTCCGGCCAGGCGCGGATCGACTCGGCCAGGTACACGTAGGCCTCGGGGTTGCTGGACACCGCCCGCGCGACCCGCGGCAGCGCCCGCATCAGGTACTCCTTGTAGACGGTGGCGAACACCGCGCTGGTGGGCGTGGAGAACTCGCACACCACCAGCCTCCCGCCGGGCCTGGTGACGCGGGCCATCTCGCGCAGCGCCGCCTGCAGGTCGGCGACGTTGCGCAGCCCGAAGCTGATCGTGACCGCGTCGAACACGCCGTCGGCGAACGGCAGCCGCGTCGCGTCGCCGGCGACCTTGGGCACCCTACGGGCCGCACCCGCCGCCAGCATCCCGACCGAGAAATCGGCCGCCACGCACCATGCCCCTGACTTCGCCAACTCGACCGTGGACACCGCGGTCCCCGCAGCCAGATCCAGCACCTTCTGGCCGGACCCGATCCGCAGCGCGGACCGGGTCGCGCTGCGCCAGTACCGGTCCTGGCCCAGCGACAGCACGGTGTTGGTCAGGTCGTACCGGCGAGCGACGCCGTCGAACATCGACGCGACGGCGCGGGGATCCTTGTCCAGGGCGGCGCGACTCACGCAATAGACGCTACCGGGGCGGATCGGCGCCCCCGCACGGATCTTAGGATTTCCCCCTCGGCGCGCACGGTCGTTACCTAAGCTCAACCCTGCACCCATCACACGGAGGCACGACGCCAATGGGATTCGGCCTGAGATCGCCATCGCTGCAGCGATGCCGGGTGGTTACCCGCCGCGGCCTGCTGCGCGCCGGCGTCGCGGCGGCCGCGGCCCTCACCGCGGGCGGGCTGGTTTTCGCCGCGACCGCGGAAGCCGAACCGGCCGCGGCGGCTGGGGCCGCACCGGCGGCCAGCCCGGGGCGCGCGATGGGACAGCGCCGGTCCGTCAACGCCGCCACCGAGGGCCAGTGCACGTGGGGCGCCCTGCAGAAGTGGTTCGACGCCGGCGGGTACTACCCGGCCCTCGACGGCAACGCCATGGACTGGGCGGACTCGGCGCGGGCGCACGGTTGGACGGTCGTCACCGACGCGCAGCCACGCGCGATCGTGGTGTTCCAGCCGTGGCTGCCCGGCGTAAGCCCGTACGGCCATGCCGCCTGGGTGAACTCGGTCTCCGAACGCTTCGACGGCACGTGGGTGAACATCACGGAGATGAACAACGGATCCCATGGCGGCGCCGGCCAGTGGTGGACCCGCGATGCCAGGAGCGTCCCCGGGATGTCCTACATCCTGATGCCCTGAGGCGGAAGGGCCTTAAGCGCGCCGCCTCAGGCGCGCGGACACCTGCGCCCGGGCAAACGGCGACAGCACCGCCTCGTAGTGGCCGAGCAGCTCGTCACAGATGACCGGCCAGCTCCGGTGAAGCACGCTGCGCCGGGCCGCCTGCGCGTAGCGGTGCCGTTCGGCGAGCAGATGCGCGACGGCGGCGGGCAGCCTGGCCTCGAACTCGTTGACGGGCAGGAGCAATCCGGTGCGGCACGGCGTGACGAGATCACGCGGGCCGCCGGCGTCGGGGGCGATCACCGGCAGCCCCGACGCCAGCGCTTCTTGCACGACCTGACAGAACGTCTCGTGCTCGCCGGTGTGCACGAAGACGTCCATGCTGGCATAGGCCGCGGCGAGGTCGGCGCCGTAGAGCGCGCCGGTGAACAACGCCGTCGGCATCGCCGACCGCAGTTTGGCCTGGTCGACGCCGTCGCCGACGATGACGAGCTGCACCTGGCCGCCGGCGGCCAGCGCGGCGAGGCGTTCGACGTGTTTTTCCGGCGCGAGCCGGCCCACGAACCCGACGATCGGCCTGCCCTGTGGCGACCAGCGGCGCCGCAGCGCCTCGTCACGCGCCGAGGGCGCATAACGGATGATGTCGACCCCGCGCCCCCACTGGTGCACCCGCGGGATGCGCCGGGCCACCAGCGACTCCACCGTGGCGCTGGAGGGGGCCAGGGTGCGGTCGGCCAGGCCGTGCAGGTGCCGGAACCACGCCCACGCCGCCCGGGTGGTGATGCCGATGCCGTAGCTCTTCGCGAAACCCGGGACGTCGGTCTGGTAGACCGCGACGGCCGGCACCCCGAGACGGCGCGCGGCCCGCACCCCGCCGTAGCCGAGTAGCGCCGGCGAGGCCAGATGAATGACGTCGGGGTCGAACCCGCGCAGGGTGCGCACCATGCGGGGGGTGGGCACCCCGAGCGGCAACGTGGTCACCTTCGGGAACATCCGCGACGGCACCCGATGCACCCGGATCCCGTCGTGAATGCGCTCGGCGGGAGGCTCACCCGGCGGGGTGTCGGGTGCGATGACGAGAGCCTCGTGCCCCGTCCTGCGCAGGTGCTCGAGCACCCGGATCACCGAGTTGCTGACACCGTTGACATGCGGGAGGAAGGATTCGGCGACGATCGCAACGCGCACATCACGATAATGTCAGGGCCGACTGTCGATTAGGTTGCCGACGGGCATACGTCGTTTGAAATCTGCTGCTCACGACCCTGACACGGCCGACGGCGCCCCCTCGGGGCCGGCCGCGGGCCTGGTCTCGGGGCGCCGGTCCAGCCGTTTGTCCAGCACCGCCAGACCGATCAGCAGCGCCGTCGCGACCAGCCAGCCGACCACCGCGATGGAACCCGCCGGGATGATCGCCAGCCCGGCGTTACGGTGCTGCACCCGGACCAGGTTCGGGTCGTTCTTGTTGTATTCGACGTAGATGCGCATGCCCGTCGACAACTCGGACGGGTACAGCACACCGAGCTCGGGCCGGTAGGTGACCCGCTCGGGGGTGACGAACTCGATCGTTGAGCGCCGCGGCCCGGCGCTGAGCACCTCGGCCTGCGCCACCCCCATGTTGTGCCGGATCGCCAGGTCGTCGCGCCAGGCGCCGGCCACCAACAGCACCGACTGCAGCGTGACCAGACCGGCCACGATCAGCACCGCGATCCGCGCCCACCGCAGCACGAAGCGCGTCCGGGTCTTCGGCGGTTCGTCGCTGCGGCCGTGGATCAGGATGCGCAGCACCGCCTTCACCGAGGTCAGGGTGTCCGGCATCGCACCGGGCTCACAGCGCGGCCTTGATGGCCGCGTGCAGTTGACGCAGCGAGGACCGGTCCGCCTTGACCTCGAGCACGCGCATGCCCGCCGCGGGCTCGTCGAGGGCCGCGTCGAGCTCGCCGACCTCGATCTGGCGGCTCTCGACGTGGTAAGCCCGGCACAGTGCGCCCACGTCGACGTCGTGCGGGGTGCCGAACACCCGCGACGACACGTCGGAGAACCTGGGGTCGCCCTGCTCGAGCAGCTCGAAGATGCCGCCCCCGTTGTCGTTGGACACCACGATGGTCAGGCGCTGCGGTGTCGGCTCGGTGGGCCCGATCAGCAGCCCGGAGCTGTCGTGGACGAAGGTGAGGTCGCCGATAAGGGCGATCGTGCGCCCCTCGAATGCCAAAGCTGCCCCGACCGCGGTGGAGACGGTGCCGTCGATGCCGGCGACCCCGCGGTTGGAGCGCACCCGGATGCCGCGCGGGTGCAGCCCGACGAGGGCCGCATCGCGGACCGGGTTGGAGGCGCCGAGCACCAGCTGGTCGCCCGGCCGCAGCGCGTCGGCCACCGCGGCGGCCACGTGCAGGCCGGTGGTGAGCGGGTGTATCTCGAGCTGACCGCGCACGGCCTGGTTCGCGTGCCGGTTCACCTCCGCGCAGCGCCGCAGCCACGCCGGGTGCGGCGCCCCGGTGGTGACCGCCCGGGTGCCGGTGGCCTGCGAGTTGCCGGACACGTCCGGCCAGCGCGGCCCGGTGGTCAGCGCGTACACCGGCACCTGCGGGTCGGCCAGCAGGGCCGACACCGGCCGGTGCAGGGTCGGGCGGCCGAGCATGATCACCTGCTTGGGGCGCAGCAGCGGCAGCGCCAGCGGGTGCAACGGATTGGCGGCCGGTGGGGCGGTCGGCTCGGCAACGGTCGGCAACCGGTCCAGGTTGGGATGGGCGCCCGCGCCGTGCCCGGCGATGACGACCGTGTCGGGTGACAGGTCGATGTCCAGCGGCTGGTCGAACGTCACCGGCGGCGTGTAGGTCCACGGCTTCCCGCCGGGCCGGCCCGGCGGGGTCACCGGCTGGGGTTCGGCGTCGGGCACCAGGGGCTCGCGCAGCGGGATGTCGAACTGCACGGGCCCGGCATTGGCGGTGCGTGACCCGGTGGCCGCGGCCAGCACCCGGCAGGTGGCCGAGCGCCAGGTGGCGTTGAGCGCGTCCAGCCGCTCGGGCGCGTCCTCGGCCAGGCCCAGGCTGATGGTGGCGCGCACCTGGGTGCCGAAGTAGCCCAGCTGCTCCATGGTCTGGTTGGCCCCGGTGCCCAGCAGTTCGTAGGGCCGGTTGGCCGAGAGCACGATCAGCGGCACCCGGGCGTAGTTGGCCTCGACCACCGCCGGGCCCAGGTTCGCGACGGCGGTGCCCGACGTCATGGCGACGCACACCGGCGCGCCGGCGGCGATCGCCAGGCCGATGGCCAGATAGCCGGCCGTACGTTCGTCGATGCGGACGTGCAACCGGACCCGGCCGGCCCGGTCGGCGTCCTGCAGGGCGAACGCCAGCGGGGCGTTGCGCGACCCGGGGCACAGCACGACATCGCGCACGCCGCCGCGGATCAGCTCGTCAACGACGACACGGGCCTGGGTCGTCGAGGGGTTCACTCTTACAGGGTGTCACACCGGCGCAGGCGCGCTCAGACCTTGACGCCGGCGAAGAACTGCAGCGCCGCGGAGTTGACGGCCTGCGGCCGCTCCAGGAAGCCGAGGTGGCCGGCGTCGGGGACCTGCAGGTACCGGCCGTTGGGCAGCGCGTCGGCCACCTCGCGGCCCAGATAGGGCGGGGTGACCACGTCGTCGGCGAAGCCGATGACCAGCACCGGGGCGGCGATGCTGCGGTACGCGGGCAGCCGGTTGGTCTGCGGGGAGACGTCCAGCTGGCAGCGCAGTCCCGGGGTCTGCTTGATCGGCCAGGTGGAGAACATCGCGATCCAGTCGGCCACGGCCTCGTCGTCGTTGATCGTCTTGCGGGAGAAGCTCTCCAGCAAACGTGAGCGCGCGTCGTAGGAGGGCGGCAGCTGGGCCCCCGACTCGTACAGCTCGATCTCGGCGTCGTGAAAGAACTGGCGGGCATGGTCGAGGCGGCCGCGGGTGGCCATCAGCACGGCGGAGCTGACCAGTTCGGGCCGGACCACCATCAACTCCTGGGCGATGAACGAGCCCATCGATACCCCGACGATGCGCGCAGGCGCGGCGTCCAGCGACTCGATCAGCGCGGCGGTGTCGGCGACCATGGTCTGGGTGGTGAACCCCTCGGCGTTCTCGGTGGCGCCGATCCCGCGGTTGTCGAAGGTGATGACCCGGTAGCCCGCTTCCAGAAACGCCGGCACCTGATGCGGCAGCCAGGTGCGCCCGGGGCCGCCACGGCCGGAGATGAAGACGACGGCTTCCCCGGAGCCGCGGTCGTCGTAAGCCAGGTTGATCACCCGACCGACGGTACAGGTGCCTGGGTGCGCGCCCGTCCGCTACACCGAGGGTCCGGCCACGAGATGCCACCACGGGACGCGGCGGGCTATCGGGATGTCCAGCGCCAGGCGACGGTCGAGCCCGTGCTCGAGTTTCACCAGCAGGGCCAGGAAGACGAGCACGTAGATGATCGACGTCCCGACGTCGGTCGCGCCCGCGGTGGCGGTGTACGGCCCGCCGAACCCCTCGGCCGTCGACCAGATGCTCAGGCTGTAGAGCGCGCCGCCAAGGTAGACCGCACGGCGGGCGAGCCCGGTCAGCAGCAGGACCGCGATCGTCGTCTCGGTCAGCGCGACGAGGTCGACCCACAGGCCGGGTGCGGGTCGCATCAGATGGATCCAGACGTCGAACCATGGCCTTAGCCACTGCGCCTGACCCTGCGCGGTGGCGACCATGCTCGGCAGCATGGTGGCGCGGAACCCGGGCTGCCATTTCAGCCAGGCGTCGATCGCCCAGGCCACCCCGAACGCGATGCGCAGTGCGGTGGCCCCTGTCTCGGTGCGGGTGTTCCCCGCCGCGTTTTCCACGGCCATCACGCTACCGATCCGTCGAGCAGCCGGAAACAGGCTTCGACCCGCTCGGCCCACCACCGCCGCCGCTCGCCCGGCGCGGCCAGCGCCCGCAGCCGCGCCGGGTCCGGCGCGACCGGTCCGACGGGCAGGAAGCCGTCGACGGCGGGGGCGACGTCGGCCACGTCCTCGACGAACAGCCCGCCGGTGCCCAGCCCGCAGGCGTGGCCCAGGTGCGGCAACGCCGCCGCCGCGGTCAGGCCGTGGCTGATGCCCACCGCCGAATCGAGCGCGCTGGAGACCACGACCGGGACGTCGATCTGCGCGGCGATGTCCAGCAGCGCCGAGATCCCGCCCAGCGGCGCGACTTTGAGCACGGCGATGTCGGCGGCGCCGGCGCGAACCACGGCCAGCGGGTCGTCGGCCTTGCGGATGCTCTCGTCGGCGGCGATCGGCACGCGTGGCATGTCCGGCCGGCGGCGCAGCGCCGCGAGTTCGTCGACCGTGGCGCAGGGTTGTTCGAGGTATTCCAGCGGGCCGTCGGCGCTCAGCGCGGCCGCGGCCGCGGCGGCCTGCTCGACGGTCCAGCCGCCGTTGGCGTCCACGCGCACCGTCGGCACCAGTTCGCGCACCGCGTTGACGCGGGCGACGTCGTCGGCCAGCGTCTGCCCGGGCTCGGCGACCTTCACCTTGGCCGTGCGCGCGCCGGGGAACCGGGCCAGCACGCCGGGCACCTCTTCCGGCCCGACGGCCGGCACGGTGGCGTTGATCGGCACGCGGTCGCGCCGCAGCGGCGGCGGCTCGCGGTAGGCGGCCTCGATGCCGGCAGCGAGCCAGTGCGCGGCCTCCGGCGGCTCGTATTCGGGGAACGCCCCGAACTCGCCCCACCCGGTGGGGCCCTCGATCAGCGCGACCTCGCGGGTGGTGATGCCGCGGAACCTGACCCGCATCGGCAGCGCGACGACGTGCAGCCGGTCCAGCAGGTCCGCCAGCGGTGGCCTCACCGGCCGTGCACCCGGCGGCCCGCCAGGTACGTCGCGCGCACCTCCAGGTCGGCGATCCGCTCGGGCGGCACGGTGCGGGGGTCGGCCGACAGCACCACCAGGTCCGCATACTTGCCGACCTCGAGCGAGCCGATCGCGTCGTCGGCGAACAGCTGCCAGGCGGCGTCGAGGGTCTGCGCGCGGATGGCCTGCTCGACGGTGAGGCACTCCTGCGGCCCCAGCACCCGGCCGGAGGGCGCGGTGCGGGTCACGGCCACGCTGATGTTGCGCAGCGGCTCCTCGGGGGTGACCGGCGGGTCGTTGTGCAGCGAGATGCGCATGCCGGTGGCCACCGCGGAACCCGCAGGCATCCAACGGGATCCGCGCTCCTCGCCGAACAGGCCGTCGACGATGACGTCGCCCCAGTAGTGGATCTGGTCGACGAAGATGCTGCAGGTGACCCCGAGCTCGGCTGCCTTTTGCAGCTGTTCGGGGCGGATGGCGCCGACGTGTTCCAGGCGCAGCCGGTGGTCGGAACGAGGCCAGCGCCGCAATGCTTCTTCGTAGACGTCGAGGATGGTGTCCACGCCGGCGTCGCCCTGGACATGGCAGGCCATCTGCCAGCCCAGCGGGAAGTAGGCGCCGACGATCTCGGCGAGCTGCTCGCGCGTGTAGTTGGCGTGCCCGCACGAACCGGCCGCACCGATGCTGCGGGTGGCGGCGGTGTCCAGGTAGGGGAAGCTCAGCGCGATGTTGCCGATCCACGGCGAGCCGTCCACCCAGATCTTGATGCCGACCTGGCGCACCAGGTCGTCGCCTTGGCCGGGCGTCGCCGCGGTGGACATCTGCGGGTTGGAGATCTCGTAGGTGCGCAGCCGCACCGTCAGCTCGTCGTGCAACTGGGCGAGCAGCGGCGCGAACGCGGGGTCGAACGCCATGTCCGAGCAGGTGGTCAGCCCGGCGCGGTTGAGCCGCGCGCATTCGTCGCGCAGCATCTGCGGGTAGCTCTCGGGCTCGATCGCCCCGGCCAGCAGCGGGAACACCGCGCCGATCTCCTCGGCGCTGCCGTCGAGTTCGCCGTCGGCGCCGCGGCCGTAACGGGCGCCCTTCGGGTCGGGGGTGTCGCGGGTGAGCCCGGCGTGCCTGGCCGCCGCCGAGTTGAAATAGGCCTTGTGCCCGGAGTTGTGGACGATCACCAGCGGCCCGTCGGGCGCCGTGTCGTCGAGCCAGGCCGCCGTCGGCCCGGGCAGGCCGGGCTGCAGCAGCGGATCCCAGCCGCTCAGGTAGGCGCCGGCCGCGCCCCTGGCGGCCGTCTCGCGGCGGACCGCGGCGACGACGTCGTCGGCATCGCGGACCGTCACCGGCCGGATGTCGACGATCCGGTCCGACAGGGCCAGGGCCTCCATCAGCGGATGCCCATGTGCCTCAACGAATCCCGGCATGACGCAGCCGTCACCGACATCGACGGTCTCGGTGCCGGCGCCGATGAGACCGGCCACCTCGGAGCGGGTCCCGACGGCGACGATCCGGCCGTCGGCGACGGCGAGCGCCTCGGCCGTCGGACGCTTTTCGTCGACGGTCAGTACGGTTCCGGTGAAGACCAGATCAGCGTGCGCCATGTGCAGGAATCGTAGTGCCGCGAGGGTGTGGCTGACCGGAATTGCAACACGTTCTAGTCTTGGCCCATGAGTCGCGTCGACGACGATGCAGAGCGAGCGATGAGGAGGAGCGACGCCATGAGTGACGATCTGCTACGCCATCCCATTCATTCCGGACACCTCACCGTCGGTGCGCTCAAGCGCAACAAGGACAAACCGGTGCTGCATCTCGGCGACACCACGCTGACCGGTGGACAGCTCGCCGAGCGCATCAGCCAGTACATCCAGGCGTTCGAGGCGCTCGGTGCGGGCACCGGCGCGACCGTCGGGCTGTTATCGCTGAACCGGCCCGAGGTGCTGATGATCATCGGCGCCGGCCAGACGCAGGGTTACCGGCGTGTGGCCCTGCATCCGCTGGGCTCCCTGGACGACCACGCCTACGTGCTGGGTGACGCGGGCGTGACGTCGCTGATCATCGACCCCAACCCGATGTTCGTCGAGCGGGCGCTGGGCCTGCTGGAGAAGGTTCCCGGCCTCAAGCAGATCCTGACCATCGGCCCGGTCCCCGAAGCTCTCGGCGACTCCGCAGTAGACCTGGTGGCCGAAGCCGCGAAGTATCCGCCGAAGCCGTTGGTGGCGGCCGACCTTCCGCCCGACCACATCGGCGGGATGGCCTACACCGGCGGCACCACCGGCAAGCCCAAGGGGGTGCTGGGCACCGCGCAGTCGATCACCACGATGACCACGATCCAGCTCGCCGAGTGGGAGTGGCCGGAGAACCCGCGCTTTTTGATGTGCACCCCGCTGTCGCACGCCGGGGCGGCGTTCTTCGTGCCGACGATCATCAAGGGCGGCGAGCTGGTTGTGCTGACCAAGTTCGACCCGGCCGAGGTGCTGCGGGTGATCGAGGAGCAGAAGATCACCGCGACGATGCTGGTGCCGTCGATGATCTACGCGCTGATGGACCACCCCGACTCGCACACCCGCGACCTGTCCTCGCTGGAGACGGTCTACTACGGCGCCTCGGCGATGAACCCGGTGCGGCTGGCCGAGGCCATCCGCCGCTTCGGACCGATCTTCGCCCAGTACTACGGGCAGTCCGAAGCCCCGATGGTGATCTCCTATCTGGCCAAGAAGGACCACGACGAGAAGCGGCTCACCTCCTGCGGGCGGCCCACCCTGTTCGCCCGCACGGCGCTGCTGGACGCCGACGGCAACCCGGTGCCCCAGGGCGAGGTCGGCGAGATCTGCGTGTCCGGGCCGCTGCTTTCCGGCGGGTACTGGAACCTGCCGGAGGAGACGGCCAAGACGTTCAAGGACGGCTGGCTGCACACCGGTGACATGGCCCGCGAGGACTCCGACGGCTTCTGGTTCATCGTCGACCGGGTCAAGGACATGATCGTCACCGGCGGGTTCAACGTGTTCCCGCGCGAGGTCGAGGACGTCGTCGCCGAACACCCGGCCGTTGCGCAGGTGTGCGTGATCGGCACGCCGGACGAGAAGTGGGGCGAAGCCGTCACCGCGGTGATCGTGCTGCGGCCCGACCATCCGTCCGACGAGGAGTCGGTGGCGCGGGTGACCGTCGAGATCCAGTCCGCGGTCAAGGAGCGCAAGGGCTCGGTGCAGTCGCCCAAGCAGGTGATCGTCGTCGAGTCGGTACCGGTGACCGCGCTGGGCAAGCCGGACAAGAAGGCCGTGCGGGCCCGGTTCTGGGAGGGCGCGGACCGCGCGGTCGGCTAGGAGGGCGGGGCGGCGACCCCGGCCAACGGGAGGTCCAGCATGCGGCCCGTCTGTTCGGGTGAAGCACTGGCCAAAAAGATGCCGATCAGGCTGGACATCACGTCGTCGGCGGCCACGTCGGGACGCAGGCTCCCGTCCCCGGCGCCGGGGCCATCACCCTGGGCGCGGACGCGGTGGCCCGCCTGGACGCCGTTCACCATTCCGGGGTCCGACCCGTGGGCGCACGGCGTCGAACCCTTCCTGGAGGCGCCGAACGCCTGACTACTGTGTCAGGCATGGCAGGTGCAGAAGCCCTCGAGCCGCCCCGGTGGCTCAAGCCGGCGAACAAGGTCTTCATCGCGATGTCGCGGCTCGGGCTGAGTTTCTGCGGGGAGAGCCCGGTCGTGCTGACCGTCCCGGGCCGCAAGACCGGGGCCCCGCGTTCGACGCCGGTCACCCCGATGACGCTGGACGGCAAACGCTACGTCGTCGGCGGCTTCCCCGGCGCCGACTGGGTTCGCAACGCCCGGGCCGCGCGCGAAGCCACCCTCGAGCGTGGCCGCCGCAGCGAGCGGGTCCGGATGGTCGAGCTGCCCGCCGAGGACGCCAGACCGGTGCTGCGGGCCTTCCCCACGGAGGTGCCCACCGGTGTCGGTTTCATGAAGCGCTCCGGGTTGGTCACCGACGGGCGCCCCGAGGAGTTCGAGGCGCTGGCCGGGCGCTGCGCCGTCTTCCGGCTCGATCCGCTATGACCATGAACGGCAACCCTTTTGACGCTCCGGCATGGCGCCCGATCAGCGGGTTCGGCGACCTGACCGACATCACCTATCACCGCCACACCGACGCCACCGTGCGGGTGGCGTTCAACCGGCCCGAGGTGCGCAACGCGTTCCGGCCGCACACCGTCGACGAGCTCTACCGCGCGCTCGACCACGCCCGGATGTCGCCGGACGTCGGCGTGGTGCTGCTGACGGGCAACGGCCCGTCCCCGAAGGACGGCGGCTGGGCCTTCTGCTCGGGCGGCGACCAGCGCATCCGCGGGCGATCCGGCTACCAGTACGCGAGCGGGGACACCGCTGAAACCATTGACGCGGCCCGCGCGGGCAGGTTGCACATCCTCGAGGTGCAGCGGCTGATCCGGTTCATGCCCAAGGTGGTGATCTGCCTGGTCAACGGCTGGGCGGCCGGCGGCGGGCACAGCCTGCACGTGGTCTGCGACCTCACCCTGGCCAGCCGCGAGCACGCCCGTTTCAAGCAGACCGACGCCGACGTCGGCAGTTTCGACGGCGGCTACGGCAGCGCCTACCTGGCGCGCCAGGTGGGCCAGAAGTTCGCCCGCGAGATTTTTTTCCTGGGCCGCACGTACACCGCCGAGCAGATGCACCACATGGGCGCGGTCAACGAGGTCGTCGACCATGCCGAACTCGAACGCGTGGCGGTGCAGTGGGCGGCCGAGATCAACGCGAAATCGCCGCAGGCCCAACGTATGTTGAAGTTCGCGTTCAACCTGCTCGACGACGGGCTGGTGGGCCAGCAGCTGTTCGCCGGCGAGGCCACGCGGCTGGCGTACATGACCGACGAGGCCGTCGAGGGCCGCGACGCGTTCCTGCAAAAGCGCCCCCCGGACTGGAGCCCGTTCCCGCGCTACTTCTGAGCGGGCCGGCGGGCGCCGCCTACACTCCCCACGATGAGTAAAAGCCCGCTTCGCCGCCTCACCGACCAGCTCGTGCTGGCGACCATGCGGCCGCCCGCCGCGCCGCAGGTGCTGGTCAACCGGCCCGCGATCAAGCCGATCGAGCTGGCCGGCAAGCGCATTCTGATCACCGGGGCCTCCTCGGGCATCGGGGAGGCCGCCGCCGAGCGGTTCGCCCGCCTCGGCGCCATCGTGGTGCTCGCCGCCCGCCGCCGAGAGTTGCTGGATGCGGTGGCCGAACGGATCACGACCGCGGGCGGCACCGCGCTGGCGATGCCCTGCGACGTCTCGGACATGGACGCCGTCGACGCGCTGGTCGCCGACGTCCAGCAGCGCCTCGGCGGGATCGACATCCTGGTCAACAACGCCGCCCGGTCCATCCGCCGGCCGCTGGCCGAGTCGCTGGAACGCTGGCACGACGTCGAGCGGACCATGGTGCTTAACTACTATGCGCCGCTGCGGCTGATCCGCGGTTTGGCGCCCGGGATGCTCGAGCGCGGCGACGGCCACGTCATCAACGTCTCGACGTGGGGCGTGCTGTCGGAGGCCTCGCCGCTGTTCGCGGTCTACAACGCCTCCAAGGCCGCGCTGTCGATGGTGAGCCGGGTGGTCGAGACCGAATGGGGCCACCGGGGTGTGCATTCGACGACCTTGTACTACCCGTTGGTGGCCACGCCGATGATCGCCCCGACGAAGGCCTACGAGGGGGTCCCCGCGCTGACGCCGGAGGAGGCCGCCGAGTGGATGATCACCGCGGCCCGCACCCGGCCGGTGCGGATCGCGCCCCGGATGGCGATCGCGGCCAAGGCGCTCGACACCATCGGCCCGCGCTGGGTCAACGCCCTCATGCAGCGCCAAAGCATCCAGCCCAACCGCGCGGCCGGGAACTGACCGAAGGCCATCGCCGCGGCGACACGGACGTGATAGACACAACGCCATGGAGATCCTGGCCAGCCGGATGCTGCTCCGACCGGCGGACTACGAGCGCTCGCTGAGCTTCTACCGCGACGAGATCGGCCTGGCGATCTTCCGCGACTACGGCGGCGGCACGGTGTTTTTCGCCGGGCAGTCGCTGCTGGAGCTGGCCGGGTACGGCTCCCCGGACCATTCCCGGGGACCGTTTCCGGGCGCGCTGTGGCTGCAGGTCCGCGACATCGCGGCAACCCAGGCCGAGCTGCGGGGCCGGGGGGTGCCGATTGCTCGCGAGGCGCGCCAGGAACCGTGGGGCCTGCGCGAGATGCACGTGACCGACCCGGACGGCATCACGCTGATCTTCGTCGAAATCCCGCCTGAGCATCCGCTTCGCCGCGACACCCGTGGTGAACCGGAGCCCAATTCAGGTTAACGACGAGGTAACTTATGGCGACCACTCAAGCTACACCCGCATTTGCGGTCTTCCTCCGTTCGACAATGAATCCCCCCACTACGAGAATCAGGCGCTGTGGACATCCAACTGTTCCTCTTGATCATTGTCGTAATCACGGCACTCGCTTTCGATTTCACGAACGGCTTCCACGACACCGGCAACGCCATGGCGACGTCGATCGCCAGTGGTGCCCTGGCGCCCAAGGCGGCGGTCGGGCTGTCGGCGGTGCTCAACCTGGTCGGCGCCTTCATGTCCACCGCGGTCGCCGCCACGATCGCCAAGGGGCTGATCGACGGGCACATCGTGACGCTGGAGCTGGTCTTCGCCGGCCTGGTCGGGGGCATCGTCTGGAACCTGATGACGTGGCTGCTCGGCATCCCGTCGAGTTCCTCGCACGCGCTGGTCGGCGGCATCGTCGGCGCCACGATCGCCGCCGTGGGCGGGCATGGCGTGCTCTGGAAGGGCATCGTGTCCAAGGTGCTCATCCCGGCCGTCGTCGCCGCGATCCTGGCCATCGCCGTGGGCGCGATCGCGACCTGGCTGGTGTACCGGATCACCCGCGGCGTCCGGGCCGACCGCACCGAGGCCGGGTTCCGGTACGGCCAGTGGGGTTCGGCGTCGCTGGTCTCGTTGGCGCACGGTACCAACGACGCGCAGAAGACGATGGGCATCATTTTCCTGGCTCTTATCTCCTACGGGTCGATCAGCGCGAGCGCCGCGATGCCGCCGCTGTGGGTCATCGTGTGCTGCGCCATCGCGATGGCGTCGGGCACCTACCTGGGCGGCTGGCGGATCATCCGCACGCTGGGCAAGGGGCTGGTCGAGATTCAGTCGCCGCAGGGTATGGCCGCCGAGTCGTCCTCGGCCGCGGTGATCCTGCTCTCGGCGCACTTCGGCTACGCCCTGTCGACGACGCAGGTGTGCACCGGTTCGGTGCTGGGCAGCGGGCTGGGCAAGCCCGGCGGCGAGGTGCGCTGGGGCGTGGCCGGCCGGATGGTCGTCGCGTGGCTGGTCACCCTTCCGCTGGCCGGGCTCGTCGGCGCGGTCACCTACTGGATCGTCCACCTCATCGGGGGCTACCCCGGCGCGATCATCGGCTTCGGGCTGCTCGTCGCCGTCTCGGCGGTCATCTACGTCCGGTCGCGCAAGGTCAAGGTCGACCACAAGAACGTCAACGCCGAATGGGAGGGCAGCCTGACCGCCGGCCTCGACGCCGCCGAGAAGATACCGCCGCCCACCGACGTCATACCACCGACCGGCACCGGCGTGCCGCCCCGTTCCGGTTCCGACGACCCCACGGTCGGTGCGGGGAACCTGTCATGAGCGGCTTCAGCGAGTGGTTCAACTACGAGGCCTCCCTGAAGATCCTGGTGTTCAGCATGCTGGCCGGCGCCGCGCTGCCGGGGCTGTTCGCCGTCGGACTGCGGCTGCACGCCATGGGCGCCGGGGAGGTCAGCACCAACGGCGCCGCCCCGCAGCGCAACCCGGCGCTGACCGCGCTCGCGTGGGCGATCTACGCGCTGGTGGTCGTGGTCATCCTGTTCGCCCTGGCCTACATCTCCCGCGATTTCATCGCGCACCACACCGGGTATCCGTTCCTCGGAGCAAAGACCAAGTAGCATCGGATTCGGTCTCCGCCGAAGCCGAGCCCACCGCCCGGAACAGGTTGCACAGTGAACGGATTCCTCAGCTCGATCGTGGCCTGGCTGCGCGCCGGCTACCCTGAGGGCGTCCCACCGACCGACACCTTCGCGGTGCTCGCCCTGCTCACGCGCCGGTTGAGCAACGACGAGGTCATCGCCGTGGCCAACGAACTGATCCGGCGCGACGAACTCGACGACATCGACATCGGCGTGGCGATCACCCAGATCACCGACGAGCTACCCTCGCCGCAGGACGTCGAGCGAGTGCGGGCGCGCTTGGCCGAGCAGGGCTGGCCGTTCGACGCCGAGCAGGACGCGGGAGAACGCCCATAGCAGTCCTGCGCGCACTCGGCGTCCCGGCGGGCCGCGCCGCCGGCGTGCTGCTGCCCGCCCTGGAACGGGTGCTGGCCGGGGGTGGACCTCCGCTACTCGCCGTGCCGGCCGATCCCGACCCGGCGGCGCTGCGCGCGTTGCGGGTCGACGAGGACGTCGAGGACGACGTGGCGCTCGTCGCGACCACGTCGGGCACCACCGGTGCGCCCAAGGGCGCCCTGCTGACCGCCGCCGCCCTGCGGGCCAGCGCGTCGGCCACCCATGATCGGCTCGGGGGGCCGGGCGCCTGGCTGCTGGCCCTGCCGCCGCATCACATCGCGGGGATCCAGGTGGTGGTGCGCAGCCTGCTGGCCGGCGCGGAGCCCGTCGAACTCGACGTCTCGGCCGGCTTCGAAACCGCCGAACTGCCCGGCGCGATCCGGCGGCTGGGCCCCGGCCGCCGCTACACCTCGCTGGTCGCCGCCCAGCTGGCCAAGGCGCTCGCCGACCCGGCGGCCGCGGCCGCCCTCGCCGACCTCGACGCCGTGCTGCTCGGCGGCGGGCCGGCACCGGCTCGGGTGCTGGACGCCGCGGCGGCGGCCGGCGTCACGGTGGTGCGCACCTACGGGATGAGCGAGACCGCGGGCGGCTGCGTGTACGACGGCGTGCCGCTCGACGGTGTCCGGGTGCGCGTGAGCGGCGACGGGCGCGTCGTCATCGGGGGCGCGACGCTGGCCAAGGGCTACCGCAACCCGGTCGTCGGCGACCCGTTCGCCGAGCCCGGCTGGTTTTTCACCGAGGACCTCGGCGTCCTCGACGGCGCGGGCGTGCTCAGCGTGCTGGGCCGCGCCGACGACGCGATCAGCACCGGCGGGCTGACGGTGCTGCCGCAGCCCGTCGAGGCGGCGCTGGACACCCACCCCGCCGTGCGCGAGTGCGCGGTGTTCGGCCTGCCCGACGACCGGCTGGGCCAGCGGGTGGTCGCCGCGGTGGTGCCCGCCGACGGTTGCGCTCCGCCGACGCTGGAGGCGCTGCGGGCGCACGTGGCGCGCACCCTGGACGCCACCGCGGCGCCGCGCGAACTGCACGTCGTCGACGAGCTGCCGCGCCGCGGCATCGGCAAGCTCGACCGGCGGGCGCTGGTGCGGCGGTTCTCCCCCGGTCAATAGGCTTGTCGACCGTGAAGACTGCGCTGCGGGAGTTTGCCCGGGAGGCGGTGGCGGTTGCGGCCGGGGCGACCCTGGTGGTGGCCGCGTTCGTGCTGCCGCGCCTGCATCTGGGGGTCAAACCCCTGCTGGGGGTCGGGCCGGAGCGATTCGCCACGCACGCCGGGTCGGCGCCGATCTTCGGGGCGTGGGAGATCCACGCGAGCTGGGGCACCGGACCGGCCATTGCGCTCGCCGTGGCCGCGGTGGTGTGGGGACCGACTGTGGCGCAACGGCTTTCCTGGCGGGTGCTGACGCTGGGCACCTGGGCCGCCGCGTGCGCGTGGGCGTTCGCGCTGGCGATGATCGACGGCTGGCAGCGCGGCTTCGCCGGCCGGTTGACCACCCGCGACGAGTACCTGCACGAGGTGCCGGGCATCACCGACATCCCGGCCACGCTGCACACGTTCGCCGGCCGCATCCTCGACTTCCAGCCGCACTCCTGGACGACGCACGTCTCCGGCCATCCCCCGGGTGCGCTGCTGACGTTCGTGTGGCTGGACCGGATCGGCCTGCACGGCGGCGCCTGGGCCGGCTTGCTGTGCCTGCTGGTCGGCTCGAGCGCGGCGGCCGCGATGGTCGTCGCGATCCGCGCGCTGGCCGGCGAGCCGACCGCGCGGCGGGTCGCGCCGTTCGTGGCGGTGGCCCCGACGGCGATCTGGGTGGCGGTGTCGGCCGACGGCTATTTCGCCGGCGTCGCGGCCTGGGGCATCGGGCTGCTGGCCCTGGCGGTGCACGGGACGGTCCGGTTCCCCGCGGCGGCGGCCGCCGCCGCGGGCCTGCTGCTCGGCTGGGGGGTCTTCCTCAGTTACGGCCTGATGCTGATGGGGCTGCCGGCGCTGGCGGTGCTGGCGTCGGCGGCCGGCCGGCCGGCGGCACTGCGAGCCCTGGGCGCCGCCGCGGCGGCGGCGCTGGCGGTGGCGGCGGTGTTCGCCGTCGCCGGGTTCTCCTGGTTCGAGGGCTACACCCTTGTGCAGCAACGCTATTGGCAGGGCATCGCCAAGGATCGGCCGTTCGCCTACTGGTGGTGGGCCAACCTGGCGTGCGTGGTGTGCGCGATCGGGCTGGGCAGCGTGGCCGGGCTGACCCGGGTGTTCGACGTGGCCGCGATCCGGCGCCGCTGCGGGTTGCATCTGGTGTTGCTGGGGGCGCTGGCCGCCGTCGTCGCCGCGGACGCGACCACGCTGAGCAAGGCCGAGGTGGAACGGATCTGGCTGCCGTTCACCGTCTGGCTCACCGCCGCGCCCGCGCTGCTGCCGGTGCGGTCGCATCGCGTGTGGCTGGCGGTCAACGCCGCCGGCGCGCTGCTGGTGAACACCGTGATCGTCACGAACTGGTAGGCGCCGGATCCCGTCTCAGGGTGCGAGCCTGACCCAGCCCGGCGGCATGGGCGGCGACGGGTCCGCGGGAGCGCCGCCCTGGCCGCCGCCGCGGGTGCCGCCCGGCGCTGGGACGGTCGGCGGTGGCCGCTTCGGCGGGGGCGGTACCGCGATCGGCCGGGGCGCCGGTGCCAGGGTCGGCGCGTCCGGGGGTGGCGCCGGAATCTCCGGCGGGTTCGGGGCGAGGTCCCCGACCGGAAGCACCGGGGTGAGCAGCGAGACGGGATGCACGGCCGGACCGCGCGCCCGGGCGGCATAGGCCGTGATGGAGACGATCTTGCCGTGGTCGCCGGGGCAGTAGGCCTCGACCGACGCGGTGATGAACCGGGTGATCGTGGACATGACACGGCGGTCGGGGAAGCGGTGTCCGGCCGGGCCGGTGAGCGCGTGGTCCTTCATGTCGTCGATGACGGCGTTCACCGTCACGCCGCGGTCGAGCTTGCCGCAGATCTTGTGGGCCGTGGCGATCAGGCTCGGCACGCCCTCGAGTGCGGGAATCTGTTCTTGTTCGAGGAGAGCCAGAAACTGCGCGTCCTCGTTCGGGTCGGCCACCGCCACGCCGCCGCGTAGCCACGCGCCGCCGGTGAGCACCACGACGGCGGCGGCTAGGACGCCGGCGTGGCCGATGATGCTGGGGGACATCGGGGGTTCCGTTCTGCGGTGCCATCACAATGGGCTTCCCCGGCGCCCACCGCTGGAATGCCGCTACCTCGGTTAGAGCCCGGCCGCGCGGGTAGCCCGCGCGAAACGGGTGTCGGTTGTGCACGCCGCTCGCACTGCGGCGACATCACCGACGACGTCGAAGTCGGCCAGTTGTTCTACAACTGTAACGTCGATCCCGTTGGCGTGCAAGGCCTTCAGAGTGAGCTGTCCGGTGTCGGGGTGCGACATGGGGACGGTGCGCAGGCACTCGGCCATCGCCGGCGTCGCCACCCCGAGCGCCCACCAGCCGCCGTCGTGGGCGGGGCCGAGCACGGCCGGCGCACCGAGCAGTCGGTCGGCGCAACCGGCCAGCAACGCGGCGCTCACCTGCGGGGTGTCCATCCCGATCTGCAGCACCGGATACCCCTGCGCCGAATCGGCGTGGGCGTTGGCGAGCCGGTCGCCGAAGTCCTCGCCGCGCTGCGCGATCACGGTGAACGAATCCAGCCGCCGCCGGATCTCGGCGGCCCCCGCGGCGGAGTCCAGGTCGCCGGTGAGCGCGACCACCCGCGCGGCCACCGGCGTGGCGGCCACGGCGTCCAGCGTGTCCAGCAGCGCGGCGGCAGCGATGTCGGCGGCGACCCGTTCGCCGACCGTGGCGGCCAGCCGCGTCTTGGCCAGGCCGGGCTGCGGCGCCTTGGCGACGACCAGCAACGTCACCGGGCGGATCACGAGATGACCTTCCAGAAGTCCAGGATCGCGATGAGGCTGCCCCGCAGCGAACCGCTGACCTTGGATTTGCCGCCCGTCCGCGGACCGTAGGCGACGTCCAGTTCGACCACGCGCCAGCCGGCCGCCGCGGCGCGGACCAACAGCTCGAGCGGATAACCGGACCGTCGGTCGGCGACTCCCAGGGCCAGAAGCGCATCGCGCCGAGCCACCCGCATCGGCGCGATGTCGTGGACCGGCAGGCCGTGCCGGGTGCGCAGCCGCCAGCTCATCACCACGGTGCCCAGCCGCGCGACCCACGGCCAGTGCAGCCCCGGCACGGGGCGGCGCCGGCCGATCACCAGGTCGGCGCCGTCGAGCGCGGCGACCAGCCGCGGGAGGTCGCGGGGGTCCAGCGAGCCGTCGGCGTCGATGACCGCCACGATGGGGGTCGCCGCGGCGACCACCCCCGCGTGCACCGCCGACCCGTAACCGGGCCGCGGCTCGGCGACCACCCGGGCGCCGTGGCACCGCGCGACGGCGGCGGTGTCGTCGGTGCTGTTGTTGTCCACGACCAGCGCCCGGTACCCCTCGGGGATGGCCGCCAGCACCGCCGGCAGCGACTCCTCCTCGTCGAGACACGGCAGCACCACCGTGACCGCGTCAGGCTCCGCCATGGGTGGCCGCTCAGAACCCGAACCCGTGGCGACCGCCGCCGGCGCCGCCCGACCCCTGCGGGGTCTGCGGCTTCGGCGCCACCGGCTGGGGCGCCACCGGCTGGGGCGCCTGGGTCTGGGGCGCCTGGGTCTGGGGCGCCTGGGTCTGGGGCGCCTGGGTCTGGGGCTGCGTGTACGTCGGCACCGGCGCCTGGGTCGTGGGTTGGGTGCCCGGAACCGTCGACGGCGCCTCGGTGGGGGTCACCGGCGCCATCGACGTGGTCGGCGCGCTCGACGTCGTGGGCGCGCTCGACGTCGTCGGCGGGTTCGACGTCGTCGGCGGGTTCGACGTCGTGGGCGGGTTCGACGTGGTCGGCGCGCTCGACGTGGTCGGCGCGCTCGACGTGGTCGGCGGGTTCGACGTGGTCGGCGGGTTCGACGTGGTCGGCGGGTTCGACGTGGTCGGCGGGTTCGACGTGGTCGGCGGGTTCGACGTCGTGGGCGGGGCGGGATTCGTGGTCGGCGGGTTCGGGTATGGCGGCTGCCAGCCCGGGAACGGGATGGGGATCGGGACGGGAATCGGCATATTCGGCAGGGGGTTGGGCACGAAACCCGGCCCGCTCGGCACGGCCGGCGCGTTCGGAGCGGGCCCGCCCGGCGTCCCGCCCCCGGCCGGTGGCGACACCGGCTGCGGGGCCCCGCCGCCGTTCGCCGGGGCCGAGATGGTGCCGCCCTGGAACCCGGCGTTGGGCGCCTCGGGAGGCGGCGGCGGCACCGGGGCCTGCTGCTGCGTCGGCAACAACGGCATGAACTTGCCGGGGGCGGCGTTCTGGTGTCCGACCACGGGCTCCTGGCTCGCGGTCGGCCGCACCGCGATCGCCACCGCGACGGCCAGTGACGCGAACCCGATGACAGCGAACGCGATGACGGCGTTGCCGATCAGCAGCGCGCGCCGGTTCAGGGGCGCCCGGCCCGCGGCGGCGTCGTCGTAGTCGTACTCGTCGCCGTATTCCTCGAAAGCCGGCAACAGCTCGGAGTCGCCGGCCATCGAGTAGGCCAGCTGCTGTTCCTCCGCGTCCGGCTCGGCCGCGGGCGCCAGGGCGGTCGCGTCGCCGCTGGCCATCATCGTGGTTTCGTCGCCGCCCGGCACCGGCGCGGCGCGCGTGGCGTCCGGCGCGCCGGCGGCCGGGGCCGCCGCCAGCGCCGCACCCCGGGCCAGGGCGAACGTCGGGTCTTCGGGAATCTGCACCCGGGTGGTGGCATCGCCCAACTGGCCGGCGATGCGGGTCAGGTCGGACGAAGCGCGATCGGACGCGCCGACCAGGTAGACCTCGCCGGGAGCGTCGGGGTGCTCACCGAGCCTGGCCAGCAGCGTGTCGAACGTGGCGGTGGCATCGCCGCCGGCGAGCGGCCCCGACGCCAACAGCGTCGGCGGCGCGTCGACGTCCCCGGGACCGGAGCCCACCAGCGACAGCGTCGCCGTCTCGTCGTCGACCACCAACGCGGCGCCGGGCCGCCCGGCCGCCCGCATCAGCGCCGCGACCGCCTGCGACTCCGAGAGCACCCCGACGTTGAGGACACCGGAATCTTCCAGCGCCCGCCGCAGCTGTTCCGCCTTGGGCTGGTCCGCCCAGCACAGCCGGGTGCCAACCAGGCGGTGACTCTCGTCGGCCAGGAGCCGGTTCGTGCCGACCACGGTCTCGGTCAGCTTCCCGACCGGGTTGTCCTCGAGGTCGACGACGGACTGGTCGATCACGTCATTGCCGTCCGGCCCCAGCAGGGCCAAGCGGGCAACGGGGCCTGTGACCGCGACCCCCAAAACGACGTCCATCCCGGCTCTCCTTCGGCTGGCGACCCCGCAGCCAGCAATGTCCCGGCATCACTACACTGCGATACCGTCGGCATTATCAGTTCGCCTACGAGCGCAGCGTAACCAGCGTCGGCGAACGACGGCGCGGTCGCCGCAACGACACCCGCGGAGAGCCATCGCCGCGGCGTCCGAACGGAGACTATGGTCGCAAGCGAGCAACGCAGTCGGCCCGCCGGGGTGTGCCCCGGCCGCACCACCGAACCCGCGCCGGCGGTAACCGTCCTTGAGACCCGGGGGGCCTCGTGAGCCACAGCAGCGACGACACGCCTACCGGCCCCATCGGCGGGCAGACGCAGCGCATACCCGGGGCCGCCGTGCACCGGGCCCCGGCGGCCGCCACCGCGCCGGGGCCGGCGGGCGGGTGGTCGCGGACCCGCGACCTGACGGCCGCCGGCCTGCTCGTCGTCGCGCCGCTGCTGCCGTGGAACCTCTATTTCGGGCTCGGCATCCCCGGCACCAGCGGCGCCGTGTTCGCCGTGCTGATCGCGGTAACCGTACTGTCGCTGCTGGCGCTGGGCGTGACGCGGCTGGGCCCGCTGCGGTCCCACCCCGCCGTGGCGGGCCGGTTTCGCGCGGGCGGCAACGTCCCCTATCTGCTGCTGGTGCTGGCTTTCGTCGGGTTCGACGTGTTCGAGACGGTCCGTTTCGCCGGCACCGTTCAGGTGCCGGGCGGGGTCGGGCCGGGGGCGTGGCTCGGTGTGGCCGGCGCGCTGCTGAGCACGCAACCGGTGAGCCCCGCGTCGGCGGACACCAAGTTCCCCGCCGTCCGGGTCATCGGCTACGCGTCGATGCTCGGGGCGGCGCTGAGCTTCGGCTTCAACCTGTTCTGGCGGGTGAAGTACGCGCTGGGCGGCGCCGGGTTCGGCAAACAGAACATCGCGGTCATCACGAGCGCGGTGGTCTACGGCGTGGTGGCCCTGGTCGCCGTCCTCGTCGCCTCCACGTGGCTCGTCCGCACCACCAAGGCGTCCCGGCTGGCCACCGTGGCGCTCGGGGTGTCGGCGTCGGTCGCCGGCGTCCTGGTGTGGATCCTGCCCGTCGGCCGTGACGTCGACGCATTCCACGGCATCGCGCAGAACACCTCGACGGCCGGCGTCGGGTTCGAGGGCTACCTGGCGTGGGCGGCGGCGGCGGCGGTGTTCGCGCCACGGACGTTCCTGGACCACCGGGGCGCGCGCACGACCGAGGCGAACGCCTGGCGGGCGGCGGCGCGCAACGGCCTGGCGCTGATCGCCGTCTGGTGCCTGGGGTCGATGGCCATGCGGCTCACCGACCTCGCCGTCGCGGTCAGCCTGAACTACCCGTTCTCCCGGTACGACAGCATGGTGCTGGCCGGCTTCGACCTGGTCACCGCGACCCTGGCGATCTGGCTGCGCGTCAACCTGGCCAACGACGCGGTCTCGGCGCGCCTGGTGTCGTCGCTGTGCGGGCTCGTCGCCACGCTGAGCGTCTCGCGCGTCGTGCTGGGTGTCGCGCTGGCGCCGCGGTTCCAGGAGCCGCCCAACGCGACCGCGCGGAACCCGGTGTACGGCAACGATCTCGCCCAGCAGATCACCAGCGTCTTCGACGTGACGCTGTGCGGGCTGGCCCTGTGCATCCTGGCCGCGGCGATCGTCGCCGGACGCCACCGGCGCCGGAAGCGCGCCGCCCCGGCCGGCGGCCGCCGGCCGTCGGCGGCACCGACCACCCGCGTCCGGGTGCCCCGCCCGGCCCCGCCGTCGGCGGCGGCGACGACGCGGATCCCGACCGGCGCACCCGGCGCCGGCGCGGAGCACCCCACCACCGTGATTCCGCAGGCAGGGCCCGGCCCGCGGATCTTCCGGGGCGAGGACTCGGCCACGCGGCAGATCCCCGTGCCGAAGCCCAGGATCTTCCGGGCCCCGCACGACACGAAGTAGTCGGGGGTGGACGGCGCCGTGCGCCCCGATCGGGCAGAACTGACCCGGATTCAGCCGCGCAGGGGCGCGAAAGCGAAGTCGCGCAGCCCGTTTCGCGGCTCGATGGCCGCCCGGAAGCCCAGAGCTTCGGCGGCGCGGGCCGGATCCGCGACGATGTGGCGCACATCGCCGCTGCGGTACTGGCCGGTCACCACCGGCGCCGACGCACCGTCGCGGGCGGCGCACAGCGCCGTCGCCACCTCCATGATGGAGATCGGCCGCCCCGAGCATACGTTGGCCGCGAGGAAGCCCCCGCGGTCGCTCGCCGCGGCGGCCACGTTCGCGGCCGCCACGTCGTCGACGTGGACGAAGTCACGCATCTGGCCGCCGTCCTCGAAAACCCTTGGCGGTTCTCCTTTTTCCAGCGAGGACCGGAAGATGGCCGCCACCCCCGAATAGGGGGTGTCCCGCGGCATCCCGGGGCCGTAGACGTTGTGGTAGCGCAGCGCCACCACCGACCCGCCCGTCGCCTCCGACCACGCCAGCGCGTAGTGCTCCTGCGCGGTCTTGCTGGCGGCGTACAGGCTGCGCGGCCGCAGGGCGGCGTCCTCGTCGACGAGGCGCCACCGCAACTCCTCACCGCCGACCGGACAGCGGTGCTCGAAGACTCCGGCGTCCAGGTCGGCGCGCCGCCGCGGCAGCGGGTCGACGGGCCCGTGTTCGGGGCAGTGGTAGCGCCCCTGCCCGTACACCACCATCGACGACGCGAGCACCAGGCGGCGCACGCCGGCCGCGAACATCTGCGCGAGCAGCACCGTGGTGGCCAGGTCGTTGTGTCCGCCGTAGGCGGGCGCGTCCGCGGCGTCCACGCCGGCCCCCACGATCGCGGCGTGATGGCACACGAGGTCGACGCCGGCCAGCAGCGGGGCCAGCGCGTCGGCGTCGCGGACGTCGACGCGGTGGCACCCGGGCGGCAGGACCGCGTCCAGGCCGTGCGCGGCCGGCAGCAGCACGTCGACGCCCACCACGTCGTGACCCTCGGCCCGCAGCGCCGCCTCGACCCGCGACCCGATAAAACCGGCCGCGCCGGTCAGCAGCACCCTCACGGCAGCTCGACGGGCAGCGTGACGCCGGTGTGCGGCAGGCAGTGGGTACAGTTGCGTTCGGAGGCCACCCGCGCGATCGCCTCGCGCACCAGCTTCTTGAACAGCTCGACGTTGCGCTGGAACTGCGCGAACACCTCGGCGGTCTTCACCCCCTCCCCGACCGCGACCCCGGCATCCAGGTCGGTGACCAAAGCTATCGTGGCATAACACATTTCGAGTTCACGAGCGAGCACCGACTCCGGGTAGCCGGTCATGTTGACCAGGCCGAACCCGGCCGAGGCGAACCACCGGCTCTCGGCCCGGGTCGAGAACCGCGGACCCTGGACCACCACCATGGTGCCGCCGTCGACCACGTCGGGCAGGCCGGTGACGGCGGCGCGCAAGGTCGGGCAGTACGGATCGGCGAAGTCGACGTGGATGCCGCCGGAGTCGAAGTAGGTGTCGAGGCGGCCGCTCGTGCGATCGACCAGCTGGTCGGGCACGACGACCGTGCCGGGACCGTTGGCCGGGTCGAGGCTACCGACGGCGCACGGGCCGAACACGCGGCGCACCCCGAGCTTGCGCAGCGCCCACATGTTGGCCCGGTAGGGCACGGTGTGCGCCGAAAACTCGTGAGTGGCGCCGTGGCGGGGCAGGAACGCGACCTCGTGCCCGCCGACCGTGCCGAGGGTGACCGGGGCGCTGGGCCGGCCGTAGGGGGTGTCCACGGTGACGGTGCGAACGTCGGATTCGAGAAACGTGTAGAAGCCGCTGCCGCCGATCACCCCGAGCATCCGCCCATTCTGGTGCATGGCCCTTCGGCGGGATGTTGCAGGATGTTGCAGGATATTTTCATGGCCAGTTTCGGGCAGTGGATCTCGGGTGCGCGGCCGCGGACGCTGCCCAACGCGGTGGCGCCCGTGGTCGCCGGAACCGGCGCCGCGGCGTGGCTGCACGCCGCGGTGTGGTGGAAGGCGCTGCTGGCGCTGGCCGTCGCGGTCGCGCTGACCGTCGGCGTCAACTACGCCAACGACTACTCCGACGGCGTCCGCGGCACCGACGACGACCGCGCCGGCCCGGTGCGGCTGGTCGGGGCGCGGCTGGCGGCGCCGCGCGCGGTGCTGACCGCGGCGGTGGCCAGCCTGACGGTGGCCGCCGTCGCGGGTGTGGCGCTGGCGCTGCTGTCCGCGCCGTGGCTGATCGCGGTCGGCGCCGCCTGCATCGCGGGGGCCTGGCTGTACACCGGCGGGTCGAAGCCCTACGGCTACGCCGGTTTCGGCGAGGTCGCGGTGTTCGTGTTCTTCGGCCTGGTCGCGGTGCTGGGCACCGAGTACACCCAGGCGCTGCGGGTGGACTGGGTGGGGCTGGTGCTGGCGGTGTCGACGGGGGCGCTGTCGTCCTCGGTGCTGGTGGCCAACAACCTGCGCGACATCCCCACCGACGCGCAGTCGCACAAGATCACGCTGGCGGTGCGTCTCGGCGACGCCCGCACCCGCACGCTGTACCAGGCGCTGCTGGTGACCGCCGGGGCGCTGACCCTGGTGTTGACGGCGGCCACGCCGTGGTGCGCGGCGGGCCTGGTGGCCACGCCGCTGGCGCTGCGGGCCGCGGGCCCGGTGCGATCGGGCCGCGGCGGCCCGGCGCTGATCCCGGTGCTGCGCGACACCGGCCTGGCGATGATCGTGTGGGCGGTCGCGGTGGCGCTGGCCTTGACGCTGGTGCGCTGACCGGGTGTGCGCTTCCCTAGTCCTCGTCGACGTCCTCGCCGCGCAGGCGGGCTTGCAGCTGTTCTCGTTCCCGGCGGCGGCGTTCCCCGGCCGTCGCGAGCGCGGCGGTGGCCCGCCGGCGCAGCGGGCTGAACAACCAGATGCCCAGCGGCATCGCGATGATCAACGCGAACAACGCGGCGACGATGACGGGGAACTGCGCGATCCCCAGCAGTCGGGCGATCCCGTAGATCACCCCGGTGAGCACGGCCACCAGCAGCAACCGCGCTGCCGCGTAAGGCAGGACACCGCCGATCATGCCGCCGCCCCGGTGTCCGGTGCTTTCCGTGCTTTCGGTGCCTTCTGGGCCAGGCTCTGCTGCCACGGGTCGAGCCTACGACGCGGGTATATTCGCTGCAGGAGGTGTTGAGTGCTCTACCTGCTCGTCGTGCTGATCCTGGGGACCCTGATCTACGTTGGCTGGCGCGCGGCGCGGCTGCAGAACAGCCGCCCGAAGACCCGCGTCATCGGACCCGACGACGATCCCGACTTCCTCCGGCGATTAGGCCACGGGGACAACAACCCTCGCTAGCCGCTCAGCCCAGACCCGGGTTGCGCTGGTCGCCGCCGAACCCGTCGGCAACGACGGCCGCCAGTTCGACGAGCGCCTCGCGGGTCCCCCGCCGCAACCGGTCCAGGTTGATCTCGGCGCCCTCCTCGAGATGCGGGTCGAACGGCACGATGCGCACGGCGCGGCAGCGCCGCGAGAAGTGGTCGACCACCTTGTTCATGTCGACCTTGCCGGTGCGCGGGCGCACCGCGTTGATCACGGCGATCGAATCGCGGACCAGGTCCTCGTGGCCGTGGGCGTCCAGCCAGTCCAGCGTCGCCGAGGCGCTGCGCGCGCCGTCGATCGATCCCGAGCTGACGACGACCAGCACGTCGGCCTTGTCCAGCACCGACGACATCGCCGAGTGCAGCAGCCCGGTGCCGCAGTCGGTGAGCACCAGGCCATAGAACCGTTCCAGGATCTCGAGGGTGCGGTCGTAGTCGGCGGCGCTGAACGCCTCCGACACGGACGGATCGGTCTCCGACGCCAGCACTTCCAGCCCGCTCGGCCCTTTCGAGGTGTACCGGCGAACGTCGCTGTAGCGCGCGATACTCCCGGCGTCGTGCAGCATCTCGCGCACCGTCGCCGCCGTCTCCAGCGGCACCTTCTGGCTCAGGGTGCCACGGTCCGGGTTGGCGTCGACGGCCACCACCCGGTCGCCGCGGATCTCGGCGAACGTCGCCCCCAGCGTCGCGGCGATCGTGGTCTTGCCCACCCCGCCCTTCAGCGACAGCAGCGCGATCCGGTAGCAACCCCGCAGCGGCCGGTTGACCTGGGCCACCAGGTTGTTGTAGCGGGCGGCCCGGGCACCCTCGCCCACGTTGATCAGCCCGTTGGACAGCACGTACAGCAGCCGGCGCCAACCCTCGGTGGGCGGGGGCTTCACCGGGCGCAACAGCATGCTGGTGGACAGCTCCGGGTACGGCGTGTGCGGCAGCGGCTCGGGACGGCGCAGACCCGACGGGGCCGCCGGCGCGGCGTGGACCGCGGTGGGCCCCGCATCGATCGGTCCGGTGTAGTAGGCGCCGTAGGCCGTCGGGTCGACCCGCCTCATGCCGGTCGCCGGGGTCGGTTCCCACTGCGGCATACCGCCCGAGGGGGGCGGCTCCTGCCTGCCGGAGCCCCGCCGCTCCGTGCGGAAGCCGACGAAGGCGCGAGTCGGCGCGTCGCCGCCCGGCTCGGGCGGCGACGCGGCCTGGGGTTCGACAGAGTCCTGCGGGGTAAACTGCCTGGTGGGTTGGTCGGGCGATTCCACGCCCGTCGTCGGCTCGTCGGACACGTGCACTCCCCCTCGATCGGTTATGCGGGTCGTTTTGCCCACTGTCAGACCAGCTGTCAGCCCACCCCCGCATACGAGTGCAGGCCCACGGTCACCAGATTAACGAAGAACAGGTTGAAGACCATCGCCACGAACCCCACGACGTTGATCCAGGCCGCTTTCCGGTCCCGCCACCCCGCGGTCGACCGGGCGTGCAGATAGGCCGCGTACACCACCCACGCGACGAACGACACCGTCTCCTTGGGGTCCCAGCCCCAATACCTGCCCCAGGCCTCCTCGGCCCAGATGGCGCCGAAGATCACGCCGAAGCCGAACACCGGGAACGCGAAGATCGTGGTGCGGTAGGCGATGCGGTCCAGCGTCTGGGCGTCCGGGAACCGCTGCACGAGCCGGGCCAGGGTGCCCTCGGTCTCGGGGTGCCCCAGCCGCGACGTCCGCAGCAGGAACAGGACGCTGGCGATGCCGGCGACCATGAACACCCCCGACCCGAGGCTGACCACCGACACGTGGATGGGCAGCCAGTAGGACTGCAGCGCGGGCATCACCGGGGCCGCGTTGGTGTAGAGCCAGCGGCCCGAAACCGTCAGCAGGATCAGGATCGGCACCAGCAGGAAGACCCACAGCGGGCGGTACTGCGGGCGGCGCAGCACGACGGCGCCGGCGAGCAGGCCGCACAGGCAGGTCAGGTTGATGAACTCGTACATGTTGCCCCACGGCGGGCGCAGGGTGGCCAGACCGCGCAGCACGACGCACGCCACCAGAAGCCCGATGCCGAGGTAGACCACGGCCAGCCCGGCCCGCCCGGTGCGTTCGTCGAACGGCCGCCGGGGGACGTCGTCCACGATGCCGGGAACGGCGCTGTCGACGCCGACGGCACCGGCGAGCACCCGCTCGCGGCGGTCCACGCGCCGCCCGCCCGCGTAGGCCAGCTCGACGGCGAGCAGCAGCAACGCCACCACCAGGGCCACTACGGCCGAGGTGAATGCCCAGTCCGAGTACCGTGCCAGCGTGATGTTGACGTGCAGGGTGTTCATGTGACGTCCACCTGAAGACTCCTCTTGGCGGCCTCGGGGGCCGCGTCCAGTCCGGCGAGCAACCGCTCGCTCAGCCGCTCGAACTCGTCGCCCCATCCGGAGTTGTCGGTGCGTGCCAGACCACCCAGTTCGACGTTCACCGTACCGGGGTCGGTTTCGCCGGCGGGGCTCAGACGCACCCAGACCCGGCGGCGTCGCACCAGCAACGACACGACCAGCCCCGCCATCATCGTGATGGCGAACACCAGCACCCAGGCCTGGCCGGGATCGTGGGACACCTGCAGGTTGACGAACGGCACCGCGCCGTCGAACCGCACGACGGTGCCCGCCGCCGGGCCCGCCTCGATCCGGACCTCCTGGCCGGGGCGTAGGTTGACCCGCTTCTCCCGGGTCAGCCGGTGCTGTTGCAGTAGCCGCGGGTCCAGCGTGAACAGCGACTGGGGCCGCCCGCTGTCCAGGCCGGTGTCGCCGCGGTAGACGTCGATGGCCACCGCCGGGGCGTTCAGAGCCGGGAACCGCGACGACAAAAGGGTGCCATCGAGCTGCTCGGTCGGCGCGAGCAGGCCCTGGATAGCGATCTCGTGCTGGCGGCGTTCCGTCGCGTCGGGGTAGCTGCCGGCGGGCGGGTCGATGCGCACCACGCCCGACGACAACAGGGTGCGCGGGTTGTCGGGCCGCCATTGCACGGTCGACGTGCGGGTCTGCCCGCCCGGGAATATCACGGTGAAGGTGGGCGCGTACCCGTGGCCCTGCAGGTAGACGCGGTCGCCGCCGACGCGCAGCGGATGGTTGACCTCCAGCCGGTACGGGTGCCACGCGTCGGCGCTCAGGTCTCCGCCCGCCTGGTAGTCGATGTCGGCGGCGTAGGAGGTGGCCTGCCCCGACGGCAGGTAGTGGGCCGCGAAGTCGTCCACCCGGATGCAGATGGGGTGCAGCGACGTGCCGTCGACGGTGTTGCCGGCGCGGAACGAGTCGAACGCGGCCGGGGAGGCCGAGCAGAAGCCAGGTCCGCCGTCGGCGATGACGATCACGTTGCCCTCGTAGCCGAACAGCTTGCCGACGGCCACCGCGACCAGCAGGCCCAGCAGCGAGAAGTGGAACACCAGGTTGCCGAATTCGCGCAGGTAGCCCTTCTCCGCGGAGATCTCGACGGTGCCCGGGGTGCCGCCTTCGTGCCGGATCGCCGTGCGCCAGCCCCGCAGCCGGCCCTCGATCGTGTTGGCCAGTGCGTTGAGGTCGCCGATGCCGGCCCCGACGCGGGTGACGGCGTGCTTGGGCAGCCGGGCCAGGTTGCGCGGCGCGGCCACCGGCGTGGCTCGCAGGCTGCGGGCGTGCTCGATCATCCGCGGGGTGAGACAGCCCACCAGGGAGACGAACAGCAGCACGTACACGGCGGTGAACCAGAAGCTGGAGAACACGTCGAAGGCCTGCAGCCGGTCCAGCCACGGGCCGATCACCGGGTGCGACTTGATGTAGTCGTCGACCTTGCCGGCGTTGAGGCTGCGCTGGGGCAGCAGGGCCCCGGGTATCGCGCCGAGCGCGAGCAGGAACAGCAGCACCAGCGCGGTGCCCATCGAGGTCAACGCGCGCCAGGTGTTGCGCGCCCAGGCGAGTACGGCGCTCAAATCGGCAGCCTCACGTCGGAGACGAACGCGTCGCGCAGCCACGACACGAAGTCGTTCCACGCCCCGGTGACCAGCAGCGCGCCGACCGCGATCAGCAGCGCGCCGCCGAACATCTGGATGGCCCGGGTGTGCCGCCGCAGCCAGCCCAGGCCCGCCACCGCCCCCGCCGAGCCGAACGCCAGCGCCACGAACGGGATCCCCAGCCCCAGGCAGTAGGCGATGACCAGCACGATCCCGCGGGCGACGTCGGCGCCCTGGGTGGCCGAGGCCAGCGTGATCACCCCGGTCAGCGTCGGACCCAGGCACGGCGTCCAGCCCAGCGCGAACACCGCGCCGAGCAGCGGCGCGCCGGCGACGGTGGTGAACCGCCGCGGGCTGAACCGCGCCTGGCGCTGCAGCGCCGGGATCAGGCCGACGAACACCAACCCCATCACGATGGTCAGCACGCCGCCCGCCCGCTGCAGCAGCAGCTGGTTGGTGATCAGCGTGGTCGTCATGCCGAGCACGGCGACGGTGCCCAGCACGAACACCGTCGTGAACCCGGCGACGAACAACGCCGCCGACCCCGCGACCCGCCACCGGGCGCCCGGCGGGGCCTCGGTGGCGCCCGGCGGCGGCTGCTCGTCCACCCCGACCACGGCCGCCAGATACGACAGGTAACCCGGCACCAGCGGCACCACGCACGGTGAGGCGAACGACACCAGCCCGGCGAGCAGGCACACGCCGAGGGCCACCACCAGCGGGCCGGCGGCGGCGAGGTGGGCGAAGCCGCTCATCGCGGCGCGGCCTGGCCGGCCGGGGACTCGTGGGCCACCCGCTCCACGACGGGCTGCAGGTCCTGGGCGAGCAGCTCCCGCAGGAACACCGCCGCGACGCGGTGCCGGCGGTCCAGCACCAGGGTGGACGGGATGACGGTGGTGGGGTACTTGCCGCCGAACGCGATGAGCGTGCGCATCGCCGGGTCGTAGATCGACGGGTAGGTCACGTGCCGGTCGTCGACGAAGTCCAGCGCGGCCTGGCGGCTGTTGTCGCGGACGTCGATGCCCAGGAAGGACACCCCCGCGTCGCGGGTGGCGTCGTAGACCCGCTGCAGCTGGCCGATCTCGGCCCGGCACGGACCGCACCACTGTCCCCACACGTTGACGACGACGACGCGGCCGGCGAAGTCGTTCAGCGACAGCATGCGCGCCGGGTCGGCTAGGTCCGGCCCGGACAGCGGGCCCGGGCGGCCGCGGCTGGACGGCGGGTCGTAGTAGATGTCGGTCTTGCCGCCGGGCGAGACGAACTCGAAGGTGCCGCCCTGGGCCACCGCGTCGCGACCGGTGCAGCCGGCGAGCAGGCCCGCCAGCATCATCGCGACCATCGCCAGCCCTCGCACGACCAAGGCGCCACTCCTCCTCATCGCTTTGCTCTGCATCGTCGCCGGCGCACGATCACGGCGCCGCCGGCTCGGAGTACTCGACGTCGACCAGCCGGTCGCCGTCGTAGACGAGCGTGGTGACCGAGGCGAGCCCGCATTCCCGCCGCCGCGGGTCGTGCCAGAGCCGCCTGCCGGTGACGTGCAGCCGCAGCGTCCACACCGGCAGCTGATGGCTCACGCACACCACCTCCTGGCCGGCGCCGCGGGCGCGCGCCTTGTCCACCGCGCTGCTCATCCGCGCAGCGATCTCGGCGTACGGCTCGCCCCACGACGGGGTGAACGGGTCGCGCAGCCGCCACCAGAACCGCGGGTCGCGCCAGGCGCCATCGCCCGGGCTCACGCGGCGGCCCTCGAAGAAGTTGGCCGACTCGATGAGGTCGGGATCGGTGTCCACGGGCAGGTCGTGCCTGGCGGCGATGGGGGCGGCGGTTTCCTGCGCCCGCTGCAGCGGGGAGGCGATCACCGCCGCGATGTCGCGACCGGCCAGCGCGTCGGCGACCGCGTCCGCCTGCGCCCTCCCCCGCTCCGACAGGCGGAATCCGGGCAGCCGGCCGTAGAGGATCCCGCTGGGATTGTGCACCTCGCCGTGGCGGATCACATGCACCCGGGTTTTCTCAGCCATGGGGTCCGTCCTGCGCGGCGGCCGCGCGGGCGGCACCCGGAAGCGCCGCCGCGATCCGGTCGAAGGCGCCCTCGTCCAGCGCGGCCGAGACGAACCACGCCTCGAACGCGCTGCACGGCGGGTAGACGCCCGCGTCGAGCAGGGCGTGGAAGAAGGCGGGGAAGCGCCAGGTCTCGCTGGCGCGCGCGGCGGCGAAGTCGGTCACCGGCGCGTCGGTGAAGAAGACGCTGAACATGTTGCCGGCGCGGGGAATCTGATGCGGCACACCGGCTTCAGTCAACGCCTCGGAGAGCAGCGCGGTCAGGCGGTCGGCGTTGGCGTCCAGCGCGGCGTAGACCGCGTCGTCGGCGGCCCGCAGCGTGGCCAGACCGGCGGCCATCGCGACCGGGTTCCCCGACAACGTCCCGGCCTGGTACACCGGCCCCAGCGGCGCCAGCCGTTCCATCACCTCCGCCCGGCCGCCGAACGCCGCGGCGGGCAGCCCGCCGCTCATCACCTTGCCGAACGTGAACAGGTCGGCGGCGACGGGATCGATTCCGTACCAACCACTTCGGCTGACCCGGAACCCCGTCATCACCTCGTCGGAGATCAGCAGCGCCCCGTGCTCGGCGGTGATCGCGCGCAGCGCCGCGTTGTAGCCGGGCGCCGGCGGCACGACGCCCATGTTGCCCGGGCTGGCCTCGGTGATCACCGCCGCGATCTCTTCGCCGAACCGGGCGAACGTCTGCCGGACGGCCTCGATGTCGTTGTAGGGCAACACGATAGTGTCGGCCGCGGCCGCCCCGGTGACCCCGGGCGAGGACGGCAGGCCCAGCGTCGCCACCCCGGAGCCGGCGTCGGCCAGCAACGCGTCGGCGTGGCCGTGGTAGCAGCCGGAGAATTTGACGAGCTTGGCCCGGCCGGTGAACCCGCGGGCCAGCCGCACCGCGCTCATCGTGGCCTCGGTGCCGGAGTTCACCAACCGGATCCGCTCGACGGCCGACACCCGCCCGATGATCTCGGCGGCCAGCTCGCTCTCGGCCGGCGTGGGCGCGCCGAACGACAGGCCGGAAGCGGCGGCGGTGGCGACGGCGTCGACGACCGCGGGGTGGGCGTGGCCGAGGATCATCGGCCCCCAGGAGCAGACCAGGTCGACGTAGCGGTTGCCGTCGGCGTCGGTGAGCCGGCAGCCGCTCGCCTCGGTGATGAACCGCGGGGTGCCGCCGACGGCGGCGAAGGCGCGGACCGGGGAGTTCACCCCGCCAGGGATGACGGCGCAGGCATCCGCGAACAGACGCGCGGAAACCGCGGTCGACGTCGTCGTCTGCTCCGAACTACCCATGGCCACCAGTGTCCCAGCCGTCTTGACCCGGTCCACTACAGGGTGTAGCAGACCGGCTACATCATGCCCGCCCGCACTCGCCGCTGGCGACCTGCGCAGGTCAATCGGGGTATTGGCGATCGGCCTCCTGGGCCGTCGTCAGGTCGCGGCGCGCGGCCTCGCGTTCCCCTTCGGCCGCCAGCCGGTGGGCGGCGACGTCGCCCAGGCCCTCCTCGACCGCCAGCTCGTGGGCCTCGGCGGCGCGCTCGTGGGCGTGCGCGGCGCGCTTGACGTCCTCCTCGGTGACGGGCCGGTGGGCGGCAAGGTCCCGTTCCCGGCGCGACAGTTCCGCGGCGCGCTGTGCGGCCTTGTCACCCGGCGAGTCGGCCATGCCCGCGAGCATTAGCCCCCCTTTGCCCGTGGATGCGCGCGACAGCTGTTGATGTCGGCCGCCGCCGGCGAGTTGGATGTCGGTATGCAACTTCCGCAAGGGCTCGCTCGCTTCAACCGACGTGTCACCAACCCCGTGCAGCGGATGTGGGCCGGCTGGGCTCCCACGTTCGCCATCGTCGAGCACACCGGCCGGCGCTCGGGCAAGCCGTACCGCACGCCTGTCACCGTCTTCAGCGCCGAGATCGACGGCAAGCCCGGCGTGGCCATCCTGTTGACCTACGGCCCCGACCGCGACTGGCTCAAGAACCTCACCGCCGCGGGAGGCGGGCGGATGCGCCGCTACGGTAAGGCTTTTGGTGTGATCGACCCGCGCGTGGTGCCGAAGGCCGAGGCGGCGGAGCACGTCGCTCCCCGGTGGCAGCCGATTTTCCGGAGACTGCCGTTCGAGCAGGCAGTGCTGCTGACTCGGACCCCCTGAGAACGCGCGATGCGGATCACCGCGATCCTCGAGCGCCGGGTAACGCTGCACAGCGCACCCGCCAACGCCGTCGTCGACTTCTCGCACCACGCCGTCTCGCTCGTCGCGCTGCGCAGCGACGTCGTCCGCGGCGGAAGGCCCGTGACGGGCGTGGCCTTCGACTCGATCGGCCGCTTCGCCCAGAGCGGCATCCTGCGCGACCGGATGATCCCGCGGCCCACTGCGCCTAGTTCGCACAGTCGCCCAACGGTTTCGGGCGCCGCCCGGCGGGGACGTGCGCCGGGGCGGCCGGCGCCGCGGTCTGCGGGTCGCGCCGGCCGCGCCGCCACCGGGCGAGAACGTACAGCGCGATCACGACGGCCCAGGACAGCAGGCCGAGCCAGAACTGGCTGCGCGCCGCCGGATCGAACGCCATGCGCGCCAGCACCGCGACGAGTCCGGCCACCGTCAGCAGCGACAGCACCGGGTACAACCACATCCTCACCGGCAGCCGCTCGGGCGGCGTCCGGCGGCGCAGCACGATCTGGGACACCGCGATCAGCACGTAGACGAACAGGACGATGGTGCCCGAGGAATTCACCAGGAAGATGAACACCGTGTCGGGCGCGACCCACGCCATGACGACGCAACCGAACCCCACCCCCGAGGAACCCAGGATGGCCAGCGCGGGAACCCCGCGCGCGCTGATCTTGACCAGGCGGGCCGGCGCCTCGCCGCGGGTGGCCAGGGTGAATAGCATGCGCGACGAGCTGTACAGGCCCGAGTTCAGGCACGACAGCACCGCGGTGAGCACCACCGCGTTCATGAACTGGTCGGCGCCGGGAATCCCCATGTGCCGCAACGCCGCCACATAGGGGGAACTGCCGGGCTGCACGGCGTTCCACGGCAACACCACCACGATCACGAACACCGAGCCGACGAAGAAGACCCCGATCCGCGCCAGCACGGAGTTCATCGCCCGCTGCACCGCGCGTTCGGGGTCACGACTTTCGGCCGCGGCGATGGTGACCACCTCGGTGCCGGTCATCGAGAAGACCACCACCACGATCGCGGTGAACACCGCACCCACACCCCTGGGGAAGAACCCGCCGTGGGCGGTGAGGTTGGAGAAGTCCATCGGGTGGCCGGGCACGAGCCCGAAGGCGAACGCCGCGCCGAGCAGCAGGAACGCCACGATGGTCGCCACTTTGATTCCGGCGAACCAGAATTCGAACTCGCCGAAGGACGACACCGAGAACAGGTTCGTCGCGGTCATCAACGTCATCAGGCACAGCGACGTCAGCCACAGCGGCGCGTGGAACCAGTAGTTGACGACCTTGCCGCCGGCCACCGCCTCGAACCCCACGACGATCACCCAGAAGTACCAGTACAGCCAGCCGACGGAGAACCCGGCCCAGCCGCCGAGGGCCTGCGCCGCGTAGTCGGCGAACGAACCGGTCACAGGGTTCGCGGCGGCCATCTCGCCGAGCATGCGCATCACCAGCACGATCAGCGCGCCGCAGAGCGCGTAGGTGACGAACACGGCGGGGCCGGTGGCGCGGATGGCCACGCTGGATCCCACGAACAGTCCGGCGCCGATCACACCGCCGATGGCGATCATGTTGAGCTGCCGCTGCGACAGCCCCCGGTGCAGTGCTGGCTCGGTGTCGATTACGTCACCCTTCCGCGCCCTTCCGCGCCCTTCCGCAAGCTGAGCAATTCACGATACCGGCCGGCGCGGCGGACTCAGCTGGGCTTACGGAAGTGTTGGACGCCCCAGGCCAGGTGACCGTCGTCGGCCGCGCTCACCCAGTTCTTCAACCCCACCTGCATGTTGTCGAGGTACTCCGCCGACGCCTTCTCCTCGAGTTCGCCGCGCCGGGCCTCGAGCTCCTCGAGCACGCGCTGATAGTGGGTGCGCAGGTTGCCGACCAGGTCGATCTGGTCGACCACCTCGAAGCCCACCGCGTGCGCCGCCTCGCGGTAGAAGCGCATCGATCCCAGGTCCGACAGGTTCAGCCGGTCGTAGACGGGTTGCAGCACCCCGTCGGGGACGTCGTCGGCCTGCATCGGGTCGGTGAAGATCAGCTCGCCGCCGGGCTTGAGCACCCGGAACGCCTCCTCGAGCACCTTGCGGCGGTCGGCGGCGTGCAGGATCGCGTCCTGGGACCACACGACGTCGTAGCTGCCGTCCGGTGCGGGGACGTCATCGAAGCTGCCGTGCAGCACCCGGACCTTGTCTTCCAGGCCGGCGTGACGGTTCTTGTCCCGGTTGGTCTCGTTCTGCACCTCCGAGAGGTTGAGGCAGGTGACCGAACAGCCGTGCTCCCTGGCGATGTGCCGCGCGGACCCGCCGTAGCCGGACCCCAGGTCCAGCACGCTGGTGTCGGCATCGACCTTCGACAGCCGGCCGATCATGCGGTTGGCGGTCTCGACGCCGGCCGTCCCGATGTCGCGGGTGTTCTCGTAGCAGCCGACGTGGATATCCTCGCCGCCCCAGACCATCGAGTAGAACGCGTCGGCGTCGGCGCTGTCGTAGTAGGCCTCCGGCTCGGCGTTGCTGTCGGTCAGGCCTCTTTCGCTCTCTGGTCCTTCCCCCCCGTCGCCGTGGATCGATTTCTCCGCAATGTGGACGAAGAAATCGGGCTCGGTGTCCTCGTATGTTTCCTGAAAGTCGCCGTACGTGCGCACGGTGGTGAATCCCGCTTCGAACATCAGGCGGCGAACGTAAGACTTTCGCAGCGGAAACATGTTCAATGTGTATTCGGCACCGTCCGGGAACGTGTATTTGAAACGCGCCAGACCGTCGTCGACGTACTCCGGTTCCGCGGAGACCCGATCGCCGCAATAGTAGTATTTGTGCTTCGACTTGAAACCGTGGTCCAGGATTTCGTCGTAATTGCGCTGGTCGAGGATCAGAATTCCGTCGTGGCGCAATGCGGCATAGAATTCGGCCAGCCCGGCGGCGATCGTGCTCCTCGTGCAGGTGGGTGAAAGAGTTGCCGAGGCAGATGATGGCGTCGTATTTGCCCTGGATGCCCCGGTTCAGCTCCCGCCAGTCGGCCTGGACGGTCCTGATGATCAGACCGCGCTTCCTGCCGTTCTCAAAGGCCTTGGCCAGCATCGCCGCCGAACCGTCGGCACTGGTCACGTCGAAACCCGCCTGGGTCAGGCGGACCGAGTGGAAGCCGGTGCCGGTGGCGACGTCGAGGACGTGGTGCTTGCCCCGTGCGCGCAGGACATCGACAAAAAACCGGCCCTCGGATTCGGCGCGAGCATCCCAGTCGATCAATTGATCCCATTTTTCGACGAAGCTCATCACATATTCGGCACGATATAACCCGGTCTCACGGTTGGACAACGGATCATCACCGTAAACTTGGTCGTGTAACTCGAGTTCTACGTTCTCCCGCGGGGCGGATATACTAGTCATCTAACCTTTCTTTCCAGGCTCTTGTGACGTTGTCGTGGGTTCGCTGACCTGGGAATTTGGGCGCAACGCCGTGTCCTGCTTACGTTTTGGACTGTCTAGGGTTCAATCCGCGAGAAGGAGCTACGGCGTTGCGCATGTCCAGGGTATTGGCGAGCGGTCTGGGTGACCAAAACATGGTGATCGAGGACGTGACGATCGAGACCGAGACCACGGGTCGGAAGCAGCCGAAGACCTCCGAAGTTCTGGTGTTCTCGGTGCGGCCCAAGGCGTCGCAGGCGGGCCGGTGCTCGCGGTGCCGGAAGCGGTGCCCGGGCTATGACGCGGGGGGCCGGGACGGGAACGGGATCAGGCGCTGGCGGACCCTGGATGTGGGGACCACAAAGGCGTATCTGCAGGCCGCGGCCCCGCGGGTGGCATGCGGCGAGCATGGGGTGGTGGTTGCGCATGTGCCGTGGGCGCGGCCGGGCGCCAAACACACCTGGGCGTTCGAGGACACCTGCGCGTGGCTGGCCGCGCACACCGCATTGAGTGTGCTCACGGTGCTGCTGCAGATCGCCTGGCGCACCGTGGCGGCGATCGTGACCAGGGTGGTGGCCGATGGCCGCGACACCAACGACCTGCTCGCCGGACTGTCGCGGATCGGCATCGACGAGATCGCCTACCGCAAGGGACATCGCTACTTGACGTGCGTGGTTGACCACACGACAGGCCGGCTGGTGTGGGCCGGCGAGGGCCGCAACCAGGACACGCTGGGCCGGTTCTTCGATCAGCTCGGCGCCGAGCGGGCCAAGCTGCTCACCCACGTCAGCTGCGACGGGGCGGAATGGATCCACGCCCTGGTGCGTGCCCGCGCGCCGCAGGCGCTGATTTGCCTGGATGGGTTTCATGTCGTGGCCTGGGCCATGAAGGCACTGGACAAGGTGCGGGTACGCACCATGACCCGCGCCGGGATCACCGATCGGCACGCCATGTGGGCGACCCGCAAGAACCCGGCTGACCTGTCCTGCGAGCAGCGCACCAGCCTCGCTAAGATCGCCGACACCAACCGCACCCTCTACCGGGCGTATCTGCTCAAAGAGCAACTACGCGAGGTGTTTCGGGTCAAGGGCACCCACGGGCGGCAGCTGCTGGCCGGCTGGCTGTCGTGGGCGTCGCACTCACGCATCCCCGAGTTCGCCGCGCTGGCCCGCAGCATCCGCCGCTACCGCGACCTCATCTGGAACACGCTCGATCACGGCCTGTCCAACGCCCGATCCGAAGCCACTAACACCCACCTGCGGGCATTAACCAAACGCGCCTACGGATTCCACAGCCCAGACGCACTCATCGCCATGGCCATGCTCACCCGAGGCGGCCTCTGCCCAGCACTACCCGGACGGAAATGACCCACTACAACGTCAGTAGATCCTCTTTCCAGTCGCCCGACACAATCTGCAACTCGGTGGCGCGTTCGGTGCGCCTACAGTCACGGAATGCGCCGCCGCCCGCCCCCGAGCCGTGAGCGAACTCAGTGCCGGTGCATTCCGTCGAGCGAAAACGACGTGGTCCGGGTTGAGTCCCATTCGTGCCATTTCACACGCGAAACTGTCCGCACGACCCGTCACTCTCACACCGGCCCCTGAGTGTAGCGGTAGCCGTGTGCAACTGTGAACCACGGTCACAATTACGAAACGGCGAACATTGCGGGCGGGACCGGTTGCCGGGGCCGCCCCTCGCTACCGCGGGTTGCCGGTGTGCGGGTCGAGCCGCAGCGCCGGCTGCGCCGGTCCGCTGAAGTCGAACATCGCGGCCAGCGAACCGGCGCGTTCGTCGAACGAGTGGTCGCCGACGCGGCCGGTGTCCCAGTTGTCCTCGACGAACCGCAGGATCGACGCCTGGTCGGTCCCCTGGCCGCCGCCGGCGTCACCGATGACCGTGTGCGGCGGGAACGATCGGCCGTGCGGCATGAACCTCGTTGTGACGCCGTGGGTCTGGCCCGAGATCAGGTTGAGGTGTCCGGGCGTCGAGGGTCCGAAGGTGGTGCCGTAGAAGTTGTCGCTCAACGAGTAGTGCTGGGCGTAGTTCCACAGCGCAGTCAACGTGTTGCCGTCGTAGTAGCCCATCACCAGACCGGGCGCACCGAACGCCGGCGGGGGGCACAGCCCGCTCTCGGTGTTCTCGACGAAGCGGTCCATGACACCGCCGTCAAAGGCCAGTTGTTCGGCCCGGTAGGCGTGGTCCTGGTCGCAGGTCACCTGCTGACCGGGTCCGCCCAGGCGCCTCGGCTGTGCCGCGTTGGGGTTGTGCGACAACAACTCCGGGGTGAGACCGTCGACCGCCGGGGTGCCCGCCGCGGCCGTGAAGGGCTGCCCGTCGACGTTGGCCGCGTGGGCGTAGGTCCCGAAATAGGGGGTCGAACGACACGTTCTCCTGGAACAGCATCACCAGGTGGTGGATGGGCGTGGCGGTCGCGGCGCGGGATGACGGGCGCAGGACGCGACGACGACGAGCGCGCCGCAACGCCGTACCGCCCCGCGCCAGAGTACGACCGACCCCAACCCGCGACGTCGCGAACCGCCCGCGGCACCGAATGTCACCCTTTCGTGACCGGTTCATCACGAAACCGGTCACGCGGCGTGCCCGGCGGGGTTCAGATCGGTCGGCGCGGCAGCATGACGCGCGTGGCTGACGTGAATCGCCGTGCGCTGTTGCGCATCGGCGCCGGTGCCGGCGCGGCCGCCGCCGGTGTGTGGGCGCTGAGCGCGCTGCTGGACCCGCTGGAGCCGCGGGCGGCGCCGCAGCCGCAGGCACCGGCACCGTTCGAGCCCTCGACCGCGGGAACGACCCTGCCGACCCGGCTGACCGGCTCGTTCGTCTCCGCCGCCCGCGGCGGCATCAGGACCAACTGGGTCATCGCCCTCCCGCCGGGCCAGAGCGCACCGCTGCGTCCGGTGATCGCGCTGCACGGAGTGGACGGCGACGCCAACCAGATGCTCGACGTCGGCGTCGAGAACGGGCTCGCCCAACTGGTCAGGGCGGGCCGCCCGCCGTTCGCGGTGGTGGGCGTGGACGGCGGCAACACCTACTGGCACCGGCGGGCGTCGGGCGTGGACTCCGGCGCCATGGTGCTCAACGAGCTGCTGCCCATGCTCACCTCGATGGGCATGGACACCTCCCGGGTGGCTTTCATGGGATGGTCGATGGGCGGCTACGGCGCGCTGCACCTGGGCGCCAAGCTGGGACCGGCCCGCACCGCCGGGATCTGCGCGATCAGCCCGGCGCTGTTCACCTCGTTCGCGACCAGCGATCCCGGTGCGTTCGACAGCTACGACGACTGGGTGCAGAACAGTGTGCTGGGCGTGCCGGCGCTGTCGCAGATCCCGCTGCGGGTCGACTGCGGCACCTTCGACCGCTTCGCCTTGGCCACCCGCCAGTTCGTCGGCCAGCTCACCGCCCCGCCGTCGGGCAGCTTCTCGCTGGGCGGCCACGACATGTTCTATTGGCGCGGGCAGCTGCCCGGCGAGCTGGCCTGGCTGGCGGCCTAGCCGAGACACCGCAGGAATGAACTTCAACCGACGAGTCAACGTCTCAGCAGTGAAAGGGTTTTGGAGGTTTCACGGATGACTCCGTTGCTGCTGGTATGCATCGCGGCCGCCACCCCCGTCGTGGGGGCCGGCCTGGTCCGGCTGCAGGAACGCCTCGAGCAGTGGGACTACGAACGGCACGCGGAGGACTGACCCGCCCGCTCACCGGGGCAGCTGCATGCGGATCAACGGCGCGATCTTGTCCGCCAGGTACTGGTGGCCCGCGTCGGTGGGGTGCACGCCGTCCGCGCCGATCAGGTCGGGCCGGTCGAAGAACCAGCGGTCGCCGATCGGGTCGACGAAAGCCGCCCCGGCGGCCCGGGCCTCGGCGTTGAGCACGTCGCGGATCGCCAGGATGGCCTTGGGCACGTCGGCGCTCGTCCACGGCGGCCCGATCACCAGAAGCCGCGCCGTCGGCGCCAGGTGCCGCGCCAGATCGAAGGTGTCGTGCGACTTTCCGGCCAGCATCCCCAGATCGGCACCCTGGTCGTTGCGGGAGCCGAAGAACACCACCAGCGCGTCGTCGGGCTGGACCGCGCGCGCGGTCAGATCCTCGAAGATGCTGCCGTGGTCGCCGAGCACGACGTAGCCGGCCCTGCCCTCGGCCGACACGTCGGGCGCGATGCGCACGCCCTCGCCGGCCAGCGTGCGCCACACCCGCGCGGTCCAGGAATACGGGCCCAGGCCGCCCTCGTCGGTGCCGGTGGTGTACGAGTCGCCGACGACCGCGATGCGGTAGACCCGGGTGTCCACGGTGTCGAAGGCCCGTGCCCCCGCCGGCCGCGCCAGCTGCCCAAAGACCACGAGCACACACGCGAGGCCGGCGACGATCGTGGCCCGACGACCCACTGCCACCTCCCCTGTGAACGGCGCCGCACGTGCTACCTACGGAATCGTACGAAGAAACCGGGACGGAACTCGCGGGCGACGTCCCGCGTGTCCTGCGGGCCGGTCACACCGCCCGGGCCGAAATCGCCTCCCGGGCACGATCGATCTGGTGGACTCGGGGGCTCGCCGGTTCGCCGGGACGGGTCGGCGCCTGCGCGGGCTTGCCGCCGACCATGCTGCGCATCCAGCGCCGGGCGGGTTCTTCGACGAAGTGATACATCAGGGCCGAGAAAGCCAGGGCGATCGCGAGCAGGCCGAGGACGTTCCACCTCCACGGATCGTCCTGCTCCCACGGGGTGAGGTTGAACTGGATCACGGCCCAGGTCCATGCCGTGTGCACCAGCTCGTGGACCATGTAGAGGCAGAACGAGATCTGCCCGCCGTAAACCAACACCCGGGCCGACAGCAGCCTCGGCAGGCTGCCCACGCCGATCGCCAGCGTCATCACCAGCGGGACGAACAGCACGTCGACCACCCCGCCGCTGTCGTTCTCCACGACTCCGGATATCGGGTGCGCGTGCAACCAGTAGAGGACACCCACCATGGCGGCCAGCAGTGCCAGCGAGACGTACCCCGCGTCGCGCCGGGTGCGATCGGTCAGCCGCAGCCTGCGCACGGCGGCGCAGGCCAGCGCGCCCGCGGTGAACTGCGTGACGATCCGCGGCAGCCAGCTCCACGGGGTGTAGAAGTGGCCGCTGACCAGCAGCAGCACCACCGGCGGCAGCGTCGCCGCGCAGGCCAGCACCGCCAGGCTGCGCGCCCGCGTGGCGTGCGTCATCCGGAAGACCACCAGGACGAGCGCCCCGAACAACACGTAGGCCAGCCATTCGGCGCTGATCGACCAGGCCGGCCCGTCCCAGCTCGACCCGTCGAAGAACGGCTGAAACCACAACTGCACCAGCAACACCTGCCGTATGTAGCTGATCGCGGTGAAGTCGGCGACGTCGGGTGAGGGCACCCGGCCGACGTGCAGGGTGAAGATCACCCACAGCGCGGCCAGGTGCAACGTGACCAGATACACCGGCCACACCCTGGCCAGCCGCAGCCACAAAAAGTGCGCGGTGGCGCGCGTCGACCACGTCCGCCCCATGCGGTCGAGGTAGTTCCACGCCAGGACGAACCCGCTGAGCATGAAGAACAGGTCGACGCCCTGCGCGCCGCAGTTGAGCACGGGCGCCAGCGAGTCCACGAAGTCGGGGGAGGCGTCGGCCAGCATCGGCCGGAAGTGGAACAACACCACCCACACCGCGGCGACGATGCGGAGTCCGGTGAGAGCCTTGATCTCGCCCTTGATCGCTCCGGTGCGCACGCTGCTCTTTCCGTTGGACTGTGCCGTTGCCGGCCGATTGCCCAACTCCTCCGCGCGCCGCTGCGGCGCGCGCATGCTTTCTCCAAGCCCCCTGACCCGGCAACCGACAGCCCTGGCAGCCTAACAGCGAGCACGCCGGGGCGGGGTGAGGACCGCCGGTGCGGCCCCGGTCAGCCCGGCCGGGGCGTCCCGTGGCGGTTTGCCGGCGACCGAAACGGCCCCGCACCGCCGTTTTCGGCCCTTTTCTGGGGCCCGGAATCCTCTTCTTAGTGAAGAGTTAGACGGGGTTGTCGGTCTCCTTAATTTGGGGGGTAACCGTACTACTACCAGGCTTGGTCGGCGTCGACTCGGCCTCCAGAGATTTCGTGTGGAGCACGGAGAACGAGGAGATCATGACGATCGCAGACATCAGGACTCGACAGGGGAACAGCACCTTCGTCTACGGCGGCGCGCAGCTGCGGGCCCACTGCCGTCATCTGGCGACGGTGGTCACCATCCGCGGGGAGGTCGACGCCGGCAATGCCGAGGGCATCGGCGAACACCTGCGGCGCTTCGTCCTCGGCGAGAGTCCTGTGGTGCTCGACATGAGCGAGGTGCACGCCTTTGCCGCGCCCGTGGTCTCGCTGCTCTTCACGCTCGACGAGCAGTGCCGTGCCGCCGGGCTGGAGTGGGTGCTGGTCGCCAGCACCGCGGTAACCGACGCGCTCGGAGACGACGGTTCGCGGGCGCGGTTCCCGGTCGCCGACTCGGTGCGCCAGGCGCTGCACGACCTTGCCGACGGCATCGCCAGCCGCCGTCAACTGATGCTGCCGCTGGTGCGCAAGACCGCGTAGCATTTTCGCCCGTCAGCCGTCGCGGCGCGCCCGCAGCGCCCGGGACGTCCCGGCGACCATCAGCACCCCCCCGGCTGTCGCCAAAACCAGGGTCAGCAACAGCAGCTGCGGGTTGTAAACCAGCGATGTGGTGAAGGGCTGGCCGTCCGCGATCGGGGCGACACGTTGCATATGGCTCGCGTGCGGCCAGCTCAGCCCGGCGCCCACCAGCGCCACACAGGCCAGGCCGAGCTCGATCAGGGCACGATAGGGCGCCCGGCGCCGTGCACTCACCGCTGCGCCCCGGCGCCGTCGTCGTCGCGGTCGGCGGTGGTGGCCTCGGGCGGTTGCACCCGCTCCTGGACCAGCGGCGTCAGCGCCTCCCGCAACTGCCGGTGGCGCCGCGCCCACGCCTGCGCCGTGCGGCCCCCGGTGAGCTTGAGCCCGATGCCGATCCGGCCACGCGGGACGCCGACCAGTTCGCCGAGCGCCCGCGCCGACTGCCACTTGGCCAGCTCCTTGCCCGACTTCTCGTGGTTCTCCGGCTCCGGGTACACCTTGAGGATCTCGCGCACCAGCAGGGTCTCGGTGCCCTGACGCAGCGTGTCCTCGGTGAGCTCCACCGAGACGTGGATCCGCGCCGCCTTCACCTGCAACGCCACGAACGCCGACACCATCACCAGGAAGATGACCGGGGTCAGCAGCTGCACCCCGGCCCCGCTCCACTCCTCGATCAGGATCATCGACACCGCCGCGAACGGCCCGGCCAGCACCCAGTACCACCTGGCGCCGGGCTCGTAGAACAACGGCTTCTCCCTGGTGCCCCTCGCCGATGTCTTCGATGTCACAGCACGTCCCGTCTCACGAAAGCCAGCCCGCCGCTGCGGCGGCCCAGTAGGTGAGCACGATATCGGCTCCGGCGCGCCGGATGCTGGTCAACGACTCCAGCGCCGCGGCCCGACCGTCGATCCAGTCGTTCGCCGCGGCGGCGCAGATCATCGCGTACTCCCCCGACACCTGGTAGGCGGCCACCGGCACCGGCGAGACGCCGGCCGCCGCGGCGACCACGTCCAGGTACCCCAGCGCGGGCTTGACCATCACGATGTCGGCGCCCTCGTCCAGGTCCAGTTCGATCTCGCGCAGCGCCTCCCGCGCGTTGCCCGGCTCCTGCTGGTAGGTGCGGCGGTCCCCGGACAGGCTCGAGCACACCGCTTCCCGGAACGGGCCGTAGAAGGCCGAGGCGAACTTCGCGGCATACGCCAGGATCGCCACGTCGGTGTGGCCCGCGGCGTCCAGGCCGTCGCGGATCGCCGCCACCTGGCCGTCCATCATCCCGCTCGGCGACACCACGTGCGCCCCCGACTCCGCCTGCGCCACAGCCAGTTCGACGTAGCGGGCGACGGTGGCGTCGTTGTCGACCCGGCCCCGGCCGTCGACCACGCCGCAGTGCCCGTGGTCGGTGAACTCGTCGAGGCAGGTGTCGGCCATCAACACGGTTTCGTCGCCGAGATCCTTGGCCAGATCGCCCAGGGCCACGTTGAGAACACCGTCAGGGTCGGTGCCGGCCGACCCGGCCGGGTCCTTGTCCTGTTCGCGCGGCACCCCGAACAGCATCAGCCCGCCCACCCCGGCGGCGACCGCGGCGGCGGCGGCGCTGCGCAGCGAATCCCGGGTGTGCTGCAACACGTCCGGCATCGACGGGATCGGCCGCGGTTCGTCGATCCCGTCGGCGACGAACATTGGCAACACCAGATGCCTTGGCTCCAGCGATGTTTGCGCCACCAGGCGACGCAGCGCCGGGGTGGAGCGGAGCCGGCGCGGACGCTGCCGCGGGTAGGGGCTCATGACGCGTGTCGGCCGCGAGCGTGCGCAGAATGCCGGTCCCGACGGCGTGTCGGCGCACAGACACGCACGCTCGCGACGGGGGCGCTCGCCGCCACTAACGCCTGCGGCTCTTCTTGCGCGGCGGCGGCAGCGCGCCCTCGGCGCGCAGGCGCGCGGCGTGTTCGGCCAGGGCGTCCACCAGCGGGCCCACCGCGGCGATCTCGGGCTGGACGTCGACCCGCAGACCGAACTCCGCGGCCGTCTCGGCCGTCTTGGGTCCGATGCAGGCGATGATGGTCCGCGCGTGCGGCTTGCCGGCGATGCCGACCAGGTTGCGCACCGTGGAGCTGGAGGTGAAGCACACCGCGTCGAAGCCGCCCGTCTTGATCATCTCGCGGGTGGCCGCCGGCGGCGGCGCGGCCCGCACGGTGCGGTAGGCGGTGACGTCCTCGATCTCCCAGCCGCGGTCGCGCAGCCCCTCGGCGAGCGTCTCGGTGGCGATATCGGCGCGCGGCAGCAGGACCCGGTTCACCGGGTCGAAAATGCTGTCGTAGGGCGGGAATTCGTCCAGCAGGCCGAGCGAGGACTGCTCCCCGGCCGGCACCAGCTCGGGGCTGATCCCGAACGCACGCACCCGGTCGGCCGTCGACTCGCCGACGCAGGCGATCTTCACCCCGGAGAACGCCCGGGCGTCCAGGCCGAATTCGCCGAACTTCTCCCACACCGCGCGCACCGCGTTGGTCGAGGTGAACACCACCCACTGGAAGCGGCCGTCGACCAGGCCCTTGACGGCACGCTCCATCTGCGCGGGGCTGCGCGGCGGCTCCACGGCGATGGTGGGCACCTCGATCGGCAGCGCGCCGTAGGACGTCAACCGCTCACTCATCTCGCCGGCCTGGTCCTTGGTGCGGGGCACCAGCACCGTCCAGCCATAGAGCGCGCGGCTCTCCCACCAGTTCAGCTTCGCCCGGTTGCTCACCGTCTTGCCGATGGTGACCACCAGCGGGCCGGTCTGGGGTTCCCTGCCATTCCCGCCGGGCGGGCCCGCGGCGTCGATGCCCGCCAGGACACCCGGATCGCTCAGCCCCTGCAGCGTGGTCTCCACCGAACGCTGCTGGCAGGTGGTGCCGTGTGCGGTCACCACGCACGGGGTGGTTTCGGCCAGTTCGTGCTCGATCAGCGTGCGGGCCGCCTCGGGCAGGTGCGAGGCGGTGGCCTGCAGGATCAGCGGCCCCGGGGCCGCGGCCAGCGCGTCCCAGTCGACGTGCGGGTCGCGCACGTCGGCGACGGTGTGCGCCGAACCCAGCGGAAGCCCCGCATACGTCGGGACCGCGCTGGCCGGCGACAGGCCGGGAACGATCTCGATGTGCAGGTGGGTGCGCGCGACCGCGTTCACCTCGGTGATGACCGCGTCGAGTGTCAGCGGATCACCGGCGACCAGCCGCACCACGTCGGTGCCGGAGCGGGCCTCGGCGGTCAGCGTCTTGGCGACCTCGGCCGGCTCCCCCAGGGCCGGGCGGATGTCGGGGCCGCCGGGAACCACCGCGGGCGTGGCCCGGTCGTGACCACCGTCGGCGTCCGCCGGCACCGGATCGGCCGGCGCCGGACCGGACACGGGCGGCAGGTCCCTGCCGATCAACGCCAGCACCGCATCGGGCACATCGGGATCGGTGAACACCACCGCCGCGTTGGCCAGCACCGCGGCGGCCCGCGTGGTCAGTAGCCCGGGGTCGCCCGGGCCGGAACCCACGAAAGTGATGCGGCCCGGCCTCGGCTTACGCCCTCGCGTCGTCATTGTCGCTCCCACGTCGTTCGACTCAATCTTCTTGCGCCGGATCCGGCCGCACTCCGCGCATCAGCTCCCGGGCGCCCAGTTCGAACAGCTCCCCCGCGACCGAGAGCCCCAGCTCCCGTGCCCGACCGGGTGTGCCGATGCCGGACGCACGGATCACGTCGGATCCGTCCAGCGCCGCCACGCAACCGCGCAGCGACAGCTCTTCGAAGACGCGGCCGTCCTCATCGATGGACTCGACCACCTCGGCGATCGCACCCACCGGTGCGGAGCAACCGGCCTCCAGTTCGGCCAGCAGGGCCCGCTCCGCGGTGACCGCGGCGCGGGTGTCGGCGTCGTCCAGCTCGGCCAGCACTGCCACCAACCGGCTGTCACCGGCGCGGCACTCCACGGCGAGCGCGCCCTGCGCCGGTGCGGGCAACATCTGTACCGGCTCCAACGTCTCGGTGACATCGTCGAGGCGGCCCAGCCGGGCCAGGCCGGCCCGCGCCACCACGACGGCGTCAAGATCACCACTTCTTACCCTGTTCAACCTGGTATCTAGGTTGCCTCGTAGGGGGCGAATTTCCAAACCGAGACCCAATGCTCTAAGCTGCGCGGCCCGCCGCGGCGACGACGTGCCCACCAGCGACCCCGCCGGCAACTCCCCGAGGACCAGTCCGTCACGGGCCACCACCGCGTCGCGGGGGTCGTTGCGCGGCGGGATCGCCGCGATCGTGAACCGCGGGTCGTCGGCGGTCGGCAAATCCTTGTGCGAGTGCACCGCGGCATCCACGCGGCCGTCGTCGATGGCTTCGCGCAACGCGGTGGTGAACACGCCCACCCCGAGGGTCTCGATCGGCGCCGACGAGCGGTCGCCAACCGTGCTGATGGTCACCAGTTCCGCGGGATGGCCATTGGCGATCAGCGCGTCCCTGACGGTCGCGGCCTGGGTGGTGGCCAACAGACTGCCCCGGGTGCCTATCCGGATCACGTTCGCCAATCGGCTACTCGCCGGACTGTGGCGGCATATCCGCGTCGAATCCGCTTGATATGAAAGTCAATTCACCCGCAGCAACGGCGGCCACGGAGTCCACGGCGGTCGGGTCGAGTTCGAAGAGCTCGCGCAGGGCCTCGGCGTAGCTGTCGCCGCCGGGTGCGCTGGCCAGCTGCTTGATCCGGACGGTGGGCGCGTGCAACAGCTTGTCCACCACCCGCCGCACGGTGCGCGCCACCTCCTCGCGCTGGGCGCTCTCCAGGCCGGGCAGCCGGTTGTTCAGGCGCAGCAGTTCGGCCTCCACGACATCGGCGGCCCGCTGGCGCAACGCCGTCACCGTGGGGGTGACCTCGGCCATCCGCTGCCCCGCCAGGTAGGCGGCGACCTCGGCCGCGACGATGTGGCGGGCGGCGTCGACGTCGGTGGTCGCGGCGTGGGCCGAGGGCTCGTGCTGGATGCGGGCGACGTCGACGACCCAGACTCCGGGCAGCCCGGCCACCGCGGGGTCGACGTCGCGGGGCATACCCAGGTCGCAGATCACCAGCGGCTCGGCGGCCTCGTCCCGCTGCGCCGCGGCAAGCGCGTGATGCACGTCGGCCAGCGACACGACCGGGCTGACGGCCCCCGTGCAGCTGACGACGACGTCGGCCTGCGCCAGCGCCTCGGGCAGGCGTTCCAGCGGCAGCGCGTCGGCGTGGGCGCCGGTTTCCCGGATCTTGCGGGCCAGCCGTTGCGCCCGCGACAGCGACCGGTTGAGCACGTGGACGCGGCCGATGCCGGCCCGGGTCAGATGCGCCGACGACAACGCACCCATCGCCCCGGCGCCGATCACCACGGCGGTCTTGCCGGCCAGTCCGCCCAGCCGGCGTTCGGCCAGGTCCAGGGCGACCGAGACGACCGAGGCGCCGGCGGCGTCGATGCCGGTCTCGGAGTGCACCCGCTTGCCCACCGACAACGCCCGCTGGGCCAGCTCGTGCAGGACCCGGCCCACGGTGCGGTTGGCTTCGGCGCCGGCATACGCGCGGCGCACCTGACCGAGCACCTGTTGCTCGCCGACGACCGCCGAGTCCAGCCCGCTGGTCACCGCGAAGAGGTGCTCGACGGCGGCCTCGCTGTAGCGGACGTAGGCGAACTTGGTCAGGTCGGCCATCGACATGCCGGAGTGGTCCGACAGCACCTGCCCGATGACCGCCAACCCGCCGTGGAAGGCGTCGACCACCGCGTACACCTCGACCCGGTTGCAGGTCGAGAGCACCATCGCCTCGGTCACCAGCGGGGACTGCAGCATCCGATCGACGATCTTGACCTGATCGGATTCGTCGATGCTGAGTTGTTCCAGGACGGAGACCGGCGCACTGCGGTGCGAAACCCCGAAAAGCAGGATGCTCACGGCAGCATCACCTGGCCAGCTCCCTTGCTCGGTCAGCTACTGAAGTTGACATCCACGGTAGTCGGTTCCGAGGTGGCCTACCAAATAAATGCCCGGCGACCTCCGGCTTCGGGGCGTCCTCAGCGCGCGAGATCGGCGCGCAGCCGGGGCTCGTCGATCTCCCAGTAGCTGTGCTCGCGGCCGTCGAGCAGGATCACCGGCAGCCGGTCGCCGAACTCGGCCCGCAGGGCGGGATCACCCGCCGCCGCGGCCGCGTCGACGTCGGTCGTCGCCAGGTCGAAGCCCAGCTCAGCGGCCAGTTCGGCCAGCCGCTCGCCGACGTGCACGCACATCGCGCACCCGTTGCGGGTCAACAATCGCACCTGCCGGCGGCTCGGGGACTGGGTCATGACCGCCAGTGTGTCACCGGCGGCGGGGCACCCGACGAGCCGCGTGAATTGTGGGACCGGCGGGCACTGGCTAGGTTGCCGCTATGGCCGACGACACAGTCCGCGTCGATCCGCTGGCGATGCGGGGGGCCGCCGCCTCGCTGGGCGGTACCGCCGAGCACCTTTCTGCTCAGCTGGCCGATCTCGACGACCAGGTGGGTCAGATGTTGGACGGCTGGCGCGGCGCGTCGGGCAGCGCATACGGCTCGGCGTGGGAGCTGTGGCATCGCGGGGCCGGCGAGGTGCAGGCAGGTTTGTCGATCCTGGCGTGGTTGCTCGACGAGGCGGCGTCGGGTTACCAGAGCAACGAGGCCGGGTCCGCCCAGGCGGAGCGGGCGGTGCGCGGTGGTTGAGGCGTTCGCGGTGGACCCGGCGGCGCTGGCCGAGGTCGTGCAACGGATAGCGGCATTTCAGCGCTATGCCGAGGACATGATCACTGAGCTCGATTCTCGCGTGACGCGTCTGCACGCGACTTGGTCTGGCGCCGCGGCCGCCGCCCACGCCGAGGCACACCAGCACTGGGAGCGCGGCGAGGCGATGATGCGGGAGGCGCTCGCGCAACTCGAGAAGGCGGCCACGACCGCGCACGGCAACTACACCGGGGCGATGTCGACGAATCTCGGCATGTGGTCGTGAACCGATGGCACCGCTGGCGTGTGACGCGACGGCGCTAGACCGTGCCGGCGCCACGGTGGTGGACACCGGCGTTTCGTTGGGGTCGGTGATCTCGGTTTTGACCGCGGCACTGGCCGGCGGTGCCGGCATGGCCGGTGACGATCCGGTGGGCGCGGCGTTCGGTCACAGCTACGACCAAGCCGCCGCGAAATTGATCGACGCGATGGCCGGCGCCCGCAACGGGCTGTGCAGCATCGGCGACGGCGTGCGGGTGTCGGCACACAACTACGCGCTGGCCGAGGCGATGTCGGATGTCAGCGGCCGGGCCGCGGCCCTGCCGATGCCGCAGGTGACCGGGCCGTTGATCGTGGGCTCGCCACCGCCTGCTGCGGTGGGCGCCGGGAGCGGCGCCCCCGCCGGTTGGGGCTGGGTGGCGCCGTATGTCGGAATGATCTGGCCCAGTGGCGATTCGGCGAAATTGCGGGCCGCCGCGGCGGCGTGGACCACCGCGGGCGCCAACTTCATGGCGGCCGAGACCCCGGCGGGCGGCGGCACGATGGCCGCCATCGCCGCCCAGCAGATCCCGGAGGGCGCCGCCATCGACAAGGCGTTGTCCGATGCCGCCAATGCCACCACCGACATCGCGCGGCAATGCCAAACGATCGCCGCCCAGCTCACCGGCTACGCAGCCGAGGTCGAAGCGGTGCACGCGGCGATCCTGGATCTGTTGTCGCGCATCTGTGACCCCCTGACCGGGATCAAAGAGGTCTGGGAGTTCCTCACCGACGAGGACGAGGACGAGATCAAGAGAATCGCCGAGGACATCCGCACGGTGGTCGACAACTTCGCCCGCGAGGCCCGGGCACTTGCCGGCCAGATCAACGCCACCGTCTCCGCGGCCGCCACGGCCGCAGCGGATATGGGCCGCTGGGCGGGCAAGGAGTGGGACCACTTTCTGCACGGCACCCCGGTCGGCAGGGCCGTCAATCAGGCGGGCCAGTTTTTCAAGGGCGTCGGCCAAGAGGGATATGGATTCGCCAAGGGGCTCTGGGAATTCAGCCCGAACCGGCTCCAAACCGACCCGGTGGGTTACTTCAGAGACCTGGCCGGCATGGTTTCCGGGGAAGCACCGCTGGTCGGCTTGGGCCCCGACGGCGGGCCCGGAGTAGCCGAGTCCTGGAAGGCGCTAGGCAAGGACGTCACCCACTGGGACGAGTGGAGCACAAACCCGGCCGAAGCGCTCGGGAAGACCGCCTTCGACGGGGCGACGTTGGCGGTGCCGGGCGGGCCGCTCTCGAAGCTGGGCAAGGTGGGGCGCGACGCCGCCGACGCGCTCAAGGGCTTGCGCAAGCCGCCCCTGCCGGAGGTCCCCGAGGCGCCGCCGGTCAAGGGCCCGGCAGAGCCACCGGCGACCGGCCCCAAGCCGCCGGAAGCGGGCCGGCCCGCACCCCCGGCCAAGCCGGCACCCGGGCCCGCCGACGGTCCCCTGCCTCACAGCCCGACCGAATCCAGACCGCCCGTCGCCGAGAAACCGGCCGCGGGTGAGCCGCCCAGACCGGCCACGCCGCCAGCGCCCGGGGTCAGGCCGGTGGCGCCCGAGCCGGCAGACCGGACACCTCTCCCCCACCAGCCGCCCGAGCCGGCCCCCGCGCGCCTGCCGGCTGCGCCCGTCGGCGAGTCGGGCGCCCCTCCCGGCGCAGATCTGCCATCGCCGCCGGAGCCCCACCCGCCGACGCCGCCTTCGGTGCCCATAGGCGAAGCGCCCGCCGAAGTACCTCCCGACCTGGGCGAGCTGCCCCGCGGCCAGGAACCGGGCCTTCGCCCGCCCGAGGTGCCTGGCCCCTACGACGGCCCCGTTCACCCAGTTGACGGCGAGGGGCCACCATCGGACCCGGCACCCGGGGAAGCCAACCCGACGCCGACAGACGATAGTCCGTCACCTAATCACGAGGGTGATCAATTAGCGGATTCGGCGAATCAAACGCCTGGGCACGGCGAGATGCCCGGTCGGCAGACAATTAGCGGTCATGGTAGCTACGATCCAGATAACGGTTTATTTGTTGTCCCCAAAGGATCGAGTATTACGACATTTGCAGAACACGGCTCGACGATCACTGATTCGCTTGGAAACTTGATCGAGACCGGTGGCGACACATCCGGAGTTTATTCCAAGACATTTTACGCCGGAGAATCAATACCGAACTATACTATTCATCCTCCCGACGGCTTGAACATTTTGGGTTCACCGCTGACAGTCGCGAAGTCGACATTGATCAGTGCGCTGATACACGAAGGCATGGGAGACATCGACCTTGCGGTGTGCACATACGATCCGTTCAACCCTTCCGGGAAGACTTACCATCTAACAGGCATATACGATAGACTCAATAACAAATTCACGCCTTACGAGAGGTCTCGGCCTTGACCCCACCGGATGCCTTTAGTGTGGAAGCATTGATCGATATTGCCGCCGAGCAGAAGTCGCCGGAAGCAACTCAGCAGCTTTTCTCGGCGCTTAGGGGTGTCGAACTATTTTTCCCGCGAACGACTGTTCTGCACGAAGGAAAGGAGCTCAACGCAACTCCCCTGCTCCGGCTCCCAGACGGCAAGCATGCCATGATGCTGTACACATCGAAAGATCACCCGGATTTGCCAGAAAAGTTCGCAGGTGGCGCGTTCGAAGATGCCCTTGCAGCCGCGTTGGAAATGCCAGATCTCGACTGGGTGATCTTGTCCAATCGCGCCTCAAAATGGATTGCAATGAACAAGCAACAGATCATCGAAACCCTCCGCGGCCAGCGACCAAAAATGATGACTACCAACAGCTCGACCGAGCTGTCAGGAAATACCGGAGACCCGCTCGAGGATCTCATTACCCGTGCCGTCCGCACACCGCAAGAGGATTTACTCCCGTCGATCGCGTCCAAGCTCCGACGTCGCGAGATATTTATGGAGTTAGCGAAAGCGCAGAGTGAAGACGGCCAACCAATCATGAAGACGTTCGCCATTGACCACCTGCCGAGTGTGTTACGTGGGTATACCACCCGATCGCGGCCCGCGATCAGATATGGAGGGATGCAATGGGAAGCACTCAAAGAAATGGTCAAAGCTGCCACTCAGATCAGCGGTATTCAAATCGTAAATGAAGCGGACGACTGGGTGGTGTTCGACCGGGCGGCATTGGGCCTCGGGGAGGGCGACTGACATCTGCAGGCCAATACGCGAACCGGAGAAGTACTGGTACCAGCGGCGTGCGTTTCCGGATTCGGATGCCCACCGCCATTAGCCTCGAAATTTCACGGTGATGGTGTGGTGGCCTGAGCGGGTTCGGATTGGCGTTTTTTGGCCTCGGGGCCGCAGCAGACCATGCGGCAGCCCGGGCGGTAGCTCGTGCGGTGTTGATCGCAGCCAACGCGGCATCGGCATCGGCGGCCAACGTGGCGATCAACCGCGACACGGTGGGATCGGATGCCACCAGACCGAACACCCCCGACTGCCCACGCAGCACCGCCAGATCAGCCAGGCAGTCCCCACCGATGGCCACTGCGATGGCTAGATCGGTGAGGATCTTGCCCGGATTGTGGCTGGCCAACGGTTTGCGCCACGGCCGTAACCCGGCCGAGAGCGCATCGATCAGGCCCACCTGCTGCGCGGTGCGCACCAAGGTGATCGATCCGGCCTGCGACACGATCCCGCGGCCGGCGGTGTCAACGGACAACGACGGGTACCACGACGTAGACTCACCCACCAGAAAGGTGCTTCTCGAACTTGCGATATTCGACCTCAGACAAGCCGAATTATCCCAGTTCAGAGCATCTTTCTTCATTCACGACACGCGACCGCCGCCGACCAGCGAGAAAGCCCGGGGCTAGGGCATCGCCGTCACGCTCGACGGTCCACCCCAGGCCAGGCGCGTAATCCTGCCCCGAACATCCGCCCGATAGGGTTGATACCGGCCGGCCACGGGCCACCGGGCGGCACAGCAGGTAGGAGGTTGAGCGATGGCTTCCGCTGAGTCGGGCAGCGCGGATCGCCCCGGTCCCGTTGACCTGGAAACGCTGGCGGCCGAGGCCAGCGCCGCGCGGGCGCTCGAGGGGTTGCAGGCGGCCGCCGACGCCGGCGAGGTCCCCACGCAGCCCCCGGTCGACCTGACCGCCGCCGCGTTCTTCGACGTCGACAACACGCTGGTGCAGGGATCGTCGGCGGTGCACTTCGGCCGCGGGCTGGCCGCCCGCGACTATTTCACGTATCGCGACGTCCTCGGATTCATCTACGCCCAGGCCAAGTTCCAGCTGCTGGGCAAGGAGAACAGCAACGACGTGGCAGCCGGGCGGCGCAAGGCGCTCACGTTCATCGAGGGCCGGCCCGTGCAGGAGCTCGTCGACCTCGGTGAGCAGATCTACGACGAGATCATCGCCGACAAGATCTGGGCGGGCACCCGCGAGCTCACCCAGATGCATCTGGACGCCGGCCAACAGGTGTGGCTGATCACCGCCACGCCCTACGAGCTCGCGGCGACCATCGCGCGCAGGCTCGGGCTGACGGGCGCGCTGGGCACCGTCGCCGAGTCGGTCGACGGGGTTTTCACCGGCCGACTGGTCGGCGAGATCCTGCACGGCACCGGTAAGGCGCACGCGGTGCGGTCGCTGGCGATCCGGGAGGGCCTGAACCTCAAACGCTGCACCGCCTATTCCGACAGCTACAACGACGTACCCATGCTCTCGCTGGTGGGCACCGCGGTCGCCGTCAACCCCGACGCCCGGCTGCGCAGCCTGGCCCGCGAGAAGGGGTGGGAGATACGCGACTTCCGCACCGCACGCAAGGCCGCCCGGATCGGTGTCCCGTCCGCCCTGGCGCTGGGCGCGGCCGGGGGGGCGCTGGCCGCACTGGCGTCACGACGCCAACCGCGCTGATAAGCTCCGCCGCTACGTCTTCGAGCGGAAAGCGGCACCGGCATGACAATTCCCGAAGGAACCCAAGACCTCATCGGCAGCCACTACCGGGCGCCGGATTACTTCGAGGTGGGTCGCGAGAAGATCCGGGAGTTCGCGCTCGCGATCAAAGACGAGCACCCGTCGCACTTCAACGAGGCCGACGCCGAGGCCGCCGGTTATCCGACGGTGGTGGCCCCGCTGACGTTCCTGGCGGTGGCGGGCCGGCGCGTACAGCTGGAGATCTTCACCAAGTTCAACATCCCGATCAACATCGCCCGGGTCATCCACCGAGACCAGAAGTTCAAGTTCCACCGGCCGATAGTCGCCCGCGACCGGCTGTATTTCGACACTTATCTTGACGCGGTCATCGAGTCGCACGGTACGGTGATTGCAGAGATTCGCAGCGAAGTAACGGACGCAGACGGCAACCCCGTGGTGACCAGCACGGTCACGATGTTAGGCGAAGCCGCACACCAGGAAGCCGGCGCTGAAACCGTCGCCGCAATTGCATCCATATCAGCCGGAAAGTAGGAGCGATTCAATGACTCCACAGGGGGAGACGGGCAGGACCCAGCTGAAACCGCCGGTCGCGGCGGTCCGATCGCACTACGACAAGTCGAACGAGTTCTTCAAGCTCTGGCTCGACCCGTCGATGACCTACAGCTGCGCCTACTTCGACGAGCCGTCGGAGCTGAACCTGGACAACCCGGGCAAGACGCTGGAAGAGGCCCAGTACGCCAAGCGCAAGTTGGCGCTGGACAAGCTGAACCTCGAGCCCGGAATGACCCTGCTCGACATCGGCTGCGGCTGGGGTTCGACCATGCGGCACGCCGTGCAGGAGTACGACGTCAATGTCATCGGCCTGACGTTGAGCGAGAACCAGTACGCTCACGACGTCGCGAAGTTCGAGGAGATCGACAGCCCGCGCCGCAAAGAGGTGCGCATCCAGGGCTGGGAGGAATTCGACAACGAGCCGATCGACCGCATCGTCTCGCTGGGCGCGTTCGAGCACTTCGCCGACGGCGCCGGTGACGCGGGATACGAGCGTTACGCCACGTTCTTCAAGAAGTTCTACAACCTGCTGCCCGACGACGGCCGGATGCTGCTGCACACGATCGTGGTGCCCACCACCGAGGAGGCCCAGGAACTCGGCCTGAAGACGACGATGAGCCTGCTGCGCTTCATCAGCTTCATCCTCCGGGAGATCTTTCCCGGCGGGAAGTTGCCTCAGATCGCGCAGGTCGACCGTTACGCGACGGAGGCGGGTTTCGAGATCGAGCGTCACCACATGATCGGGAAGAACTACGTTCCGACGCTGAACGCCTGGGCGGACGCGCTGGAGGCCCACAGGGACGAGGCGATCGCCCTGAAGGGTCAGGAGACCTTCGACATCTACATGCACTACCTGCGGGGATGCTCGGACCTGTTCCGCGACGGCTACACCAACGTCTGTCAGTTCACGCTCGTCAAGTAGTCCCTCGAAGCTTGCCGCCGAGCGCCCCGGTGTCGTTCAGGCACCGGGGCGCTGCGGTCGGTAGGCCAGAAAAGTACGCCAGGGAATTCAGCCGAGGAAGATGTTGCGCCGGCCGGCCAGCAGCCGGTACAGCGTCTGCTGGATCGTCTCGCGCACCTGATCGGTCAGCTCGAAGGTGACCATGGGGTCCTCGGCGTCGGAGGCGGAGTAGTCGTTGGTGTAGATCGGCTCGCCAAACGCGATGCGCCATTTCGACGGCAGCGGCACCAGACCCGCGGGACCGGCCAGCGGAAACAGCGGGGTGATCGGGAAATAGGGCAGCCCGAACAGCCGCGCCAGCAGCTTCACGTCGGCCAGCATCGGGTAGATCTCCTCCGAACCCACGATCGAGCACGGGATGATCGGCGCCTTCGTGCGCAGCGCCGCCGTCACGAAGCCGCCGCGCCCGAACCGCTGCAGCCGGTAGCGGTCCTCGAAGCGCTTGCCCAGCCCCTTGTAGCCCTCCGGGAACACCGCCGTGAGCTCGCCCGCCGCCAGCAGCCGGTGCGCGTCGGTCGTGCACGCCATGGTGTGGCCGGCCTTGCGGGCCGCTTCACCGACCACGGGCAGGTCGAACACCATGTCGGCGGCCAGCAGCCGCAGGTCCCGTTGGGCCTCATGTTCGTCGTGCACCGCCACCGAGAGCATCAGCCCGTCGAAGGGCAGCACCCCGGCGTGGTTGGCCACCAACAGCGCGGGCCCCTCGCTCGGCAGGTGCTCGATACCGCTGACCTCGACGCGGAACCACGACCGGAAGAAGAACCGCAGCAAAGGCCTGACGACCGCGTCGTTGAAGTGCGGGTCGAAGCCGAACTCGTCGACGGTGTAGTCGCCCGTCAGCCGCTGCCGAAGGAAGCCGGCCACGGCGGCCACCCGCTGGGCGAGTTCGTTCAGCGGCGCCTCGCCGGTCCCCGCGGCAGCGCCCGTGCCGCGGCGGTGCTCGTCGATTTCGCGCACGACGGCGGCGATCTGTTCGGCCGACGCGCGGCCGCGCGGATCCGAGAGCAGCGAGGGATGCTGGCGCGCGGATTCGGCCCGCTGATCGGCCCTCCGGCGCGCCGCCACCCGACCCCGATTTGTGTGCAGGGGAATCACGTTCGCTCTGGTGTCACCCGCCACGATCTCTACCTGCCCCCACCCCACGAAATTGGCTTTCGGCTTCCCCAGCGCTGCGCTAAGGCAATGGCGCGACCCTCCCAGGAGCGTACCCGATGAGGGTCGATTATGGGAGTCAGGCCGCGGCCGCGGACGTAGTCGTCGAACGCCTCGGCCGTCGTCCATTTCGGCTGGAAGCCGAGTTCGGTACGCATCCTGGTGGTGTCCATGACGCGGCCGTAACTCAGGTAGTCGAACTGGTCGCGGGAGATCTCTGTGTAGCGATTGGCCCGTCTCAGCGAATCCAGGGCCCACACGCCGAAGCCGGGCACCGGCAGCGGGATCCGCCCCGCCCGCCGGATCGCCTGGGACAGCATGATGACGTCGGCGCCGACGTTGAACGTGCCGGCCTTGCCGGCGATCGCCGCGCGCTCCAGCGCGCCCAGCGCGTCCTGCTCGTGCAACAACTGCAGGCGCGCATCGCGGCCGAACATCGTGGGCACCAACGGCCCGGCCAGGTAACGCGACAGGGTGGTGTCCATCGCGGGGCCGATCATGTTGGCCAGCCGCAGGATCGTCACCGCGATGTCGGGACGGCGCCGGCCCAGGCCGCGCGCGTAGCCCTCGATGTCGAGGCTGTCCTTGGCGAAGCCCGCGCGGAAAGGCCGGCGGCTGCTGCTGTCCTCGGTGAACATCACCGGGTCGTGCGGATCCGACCCGTACACCTCGGAGGTGGACTTCAACACCACCCGGCGCACCGAGGGCGCCTTCTGGCAGGCCGCGAACAACTGCATCGCGCCCATCACGTTGAGTTCCTTCAGCGCGGCACTGCCCCCGGACCGCGGTGCGTAGGAGGCCGCGGCGGCGTGCACCACGGTGTCGACCTCGCCGTTGCGAATCACCTTGGCGATGAAGGGATTACGGATGTCGGCGCGGACGAACTCCGCGCGCCCCATCCGGCGCAACATGTCCTTGCTGGGCGCGATCGCATCCACCGCGATGACGCTGTTGATCAGCGGGTTCTGCGCGAGCCGGGCGGTCAGGTAGCCGCCCAGGAACCGGCACGCACCGGTGACCAGCACCACCCTGGGGTAGTGCACGGTCTCCTCCCCGGCGCCGCTGGTGCCGGGACCGTCCCCGCTCGACAAATCCACCCGGATAGCCTAGCGGCGAGACGGGACGATGGCGTTACGGAGGCGTGACGGTCGGCATCAGCGCGACCTGCGCAGCGGGGGTTACTTACCGAGTTTTCTGCGCTGCACCCGGGTGCGACGCAGCAGCTTGCGGTGCTTCTTCTTCGACATGCGCTTGCGCCGCTTCTTGATTACTGAACCCATGAACTCCGCTATCTGACCCGTGACCGGTTGGTGAAGGACTTGAAAAGACCCCGCCACTTTACCCGGCCGCCCGCCGCGAACACCAAACCGGGACCTTCCGGCGGGCGCGCGACGAACCGAGCCGTGCCGCGAGGCCACGGGGATTCGGGTCAGCCGGCGTCGAAGTACGACGTCTCGAGCATGTCGTGGACGGCCTTGGCGTGCACCCGGAAGGATCGACCGACCCGCACCGCGGGCAACTCACCGTTGTGCACGAGCCGGTACACCGTCATCTTGGAGACCCGCATCAGCGCGGCCACCTCCGCGACGGTGAGAAATTGTGCCCTGGCCTGCTGGCCATCGCCGGGACTGGCGTCCCGCGCCTTGCCGGCAGAATCTCGCGCAGATGGCCCGTTCGTAGACGTCATCGCAACCCAATCGTGTCAGGCACGCGCAATGCCAGCGGCTTCCCCTCCGCTGGCACCCACACGTGCATACAAGGAGGAGAATAGCGGGACTAATGGGGTTACTGGTACTGGTGGGGGACAATCAATTCAAAAAAGCCCGAATTATTCCGATGTAATTCTCAGCTGCTCAGAGCGCGTTTTCGCGGCCTGGACGGCCGCATCGACGGCGGCCCGCAACCCGCCCCGCTCCAGTTCGCGCAGCGCAGCAGCGGTCGTCCCGCCCGGCGACGTCACCGTCGCACGCAACTGGGCCGCCGAGGCGTCCACCCGCTTGCCCAATCCCTCGCCCACACCCGGCCGCCGCTCCTGATCCAGCGCTTCGAGCAGCATGGCCGTCGACCCGGCCATCGTCTGCGCGGTCAGCTCGGTGGCCACCTCGCGCGTCAGGCCTGCCGCCACACCGGCGTCGACCAACGCCTCGACCATCAACATGAAATACGCCGGCCCCGAACCGGACAGCGCGGTCACGGCGTCCATGTGGGATTCGGCGACGGTCAGCACGGCGCCGACGGCGTCGAACAGCCCCGAGACCTCCTCGAGCTGCGCCGGGGTCACGAAGCGGCCCTTCGCCAGCGCGGTGACCCCCGCCCCCACCAACGCCGCGGCGTTCGGCATCGCCCGCACCACCGGCGTCCCGGCGGGCAGTTTGGATTCGAAGTAGGTGACGGTGATCCCCGCCGCGACCGTGACGAAGACCTGGTCGGGGGAGTCGTCCTCGGCCGCGGCGGCCACCCGGGCCAACTCCCCCATCAGCGACTCCACATCAGCGGGTTTCACCGCGACGACGACGAAGGCCGCGTGCTCGGCCGCCTCGGTCACCGACGTGACCAATACCGAGTAGGTGTCCGCGAGATACTTGGCCCGTTCGGGTATCCGCTCGGCCACCACCAGGTCTTTGACCTGCCGACCGGCGCGCAGCAACCCGGACAGCAGCGCCTCGCCGATGCTGCCGCCCCCGATGATCGCGATCCTTGCCATGCCGGACAGCATCGCAGACACCGCCCGCTAGCGCGGCGGGGGCACCAATGCCAGCTGGCGCGACTGCACCACGATCCGGCCGAGGCTGTCGACCACGATGTGGTCCTCGTCGAACCAGTCGTGGCCGATCTCCATGCACGTGCAGAGCACCCGCAGCCAGCCGTCGGCCGGCAGGGCCCGCAGGAAGGTGGTGAGCTGGATGGTGGGAGCCCAGCCGGTGCGATCCACCGCGAAGGTCACCGGCGCCGACAGATCCCCGCACATCAGCGCGAACAGCGCGTCCGGGGCCACGCCGCGGGGACGGGCCCACATCTGCAGCCTCGGCGGCCTTCCGTCGGTGCTCGGGCCCATCGTCGACAGCAGCGGCCGCACGTCGCAGCCCTCACCCAGGTGCACCAGGCCGGCCAGCGGGTGGCCGGGCCCGATCGCCTCGATGCCCTCGGGCGGCTCCGGCGCCATCAGCTCCGCAACCGGGTTCGCCGACAGCAGCGGCGCCGCATGCCCCCCGGGCGGATAGTGCTCCGGCTCGCCGAGATTGACCACGGCGTGCACGGCGGTGCGGTCGCCCTGGGTGAGCTCGACGTCGACGAGGCTGATCCGGCGCCCGCGCTTGCGGACCGACGTCACCACCCGCATCGGCCCCGGGTCGGGCGCCCACAGGAAGTTCGCCGACACGGCGACGGGTTCGAGCCCGTTCGCCGGCCCGCCGCACGCGGTGCGCGCGGCGTTGGCGCACAGCGCCAGCATGGCCCCGCCGTGCACCTTCGGACCGATCGTCCAGCGCTTGTCGAGCTCGCCTTCGAAAACGCCGGGGTCGACCTCCCGCAACGTCATCGCGGTGGTGAATAACGCGGTCATGATCTCCTGGGGGTCAGCGCAACAGGTGGGTGCGGGCGAACTGCAACGATTCGGCGAGCAGGCTCTCGCGCTCGCCGGCCGAGCGCGCCGACGACGTGGAGACCTCCAGCACCACGTGTCCGGCGAAATGGCCGGCGGCCAGCATCTGGCAGACCTCGGCGGTGGGCTGGGCTCCGCGCCCGGGAACCAGATGCTCGTCGGCGGGCAGCCCGTTGCCGTCACACAGGTGCAGGTGGACCAGCCCCGCGCCCATCCGCTCCGCCATGTCCAGCGCGTCGGTGCCCGCGGTGGCGGTGTGGGACAGGTCGAGCGTGTAGTGGGCGTGGTTGCCGTCCAGCGGGTCGTAGGAGGGTGCGAACGCCGAGATCGCGGGTCCCGGCCCGCCGCCGCGCCTGCGCATCCGCTCGAGGGACTGACCGGCCCCGAAGAAGCGGTCCGCCCGGAACGGGAACATGTTCTCGACGGCGACCAACACGTCGCTCGACGCCTCCAGCGCCGCGACCTGCTCGCTGAATCCCTCGGCGTAGCGCCGCTGCCAGCGGAACGGCGGATGCACGACGACGGTCTGGGCGCCGAGTTGCTCGGCGGCCCGCACGCTGCGCTCCAGCTTGGGGATCGGGTTGGCGCCCCACACCCGCTGAGAGATCAGCAGGCAGGGCGCGTGCACGGACAGCACCGGCACGCGGTAGCGCCGAGAGAGCTTGCCGACGGCGTCGATGTCCTGGCTGACCGACTCGCTCCACACCATCAGCTCGACCCCGTCGTAGCCGAGCCGGGCCGCGTACTCGAATGCGGCCTCGGCGCGCAAGGGGTACACCGATGCCGTCGACAGGCCGACTTTGATTGCTGGGCGCACTGTCTGTGGTTCCGACTGGGTTCCGGGTGGGTGTCTAGCCCGACTGCAACGACAGCGCCAGCGGCCCCAGCGTGATCAGCGCGCCGACCGCGACCGCGATCAGCGTGCTCGCGATGTCCTCGGTCTTGCGAACCACCCGGACCCCGACGACCAGCCCGAGGATGACCAGGACCGACAGCACCAGCGCCACGATGCTGTTCCACCGCCACAGCTGGTCGAAGGCGATGAACAGCCCGGCCCCGAAGGCGACCGCCAGGATCGACTGCACGACGACCACGCTGCCGTGCCGCAGCGCCTCGAACCTGCCCACCCCGCCGACCTTCCCGGCCTCGTCCCGGCGTGGCGCGACGGCGCGGTCGCCGACGTCGGAGTCGCGGTCTTCGCCCCTTTGCACCGCTTCGGCGCCGCCGCGCCGGCGGGCGAGCTCGTCGGCGAGCGTCTGCCCACCGAACAGGGTCGAATCGTCGAGGTAGGAACGCACATAGGCCGAGTCTTCGTCCACCAGGTCGGCATCGCGCACCTCGGAGTCCATCACGTCCACAGGCATGCCGGCGTAGTCGTCGACCGGGTCGGGACTCATCCCCTCGGCCCCGGATTGCCGCTCGGCGTCGCGCTCGTCGGCCTGGCGCACGGGCCGCGGGTAGGCGCTGCGCTCGGGCCCGGAAACGCGCGCGGGCTGCGGCGGCGACTTGGGCCAGCGTGGCTCGGGCTCCGACCAGTACGCGCTCTTCTGCCCGTCGTCGGCGGCGACGTCACGTTCGTGCTCGGGGGCTTCGGCCGTGCGGGTGCCGTTGGTCTCGCGTCCGGGGTCGTGGTCGTCCCGGATGACCGGGATGTCGCCGGTCAGCTCGGCGACCGTGACCGCGTCGCTGTCACCGCGCCGGCGGCGGCGGCGCCGGGTGACCGCGGGGGCGCCGATCGTTCCGTTTTTGGCCAGCAATTCGGCCACCGAGATGGGCCGAGTGCCGGGGCTCTCGGTGTCGGAGTGTGGTTCGGTCATGCTTTGCTGCCTCTCGATCGGTTCGCGTTCCGATCCCCTACCCGGTCTCCAGCATCGCGCACCGCGATATCGACGAGGGCCGTTCCGTCGGCTTCACTGTCGAGTTTGCGCAAGATGAGGCCCTCGCGTAAGGCCCAGGGGCAGATATCCACCGTTTCGATCGACAGCGCTCGCATGCTCGCCTCCGCCACCAGGGCACCCGCCACGATCTGCGGTGCTCGTTCGGCGCTCACCCCTTCCAACTCCGCGCGGTCAGCGGTCGTCATCCTAGAGATGAAAGATATGAGTTGTCTGAGGCCGTTTGCGGTGAGCGTCCTCTTCACCCGGGGTCCGGCCGCCGAGGGCGCCGCCCCGGTGAGCCGCGCCAGCGAGCGGAACGTCTTCGACGTGGCCACCGCCAGGTCCGGGGTGCCCGCGTCGAGCACGGCGACGCTGGCGTCGGACAGCTCGGAGTCCAGCCAGTCGCGCAGCATCGCCACCCGGCGGCGGCCAGGCGGGTCGTCGGGCAGCCACTCGCGGGTCAGCCGCCCGGCGCCCAAGGGCAGCGACAGGGCCACCTCGGGTTCCTCGTCGACGCCGCTGGACAGCTCCAGCGAACCGCCGCCGATGTCGAGGTTGATGATGCGGCCGGCGCTCCAGCCGTACCAGCGCCGCACCGCCAGGAAGGTCAGCCGCGACTCGGCGACCCCGGTCAGCACCTGCAGCTCGACCCCGGTCTCCTTGCGCACCCTGGCGAGCACGTCCTCGGAGTTCTCGGCGTCGCGAACCGCCGAGGTGGCGAAGGCCATCAGCTCGGCGCAGCCCGAGCTGTCGGCGATCTTGGCGAACTCGTCGATCGTCGAGATGAGCTTCTCCGCGCCGCGCTTGGTGATCTTGCCCGAGCTGTCGGTCGCCTCGGCGAGCCGCAGCGTGGCCTTCGTCGAACTCATCGGAGTGGGGTGTCCGCCGCGGTGGGCGTCGACCACCAACAAATGGACCGTGTTGCTACCCACGTCGAGCACGCCCAATCGCACGCAAACAACCTAGCCCGGCGACGATGCAGACCGCGTGGCGGTCTGAGCGTGGCAGCGTTGTTCGCCCCGGCCGGGGCGATTCGTGGCCGCCGGGGGCCCGGGGTGTCAGCGGGCCGCCGGGCCGGAATCGTGGTCTACCGTGGGATCCGTGCCGAATCCGGACCCCCGCCCCGGGCAAGAGGTCGATCTGGATTTCGCCCGCGAATGGGTGGAGTTCTACGACCCCGACAACCCCGAGCACCTGATCGCGGCCGATCTGACCTGGCTGCTTTCGCGCTGGACGTGCGTGTTCGGGACGCCGGCCTGCCATGGCACGGTGGCCGGTCGCCCCGACGACGGGTGCTGCTCGCACGGGGCGTTTTTGTCCGACGACGACGACCGCGCCCGGTTGGACGACGCGGTGTCCAAGCTGACCGACGACGACTGGCAGTTCCGCGACAAGGGCCTGGGCCGCAAGGGGTATTTGGAGCTCGACGAGCACGAGGGCCAACCGCAGTACCGCACCCGCAAGCACAAGGACGCGTGCATCTTCCTGAACCGCCCCGGCTTCCCCGCCGGCGCCGGGTGCGCGCTGCACAGCAAAGCCCTCAAGCTGGGTGTCGCGCCGCTGACGATGAAGCCCGACGTCTGCTGGCAGCTGCCGATCCGGCGCAGCCAGGAATGGGTGACCCGGCCCGACGGCACCGAGATCCTCAAGACCTGGGTCACCGAGTACGACCGGCGCGGCTGGGGCTCCGGCGGTGCGGACCTGCACTGGTACTGCACCGGCGACCCCGGCGCCCATGTCGGCACCACGCAGGTGTGGGAGAGCCTGGCCGACGAGCTCACCGAACTGCTGGGCGCCAAGGCCTACGCGGAACTGGCCGCGATGTGCAAGCGGCGCAGCAAGTTAGGGCTCATCGCGGTGCATCCCGCCACCCGATTCGCCGAGTAGCGCGCCGTCGGGCGCCGACTGGCTTCGGCCGTACGCCGCGACCATGCGCTGCGCGCTGGCCTGCAGGTAGTCCTCGACCGCGGCGGCGGCCGCGTCCGGGTCGCGCGCCAGCACGGCCCCGGTGATCGCCCGCAGACCGGCCACCACCGCTACGGCGTCGTCGTAGGCCGCCGTCAGCTCGTGCTCGCGGCCCCCGAAGGCTTGCTCGACCCATCGGTACAGCAAACCCAGCGCACGGTTGCGGCTGCCGTGGATGAGCGCCCGGAAGTAGGCGAGGTCGGCGGCCTGGCGTGCCACGGCGCCGTCCGCGTCCCGCACCGCCGCCAGCGCAGCCCGCAACACCTCGGCATCCTCGGGCGTGATGCGTTGGGCGGCCAGCCGGCCGATCAGCGGCCCCAGCCCCGCCCGGATCTCCAGCAGTTCGACCAGGAATTCCGGCCCCAGCCTGCGGACCAGCGCCTCGACCACCGCGGGATGGGTGAGGCCCTGCGGGTCGCGCACCACGTTGCCGCTGCCGTGCCGGGCCTCGATCAGGCCCATCTGCTGCACCCGGGCCAGCCCCTGCCGTAGCGACGTGCGGTTGACGCCGAGCTGCTCGGCCAGCTCCCGTTCCGGCGGCAGCGCCGAGCCGGGCGGGAAGGCGCCGTCGAGGATGGCGCCGGCGATCGACGCGGCGATCTGTTCGTCCACGCGGTGGCGGTCCGGCGGCCGGATCGGACTTGACTGGTTCATTGGTTCAACCAATATAGTAAACGCACCGGCGTGGGAGGTGCAGCGATGGACGACGAGATGCGTTCGGCGTCGACTCCGCGCTGGCGGGGCGAGGCCGGGCGCCTGGAGGTCTGGTACGCCACCCTGTCGGATCCGCTGACGCGCGCCGGCCTGTGGATCCACTGCGAAACGGTCGCTCCGGTGCGGGGCGGTGGTGCCTACGCGCACGGCTGGGTGAGCCGGTTCCCGCCCGACGGCCCGCCCCGCACCGAACGATTCGGTCCCGAACCCACCCGTCCCGCGACCGGCGCCACGTGGTTCGACGCCGCGGGCGTGCGGGCGGCCCCGCAGCAGCTGACCGGAAGCGCCCGGTCGCTGGCATGGGACCTGTCCTGGCAGGACAGCGGCGGGCCGCTGTGGACGTTCCCCCGCGCGGCCTGGGACCGCGAACTGCTGCCGGGCGCCCAGGTGGTGCTCGCCCCCACCGCCGAGTTCGCGGGCTCACTGACCGTCGACGGCACCGCCGCGCCCATCGAGGGGTGGCGCGGCGGTGTCGCGCACATCTACGGGCACGGTAACGCCAGGCGCTGGGGGTGGCTGCACGCCGACCTCGGCGGCGGCGACGTCCTCGAGGTGGTCACCGCCGTGTCGCACAAGCCGGGCCTGCGCAGGCTCGCCCCGATGGCGTTCGTCCGGTTCCGTGTCGATGGAAAGGATTGGCCCGCAAACCCTTTGCCGGCACTGCGGATGCGGACAACGCTCGGCGTAGCGCACTGGCAGCTGGAGGGACGCCTCGGTGGCCGCCGTGCGCTCATCCGCGTGGACCAGCCGCCGGAGCGGTGCGTCAGCCTGGCCTACACCGACCCCGACGGGGGCACCGCGGTGTGCACGAACACCGAACAGGCCGACATCCACATCGAGATCGGCGAGCGGCGCTGGTCGGTGCTGGGAAGTGGGCACGCCGAAGTCGGCCTGCGCGGTGACGAGGCGCCCGCCGTCAACGAAAGGACCCCGACGACATGAGCTTTCTGTTCGACCCACCCATGCTGTTCGCCTCCGGAGTGCTCATCGAGCGCCGCCTGCCCGCCGACCGCCGCGACATCGCCGAGGCCGCCACCCTCGGGGTCTTCTTCGGCGGGTCGTTCGGGCTCTACCAGAACGTGCCCGGCCTCGGGCTGCTCTGGCGACCCTTCCAGGCCCGCGACGGCCGCGACTTCATGTGGAACAGCGGGGTTTTCGGCGTGCAGACCGAACGTCTCGGCTGGCCCATGCACGCGGCGGCGGGCGCGATCTTCGCGACCTATCCGCTGTTCCTCAAACTGGGCCGCCGGGCCGGCCGCCTGCTGTGAGCCGGTTCGCCGACCGAGCGACCGCCTCGTTCGGCGCCGCGCTGCTGCCCGCCGAACACGGCGGCCCGACACCGGCCCAGCTCGTCGAGCGCGTGGAGCGCTACCTGCGGCAGTTGCCGCCGTCTTCGCGGCTGGCCATGCGGGCCGGGCTGGCCTCGGTGGCCGCGGCGAGCTACCTGTGCACCGGGCGGTCGCTGTCGCGGCTCGACCCGCGCCGCCGCGACGCGGTGCTGCGGCGCGTCGCCGCGCTCACCCCGGAGACGGGTGCGGCCGTCGAGGCCCTCAAGGCGATCGTGCTGCTCGCCAATGGCGCGGAAACCTTTGCACCGGAACTGCTTTCGCGCGCCCAGCAGGACGATGCGGCGCGGCCGGACGCGCCCCTGACCGTCACGCCGGCGGCCGCGAGCGGCTCCGTCGTGGCCGCGGACGCGGTGATCGTGGGCTCCGGCGCGGGCGGCGCGATGGCCGCCCGCACCCTGGCCCGGGCGGGCCTGGACACCGTCGTGCTCGAGGAGGGGCGCCGCTGGACGGTCGAGGAGTTCCGCAGCACCCACCCGATCGACCGCTACGCCGGGCTGTACCGCGGCGCGGGGGCCACGATCGCGCTGGGGCGGCCGTCGGTGGTGCTGCCGATCGGGCGTGCGGTCGGGGGCACCACCGTGGTGAACTCCGGAACCTGCTACCGGCCCCCGCCGGCGGTACAACACCGGTGGCACAACGACTTCGGCCTGCGGCCCGCCGATCCCGACCGGCTCGCCGGTCATCTCGACGATGTCGAGGCCACGCTGCGGGTCGCGCCGGTCCCGCTGGAGATGATGGGCCGCAACGGGCGCCTGCTGCTCGACGCCGCTGCGACGCTCGGCTGGCGCGCGGGGCCCATCCCGCGCAACGCCCCGGGCTGCGGCGGCTGTTGCCAGTGCGCGATCGGCTGCCCGCGCAACGCCAAGTTCGGCGTGCACCTCAACGCGCTGCCCCAGGCCTGCGCGGCCGGCGCCCGCATCATCTCCGAAGCCCGCGTCGAACGGGTGCTGCACGAGCACGGGCGGGCGATCGGCGTGCGCGCGCGCCGTCCCGACGGCACCGCGCTCGACGTCCTGGCCGACACGGTGGTCGTGGCCGCCGGCGCGACCGAGACGCCATTGCTGTTGCGCCGCAGCGGGCTTGGCGCGCACCCGCGCCTGGGCCGCAACCTGGCGCTGCATCCGGCGACGATGCTCGCCGGGCGTTTCGACGACGACGTCGTCGCCTGGCACGGGGTGCTGCAGAGCGCCGCCGTCGACGAATTGCACGAGTCGCATGGCGTGCTGATCGAGGCCACTTCGACGCCGCCGGGGATGGGGTCGATGGTCTTTCCCGGCTACGGCGCCGAGCTGCTCGGCTGGCTCGACCGGGCCCCGCGGGTCGCGACGTTCGGCGCCATGGTGGCCGACCGGGGCGTCGGCTCGGTGTCCTCGGTGCGCGGCGAGACGCTGGTGCGCTACGACATCGACCGCGCGGACGTCGCCCGGCTGCTGGCCGCGATCGAGGCCATGGGGCGGCTGTTGTTCGCCGCGGGCGCCGTGGAGGTGCTGACCGGCCTGCCGGGCGACCCGACGGTCCCCTCGTTGCCCGCGCTGCACGACGCGCTGGGCCGCAGCAACCCGAAAAGCCTGCACCTGGCTGCGTTTCACCCGACGGGGACCGCGGCTGCGGGCGCCGACGAGCAGCGCTGCCCGGTCGACGGGACGGGGCGGCTGCGCGGCGTCGACGGCGTCTGGGTGGCCGACGCGTCCATCCTGCCCAGCTGCCCGGAGGTGAACCCGCAGGTGTCGATCATGGCCGTGGCGCTGGGCGTGGCCGACGAGGTGCTCAGCGCCCGCTGAGCGAGGGTGAAACTAGCCCTCCAGCTTGTAGCCCAGCCCGCGCACCGTCACCAGGTGCACCGGGTTGGCGGGGTCGGCTTCGATCTTGGACCGCAGGCGCTTGACGTGGACGTCGAGCGTCTTGGTGTCGCCCACGTAGTCCGCGCCCCACACCCGGTCGATCAACTGGCCGCGGGTCAGCACCCGTCCGCTGTTGCGCATCAGGTACTCGAGCAGGTCGAACTCCTTGAGCGGCAACGTGATCGTGTCGCCGTTGACCGAGACGACGTGGCGTTCGACGTCCATGCGCACCGGCCCGGACTCCAGCACGCCGTCGCTGATCTCGGAGTCGTCGTCGCCGCCGCGGCGCAGCACCGCGCGAATGCGGGCGATCAACTCGCGCGCCGAATACGGCTTGGTGACGTAGTCGTCGGCCCCCAGTTCCAGCCCGACCACCTTGTCGATCTCGCTGTCGCGTGCGGTCACCATGATCACCGGCACGCTGGAACGGGCCCGCAACTGCTTGCACACGTCGGTGCCCGACATTCCCGGCAGCATCAGGTCCAGCAGCACGATGTCGGCACCGGCGCGATCGAACTCGGCCAGCGCGGCCGACCCGTCGGTGACCACCGTGGCCTCGAAGCCCTCCTTGCGCAGCAGGAAGGCCAGCGGATCGGCCAGCGACTCCTCGTCCTCCACGATCAGCACACTGGTCATGAGCGCGACTCCTTCTCGCGGGTCATCGACTTAGTTCTTCCTCTCGTTGGGGCCGCCCGGGCCGCACCTCGCGGCCCCGTGGGTGCTCGAGTTCCCCCTCGCCGTCCTGCTGGGACGCCAGGGCAGCCGGGATGGATAGCGTGAACGTCGACCCGGTGCCCGGCTTGCTCCACACGCCGATGCTGCCGTTGTGGTTGGCCGCGACGTGCTTGACGATGGCCAGGCCCAGCCCGCTGCCGCCGGTGGCCCGCGAACGCGCCTTGTCGCCGCGGAAGAACCGCTCGAAAACCCGCTCCTGGTCTTCCAGCGCGATCCCGATGCCGCGGTCGGTGACGGCGATCTCGACGTTTTCGCCGCGACGGCGGCGGCTGATCGAGACCAGCGACCCCGTCGGCGAATAGGCGATCGCGTTGGACACCAGGTTGGCCAGCGCGGTGACCAGCAGCGTCTGGTCGCCCAGCACCTGCAGGCCGCTGGGCGCATCGGTACGGACCTCGATGTCGGCGTTGTCGGCGGCCACTTTGTGGCGTGAAATCGCCTCGGAGACAACGGTGTCGACGTCGATGGGGGCCACGTTGTGCAGCCGCTCGGCGCCCTGCAACCGGGACAGTTCGATGAGCTCGGCGACCATGTCGCCGAGCCGGTTGGCCTCGATGAGCACCTTCTCGGCAAAGCGGCGGACGGTCTCGGGGTCGTCCGCCGACGCCAGCAGGGCCTCGGCGAGCAGCGCCATGGCCCCGACGGGGGTCTTGAGCTCGTGGCTGACGTTGGCGACGAAGTCGCGCCGGGTCGCCTCCATGCGGGCGTAGTCGGACTGGTCGTGGACGAACACCACCGCGAACCGGCGGTCCTCCTCGCTCAGCAACCGGGCGTGCCCGTGCACCGACAACCCCGACCGGCCCGGCGCACGTTTCGCCGGCCGCAGGTCGAACTCGACGTCGTCGCCGTCCAGCGCCTGCTGCGCGGCCTGCCAGGCCTGGTCGTCGAGCTGCCGCTCGCGCACCAGGCCCAGCTCCTTGGCCCGCTCGTTGCGGTAGACGACGTCGCGATGGCAGTCCACCACCGCCGCACCCAACGGCATCAGTCCGACGATTCGCTGCAGCATCTGGGCGACGGTGATCCCGGTCGACTCGGCGGCCGCCCGCTGCCGGCGCTGGGCCAGCCGCGACGACAGGCGAATGCCGGCCGCAACACCTACGGCCAGCGCCAGCACGGACAAGACCCCGGCCAGCAACACTGCCGAGAACACCGTCACATGGAAAATCCTACAAATCCTTCTGAATGTTGCCCTAGCGGAATGAAGCCAAAATCGGACAAGTCACACGCTACGCAACAGGTATTCGGCTGCCGTTCACGCGATGTTTGGCAAACCGGGGTTTCGGGTGCCCACCCACGCCGCCGAGCGGCTAGGCGCGACCCTGCCCGGCAACCGCCGCGGCGCCGGCGGCGGCGGCCTCCGGGTCGAGGTACGTGCCGCCAGGAACCACCGGCCGCAGCTGCGCGTCCAAGTCGTAGCGCAGCGGGATGCCGGTGGGGATGTTCAGCCCGACGATCTCCTCGTCCGACATTTGGTCGAGGTACTTGATCATGGCGCGCAGCGAGTTGCCGTGCGCGACGACCAGCACCGTCTTGCCGCTGCGCAGATCCGGGACGATGACGTCGGTGAAATACGGCAGGAAACGGACCACCACGTCGGCCAGGCACTCGGTCAGCGGGCCGCCGCCGAGATCGGCGTAACGCGGGTCGGCGTCCTGGCTGAACTCGCTGCCCTTCTCGATCGGCGGCGGCGGGGTGTCATAGCTGCGTCGCCACGCCATGAACTGCTCGTCGCCGTAGCGCTGTTTGATGTCGGCCTTGTCGAGGCCCTGCAGCGCGCCGTAGTGGCGCTCGTTGAGCCGCCAGCTGCGCCGCACCGGGATCCACAGCCGGTCGGCGGCCTCGAGCGCCATGTTCGCCGTGCTGATCGCGCGCCGCAGCAGCGAGGTGTACAGCACGTCGGGCAGCAACTCGTGTTCGGCCAGCAACTGGCCGCTGCGGACCGCTTCGGCGCGCCCCTTGTCGGTCAGCCCGACGTCGACCCAGCCGGTGAACTGATTGCTTGCGTTCCACTTGCTCTCACCATGGCGCAGCAGCACCAACGTGCCGGGGTCTCGCATTTGCATCGGCCTAGCATCTCATGGGCGCGCGCGGTCCCCGTCGCCGTCCTCACCGTCCTCGTCGATCGTTGCTCGACTCCTCCTCATCGCGCTTCGCGCTCTGCATCGTCGTCCTCGTCGATCAGGTGGGCGAACGCCTGTAGGTTCTTCAGGGACTCGCCGCGCGACACCCGCCAGTCCCATTCCTTCTGGATCGACGAGCGAAAACCCAACTCCAGCAACGTGTTGAAGTCCGAGTCGACCGCCTCGAGGACCTGACCGAGCACCCGGTCGAGCTCGTCGGCGTCGACCGAGCCCAGCGACAACCTGCCCACCAGATAGATGTCGCCGACGTTGTCCAGGGTGTAGGCAACGCCGTAGAGGCGGCGGTTGCGCTTGAGCAGGAACCGGTAGACGCCCTCGTGGTTCTCGTCGGGTTTGCGGCACACGAAGGCCTCGACGCGCACCGAGTGCTCCCCGATGCTCAGGATGGTGTTGGCCTTGAGCTTGCGCTCGCCGGGCAGCTCCACGACGAGCCCCGGGAGGCCGCCGTGGGATCCGGGGGTCTCGGAGTAGGTCAGGCCGCTGGTCTGCAGCGCGCGCTCGATCACCTGCCGCACGGACTGGCCGGATTCGGAGGACGTCATGCCCCCACCCCCCGGCGCGACACCCAGCGACGCGGACCGCGCGTCGAGGCCCGGTCCGACGACAACGCGCCGCCGCGGCGCCGGCGCCCGGCGGTGAACTCCCCGATCGCCCGCCGGTAGCTGGCCAGCAGGGCGTCCGTGGTGTTCTCCCAGGAGAACGTCGCCGCGTGTGCCGCCGCGGCCCGGCTCATCGCCCCGGCCCGCGCCCCGTCGGTGAGCCGCAGCAGATCGCCGAGGGCCGCGGCCCAGTCGTCGATGTCGTGCCCGGCCACCAGCGTGCCGGAGACCCCGTCGCGCACCGCGACCGGCAGCCCGCCGACCGCGGCGGCCACCACCGGCGTGCCGCAGGCTTGCGCCTCGATGGCGACCAGACCGAACGACTCCGAATAGCTGGGCACCGCGACCAGATCGGCCGCCTGGAACAAGGTGGCCAGGTTCGCGCGCGACTGCGGCGGCAGGAACGTCACCCGCTGCGTGATGCCGAGTTCGCCGGCGAGGGAGACCAGCCCGTCTGGGGAGGCCAGCCCGCTGCCCGACGGCCCGCCGGCCACGACGACGCGCACCCCGGGCAGCTTCGCGGCGGCCCGCAACACGATGTCGGGCGCCTTCAGCGGCTGGATCCGGCCGACGAAGGCAACCACGGGCACGTCCAGCGGCAGCCCCAGGGCGGCCCGGGCGGCGCGGCGGTCGCCGGGCCGGAAGACGTCGAGGTCCACCCCGGGGTGGACCACGTCGATGCGCGCCGGATCGGCACGATGGATCGAAACCAATTGTCCCGCTTCGTCGTCGGTGTTGACGATCAACCGGTCGGCCTCGTCGACGACCTGCTGCTCGCCGACCGTGCGCAGCGGTGGCTCGGGTGCGTCGCCGTCGGCCAGGGCCGAGTTCTTGACCGCAGCCAGGGTGTGAGCGGTGTGCACCAGCGGGACCGCCCAGCGGTCGCGGGCCAGCCAGCCGACCTGCCCGGACAGCCAGTAGTGCGAATGCACGAGGTCGTAGTAGCCGGGCTCGTGGGAGGCCTCGGCTCGCAGCACCCCGGCCGCGAAGGCGCACAGCTGGGTGGGCAGGTCGTATTTGTCGAGGCCCTCGAACGGCCCGGCGACCACGTTGCGGACCAGCACGCCCGGCGCCACCCGCACGACCGGCGGGTCGGCCGACGCGGTGGCGCGGGTGAAGATCTCCACCTCGATGCCCCTGCGCGCCAGGTGCAAGGCGCTTTGCAGGACGTAGACGTTCATGCCGCCGGCGTCGCCGGTGCCCGGCTGGGCCAGCGGCGAGGTGTGCACCGCCAGCAACGCAACCCGGCGCGGGGTCAGCGCAAAACGGCTCGCTTTGTCGCCGGATGGCCGGGAGGCGTCATCGTGCCGCACACTGTCATCTTTACAGGACGGGTCCGCAGGCGGCCCGCGCGCGCCCGCGGCACGGCCCTACCGGGTCCGGCGGATCGCGCCCACCGGGTCGGCGTACAGGCCGGCCAGCGACACCGTGCCCGCCCCGGCCTCCTGCACCCGGTCGCCGAAAGCGGTGGCGCGGATCTCGCGCTGCGGCAGCGTCGAGCGGGCGGCGAATGCCGCCTTGAGCTGCTCCATCGCCTCGGGATATTCGGTGAAGGCCTGACCACCGACCACGAGCTCATCGGGATTGAGCAGGTCGCGCAGCAACGCCACCGCCTCACCGAGCAACCGCGCCCGCTCCGCCAGCAGCTCCCGGGCCGGCCGGTTGCCGGCGCGGGCCACCCGCAGCAGGTCGGTGACGGCGCCGGTGGACCCGGTGGCCGGCCCCGCGGGGATGATCCGCAGCCGCCGCGCGGCGGCCAGCACCGCCTCGTCGCTGACGGTGGACTCCAGCCGCCCGGTGCCGCCGAGCAGTTCGGAGTGGGCAGGCAGCGGCGCGATGGTGCCGGGGCCGCTGGCCGGGGTGTGCACCCGGCCGCCGATCACCAGCGCGTAACCCACCGTCTCGCGCGCGTAGACGTACAGGCTGGTCGGCGAGCTGGGCGCGAACCGCCGCTGACCGAGTAGCAGCTCGGCGCCGGCCATGGCGTCGACGTGCGAGGCCACCGACACCGGCAGGCCCAGCGCGTCGGCCAGCACCGCGCCGACGGGGGCCTGCCGCCAGCCCAGCCGCGGATGGTCGACGCAGCCCGCCGCGCCGTCGACGGTGCCGCCGATGGCCACCCCCGCCCACAGCGGGCGGCGCCGGTGCCAGCGCCGCAGATACCGGGCGGCGCTGTCGGCCAGCGCGGCCAGCGCCGTCCCGGCCGGATGCAGCGGTGTCGGCGTCGCGACGGTGTCCAGGGTGCGGCCGCACAGGTCGGTGGCCACGATGCTGGTAGTTCGCGCACCGATGTGCATGCCCAGCGTCACGAACGGTTCGTGGTTGATCTCCACAGGCACCCGTGGGCGCCCGATGGCCCCGGCGACGACCAGGTCGGCGCGCTCCCGCAGCAGACCCGCGTCGAGCAGGGCGGTGACCTGACGGTTGACCGTCGCGACGCTCAGCGAGGTGACGCCGGCGATGAGGTCACGCGCGACGGGGCCGCGCAACCGCACGGCACGAAAGACGGACGCGGCCGCGGAGTCCGAGAGGTGCAGGGCCGGCGGAAAGATCCGGGGGTGTTGCCGGGTGTGGGCCTTTCGGCCGGCCCCGTGCCGGCCGGAGGTGAGGGTGCCGGAGGTGAGGGTGGTAGAGCGCACGAGCGTCCTTTGTCCGATTGTCGATGGCCGGTCTTTGGCCACGCCTGAAGATCAGGGGCGGCAAAGTGCGCGGCGACAACACGAGTGGCCCGCGAGACGACACGCGGTGCTCGTGCTGGACAAGGCGCTGGGGTGCACATCGGCAATTTAACACGTTCACTAGAGTGGCTCCGATGACGACAGTGGGCGGGGACCAACGGGTCGCGGTAGTCACCGGTGCCAGTTCCGGGATCGGGGCGGCGACCGCCAGAACCCTTGCCACGCAAGGGTTTCACGTCGTCGCGGTGGCCCGTCGCGCCGACCGGATCCAAGCCCTGGCCGACGAGGTCGGCGGGACAGCGATTGTGGCGGACGTCACAGACGACTCGGCGGTCGACGCGCTGGCCGATGCGCTGGATCGGGTTGACGTGCTGGTGAACAACGCCGGCGGCGCGCGGGGGCTGGAGCCGGTCGCCGACGCCCAACTCGAGCACTGGCGGTGGATGTGGGAGACCAACGTGCTGGGCACGCTGCGCGTCACCCGCGCGCTGCTGCCCAAGCTGGTCGACTCCGGTGACGGCCTCATCGTCACCGTCACCTCGGTCGCGGGATTCGAGGTCTACGACGGCGGCGCGGGTTACACCGCGGCCAAGCACGCCCAGGGCGCGCTGCACCGCACGCTGCGCGGCGAATTGCTCGGAAAACCGGTGCGGCTCACCGAGATCGCCCCGGGGGCGGTCGAGACCGAGTTCTCCCTGGTCCGCTTCGACGGCGACGAACAGCGCGCGGACGCGGTGTACACGGGCATCACGCCGCTGACGGCCGCCGACGTCGCCGAGGTGATCGGTTTCGTGGCCTCCCGGCCCGCCCACGTCGACCTGGACCTGGTCGTCATGCGGCCGCGCGACCAGGCGTCGGCCAGTCGGTTCAACCGCCGACGCCAGGCGACGTCGTAGCGGTCGTGGTGGTCGGCGTCCCGGACAGCGTGGGAGCGTCCGACGGCGTGACCGGCGCGGTGACGGGGATCTGGGAGGCCGGCGGGTGCGCGGTCGGCGGCGGCAGCGCCGACATCGCCACCCACGTGTCCCAGTCCACGGCCCAGTCCCAGATGTCGCCGTCGGCGTAGGACAGCTGGATCGGGCTGCCGGTCACCTCGACCGGGTCGCCGTAGATCGCGGTCCGGTAGTACTCCTCGGCGTCGGCGGTCGAGAGGTTGATGCAGCCGTTGGTGACGTTGCTGTTGCCCTGCGCGTCCGCGCTCGAGGGGTTGGCGTGGATGAACTCGCCGTTGTTGGAGATGCGCACCGCCCAGCGCTCGTGGGCGTTGGTGTAGCCGGCGGCCGGGTTGGACATGTAGAAGTCGGAGTACTTCTCGGTGACCACGTGGATGCCGTTGCGGGTGACGTTGCGGGCCAGGTCGCCCTCGCCGTAGCTGCAAGGGAAGTCCATGATGACGCCGTCGTCGGTGACGACCTGGATGCGGTGCGAGGTGACCTCGGCCTTGACCACCTGCCGCCGGCCGATCTGAATCTTCAGCGACATGTCCTGCGCCCCGTAGGCGCCGTCGCCGAACGGCACCCCGTAGAACTTGGCATCGACGTTGACCGAGGTGCCCGCCGGGTAGTACTCGCGGGGGCGCCAGTGCACGCGGGAGCCCTTCGCCTCGTCGGGCAGCCAGGCCCAGGAGCCCTCGACCGGTGGCTCGGTGGTGACGGTAATGGCCTTCTCGACGGCGGCCTTGTCGCTGATCGGCGAGTCGAACTGGATGATGACCGGCGCCGCGACACCGACGGTCTGGCCGTCGGCCAGCTGGAATCCCCCGTCGATCGTCTTGGTGGGGCTCACGGTGGTGAACTTGGCCGCGACGGGAACCGCCTTGCCGTCGTGGCCGACCACCGAACCGCTCCAGGTGTAGGTCGAGTCGTAGCCCAGCGGCTCGGTGACCGTGTAGGCGGTGCGGTCGGAGTTGAACACCCCGGCGGCGACCTTGCCCGCCGAGTTCGTCAGCGCCAGCTTCTGGAACCAGCCCTCGCCGACCTGGGCGCTGACCGCGGCGGTGGGGACCACGTTGGCGGCGGCGTCGGCCGGCTGGAACTTCAGCTGCGGCGCCGGCGGTTCGTTCTTTTGAACATGCCTGGTCACGGTGCCGCCGCAGGCGGCCAGGACGCCGGGGGCGAAGGCGCCGAGCCCCAGAGCAGCCAAAGCCAGGCGCCGGTTGATCGGCGGCGGGACGCTGGATCTGCTCACGCCAAACAAAGATACCGGGAGATAACGACCAGCCCCGGACGCGACGACTCGCGAACCGCCCCTGACCGCCGGAAACCTACAGCTAGAGCGCGCAGCCGAACAGCACCGGCTCCGGCGACAATGTGATGCCAAACACGTCGCGCACCCCGTCGCGTACGGTCCGGGCCAGGGCGATGACGTCCGCGGCGGTGGCGCCCCCGCGGTTGGTCAGGGCGAGCGCGTGCTTGGTGGACAGCCGGCAGCGTGCCGCCGCGTCGTCCGGGAACCCTTTCGCGAAGCCCGCCCGCTCCACCAGCCAGCCGGCGGCCAGCTTGACACCGTGCGGCGCCGGGTAGTGCGGGACCGGCCCCTCACGGGCCAGCCGCTCGTAGACGTCTCGGGCGACCACCGGGTTGGTGAAGAACGATCCCACGCTCCACGTGTCATGGTCCGCCGCGTCGAGCACCATGCCCTTGCGGGCGCGCAGGCTCAGCACCGCGTCGCGAACCGACCGCGGATCGGCACGCTCGCCGGCGGCCGAGTTCAGCGCGGCGGCCAGCTCGCCGTAGCGCAGCGGTGCGCTGCGCCCGGATGCGTCCAGCGCGAACTCCACCTCCAGCACGACGGCGGGCACCCCGCGCCCCGACCGGCCGGCCCGCTTGAAGACGCTGGTGCGATAGCCGAAGCCCAGCTCACCCGCCGGTATCCAGCACACCGCACCGCTGCTGCGGTCAAGCACCCGGACGCGGGTGATCGTGTCGGCCACTTCCGCGCCATAGGCCCCGACGTTCTGCACCGGGGTCGCCCCCGCCGAGCCCGGGATGCCGGACAGGCATTCCAGCCCACCCAGCCCGTGCTCGACGGCGGTGACGACGACGTCGTCCCACACCGCGCCGGCCTCCGCGCGGAGCCGATCGCCCTCGACGGTGATACCGGCGCCGGCCAACCGCACCGCAGTCAGGTCCGTAAGGGTGTCCTCGATCACGACGTTGGAGCCGCCGGCAAAGATCAGCAGCGGTCCGCCGCCGCGGGCCTCGGCGTCGAGTTGCCGCACGACGGCGACCACCTGCTCGGTGCTGGTACAGGTGATGAGGCGCCGCGCGACCGGCCCGACGCGCAGCGTGGTCAGCGGCGCCAGCGGCACCGCCTCGGCGACCTGCGCGCCGGCGTAGCCGGAACCGGCACCGCTGGGTGTCATGGGCCGTAACGGTAGCCTGACCAGCTATGCCGCGTTCATTCGACTTATCCGCCGACTACTCTGGCGGCGTCGAAGACATCTACCGCGCCTTCCAGGAGGAGGAGTACTGGCGGGCCCGGCTGGCCGACATTCCCGTCGACGAGGCCGAGGTCGAGTCGATCCGGGTCGGCGGCCGGTCCGGTGACGGGGCCACCATCGCGGTGGTCACCCGGCAGGTGGTGCGCAGCCACAACCTGCCCGCCATGGTCACGCAGCTACACCGCGGTGACCTGTGCATCCGGCGCGAGGAGACCTGGGGGCCGGTCACCGACGGGGCCGCGACGGCCTCCATCGCCGGGGAGATCGTGGACGCCCCGGTGAACGTGTGGGGCACCGCCGAGCTGTCGCCCGCGCCCTGCGGCGCCCGCCTGGATTTCCGCATCACCGTGCAGGTGCGGGCGCCGATCATCGGCGGCAAGGTCGAGATCATCGGCACGCGCCTGGCCGAGCTGGTGGCCGCCGAACAGCGCTTCACCAGCGAGTGGATCGCGGGCAACACGCTCTAAGCTGGCGGCCATGCGAATCGCCCTGGCGCAGATTCTCAGTGGCACCGAGCCCGCGGCGAACCTGGAGCTGGTCCGCGAGTACACCGGCCGGGCCGCCGACGCCGGCGCGCGCCTGGTGGTGTTCCCCGAGGCGACGATGTGCCGGTTCGGCGTCCCGCTGGCGCCCGTCGCCGAGCCGGTCGACGGGCCCTGGGCGGACGGCGTCCGCCGGATCGCGGCCGACTTCGATGTCACCGTGATCGCCGGGATGTTCGCCCCGGCCGGCGACGGCCGGGTGACGAACACGCTGATCGCGGCGGGACCGGGATCGTCGAAGCAGCCCTCGGACCGGCTGTGGGCCCACTACGACAAGATCCACCTCTACGACGCGTTCGGGTTCACCGAGTCGCGGACCGTCGCGCCCGGCCACGAGCCGGTGGTGATCACCGTCGACGGCGTCCGGGTGGGGTTGAGCGTGTGCTACGACATTCGGTTCCCCGAGCTCTACACCGAGCTCGCCCTGCGTGGCGCCCAGCTGATCGTCGTCTGCGCGTCCTGGGGTGCGGGCCCGGGCAAGCTCGAGCAGTGGCGGCTGCTGGTCCGTGCCCGCGCGCTGGACTCGACGAGCTACGTCGCGGCGGCCGGCCAGGCCGACCCCGGGCAGGACCTCGCGGCCTCGGGCGCGCCGACCGGGGTGGGCGGCAGCCTGGTGGCCTCGCCGCTGGGTGAGGTGATCGCGTCGGCCGGGTCGCACCCCGAACTGGTGTTCGCCGACATCGACGTCGACCGGGTGGCGCGCGCCCGGGACGCCATCGCGGTGCTGCGCAACCGCTCGGCGTTCGCTCGCGCCGATAGGGCAGAATCGGTTGAGTGACGAACCCACAAGGACCACCGAACGAGGGCCCGCCGATGTGGTCCCGTCCCGGCAACCACGGTCCCTTCGGTCAACCACCTACCGAGCGACCCACCGAGCGGATGCCCGCCGGCGATCCGTCCCAGGGACCGCCGGCTCCCGGCCCCGGCCAGCAGCCCGGCCAGACCGACCAGCTGGGGGCACCGCACGCGCCCCGGCAGCGTCCGCCCTACGCCCCGCCGCCGAGCCCGCCCACGCCGCCGACGGAGCGGATGGCGAAAGCTAACGAGGACCCGTCGGGCGGGAAGCGCAAGCGGCGCTTCCCGCGTGACCCGCTGTCCATCCTGCTGGTCTTCATCATCGTGTTCGCGCTGCTGATCGGGGGGCTGGTGGGGGCCGAGCTGTACGCCCGCCACGTGGCCGACACCAAGGTCGCCGAGGCGGTGGCCTGCGAAGTCAAGGACAAGGCCACCGCGTCGTTCGGGGTGACGCCGTTGATGCTGTGGCAGCTGGCCACCAAACACTTCACCAACATCTCGGTGTCGACGGCCGGCAACCAGATCCGCGACGCCAAGGGCATGAAGATCGCCATCGACATCCGGAACGTCCAGCTCAAGTCGACGGCCAACTCCAAGGGCACCATCGGATCGCTGGACGCCACCATCACCTGGACGGCCGAAGGCATCAAGCAGACCGTGCAGAACTCCATCCCGGTCCTGGGTCCGTTCGTCACCAACAGCGTGACCACCCACCCCAAGGACGGGACCATCGAGCTCAAGGGCATGCTCGACAACATCACCGCCAAGCCGATCGTGCAGGGCAAGGGGCTGCAGCTGCAGATCCAGACGTTCAACGCGCTGGGCTTCACGATGCCGAAGGAATCCGTGCAGTCGACGCTGGACAACTTCACCACGAAGTTGACCCAAAACTACCCTTTGGGCATCCACGCGGACAGCGTGCAGGTCACCGACACCGGGGTGGTGAGCAAGTTCTCCACCCAGAACGCGACGATCCCCACCGGCGGCGGCGGCCAGGACCCCTGCTTCGCCAACCTCTGAGGCTCGGCGGCCCGGGCGTTCAGTCCAGCCCGTCGAGCACCGCGCGGGTGCCCGACAGGCCGAGCCGGGTCGCGCCGGCATCGAGCATCGCCAGGGCGTCGGCGGCGGTGCGGATCCCGCCGCTGGCCTTGACCCCCAGCCGGCCGCCGACGGTCTGTGCCATCAGCGCGACCGCGCGCACCGACGCCCCGCCCGCGGGGTGAAACCCGGTCGAGGTCTTGACGAAGTCGGCACCGGCCGCCTCGGCGGCGCGACAGGAGTCCACCAGCGCGCGCTCACCGGCCCGGCCCAACAGCACCGCCGACTCCACGATCACCTTGAGCACCGCCCCGGGAACGGCGACCCGCACCGCCTCGATGTCGCGGCGCACCGCGTCCACGTCGCCGCTGAGCGCCGCGCCGACATCGATGACCATGTCGATCTCGGCGGCGCCGTCGGCCACGGCCCCGCCCGCTTCGAGCGCCTTGACCGCCGGCACGTGCTTGCCCGACGGGAAACCGGCCACCGCGGCGACCCGCACACCGCCCCCGGCGGCCCGCACCATCGACGGCGACACGCACACCGCGTACACCCCCAGCTCGACGGCCTCGGCGACCAGGCTCGTCACGTCGGCGTCGGTGGCCTCGGGTTTGAGCAGCGTGTGGTCCACCAGGGCGGCCAGTTGTGCTCGGGTGGGCCGGCCCGCCACTAGGACACGTCTTCCGCGCCGCCGGGATTACATCCCGAGGCCACCATCTCGTCGTAGCCGACCACGGGCCGCCACGGCTCCAGGTTCCAGCTGACCTTGCCAGGCAGCGCCCGTTCGGCGAACTGCCAGTGGCAGATGAACTGCGCGCGCATGCCGGGGGTTCCGGCGTTCGGGGCCAGCGCGAGCACCTCCGACCAGGCCTCGTCGGCCGCGGCGGCCGTCCCGGGCCGCAGGGAGGTGATCCGCGCGGCCGGTGTCGGGAAGACCCGCAGGCGCGGCATGCCGGACCACTGCGTCCACTGCGTGTGATCGACGTAGGGCGGCGACGGCACCGGGCCGCGAACGGGGTCGGCCCCGGCGGTGGGCACCGGACCCGTCAGCGCGACGAGCGCCGCGACCAGCGCGGCCGGCAGGGCCCTCATCCCGCTAACGCGACTTGCCCTGGATTTCGAGGAGCTTGGGCCGGACGTCGACCAGGTACACCCCGGCCGCGCAGGCGGCGATCGCCGTCCCCAGCACACCGAAGACGAAACTCAGGATGGAGGTCAGCGCCACGGCCAAGCCGAGGATGATCAACCACACCGGCTTGGTCAGCTTGTCGGCGGCGGTGTAGGCGTCGGGCCGCTGCAGCGCCGCATGCACAAAGGCGTACACGGCCGTCACCAGGACGGCGATCTGCAAGACCAACATGACGGTGCCCACGAGGTGTGTCACGCCTCAAGGGTATGCGGGCGCCGCCGGAAACGTCGACTCCGGTGGTCCGGGTCGCGCGACGGGCGACCCGGACCACGGCTCACTTCTGGGTGACCTTCTTGGCAGGCGCCTTCTTGGCAGGCGCTTGGCCGGCGCCTTCTTGGCGGGGGCCTTCTTGGCGACGGCCTTGGCCGGCTCGTCGGCCTTCTTGGGCAGGTCGATGCCGACCAGCTTGGCCGCCCGCTCCCCGACCGCGCGGGTCTGCGACGCCACGGTGCCGAGCGCCTCCTGGGTCAGCTCGACGGCCTGGTCCACGTAGCCCTCGGCGCGCGCCGCGGTGTCCTCGAAGGGCCGCTGGCTGCGTAGCCGCTGCAGCGCGGCCTCGCCGCGCTCGACCAGCTCGTTGTAGCGGCCGGTCGCCGCCTCCATGTAGCCCTCGGCGGCCTTGCGCAGCTCGTCGGCGGTGAACCGCTCGCGCAGCTCGGTCAGCTGCTCGGGCAGGTCCTCCTGCATCTTGGCCAGGCGGGCACGACTCTCCTCGACGCGGCCGCGGGTGTCGGTGCGCGTCTCCTCGGCGCGGTCGCGCATGTTGGCGATCAGGTCGTTGACGGTCGCCAGCGCCAGGTCGGCCGCGCCCAGCGCCGCCAGCAACGGGGCCCGTAGGTCTTCGATGTTCGAGTTTTCTGCCATGGTTGTTCCTTTCATGGTTTCTTTTCGTGGTCTGTGGTTATTCCGTGGTGCGTCGGAAACTCAGGGCCAGCGTCGGCCGCCGCCGCTGCGGTCGTCAAGAGCCGCGCTGTGTCGTGATGCGCAATTTGCCGGAAGACCTCCTGATGGTTTCTGGATAGACCGGCGGCCGATTATCTATGCGTTGCCGGCTCACCGGCGGACTCGTCGGCAACGGGGCCGGCGCCACCCTCCTCGAGGGCGGCTTCGTTCTGGTGGGCGAACGAGGCGTAGATGTCGAGCAGGATCTGCTTTTGACGCTCGGTGATCGCCGTGTCGGTGACGATGGCGTCGCGGACCTGGCTGGTCTCGCCCGGCTCGAGAATGCCCGCCCGTACGTAGAGAACCTCCGCGGAGACCCGCAGGGCCTTTGCTATCTGGTTCAGGACGTCGGCGGAGGGTTTGCGCAACCCGCGCTCGACCTGGCTCAGGTACGGATTGCTGACGCCGGACCGTTCGGCCAGCTGCCGCACCGACACCTGGGCGAGTTCGCGCTGGCTCCGGATGAAGCTGCCGATGTCGGAGGCCATGTCAGAGGCCGCCGTGGACACCTTGGCGGAGAGCTTCTCCTCCGCTGGCATTGCGCACTCCTGGGTCGTCGGGCCTATCGGACGGCACCAGCGTACGGAGCGGTGCTTGCTTTTGCAAGCACTGGTTAGCACTTCTCAGAACATTAGCTGCGCGACGGCATAGATGATGAGTCCCGCCAGCGCGCCCACCACGGTGCCGTTGATCCGGATGAATTGCAGGTCGCGCCCCACGTGCAACTCGATGCGCCGGCTGGCCTCGTCGGCGTTCCAGCGTTCGATCGTCTCGGTGATTATCGCGGTGATCTCCACCCCGTACTGGGTGACCAGGTGCTGCGCCGCCCTGACCATCCAGTCGTCCACCTTGTCGCGCAGTTCGGCGTCGTCGCGCAAGGATTCGCCGATGCGCACGACCGTGTCGGCGATGCGCGAACGCAGGGTGCTGGACGGGTCGTCGACGCCTTCGAGCACCAGCCGCTTGAGCGTCCGCCAGGCGGTCGCGGCGGCGTTGCCGATCTCCTCGCGCGCCATCAGCTGCTCCTTGACGGCGTCGGCGCGCGCGATGGTGTCCGGGTCGTGCTGCAGGTCCTCGGCGAACTCGAACAGGAATCGGGTGGCAGAGCGCCGCAATTCGTGGTCGGGGTTGCGGCGCACCTTGTCGGTGAAATCCATCAGTTCGCGGTGAATGCGGTCGCCGACGAGCTGGTCGACGAACCGCGGCGACCAGCTCGGCGAATCGCGCTCGACCACCCGCTGGATGACCTCGCCGGCGTTGAGCGACCATTGAAAGGCGCGGTCGGCCAGCAACTGGATCAGCGCCTCCTGCCGGTTCTCGGCCAGCAGCGTGCCCAGCACCCGCCCCACGGGCGGACCCCACTGCGGTTCGCCGATGCGGCGCACGATCATCCGGTCGATGACCTGCTGAACGTCGTCGTCGCGCAACAGCTCCACCAGAACCCGCAGCACCGTCGCGGTCTCACCGGCCACCCGCCCGGCGTGCGGGGCCTCCGACAGCCACTTGCCCAGCCGTCCGGGCACCTCTGCGTCGCGCAGCTTGGTCGCCACGACCGCCGGCGACAGGAAGTTCTCCCGCACGAAGGTTCCCAGGCCCTCGCCGAGCTGGTCCTTCTTGCGCTTGATGATCGCGGTGTGCGGGATGGGAATGCCCAGCGGATGCTTGAACAGCGCGGTCACTGCGAACCAGTCGGCGAGGGCACCCACCATCCCGGCCTCCGCGGCGGCGCCGACGTAGCCGACCCAGGCGGCCGCGCCGCCCTGCGCCTGCACCCACCGGCAGGCGAGAAACACACCGGTGGCACCGACCAGGAAGCCGAGCGCCACGAGCTTCATCCGGCGCAGACCGACCCGCCGCTCGACGTCGGCCTGCGGGTCCGCGCCGGCGAACGACTCCGCCAACGACGCGCGGGGCCGCGCCGGCGCCTCGACCCGAGCGGGGAGCCTATGCGCCACCGGGCCAGCATTCTCGTGCCACCACACCATCATCCATGCACCACCGGTCCGTCGTCGGCATCCGTGCGGACGGTGCGCTCCGCGGCGTCCGCCGGGCCGTAGTATCGAGGGCGTCTAGTGAATGGGAATTCGTGACAGTGGCTGAGCACCTCCCGGCCGGGACCGTGAAGACCGACGGCCGAAAACGGCGTTGGCACCAGCACAAGGTCGAGCGTCGCAACGAGTTGGTCGACGGCACGATCGACGCGATCCGCCGCCGGGGCCGGTTCGTGAGCATGGACGAGATCGCCGCCGAGGTCGGGGTGTCCAAGACCGTGCTGTACCGCTACTTCGTCGACAAGAACGACCTGACGACGGCGGTGATGATGCGCTTCGCGCAGACCACCCTGATCCCCAACATGGCGGCCGCGCTGTCTTCGAACCTCGACGGCATCGACCTGACCCGGGAGGTCATCCGGGTGTACGTCGACACGGTGGCGTCCGAACCCGAGCCGTACCGGTTCGTCATGGCAAACAGCTCGGCCAGCAAGAGCAAGGTGATCGCCGACTCCGAACGCATCATCGCGCGCATGCTCGCCGTGCTGATGCGCCGCCGCATGCACGAGGCCGGGATGGACACCGGCGGGGTGGAACCGTGGGCCTACCTGATCGTCGGCGGGGTCCAGCTGGCCACCCACTCCTGGATGTCGGACCCGCGGATGACCAGCGACGAGCTCATCGACTACCTGACCATGCTCAGCTGGAGCGCGCTGCGCGGGATCGTCGAGGTCGGCGGGTCGCTCGAGAAGTTCCGCGCGGAGCCGCACCCCTCGCCGATCGTCCCGCCGCCCGGGGAATGAGCCGTCGGGTACGCCCGAATTCCGGCAAAACATTTCCCTTTCGGGATCGCAACGGTCACGCGTGACGTACCCGGCGTAAGGGGACTTTAACCGCGAGAGCGGCTAGCATGCAGGGGATGCGTAGGGGGTAGTCGGGATGCGCCGTTGACAGCGCCCGTGCCTCACTGACACAGAAAGGCCCATCACGTGATGTCCGTGCAGCTCACGCCGCATTTCGGCAATGTGCAAGCCCATTACGACCTGTCCGACGACTTCTTTCGGCTGTTCCTGGACCCCACCCAGACCTACAGCTGCGCCTACTTCGAACGCGACGACATGACGCTGCAGGAGGCCCAGCTCGCCAAGATCGACCTGTCGCTGGGCAAACTCGCGCTCGAGCCGGGGATGACCCTGCTCGACATCGGCTGCGGCTGGGGCGCCACCATGCGGCGGGCCATCGAGAAGTACGACGTCAACGTGGTGGGGCTGACGCTCTCGGAAAACCAGGCCGAGCACGTCCAGAAGACGTTCGACCAGATGGACACCGCCCGCTCGCGTCGTGTGCTGCTCGAAGGCTGGGAGAAGTTCCACGAACCGGTCGACCGGATCGTCTCGATCGGCGCGTTCGAGCACTTCGGCCGCCAGCGCTGGGGCCACTTCTTCCACATGGCCCACCGGGTGCTGCCGGCGGACGGCCTCATGATGTTGCACACCATCACGCGCCCCACCTTCAAGGAGGCTCGGGCGAAGGGCAGGCCGCTGACCCACGAGGTCGTTCACTTCACCCAGTTCATCCTGGCCGAGATCTTCCCGGGCGGCTGGCTGCCGACCATCCCGTCGGTCGAGGAGCACGCGACCGCGGCGGGCTTCAAGGTGACCCGTATCCAGTCGCTGCAACTGCACTACGCGAGAACCCTGGACAACTGGGCCGCCGCCCTCGAGGCGAACAAGGACGAAGCCATCGCGACCCAGTCGGAGGAGGTCTACGACCGGTACATGAAATACCTCACCGGCTGCGCCAAACTGTTCCGTCAGGGATACACCGACGTCAACCAGTTCACGCTGGAAAAGTAGCGGCGCAACGCTCACTTCACCAAAGTGAATTGCCCCACATTGCTGATGCCCTTACGGAAGAAGTTCTCACACCCGGTCAGATAGTGCATGTACCGGTCGTAGACCTCTTGCGATTGGACGGCGATCGCCTTTTCTTTGTTGGCCTCCAGGTTGGCCGCCCAGATATTGAGGGTCCGCTCGTAGTGCTCGCGCAGCAATTGCACTCGCTCGACGGAAAACCCGGCGGGCTCAGCGAATTTGAAAATGTCTTCCTGCGTCGGCAACTGTCCGCCCGGGAAGATCTCGGTGCCGATGAAGCGCGCGAACCGGATATCGCTCATGGTCAGCGAGATGCCGAGCGCCGGCATCTGCTGCCACTGATAGGTCAGGATAGTGTGCAACAGCATCCGGCCGTCGTCGGGCAGAATCTCATGGGCGCGCTCGAAGAACGCCGGCCAGCGATCCGCCTTGAATGCCTCGAAGGCACCGATGCTGACGATCCGGTCGACCTTGTCCTCGAACTCTTCCCAGCCCTGCAACCGCACCTCGACGTTGCGTTCGGTGGGAATACCGGCGAGCCTCTTCTTGCTGTAAGCGAACTGGTTGCGGCTCAATGTGATTCCGATGACGTTGACGTCGAACTTCTCGACCGCGCGCTGCAGCGCGCCGCCCCAGCCGCACCCGATGTCGAGCACCGTCATGCCGGGTTCGAGGTTCAGCTTGCCCAGCGCGAGGTCGAACTTCGCGTTCTGCGCCTCCTCCAGCGTCATGTCGTCACGCTCGAAGTACGCGCAGGTGTAACCCATGGTGGGGTCTAGGAATAACGCGAAAAACTCATCGGAGACGTCGTAGATCGATTGCGACTCTTCGTAGTACGGCTTCAGCGCTGTCATGCTCTTCGTGAACCTCCCGGCTATTGAACTGCTGAATAGTAACCGATCGGCCTGAGCCTGCCATAAAGGCTCAGTAGGCGTAGAAGCCCCTGCCCGATTTCTTGCCGAGCCGACCCGCCTCCACCATGCGCAGCAACAGCGGCGGGGGGGCGTACTGCGACTCCTTGAACTCGTCGAACATCTTGTCCGCGATCAGCTTGAGTGTGTCCAGGCCGACGAGGTCGGACAGCCGCAGCGGGCCCATCGGATGCGACAGCCCGGCCACGACTGCCTTGTCGACGTCCTCCACGCCGGCAAAGCCGGCCTCCACCATCCGGATCGCCGACAGCAGGTACGGCACCAACAGCGCGTTGACGACGAAACCGGAACGGTCCGAGCACCGCACCACCTGCTTGCCCAGCACCGCGCCGGCGAACTCCTCGGTGCGGGCGGCGGCGCCTTCGTCGGTGACCAGCGTGCACACCAACTCGACCAGCGGCAGCACCGGGACGGGGTTGAAGAAATGCAGGCCCAGCACGCGCTGCGGGTTCTTGGTGGCCGCCGCGATCTTCATGATCGGAATGCTCGAGGTGTTGGACGCCAGCACCGCGTCCGGGTCGGTGACGACCCGATCCAGCTCGGCGAAGACCTCCGCCTTGACCGCCTCGTCCTCGACGATGGCCTCGATCACCAGCTGCCGGTCGGCCAGGTCCGCCAGGTCGGTGGTGAAGGTGAGCTTGCCCAGCGCGCGGTCGCGCTCCCGTTCGGTCACCTTGCCCGCGCTGACGCCGCGCTCGAGCGACTTGACGATGCGGTTGCGGCCCGCGGTGATCAAGGCCTCGGTGGTCTCGAACACCGTCACGTCGACACCGGCCCGCACGGAGACCTCGGCGATACCCGATCCCATCTGCCCCGCCCCGACAACACCGACCCGCTGGATCCCTGCGTCGCTCACAAGCTCCTCCTCAACTGCGCGAGCAGACGCAGAATCGCCTCAACTGAGGTACAAGAGTGCGATTCTGCGTCTGCTCGGCAGACTAACCTCGGCGGACTAACTCAGTGGAACTGGCCCTCTTCGGTAGAGCCCGTCAGCGCGGTCGTCGACGAGTTCGGGTCGACCGTGGTGGCGATGCGGTCGAAGTACCCGGCGCCGACCTCGCGCTGGTGCTTGGTCGCGGTGTAGCCCCGCTCCTCGGCGGCGAACTCGCGTTCCTGCAGCTCGACGTAGGCGCTCATCTGGTTGCGGGCGTAGCCGTAGGCCAGGTCGAACATGGAGTAGTTCAGCGCGTGGAAACCGGCCAGCGTGATGAACTGGAACTTGAATCCCATTGCGGCAAGCTCCTTTTGGAACTTCGCAATGGTGCTGTCGTCGAGGTGCTTGCGCCAGTTGAACGACGGCGAGCAGTTGTAGGCCAGCATCTGGTCGGGGTAGGAGGCCTTGACCGCCTCGGAGAACTTGCGCGCCAGCTCGAGGTCGGGAGTCCCGGTCTCCATCCAGATCAGGTCGGCGTACGGGGCGTAGGCCTTGGCGCGCGCGATGCAGGGCTCGATGCCGTTGCGGGTGCGGTAGAAGCCCTCCCGCGTGCGCTCACCGGTGATGAACGGCCGGTCGCGCTCGTCGACGTCCGAGGTGATCAGCGTGGCCGCCTCGGCGTCCGTGCGGGCGATCACGACGGTCGGGACGTCGCACACGTCGGCGGCCAGCCGGGCCGAGGTCAGCGTGCGGATGTGCTGCTGGGTCGGGATCAGCACCTTGCCGCCCAGGTGGCCACACTTCTTCTCCGACGCCAGCTGGTCCTCCCAGTGGGTGCCCGCGACGCCGGCGGCGATCATGGCCTTCTGCAGCTCGAAGACGTTGAGGGCGCCACCGAAGCCGGCCTCGCCGTCGGCGACGATCGGCGCCAGCCAGTTCTCCACCGAGGTGTCGCCCTCGATCTTGGCGATCTGGTCGGCGCGCTGCAGCGCGTTGTTGATCCGGCGGACCACCTGCGGCACCGAGTTGGCCGGGTACAGGCTCTGGTCGGGGTAGGTGTGGCCGGACAGGTTGGCGTCGCCGGCCACCTGCCAGCCCGACAGGTAGATCGCCTTGAGGCCGGCGCGCACCTGCTGGACGGCCATGTTGCCGGTCAGGGCACCCAGCGCGTTGACCCACTCCAGGTCGTGCAACTCGTCCCACAACACCTCGGCGCCGCGGCGCGCCAGCGTGTACTCCTCGACGACCGTGCCCTGCAGCGCGACGACGTCTTCGGCGCTGTAGGTGCGGGTCACGTCCTTCCACCGCGGGTTGGTGTCCCAGTCCTGCTGGATCTTCTCGGCGCTCTTCGGGGTGCCAACGACAGACATTGGGCTTGACTCCTTAACAAACTTTGATCGTCGCGGCCGGTGACGCCTTACGGCGTAGCTACGGGCCCGACTTCGCTGATGTGCTAACTCGACTTTGGCACAGCTTGCGGACCCGAGTCCACCCGTTTCAATTGCCAATTTAGGCAACGACTTTCGCCGAGTTTGCAAATTTTGCGAAGAAGGTCTGAAGCTTAACCGTTTCAGAAGCTACCCGCTGGTAACCGCAAAGCCGCAGGTCAACCGCGAAAATGCCGGGGTGGGCGCGCCGGGCACCCCCGAGTCAGAGCGCGAAGAGCGCGGCGACGGCTTTTGTCTCGTCGGCGACCGCATATGTGAGCGTCGTAACAGCCCGATCGGCCAGATCGGCGCCGAACCGATCGGTCGATCCCGCCGGGTGGACGTGCGAAATGATCTCGAGCTTGTCGCCCAGCGCCACCGGCGCCTCGTGTTCGATGGTCACGCGCAGCGGGCCCGCGAGCAACTCGGTGTGCGACGCGAGATAGTCCTCGATCACGCTCCAGTAGACCGAGTTGTTCATGTGGTCGAACAGGTCGATGTCGGTGACGCGCACCGGGAACTCGTGGATCTCGCGCGCGTCCTCGCGACTGCCGGGCTTCAGGTAGCCCTTCCAGCGCAGCCGGTCGACGTCGGTCGTCTTGCGCAGCCCGTCCAGGAAGTCGTCGGCGATGCGCGAGGGCATCTGGGTGTCCCGGTTGATGTTGATCCAGAACGCCTCGGACTCGATCAGCCCGCCCTTGCGGCCGTCGACCCGCACCCGCATCTCACACCACCGGTTGGAGGTACCCGAGCACCACCTGCGCAGACGCAGCATGTCCTGGAACTCGATCGGGCGGATCAGGTCCACCATGGTGCGGCGGACGATCCACAATGGATGGGTCTCCTCGAAACCCATCTCGCGCAGCTGATCCTGCCCGATGTCCTGGATGTGCCGAGCGGCGGCGTCCAGCCGCAGCCGGCCGGTGCGGTCGATGTCACCGACCCGCAGCGGCCATTCGCGATCGAACACGTCGGGGTGGCCGTCCGGGACCGGCATCATTCTCTTATCCAGGCTCACGGCGTCGCTCCCCGTACTCTTGTCGGCACCCAAGCTTGACGCCGGGCCCGATGCGAATCATGCCAATGGCGTCACCCGAATACCAATTGTGACAAAGCCATATTCGGATGCCAACTCTGCAAATCCGGTCTTCGCAGGACGGGTAGGCTCGGGGGCGTGTCGAAGACATTCGTCGGCTCTCGCGTGCGCCAGCTGCGCAACGAGCGGGGGTTCTCCCAGGCCGCGCTGGCTCAGATGCTGGAGATCTCGCCGAGCTACCTAAACCAGATCGAGCACGACGTGCGTCCGCTGACGGTCGCCGTGTTGCTGCGGATCACCGAGGTGTTCGGGGTGGACGCGACCTTCTTCGCCTCGCAGGACGACACCCGGCTGGTGGCCGAGTTGCGCGAGGTGACGATGGACCGCGACCTCGACATCGACGTCGACCCCACCGAGGTCGCCGAGATGGTCAGCGATCACCCCGCCCTGGCCCGGGCGGTGGTCAACCTGCACCGGCGCTACCGGATCACCACCGCACAACTTGCCGCCGCCACCGAGGAGCGGTTCTTCGACGGCAGCGGCACCGGGTCCATCACCATGCCCCACGAAGAGGTCCGCGACTACTTCTACCAACGCCAGAATTACCTGCACGAGCTGGACACCGCCGCCGAGGACCTCACCATCCAGATGCGGCTGCACCACGGCGATCTGGCCCGCGAGTTGAACCGCCGGCTCACCGAGGTGCACGGCGTGCACATCAACCGGCGCATCGACCTCGGCGACACCGTGCTGCACCGCTACGACCCCGCGACCAAGACGCTGGAGATCAGCACCCATCTCTCGCTGGGCCAGCAGGTGTTCAAGATGGCCGCCGAACTGGCCTACCTCGAGTTCGGCGACCTGATCGACAGCCTGGTCACCGAGGGGAAGTTCACCAGCGACGAGTCGCACACCCTGGCCCGGCTGGGGCTGGCCAACTACTTCGCCGCAGCAGCGGTACTGCCGTATCGGCAGTTCCACGACGTCGCGGAGAACTTCCGCTACGACGTCGAGCGGCTGTCGTCGTTCTACGCGGTGAGCTACGAGACCATCGCCCACCGGCTCTCGACGTTGCAGCGGCCGTCGATGCGCGGCGTCCCGTTCTCCTTCATCCGCGTGGACCGCGCCGGCAACATGTCGAAGCGCCAGTCCGCTACCGGTTTTCACTTCTCCTCCAGCGGCGGCACCTGTCCGCTGTGGAACGTCTACGAGACGTTCGCCAACCCCGGCAAGATCTCGGTGCAGGTCGCCCAGATGCCCGACGGGCGCAACTACATGTGGGTGGCCCGCACCGTGGAGCGCCGCGCCGCGCGGTATGGTCAGCCCGGTAAAACCTTCGCGATCGGGCTGGGCTGCGAACTTCGCCACGCCCACCGGCTCGTGTACTCGGAAGGACTCGACTTGTCGGGTGAGATCGCCACACCGATCGGCGCGGGTTGCCGTGTCTGCGAACGCGACAACTGCCCGCAACGGGCGTTCCCGGCGCTGGGGCGCGCGCTCGACCTCGACGAGCACCGCAGCACCGTGTCCCCTTACCTGGTGAAGCAGCCATGACCGCGCCGGCGGGGCGGGGCCGGATTCCCTCGACGACGAGGCTTCGCGACCTGGGGCTGGTCAACTGGGTGGCGGCGCGGGTGATGGCACGCACCGTGCGGGCGCCGGAAATGCATCTGTTCACCACACTGGGCCGGCACCGGCGGCTGTTGTGGTTCTGGATGCCCTATTCCGGCGCGCTGCTGCGGGGCCGGTTGCCGCGGGCTGACGCCGAGTTGGTGATCCTGCGGGTCGGACACGTGCGCGGGTGCGAGTACGAGTTACAGCACCATCGGCGGATGGGACGTCAGGCGGGACTGGACGCGGCCACCCAGGCGGCGATCTTCGCCTGGCCGCAGGCCGCCGACGGCGCCGCCACGCTGGACGCCCGCCAGGTCGCGCTGCTGCGCGCGACCGACGAGTTCCTCACCGCCCGCACGCTGACCGGTGCGACCTGGCAACAGCTGGCTTGTCACCTCGATCAGCGGCAGCTGATCGAATTCTGTTTGTTGGCAAGCCAGTACGACGGTCTGGCCGCGACGATCATCACGCTCGACATTCCGTTGGACAACCCGCGCCCAAGGTAGGCGCTACAGGTAGGTGTCGGCCAGCACGGCCACGGTCAGGGCCACGGGCAGGATCGGCAGCCCGATCGCGAAAGCCGCCCAGGCGAGCTTGCGGCGCCGCCGCAGCCACCAGCCCGACACCCCGGCGCCGGCGCCGAGCACGAGCGCGGCCAGCAACACCACCGGAACCCACCGGCTCACCGTGGTGGTGTCGTTCCCGACCGAGAAGGCGACCAGCCACAGGACGTAACCGGCGGCCAGGCCGCCGACGGCGCCGACGATGGTGTCACCGCGCATCAGCTACACCGCTGCCGTCAGAAGTTGATCATGTGGCCGGTCAGGCCGTGGAAGCACTCCTGCAGCGCCTCGGACATGGTCGGGTGGGTGTGCACGTTGCGGGCCAGCTCGTTGGCAGTCAGGTCCCACTTCTGCGCCAGGGTCAGCTCGGGCAGCAGCTCGGACACGTCATGGCCGATCAGGTGCCCGCCCAACAGCTCGCCGTGGGTGACATCGGCGACCAGCTTGACGAAGCCGCTGGGGTCGCCCAGTCCATGGGCCTTGCCGTTGGCGGTGAACGGGAACTTGGCGACCTGGACGTCGTACCCCGCGTCGCGGGCCTGCTCCTCGCTGAGCCCGAAGCTGGCCACCTGGGGCTGGCAGAACGTCGCGCGGGGCAGCATGCGGCAGTCGCCGAGCGGCAAAGTCTCTGCGCCGGCGATGGTTTCGGCCGCCACCACCCCCATGGCCTCGGCGACGTGGGCCAGCATGAGGAAGGCGGTGACGTCTCCGACGGCGTAGATGTGGGGCACGCTGGTGCGCATGTACTCGTTGATGCCGATACCCCGGTGTTCGTTGAGCGCAACGCCGAGCGTCTCCAGCCCGTAGCCCTCGACGTTGGGCGCGAAACCGATGGCCTGCAATACCTTTGCGGCCTTGAGCTGCTCCGGCTTGCCGTCCTTGCTGACCACCACGGTGACCCCGGACCCGTCGTCGGAGATGGACTCGACCTTGGTCCCGGTGAGGATCTTGACGCCCAGCTTCTTGAACTGCTTTTCGATCTCCTTGGACACCTCGGCGTCCTCGTTGGGTAGCGCGCGGGGCAGGAACTCCACGATGGTCACGTCGACGCCGTAGTTGCGCAGCACGTAGCCGAACTCCATGCCGATCGCGCCGGCGCCGGCGATGATGATCGACTCCGGCAGCTCGCGCGAGAGGATCTGTTCCTCGTAGGTGACGACGTTGGCCGAGAGCGACGTGCCCGGCACCAGCCGGGTGCTGCTGCCGGTCGCGATGATGGCATTGTCGAACGTGACGTCCTCGCTGCCGCCCTCGTTCAACTCGACCGACAGGGTGTGGTCGTCGGTGAACCTGCCGTACCCGTGGATCTCGGTGATCTTGTTCTTCTTCATCAGGAAGTGCACGCCGGCGACGCGGCCCTCGGCCACCTTGCGGCTGCGGTCGTAGGCGATCCCGTAGTCGAAGGTCGCCTCCCCGCCGATGCCGAAGGTCTTGGCCTCCTTGGTGAAGATGTGGACCAGCTCGGCGTTGCGCAGCAGCGCCTTGGACGGGATGCAGCCGACGTTGAGGCAGACCCCGCCCCAGTACTTCGGTTCGACGATGGCCGTGTTCAGGCCGAGCTGAGCGGCGCGAATGGCGGCGACATACCCGCCGGGGCCCGCTCCGAGGACGACGACGTCATAGTGAGAAGTCACGATCCCACCCTAGTGGGCGGCCGGGCCGGTCGTTAATACGGAATGATCCCGACCAGGCAGTGGCCCGTCTGCTGGCAGTAGTAGAAGCCGTACAGCGGCGCCGCGGCGGCAACCGAGGCCAGCGGCCCCGACATCACCGCCACCGACAACGCCGAGATCAACGGCCGCCCTTCGGTCATCGCCAGCATCACCCCGCCCACGGCGCAGGCAACGACGTAGACCAGGACCACGAACACCGGCAGCGACTTGTCGATCGTGTTGTACCACCAGGAGAACAGACCCAGCCCCACCGGCGCCGCCGCGCACCACACGGCCGCGATCACCAGCGCCAGCTTCCACCACTTCAGGTAGAGGTAACGACCGGGCACGGTGACCGGCGGCACCGCCGCGCCGGTCGGCTCGCGCTCCGCCGGCGCATCGGGCGGCTCGGAGGGCGGCTCGGGCGCTTCGGGTTCGGTGACCACGGGCACCGGCTGCGCGCCGGTGTCGTCGGAGAAATCGGGGACCCAGGACTGAGTGCCGGTGTGCTCGTCGTCGGAGAAATCCGGGACGAACGCCGCCGTCCCGGGGCCCGACTCGGGGTCGTGATCCTCAGCCACCGGCGACCACCCGCAGGGCGACGAGCACACCGAACCATCCGGGCCCGAGTCCCAGGACGAACGCGCCCAGCGTCGTGACCCAGCGCCGCCCGGAGAACAGGATCGTCAGCAGCCCGGTGACGGTCGGAATCCCGACGACCAGCGCGATCGCGACGTCCGAGCGGATGCCGGCGTGGGGCGCCGAGGTGAACGCGACCCCGGCCAGCAGCCCGGCCGCGCACCCGAGGAGCATGGCGCTCGCCAGCAGCCAGGGACGCGGAAGCGGGATCACGGTGACGAGATTACTGCGGTTGCCCGGTCGGGGGACGGCACGTTGCCGCCGCGGCCGCGGTGTCGCGGGCCACCACCTGACCCCGCACCGCCGGGCGCTGCCCGCGCTCGTAGGCGGCGCCGGTGACGACGGGCGCGGCGCACAGCAGGGCCTGCTCCGCGTCGGTGAAGACCCGGCCGCGGGACAGGAACCGCACCCCTTCCGGGGCCTCCAGGCTGAACCCGCCGCCGCGGCCCGGTACCACGTCGATCACCAGCTGGGTGTGCTTCCAGGTCTCGTACTGCGGACCCGAGATCCACACGGGCACCCCGTCCCCGACGTCGAGCACCCCGAGCAACACGTCGCGGTCGCCGACGAGGAACTCCCCGTGCGGGTAGCACATCGGCGACGACCCGTCGCAGCAGCCGCCGGACTGGTGGAACATCAGCGGGCCGTGGCGTTCGGCCAGCCGCGCGAGCAACTCGGCCGCGGGGGCGGTGATCACCGCCCCCGCCGGGGGACCCGGGTCCATCAGAAGAAACCGAGCGCCTTGTCGGAGTAGGACACCAACATGTTCTTGGTCTGCTGGTAGTGCTCGAGCGCCATCTTGTGGCACTCGCGCCCGAAGCCGGACTGCTTGTATCCGCCGAACGCGGCGTGCGGCGGATATACGTGGTAGCAGTTCACCCACACCCGCCCGGCCTGGATGTCGCGGCCGGCCCGGTAGGCGGTGGTGCCGTCGCGGCTCCACACGCCCGCGCCCAGACCGTAGAGGGTGTCGTTGGCGATCGCGATCGCGTCGTCGTAGTCGTCGAACGACGTCACCGTCACCACCGGGCCGAAGATCTCCTCCTGGAAGACCCGCATCGCGTTGTTGCCGGAGAAGATCGTCGGCTGCATGTAGTAGCCGCCGGACAGGTCGCCGCCGAGTTCGGCGCGCTCGCCGCCGGTGATGACTCTGGCGCCCTCGTCTTTGCCGATCTCGACGTAGGACAGGATCTTTTCCAGCTGGTCGTTGGAGGCCTGCGAACCCAGCATCGTCTCGGAGTCGAGCGGATCGCCCTGCCGCACGGCCTTGGCCCGGATGGCGGCCAGCTCGAGGAACTCGTCGTAGATGTCGGACTGGATCAGGCTGCGCGACGGGCAGGTGCACACCTCGCCCTGGTTGAGGGCGAACATGGTGAACCCTTCCAGCGCCTTGTCCTGGAAGTTGTCGCGCGCCGCCATCACGTCGGAGAAGAAGATGTTGGGGCTCTTGCCGCCGAGCTCGAGGGTGACCGGGATCAGGTTCTGGCTGGCGTACTGCATGATCAGCCGCCCGGTGGTGGTCTCGCCGGTGAACGCGATCTTGGCGATGCGGTTGCTCGACGCCAGCGGCTTGCCGGCCTCGGCGCCGAACCCGTTTACGACGTTGACCACCCCCGCGGGCAACAGGTCACCGATCAACGACATCAGGTAGAGCACCGACGCCGGCGTCTGCTCGGCGGGCTTGAGCACCACCGCGTTGCCGGCCGCCAGCGCCGGCGCCAGCTTCCAGGCGGCCATCAGGATCGGGAAGTTCCACGGGATGATCTGCCCCACCCCGAGCGGCTCGTGGAAGTGGTATGCGACGGTGTCCTCGTCGATCTGGCTCAGCGAGCCCTCCTGGGCGCGCAGCGCCGCGGCGAAGTACCGGAAATGGTCGGCCGCCAGCGGGATGTCGGCGCTCAAGGCCTCGCGGATCGGCTTGCCGTTGTCCCAGACCTCGGCGACCGCCAGCGCGAGCTTGTTCTCCTCCATCCGGTCGGCGATCTTGGTCAGGATCCCCGCCCGCGCGGCCGGCGCGGTCTTGCCCCAGGCCGGTGCCGCCGCGTGCGCGGCGTCGAGCGCCTTCTCGACGTCGGCCGCATCCGAGCGGGCCACCTCGCAGAAGGTCTGGCCAGTCACCGGCGTCGGGTTCTCGAAATACCGGCCGCCAGCCGGTGCGACCCACTGCCCCCCGATGAAGTTCTCGTACCGGGACTGATACGACATCAATGCCCCGGCCGTACCCGGACGCGCGAAAACAGTCATCTGCTCGGCTCCTCGTTCTCACCGCTGTAACACACCTCACAGTACCGCCCGGGGCCACAATGGCTGCCATGACATCTGAGGCTGCCGCCGAGGGCGCCGACCCGTATCTGTGGCTCGAGGACATCAGCGGCGACGAGGCGCTGGACTGGGTGCGTGCACGTAACGCCCCCACGCTGGCGGAATTCCGTGACGCCGGCTTCGAACGGATGCGCGCCGAGGCGCTCGAGGTGCTCGACACCGACGCCCGCATTCCCTACGTGGTGCGTCGCGGCGAGCACCTGTACAACTTCTGGCGCGACGCCGCCAACCCGCGCGGGCTGTGGCGACGCACCACCCTGGACAGCTACCGCACCGACGCCCCCGAGTGGGACGTGCTGATCGACGTCGACGAACTAGGCCGCGCCGACGGCGAGAAGTGGGTGTGGGCGGGCGCCGGCGTCATCGAGCCCGAGTACACGCGCGCGCTGGTCGGCTTGTCCCCCGGCGGCTCCGACGCGTCCATCGTCCGCGAATTCGACATGATCACAAGGCAATTCGTTGCCGAAGGATTCGAGCTGCCGGAGGCCAAGTCGCAGATCGCGTGGGAAGACCCCGACACCGTACTGGTGGGCACCGACTTCGGCGCCGGCTCGCTCACCGAGTCCGGATACCCGCGGGTGGTCAAGCGTTGGCGCCGGGGCACATCGCTGGCCGACGCGGAAACCGTCTTCGAGGGCGCGGCCACCGACGTGCGAGTCTCCGCCTCGGTGGACCGCACCCCGGGGTTCGAGCGCACCCTGCTGGGACGGGCGGTCGACTTCTGGAACGAGGAGATCTACGAACTGCGCGGACCGGAACTGATCCGCATCGACGCGCCGACCGACGCGAGCGTGTCGGTACACCGCGAGTGGCTGCTGATCGAGCTGCGAAGCGACTGGTACCACGGCACCGCGACGTACCGCGCCGGGGCACTGCTGGCGGCCGACTACGACCGATTCCTCTCGGGCACAGCCGAATTGCAGGTGGTGTTCGAGCCCGACGCGCACACCGCGCTGCATCACTACGCCTGGACCAGGGACCGCCTGCTGATCGTGACGCTGGCCGACGTGGCCAGCCGCGTCGAGATCGCCAGGCCGGGCACCTGGCGGCGCGAGCCCGTGGCGGGCATCCCGGCCGCGACCAACACGGTGATCGCCGCCGCCGACGGGAAGGGCGACGAGTTCTTCCTGGACTCCAGCGGATTCGTCTTCCCGTCCCGGCTGATGCGTGGCACCGGCGCGGGACCACTCGAGGCGATCAAGTCGGCACCGGCGTTTTTCGACGCCGAAAACTTCGACGTTGCACAGCATTTCGCCGAATCGGCTGACGGCACCGCCATCCCCTACTTCGTAGTGCGGCCCGCCGACGCGCCGGGACCTGGCCCGACGCTGCTGTACGGCTACGGCGGTTTCGAGACCGCCAACACGCCCGCCTACAACGGCGTGCTGGGCCGGTTGTGGCTGGCCCGCGGGGGCACCTACGTGCTGGCGAACATCCGCGGCGGCGGAGTACGGGCCCGGCTGGCACACCCAGGCGATCCGCGAGGGCAGGCACAAGGTGGACGAGGACTTCGCCGCGGTGGCAACCGATCTGGTGGCCCGCGGCATCACGACGGTGGAACGGCTCGGCGCGCGCGGCGGCAGCAACGGCGGGCTGCTGATGGGCATCATGCTGACCAAGTACCCGGAGAAGTTCGGCGCCCTGGTCTGCGACGTGCCACTGCTGGACATGAAGCGCTACCACCTGTTGCTGGCCGGCGCCTCATGGGTGGCCGAGTACGGCGACCCGGACAATCCCGACGACTGGAAGTTCATCTCCGAATACTCTCCGTACCAAAACATTTCGGCATCGCGGCGCTATCCCCCGGTGTTGATCACCACGTCCACGCGCGACGACCGCGTCCATCCTGGCCATGCCCGTAAGATGACGGCGGCCCTGGAGGCGGCCGGGCACAAGGTCTGGTATTACGAGAACATCGAGGGCGGACACGCCGGGGCGGCCGACAACGAGCAACTGGCGTTCAAGGCGGCGCTGAGCTATTCGTTCCTGCACCGCACGTTGCCCGGGTCCTCCGGTTAGCCACCGCGCCCGGAGGGCACCCTGCTGCCCAGTTGCCCCGTCGGGCGCCGTCGCGTGGGTGCGCCTCTGGGTGCTGGCCGGGCACCCGGCCGGCGACCACATCGGCGCGCGGTCCAGCGCTACCAGAGGTACGCGCCGGCCGCCGTGGCCGCCCGTCGCCGTCGCCCTGCTGGTCCGGTGGGCGCGCAGGCGCCGGTCCCCGAACATAGGATCATCGACGTGTCAGCGATCGAACGCATCGAACTCACGCTGCTGGTGACCGGCCTGATCGGCATCGCGGCCGGGGCAACGCAGGCACGCTTCCGCTACATCACCCACCGCCGGGCGGGCCGGCGGTACTACTGGACGACCTCGATCGTCGGCATCGTCTGCTTTGCGATCGGGGTGGGCAAGATCTGGCCGAACGGTATCCTCGCGGCGTCGGTCCGTGGCCATAGTGGTGTTCTCGGCCTACCTGAGCACGCCGTACCTCAAGATCAACGGCCGCATCTACGCGTCGACGCCGGAGAATCGACAGCCGGATCCGTAGGCTGCCGGGCTATGAAACCTGGCGAGCCGGCACCCCGCTTCGAAACCCTGCTCTACACCACGGCCGGCCCGGTGGCCACCATCACGCTGAACCGCCCCGAGCAGCTCAACACCATTGTCCCGCCGATGCCCGACGAGATCGAGGCGGCCGTGGGCCTGGCCGAACGCGACCACGGCATCAAGGTCATCGTGCTGCGCGGCGCGGGCCGGGCCTTCTCCGGCGGCTACGACTTCGGCAGGGGCTTCCGACACTGGGGCGAGGCCATGACGACCGACGGGCGGTGGGACCCCGGCAAGGACTTCGCGATGGTCACCGCGCGCGAGACCGGGCCGACGCAGAAGTTCATGGCCATCTGGCGTGCCTCCAAGCCGGTGATCGCGCAGGTGCACGGCTGGTGTGTCGGCGGGGCCAGCGACTACGCGCTGTGCGCCGACATCGTCATCGCCAGCGAGGACGCGGTGATCGGCACCCCGTATGCCCGGATGTGGGGCGCCTACCTGACCGGGATGTGGCTGTATCGCCTCAGCCTGGCCCGGGTCAAGTGGCACTCGCTGACAGGCCGCCCGCTCAGCGGCGTGCAGGCCGCCGAGGTCGAGCTGATCAACGAGGCGGTGCCCTTCGAGCGCCTCGAGGCCCGCGTCGCCGAGATCGCCGCCGAGCTGGCATGCATCCCGCTGTCGCAGTTGCGGGCGCAGAAACTGATCGTCAACCAGGCCTACGAGAACATGGGCCTGGCGTCCACCCAGATGCTGGGCGGCATCCTCGACGGGCTGATGCGCAACACCCCCGAGGCTCTCGACTTCGTCCGCACCGCCGAGACGGAGGGCGTGCGGGCCGCCGTCGAGCGCCGCGACGGCCCGTTCGGGGATTACAGCCAGGCCCCGCCGGAGCTGCGGCCCGATCCCACACACGTCATCGTCCCTGATAACGATGGATAGTGAGCTGTACTATAAAAGTCACGAATATGACCAAGGGCCCCTACGCCCGTGCCCCGGAAGTGCTACGGTAACGACTATGTCTCGGCTGAGCTCTGGCCTGCGTGCGGGCGCCGTTTTACTCGCTTTGGCCCTGGCCGCCGTGGTCTTCCCCACGACCGCCACCGCCGACTCCACGGAAGACTTCCCGATCCCCCGCCGGATGATCGCGACCACCTGCGACGCCGAGCAGTACATGGCGGCCGCCCGGGACACCAGCCCGGTGTACTACGAGCGCTACATGATCGACTACAACAACCACCAGCAGTACGCGCAGGCGACCCAGGACAAGGTGCACTGGTTCTTCGGCATGAACCCGGCCGGGCGCCGAGAGTACTCCGAGCACTTCTACGACCAGATCGACCCGCTGTGGTGGGGCTGGCGCAACCACATGAAGCTCTTCTTCAACAACAAGGGCGTCGTAGCCAAGGCGACCGACGTGTGCAACAACTACCCCCCCGGCGACATGTCGGTGTGGAACTGGGGCTGAGGGTTTCCACCGAACCCGGGTAGCGCGGCCCGCGTCGTTCGCGAGGCATTCTGTTTGACCCGCCGGGGGCGGGGGAAGGCTGATCGTCATGACGATCAATGCCGATGATGTCGATGTGAATGTTGACCTGGACGTGCGCCGCCGGGCTGGCTGGCTGCCGGAGAACCACGAGACGCTGGAGTCGTGGCTGCACGGCCACCGGAAGCGGGCCGAGCTCAAGGCCGAGCAGACCGAGTTGCACCCGGTGCTCAAGGAGTTCAGGCAACTCATCGACGACGACCCCGTCGTGAACATGTACGTCAACGAGATGATCGACCAGGTGCCGCGCACCAAGCAATACCGCAACCGCCACCTGCACGACGTGGACCAGATGCTGCGTCTCATCAACGAGGTCCTCACGATCGCCCCGGAGTTCGGCGACGAGGCGGTGATCATCCCTCTGAGCGCGGTCCTCGACTGGGCGACGACCACCCCGGCCGGTTTCGCCGCGTTCCGCGACCCCCGGATCAACGGGATGATCAAGAAGATCCTCGGCGCGTGGTGCGAGTTCCTCGACAGCCCCGACTCGCTGTACGTGCTCAACGATTCCCCGAAGGGCTGGAAATCCGAGAAGGCGCGCCACACGCTGGGCATCGAGCAGTTCGTCCACGACCCCGACGACGAGCACTGGGGCTTCAAATCCTGGAACGACTTCTTCACCCGGCGCCTCAAGGACGGCCAGCGGCCGGTCGCCTCGCCGGACGACGACAGCGTGATCGTCAGCGCCTGCGAGTCGACGCCCTACCGCATCGCCACCAACATCGCGCATCGCGACCGGTTCTGGATCAAGCACCAGCCGTACTCGCTGTGCGACATGCTGGCCAACGACGAGTCGGTGGACCAGTTCGTCGGCGGAACCGTCTACCAGGCGTACCTGTCGGCGATGAAGTATCACCACTGGCACAGCCCCGTGGCCGGGACGATCGTCCGGGCGTTCGTCCAGCCGGGCACCTACTTCTCGGAGACGGTCTCCAAGAGCTGGGACGCCCTCAAGCCGCCGGACTCCCAGTCCTACATGGCCCACGTCTCGGCGCGCGCGATCCTGCTCATCGAGGCCGACAATCCCGTCATCGGCCTGATGGCGCTGGTGGCGGTCGGCATCGGCGAGGTGTCCTCCACCCTGATCGGCCAGCACATCAAACCCGGCTACCACGTGGACAAGGGCGAGGAACTCGGCTACTTCCAGTTCGGCGGCTCGACGCACTGCCTGGTCTTCCGCCCCGGCGCGATCGCCGACTTCAACTTCTCGGCCATCCCCCAGTCCGAGTACGGGGACGCGCCGACGATCCTGGTGAACGCCAAGCTCGCCGTCGCACCCGTGCAGCCCCGGTAGCGCCGGGGCCGCACGGCCCCGAGATTGCGTCATTTGACTGATCCCGGGCCGCCCGCCACACGCGACGCTTGACCCGTCGCCGCGCGAGCCGTCGCGGCGGCGGGAGGAGGCGTCGGCGGCCGTGGCGGCGGCAACGGCTACACCAGCGCGACGACGGGGCGCACCGTCAGCGCGCACCTGTATCGGCTGTTCCCGAAGCTGGGTGTCACCCGCCGCGCCGGATCGCATGCCGCCCTCGGCGCGCGTGAAGCCGCAGAGCACAGGTGTGAGTGATTCGACTGATCCCGGCCGGCCCCCGCACGCGGCGCACGCCGTGCGACGTGTTGACCGGCTTTCGCGGCTTCGCGTTACGCACGTGATACGCCTTACACTTCAGGGGCGCGAGGGAAGAGGTCGACCGTCCGCCCCCAGGCTTACGGCACCGTGATTTACTTAGGTAAGCCTTGGTTGTGTTACGGCTGACCCACCACCGGGATCGGGGGCGGCCGGCGCGACGCGGCGATCCGCAGTGGAAGCGTGCTCGAGCGGACGGCGGACCCGGTCCGCCCGGCCGGAATGCCGACGGTGAAGGGGACTCCGATCTTCAAGTTGCTCTCGCGGACCTGGATTCCGCTGGTGGTCCTGGCGGTGGTGCTCGTCGGGGGATTCATCGTGTACCGGGTCCACGGCTACTTCGGCTCCACCAAGCGCCCGTCCTACGCCGACAGCAACCTGGAGAGCCCGAAGCCGTTCAACCCGAAACAGATCACCTACGAGGTCTTCGGCCCGCCCGGGGCCGTCGCGGACATCAGTTACTTCGACGTCAACGGCGACCCGCAACGCGTCGACGGGGCTTCGTTGCCGTGGTCCCTGCACATCAGCACCACGAAGGCCGCGGTAATGGGAAACCTTGTGGCGCAAGGTGATAGCGACACCCTCGGCTGCCGGATCACGGTGGACGGCGAGGTCAAAGCCGAGCGCGTCTCCCACGAGGTCAACGCCTACACCTTCTGCCTGGTGAAGTCCGCGTGAGCGCCCCGGTCCCCGGGCCGGCCGACGCCACCCACACCGACCGGCCCTTCCTGGCCAGGATGATCCACACCCTGGCGGTGCCGATCATCCTGTTCTGGATCGCCGTCGCCGCCCTCTTGAGCGTCGTCGTCCCGTCGCTGGAGGACGTCGGGCAGGAGCGGTCGGTGTCGCTGAGCCCGTCCGATGCGCCGTCGTTCGTGGCGCTGAAACGCATCGGCCACGTGTTCAAGGAGGGGGAGACCGACAGTTCGGCGATGATCGTGCTGGAGAGCAACCAGCCCCTCGGCGACGACGCTCACCGGTTCTACAACGAGATGATCCACAAGTTGCGGCAGGACAAGACGCACGTGCTCAGCGTCCAGGATTTCTGGGGGGATCCGCTGACGGCGGCGGGCGCGCAGAGCAACGACGGCAAGGCCGTGACCGTCCAGGTGAACCTGGCCGGCAACCAGGGCGAGCCGCTGGCCAACGAGTCCGTCGAGGCCGTCCGCAAGATCGTCAACAGCGTGCCCTCGCCGCCGGGGCTCACGGCCTACGTGACCGGCGTGTCGGCGCTGGCCGCGGACCTGCACCACAGCGGCGACAGGTCGATGGCCAAGATCACGCTGACCACGGTCGGGGTGATCCTGGTGATGCTGCTGTTCGTCTACCGTTCGCCGCTCACGGTGTTCTTGCTGCTGGTCACGGTCGGTTTCGAGCTGACCGCGGCGCGGGGTGCGGTGGCGCTGATCGGGCACACCGGGCTGATCGGGCTGTCCACCTTCGCGGTCAGCCTGCTCACCTCGCTGGCGATCGCGGCCGGCACCGACTACGGGATCTTCATCATCGGCCGCTACCAGGAGGCCCGCCAGGCCGGCGAGGACCGCGAGACGGCGTTCTACACGATGTACCGGGGGACCGCCCACGTCATCCTGGGTTCGGGCCTGACCATCGCCGGGGCCACGTTCTGCCTGAGCTTTGCGCGGATGCCGTACTTCCAGACCCTGGGCGTGCCGTGCGCGGTGGGGATGCTGGTGGCGGTGGCGGTGGCGCTCACGCTGGGGCCGGCGGTGCTGACCGTGGGCAGCCGGTTCGGGGTGTTCGACCCCAAGCGGCTGCTCAAGGTGCGGGGCTGGCGGCGGGTCGGGACCGCGGTGGTGCGCTGGCCGCTACCGATCCTGGCCGTCACGTGCGCGGTCGCCCTCGTCGGCCTGCTGACCCTGCCCGGCTACCAGGCCAACTACAACGACCGCAACTACCTGCCTACCTTCATTCCCGCCAACGCGGGCTTCATTGCCGCCGACCGCCACTTCTCGCAGGCCCGGATGAAGCCGGAGATCCTGATGATCGAGACCGACCACGACATGCGCAATCCGGCCGACTTCCTGATCCTGGACCGGCTGGCCAAGGGCATCTTCCGGGTGCCGGGAATCTCCCGGGTGCAGGCGATCACCCGCCCCGACGGGACCGCGCTGGACCACACCTCGATCCCGTTTCAGCTCAGCATGCAGAACGCCGGTCAGCTGCAGAACATGAAATACCAGCGCGACCGGATGAACGACATGCTCACCCAGGCCGACGAGATGGCCAAGACGATAGCCACCATGCGGCGGATGTACGACCTGATGACCCAACTCGTCGCCACCACCCACCGCATGGTCGGGGACACCGAACAGATGCAGCAGATCACCAATCAGCTGCGCGACGAGATCGCCGACTTCGAAGACACCTGGCGGCCGATCCGCAGCTATTTCTATTGGGAGAGGCACTGTTACGACATCCCCGTCTGCTGGTCGATCCGGTCGGTCTTCAACGCCGTCGACGGCGTGGACGAGATCACCGACCAATTGACGACTCTGGTGGGCGACATCAAGGAGCTCGACCGGCTGATGCCGCAGATGATCGCCCAGTTCCCGCCCATGATCGAGACCATGGTCAACATGCGCACCATGATGCTGACCATGCACAGCACCATGGCGGGCATCTTCGACCAGATGGACCAGATGAGCGACAACGCCACCGCGATGGGGCATGCCTTCGACGCCGCCAAGAACGACGACTCGTTCTACCTGCCGCCGGAGGTGTTCAAGAACAAGGACTTCAAGCGGGCGATGAACAATTTCCTGTCCGACGACGGGCACGCCGCGCGGTTCATCATCCTGCACCGCGGTGACCCGGCATCGGCCGAGGGGATCGCCAGCATCGACAAGATCCAGACCGCGGCCGAGGAGTCGCTGAAGGGCACCCCGCTCGAGGCCGCCAAGATCTACCTCGGCGGGACGGGGGCCGTGTTCAAGGACATCTCCGAAGGCGCCAAATGGGACCTGGTGATCGCCGGAATCTCCTCGCTGTGCCTGATTTTCATCATCATGCTGATCATCACCCGCGCGTTCGTGGCCGCCGCGGTCATCGTCGGCACCGTCGCGCTGTCGCTGGGTTCCTCTTTCGGGTTGTCGGTGCTGTTCTGGCAGCACATCCTGGGCATCCAGCTGCACTGGCTGGTGATCGCGATGTCGGTCATCGTGCTGCTGGCCGTCGGGTCGGACTACAACCTGCTGCTGGTGTCGCGGTTCAAACAGGAGATCGGCGCCGGGCTGAACACCGGCATCATCCGCTCCATGGGCGGCACCGGCAAGGTCGTCACCAACGCGGGGCTGGTGTTCGCGTTCACCATGGCGTCCATGGTCGTCAGCGACGTGCGAGTGGTCGGGCAGGTGGGCACCACCATCGGCCTGGGCCTGCTGTTCGACACGCTGATCGTGCGCGCCTTCATGACCCCGGCCATCGCCGCGCTGCTGGGACGCTGGTTCTGGTGGCCCATCCGGGTGCGGTCACGGCCGCCCCGGGTCCCGGTCCGGCCCCCCGCGCCGGACCGCTCGTACGCCTACAGCGACTAGCCCCGCGATGGACACGATCGCGCTCATCGGGTTCCTCGGCGGCCTGATCACCGGCATCTCGCCGTGCATCCTGCCGGTGCTTCCGGTGGTGTTCTTCTCCGGCGTGGACACGTCCGGCGAAAGGTCCTCCGCCCGGCCGTATCTGGTGATAGCGGGCCTGGTCTGCAGCTTCGGCGCGGTCACCCTGGCCGGTTCGGCGCTGCTGTCGGCGCTGCACCTGCCGCAGGACGCGATCCGGTGGGCCGCCCTGGTGATCCTGACCCTGATCGGCCTGGGATTGATCTTTCCGCCGCTGCAGCAGCTGATCGAACGGCCGTTCGCGCGCCTACCGCAACCCCGATTCGCCTCCCGGAGAAGCGGATTCGGGCTCGGGTTGACGCTGGGCGCGCTGTATGTGCCGTGCGCGGGCCCGGTGCTGGCCGCCATCGTGGTGGCGGGGGGCACCGCGTCGATCGGCGCGCCGGTCCTCGTCCTGACGCTGATGTTCTCCATCGGCACCGCCTTGCCGCTGCTGGTCTTCGCGCTGGCCGGCCGGCGCGTGGCCGAGCGCGTCGCCGCGTTCCGCCGCCGGCAGCGCGCGATCCGGGTCGCCGGCGGGCTCACGATGATCGTGCTGGCCGTGGCGCTGGTCTTCAACCTGCCGGCGATGCTGCAGCGCGCCATCCCCGACTACACGAGCGCCATGCAGAAGGGCCTGGGCGCCAACAACATTCGTCGAGAGCTCGACCCGGGTGGCGCAAAGGGGCGGCTGGCCGACTGCATCGAGGGCGCCGACCGGCTGCAGGAGTGCGGGCCGGCGCCGGCGCTGACCGGGATCACGGGCTGGCTGAACACCCCGGACGGCAAGCCAATCGACCTCGCCTCGCTGCGGGGCAAGGTGGTCCTGATCGACTTCTGGGCGTATTCGTGCATCAACTGCCAGCGCGCCATCCCCCACGTCGTCGGCTGGTACGACCGCTATCGCGGCGACGGCTTCGTGGTGATCGGCGTGCACACCCCCGAGTACGCCTTCGAGCGGGTACCCGCCAACGTGGCCAGCGGCGCCGACGCGCTGCACATCACCTACCCCGTCGCCCTGGACAACGACTACGCGACGTGGAACAACTACCAGAACCTGTACTGGCCGGCCGAGTACCTGATCGACGCCGACGGCAACGTGCGGCACACCAAGTTCGGCGAGGGCGACTACGACGGCACCGAGAAGCTGATCCGTCGGCTGCTGGTGGCCGCCGACCCCGGCGTCCGGCTGCCCCCGGCCTCCGGCGCGGCCGACGACACGCCGCGCACCAGGCTGACGCCCGAGACCTACCTGGGCGCGGGCAAGGCCATCTACTACGGCGGCGCCGGCCGATACGACTCCGGAACCGCCACATTCGGCTTCCCGGCAAAGTTGCCCGACGACCGCTTCGCCCTGCGGGGCCGCTGGACCATCGACGACCAGGGCGCCACCGCCGAGAGCGAGGACGCCGCCGTCCGGCTCAACTACACCGGCAAGGACGTGTACGTGGTCGTCGGCGGCACCGGCAGCATAGCCGTGACCCGCGACGGCGCGACCACCACGACGCCGATCGGCGGGCCGCCCACGCTGCACCAGATCGTGTCCGACCCGACCGCCCACCGCGACCGGTTGGACATGTCGGTCAGCCAAGGCCTGCAAGTCTTTTCGTTCACCTTCGGCTAGCCGCCCTTCCGCACGAGGCTGCCCGCCATCGCGACCAGCACGCCGAGCACCACCAGCGCGACGCCGGCGAGCAGCGTCACGTCGAGCCACAGGCGCACCCCGGCCTCGGCGTAGGCGACCATCGCCTCGGCGACCCGGCGGATGTCGCCGCCGCCGCGCCGGAGCGCGCCGTCGACGCGCCGGCCTGCGACCTCGGTGCCGGCCCAGCCGGCCGCGCCGACGAGCAGCGCGGACACGCCCAAGCTCGTCAGCGCCTTGCCGCGGCGACGCGCGGCGGCCAGCGTCAGCAGGGCGCACACCACGGCCAGCGCCGCCGCGCCGATGCTGAGCCAGGGCCCCCAGGTGGACAGCCGGCTCAGCTGGCCCTGCCGCAGCGGCGGTCCCGCCTGCGTCAGCGCCACGGTCAGGTCCGCGGGCACCGTGACGCGGTAGTCGGCCAGCAACTGCGCCAGCGCACCGTCGCGCAGCATCGGCGACACGTCGACGGCCCACGCGGTGCCGGCCCGCCCGAAGCGCGGGTCGGTGAACGCCCAGGCGTGCGCGGCCCTGTTCGCTTGGGCGAACAGCGGCGGAAAGGCCGGGCCCGCCGTGAACGCGGCGGCGGCGGCGTGCACCCGGGGACCGTCGACCCGGTAGCGCCCCCCGCCGCGGGCGGCGATCAGCGCGATCGTGCGGGTCGCGAGTTCGTCGGCCATCGCCGACTGCAGCCGCGGGTCGGCCGCGGCCTTGTGGGCCAGCGCGGCGAATCCGCGCTCGTCGACGACGTGGACCTGCGCCCATGCCGCGGGGACGGCCACGCCCAGGGCCACGGTGGTGGCCAGCCACAACAGCGCCGTCACCGCGAACCGCACGGCAACGAACCTACTGAATCCCCCGCACGTAGGCGGCCTGGCCCAGGTGCTGGGCGCAGTCGTCGAGGATGCTCACCAGCCGGGCGCCGGCCGTCACCGGCGGATCCCAGTTGGTGTCCACGACGCGGGCCAGCTCGTCGGCCGTGACGCCGGCGATGTATTCGAGGGTCAGCTTGTGCACCGCGTGGTAATACCCGGAGAGCAGGCCGGCCGGGGCGCGGACCTTGGCCACCTCGTCGGCGCCGTGGCCATAGCCGGTGTCGTCGCGCGGCAGGTCCAGGCCGAACCGGTCCACCCACCCGTCGCGGGTCCACACCTGCTCGACGCCGGCCACGTGCGCCAGCTGGATGTCCTGCACGCGCGCGCTGTGCCAGAGCAGCCAGGCGATGCTGTTGGCGCTCGGGGTGGGGCGATAGGCGGAAACCTCGTCGGTGAGGCCGCCGGTGAGGTCGTCGACGTGTTCGATCAGCCGGGTGAACGCGTCTCGGAGGAGTTCCTGAACGGCGGCGTCGGGGTCGGCCATATTGCCGACCTTACGGGAGGCCGCGGCCCTGGCATGACCCCGGCGACGGTCGTAGATTATTTAGATGACCTACGACCTCATCATCCGCAACGGCACCATCGTCGACGGGCTGGGGGGTGAGCCGTACGTCGGCGACGTGGCGGTGAAGGACGGGATCATCGCAGCGGTGGGCGCGGTCAACGGTGCCACCGGCGAGCGCGAGATCGACGCCACCGGGCTGCTGGTCACCCCGGGCTTCGTCGACCTGCACACCCACTACGACGGCCAGTCCGTCTGGTCGGAGCGGCTGACCCCGTCCTCGGCGCACGGGGTGACCACCGTGGTCATGGGCAACTGCGGGGTCGGCTTCGCGCCGTGCCGCCAGGAAGACCACGACGTGCTCGTCGACGTGATGGCCGGCGTCGAGGACATTCCCGGCGTGGTGATGACCGACGGCCTGCCGTGGACGTGGGAGACCTTCCCCGAGTATCTGGACGCCCTAGAGGCGGGACAGCGCGACATCGACGTGGCCGCCTACCTGCCGCACTCGCCGCTGCGGGTCTACGTGATGGGGCAGCGCGGCGCGGACCGCGAGCCGGCCACCGCGGAGGATCTGGCGAGGATGCGGGCGCTGGCCAAGGAGGCGATCGAGGTGGGCGCGCTGGGCTTCGCCTCGTCGCGGCTGGCCATCCACAAGACCGAGAGCGGCTCGCCGATCCCCAGCTACGACGCCGCGCGCGAGGAGATCGAGGAGATCGCCAAGGGCGTCGTCGACGGCGGCGGCGGACTGCTGCAGTTCGTTCCCGACATCCCCGCCGGCGGCTACCAGCCGGTGCTGCAGACGGTGTTCGACGTCGCCGAGGACGTCGACCTGCCGGTCACGTTCACCCTGGTGGTCGCCAATGCGGGCGACCCGACGTGGGAGGACGCCATCACGATGATCGAGAAGGCGAACAAGAATGCGGGCGAGGTCCGCTTCACCGCGCAACTGTTGCCGCGCCCGATCGGGCTGATCATCGGACTGCAGCTGACCGCCAACCCGTTCGTGCTCTACCCCAGCTACCGCGAGATCGCGCACCTGCCGCTGACCGAGCGGGTCGCCGAGATGCGCAAGCCGGAGGTCCGCGCCCGCATCCTGGCCGACAAGCCCGGCCACGGCCACCCGATCCTGTACGTGGCGCAGATGTGGGACTGGATCTACCCGCTGGGCGACACCCCCGACTACGAGCCCGACCCCGCGACGAGCATCGGCGCCCGCGCCCGCGCCCGGGGCGTGGAGCCGATGGAGGAGGCCTACGACCGGCTGCTCGACGACGACGGGCGCGCCATGCTGCTGGTGGCCACCAGCAACCTGGCAAACAATTCGTTGGACACGGTCGGCACGCTGCTGCACCGGGACGACGTGGTGCTCGGCCTCGGCGATGGCGGCGCCCACTACGGGATGATCTGCGACGCCAGCTACTCCACGTACTTCCTGACGCACTGGGCGCGCGACCGCAAGTCGGGCCGGTTCAGCGTGTCCGAGGCCGTCCGCCAACTGACCTCGGTGCCGGCCCGGGTCGCGGGCCTGGGCGACCGCGGCCGCATCGCCGTCGGCTACAAGGCCGACCTCAACGTCATCGACCACGCCGCGCTGCGGCTGCACAAGCCGGTCATCCGCCACGATCTGCCCGCCGGCGGGCGCCGCCTGGACCAGACCGCCGACGGTTATGTCGCCACGATCGTGTCCGGGGAGGTGATCGCCGCCGACGGCGTTCCCACCGACGCTCGTCCCGGCAAGTTGGTCCGGGGCCGGCGGTCATCCCCAGTGGCCGCTCGATAACGCCACGAAGGGCGGCCCGTCCCGGTTAAGTTGGGTCAGTGACGAGCCCGCATTTTGCGTGGTTGCCGCCTGAGATCAACTCGGCATTACTGTTCGCCGGTCCGGGAGCGGCGCCGCTGCTTGCTGCGGCGACCGCGTGGGAAGGGCTCGCCGAGGATCTGGCGTCGTCAGCATCGTCGTTCCTGACCGTGACGGCGGACCTGGCCAGCGCGTCATGGCAGGGCGCTTCGGCGACGGCGATGCTGTCCGTCGCCACGCAGTACTCGGGGTGGCTGAGCGCGGCGGCGGCCCAGGCCGAGGCCGCAGCAAGCCAGGCGACGGCCATCGCGGCCGCGTTCGAGGCGGCGTTGGCGGCCACGATCCAGCCGGCGGTGGTCACGGCGAACCGGATGCTGGTGCAGGCGCTGGCAAACACGAATTGGTTCGGGCTCAACGCGCCGGCGATCATGGACACCGAGGCCGCGTACGAGCAGATGTGGGCGGCCGACGTCGCTGCCATGTTCAACTACCACGCCGACGCGTCCGCGGCCGCCGGTCAACTCGCGCCCTGGCAGCAGGTCCTGCAAAAGCTCGGGTTCAAGTTCAGCAACGGCCAGCTCACCAGCATCCTGCCCGGGAGCAGCGGCCAGGGATCCAACCTCGGTTTCGGCAACAGCGGCGCCCAGAACGTCGGGGCCGGCAACTCCGGTAACAACAACCTGGGGTGGGGCAACCTCGGCAACGGCAACATCGGCTTCGGCAACAGCGGTAACAACGACTTCGGCATCGGGCTGACCGGCAACAACCAGTTCGGCTTCGGCGGCTTCAACTCGGGGACCGGGAACATCGGCCTGTTCAACTCGGGCAACAACAACATCGGTTTCTTCAACTCGGGCAACGGAAACTTCGGCATCGGGAACGCGGGTTCCTTCAACACCGGCTTCGCCAACTCCGGCAGCATGAACATGGGCTTGTTCAATAACGGCGCCGCCAACACGGGCTTCTTCCAGGACAACTCCCTGGGCGCCCAGTCGGGCGCCGGCGCCGGGATGCTCGGATCCGGCCGCTACATCACCGGCGGTCTGGGCGCGGCCAACCTGGGCTCCGGCCTGCTCAGCTCGGCCGCGGCCAACACCGGCGGGCTGAGCGCGAGCCTGGGCAACGCGGCCTTGCTCAACCCGCCCGCGGCCAACGCCGCCTTCGCCGCACCGGTGGGCCAGCCCGCCGCGATCGCGGGCGGTGTCGAATCGCTCGGCCCGAACGCCGCCGCCGTCACCGCCGCCGGCGGTCCCACGCCCACCGTGGGCGTGCGGACCGCGGCCGCCGCTCTCACGGGTGTCTTCACGCCCACCACCGGCGACTCCGGGGTGCGCAGCAACCCGCCCGTTCGCGAGCCGGGCATCCCCAACTCGGGCTTCTTCGGCAAGGCCGACCGCACCCCGACGGGTCCCAACACGGGTATCAGGGAGCTGACCCTGCTGCCGACCCCGTCCGAGTAGACGACACCATGCGGACGAAGAAGAAGGTAGACCTGCAGCGGCTCGCCGCCGCTCTCACCGACTACCCGTACGCGTATCTGATCACCGTCGACGACGGCTATCGCGTGCACACCGTGACGGTTGTGCCCACGCTGCGCGGGGGGACTCTCGACGTCGGCCCCATCGGCGGTCACACCCGCGAAAACCTCGTCCGGCGCGGCGACGTCACCCTGCTGTGGCCCCCCACCGAGCCGGGCGGCTACTCGCTCATCGTCGACGGGCACGCGCAGGCCGCGGGACCCGATTCCGCGTCCCTGGGCGTCGTGCCCGACCGCGCGCTGCTGCACCGCGACGCCGCCCCCGACTCACCCGAGGCGGCCAGGGGCTGTCTGCACGACTGCGTCGTGTTCTCGCTGCCGGCCTAGCGCGCGATCGCGGCAGCGTACGAGCATGAAGCGCACCGGGTCGCGGTCGGAGGCGAGGTGGGAAGCGCTGACCCGTCCCGGCGCAGGTCCCTTTTCAGGCCCGGGTGCTGGTTTTTCAACAGCGGCAACAGGACCCGTCGCGGCATGAACTGGAACAGGCGGGTGGACAGCTGGCTGGGCAGCCCGGCGATCACGGTGCCGCGGTCGTGTTCGAGCGCATCGACGCCGATGCGCGCCACCTCGCACGACGGCATCCACATGAACTTCGGGAACGCGTCGGCGAAGGTGCGTTCGTCCATGCCGGCGTTCTCGAGGAACTCGGTGCGCACCGGCCCCGGGCACAGCAGTGCGACGGTGACACCGGTACCCGCGAGCTCGGCGCGCACTGCTTCGGTGTAGGCCTTGACGAACGCCTTGGTGGCGGAGTAGCCGGCCTGCCCGGGAAAGGGGTGGAAACCCGCGGTGGATCCGACGTTGAGGATCGCGCCGCGTCCGCGGGGCACCATCTGCTGGACCGCGCGGGTGGTCAGGTCGATGACGGCCTCGACGTTGACCCGCACCTGCGCGATCTCGTCGGCGACGGGCGTTTTCGTCACCGCCCCGATGGTGCCGATGCCGGCGTTGTTGACCAGGATGTCGGCGGTCAGCCCGCGCCGGCCGACCTCGTCGAGGAGGTCGGCGCGGGCGGCGGGATCCGCGACGTCGCAGGCGATCACCTCGACGTGCGAGCCGCCCCTGGCCAGTTCGTCGGCCAGTTCTCGCAGCCGGTCTTCGCGGCGGGCGATGAGGGTGAGGCCGTGGCCGCGCGCGGCCAGTTCGCGGGCGATGTCGGCGCCGATGCCCGAGGACGCCCCGGTCACGACGGCGGTGCTGGTGGGTGCGGGAACAGGAAGGGCCACGCGCTCGAAGCTACCGGATCGGGGTCAGCGCGCTTCCGACCACGAGGCGAAGTCGAAAACCGATAGCGTCGGCGATATCGCTTTCGCGAACCGAGTGCCGACCTTCACACCGTGACGGCGGTGACGACACGAAAAAGCCCGGCCCCCAAAGGGACCGGGCTTTCCCGTTGGACAGACTCAGAAGTCCATGCCACCCATGCCGCCGGTCGGGTCGCCCGCCGGAGCGGCCGCCTTCTCCGGCTTGTCGGCGACGACGGCCTCGGTCGTCAGGAACAGCGCCGCGATGGACGCCGCGTTCTGCAGCGCCGAACGGGTCACCTTGACCGGGTCGGCCACGCCGGCCTTGAGCAGGTCCTCGTACTCACCGGTGGCGGCGTTGAGGCCGGTACCGGCAGGCGAGTTGCGAACCTTCTCGGCCACCACGCCGGGCTCTAGGCCGCCGTTGAAGGCGATCTGCTTCAGCGGAGCCTCGAGCGCCACCCGCACGATGTTGACGCCGGTCGCCTCGTCCCCGTCGAGCTTGAGCTCGTCCAGCGCCGGGGCCGCGTGCAGCAGGGCCACGCCACCACCGGCGACGATGCCCTCCTCGACGGCCGCCTTGGCGTTGCGGACCGCGTCCTCGATGCGGTGCTTGCGCTCCTTGAGCTCCACCTCGGTGGCGGCGCCGGCCTTGATCACCGCAACACCGCCGGCCAGCTTGGCCAGGCGCTCCTGCAGCTTCTCGCGGTCGTAGTCGGAGTCGCTGTTCTCGATCTCGCTGCGGATCTGGGCCACCCGCCCGGCGATGGCGTCGGTGTCACCGGCGCCCTCGACGATGGTGGTCTCGTCCTTGGTGACGACGACCTTGCGGGCCTTGCCGAGCAGCGCCACGTCGGCGCTCTCCAGCGACAGGCCGACCTCCTCGCTGATCACCTGACCACCGGTGAGGATCGCCATGTCCTGCAGCATCGCCTTGCGGCGGTCACCGAAGCCGGGGGCCTTGACCGCCACCGACTTGAAGGTGCCACGGATCTTGTTGACGACCAGGGTGGAAAGCGCCTCGCCCTCGACGTCCTCGGCGATGATCAGCAGCGGCTTGCCGGCCTGGATGACCTTCTCCAGCAGCGGGAGCAGGTCCTTGACCGTCGACACCTTGGAGCTGACCAGCAGGATGTAGGGGTCCTCGAGGACCGCTTCCTGGCGCTCGGCGTCGGTGACGAAGTAGCCCGAGATGTAGCCCTTGTCGAACCGCATGCCCTCGGTGAGCTCGAGCTGCAGGCCGAAGGTGTTGGACTCCTCGACGGTGATGACGCCCTCGTTGCCGACCTTGTCCATCGCCTCGGCGATCAGGTCGCCGATCGACTGGTCGCCGGCGGAGATGGCCGCGGTGGCAGCGATCTGCTCCTTGGTCTCGACTTCCTTGGCCTGCTTGAGCAGGGTCTCGGTGACCTTCTCGACGGCCTTCTCGATGCCGCGCTTGAGGCTCAGCGGGTTGGCGCCGGCCGCAACGTTGCGCAGGCCCTCCTTGACCAGCGCCTGGGCCAGCACGGTCGCCGTCGTCGTGCCGTCACCGGCGACGTCGTCGGTCTTCTTGGCGACCTCCTTGACCAGCTCGGCGCCGATCTTCTCGTACGGGTCCTCCAGCTCGATCTCCTTGGCGATGGACACACCGTCGTTGGTGATCGTGGGGGCACCCCACTTCTTCTCGAGGACGACGTTGCGGCCCTTGGGACCCAACGTCACCTTTACCGCGTCGGCGAGGGCGTTGAGCCCGCGCTCGAGGCCGCGACGGGCCTCTTCGTCGTACGCAATTGTCTTGGCCATTGCGAAGTGATTCCTCCGGGTCGGGAATGAAACTGGGGCCACCGTGGTGACGACAACCCCATTACTTACGCTGGCCGGGCGCAGTGCCCGCGACGGACGACCAGACTGGCCTCACCGTCCCGACCTAGCACTCAGCGGTCGCGAGTGCCAACGTCATTCTTAGCACTCGCCTATGCCGAGTGCAAGAATAGTTCCGCCGTTATCGCGCTGCGCGTAACCGCTCAGGGCAGGTCGAGCAGCTGCTCATGGAAACCACCGAAGCCGCGGGCGGGATCGACCAGATGGACCTCGAGAATCCAGTGACAGCGCCGACCGCGCGGGTCCGCGCGCCGCATCGGCTTGTCCGACCCGGGCATGATGTACCACTGCACGCCCGGCCCGGCGATCTTGCGGTGCGGGAACTCCCCGACCAGGTGCCCGGCGATCGAACTGCCGAACTGGAAGCCCTCGGCGTGGGTCACCCCGACGACGAAGTCGAACAGCTCGGCCCCGGTGACGTCGGGGCGGTGAGCGAAATACTCCCGGCCGGCCTCCCACACCCGGGGCAGCGCGTCGCGCAGGGCCGTCTTGTGCGGGTCGTCGCTCAGCACGAAGGTGCGGCCGAAGTCGGCCTCCCACTCCGCGAAGACCGGCCCCAGGCCCAGGAAGACGATGTCGCCGTCGGCGATCACCCGGTCCGGCGGGCGCTCCGAGAACGGCTGCAGGGTGTTCTCGCCGGCGCGCACGATCCGCCGGTGCCAGTGCTGCGTCACGCCGAGCATGTCGGCGGCCAGCTCCTGAATCTCGTCGGACAGCTCCCGCTCCCCCACGCCGGGCCGGATCATGGCGCGCCGTTCGATCTCGTCGAACAGCTGCTCCGCCCTGCCCTGGGCGTCGAGCAGCCGCCGCGCGCGGACTCGTTCGTCGGCGACGGGGTTCATCGTTCCGATGCTACGGACGCCACGGCGCGCAGGCCGTCGATGACGGCGTCGGTCGCCCGCTCGGCCAGCGTCGAGTCGTAGGCCTGCATCGCCTGGCACCCGACGAGAATCGCCTTGAGGTCGCGCATCTCGATGTCGCGCCGCGCCGTGCCCGCCTCCTGCGCGGGGCGCAGCAGGTCGCCGATCATGGCCTTGAAGGCGTCTTCGGCCTCGGGCGCGGCGCAGGCGATGGCGATAGCGGCGCGGACACCCGAAGCTGGTGCCGTCCAGCACGAAGTCCCGCAACCCCGACCGGCAGCGCCGGTTGTGGGCGCTCGGAGGAACTGACCGGCGTCGTCTATTCCTTCGACTGACCGTCGGGGCGGGGCGACACTGGAGGCATGTCCCTGGTCGTGCCGTCGTATCCGCCGCCCCGCTACACCGCCGACGAGCCGGAGGTCAGCGCCTGGCTCAAGCGGGCCGACTCGCCCCCGGACTGCGAAACCGGCGGCGTGAGATACCACTACCTGGCCGACCACCGGGCCACCGATGGCGACTACGGCCTGTACCGGGTCGACCTGCCGCCGGCCGGCGGCGGGCCTGGGCCGCATTTCCACCGGGCCATGTCCGAGGCGTTCTTCGTGCTGTCCGGAACGATGAAGCTCTACGACGGCGCCCGCTGGGCCGACGGGCAGGCGGGCGACTTCCTCTACGTCCCGCCCGGCGGCGTCCACGGCTTCCGCAACGAGGCCGACGCGCCGGCGTCGATCCTGATGCTGTTCGCCCCGGGCGCGCCGCGCGAGGCCTACTTCGAGGGATTCGGCGCGCTGGCCGACATGACCGACGACGAACGCAGGGAGTGGTTCGTCCGCCACGACAACCACTGGGTGTGAGAGCTCGGCCGCCATCGGCCGGCCCTGAAATTCAGATACTTAACTATTAACCAATTGAATCAGTTGCGGGATCACGCTAGTCTGGCCCTTGATGAAGCTTGACCAGGGGACGCACGGGTTCGCGGGGTCGGCCACGGGTGTGCGACCACCCTCGCGTACAACGCGACTCTTGCCGGGATGGGCGGTCTGATCCTTGCACCCCAACAGATTTGAAACCGTCGCACCGCAGGCCGAAGAAGAGAACTGAGAAGGAAAGCCCGTGGACGTACGAGCCCAGCTCTCGCAGCTGGATACCGCAACACGGGAGGCGCTGGCGCGCAGGATCAAGAGCCAGCGTAAAAGAGAAACCGCCGCTGACAACGACGTGGTCATTCTGGGGGGCGGCGTTGCGGCACTCACCCTGGCGCTGGAGATTCGCCGCGAGCGCCCGGCAACGCGGGTTCTGCTCATCGATCCGAGAGTCCACCCGCTGCCCGAAATCACCCACACCGTCGGGGAATCGACCGTCGAGGTCTCGGCGCACTACTTTCGCGATCGCCTCGGTCTGGGCGAGCACCTGAGCACGTCGCACATCCGCAAGATGGGTCTGAGGATGTTTTTCTCCCACGGAGCAAACACCGATATCGCCCAGAGAATGGAACTGGGAAGCTCGTCGTTCGTGCCGCAGGTGACCTACCAGGTCGATCGCGGACGCCTGGAAAACGAGCTCACCCGCCGCTGCCTGTCGGGCGGCGTGGAAATCGCTCGCGGCCGGGCGCACTCGGTGCGGTTCGGCTCGGGGACCGGTCCGCATGTGGTGTCGATCCAAAACGGTCACGCGACAACAGCCACGACCGGACGATGGCTGGTCGACGCGTCTGGCCGCAACCGGATGCTGCCCCGGCAACTCGGCCTCAGGCGGGGCAATGGCCACGCCTGCAATTCCGCGTGGTTGCGCGTGGCCGCCGAGATCGACGTCGGTCGATGGAGCGACGACCCGGCATGGCGGGGCCGCCTGGTCGAGGGCGACCGGGCGATGTCGACCAATCATCTGATGGGCGAGGGATATTGGGTGTGGCTCATCCGCCTGGCCTCGGGTGCCACGAGCGTCGGGATCGTCGCCGACCCCGCGTTTCACGCGTTCGACGATTTCAACACCCTCGCCAAGGCCAAGGCGTGGCTCGGCGAGCACGAGCCGCAGTGCGCGGCGGTCCTGGCGGCGCACGAGCACCTGATCATGGACTTCCGCGTCATGAAGAGATACAGCCATGGCGCGGCGAAGGTGTTCGACGGCTCCGAACGTTGGTGTATCACCGGCGATTCCGGGATATTTCTCGATCCGTTGTATTCGTCGGGGATGGATCTGGTCGCAATCGGCAACGGCCTGATCACCGACATGATCGTCCGGGACATGGACGGGGAGGATGTCGTCGCGCGGTCACAGATCAGCGACACCCTGTTCCGGTCCCTCACCGACATGTGGCTCGCCGTCTACCAGGATCAGTACGCATTGATGGGGAAGCCGACCGTGATGTCGGCGAAAATCATCTGGGACGTCGCGTTCTACTGGGGATTCATCGGCCTGCTCTACACGAACGGCCGGTTCGTCGGCGTCGCCGACGAACCCGACTTCGTTCCGCACCTCGACGGGCTCATCGCGCTCAGCAATCGGGTGCAGCGCTTCTTCCGGGAGTGGGCCGCAATCGAGGGCGACCTCTCGCCGGTGCCGTTCGTCGACCTGTACTCGCCACTGAACTTCATGGTCGCCCTGCACACCGCGATGATGGGACCCCGCGCGGACTTCGCCGAGCAGTTCGACGCGAACGCGCGCCTACTGCGACAACTCGCGGGCCAGCTTGTCGACACCGTGCTGGCGGACAAATCCCCGCTATTCGGCGACGACGCCGTCATGCGGCAGGTGCAATCGTGGCAAGTCGACTCGCTCCTGCGGGAACTCCGCGCGACCTATCGGCGCGAGCAGGCGACCCACCCGATCAGCGGCGGCTGGGTGGTCACCACCTCGGCCGCGCTGCAACCGAATTGACGTCGGGCATGACCGGCTCACCGTATGACCGCGGCGGCCACGAGCCGTTGGCGATCGTCGGGATCGGGTGCCGCTTCCCCGGCGGATCCGACTCGGCGGAGAGCTATTGGCGCCTGCTGTGCAGCGAAACGGACGCCACCTGCGTGGTTCCCGAGACGCGGTGGAATGCCGCGCGCTATCACGACCCGAACCCGGCAAAGGTCGGCAAGATCGTCACGTCCCGCGGCGGATTCCTGCGCCACATCGACCAATTCGATGCGCAGTTCTTCGGCATCTCGCCCCGGGAGGCGCACTCGCTCGACCCGCAACAACGTCTCCTGCTGCAGGTGACGTGGGAGGCGCTGGAAGACGCGGGCATACCCGCCGACACCCTGGCGGGCACCGATGTCGGGGTCTTCGTCGGCGGCTTCACCCTCGACTATCAGCTCCTGCAGAACCAGGGCCGCACCAGTCGCTACCGGTTCAAGCCGCACTCGGCCACCGGGATGATGATGACGATGCTGGCGAACCGGATCTCGTACGCGTTCGACCTCCGCGGACCCAGCATGACGATCGACACGGCGTGCTCGAGTTCGCTCGTCGCGGTTCACCTCGCGGCGCAAAGCATCTGGAACGGCGAATCGCAGGTCGCCCTGGCCGGCGGCGTGAACGTCATGATCGGGCCCAACACCGCCATCGCCGAATCCAAGAGCGGGTTTCTCAGCCCGGACGGGCGTTCCAAGGCCTTCGACGACTCCGCGGACGGCTACGCCCGGGGGGAGGGCGGCGCGATCGTGGTGATCAAACCGCTCGGGCAGGCGCTGCGCGACGGCGACGAGATCTACGCACAGATCCTCGGCACGGCGGTATCGCAGGACGGCCACACCGACAGCATCACCGTGCCGAGCGAAAAGGCCCAGGAGGCCGCGATCCGCAGGGCGCTGCGGCAAGCCGGTGTCCGGCCCGCACAGGTCGGTTACGTGGAGGCGCACGGCACCGGGACACCCGTCGGGGACCCCATCGAGATGCGGGCGCTGGCCGGGGCGTTGTCGGCGGACCGGCCGGCGGCCAAGCCACTTTTGATCGGATCGGTCAAGACCAACATCGGCCACCTCGAGGCCGCCGCGGGCGTCGCCGGACTGATCAAGGCGGCGCTGGTGGTCAAGCATGGCCACATCCCGGCCAACCTGCATCTGCGCACCCCGACCAGACACGTCCGCCTGGAGGACCTGAAGATCGACGTTCCCGCCGCGGGCCGGCCGTTTCCCGATTGTGGGCGACGCGTGGTGGGCGTCAACTCGTTCGGCTTCGGCGGCACCAACGCGCACGTGGTGCTCGCCGAGCCGCCCGCCCCGCCGTGCGCCCCCGAACCGGAGCAATCGCGTCCGCTGCCGCTGACGGTTCTGCCGATCTCGGCGCGCAGCGAGGAGGCGGTGGTCGCGGCGGCCGGCCGGTTGGCCGAGCACTTGGCGACCCACCCCGACGTGACCCTGGCGGACCTGGGGTACACACTCAGCCGGCGGCGCGCCCATCTGAGCCACCGCCGCGCGCTGGTCGCCGAGTCGATCGCCGAAGCGCGAGAACAACTTCGAGCCGTCGCCGACGCGGGGCAGCTCCTCACCGAGCGCGCCCTGCCGACCGCACCCAGGCTCGCGTTCGTCTGCACCGGAATGGGTCCCCAGTGGTGGAAGATGTGCCGGGGCCTGCTCGACGTCTTCCCCGCGTTCACCGACAGCATCCGGCGCACCGATCGCGAGCTGTCGCGCTACACCACCTGGTCGCTGATCGAAGAGCTGGGGCGCGACGAAGCCCGTTCTCGCATGGCGGAAACCGAGATCGCGCAACCGGCGAACTTCGCCATCCAGATCGCCCTGGCCGAGCAGCTCGCGAGTTTCGGGATCCGACCCGACGCGGTGATCGGCCACAGCGCCGGGGAGGTCGCCGCTCACCATCTGGCCGGTCTGCTCACCTTCGAGCAGGCGATCGAGGTGATCTACCACCGAAGCCGGCTCCAGCAACGCGCCAGCGGGCGGGGCGGCATGCTCGCCGTCGGCCTGGACGCCGAAACGCTCCTGCGCACCGTAACGGACACGACCCGAGCCGAGTTCGGACGGCGGGTGTCGGTGGCCGCGATCAACGGCCCGTCGACGGTGACCATCGCCGGGGACAACGACGTCCTGAACGACGTCGCCCGGCAGTTGGACGAGGCCCGGATCTTTTACCGTCACCTCTCGGTCAAGGTGCCCTACCACAGCTACCACATGGACCCGCTCAAGGAGGACCTCCACGGTGCGTTGCGGGGAATGTCGTCGAAGGCCGCCACGCTGCCCCTGTACTCGACGGTGACCGGCGAGACGTTGGACAAATACGACGCCGGCGCCGCGTACTGGTGGCAGAACACCCGCGCCACAGTCCTGTTCGAACCGGCGATCCGCCGCATGATCGAGGACGGCTACACCCATTTCGTCGAACTGGGCCCGCATCCCGTCCTGGCGGCCTCGATCCAGGAAACCGCCGGGAGCCAACGGGTCACGGTGCACGCGACCCAGCGCCGTGACCACGACGACGGCCGAACGATCATGAACTGCCTCGCCGCGCTGCACTGCCACGGCCATGAGATCGCCTGGGAGGCGCTGCAACCGCGCGCCGGCGCGCGGCTTCTGAAGCTGCCCGCCTATCCATGGCAGACGAAGCGCTTCTGGACCGAAACGCAGGAAGCGGTGGAGTCGCTGTACTACAACCCGGCCCACCCGCTGCTGGGGCAGCCGGTCGGCGCCGTCCACCCCACCTGGGAAGCCGAAATCACCGGCGTCGTCAACACTTTCCTCGCCGATCACCGCGTGCAGGGCAGCGTGGTGTTGCCCGGGTCGGTGTACGTCGAGATGGGCCTCGCGGCCGCCGAGCTCACCTACGGCTCGAAGCACAGCGTCGACAACCTCGTGTTGCACCGCGCCGTCATCCTCGACGAGACGTGCGACCCCATTCTGCGGACCACGCTCGACGAACGGGACGGCACGCTGGAGTTCACCGCGTTCAGCGCAACGGCCGACGGGGAGCTCAAGTGGGCGCTCACGGCGACCGCGGAACTCAACACCCTACCTGCTGCCCCGGCCCGCGGCGGTCCGCCCGACGACATGGGCCTCGCCGCGATCGACGGTGCGCAGTTCTATGCCCGCACCGGCGCCGTCGGATTCGACTACGGCGAGGCGTTCCGCTGCGTGCAGCGGGTGACCGCCGGAGAGGACTGGGCGGTCGCCGAGATCACCGTCCCGGCCCGGATCGCGGCCGAGCTGGCGGAGTACCGATTCCATCCGGTGCTCATCGACGGCGCCTTCCAAACGCTTTTCGGCGCACCGTTCCTCGGCAAGGAAGAAAACGAGGTGCCGTACCTGCCGACCCGGATCCGCCATTGCGCCGTCTACGGCCCGCCCGACGAGCACATGACGGTGCGCGTGCGCGTAGTGTCCGCGACCAGGGAGGCGATCGAGAGCGACATCACCGTCAGCGACCTGCGCGGGGTCCCGCTCGCCGTGTTCGACGGCTTCACGGTGCAGTCGCTGAGCGCCTCGTCCCGCGTATCGCCCGAGCACATCGACAAGGGACTCTACGAACTGCACTGGCGCCCAATGGACGACGCCGGCGACCGGTTCGCCGACCCCACCGGAGATTCGTCGTGGCTGGTCCTCGCCGACACGTCGGGCACCGGCTCGCTGCTCGCCGGTGAGCTGCGCCGCCGTGGCCACCGGGTGCACACGGTCGAGCGCGCCGAGGCCGCCGATCGACTGGACGACCTGTTCGGCGCGCACCTCGGCGGTGACACCGGCCTCGCCGGCGTCGTCGACTGTTGGCCGCTCGACGCCCGCTCTGAAACCGACACCGGGACATGGCGTCCCGTTCTGGATCTGCTGAGAACCCTCGCCACGGGCGCCGCCGGCAAGCCGCGCCTCTTCCTGGTCACGGCCAACGCGCAACCGGCACCCGGAACCCGGCTGACCGCGAGCCCGCAGGCCGCCGTCTGGGGACTCGGCCGGGTCATCGGTCACCAGGAGTTCCCCGAATTCTGGGGCGGCCTCATCGATGTCGACGAGGCAGACGATCGCGGCACCACCGCCGCGCGCATCTGTGCCCACATCCTCGGCGACTCGGCCGAGGACCAGATCGCGATCCGGGGCGGCACGACGTTCGTTCCGCGGCTGCGCCCGTGCACCGGCCTGACGAAGCCCTTCCCCACCAAGCTCGCCGCCGACGCGACGTACGTCGTCACCGGCGGGGCGGGAGCGCTGGGCCGCGTCGCCGCCACCTACCTGGCCGAGCGGGGCGCCCGCCACATCACGTTGCTCGGCCGCAGCGCAATCCCCCCGCGAAGCGACTGGGCGGCGCTGACGGACCGCGACGCCCACTTCGCGGCCGTGACCGCGATCCGGGCGATCGAGCGCCTCGGCGCCCACGTCGCGACCGCCGCCGTCGATGTCACCGACGCCGCGCAGGTGAGGGCGTGGCTGAGCGATCACATGGCCGAGGCCGGCCGGCCGGTCCGCGGCATCATCCATGCCGCGGGGCTGGTCGACGACCAACTCCTGCTCAACATGAGCGACGCGGATTTCGCCAAAGTGCTGGCGCCCAAGGTTGTCGGCGCCCGCGTGCTGCACGACGCCTTCGACGGGCACGACCTCGCGTTCTTCGTCATGTTCGGGTCCGCGGGGTCGGCCATCGCCTCGCCGGGCCAGGGCAATTACGCGGCGGCCAATGCCTATCTCGACGCGTTCGCCCACTACCGGCAGGCTCAGGGGCTGCCGGCCGTCACGATCGGGTGGGGGCCCTGGTCGGTGGGCATGGTCGAGGAGCTCGGGCTCGAGGACGTCTACACGCAGCGGGGCATCGAGCTGATCACACCCGCGATGGGTGCGCGGATCCTGGATCGGCTGATCAACCAGAGCGCGCCGAACGTCATCGCCATCGGCGCCGACTGGGGCCGGGCCCGCCGCGCCGCGTTCGGGGGGCGAGTAGTGCCGATGTTCGCCGAACTCGAGGCCACCGAAACACCCTCGCACTCAAGCGATCCGCAATCCTCGATCCTCGAGGTCCTGGCCGGTGCGGCGGCCGCCGACAGGGCGGCGCTGGTCGCGGACCACGTTCGCCGCATCGTCGCCACGGTCTTCGACTGCGCCGTCACCGACATCGAGCCCGATGCCATCCTCGATGAGATCGGGCTGGATTCCATGATGGCCATGGACTTCCGGGTGCGGATCAACACGGCGTTCTCGATCGACCTGCCGGTGCTGGAGATACTCAGCGGCGTGAGCGTGAACTCCGTGTCGGATCGGGTGCTCGCCGAACTACTCCGCATTCACGGTGACACGCCCGCGAGCTCCGCGGAACCGGTTGCCGCGCAACCGTCCGACAGCGACGTCGACCGGCTGATCGACGAGCTTTCCGACGACGAGCTCGCCGAACTGCTGGCCGAACTCGGGGCGCAGGACGCCCGGCCCGAGGCCGGAGGGGCGAACCCGTGACTGAAAAATCCGCGGTGCACGTTCGGGGGTTGTCGAAGGACTACGGGCGGGTGCGAGCGGTGCGGGATCTGGATCTCGACGTCGGCTACGGCGAGATCTTCGCGATCCTCGGCCCCAACGGGGCCGGCAAGTCGACGACCATCGAGATCCTCGAGGGCAACCGGCGGCGGGATGCCGGAGACGTGCGGGTGCTCGGCGCGGACCCGGGGATGGCGGGCAGGGACTGGCGCGCCCGGATCGGCATAGTTCTGCAAGAGGTCAGCGACGCCGGGATGCTCACGGTCGGGGAAACCGCGTCGCTGTTCGCGAGGTGCTACGGCACCGCGCGCGAGCCCGGTGAGGCGCTCGAACTGGTCGGGCTCGCTTCGGTTTCCGGTGCGCGGGTCAGGAAGCTGTCCGGGGGACAGCGCCGCCGCCTCGACGTCGCCCTCGGCATCATCGGCATGCCCGAACTGCTGTTCCTCGACGAGCCGACGACCGGGTTCGATCCCGAAGCCAGGCGGCAGTTCTGGGACTTGATCAGGCTCTTGGCGGCCGACGGCACGACCATCCTGCTGACCACGCACTACCTGGAGGAGGCCGCAGCGCTCGCCGACCGCGTCGCGGTCATCGCCGGCGGGCGGGTGGTCGCCGTGGACTCGCCGACGAAGCTGACCGCACACGTCGACTCGGCTGCGACCGTGCAATGGCTTCAGGGAGGCGAAATTCGGATGCAGAAAACGGATTTCCCGACGCAGCTGATCAGGCGGCTCAGCGAGGACGGCGCGGAGCTGGCCGAGCTGACGGTCACCCGGCCGTCGCTCGAGGACGCCTACCTGCGTCTGATCGGGGTGGCGTGAACACCATCGAGCGCGCGGCCGCGCCCGCGCGACGACGCCATCGGGCCACGCCGGCCAAGTCATCGCTTCCGTCGGTGGTGCGGATCGGATTCTCACGCGTGATCCCCGAATTGAAGATGTTCTACCGTCGGCCCGAGCAGCTGGCCCTGACGTTCTCGATGCCGGCGGTGATCTGCGTTCTGCTGGGGTCGATCTTCTCCGCGAAGCTGCCCGGCAGCGACATCAGCACCGGCGCCGTGATCGCGGCGAGCATGCTCGCCTACGGCATCCTGTCGACGTCGTTCATCAACCTCGGTATCAGCATCGCCGCCGACCGTGACACCGGGGCGTTGCGGCGGCTTCGCGGCACCCCGACGACCGCGGCGTCATACTTCGTCGGCAAGGTCTGCCTGGTCGCCATCGTCAGCCTCGCCGAGGCCGTCATCCTGCTCCTGGTCGGGGTGCTGGCCTTCGACCTGCACCTGCCGACGAGCCTTTCCGGATGGTTCACCCTGACGTGGGTCTTCCTTCTGGGTGTGATCAGCTGCTCGCTCGCGGGCATCTTCATCAGCAACGTCGCAAGCAACGCGGTGTCGGCCGCCGTCATCACCAACGGGCCCGCGGTGGGTCTGCAATTCGTCTCGGGAACCTACGTGCCGCTCATGGTCCTGCCGCAATGGATGCTGTCCATCGGGTCGCTGTTTCCCGTCAAGTGGATGGCTCAGGGATTCCGCTCGGTGCTGTTGCCAAGCCGGATGGCCACGTTCGAACCGGCCGGCAGCTGGGAGCACGGGCGAATACTGCTGGTCCTCCTCGCGTGGAGTGCCGGCGGACTGATCGCGTGCCTCAGCGTCTTCCGGTGGTCGGATCAGCGCTGAACGGCGGCGCCGGGCCCGGGTGAGTATGTTTTGGCCATGACGTCCAACAAATGGTCGGAAGCCGACGTCCCGGACCAGAGCGGCCGCGTTGCCGTCGTCACCGGCTCCAACACCGGAATCGGCTACCAGGCGGCCGTCGTGCTGGCCTACCGCGGCGCCCACGTGGTGCTGGCCGTGCGCGACCTCGCCAAGGGCAACGCCGCCCTGTCGCGCATCGTCGCCGCACATCCCGGCGCCGACGTCACCCTGCAGGCCCTGGACCTGAGCTCGCTGGACTCGGTGCGTTCCGCGGCCGACGCGCTGCGGGCGGCCTACCCGCGCATCGACCTGCTGATCAACAACGCCGGGGTGATGTGGACCCCCAAACAGCTCACCGCCGACGGCTTCGAGATGCAGTTCGGCACCAACCATCTCGGCCACTTCGCGCTGACGGGCCTGCTGCTCGACCACCTGCTGGACGTGCGCGGCTCGCGGGTGGTGACCGTCAGCAGCCTCGGCCACCGGCTGCGCGCCGCGATCCACTTCGACGACCTGCAGTGGGAGCGCAACTACGACCGGATCGCCGCCTACGGGCAGTCCAAACTGGCCAACCTGCTGTTCACCTACGAGCTGCAGCGCCGGCTGGCCGCCAACCCCGAGGCGAAGACCATCGCCGTCGCTGCGCACCCCGGCGGCTCCAACACCGAGCTGGCCCGCAACCTGCCGGCGATCTTCCAGCCGCTGAAGGCGGTGCTGGGGCCGGTGCTGTTCCAGAGCGCGGCGATGGGAGCCCTGCCCACCCTTCGTGCCGCCACCGACCCGGACGTGCAGGGCGGGCAGTACTACGGCCCCGACGGCTTCCTCGAACAGCGCGGCCACCCCAAGCTCGTGACGTCCAGCGCGCAGTCCCACGACGAGGAACTGCAGCGCCGGCTGTGGGCCGTCTCCGAGGAGCTCACCGGCGTCACGTTCGGAGTCTGAGTGCGCTCCGTCGACGAACATCAGCGGGTCGTCGCCGGCCTGATCCGGGCCCGGCCGGCGACCACGGCCACGTTGGCGGACGCCCAGGGGCTGGTCCTGGCCGACGACGTCGTCGCGGGGCTGGCGCTGCCGGTGTTCGACAACTCCGCGATGGACGGATACGCGGTGCGGGCCGAGGACATCGCCGCCGCGACACCCGGGCACCCAGTCGTGCTGCCCGTCGCCGAGGACATCCCGGCCGGACGCACCGACGAGTTGGCGCTGCTACCCGGGACGGCACACCGCATCATGACCGGTGCGCCGCTGCCGGCGGGCGCGACGGCCGTGGTGCCGGTGGAAGACACCGACGGCGGGATGGACACGGTGGCGATCCGGGCGCCCCGCGAGCCCGGCAAGCACATCCGGCGGGCGGGTGAGGACGTCGCCCCGGGCACCACCGTGCTGCGCCGCGGCCAGGTCGTGACCCCGGCGATGCTCGGCCTGGCCGCGGCGCTGGGGATGGCCGGCCTGCCGGTACTCCCGCGCCAGCGGGTGCTGGTGATCTCGACCGGGTCGGAGCTGGTGGTTCCGGGTCTCCCGCTGCGCCCCGGCCAGATCTACGAGTCCAACTCGGTCATGCTGGCCGGCGCCGTCCGCGAGGCCGGCGCGGAGGTGCTCGCCGTCGAGACCGCCGAGGACGACGTCGCGCAGTTCGCCGCGATCCTGGACCGGCACGCCGCCGCGGCCGACCTCGTGATCACCAGCGGTGGGGTCAGCGCGGGCGCCTACGAGGTGGTCAAGGACGCCTTCGGCCGGGAGGGCGACCAGGGGGTCGAGTTCGTCAAGGTGGCCATGCAGCCGGGGATGCCGCAGGGCATCGGCCGCGTCGCCGGCACCACGATCGTCACGCTGCCCGGCAACCCGGTCAGCGCGCTGGTGTCCTTCGAGGTGTTCATCCGCCCGGCGCTGCGCCGGGCCATGGGCCTGCCGGACCCGGAGCGCCCACAGCGCCCCGCGATCCTCACCGAGTCGCTGACCTCGCCGCGCGGCAAACGCCAGTTCCGGCGCGCGATCCTCGACGCCGGCGACCGCACGGTCATCAGCTACGGGCCACCGGCGTCGCACCACCTGCGGTGGCTGGCGTCGGCGAACGCGCTGCTGGACATCCCCGAGGACGTCGTCGAGGTGGCCGCCGGAACCGAGTTGCAGGTGTGGGATCTGGCGTAGGGTCCGGGTCGACTCTGCGGCGCCGGTCGCCGCGGCTCCGTAAGATGACCGCGTGGCCCGACGCCCTGGCACCAGTCCGCGACACGTGCTGGAGTTGGTGCGCTCCACCGTCCCGCCGATGCATCCAGCCGGGCGGCCGTTCGTCGCCGCCGGCCTGGGGCTCGCGCTGGCGGGACGCCGCCACCGCTGGCTGCGCCGGGCGGGCTTGCTGGCTGCGGGTGCCTGCGCGGGGTTCTTCCGGCACCCGCGCCGCGTGCCGCCCTCGCGGGCCGGCGCCGTGGTGGCGCCGGCCGACGGCGTGGTCTGCGTGATCGACGCCGCGGCCCCGCCCGCCGAACTCGGCATGGGTGAGGCGCCGCTGCCGCGGGTCAGCATCTTCCTGTCCCTGCTGGACGCCCACGTGCAGCGCGCGCCGGTGACCGGCGAGGTGATCGCGGTGGAACACCGCCCGGGCCGCTTCGGGTCGGCCGACCTGGCGTCGGCCAGCGCCGAGAACGAACGCACCAGCCTGCGGATCCGGACCGAGGGCGGCGCGGAGGTCATCGCGGTGCAGATCGCGGGGCTGCTGGCGCGCCGCATCGTCTGCGACTCGCGGGTGGGCGACAAGTTGTCCGTCGGCGACACCTACGGGCTGATCAGGTTCGGCTCCCGGTTGGACACCTACCTGCCGCCGGGCGCGGTGCCGCTCGTCGAGGTGGGCCAGCGGGCGGTCGCAGGCGAAACCGTGCTGGCCGAACTGCCATGACGATCAGGCCGCGGGCCAGGCGGGGGGTGAGCCTGCAGATTCTGCCCAGCTCGATGACCGTGCTGTCGGTCTGCGCGGGGCTGACCGCGATCAAGTTCGCCCTCGAGCACCAGCCGAAGGCGGCGATGGCGCTGATCGCCGCGGCCGCCATCCTGGACGGCCTGGACGGGCGGGTGGCGCGCATCCTGGACGCCCAGTCCCGGATGGGCGCGGAGATCGACTCGCTGGCCGACGCGGTCAACTTCGGGGTCACCCCCGCGATCGTGCTCTACGTGACGATGCTGTCGACGTCGCCGGCCGGCTGGGTGGTGGTTCTGCTGTACGCGGTGTGCGTGGTGCTGCGGCTCGCGAGGTTCAACGCGCTGCTCGACGACGGCAGCCAGCCCGCCTACGCGCGGGAGTTCTTCGTCGGGATGCCCGCGCCGGCGGGCGCGGTGTCGATCATCGGCCTCATCGGGCTCAAGCTGCAGTTCGGCGCGGGCTGGTGGACCTCGCCGGTGTTCTTGTGCGTCTGGGTGGTGGGGACCTCGATGCTGCTGGTCAGCAAGATCCCGATGAAGAAGATGCACGCCGTGTCGGTGCCGCCGAACTGGGCCGCGCCGCTGCTGGCGGTGCTGGCGATCTTCGCCGCCGCCGCGGTGCTGGCCCCCTACCTGCTGATCTGGGCGATCATCGTCGCCTACCTGGTGCACATCCCGTTCGGGGTGCGCAACCAGCGCTGGCTGGCCGCCCACCCCGAGGCGTGGGCCGACAAACCCAAACAGCGGCGGGCCGCGCGACGCGCCATCCGCCAAGCCCGGCCCAACCGCCGGTCGGTGGCGCGGCTGGGGCTACGCAAACCGGGTGGGCGTCTGACGTGACGGGCTCCGGTCGGCTCACGCTCACCGCCCGGCTGAACACCTCGGCCCTCGACTCCCGCCGGGGCGTCATCCGCCTGCACCCCAGTGCCGTCGCCGCGCTCGGGATCCGGGAGTGGGACGCGGTGTCGCTGACCGGGTCGCGGACCACGGCGGCCGTGGCGGCTCTTTCCGGGCCGGACACCGCGGTCGGCGCGGCGCTGCTCGACGACGTGACGCTGTCCAACGCCGGGCTGCGCGAGGGCACCGCGGTGCTCGTCGGTGCGGTCACCGTGTACGGCGCTCGGTCGGTGACGCTGTCGGGCTCGTCCCTGACGACCCGGTCGGTGTCGCCGGTCACCCTGCGCCAGGCCCTGCTCGGCAAGGTGCTGACCGTCGGCGATGCCGTGTCGCTGCTGCCCCGCGACCTCGGCCCCGGCACGTCCACCTCGGGGGCCACCCGCGCGCTGGCGGCCGCGGTCGGGATCAGCTGGACCTCGGAGCTGCTGACCGTCACCGGCGCCGACCCGCAGGGGCCGGTCAGCGTGCAGCCGAACACGCTGGTCACCTGGGGGGCCGGCGTCCCGGCCGGCGCCGGGCCGGTCACCCGGGAGCCGATGGCCACGGGAACCCCGGCGATCCTCATCGAGGAGCTCAAGGGCTCGCAGCCGCAGGCCGCCAAGCTCGCCGAATGGCTCAAGCTCGCGCTCGACGAACCGCACCTGCTCGAGACACTGGGCGCCGGCGCCAACCTGGGGGTGCTGGTGTCGGGCCCGGCCGGGGTGGGCAAGGTGACGCTGGTGCGCGCGGTGTGCGACGGCCGCCCGCTGGTGGAACTCAACGGCCCCGAGGTCGGCGCGCTGAGCCCCGCCGACCGGCTCGCGGCGGTGGCCGCGGCGGCGCAGCAGGTTCGCGGCGGCGGCGGTGTGCTGCTGATCGCCGACGTGGACGCCCTGCTGCCGGCCACCGCCGAGCCGGTGGCCGCCCTGATCCTCGGCGAGCTGCGCACCGCGGTGGCCACCGGGGGCGTCGCGTTGATCGCCACCACCGCGCGACCCGACCAGCTCGACGCCAGGCTGCGCGCCCCCGACCTGTGCGACCGGGAGCTGCGCCTACCGCTGCCGGACGCCGCGACGCGCAAGGCGTTGCTGGAGGCGCTGCTGAAGCCGGTGCCCACCGAGGCCCTTCGGCTCGAGGAGATCGCTTCCCGTACACCGGGTTTCGTCGTCGCTGATCTGGCCGCGCTGATGCGTGAGGCGGCGCTGCGGGCCGCGTCGCGGGCCAGCACCGACGGGCAGCCACCCCGGCTGAGCCAGGACGACCTGGCCGGCGCCCTCGGCGTCATCCGTCCGCTGTCCCGCTCGGCCGGCCAGGAACTGGCGGTCGGCAGCGTGACCCTCGACGACGTCGGCGACATGGCCGACGCCAAACAGGCGTTGACCGAGGCGGTCCTGTGGCCGCTGCAGCACCCCGACACCTTCGCGCGGCTGGGCGTCGACCCGCCCCGTGGCGTGCTGCTCTACGGCCCGCCCGGCTGCGGCAAGACCTTCGTGGTCCGCGCGCTGGCCAGCACCGGGCAGTTGAGCGTGCACGCGGTCAAGGGCTCGGAGCTGATGGACAAATGGGTGGGCAGCAGCGAGCGGGCGATCCGGGACCTGTTCCGCCGGGCCCGCGACTCCGCGCCGTCGTTGGTGTTCCTCGACGAGGTCGACGCGCTGGCACCCCGGCGCGGGCAGAGCTTCGACTCCGGCGTGAGCGACCGCGTGGTGGCCGCGCTGCTGACCGAACTCGACGGCATCGACCCGCTGCGCGACGTCGTCGTGCTCGGCGCCACCAACCGTCCCGATCTGATCGACCCCGCGTTGCTGCGGCCCGGACGGCTGGAGCGCCTGGTGTTCGTCGAACCGCCCGACGTCGCCGCCCGCGGCGAAATCTTGCGCACGGCAGGCAAATCGATACCGCTGAGCGCCGACGTGAACCTCGACGACATCGCCGCCGGGCTCGAGGGCTACAGCGCGGCCGACTGCGTGGCGCTGCTGCGGGAGGCGGCGCTGGCCGCGATGCGGCGGTCCATCGACGCCGCCGACGTGACGGCCGCCGACCTGGCGGCGGCCCGCGAAACCGTGCGCCCCTCACTGGATCCGGTGCAGGTGGATTCGCTGCGCGCGTTCGCCGCAGCCGGATAGGACCTCAGGGCTCCGAAATGGGTCGCCGCGTTCCGGGCCCCGCGTTTAACCGTGGATCGCGTTGTCCCACAACAGCTGCTTGCACAGCGCGGCCGACATCGGCGCCACGTTGGCCGCGATCTCGCGGGCGATCTCCATCGTGTGCTCGAAGACCTCGCCGGAGGGCAGCGCCCGGTTCCCGGCGACGACACGCAGGTCGGCCTGCAGCTCGATCGTCAGGCCGATGCCCACCGCGTGGCCGTTCACCGCCGCGAGAACGGGCTTGCGCAGCTCGAAGGCAGCCGGGTCGATCGGCGACGCCGAAAACGTCTCGTCTGCCGGGGAGTCGAAGGCGATGCGCCGCCGGAGAAGTCGGCGCCGGCGCAGAAGGCGCGGCCCACGCCGGTCAGCACGATCACCCGGACGTCGTCGTCGCGGTCGCATTCGGAGTACGCCGCACTGAGCAGCCGCCCCATCTCCGCGGTATAGGCGTTGAGGTGCTCGGGGCGGTTGAGGGTGAGCACGGCGACGCCCGCGGCGACCTCGACCGTCACCGCCGGGGTCATCGCGGCGCCCGGTGCAGGGCGGCGATCAGGTCGGCGACGTCCTGACCGCGCGGGGTGTAGCCCGGGAAATAACAGCACACCTCCCCGGCGTGCTCGCCGAACCGCTCTTCGATCTGCCGCGCGCACTCGTCGGGGCTTCCGGCGATCCCGATCCGGGCCACCATCGGTTCGGTGATCATCGCCCGCATCTCGGCGAAGCGGCCCTGCTTGGACAGCGCGTTGAGTTCGGGCTGGATGCCGGCCCACCCTTCGACCTCGAGCACCGGCAGGTAGGCCGGCGTCGAGCCGTAGAACCCGATCAGCGACGCCACCCCGTCGACCGCGGCCGCCAGGTCGTCCTCCTCGCGGCCCACGGCGACCATCGCCTGGGCCACGATCTGGAAGCCGCCCGGCGACCGCCCCGAACGGCGCAGCCCCTCGGCGACGGCGGGGATCGTGCGCTCGGCCAGATGGCGGGCGCTGTTGAACGGCATGACCAGCAACCCGTCGGCGAACTCGGCGGCCGTGCGGGTCATCACCGGGCCCAGCGCGCCCAGCAGCACCGGCGGCGGCCCGAACGGGTTGGGCCCGGGGTTGAAGTTGGGCGCCATGATCGTGTGCGTGAAGAACTCGCCGCGAAAATCCAGGCGGCTCTGGCCCTCCCACGCCGCGAAGATCGCCTTGATCGCCGTGACGGTTTCGGCCATGCGGGCCGCCGGCCGCTCCCACTTACTGCCGTAACGCTTTTCGATGTGGGCCTTCACCTGCGACCCCAGGCCGAGCCGGAACCGGCCGCCGCTGTACTCCTGAAGGTCGTAGGCCGCGTGCGCCAGGTGCAGCGGGCTGCGCGGCGGCGCGATCGCCACGTTGGTCATCAGGTCCAGGCGGGTCTCGCCGGCGGCGAGCAGCAGCGGGAAGAAGACGTCGTGCTGGCCCTCGAAGGTGAACAGGCCGTCTGCGCCCGCCGCGGCGATCTCGGTGGCGCTCGCCCGCGCGCCCGCCGGCGCGCCGTCGATCTGCAGATGCACCTTCATGTCAGGACAATTCGAATTCGACCACGTCGGCGAGCGCGTCGACGGCCTCGGCGAAGGCGGCCAGCCGCTCGGCGACCGACGGCGCCGCCAGCACGGCGTAGCGGTCGGCGGCCCCGATCGGGACGCGCGACGCCAGCGCGAAGAGCCGCTGCCCGGGATCCTCGCCCCCGGCCGGGCCCAACAACACCTCGCGGTCCGGCAGTTCGGCTCCGCGCGCGTCCGCGATGCGCGCGAACACGGCCATCACGCGGTCCTCGAGCTCGCGCACCTGGGCCGGGGTCACCGGGTCCCCCGGCTCGTCGGGCCAGCGCCGCACGGCGGCCCGCGGGTAGGGATCGTCGGGCAGCCACTCGCACACCCGGATCCGCTCGCCCGCCCGGCACAGCAGCGAGTAGCGGCCCGCGCCGTGGTCGACGCACTCGCCGATCGTGGCCAGGGCCCCGACGTCGCAGCGCGCATCGCCCCCGCCGACCTCGCGGCCGGCCGAGATCAGCACCACGCCGAACGGGTCGCCGCTCTCGATGCAGTGGCGCACCAGCGCGCCGTAGCGGGGCTCGAAGATCCGCAGCGGCAGGTCCTGGCCGGGCAGCAGCGCCGACTCCAGCGGAAACATCGCCAGCTCAAGGGTTTCGGCATCGGTCATGCGCGCTAGATCTCCAGCTCGGCCACCAGCGCGTCGACAACCGCGCGCAGGTCGCCCTCGTGTTCCTCGGCCACCCGACGCTGCCGCTGGTAGGACGCACCGTCCCGCCAGATATCGGCCACCGCCGCCAGCTCGTCGAGGCAGTTCAGCGATTTGGCGACGGGCTCCAGCCGGGTCAGCATGTCGGCGAGGTCGTCGGTGACCAGCCGCTCGTTGCTGTCGGCGTCCAGGATGATCACCGCGTCGAGGCCGTACCGGGCGGCCCGCCACTTGTTTTCCTGGACGTGCCAGGGCGGCATGGTCGGCAGCGTCTCGCCCGCCTCCAGCCGGCGGTCCAGGTCGACGATGAGGCAGTGCGTCAGGGCGACCAGCGCGCCCAGTTCCCGCAGGTTGGACACGCCGTCGCAGATCCGCACCTCGAGGGTGCCCAGATGCGGAGAAGGCCTGACGTCCCAACGGATCTCGTCCATGTGGTCGATGATGCCGGTCTTCTTCTGGTCGTAGACGAAGCCCTCGAACTCGGCCCAGGTCTGGAACTGGAACGGCAGCCCCGCGGTGGGCAGCTGCTGGAACATCATCGCCCGGTTGCTGGCGTAGCCGGTGTCCTCACCGGCCCACCACGGCGAGGACGCCGACAGCGCCAGCAGGTGCGGGTAATAGTTGAGCAGCGAGCTCATGATCGGCATCACCTGGTGCGCGGAGCGGATGCCCACGTGCACGTGCACCCCCCAGATCAGCATCTGGCGGCCCCACCACTGGGTGCGCTTGATCAACTCCGCGTAGCGCGGCGCGTCGGTGAGTTTCTGGGTGGACCACCGCGCAAATGGGTGGGTGCCGGAGGAGAACAACTCCATGCCGCGGTCCCGGACGATCCGCCGCGCCGGGCCCAGGGTTTGACGCAGGTCTTCGATAGCCTCCCCCGCGGTCTCGCAGACGCCGCTGACCACCTCGACGGTGTTGCGCAGCAATTCCTTGTGCACCCGCGGGTTTTCGCCGATCTCGGCGATCACCGAGGTGGCCTCGTTGCTCAGGTCGCGGGTTTCGGCGTCGACCAGCGCGAACTCCCACTCCACCCCGACCGTCGGCCGCGGCGAGCGGGCGAAGTCGATGCGGGTGTTGCCCCGGTTAGCCGGAACCGATGACACCGCACGCCACTCGCTTGCCGGCGTCACCGGTGTTCATCGTGGTCTGGTCGGCGCCCGGCGTGCCGTTGGTCTGCTGGTAGCGGTCCGGCGGGATGTTGGCGAAGTTGTCGGCACCGGCGTGGATGATGATCGCGGTCTTCTGGCCGGTCAGCAGGTCGTCCATGCCGAAGGCGTCGGTGGTGGTCTCGAGCATCCCCGTCCCGTCCTGGCGGACCTGAAGCGGCGGCAGGTAACCGCTGTCGGGCTGGGCAGAATGCCCGGGCGCCTGGAAATGCCCGCCGGCGGAGTTGAAGTCGCCGGGCGCGCCGCCACCGGGGGCGACCGAGTTGGGTTCGCACTTGCCCACCTTGTGGATGTGCACCCCGTGAAAGCCGGGCGCGAGGTGACCGGGGCCGGTCGTCGCGATCGTGACGGTGGCAAAACCGTCGGCGAAATCGAACTTGGCGGTCGCGACCTCGGCGCCGTCGGCGTTCTTGAGCACGGTGATGATGCTCTGCGCGGCCGGCGCCGCGTTCCCGGAGCCCGGGGACGCGGCGGGCGCGGGTGAGCCGGTCCAGACCGGCGGAGTGGTGCCCGGGGACGTCGCGGGGTTCTGGCCCGGCGAACAGGCACTCAGCAGGGCGGCGCAGGTGGCCAGTAAGCACGTCGACAGTGCGGACATGGTGGCGGCAGCGGCATTACGGTGACCGGCGAGCATAGGCATGACGAGAGCCTAACCCGGCGCCCCGAGACCGATCGAGCGGCCGGACGTCTCAGCCCGCCACCAGGACGATGACACCCGGCGGCTGGTCGCTGAGCGCGGGGATCCGCGTTTCCACGGGCGCGCCCAGCTTCTTGCCCACGGCGTCGGCGGTGGCATGCTCACCGTCGGCGTCGGTGAAGTACACCGTGGTGGTCGTGACGTCGGGCACCGTGAGGTTGCCGACCTCGGTGACCCGGAAGCCGGCGGAGGTCAGCTCGTCCTTGGTGCGCCCGGCGACGCCTTCCTTCGACGAGATGTTGTAGACCCGAACGTCCGCCTGGTCGGCCCGGGGCGTCGTCGTCGACGCGGCCGGGGAACTGGTGGTGCTGGTCATGCCGGAAACCGCCGACGCCGAGTCGTCGTCGGAGTTCCCCGAGCCGAGGGCCTGCCAGCCGAGCAGCAGGAAGATCACGCCGAGGAACAGCAGCACCATCACCATGGCCCGCAGCGGAAGCCCCGTGGAATCGGGGACGCGCTCTTTCATCGAGCCCACTGTAGCGAGTCAGGTCACCTCGAAGCCGAGCCGCCGCGCCGCGCGCGCCTTCTGCCGGCTCGCGCGCAGCCGCCGCAGCCGCTTCACCAGCATCGGGTCGGCGGCCAGCGCCTCGGGCCGGTCGACCAGCGCGTTGAGCACCTGGTAGTAGCGCGTCGCCGACATCGAGAAGAGCTCTTTGATGGCGTCTTCCTTCACCCCGGCGAATTTCCACCACTGGCGTTCGAACGCCAGGATGTCGTGTTCGCGTCGGGTGAGCCCATCGGCGATCTCAGCGTCGTCCCCCGACTGATTTGCCCGCGCCATGGCGCTGTCCATATTGCTTCCCCTGGACCCTTCCGGCGGATACTCGAATTGCTCTGGTGACGTAATTACGGGCATGTTTTGCGCGAACATTGAACCACGCCGCGAAGTCTGGTGCGGCGAACCCGGACCGCGAGTCGCCGTATTGCCCCGCATCTCGCCCACCCGGCCCGATCGCGCATCTCGCCCCCTCGCCGCTGCGCGGCTGGGAAGTACCCCCAACCTCGGGCCGCTTCGGCCCGCCCGCCTTCGCCGGGGGTCGACGCGCCTAAGCTAGCCGATCATGGCAGTCGTACCGATCCGCATCGTGGGGGACCCGGTGTTGCACACACCGACCGAACCCGTGCCGCTCGCCGCCGACGGCTCGCTGCCCGCCGAGGTGGCCGAGCTGATCTCCACGATGTACGACACCATGGACGCCGCGCACGGCGTCGGCCTTGCCGCCAACCAGATCGGGTACGGGTTGCGGGTTTTCGTCTACGACTGCGCCGACGACCGCGGGATGAGCGAGCGCCGCCGCGGCGTGGTCGTCAACCCGCTGCTGGAAACCTCCGAGGTGCCCGAGACGATGCCCGACCCAGAGGCCGACGACGAGGGCTGCCTGTCGGTCCCCGGCGAGTCCTTTCCCACCGGCCGGGCGAAGTGGGCGAAGGTGACCGGCCTGGACGCCGAGGGCAACCCGGTCACGCTCGAGGGCACCGGCCTGTTCGCGCGGATGCTGCAGCACGAAACCGGGCACCTCGACGGGTTCCTGTACCTGGACCGCCTCGTCGGCCGCTACGCCCGCGGCGCCAAGCGGGCCGTCAAGGCCCACGGCTGGGGTGTGCCCGGCCTGTCGTGGCTGCCGGGCGAGGGACCTGACCCGTTCGGTCACTGATGGTCGCGTGGCCAGAGCCCGGCACGCGGGTGGCGGTGCGCTACCGGCGCGCGAGCGGATCGGTCCCCCCGCTGACCGACGCGGTGGGGCACCTGCTGACGGTCGAGCCGGTGGTGCGCGTGCGGACGAAGACCGGCGCGGTCGTCGAGTTCGCCCCCGACGACGTCGTGGCGCTGCGGGTGCTGACCGACACACCGGTACGCACGTCCCAGATTCGCGCCCTTGAGCACGCGGCCGCGAGAGCCTGGCCCGGCGTCGAGCACACCTGGCTGGACGGCTGGCTGCTGCGGGCCGCGCCCGGCGCCGGCATGACGGTCAATTCGGCTTTGCCGCTTGATATTTCAGCTCACATGAGCACACTGCCCGCCATCGTCGACTGGTACCGGCGCCGCGGCCTGGCGCCGCGCCTGGCGATCCCGGACCGCTTGCTGTCGCTGCCGGCCAGGCTGACGACGGAACGCACCGAACAGGTTCTGGTGCGCGACGTCGCCGGCATGGCCACCGGCGACCCCGCCGCGGCCGTCACCCTCTCGGTCCGCCCGGACGACGGCTGGCTGCAGACGTCGCGGTCCGGGCCCGACATTCACACGCTGACCGCCGTCACTGACGGCGAGCTCAGGTTCGGCGTGCAACCGGGCGCCGCGGCCGCGCGCGCAGCGGTCACCGACGCCCCCGACGGCGCCCGCTGGGTGGGCCTGTGGGTGGCGGCCGCCGGCGACGCGGCCGCCGCTCGCCGAGTTTGCGAAACCCTGCTCGCCTGGGCCGCGGGGCGCGGCGCGACCCGCGGCTACCTGGCGGTCGGCGAGGACGCCGACCCGGCCCGGACCGCCGTCGCCGGCGCGCTGGGCTTCCGGCCGCACCACAGCCGCCGGTACTTCCCGGTCGGCGCTAGCGTCTAGTCATGCGGCTGGCCACCTGGAACGTGAACTCCATTCGCACCCGCCTCGACCGCGTCGTGGACTGGCTGGCCCGCGCCGACGTCGACGTGCTGGCCATGCAGGAGACCAAGTGCGCGGACAGCCAGTTCCCCACCCTGCCGTTCTTCGAACTCGGCTACGAGGTCGCCCACGTCGGCTTCAACCAGTGGAACGGCGTGGCGATCGCATCGCGGGTGGGCCTCGACGACGTGCAGGTCGGTTTCGACGGCCAGCCCGGCTGGAGCGCCAAACCCGGGCTGGACCCCGCCCCGGAAGCCCGCGCGCTGGGCGCCACCTGCGCCGGCGTGCGGGTGTGGAGCCTGTACGTGCCCAACGGCCGCACCCTGGCCGACCCCCACTACGGCTACAAGCTGGACTGGCTCGCCGCGCTGCGCGACGCGGCGGCCGGCTGGCTGCACGACGACCCCGCGGCGCAGATCGCCCTGGTGGGCGACTGGAATATCGCGCCCACCGACGAAGACGTCTGGAGCCCCGAATTCTTCGCCGGAGCCACCCACGTTTCCGAACCCGAGCGCCGGGCCTTCCAGGCCGTCGTCGACGCGCAATTCACCGACGTCGTGCGGCCATTCACGCCCGGCCCCGGCGTGTACACCTACTGGGATTACACCCAGCTGCGTTTTCCCAAGAGACAAGGCATGCGCATCGACTTCATCCTGGCCTCGCCGGCGTTGGCCGGCCGGGTGAGCGCCGCGCAGATCGTCCGAGAGGAACGTAAAGGAAAAGCGCCCAGCGACCACGCCCCGGTGCTGGTGGATTTGCGCGACGGCTAAACCGGATGGAGCGGTGGAAATTCGCCCGCGCCGGCTCGTTGTATTGCGACCAAGTAGCGTGGCAGGCTTTTGTTTGGAAAGATACAGGGAAAATTTCGTTGCCGCTGTTTACGTTCCGTTCAACGGGTATACAGGCGACGTCGACCGGTCGCCGCGAGGATGGCCGGAGATCAGGAGCCATCATGAGTGTCGTCGGTGGGGCAGCCCGAAGCGTGGGTAACGCCGTGAACCGCGCGGCCGACGCGGCCACCGCCGCCGCCGGCGCCGTGGGCGGCGCGGCGGTGAACGGGATCGTCGGCGGCGTCACAGGTGCCGCCGAAGGCATCAAGCGCGGCGTCAGCTCGGGCAGTCACTCCACGCCGGCGGCCGCGCTGGCCATGGGCGCGCTCGGGGTGGCCGGCCTGGTCGAGTGGCCAGTGCTGCTGGCCGTGGGCGGTGGCGCGCTGCTGCTGCACCGCATGCACCGCAGAACCGAACCGCCCCCCAAGGCCAACCTGAAGCCGGTGCCGACGGACGACGCGCCGAAGAAGGCGGTGCCCCAGAAGGCCGCCAAGCCGGCGGCCAAGAAGACGGCCGGGCGCCGGCCGGGCGCGAGCGAGTTGCGCAGCACCAACTAGTCGGGGATCCGTTGAGCAGCCCTTGAGCATTGCCGCCTCTTCCATTCGAATACCGCTGCGCGTCCTGGTCTCCGGGGTCCGGACCACCACCGCCCTGGCCGGCGCGTCCCTGAACATCGCGGCCATTCCGCTGCGCGAGGGTGCCCGGGCGATCGCGGGCGAGTTGCCCGGGCAGACCCCCGCCGAACCCGCGGCGCCTCCGGTGGAGCCGCCCGCAACGGGCGCGGTGCCGGTGATCAGGGCGGTGACCGTGGCCGCCAACGCGGCCGGGCTGGGCATCGCGCTGACCGGACGCGTCCTGCACTGGCCGCGGGCGCCGATCGGTGTGCTGGCGGGCGTCGTCGCGGTGGACTATCAGCCCTGGGCGCGGCGGCTGGTCGAGAACGCCATCGGCCGGCCCGCGACGGACACCGTGCTGGCCCTGGCCGGGGTGGCCGCCGAGACCGTCACCCAGTCCCCGGGGGCGTTGTCGGTGGGTCTGCTCATGCAGTCCCTGCGCGCCGCCGAGAGCCGCGCCGAGGCGCGGGTGTGGCGCCTGCACGAAGCGGAACTGGCGCGCCGCGCCGAGTGGGAGGCCCCGACGCCCGAGCGCCGGCCGCGGCCCGCCAGACCCCTGGACGCCGCCGGCCGCCGTTTCGCGCTGATGCAGGCCGTCAGCGCCGGCCTGATCGGTGCCACCACCCGCAGCGTGCACCTGGCCGCGACCGCGGTGCTGGTGACCGCGCCCAAGGCGAGCCGCACCACACCCGAGGCGTTCGCCGCGGCGCTCGGGCACGGATTGGCCGATCGGCACGCGGTGCTGACGCTGCGGCCCGACGCCCTGCGCCGCCTGGACCGAATCGACGCGATCGTCGTCGACCCCAGGGCGTTGTGCACCAGCGGCCTGCAGGTGGCCCGCGTGCGCGGCGCCGCCGAGGACGAGGTGCCCGCGGCGTGGAACCGCGCCCAGCTCGTCCTGGCCAGGGACGGTCTGCGGGCCGGCTGGCACCCGGTCCCCGGGATCTCGGCCGCCGAGCCGGGTTCCGCGGTCGAGGCACTGTTCCGCCCGCCCCACGATCCGCTGGCCGCGGCGGTGGTCGCCGAGGCCCACCGGTCGGGGGCCGACCTGGTGTCGGTCGACGTCGACGCGCTGGGCGAGCTGCGGCACGCGTTCGACGACCTCCGAGCGCCCGGCGGCCGACCCCTGGACGACGCGCTCGCCGCGACGGTCGCCGACCTGCAACGCGCGGGCCGCTCCGTCGCGGTGCTGTCCGCGCTGCCGGGCCGCACCCTGGCCAAGGCCGACGTGGCGCTGGGCATTCTGCCGCGCCACGACACCGATCCCCTCCCCTGGGAGGCCGACCTGCTGCTGCCCGACCTGGCCGCCGCGTGGCGGGTGCTGCGCGCCCTCCCGGCGGCCCGGGCCGCCACCCGGCGCGGCGCCGGGATAGCGGCCGGGGCGACGGCCATGGGGTCGCTGCTTATGATCCCCGGCGTGCGCGGCCTGGGGCCCGGGCCGATCAACACCGGCGCGGCGGCGGGGCTGCTGGCGGGATACCTGCTGGCCCGCGGCATCATCGGCGCCGAGGCGCCCCGGCCGGGCCCGGTGCACGACTGGCATGCGATGTCGGTCGAGCAGGTCCGCGCGGTGCTGCCCGCGCCCGAGTCGGACCCGGCCGGCGAGCCGGGCCGGCTCGCGCTGGCCGCGATCGGCGCCGCGCAGCCCGACACCCGGGCGCGTGCGTTCCTGCAGTTCCTCGAGGCGGTGCGCGCCGAGTTGACCGACCCGCTGACGCCCGTGCTGGCGCTGGGCTCGGCGGCCAGCGCGGTGCTCGGTTCGCCCGTGGACGCGGTGCTGGTCTTCTCGGTGCTGGCCGCGAACTCGATGCTGGCGGCCAGCCAGCGGCTGCGGGCCGAGAACCGACTGAATCACCTTCTGGCGCAACAGATCCCGCCCGCCCGCAAGCTGGTGATTGGGCCGGACGGGCAGCGGGTCTACGCCGACGTCATCGCCGCGCAGCTGCAGCCCGGCGACCTGATCGAGGTCCGCACGCACGAGGTGGTGCCCGCCGACGCGCGGATCGTCGAGGAAGTCGACGTCGAGGTCGACGAGTCGACGCTGACCGGGGAGTCGCTGTCGGTGGAGAAGCAGGTCGAGGCCACGCCCGGCGCCGACCTCGCCGAGCGCCGCTGCATGCTCTACGCCGGCACCACCCTGGAGGCGGGCACCGCGGTCGCCCTGGTGACCGCGGTCGGCGCCGACACCCAGGAGCGCCGCGCCGCCGAGCTGGTGTCCGCCGACCTGTCCTCCGAGGTCGGCCTGCAGCACCAGCTCAGCCAGCTCACCAACCGGGCCTTCCCCGTCAGCGTGACCGGCGGCGCCCTGGTCGGCGCGCTGGGCATGCTGCGGCGCACGGCGCTGCGCGAGGCGGTGGCCAGCGGCATCGCGATCGCCGTGGCCGCGGTGCCCGAGGGCATGCCGCTCGTGGCGACGCTCGCCCAGGCTGCGTCGGCGCGACGGCTGACCAGGTTCGGCGCGCTGGTCCGGGTGCCGCGTTCGGTGGAGGCGCTGGGCCGCATCGACGTGGTCTGTTTCGACAAGACGGGAACCCTCAGCGAGAACCGCCTGCGCGTCACGGACGTCCACCCGGCGCCGGGACACTCCCGCGAGGAGGTGCTGCGCTGCGCCGCCCACGCCGCCCCCACCTCCAACGGCGACCCGCACGTGCACGCCACCGACGCCGCCATCGTGGCGGCGGCCGCCGAGGCCCTCGGGACCCCGACGGCCGTGCCGCCACAGGACGCGCACCTCCCCTTCCGGTCCGGCAGGTCGTTCTCGGCGTCGGTCACCGATCACGAACTCACCGTCAAGGGGGCGCCCGAGGTCGTGCTGGCCGCCTGCGGCGCCCCGGGCCCCGAGCCCGCGGTCGGCGAGCTGGCCGCCCGCGGGCTGCGGGTCATCGCGGTGGCGCGGCGGCGGCTCACCCCGCAGCAGGCGCGGCGGCTCCGCGACGACCCCGACGGCATCGCCGACTACTGCTCGGACGGTCTGACGCTGGCCGGGTTCCTCGGCCTGTCCGACACCCCGCGCGCCGAAGCCGCCGGCCTGCTGGCCGAACTCCGGCGGCAGCAGGTGGGCGTCAAGCTGATCACCGGCGACCACCCGATCACCGCCACGGCCATCGCCACCGAACTGGGGCTGGCGGTCGGAGCTGACGAGGTGATCAGCGGTTGCGAGTGGGACGCGCTGTCGCGCAAGGATCAGGAACGCGTCGTGACCGAACGGGTGATCTTCGCGCGGATGACACCGGAGAACAAGGTCCAGGTCGTGCAGACGCTGGAAGCCGCCGGCGTGCTGTGCGCGATGGTCGGCGACGGCTCCAACGACGCGGCCGCGATCCGCGCCGCCTCCGTCGGCATCGGCGTCGTCGCCGGCGGCAGCGACCCGGCGCACATGGCGGCCGACGTGGTGCTGGTCGACGCCCGCATCGAGGCCCTGGTGCAGGCCATCGAAGAGGGACGCCAGCTCTGGCAGCGGGTGCAGTCGGCGGTCTCGGTGCTGCTCGGCGGCAACGCCGGGGAGGTGCTGTTCGCGATCATCGGCAGCGCGCTGACGGGTACCTCGCCGCTGAACACCCGGCAGCTGCTGCTGGTGAACATGATGACCGACGCGCTGCCGGCCGCGGCGCTCGCCGTCAGCAAGCCCAGGGGTCCCGTCAACCCGGGGCTGCGCGGCCCGGATCAGCCCGCGCTGTGGCGCGCCGTCGCCGTCCGCGGCACGACCACGGCCGCGGCGGCGACGGCGGCGTGGGCGATGGCGGGGGTCACCGGCCTGCCCCGGCGCGCCTCCACCGTCGCGCTGGTGGCCCTGGTGGGCGCGGAGCTGGGCCAGACGCTGCTGGATTCGCACGCACCGCTGGTGCTGCTCACCACGGTCGGCTCGATGGCCACGATGGCCACCCTGATCAGCATCCCGGTGGTCAGCCAGCTACTCGGCTGCACTCCGCTGGATCCGCTCGGCTGGGCGCAGGCTCTGGGAAGCGCCGCGGCCGCGACGGTCGCCCTGGCCGTGGTGAACGGTATCGCGGAGAGATGGGGCAGTCCGGACACAGATCCGCCGATTGACGGCGCGGCCGCTCGGTCGGGACAATCTCCACAATCCCCACGCGCCACAACAACGCATAGACGTGCCTCAGGGGCACGGCGAGCGCCGAAGCAACCGGCGATATCAGCGGATCCGCCAGGGTTTCGGACATTGTCATAACCCCGACCGTTGCCGGGTGACCCGGCGGGGCGGGAAACCCTTCGTTACAGAAAGGCAAATGATGGCGGAAAAGCAGGCGCGCCGGGGAACGCCGCAACACGAGGCGGTGCAGAGGATCCGCGAGGGCGAGACGTTTGCAGTGAATCTGCCGCTGGTGGGGCAGGTGGAGATTCCGCGGCCCGAGCAGCTGGCGTACTACGGCGGACTGGCCGCCCTGGCGGCCTTCGAACTCATCGACTGGCCGGTGGCCCTCGTCATCGCCGCCGGCCACATCATGGCGAACAACCACCACAACAAGTTGCTCGAGGAACTCGGCGAGGCGATGGAGGAGGTCTGACACGCCCTAGCCGGTCAGAGCGTGGTCGAACTCCAGCGTGACCCGAGTGCCGGCGGGGGTGCGCACGGTGTCGACGCGGTCGGCCAGGCCCCCCATCAGCGTGAGGCCGCGCCCGCGACGCCGGTTGCGCATGCTGGCCGACGAATCGCTGACCCACTGCCCGGTGTCGCTGACGGTGATCGCGACGGTGTCCCGGCGCAGGAACGCCTCGACGGAGACGGTCTTGTGCGGCTCGCCCCCGCTGCCGTGCTCGATCGCGTTGGTGACGGCTTCGCCCGCCGCCAGCAAGATGTCCAGCTCGCGGCGAGGGACGACGGCGATGCTGTTCAGCCAGCCCCGGAGCCGGCCGCGCGCGACGGGGATCTGCGCCGCCGCGGCGGGCACCACCGTGGCGAAGCTGAGCGCGGCCGCGTGGCTGGGACGCAGCGCCAGCAGCACGACGTCGTCGCGGAAGCCGGCTGCCGGGCTCATCCGCCGCAGCAGCTCGTTGCAGAGGGACTCGACCGGCAGGTCGGCGCAGTCCGCGGCCACGGACTTCAGGCGCGCGAACCCGTCGTCGAGCGTCTCGCCGAGCCGCTCGATGAGCCCGTCGGTGTAGAGCAGGATCAGGCTGCCCGGTTGCAGCCGCGTCGTCGCCGTGGCGGTGGGCGCGTCGTCGCGGGCGGCGCTTTCGGTGACGGCGACCGGGGGACGGCGGCCGGACTCCAAGAAGACCGGGGCCCGGTCGGCCGGGATGACCAGCGGGTAGGGGTGCCCGGCGCAGCTGTAGCTGACGGTGGCGGCCCCCGCCTCGGCCCCGGCGTCCACGAGGGCATAGGCCACGGTCGCGCAGCGGGCGCCCGTGACGCTGGCCGCGTACCGGTCCAACGCCGTCAGCACCGCGTCCGGTTCGGGGGCGGTGAGCGCCGAGGCGGCCACCACGGCGCGCAGCCTGCTCATCACGATCGCGGCGGACAGGCCGTGCCCGACGACGTCGCCGACCGATATCCCGACCCTGCCCGCCGCGGCTAGCGGGGTGACCGAATACCAGTCGCCGCCGACGCGCATCGCCTCCCCGGCCGGCTGGTACACCGCCGCGACGACCCCCGCGGTCGAGCCGCGGTTGAGGTCGAGCAGGTGTTCCTGGAAGTCGACGGCGATGCGGTGTTCGCGCGCCATCACCCGGACCCTGTCCAGGGCCGACTGGGTGAGCTCGGCCATCCGGCGGAAGGTCTCGAGTTCGGCGGCTTCGAACTGGCGCGGCGCGGGCCACAGCAACGCCAGCACGCCCGCGACCCGGCCCGCGCCGTCGCGCAGCGGGTGCGCGACACACGCGCGGACGTTGGCCGCGGTGTCCTGCACCGCGTGCTGGTAGCGCGCCGGGAGGTCGAACGTGTCGGGGATGATCATCGGCTCGCCGGTGCGCACGACGTCCGCGCCGACCAGCGGGGCGTCGATTGAGGCCACGTGGTAGCGGTCGCGTAGCTCCCTGGGGAGGTCGCCGGCGTACTCGAACCGGATGTGCCGCTCGCCGTCGACCACCCCGATCGTGACCGCCGCGGCGTCACCGGAGCCGAAGGGCGAGTTGGAGAACGCTTCGAGGATCCCCGCCACCGAGTCGGCGGACTGCAGCGCCGAGTCGAGCTGCACCAGATCGGCGGCGAGCCGCTGGTGGGCCTCGCGTTGCTGGCGGTCGCGCTCCCGGCCCACCGCGGACAGCCGGGAGGCCAGCCGGTCCACGAGTTCCTGCGAGCGGAACGGCTTGGGCAGGTAGTCGTCGGCCCCGCCGGCGAAGCCCTCGGTGATGGCCTCGGCGCCGGCCCGCGCGGACAGCATGAGGACCGGCGTGGCCGCCAACGCCGGATCCGCGCGAATGGCCGCCACCAGCCCGAACCCGTCGACACCGGGCATCATGACGTCGGTCACGATCGCGTCGGGGTGCCACCTGCGCGCGGCGGCCAGCGCCGAGCCCCCGTCGGCGACGAGGACGGTCTCGTAGTGCGCGGACAGCACCCGGTTCAGGTGGGCCCGCATGTCGGCGTTGTCGTCGGCGATGAGCACCACCGGGCGACCGGGCGCACCGGCTGCGGCCGGCTCCTCGGCGGGCCCCGACTGCACCCACTGCGTCGCCTCGGCCACGTACGGGTTGGTCGCGTCGAGCGTCTCGTCGAGCAGCTTGGCGGGCGAATGATCGACCGCGGCGCCGTCGACCGATTCCGGCAGCCGGATCGTCACCGTGGTCCCGCGATCGACCTTGCTGTCGATGTGCACGCTGCCGCGGTGCAGCTCGACCAGTCCGCGGACCAGCGACAGCCCGATTCCGGTGCCCTCCACGCTGCGGCCCCGCGCCGTGTCGGCCCGGTAGAAGCGCTCGAACAGCCGGTCCAGGTCGTCGGCGCCGATCCCGACCCCCGTGTCGCGGACCGCTACCACGCAGCACCCGGCCTCGGCGCGCACCCCGACCGAGATCGAGCCCCGCAGCGTGTATTTGACCGCGTTGGACAGCAGGTTCAACACGATCGTCTCCCACATGCCGGGGTCGACGTCGGCGGTCGCCGCGGCGCAGTCCAGCACGAGGTCGAGCCCCGCCCGGTCACACAGCTCGCTGAACGACGACGCGATGTGCTCGGTGAGCGCGCCGACGTCGGTGCACACCAGCTTCGCTTTCGCCCGGCCGGCCTCGATGCGGGAGAAGTCGAGCAACGAGTCGACCAGCCGCTGCAGGCGGCGCGCGTTGCGCCCGGCGGTGCTCAGCCGTTCGGCCAGGATGCTCCCGGGCGGCGCGTCGAACAGGGCGTCGTCGAGCGGCCCGAGCAGCAGCGCCAGGGGGGTGCGGAACTCGTGGCTGACGTTGGTCAGGAAGGCCGTCTTGGCCCGGTCCAGCTCGGCCAGCGCGTCGGCCCGCTGCCGCTGCTGCTCGAAGGAGGAAATCTGCGCGAACGTCGACGACAACTGGTCGGCCAGCAGCTGGCAGAAGCCGCGGTACAGCGTGTCCAGGCGACGTCGCGGAGCGAGCCCCGCCACCAGCGCACCGGCCGTCGATGCTTCGCCGAGGGGCAACACCAGCGCCTGCTGCGGGCAGTCGTCGCCCAGGACCTCGCCGATACCCGGGATGGCCGCAGGCACGTCGTCGACGAGCCGCAACTCGGCCCGGGAGCGCGACGCCGAATCCGGTTCGATCAGCTCCTCCAGCGTGCGGGGCAACAGCCCCGACACGGTCGGCGTCGCGCCGCACAGCGCCAGCCGGCCCGAATCCGCCTCCTGGACGTAGACGGCGACGAACGGCAGGTCGGCGGGCTGGCCCGCGCACACCGCGACGGCGGCCTCGACCGCATCGTCGAAGCTGCGCGCCTCCGTCGTCGCCGCCGCCACCGCGTTGAGCAGGTGCAGGCGGCGCTCGCCCAGCACCCGGTCGGTGGTCTCGTAGGACGGGCAGAAGATGCCGAAGGGCCGGCCCTCGGCGGAGATCAGCGGGCTGTAGGTGAACGAGAAGTAGCGTTCCTCGCGCCGGCCGGCGGTGACCATCGGCAGCATCAGGTCACGCGACCAGGTCGCCTCCCCACTGGCGACCACCCCGGCCAGCATCGAGCCGATCGAGTCCCAGATGTCCCACCACACGTCGCGCCCGGGCTGGCCGAGGGCGGCCGGGTGTTTGTCGCCGAGGATCTCGATGTAGGCCTCGTTGTACACCAGGAACAGGTCGTCGGTGCCGAGCCACAGCACGAGCGGGAACCGTGACGTCAGCGTCGTGGCCACGGCTGCGCGCATCTCGGCGGGCCACTGCTGCGGCGGGCCCAGCGGGTGGGCCGCCCAGTCGAACTCGGCGAACCGCCGGCCCATCTCCCCGCCCAGCGCGGCCGCAGCCGCGAGGTCCGCCGGTAGCCCTCCGTTCATTGCCGCCGCTCGCGCTGCAGTGCCTGCGGCAGCGTCGGGTAGATGTCGAAGACACGATCGAGCTCGGTGACCTGGATCGGCCGCAGCACGTGGTCGTTGGCGGCGACGAGGCGGACCGCCGTCCCGGCCGCCTGGCCCGCCTCGTGGCAGTCGAGCACCGCGTTCAGGGCCGCGCTGCCGAAGAAATCGACCGCTTGCAGGTCGAGGACGACCAGCCTGGCCGGGTGCGTGGCGGCCAGCTCGAGCGCCGAGGTGAGCTGAGCGGTGAGCTCGTCGACGGTACTGGAATCGACATCACCTTTGATCCGGACCACCACGGCATCCTCGTGGGCCTCGTGTTCGACCGCCAACAATTCCGCGCCTCTCGCCCGACGGACGTGTCAAATTGCCGCAGAGCCCGATGACGCGGCACGCGGATGCGTTTGTCGCGCACCGCAATGTCTGGATTCTAACCCCGCCCGACCGACCGCGTCCGCGATTGCGGTGGTCAGCCGCCCTCTTCCGGGGGAATGCGTTCGTGCACCGTCAACAGCAGGTGGTCGAACTGACTCTGCACGGCGGCCGTCGGCGCCGCCAGGGTCGAGACCTCGTCGAGCAACTGCCTGGCCAGCGAGCGCAGTTTGGTGTTGGTCTCCTGGGAGCGCCACTGCAGCACCCGGAAGGCCTGTTCTGCGCTGACCCGGTAGACGAACATCAGCACACCCTTGGCCTGCTCGATGGCCGCGCGGCTCTCGAACAGGTCGGGCAGGGCGGCGTCGAGCAACTCTTGGCGGGCCTCGTCGAAGGTGGCGGTGAGGTCGATGTAGTAACCGGCGGTGCCCACCACGACGCCCCGCTCGTCGAGCATCCGGTCGGCCGCCACGATCGCGTCGTGCACCCGGCCCGTGGTGTCGATGAAGCGGTGCCGGCTCGAGAACGGTTGCCCCGACTGCAGCGCGTAGTCGAGCAGATCCTGGACGTGCGCCCGGTCCTCGGGATGTTTGTGCGAGAGCAGCAGTTTCGTCGTCGGCGTCACGGCGCCCGGTTCGTAGCCGTGCATCCTGGCGACCTCGTCCGACCATTCCCAGCGCTGGCCCAGGAACCAGAACCGGAAGGCGCCGACGTTCAGGTAGCCCGGAGCCGTCCCGACCAGCCCGGGCGGCTGTTCGCGGGTTCCCATGGGCGTCTCGGAACCCGTGCCCGGGAGCTGGTACACCTGCATATCTTCCCACTCCGCACGAAGCCTGACCACCCGCCCGGGTGCCGGACGGGCCCGGGCGGGGGTAGCCTCGCTGAGAGGTCGATCAACAGGACACACCGCGGGAGCGCATGGCCAGTGCGCTGAGAGGACGGCTCGGGGCCGTCGACCGTACGAACCTGACCGGGTAATGCCGGCGTAGGGAGATGACAGGATGACCACAACCATCGAACCGTCCGTGACCACCGGGCCCATCGCCGGCAGCGACAAGGCCTATCTCGACGTGGCGGGCCCCGACGGCGGGGCCGCTCTGCGAGTTCCGTTCCGGCGGGTCAACCTGTCCACCGGCGACCACTTCGACCTCTACGACACCTCCGGGCCCTACACCGATCCGGAGGCGGTGATCGACCTGGCGGCCGGCCTGCCCGCGCGGCCCGGCGTGGTCCGCGACCGCGGCACCCAGCTGCAGCGGGCCCGCGCCGGTGAGATCACCGCGGAGATGGCGTTCATCGCCGCCCGCGAGGGTGTGCCCGCCGAACTGGTGCGCGACGAGGTCGCGCGCGGGCGGGCGGTGATCCCGGCCAACCACAACCATCCCGAGAGCGAGCCGATGGTCATCGGCAAGGCGTTCGCGGTGAAGGTGAACGCGAACATCGGCAACTCGGCGGTGACGAGCTCGATCGCCGAGGAGGTCGACAAGATGGTGTGGGCCACCCGCTGGGGTGCGGACACCATCATGGACCTGTCCACCGGCAAGAACATCCACGAGACCCGCGAGTGGATCATGCGCAACTCCCCGGTGCCGGTCGGCACGGTGCCGATCTACCAGGCGCTGGAGAAGGTCAACGGCGACCCCACCGAGCTGACGTGGGAGATCTACCGCGACACCGTGCTCGAGCAGTGCGAGCAGGGCGTGGACTACATGACCGTGCACGCCGGTGTGCTGCTGCGCTACGTACCGCTGACCGCGAAGCGGGTCACCGGCATCGTCTCGCGCGGCGGGTCCATCATGGCGGCCTGGTGTCTGGCCCATCACCAAGAGTCGTTCCTCTACACCAACTTCGAGGAACTCTGCGACATCTTCGCGCGCTACGACGTCACCTTCTCCCTGGGCGACGGGCTGCGGCCCGGCTCGATCGCCGACGCCAACGACGCCGCGCAGTTCGCCGAGCTGCGCACCCTGGGCGAGCTCACCAAGATCGCGAAATCCCATGGCGCGCAGGTGATGATCGAGGGCCCCGGCCACGTTCCCATGCACAAGATCGTCGAGAACGTGCGCCTGGAAGAGGAGCTGTGCGAGGAGGCCCCGTTCTACACGCTGGGCCCGCTGGCCACCGACATCGCCCCGGCCTACGACCACATCACCTCGGCGATCGGCGCGGCGATCATCGCCCAGGCCGGCACCGCGATGCTGTGCTACGTGACCCCCAAGGAGCACCTGGGCCTGCCGGACCGCAAGGACGTCAAGGACGGCGTGATCGCCTACAAGATCGCCGCGCACTCGGCCGACCTGGCCAAGGGCCATCCGCGCGCCCAGGAGCGCGACGACGCGTTGAGCAAGGCGCGCTTCGAGTTCCGCTGGAACGACCAGTTCGCGCTGTCGCTGGACCCCGACACCGCACGCGAGTACCACGACGAGACGCTGCCGGCCGAACCGGCCAAGACCGCGCACTTCTGCTCGATGTGCGGCCCGAAGTTCTGCTCGATGCGCATCACCCAGGACGTCCGGGACTTCGCCGCCGAGCACGGGCTGGAGACCGAGGAGGATATCGAGGCCATGCTGGCCAACGGCATGGCCGAGAAGTCCCGCGAGTTCGCCGAGCACGGCAAGCGGGTGTATCTGCCGATCACGCAGTGAATTACCTGCCTGTGCCGGCGCCGGGGACGACTCCGCGCCGCGTGCTGACCATCGCCGGATCGGACTCCGGGGGCGGCGCGGGGATTCAGGCCGACCTGCGCACCATCGCACTGCTCGGCGTCCACGCCTGCGTCGCGGTCACCGCAGTCACCGTGCAGAACACATTGGGGGTCAAAGGCTTTCACGCGGTTCCCGGCGACGTCGTCGCCGGCCAGATGGAGGCCGTGGTCACTGACATCGGAATCCAGGCCGCCAAGACCGGGATGCTGGCCTCGGCGGACATCGTCGGCACGGTGGCCGCCACGTGGCGTCGGCTGCAGCCGGCGGTCCCGCTCGTCGTCGACCCGGTGTGCGCCTCCATGCACGGGGACCCGCTCCTGGCGCCGTCCGCGCTGGAATGCCTTCGCGAGCAACTGTTCCCGCTCGCGGCGTTGGTGACCCCGAACCTCGACGAGGTGCGGCTGCTGGTGGGCGTGGACGTGGTGGACGAGCAGTCGCAGCGGGCGGCGGCCACGGCGCTGCATGCGCTGGGCCCGCGATGGGTGCTGGTCAAGGGCGGGCACCTGCGGTCGTCGGGCCACAGCCGCGATCTGCTCTATGACGGCGGGGAATTCCACGCGTTCGACGCCGCGCGGGTGCCCACCGGAAACGACCACGGCGGCGGCGACACGCTGGCGGCCGCGATCGCGTGCGCGCTGGCGCACGGTTTCGCCGTGCCGGAGGCGGTCGCCTTCGGCAAGCGGTGGGTCACCGAATGCCTGCGCGCCGCCTATCCGCTGGGCCGCGGACACGGCCCGGTCTCCCCCTTGTTCCGGCTGTCATGAACCTCGATCCGATCGCGGGCACAGCGCACGAACCGGCCGGGGCCGCGCGCGGCGTCGTCGTGCTCACCCACGGAGCCGGCGGGAACCGGGAATCTGTTCTGCTGCAACAGGTTTGCGACGAGTGGGCGCGGCGCGGCTGGCTGGCGGTGCGCTACGACCTGCCCTACCGCCGGCGCCGGCCCACCGGACCGCCGTCCGGTTCGGCGGCCACCGACCGCGCCGGGATCGTCGAGGCGATCGCGTTGTGCCGCGGCCTGGCCGGGGGTCCCCTGATCGCCGGCGGGCACTCCTACGGCGGCCGGCAGACGTCGATGGTGGTGGCCGCGGGCGAGGCGTCGCCCGTCGACGTCGACCTGCTGACGCTGTTCTCCTACCCGGTGCACCCGCCGGGCAAGCCCGAACGCGCCCGCACCGAACATCTGCCGCAGATCACCGCGCCCACCGTGTTCACCCACGGGGCGTCGGACCCGTTCGGCACCATCGCCGAACTGCGCGCCGCGGCGGCGCTGATCGCCGCGCCGACCGAGGTCGTCGAGATCGCCGGCGCGCGGCACGACCTGCGGTCGAAGACGCTCGACGTGCCCGCGCTCGCGGTCGACGCCGCCCTGCGGCTACTGGCCTGAGCGGCTAGCGCGCCGAACAGTCGGTGGGCAACAGCAGCAGCGCCGGCCACAGGGCCGCCGCCTCGCCGAACGCGGCGATCTGCGCGCCGGCGGGAACGGCTTTTTCCCAAGCGGTTTCGAGTTCGCGGAGGCGGTCGGGATGAACGAAGGCCCAGGCGGCCCCGGTCGCGAGGTAGGGCAGGGCGAGCCACGTGGCCAGCTCGAGCGCGGCGGCCACGCTGACCGGGCGAGCCAGCGCCCGCCGGATTCCGTGGGCGCCCGACGACCGCATGCCCGCCCCTCCTACAGCAGCGGCCGGCCGGCCCGCACCCGGCGCCGCACGTCGGCCAGTAGGACATGGCTGCCGCCCTGCCGCACGAACGGCGGCAGGAAGCGGTTCACCGACGCGACGAGCAGGAACAACCGCTCGAAGCGGCGCTGTTGCGCGTCGCTCCATGAGACGCCGAGCGCGTCGCGGAACACCGGCGCCAGGAACCCGACTGTACCGGTCGATGCTGCTGTTCTACGAGCGCGGCTTCCGCGACACCAGCATGGACGACATCGCGGCCGCGGTCGGCATGCAGCCCTCGGGGCTGTACCGCCACTTCCCCGGCAAGGCCGACATCCTGGCCGCGGCGTATCGCCGCGCGGCGGACCGGCTTTCCGGGGACGTGGTCAGGGTGCTCGGCCGCATCGCCGACCCGCGGCGGGCGCTGGCCGAGTTGATCGACTCCTACGTCACGCGATCGTTGGCGCGCCCCGAGGTCGCCTACGTCTACTACACCGAGCGCCACCACCTGCCCACCTCGGAGTTGCTGATGCTGGACACGATTCAGCAGTCCACCGTCGACGCCTGGGCGCGCCTGGCCACGGCGGTGCGCCCGGAACTGAGCGCGGGGCGGGCACGGTACGCCGTGCACGCCGCCTACGCCGTCACCGTGGACCTGGGCCGGCTGGTCAGGCGCGACAGCGTCGGCTTCGCGCGCTCGGCGGCGCGCCGCCTGACCGAGGTCATCATGCTGGGGCCGAGGAGAAAGGGTTGATCACCAGGCTGCGGCGGCTACTGGCCTACGAGATGAGCGTCGCCGAGTGGCTGGGACTGGCGGTGATCCTGGGGGCCCCGTACCTGATCGTCGGGGCGATCTGGTCGGCGACGCACACCGACCACCTGCGCGGCATGCAGGGCGCCGACCTCGTCGTGTCGTTCCTCGGCTCGATCGTGTCCTGGCCGGTGCTGCTGTTCTCCGACGTCTGCATGACGTAGCGACGCCCGCTCGCCGATTTAGTCAGTCAAGACTGGACAGTTTTGACTGACTAAATTAGCCTTGGCGGCATGGACGGTACCGGCGATTCCGCGGCGGCGGCCGCGCGCGACCTGCGCGTGGTGATCGGCCGGCTGCGGCGCAGGCTGCGCGAGGTCGCGGTCGACGGCGACCTGACGCCGTCCCAGACGGCGGTGCTCATCCGGCTCTGGAAAGAGGGCCCTTCCTCGGCCGGGGTGTTGGCCGGTGCCGAGCGGATCCGGCCCCAGTCGATGGCCGCCATCGTCGCCGCCCTCGGCCGGCGCGGGCTCATCGAGCGGTCCCCGGATCCCGAAGACGGTCGGCGCCAGGTCATCTCGCTGACCGAGGCGGGCCGTGAGCGTGCCGCCAGCGACCGCCAGGCCCGGGAGGAATGGCTGGCGCGCACCATGCAGGAGCGCTACACCGAACGCGAACGCCGCGTCATCCTCGACGCGTTGTCGCTGCTGGAGCGCTTGACCGAGTGATGAAAGGGTTTTAGCAGCAATGGAATTGGGAGTGCATTTCATCGACTTTCTCCCCGGCGACCCCGCGGCCCTGGGGCCCACGCTGGCCGACGCGGCCACGGCCGCCGAGTACGGCGGCGCGACGTTGTTCACCCTGGCCGATCATCTGTTCCAGATGGAGAACGTCGGACGCGCCGACGACCCGTTCCTGGAGGGGTACACCTCCCTGGGCTTTCTGGCCGGCCGTACCTCGACGATCGAGTTGGGGCTGCTGGTCACCGGTGTCACCTACCGCTATCCCGGCCTGCTGGCCAAGGCGGTGACCACCCTGGACGTGCTCTCCGGTGGCCGCTCGCTGCTGGGCCTGGGCGCGGCGTGGTACGACCGCGAACACATCGCCCTGGGCATCCCGTATCCGCCGCTGAGCGCGCGCTTCGAGATGCTGGAGGAGACGTTGCAGATCTGCGCCCAGATGTGGAGCGACGACAACGGGCCCTACGACGGCAAGCATTACCGGCTGGCGGAGACGATCTGTGTACCGCAACCGGTGCGGCGGCCCCCCGTGCTGATCGGCGGCGACGGCGAGCGCAAGACGCTGCGCCTGGTCGCGCAGTACGCCGACGTCTGGAACAGCACGACCAGCGATCCCGGCGAGTTGCAGCACAAGGTCGACGTCTTGCACCGGCACTGCGACGCGGTCGGCAGGGACCCCGCCGAGATCCGCAAGGCGGTCGGCGTGCCGGCCGATCCGTTCGCCGCCCCCGACGAGTACCTGCGGACGGTCGAACGCTACGCCGCGCTCGGCATCGGGATGATCAACGCGGGTCCGCTGCCCGGCAACCCGGACCCGGTCGGCTTCATCCGCCGCCTCGGGGACGAATTGATCCCCCGCCTCGGCGAAATCGGCTGAATCGCTTCGCCATCACTCATCCGGGATAACGGGAGTAACACGCGTCCATGTCGCCGACCACGCCGCCCCGGAACGCGGCGATCGGGATGAAACCCGCCGGCACGCCGGCGCCGTCGGCGTCGCTGGCGACCAGGTGGTTGGTCAGCAAGCCGGCGACCGCCTCGTCGAGATCGCCGGCGGTCAGCAGCAGTTGGTGCTGCGCGGACGGGTCGACGGGCTCGGCCATCCTGCGGTGCACCACGCCGGTCAGGCATGCCGTCCGCAGCGCCGTCCACGGGCTGTGCATCGGCAGGTCGCGTTCGCGCTGCACCGCCAGCGCGTATCGCGACATCACGATCGACAGCGCGGTGTCGTCGCCCTGCGGCAACGCGTGCTGCCGCACGCCTTCGACCTTCGCCATCGAGGCGAGCGCGGGCAGGTCCACCACGATGGTGTTGCTGGCCGGGCAGTAGGACGCCGGCGGGCTCGGCCGCGCGTCGGCGCAGCCGACTGGCCGGTAGGCGTCCGCCGCGATGCGAGTCAGAACGGCGGCGGGTCGTCGTCAGCTGCGGGCGGTGCGGGTCCGAAGTAGATGTGGCTGGCGGATTTTCGGGCCGCGCGGGCTTCGCGGTTTCTTCGGCGTTCGGCCGCCACGCGATAGGCGCGGTCCTGGGGGCGGGTGCGCCGGCGTCTGGGCATCGTCGCGCTGCGGTCGCCGCAGTAGCCCTGGGGTGGGATGTCGATTTCGGGGGCCGGGCAGCCCCCGACCGCGCGCGCCAAACTCGGGAACAGCAACGCGCTGCCCGGGGTGGTGACATAGGTGTGCCCGGACGGGGCGGTCAGGATCAGGGTGCCGTCGGGCAGCTGCTTTTCGGCCCAGCCTAGGAAAGTTTTGACCAGATGGTGAGTTTTGCAGTAACACTTGAGGTTTGCCGCGTGGGTCGGCCCACCCTGGGCATACGGGATGGTGTGGTCGAGCTCGCAGTCAAAGGACGGACGCTCGCAGCCGGGCCAGCGGCACGTCAGGTCCCGGCAGCGCACGAAATCGGCCAACGCCTTCGACGGCACATAGCCCGGCTCGGGGGCGGCGTCCCCGGGATGAACCAGCGGCACGAGTGTGGCCGTCGCCGCGAGTTCGGCCACCAGGTCCGGGCTGATCAAGCCGTCGGCGCACACCTGCGACCCCGGCGCCCCACCGCCGTGCACGGTGGATTGTTCGGCCAGCACATGGACCACCACCGGCGGCGCCCCCGCCCCGCCCCCGGCCGGGCAATCGTCGCGCCCGCAGCGACACCCCAGCCGATCCGCCCCGCCGACCAACGCCCCCAGGGCATCCGCGCGCCGCTCAACCCGCGAGCGCGGGTCCCCGGCACACACCGTGCCCGCCAGCTTGTCCAACCGTTGATCGAGCGCGCGGGCATCCGGGGTCAGCACGTAGCCGCGCAACTGTGAGAGCCCGCCCACCCCCTCGTCGAACTCCACCCGGCGCCCGGGCCGTTCCTCACGCCGACGCCGCACCGCATCGGCGTCGACCCGGGCCACGATCCTGTCGACGGCCCCGGCCACCCGGCTCCGCGTCATCGAGGGCCACCGCGCCACCGCCACCGCCAACTGCCCATCCACGGCAGCCAAAATGTCCGGATCGGTGATCAAGTCGGTGCGGTAGACGATGGTGGCGAACAACCGGAAGTCGATATCCCCGGCCGCAAAGACCGCCCCCACCTGCGGCAACCGCTCGCGCATGGCCCGCGCATAGTGCACCCGGCTGGCGGCCAACCCCTGCCCGATCCGCAACGCCGCCCCCACCTCGGCGGCCACCGCCGCCATCGTGTCGATCGCCCAGTCCTCGGCCTCCTCACCCTGGGCCAGCCGATACCCGAACAACTCCCCGATGGCCACCAAACCCGCCGCGGCCGCCCTGTTCTCCGTCCGCGCGGCAGCCGTGATCCGATCCACCAAGCCCGCCGGAGCCGCCTGCCCTTCGAACATACAAGCGAGTAAACCAGAGGGGTCTGACACGGCGATCGGACCGCTCGCCCCGATGGACTCCGCGTGGCCGCCCGGTCAGCGGCAAGACCGACCCGGATCGTGGCTCAGGGCTTGGCCAGCAGGTGCCGAGTCCGGTCCGCCATCACCGGAACGCCATTGCGGCCCTTGACATCCTGGGCGTAAAGACCGACCGCGTAGGCCACACCCCCACCGTTGATCCCCAGTGCGCTGCGGTCGATGTGGTCGAGGGTGTCGGTCTTCTCGTGATAGTTGGGGTCGAAGGGCTGGCCGGCGGTGCCGCCCCACAGCTTGGCCTGCTCCTCGGACTTCTTGCTCTCGGCCCCGGAGAACAGCCCGCCCGCGGGGATGCCGGCCAGCGTGAACCCGTCGTAGTCCGAGCGCCCGTCGAACGCGGTGTCCTGCGCGGTCTTGCCGGCGTTGTCCAGGTAGGCGGCCAGCGTGCGTTCGATACCGGCCGAGCCCTCCGGCACCACCGGCTGGCCGCGGGAATCCGCCGGCAGCGACTGGTCCCCGTCGTAGGTGAAGTAGCCGGGGTTGGGCGATGCCAGCATGTCGAAATTCAGATACAGAGCAATGGCTTTGAGTCCCTTGACGTCCAGGGACTCGACATAGTTGCGCGAGCCGATGAGCCCGAGTTCCTCGGCACCCCAGAATCCGAACCGCACCGCGTTGTGCACCTGCGGCGAATTCCCTAGCTGGACCGCGGTTTCCAGAACCGCGGCGACCCCGGATCCGTTGTCGTTGATCCCGGGCCCGGCGGCCACGCTGTCCAGATGCGCGCCCGCCATCACGACATCGGTGGGCGAGCCCGTCTTGGTCTGGGCGATCACGTTGCGGGCTTTGAAGTTCTGGCTGGAGGCAACCAGCTTGATCGTGGTCGGGCCCGGCTGGGCGCGCAGTCGCAGGCCGGTGGACTTGGTGACGCTCACCACCGGGATCTTGACGTCGGTGTTGGCCCCGAGCGTGCCACCCATCTGCTGTTCGTCGACGTTGTCAGCGACGATCATCGCCACCGCGCCGGCCTGGGCGGCTGCGTCCTCCTTCTGCGCGAAGGGGCACGTGCCGCGGTCCACCAGCACCACCGCGCCGCGCGCCGGCAACCGGTCGTAGTCAGCGGGCTTGCAGCCCGACGCATCTCCGGTGGCGGGGACGACCACCAGCGGGCCGCTCACCCCGTCCGCCGGGGTGCCCAGGCTGAACTCCAGCGCGTGCGCCTCCACGGTCGCGCCGCCGACCGTCACCATCGGCTTCTCGGCGTGGAAGACGCGCGCCGAGAACTCGGGCGTCTGGACGTCGAAACCGCTGTGGCGCAACGTCTCGACGACATAGTCGACGCTGGCCTCGTACCCGGGCGTACCGACGGCCCGGGTGCCGTTGTTGGCGTTGGCGATGTCCTGCAGTTTGGACAGGCGCGCCATCATCGCGTCGGTGGTGACCTTGCGATGCAGGGTGGTCGCGAACTTCACCGCGTCGGCGTTGCCGGTCGCCTGCTGGTATTTGGTGGAGCAGTGGGAGCAGCCGGTCGACAGCGCGGCCAGGGCGACGACTGCCAGTACCGCCGCGGGCGGCTTTGATTTGTTCAGCATCGCGCCCCAGGTTAGACCCGGATCAGGCGTGTAGTGCGTGCAACGGCGCGAACGGCATGTTGCGCACCACCAACCAGCCCCTCACCATGACCAGTGTCACCGCCGCCGACCACCCGCCACCCGACCGTAGGTCCACGCCAGGTACGCCCACGCCGACAGCACCACCGCCAGCAGGTCCAGCGCGTTGAACCGGGTGGCGCCGAGCAGATCGCCGTGCAGCAGGCAGTACAGCATGCGCAGGCTGCCGAAGCCGGGGCAGTCGATTCCCAGCAGCTCCTTGGTCGGGCAGACCGGCAGCGGGCCGTTAGGCGTCGTCGGGTCGCCCACCCAGACCGCGCCACACACCGCCGCCGCGGCCGCGGCCACCGCCAGCGACGCCCCCAGGCCCGCCGCGACCGGCCCCCGGCGGGTCACTATCAGCGCGAGCCCCGCTTCAGAACATCGCGGCAAGCATCGCCGTGCTGGTGTCGGAGGCGTTGAAGGCGCCCGCCAGAGCCGGGATCACGTTGATCGCGATGACGACCAGGCGATGATGACCGACCACATCACCCACTTCTTGGCACTGTCGGCGGAGGCCTGCGCCTCGACGTAACGCCCCTGGGCCCATAGCGCGTTGACCTGACCGGACTTGACGGTCGCCACGATCCCGAACGGAAGGCAACAGGGCCGGGGTATGGCATAGTCGGCGCATAGCCCTACTGATCCCGGTTCAGGAGTTTCGGTTTGTCCCATTCCAGCAATGCACTGCGGATCGCGGCGCTCACGGTGCTCGCGCTCGGCCTGGTCTGCACGGGCGCCGCCCCCGCCACCGCCGATCCCAACACGGGAAACCAGTCCGACATCGACACGCTGTCCAACACGCTGTCGAAGGGGTACGAACTGAAAGACTGCACCCCCCAACCCATCGCACCGGGCCAGCTGGCCTCGCTGCAGTGCGGCCAGAGCCGCGATCCCAACGGGCCCGCCGAGGCGAAGTACATCCTGTTCAGCAATGGCAACGATCTGGGCAACATGTTCAAAACCAGCATCAAAGAGGAAACCCTGGCCAACTGCGGGAACGAGAAGTCCCCGACGAAGTGGCACCAGGGCAGCTCCGCCACCAGTAACGCCGGGCAGGTGGCGTGCGGGTCCTTCCAGGACGCCGCCGAGGTCATCTGGACCGTCGACGCCAAGAACGTGTTGAGCTACATCCGGGCGTCCAACAACGACGTCCCCGCGCTCTATGAGTGGTGGCGGAACAACGGCTGACTACGCTTGGGCGACAACGAGTTCGGCGACCGCGCGCATCCCGGCGGCATTGGGGTGCAGCGGCGCCGGCCGGCCCCGTAGCGGTAGCCCGGGCCTGGTCGTCCAGGGGTCGGCCGACCACGCGTGATGCGCCCGGCTGGCCGCGGCGGCGCCGACGAGTTCGCAGCCGGTAGCCGCCGCCGCGTCGGCCGTGAGCCGTTCGAGGGCGGCGGCCACATGGCGGCCCAGGCCGGCATCCGCCGCGGTGAGCGGGGGCGCCGCGACGTCCGCGGGTGGCAGGATCGTCAAATAGTCGACGAAGCAGACCCGTGCGTACGCGGCACGCTGCCGCACGGCGGCACCGACGGCGCACAGCGCGTCGAAAACCTGCTCCAGGGCACGCTCGCGGGCGTCGCGGTCCAGCAACTCCGCGATGCGACCGCCCAGCACCGGCAGCCGCCGGACCGGGCGCGGCAGCGCGGCGGCCATGAGCAGGGGAACGTAGCCGACGTCGTTGCCGCCGACGGTGATCGTCACCAACGTTTCCGACCCGTCCAGCGCGTCGATCTGGGGTGGCCGGCCGTGCTGGCGCTCGGCGAGCACGTGCGCGGTGGTCGCGCCGGAGAACGTGACGTCGACCAGTTTCAGGTTGCAGCGTTGGGCGACCAGGTGCGGGTAGTTGCGCGCCGAGCGGCCCGACCAGCGTGGCGCGTCCGCGGCGCGGGGCCGGATACCGGGACCGGCGGCCATCGAACTGCCCAGCGCGACATAACGTTCCATCGCCACGACCGTCATCGCTCCGGCGACGACGCCTGCGCCCAGAACCGCTTGGGGATCCGACCCGCGCGCCGGGCCAGGTGGCCGGCGGTGACGGCGGCGGCCATCGCGGCGGCCATGGCCGGCGGATCGGCGGCCCGGGTCACGGCCGTGGCCAACAGCACGGCGTCGCAACCCAGTTCCATCGCCAGCGCGGCGTCGCTGGCCGTGCCGATGCCGGCGTCGAGCACCACCGGCACGCCGGCCCGGGCGACGATCATCTCGATGTTGTGCGGGTTGCCGATGCCCAGGCCCGTCCCGATCGGCGAGCCCAGGGGCATCACCGCCGCGCACCCGGTGTCCTCCAGCCGGCGCGCCAGGGCCGGGTCGTCGTTGGTGTAGGGCAGGACGACGAATCCATCGTCGACCAGTTGCTCCGCGGCCCGGACCAATTCGAGCGCGTCGGGGAGCAGGGTGCGTTCGTCGGCGATCACCTCGAGCTTGACCCAGTTGGTGTCGAGCGCCTCGCGGGCCAGCTGCGCGGTGAGCACGGCCTCGGCCGCGCTGCGGCAGCCCGCGGTGTTGGGCAGCGGCGTGATGCCGAGCCGGTTGAGCAGGTCCAGCAGTCCGGTGCGCCCCTCGGCGTCGACACGGCGGATCGCGACGGTGGTCAGCTCGGTGCCCGAGGCGACCAGCGCCTCTTCGAGCACCGCGAGGTTGGCCGCGCCGCCGGTGCCCATGATGAGCCGCGAGGCGAAGCTGCGGTCGGCGATCGTCAGTTTCGAGTCAGCCACCCTGCACCGCCGTCACGACCTCGATCCGCGCGCCGTCGAAAAGCGTTGTCGCCCAGTCCGAACGCGGCAACAACGACGAGTCCAGGGCTACCGCCACGCCGCGGTCCGGCAACCCCAGCGACTCCAGCAGCCCGGCGACCGTCGTATGCTCGCCGACCTCGACCTCTTCCTCGTTGACCACGACGATCATCGCTGCGCCCCGACCGGCTCGAGCTCGGCGAGGATGTGTTCGGCGGTCCACGGCGCCAACAGGAAGCCCGACCGCCCGTGACCGGCGGCCACCAGCGTGCGCGCGTCCAGCCGTCCCACGAGCGGCAGGTTGTCGGGCGTCATCGGGCGCAGGCCCGCGGCGCACTCGGCCAGCTCGTACTCGCCCAGCGCGGGCAGCACCGCGCACGCGTCGTCGAGCAGGTCACGCACCCCGGACACCACCGGGGCGGTGTCGTGACCGTGTTCGTACTGGGTGGCCCCGACGACCACCCCGTCGTGACGCGGCACCAGGTACACCTGCCGCCCGTGCACACGGGCCCGAATCACCCTCTGCGGCACCGGCATACACCCCTTTCTCCAGCGCAGACGCAGCACCTCGCCCTTCACCGGGCGCACCGGCAGGCCGGGCCACAGCGCGGGCGCGTCCACGCCGTTGGCGATCACCACCGCGTCGCCGCCGGCTCCGGACAATTCGCTCACCGGCGGGGCCCAGCGCACCCCGAGGCGCTCGCAGTCCGCGCCCAGCGCGTCGAGCACGCCCCGGTTGTCCACCGCCAGCTCGGTGGGCGCCCGGAATCCGTGCCGGATGCCCTGCGCCAGCAGGGGTTCGACGTCACGGGCCGCCGACTCCCAGATCACGGGATGGCCCTGCGCGGAGAGCCAGTCGGCCACGGTGCGCAGGTCCGCGACGTCGGCCCGGTCGACGGCGACCACCAGCGACTCGCGCGCGGTGACCACCTCGGGCGGCAGGCCGTCCAGGAACCCGCCCTCGCGCCACAGCCGCAGCGACTCCAGGCCCAGGTGCAGCAACCGCTCCTCGCCGGGCCAGCCCTCGCTGTGCGGGGCCAGCATCCCGCCGGCCACCCAGGAGGCGCCCCGGTCCCCGGTGCGGTGCACCCGCACCGACCAGCCGGCGCGCGCCGCCGCGCGTGCCACCGCAAGCCCGATGACGCCGCCGCCGATGACGGCCAGCGACCGCGAATCTGGCGGCATGTTCGGCCTCCCTATCGCCGGCATTACCCGGATCAGGTGTGACGGTAAGGGCAGATCCGGTCCTCCCGGCTGTGCCCACTCTCAGCCCCGCAGCTACCCGGGGCTCCCGTGTTGTGTATTTCCCGGGTTCCACGCTAGCGCGCTAGCGTCGCGGTGTGCAGACACGCGTCTCCGCTCTGGCCGCAGCGCGGCTCTACCTGTGCACCGACGCCCGCCGCGAGCGCGGCGACCTGGCCCAGTTCGCCGACGCCGCCCTGGCCGGTGGGGTCGACGTCATCCAGCTGCGCGACAAAGGATCGGCCGGGGAGCAGCGGTTCGGGCCGCTGGAGGCGCGCGACGAGCTGGCCGCCCTCGAGATCCTCGCCGACGCGGCGCTCCGACACGGCGCCCTGTTCGCGGTCAACGACCGCGCCGACATCGCCCGCGCGGCCGGCGCCGACGTGCTGCATCTGGGGCAGGGCGACCTGCCGCTGGAGGTGGCGCGCGACTTCGTCGGGCCGGACATGCTGATCGGCCTGTCCACCCACGACCCCGACCAGCTCGCCGCCGCCCACGGCGCGGCCGATTACTTCTGCGTCGGGCCCTGCTGGCCCACCCCCACCAAGCCGGGCCGCGCGGCGCCGGGCCTGCGGCTGGTAAGCGCCGCCGCCCGGCTGCGCACCGACAAGCCGTGGTTCGCGATCGGCGGCATCGACGCGCAGCGCCTGCCCGACGTGCTCGCCGCCGGCGCCCGCCGCGTCGTGGTGGTGCGCGCGATCACCGCGGCCCAGGATCCCCGGGCGGCGGCGCAACGGCTCAAGTCGGCGCTTGCAGCAGCGAGCTGATCCGGCGGCTCAGCGGCGAGGGCGCCTGGTCCTCCCGAAGCGGGGGGCCGGGCATGCACCACACGAACGCCTCGTCGTCGATCCGCAGGGTGCGCGGCAGGTGGTGCCGTCGCTCGTCGCCGGCCTCCAGCGGGACCAGCGCCGGTTCGGTGCGCAGCCGGTGCCAGCTGGCGGCGAAACCGGGGTGCAGCGGCAGTGCGGCCACTTCGTCCTCGGCGACCCAGCGCATCTCGGTGCTTTCCATGTTCGGCTCGGTGTGCAGCAACTCCCCGGCGTCGGCGACCACGGTGGTGTAGCTCCAGCGGGTGCCGGCGATCCCCGACACCTCGGCGGTGACCACCGTCGCCCGCACGACCAGCAGCTCGACGTGCAGGCCGGCTTCTTCGTGCGCCTCTCGCACGGCCGTCTGCTCCGGGCTCTCGTGGCTGTCGCGGGCGCCGCCCGGCAAGCCCCAGGTGCCACCCTGATGGCTCCACACCGCCCGGTGCTGCAGCAGCACCGCCGGGGTGCCGTCGGGCCGCGGGGCCCGCAGCAACAGACCGGCCGCGCCGTACCGGCCCCAGTAGTGAGCGCCGTTCTCGGATATCACCCACCCGTCGCCGTCGCCGTGCACGCGTTCAGAATAGGCGCGGGTCATTTGCATCGGCCTCCCACATCATCGGGAACATCCTCTTAGAATTCGCTTATAGAAGTTGGTGCCGTGAATCCCCGAGGCCGAGAGACGAGGTCTGCACACACGTGACGGTTGAGCTGGCCCACCCGACGACCGAGCCCCAGGGATCCCGGTCGCCGGTCGAACCGGCCCACCCGCGCTGGTGGTTCATCTCGACGACGCCCGGCCGCATCCTGACGCTGGGGATCGTCCTGGCGACCCTGGGCGGCCTGACGGCCTTCGCCACGTCGACGACGATCAACCACCGCCAGCAGGTGCTGACGACGGTGCTCAACCACACCGAGCCGCTGTCGTTCGCCGCCGGACGGCTCTACACCACGCTGTCGGTGGCCGACGCCGCGGCGGCCACCGCCTTCATCGCCGAAGCGGAACCACGTCCGGTCCGCGAGCGCTACGAGCAGGCCATCACCGACGCCACCGTCGCCGTGACCAGGGCGTCGAGCGGGCTGACCGACGAACCGCTGGTGCAGCTGCTGGGCCGGATCAACGCCGAGCTGGCCGTGTACACCGGGCTGATCGAGATCGCGCGCACCAACAACCGGGAGGGCAATCCGGTGGGGTCGTCCTACCTGTCCGAGGCGTCGGGGCTGATGCAGGCGACGATCCTGCCGGACGCGGCGCGGCTCTACGAGGCGACCTCGGACCGGGTGGACGCCGAAACGACCGCCTCCACCCAGATCCCGGCCCCGGTGATCCTCGTTGTCGGCACCACGGTGGCCTTCGGCGCGTTCGCCCACCGCTGGCTGGCCCGGCGCACCCGGCGCCGGATCAACCCGGGGCTGATCGTGGGTGGGCTGGCTATCCTCGTCATGGTGGTGTGGGTCGGGACGGCGTTGACCATCTCCACGACCGCCAGCCGCAGCGCCAAGGACACGGCCGCCGACTCGCTCAAGACCATGACCAAGGTCGAGATCACCGCGCAACAGGCGCGCGCCGACGAGACGCTGTCGCTGATCCGGCGCGGCGACGAGGACCTGCGCAAGCAGTCCTTCTATCACCGCATCGACGCGATGCACCGGCAGCTCGAGCAGTACATGTCCCGTAGCGACGCCGTCGACAAGCCCGACCTGCAGGGCGCCGATCAGCTGCTGGTGCGCTGGCGGCAGGCCAACGACCGGATGAACTCCTACATCTCGGTGGGCAACTACCGGGCCGCCACCCAGGTCGCGCTCGGCGGCGGGGAGAACGACGCCACTCCCGCCTTCGACCAGCTCGAGGACCAGTTGGTCAAGGCCATGGATCAGGGCCGCAGCCGCCTGCGCAACGACGTCCTCAACGCCCGCAGCGGGCTGTCGGGTGCCCAGGTCGGCGGCGTGGTGCTCAGCCTCGGGGCCGCCGTCGCGGTCGCCCTCGGCCTGTGGCCGCGGCTGAAAGAATACCGCTGATGGGCCGCCCGGGAACGGTCCGCCGGCTCCGGCGGGGGTCCGCCCTGCTCGCCGTGTTCGTGCTGGCGCTGCTGCTGGCCGCCTGCGGGCACACGGAGTCGCTGACGTCGACCTCGATGCTGACGCTGCCGCCGCCCACCCCGGTCGGCATGCGGCAGCTGCCGCCGGAGCCGCCGCTGCCCCGGGAGGACGCCACGCAGGGCTGCGACGCCACCGCCAGCCTGCGTCCGTTCCCCACCAAGGCCGAGGCCGACGCGGCGGTCAGCGACATCCGCGCCCGCGGCCGGCTGATCGTCGGGCTCGACATCGGCAGCAACCTGTTCAGCTTCCGCGACCCGATCACCGGCGAGATCACCGGATTCGACGTCGACATCGCCGGCGAGATCGCCCGGGACATCTTCGGCGCGCCCTCGCACGTGGAGTACCGGATCCTGTCGTCGGAGGAGCGCATCACCGCGCTGCAGAAATCGGAGGTCGACGTGGTCGTAAAGACGATGACCATCACCTGCGAACGACGCAAGCTGGTCAATTTCTCGACGGTCTACCTCGACGCCTACCAGCGCATCCTCGCGCCGCGGGATTCGCCGATCGTCAAGCCGCCCGATCTGTCCGGCAAGCGGGTCTGCGTGGCCCGCGGCACCACGTCGCTGCACCGCATCCGGCAGATCGTGCCGCCGCCGGTTATCGTGTCGGTGGTGAACTGGGCCGACTGCCTGGTGGCGATGCAACAGCGGCAGATCGACGCTGTCAGCACCGACGACTCGATTCTGGCCGGACTGGTCGAGGAAGACCCCTACCTGCACATCGTGGGGCCGAACATGGCCACCCAGCCCTACGGCGTCGGGATCAACCTGAACAACACTCCGCTGGTCCGGTTCGTCAACGGCACGCTGGAACGCATCCGCCGGGACGGCACGTGGAACACGTTGTACCGCAAGTGGTTGACGGTCCTCGGGCCCGCGCCCGCCCCGCCCACGCCGAGGTACGTGGACTGATGGCCGAATCGGACAAGAAGCCCGACGACTCCCCGGAGCGCGGGGACCCCGACGTCGAGGACGCCGGCCCCGGCACCCAGCGGGCCGACGTGCTCACCACCACGGGGTCGGCGCGGGTCCAGGCCACCCAGGCGCTGTTCCGCCCCGACTTCGACGATGACGACGACGACCTGCCGCACATCTCCCTCGGCAGCCTGGGCTCCGAGGCGCACGAACGGACCGCGGCCACGCGGGTCGTCCCGCCCGTCCGCCGGCTCGGCGGTGGCCTCGTCGAGATCCCCCGGGGGCGCGACATCGATCCGCTCGAAGCCCTGATGACCAATCCGGTGGTGCCGGAGTCCAAGCGCTTCTGCTGGAACTGCGGCAGGCCGGTCGGGCGCTCCACCGAGGAGGGCAAAGGGGAGTCGGAGGGCTGGTGCCCGGCCTGCGGCAGCCCGTTCTCCTTCCTGCCCCAGCTCAATCCCGGCGACATCGTGGCCGGCCAGTACGAGGTCAAGGGCTGCATCGCGCACGGCGGTCTGGGCTGGGTGTACCTGGCGTTCGACCACAACGTCAACGACCGTCCGGTGGTACTCAAAGGCCTGGTGCACTCCGGCGACGCCGAGGCGCAGGCGATCGCGATGGCCGAACGGCAGTTCCTCGCCGAGGTCGTGCACCCGCAGATCGTGCAGATCTTCAACTTCGTCGAGCACAAGGACTCCCACGGCGATCCGGTCGGCTACATCGTCATGGAGTACATCGGCGGGCAGTCCCTCAAGCAGCACCCCAGGGACGGGAAGGCCGACAAGCTGCCCGTCGCCGAGGCCATCGCCTACCTGCTGGAGATCCTGCCCGCGCTGAGCTACCTGCATTCGATCGGCCTGGTCTACAACGACCTGAAGCCCGAGAACATCATGCTCACCGAGGACCAGCTCAAGCTGATCGACCTGGGGGCGGTGTCGCGGGTCAACTCGTTCGGCTACCTCTACGGCACCCCGGGCTTCCAGGCACCGGAGATCGTGCGGACCGGCCCCACGGTGGCCACCGACATCTACACGGTCGGGCGCACGCTGGCGGCGCTCACCCTGAACCTGCGCACCCGCAACGGCCGCTACGTGGACGGGCTGCCCAACGACGACCCGGTGCTGGCCACCCACGACTCGTTCGGCCGGCTGCTGCGCCGCGCCACCGACCCCGACCCGCGGCGCCGCTTCGTCAGCGCCGAGGAGATGTCCGCGCAGCTGATGGGCGTGCTGCGGGAGGTGGTGTCCAGGGAGAGCGGGGTGCCGCGGCCCGGGCTGTCGACGATCTTCTCCCCCAACCGCTCGACGTTCGGGGTCGAGTTGCTCGTCGCCCACACCGACGTCTACCTGGACGGCCAGGTCCACTCGGAGCGGCTGACCGCCCGCGAGATCGTGACCGCGATGGCGGTGCCGCTGGTCAATCCCGCCGACGTCGCCGCCCCGGTGCTGCAGGCGACGGTGCTCTCCCAGCCGGTCCAGACGCTGGACTCGCTGCGTGCGGCCCGCCACGGGTCGCTGAGCGCCGACGACGTCGAACTGTCCGAATCGATCGAGTTGCCGCTGATGGAGGTCCGCGCGCTGCTTGACCTCGGCGACGTGGCCAAGGCCACCCGCAAGCTCGACGACCTGGCCGAACGGGTCGGCTGGCAGTGGCGGCTGGTGTGGTACCGGGCCGTGGCCGAACTGCTCACCGCCGACTACGACGCCGCCACCGAGCATTTCACCGAGGTGCTCGACACCTTTCCCGGCGAGCTGGCGCCCAAGCTGGCCCTGGCGGCGACCGCCGAACTCGCCGGCAACACCGATGAGCACAAGTTCTACGAGACGGTGTGGAAGACCAACGACGGCGTGATCTCGGCGGCGTTCGGATGGGCCCGCGCCCTGTCGGCCCAGGGCGACCGAGCGGGCGCGGTGCGCACCCTCGACGAGGTGCCCGCGACCTCGCGGCACTTCACCACCGCACGCCTGACCAGCGCGGTCACCCTGATGTCGGGCAGGTCGACGGGCGAGATCACCGAGGAGGAGATCCGCGACGCCGCCCGGCGGGTCGAGGCGCTGCCCCCCACCGAACCGCGGGTGCTGCAGATCCGCGCCCTGGTGCTCGGCGGAGCGCTGGACTGGCTGGCCGACAACGAGGCCAGCACCAACCACATCCTGGGCTACCCGTTCACCGAACACGGGCTGCGGCTGGGCGTCGAGGCCGCGCTGCGCAACCTGGCCCGCGTCGCCCCGACCCAGCGGCACCGCTACACGCTGGTCGACATGGCCAACACCGTGCGGCCAACCAGCACGTTCTAGGGGCCGGGGCCTTTCCGCCGCCTCGCGCGACTTCGCTTCTCCACAGCGAAAACATAGGTAGCCGCCGCACAGTTGAGTGATGCCGGGGCAGTCCAGCCAGTGGGTCACCACGGCCCGCGCGCTGCGCCGGGCCGGTTTCGGAGTCACCGGTCCGGAGGTCGACGCCGCGCTGAACGGCGATTGGCCGTCCTGCGTCGACGCGATGCTGGCCGGCAACCCCGACGCCGACCCGGGCGCCTTCGCCACCCCTATGCCGTCCCCGACCGCGCCGCGCCCACCGGGCAATCGGGCGACCCGGGCGGCGCACAAGCAGTACAACCGTCAGTTGTCCGAACAACAGCGCGTCCTGTCCCAGTGGTGGCTGCGCCGCATGGTCACCGTGGCACATCCCGTGCACGAGAAGTTGACCCTCTTGTGGCACAACCACTTTGCCACCTCGGCGCAGAAGGTGCGGGTCGCAGCGCTGATGGCGGCGCAGAATCAGAAGCTGCGCACCCTGTCGCTGGGCGATTTCCGCACCCTGGCCCTCACGATGCTGACCGATGCCGCGATGTTGCGCTGGCTGGACGGGCAGACCAACACCGCCCGGGCCCCCAACGAGAACCTCGCCCGCGAGTTCATGGAGCTCTTCGCCCTCGGGCACGGCAACGGCTACACCGAGGACGACGTCCGCGCCGGCGCCCGGGCGCTGACGGGCTGGGTGATCGGCCCCGGTGGCCGGGCCGCGATGCTGCCCAAACGCCATGATTCGGGCGCCAAGACGTTGTTCGGCGTCACCCGCGACTTCGACGCGGCCGGGTTCTGCGACGCCGTGCTCGCCCAGCCGAAGTCGGCCGGGTACGTGGCCGGACGGCTGTGGCGGCAGATGGCCTCCGACGACCCGCCGACGCCCCCGACGCTCGACCGGCTCCTCGCCGCCTACGGGCCGCGGCGCGATCTGCGTGCGCTGACACGGGCGATCCTCACCGACCCCGACGTGACCGGCGGCCGGGCCGTCAGGGTCAATGCCCCGGTCGAGTGGCTGGTCGGGGTGCTGCGCGCCCTGCGCGTTCCCCTCGACGAACGCGAATTGAAGACGGCCGACGCGACGCTGCGGGCCCTGGGCCAGCGGCCGTTCTACCCGCCCAGCGTCGGCGGGTGGCCCCGCGGCGAGGCGTGGCTGTCCACCGCCACCGCCTCGGCGCGGCTGCGCGCGGCCGCGCGGATGGCGCACACCGGCGACCTGTCCGGCATCGAAAGCGCGGGCCCCGGCGACCGCATCGACGCGGTCGGCTACCTGATCGGCGTCGGCACCTGGTCGGATCGCAGCGCCGGCGCCCTGCGGACACTGGCGCGAAGGCCGCCCCAGCTGGTGGCGGCCGCCGTCAACACCCCCGAGTACCTCACGTCATGAGCCGGATGAATCGCCGCAGGTTCCTGATCGCCGGCGCGGGCGCCGGGGCGGCCGGCCTGCTGTCGGGGGCGGTGGCCGTCGAGTGGCCCGACCTGATGCGCGCGGCCGTCGACCGGCCGCTGGCCGAGAACTCCGGCGTGCTGGTGATCGTCACGCTCTACGGCGGCAACGACGGCATCAACACCCTGATCCCCTACGCGGACAACGCCTATCACGATGCCCGCCCGGAACTGGCGTACGACCCCGGCGACGTCTTGCACCTCGACGGGCAACTCGGGCTCAACCCCGCTCTGCGGGGCCTGGCCGGGCTGTGGCGCCGGCGCCGCCTTGCCATCGTCCGCGGTGTGGGGTACCCGCACCCCGACCGCAGCCACTTCCGGTCCATGGACATCTGGCAGACCGCGTCCCCGGCCGAGCCCGTCGCGACCGGCTGGATCGGCCGCTGGCTCGACGCGACCGGTGACGACCCGCTGCGGGCGGTCAACATCGGCCCCGTGCTGCCGCCGCTGGCTGTCGGCGAAAAGCGCACGGCGGCTGCGCTTTCCCCCGGCCACGCCGCGGGCATGCGCGACTTCGGCCCCGTCATGGAGGCCCTGGGCGCCGACGATCCCGGTGACACCCCCGCGATGGCCGCCGTGTGCCGGGCCTATCGCGCCGCGCACACCGCCGAGAAGTCCTTCGCTTCGGTCAAACCGGCCGGGCGCGGGCATAACCCGCTCGCCGAGCAGCTGCACACGGTGGCCGGCGCCGTGCGGGCCCGCGTCCCGACGCGGGTGTACACGGTGCAGTTGGGCGGTTTCGACACCCACGCCGACGAGCGTGGCACCCAGCAGCGCCTGTTGCGGACACTCGACGAGGCGGTGACCGGCTTCCTCTCGGACATGGCCGACCGCAACGTGGTCGTGCTGGCCTACTCGGAGTTCGGCCGCCGGGTGCGCGCCAACGCCTCCCACGGCACCGACCACGGCACCGCCGGCCCCGTGTTCGTTGCCGGCGCGCAGGTCAGGGGCGGCTTTTACGGCGCGGAACCCAGCCTGACGGACCTCGACCACGGGGACCTGAAGTTCACCACCGACTTTCGCGACGTGTACTTCGAATTGCTTTCGCGCACCGTGGGAACCGACCCCACTCCCGCTGTGGGGGCCGGCCGCACCGCCCTGGGCTTCCTATAGGACGCTCAGGCAGTCGTGCGCGATGGCCAGCTCCTCGTCGGTCGGGATCACCAGCACCGCGATCGGCGAGTCGTCGGCGGAGACGAGTCGCGGGCCGTCGCTCGCGGCGGAGTTGCGCCGCTCGTCGACCACGATGCCCAGTTCCCGCATACCGGCCAGCGCGTCGCGGCGCACCGCGGCGTCGTTCTCGCCGATACCCGCGGTGAAGGTGACCACGTCGGTGTGCCCGAGCACCGCCAGGTAGGCGCCGACGTACTTGCGCAACCGATGGATGAACACATCGTAGGCCAATCGGGCTGCGCCGTCGCCGGATTCGATCATCTCCCCGATCCGGCGGAAGTCACGTTCACCGGCCAGGCCCAGCATCCCCGACCTGTGGTTGAGCATCGACTCGATCTCCTCGACGCTCAGCTGCGCGGCTCGCGCCAGGTAGCTGAAGACGCCGGGATCGATGTCGCCGCTGCGCGTGCCCATCACCAGGCCCTCCAGCGGGGTCAGGCCCATCGAGGTGTCCACGGGCCGGCCCCCCATGATCGCCGACGCCGACGCGCCGTTACCCAGATGCAGCACAATCTGATTCAGCTCCCCGACCGGCCGGCCCAGAAACTGCGCGGCACGCCCGCTGACGAAGTGGTGCGACGTGCCATGGAACCCGTAGCGGCGGATCTCCCAGGTCTGCGCCAGCTCGCGGTCGATCGCGTAGGTCGCCGCGGCCGCCGGCAGCTCGTGGAAGAACGCGGTGTCGAACACCGCGACGTGTGGGACGTCGGGCAACAGCCGGCGGGCCACCTCGATCCCCTGGATCGCGGGCGGGTTGTGCAGCGGCGCCAGCGGGGACAGCTCATCCAGTTGCGCGATCACCGCGTCGTCGAGGACCGTGGGTCGGTAGAACGTGTTGCCGCCGTGCACGACCCGGTGCCCGACGGCCGAGAGCCCGCACGCGCGCAGGTCGATGCCGTCGGAGGCCAGCGTGTCGAAAGCGCGGCGCAGGGCCGCGTCGTGGTCGGGGACCGCAGAGGAGGGCTCGCCGATCCGCTGCACATGGCCCGACGCGCGGGCCACTCCCGAGTCGGGGTCGAGCAGACGATATTTCAGCGACGAGGAGCCGGAATTGATCACCAGCACGAGGCGGTTACCGCTCATGGGCACCCTGCGCCTGGATCGCGGTGATGGCGACGGTGTTCACAATGTCCTCGATCAGCGCGCCCCGGGATAGGTCGTTGACCGGTTTGCGCAACCCCTGCAGAACGGGGCCGATCGCGATCGCCCCCGCGCTGCGCTGCACCGCCTTGTAGGTGTTGTTGCCGGTGTTGAGGTCCGGGAAGATCAGCACTGTCGCCCGGCCGGCCACCGCCGAATCGCGCAGCTTGGTCGCGGCCACCGAGGGTTCCACCGCGGCGTCGTACTGGATCGGCCCCTCGACGGGCAACTCGGGTTCCCGGGACCGCACCAACTGCGTTGCTGCCCTGACTTTTTCGACGTCCGCCCCAGCGCCCGAATCGCCGGTGGAGTACGACAGCATCGCCACCCGCGGCTCGACGCCGAAGCGCGCGGCGGTGCGCGCCGAGCTGATCGCGATGTCGGCCAGCTGTTCGGGCGTCGGGTTGGGGACGATCGCGCAGTCGCCGTAGGCCAGCACCCGGTCGGGCAGGCACATGAAGAAGACGCTGGAGACGACGGAGACGTCCGGAACGGTCTTGATCACCTCCAGCGCCGGGCGGACGGTGTGCGCCGTGGTGTGCGCAGCGCCGGAAACCATGCCATCGACCATATCGTTGTATACCATCATGGTACCGAAATACGTGGCGTCGCGCATGATCTCGCGCGCCTGCTCCACCGTGATTCCCTTGGCCTTGCGCAACTCGGCGTACTGCTCGGCGAATCGTTGACGCAGGTCGCTGGTGCGCGGATCGATGACCCGCGTCTCGTCCAGGTTCACACCCAGTTCGGCGCAGCGGTGCCGGATCTGGGCCTCGTCGCCCAGCAGGGTCAGGTCGGCGACACCGCGCTGCAGCAGCCGCCCGGCCGAGGAGAGGATGCGGTCGTCGTCGCCCTCGGGCAGCACGATGCGCTTGCGATCCGAACGCGCCTGCAGCGTCAGCCGGTGAATGAACATCTGGGGTGTGGTCACCGTGGGAATCGGAATAGCAAGCTGCGCAAGAAGATCAGGGATATCTACGTAGCGATCCATCAACTGCAGCGCGGTGTCGATCTTGCGTTGGGCGGTTGCGGTGACCCGGCCCCGGGCCGAGGCCGCCGCGCTGGCGGCGTCGTAGGTGCCCAGCGCCGTGGCGATGATCGGGAGCCGCAGCCGCAGCCCCGCGACCAGGGCCGCGATGGCGGGATGCAACGGGAATCCGCCATTGAGCACCAGGCACGACAACGACGGAAAACCTTGGGCGGCATGCGCGCTGGCGACGGCGAGCACCACGTCCGAACGGTCGCCGGGGGTGATGACCGCCATGCCGTCGCGCAGCCGTTCCAGCACGTGGTCGGCAGTCATCCCGGCGACCATCACGGCGGTGACCTCCCGCTCGCGCAGCGACTCCTCGCCGCTGACCGGGGTCCCGGCCACGGCGCGCTCGAGTTCGGCCACGGTTGGCGCCGACAGCAGGGGTTCCTCGGGCAACACGTAGCTGCGCTGGGCGAAGGCCTGCAGCGCCTCGGCCACCGCGGCGAGTTCCATCGGCTCACACCGGTTGGCCACCACTGCGGCGGCGTGGGCGCGCTGAGCGGAGAGTTCGGCCAGCGAGACCTCGACGACGCGGGCGACCTCGTCGGGGGTGCGGCCCCTGCCGCTGACGGCCAGCAGCACCGGTGCGCCGAGGTTGACCGCGATGCGGGCGTTGACCGAGAGCTCCGCGGGTCTGGTGACGTCGGTGTAGTCGCTGCCCACGATGACCACCACGTCGCAGGCCTGGGCTATCGCCTGGTAGGCGTCGACGATGTCCGCGATGGCGGCGTCGCTGTCGGCGTGCAGCCGCTGGTAGGTGACGCCGACGCACTGCTCGTAGGACAGGCCCGCGGTGGTGTGCCCCAGCAGCAGCTCCAGGATGTAGTCGCGATGTTCGTTGCGGCGCGTGATCGGCCGGAAGACGCCGACTTTGGCGACGCTCGCGGTCAAACCGTGCAGCAGCCCGAGCGCGATCGTCGACTTTCCGGTCTCCGGCTCGGGCGCGGCGATGTAGATCGCTGTCGTGGACCCGGCGGCCATCCACCCGCCTTCAGCCCAGCCGCCGCAGCCGCGGCGCGAGATCCTTCTCGAACAGCTCCAGGAAGCGGCGCTGGTCGTGGCCGGGGGCGTGGAACACCAGGTGGTTCAGGCCCCAGCCGACGTAGTCCTTGACCTTCTCGACGGCCTCGTCGGGGTCCGAGGCAACGATCCAGCGCTTGGCGACCTGCTCGATCGGCAGCGCGTCGGCGGCCTTCTCCATCTCGATCGGGTCGTCGATGCTGTGCTTCTGCTCGGCGGTCAGCGACAGCGGCGCCCAGAACCTGGTGTTCTCCAGCGCCAGCTCGGGATCGGTGTCGTAGGAGATCTTGATCTCGATCATCTTGTCGATGTCGTCGAGGTTGCGCCCGGCCGCCGCCGCGCCGTCGGCCACCGCGGGCATCAGCTTGTCCTTGTAGAGCTCCTCGCCCTTGCCGGAGGTGCAGATGAAGCCGTCGCCGGCGCGTCCGGCGTATTTGGCGACCGCCGGGCCGCCAGCGGCGACGTAGATCGGCACACCACCCTCGGGCACGTCGTAGATGGAGGCGCCCTTGAGCCGGTAGTACTCGCCGTCGAAGTCGACGCGGTCGCCACGCCACAGCTCGCGCATCAGCCGCACCGATTCGCGCAGCCGGGCGAACCGCTCCTTGAACTCCGGCCACTCGCCGGAGTACCCGGTCGCGATCTCGTTGAGCGCCTCCCCGGTGCCCACGCCGAGGAAGACGCGGCCGGGGTACAGGCACGCCATGGTGGCGAACGCCTGCGCGATGACGGCCGGATTATAGCGGAAGGTCGGGGTGAGCACCGAGGTGCCCAGCTGGATGCGCCGGGTGCGTTCGCCCACCGCGGTCATCCAGGCCAGCGAGAACGGGGCGTGCCCGCCCTCGTGCCGCCAGGGCTGGAAGTGGTCGCTGACGCTGGCGCTGTCCATGCCGTGGTCCTCGGCGGCGACGGCCAGCTCTACGAGCTCGCGCGGTGCGAATTGTTCGGCGGACGCTTTGTATCCCAGTTTCAGTTCGGCCACCAGTTCTTTCTACTCCTCCTGGCTTGGTCGCGACCCGCTGCGCCCGGCTTCGCCGCGCTTGCGATCGCTCCTGGCCTGCTGCCTACACTCGCGGCATGGGACCGGCCCCGACCCTTGTTCAGGTCACCGACACCGTTCACCTCGCCCGGGGCGAGGCCGTCAACTGGACCCTGGTCTCCGACGACACCGGGGTCATGCTGATCGACGCCGGCTACCCCGGGGATCGGCAGGACGTGCTGGCCTCGCTGCGGCAGCTTGGCTACGAGGCCGGCGACGTGCGCGCCATCCTGCTGACGCACGCGCACATCGACCACCTGGGCTCGGCGATCTGGTTCGCCAACGAGCACCGGACCCCGGTGTACTGCCATGCCGACGAGGTGGGCCACGCCAAGCGGGAGCACCTGGAGCAGGCTTCGGTTTTCGATGTCGCCCTGCGGGTTTGGCGGCCGCGGTGGGCGGTGTGGGGTCTGCACGTGGTGCGCAGCGGCGGCCTCATCCGCGACGGCATCCCGTCGGCGCGGCCACTGACCGCCGAGGCGGCCGCGGGGCTGCCCGGCCACCCGACGGCCATCCCCACCCACGGGCACACCAGCGGGCACTGTTCCTACCTTGTCGGCGGCGCCCTGGTCAGCGGCGACGCGCTGGTCACCGGCCACCCGCTGCTGCGTGACAGCGGCCCCCAGCTGCTGCCGGCGGTGTTCAGCCACAGCCAGCGGGACTGCCTGCGCAGCCTGGAGGCGTTGGCGCTGCTCGACACCGAGGTGCTGGTGCCCGGTCACGGCGACGTGTGGCGCGGCCCGATCCGGGAGGCCACCGGGCGGGCGGCCGCCCTGGCCCGCGACAGCTGACGCACCCGCGCGTCGCGCGGTGACGTAAACCGCAATGACCTTGGCCCCGAGGGGTCATGCGGCGTCGACCCTGTCCTTGGACGGAAAAAGCCAGATGGCACACGCTGTGGTAGCCGGAGCTAGCGGCCTGCTGGGCGCCAACCTCACCGCCGAACTGATCGCGCAGGGGCACACCGTCACCGCGACGCGACGCGCGAGCACCGACACCGGATCCCTCGCCGATCTCCCGGTCACCTGGGTCTGCGCCGACCTGGGTTCGGTCGCCGAGCTGAGCGATGTGTTCGCCGGGGCCGACGTCGTGTTCCACTGCGCGGCATACGTTTCGACCAGGAGCAGGGTCACGCCGGCGATCTCGGCCGTCACCGTGGGCGCCATGCGGGCCGTGGTGGAGGCCGCGATCGCCGCCGGCACGCCGCGGCTCGTCCACACCGCGACCGCGAACACCATCGGAACCCACACCCGGCGGCACGCCCGCCGACGAGCAGACCCCGTGGGAGGGGTCACCACCACGAGCATCGGAAGCAGCGGGCCGATCAGCACGGCCGGCAGACCACCCAGCATCGCGGCGGCCAACGCGACGAGCACCGCCTGCAGTACGAGCCCGGCGAGCACCGAATAAGTGCCCACGCCAAGAGCTTTGAACACCGCGAAGTCGCGGGTGCGCTCCAGCGCGGACAGATAGATCAGCGATCCGACGATCGACGTGGCCACCGCCCACAGCAGAATCGTCAGGTACCGCATCGCCAGACGGGCCACGTGCAGCGGGTCACGAACGCATTGGGCTGGCCGGCAAGCGTGGTCGACTTGTTGACCAACCCGACGACGCGCAGTAGCTGGGAGCCCATCTCGACGTTGTCGCCGACGGAGCGCCGCAGCGTCGTCGACACGGCGACCTCACCGAGGCTCACCGGTGCCCGACCCGCCGCGGTCGGCGGCATGCCCTGCTCGGGCACACCGTAGACGTTGCCGTTCTCCGGTGAGCGGGCATCCTGCAGGATGATGTTGCTGTAGATCACCGGGATCGCCGATTCGCCTCCGGAAATCTCAATGAACCGACGAACGGACCTACCGCGCCCGCCTTGATGAGGTAGGTGTCGATGCCCATCGAATCGACCTCCGAAGTACCCTCCCAGCAACAATTACCATGTCAGGGCGGGTCTCGTAGAGGCGAAAGGCCTTGATCGGCAGTGACCTACGCCCGCCTTACGTCGGGCGCCAGCATCTTCTCGAACGCGATCGGGCGGAACGGGCCCCAGGACGGGAGCGGATCGGCGGGCACCCGGGTGTAGCCGGTGGCGTCGTAGAGCGCCTCGGCCTCGGGTTGGCGATTGCCGGTGATCAGGTACAGCCGCCGGTATCCGCGCGCGGCGGTCTCGGCTTCCAGCGCCGCGAGCAGGGCCCGCGCATACCCCCGGCGCCGATGCGCGCGGTCGGTCCAGATCCGTTTGAGTTCGGCGGTGTCGGCGTCGTAGCGGCGGAAGGCGCCGCCGGTGACCGGAACACCGTCCAGCACGCCGATCAGCAGGGCTCCGTCCGGTGACACCAGTTCGCCGGGCGGGACGGGCAACCAGGCCAGGTGCGTGCTGGGCGTGCCGCCGTAGCGCTGCGCGTACTCGACGGCCAGTTCGGCCAGCAACGGCTGCGCGAGCGGGTCATCCTGGGCGACGGAGACGAACCGAAGCATCGGGTAAGCCTCTCACGCGCGGCCCTCAGCCGGTCGCGACCGGGGCGGGCGCCGACACCGCCGCTTCGCCGCCCACGAGCCGACGATGCAGCCGCGCCAGTGGCCGGGGCGCCCACCAGTTCAGGCCACCGAACACGTGCATGAAGGCCGGGACCAGCAGCATCCGCACCAACGTGGCGTCCACGACGATCGCGATCGTCAGCCCGACCCCGAACATCCGCATGAACGAGACCTCGGCCGAGAGCAGGGCGGCGAACGAAATCGACATCAACAGCGCCGCGGCGGTGATCACCCGGCCCGTGCGGGCGACGCCCAGCGCGATGCTCGTGGCGTTGTCGGCGCGGGTCCGCGGCGAGGCCATCCAGTACTCGCGGATGCGGGCGATCAGGAAAACCTCGTAGTCCATGGACAATCCGAAAGCGATGCAGAACATCAGCACCGGGATGTTGACCACCAGGGTGCCGGTCGGGGTGGTGCCCAACGCCCCCAGATGCCCGTCCTGGAAGATCCACACCAGTGCGCCGAACGCCGCCGTCAGCGACAGGATGTTGAGCAGCACCGCCTTGATCGGCAGGACTACGCTGCCGGTGAGCACGAACAGCAACGCGAGCGTGACGACCGCGATGCAACCGAACACCAACGGCACCAGCGAGACGATGGCATCCACGCTGTCGCGATTGGTCTGCGCCATCCCGGTCATCTGCACCGCCCGCCGGCCCGGCGGCGCCACCGCGTGCAGGCGGTCCAACTGTTCCTCGGATGCCGGGGAATACAAGGGGGCGGTGCCGTCGACCGTGAGGTAGGCGCTACCGTCGGCGATCACGGGCGGCGAGACCGCCGACACGTCGGGTACGCGCGAGAGCCGCGCGGCGTACGCGTCGAGATCGGGCATCGTCAAGCCGGCGATCGACGGGATCACGACCGTCACCCTGGTCTCGGAGTTCGCGGCGAATTCGCTGCGCATCTGATCGCTGACGGCCCGCGCGGTCGCCGACGCCGGCAGCACCCGGTCGTCGGGGTACCCCCATCGGACGCCGAGGAAGGGGGTGCCGAGCACGAGCAGCAGGGCGATGATGGCCAGGCCCACCGGGATCGCCCGCCGCATGGCCAGATTCGCGATCCGATACCACAAGCTCCGCTCGACGGGCCCCGGCTGCGGTTCGGGGCGCCCCAACAGCCGGCGACCCGCTCGCCAGACGTTCAGCGCGTCGATCCGGTCGCCCAGCAACACCAACACGGCCGGGGCCACGGCGACGGCCGCCAAGGCTGAAAGCGCCACCACCGCGACGCCGGCGTAGGCGAACGACTTCATGAACGGCATCGGGAACAACACCATCGCGGCCAGCGACAGGGCCACCGTCGTCGCGGAGAACAGCACCGTGCGCCCCGCGCTGGCCATGGTGTTCCGCAGGGCCCGCTCGCGCGGGGTTCCACGGTCCAGCTCCTCGCGATAGCGGCTGATGATCAGCAGCGTGTAGTCGATCGCCAACGCCAGCCCCAGCGCGGCCGCCACGTTCAGGGCGAAGACCGACACGTCGGTCACCAGCGCGAGGGCGCGCAGCGCCGCGAGCGAACCCAGGATCGCGAATCCGCTCACGGCCAGCGGCACGGCCGCGGCCAGCAGCCCGCCGAAAACCCACACCAACGCCAGGAAGCTCAGCGGAATCGCGATGACTTCCATTCGCACCAGGTCTTTTTCGGTCTGGCGGTTGACCTCCGCGTAGACGATCGCCGTGCCGCCCGCCCGCACCCGCACGCCGTCGCGCTCGCGCGTCAGGCGGTCCGCCAGCGCCTGCGCGTGCCGGGGAGCCTCCGTTTCGCCGCCTTTGAGTTCGGCGATGATCAGCGCGGACTTCCCGTCGGCGCTGATCAGGCCCGGCGCCGGCCGCGGCGAGTCCCAGGGGGAAGCCACCCGCGCCACGCACGGCGACGCCGCGAGCTGGCGGACGATGTCGATGCCGACCAGCTTGCCCGGGCCGGCCCGGACGCCGCCGTCCGCGCTGACCAGCAGCGCCATGTCCAACCCGCCCTGGCCGAACTTCTCCGCGAGCAGCGCGGTGGCACGGGCGGATTCGGATTCCGGATCCGCGAACCCGCCCGCGGACAGGCTCCGCACGGCGGGAAGACCAAAGGCTCCCGCGGCGATCATGAACAGGATCGCGAGCGCGACGACCCGTCGCGGCGCGGCGACGGCGATCCGGGTCACGTCCAGCGTTCCCGCTGGTTGAGCGCGATGTCGTCCAACGGCTCTCGCGCGCAGTCGACGCGGTCGCTGATCATGCATTCGATCTCCTCGGTCGCGCCCGTGGCGATGGTCAAAGTTCGCCAGCGCTCGAGCGCGGACAGGCGAGCCGAGCCCAGATTTTCAGATTATTAACCATTAAGTTACTGAAGTAAACCCTGGATCCGGTGGTCCGCCGTGAGCGCTAACGCCGCGTCGCGGTGACGAACCCCGGGAACAGTGCCGTATCGTCCAGCCCGCCGCGCCACAGTTCGGTCATCCCCATGTCGGCGAACAGCGCGGCGACGTCGCGTTCGACGGTGAGCCGGCCGTGCCCGGCCAACTGCTCCGGGACATATCGGCTTGGCGCAAATCCCGCGCAGCACCGCGGACTTGAAGTCGAGCACCTCGGGCCGATCGACCTCGTAAACCGTCGTCTCCCGCGGCAACCACAACCGGTAGGCCCGCGTGTCGAGCCCGCAACCCAGGATCACCACCTGGCGGATGCCGTCCCGGCCGGCGGCGGCGAGAAACTCGTCCAGGAACCGGGTCTGGGCCGCGAGCATGTCGATGAGTTCGGTCGTGATCGGGGTGTCGGCGTCGTCGTCGGCGTAGAGGTGGTCCTCGGCGCACACCGCCCGGGCGACCGCACCGAAGGTCGCCGTCACGCCCACGCCCGTGGAGGGATCCCGGCTGTCGTCGTGGGGGCGTTGGATCGGGTCAGGCGCCCGAGCGGCGCCGCCGGGCCAGCTCCATGGCAGCCCGCCAGCCGAGCAACAACACCGCGGTGACCGTGGAGGCGACCACCACGAAGCTCGCCGCCACCCCCGCCGAGGTGGCCTTGCGCAACACCATGCCGACTACCACGGTCGACAGCCACACCACCACCCCGGTGGGGACCACCGCCGTGGGCCGCCGCCAGCCGCGCGCCGCCACCCAGCCGATCAGAGTCCCGGAAAGGAACGGCCACGCCGTGGTGGCCACGCCGCTCACGGTGATGCCCTCGTCGTGGCTGCGGCGCCCGACGGCGCAGAACACCAGCACCCCGACGACGTCTACGACCAGGTACGCCAGCCGTCGCATGCGGCGAGGATACCGGGCGGCGCCGGCGCCCTTGACCCCGCGGGCACGGTGAACCTAGATTCGTCGGCAATGAACAGCCATTCACAGAGCGGGCTCGCGGTGGTGACGGGCGCCGGATCGGGCATCGGCCGGGCGATCGCGCTGGCCTTCGCCGCCCGGGGCCACCGCGTCGTCGCCGCCGACCTCGACGAGGCGGCCGCCGCGGCCACCGCCGCGCAGCAACCCGACCTGGTCACCGCACTGCCGGTCGACGTCGCCGACCCCGCGCGGGTCGACACGCTGCGCGACCGGACCCACAGCGAAGCCGGCGTGCCCAGCATCGTCGTCAACGCCGCCGGCTGGGACCGCACCGATCAATTCCTCAATGCCACACCGGAATTCGCGGCCAAGGTGGTGGCCATCAACTACCTGGGACCGGTGCACGTGTGCTCGGCGTTCCTGCCGGGCATGATCGAGGCGGGCTCGGGCGGGCGCGTCGTCAACGTGGCCAGCGACGCCGGCCGCGTCGGCAGCGCGGGCGAGTCGATCTACGCCGGCGCCAAGGGCGGGGTGATCGCGCTGACGAAGTCGCTGGCCCGCGAGATGGCCCGCCACCAGATCACGGTGAACTGCGTGTGCCCCGGCCCCACCGACACCCCGTTGTTCCACGCGCAACCCGAGAAGCTCAAAGAGGCATTGGTCAAGGCGATCCCGTTTCGCCGCCTGGCGCGGCCCGACGAGGTCGCCGCACCGGTGCTGTTCTTCGCCTCCGAGGCGGCGTCGTTCATCACCGGACAGGTGATCAGCGTGAGCGGTGGACTGACGATGGCCGGCTAGTGGCAGGCTGAGTCCCATGAGCACCCAGACCCCGCCCCCCTTCGACCGCGACGACCCGCTGTCCCTGAACGCGTCGCTGTCCAGCGATGAGATCGCCGTGCGCGACACCGTCCGCCAATTCTGCGCCGAGCACATCCTCCCCCACATCGGGGAGTGGTTCGAGATCGGCGACCTCCCGGTCCGCCAACTGGCAAAGCAGTTCGGCGAACTCGGCCTGCTGGGAATGCACCTGCACGGCTACGGGTGCGGCGGGGCCTCGGCCGTGCACTACGGCCTGGCCTGCACCGAGCTCGAAGCAGCCGACTCCGGCGTGCGGTCGATGGTGTCGGTGCAGGGTTCGCTGGCGATGTTCGCGATCTGGAAGTTCGGATCCGAGGAGCAGAAGCAGCAGTGGCTGCCCGGCATGGCCGCCGGCGAGCTGCTCGGCTGCTTCGGGCTGACCGAGCCCGACGCCGGGTCCGATCCGGCGGCGATGAAAACCCGTGCGCACCAAGACGGTTCGGATTGGGTGCTCAACGGCCGCAAGATGTGGATCACCAACGGCTCGGTGGCCGACGTCGCGGTCGTGTGGGCCGCCACCGCCGAGGGGATCCGGGGCTTCGTCGTGCCCACGGACACCCCGGGGTTCGCCGCCAACACCATCCACCACAAGCTGTCGCTGCGGGCGTCGATCACCAGCGAGCTCGTGCTCGACGACGTCCGGTTGCCCGCCGAGGCGATGCTGCCCGAGGCCAAGGGACTGCGCGGCCCACTGTCGTGCCTGTCCGAGGCGCGCTACGGCATCATCTGGGGGTCGATGGGGGCGGCACGCTCGGCGTGGCAGGCGGCCCTCGATTACGCCACGCAGCGCACCCAATTCGGCCGCCCCATCGCCGGATTCCAGCTCACCCAGGCCAAGCTCGCCGACATGGCGCTCGAGCTGCACAAGGGTCAGCTGCTCTCGCTGCACCTGGGCCGGCTGAAGGACGGTGCCGGGCTGCGCCCCGAGCAGGTCAGCTTCGGCAAGCTCAACAACACCCGCGAGGCGATCAAGATCTGCCGCACCGCCCGAACCATCTTGGGCGGCAACGGGATATCGCTGGAATACCCGGTCATCCGGCACATGGTCAACCTCGAATCGGTGCTGACCTACGAGGGCACCGCCGAGATGCACCAGCTCGTCCTGGGCCAGGCCTTCACCGGCACCGACGCCTTCCGCTGACTCCGAGGACCCGCATGGCACGCCTGGAATACACCCCCGAGCACCACCAGTTCCGCGAGCTGGTGCGCGATTTCGTGCGGCAGACTGTCGTCCCCAACCACGAGAGCTGGGAGCGCGACGGCCAATGGGACCGGTCGCTGTTCGCCGAGGCCGGAAAGCTCGGGCTGCTGGGGTTTTCGGTGCCCGAGAGGTTCGGCGGCCCGGGCGTCGACGACTTCCGCTACAACGCGATCGTCATCGACGAGTTGCAGCGGGCCGGGGCGGCCGAGTCGATCGCCGTCACGCTGCAGAACGACATCGTGCTGCCCTATCTCACCGACCTGACCACTCCCGAGCAACAGCAACGCTGGCTGCCCGGGGTGGTGACCGGGCAGACCGTGCTCGGCATCGCGATGACCGAACCCGGCGTCGGTAGCGACCTCGCCGGCATCCGGACGTCGGCGGTGCGCGACGGGGACCACTACGTGGTCAACGGCGCCAAGACGTTCATCTCCAACGGGCAGTGCGGCGACCTGTTCGTCATCGCGGTGCGCACCTCGCCGGACCGGCACAAGGGGCTGTCGCTGCTGGTGGTCGACGCGGACACCCCCGGCTTCCGCCGCGGCCGCAACCTGGAGAAGATCGGCCTGCACGCCCAGGACACCAGCGAGCTGACCTTCACCGACATGCGCGTGCCGGTGGACAATCTGCTCGAGGAGGAGGGCAGGGGCTTCTACCAGTTGGTCGGCAACCTGCCGCAGGAGCGGCTGGCGCTGGGGGTGGGCGCCGTGGCCGCCGCCGAGGCCGTCCTGGCCGAGACCCTGGACTACGTGCGCGGCCGCACGGCGTTCGGCTCACCGATCTCGAGCTTCCAGCACAGCCAGTTCGTGCTCGCCGAACTGGCTACCGAGATCGACATCGCCCGAACGTTTCTCGACGACTGCCTGGCCGAGCACCTGGAAGGCAAGCTGACCGCCACGCGGGCCGCGAAGCTGAAATGGTGGACCACCGACCTGCAGGTGCGCACTGCCGACCGCTGCCTGCAGTTGCACGGCGGATACGGCTACATGCGGGAGTACGCCGTGTCACGGGCGTTCGTCGACGCCCGCATCCAGACCATCTACGGCGGCACCAACGAGATCATGAAGACGATCATCGCCAAGGACCTGGGCATCTAGTGGCGGTCGACTACGGGGAGCTTCCCGTCGAGGAGGCGGTGCGCGCGGCGCGGGCCAGCTCCCGTCGCCGCCAGCTGCTCGACGCCGCGGTCGCGGTCATGGGCCGCACCGGTTTTCACCAGATGTCCATGCAGGATCTGGCCCGCGAGGCCCACGTCAGCGTCGGCCTGATCTACAAGTACTTCGGCGGCAAGGAAGACCTGCTGCTGGCCACCATCGTGCGGATCCTCGACGTGTTCCGCGACCAGCTGGCGCCGGTGATGGCCGCGGCCGGCGACGACGTCGTCGCCCAGTTGGCCGCGGGGATCCGCCGCTACGTCGAGATCGTCGACGAGAACCTCGACGGCGTGGTCCTGACCTACCGGGAGAGCCGCACGCTGGGGCCCGCCGGGCGCGCGCAGATCAAGGATCTCGAGATCGCCAGCGCGGCGCCGCTGCGCGCGGCCATCGAGACCGGCATCGCCGCCGGCGTGTTCCGCGACGTCGACGTCGACCTCACGGTGTTCGACATCGTGCTGATCGCCCACGGCTGGGCGCTCAAGCACTGGCACTTCGGCCCGATCTACACCGTCGACGAATACATCCGGCTGCAGACCCGGCACGTGCTCAATGCGCTGCTGAGCGATGACGGATCATAGGACCTATGAGCCTGAGGACAGTTGCACTTCTCGCCGCGTCGTTGCTGGTCGCCTTCGCCGGGCCGGCCGCCGCACACGCCGATCCCACCGCCACCCTGCCCCCGCTGACCTCCGGCGGCGCGCCGATCATCGGCGGCGGCTCCAACGCCGGAATCGCGAAGCAACTGATCGACCTGGCCAACCCGGACATCCAGCAGGGCGACGGCACGGACGCCGCCAACTTCATCAACGCCGCCGCCTCGGTCACCGACCAGCAGCTTTCGGCCCCCTTCTCGCTGCTGCGCCGGGGGCTGTCCTGCCAGAAGGACAACGCCGGGTTCGGGGCGCGCGCCTACCGGCGCGCCGACGGCAAATGGGGCGGCGCGATGCTGGTCGCCGCCAAGAGCAACGTCTCGACCGGCTCGAGCAGCGGCTCGAGCAGCTTCAACGACGCCAGCATCGCGGCGTTCAAGCAGTGCGTCATGACCAACTGGCGCCGCGCCAGCGCGGGCGGGGAACGCGCCATGTGCAACGGCAGTTGGGAGACCCCGACCAACGGCGACCTGCGCAAGGTCGAGACCTACTACATCCTGCTCGCCGGCACCTCCGCCGACTTCTGCGTCGACCTCAACGACAAGCTGAAGAACAACGCCCGCGGCTGGCCGTGACCTAGAAGGGCGGGGGTTCGTCGTCGCCGGTGGGCGCGCGCGGTTGCGGTGGCGTCCGGCGGCGATGCGCTGTGCGCTTTAGAGGGACGGCAGATCAGCGACAACCGCCGCCAAACGTGGATCGGATACTTCAATCCTTCGGAAGAAAGCCAGGAGGAACTCGCCCGGTTCTACGTCGATCGGCTCGTCACCGGCGGCCAGGGGTCCCGAGGATGCGACGAACTCGACTGTGTCGTCTTCTCCCAGACGGACCCGATATCGGGCAGAAGTCTTGCTCTCAACCAGCCGATTCATCGACTCAGCAGGGCCGCGAATCGCGATGGATGCCTCTGCGGCCGGTATCGCCCACTCATTTCCGGTCGCAGCGGCGATGTCGTAGCCGTGGACGAGCAGCTCGCACAAGATCCATCGAGCCCCACCACCGCCGGAGATCGTTGCTCCACCGTGGAAGGGATACTGACGGTCGAAGGCGACTTTGGCGTAGACGCGGTCGATCACCGTACGCAGATTTGCCTCGAGCCTGTCGGCGATTTCGTTGATATCTCGGTCGGTGTACTCGGAGAGGCAGGTCGCGTTCAGCTCGGCAACCCCTTCGCCTGTGGCGGCGCGTCGACGATCGCCGAGCAGCCTGCCGAGCACCGTTACCACGTGCGCCGCAGTCTCCACGGCCGTCCAGGTGAGCCCGGGCACCGGTCGCGCGGCGCGATCCGGATCGAGCCCCCGGACCATCGATACGAACCGCTTCCCACTGTCATCCAGCGCGGCGAGGATGTCGGCTTTGGCTGCCTCTTCCACCCGCTAAGCGTAAGGCGACCCGAGCGCGTCGGGGCATTCATCGCGGTGGACTGGGCGCAGTAGTCCTGGGGTTCGGGGGCGGGACAGCCGCCGACCGGGCGGGCTGGACCAGCGTGCCGTCGGGAAGCTGCTTTTCGGCCCAGCCGAGGAACGTCCTGATCAGACAATGCGTTGCGCAGTAGCACTTCAGGTTGGTGACAAATCCTTAATGTGCCCGCTCGGATGGTCTGCTGCACCGGTCGACCTGCCACCGCAGTCACCGATGGTCACGATCTGCGGTTGCGTTATTACAGCAGGGTGATCGTGACGGGGATACCGAGCCGATCAGTCGCATTGGCTAAGCGGCTGTCGCCGGTGATCACGGCGGCGGAGCGTTCGGCGGCGACCGCGACATACAGGCCGTCGGAGATCGAGATGTTGTGCCGCCAGGCCCAGGCGGTCCGCAGGAGCAGTGCATCGGGAAGCACGTATTCGATGGCGAGTGCCGTGGCGGTATCGGCGGCGGCCTCGGCGTCCTCAGGCTCCAATTGCTTGCGCAATACGGCCTTGTGCAGTGTGCGTAGCACCTCGCCCGGCATGTGGGCCGGCGCGAGCCAGCCATCGTCGCCGTTCAGCGCTGCGCGTGCCGCGTCGCCTTGGGGAGCGCTGCTCGTGAGCGCCAACACCAGCACGCCTGCGTCCACCACGATCATGGGAGGAAAATCACCCGTCGCGGTCGGCGCGGATGACCGCCGCCACTTCCTCGGCTGTCATGGTAAGGCTGCGATGGCCAGCCAACGCCTCCAAGAGCTGCCGGTTGCGTTGAGCCTGGTATTCCCGTTCCAACAGGGATCGCAGATACGTTTGGGTGGACTGACCGCGCGCCTCGGCGCGGGCGGCCAACGCGTCGCGAACTTCTTCGGGGACATCTTTGATCTGAATCGCAACTCCCATGACCACAAACTATCACATGCGCATGGCATGCGCATGTGATAGTTTGTCAACGCCCGCTCCGCCCCGGCGCCCAACGCATCCTCGTCCCTCGGCGCACCGCGAGAGCCGATAGGCGAACAACTCCCCGAACGCCCCCGACGCCCCGACGGCCGCAACCCCATCGAACATACGTGCGATCATGCCACCCGGGTATGACACTCGCCCCCGACACCGCCCCGGCGTCGTACGGTATTGATGCGCTGCAAACCGCCGGCACGAAAGACCAGAGGGGACGAGTATGTCGCGCCATCGCGTCGTCATCATCGGGAGCGGATTCGGCGGGTTGACGGCGGCCAAGTCGCTCAAGCGCGCCGACGTGGAGATCACCATGGTCTCCAAGACGACCACCCACCTGTTCCAGCCGCTGCTGTACCAGGTGGCGACCGGCATCCTGTCGGAGGGCGACATCGCCCCGACCACCCGCCTGGTCCTGCGCAAGCAGCAGAACGTCCGGGTGTTGTGGGGTGAGGTCAGCGCGATCGACCTCACGGCCAAGACGGTCAGGTCGCACCTGATGGGCATCGAAACTGTGACGCCCTACGACAGCCTCATCGTGGCCGCCGGTGCCCAGCAGTCCTACTTCGGCCACGACGAGTACGCCGCGTTCGCGCCCGGCATGAAAACCATCGATGACGCCCTCGAGCTCAGGGGCCGCATCCTGGGCGCGTTCGAGGCGGCCGAGGTCGCCACCGACCCCGCCGAGCGGCAGCGGCGCCTGACCTTCGTGGTGGTCGGGGCCGGACCGACCGGCGTCGAACTGGCCGGCGAGATCGTCCAGCTCGCCGAACGCACCCTGGCCGGGGCGTTTCGCACCATCAAGCCCAGCGACTGCCGGGTCATCCTGCTCGACGCCGCCCCCGCGGTGCTGCCGCCGATGGGCGAGAAGCTGGGTCTCATCGCGCAGCGCCGGCTGGAGAAGATGGACGTCGAGGTCCAGCTCAACGCGATGGTGAGCGCGGTCGACTACATGGGCATCACGATCAAGGAGAAGGACGGCCGCGAGCGGCGCATCGAATGCGCCTGCAAGGTGTGGGCGGCCGGCGTGCAGGCCAGCCCGCTGGGCAAGATGATCGCCGACCAGTCCGACGGCACCGAAACCGACCGCGCCGGAAGGGTGATCGTCGAACCCGACCTCACCGTCAAGGGCCACCCGCACGTGTTCGTCGTGGGCGACCTGATGTCGGTGCCCGGCGTTCCCGGCATGGCCCAGGCCGCGATCCAGGGCGCGCAGTACGCGGCCACACTCATCAAGCATGCGGTCAAGGGCACCGACGACCCCGCCCACCGAAAGCCGTTCGGCTACCGCGACAAGGGCAGCATGGCCCTCGTCTCGCGCTACAGCGCCGTCGCGAAAGTCGGCAAGCTGGAGTTCGGCGGCTTCATCGCCTGGCTGGCGTGGCTGCTGCTGCACCTGTATTACCTTGTGGGGTATCGCAATCGCATGGCCGCGTTGTTCGCCTGGGGCATCTCGTTCCTGGGTCGTACCCGGGGCCAGATGGCCATCACCAGCCAGATGATCTACGCGCGGCCGCTGGTGAACTGGGTGGAGCAGCAAGCCGAGACGCTGGCGGCGGCCGAAAGCGCCGACGCGGCCGAACGGCAGGCCGGCTGACGCCTCAGAAACGCTTACAGGGCAATCCCGTTGCCCGCCAGCCCGCGTCGGCGTTTCCCTCGAAGCCGTTCAGCACGTTGTAGGCCGGGGTGATGCCCGACTCGGTCGCGACGTGGGCCGCGGCGGCGGAGCGGCCGCCGGAGCGGCACAGGAACACCACGGGCCGCTCACGCCCGGCGGCCGCGATCCGGTCCCGCAGTTCGGTGACGAAGTTCTCGTTGACCCGGCCGTCGGACGTGTGCCACTCGAGGCAGATCACGTCGCGGCCCAGGCTCGACAGGTCGGGCACCCCGACGACGCGCCATTCGGCGTCGGTGCGCACGTCGACCAGCACCGCATCGGGGTTGTCGCTGAGTATCTGCCACGCCTGCTGCGGCGTGATGTCTCCGGCGTAGCTCATCGGCCCGAGTCTGGCACATGCGCCCGGGCGGCGACCTCGCGGGCGCGCTCGCGCGCGGCCGCGACGTCCGGTGCCGTGGCCAGCGCCACCCACGACCCGGCCCGCGGTCCCGGCCCGAACAGGCGTGCGTCGCTTTCGGGCACGCCGAGCGCGTGCGTCAGGGCGCCCGCACCCGGCAGCCCGGCACCGCGGCTCATCGCCCGCGCGGCGCCCGGAGACGTCATGATCGTGTCCACCGGCAGGCCCAGGATCGCGCGCGCCTGCAGCTCGAACGCCGAGAGCCGCTGGCTGCGCACGGTCACCCAGGCGCTCTCCCGGGGGCAGATGGTGACGTCGGCGAAGTACACCTCGTCGCCGTGGATCATCAGCTCGACGCCGAACACCCCGCACCCGCCCAGCGCTTTGACGATCCGCGCGGCGATCGAGCGGGCGGCGTCCAGCGCGGCCGGGGTCAGCTGCTGCGGCTGCCAGCACTCCAGCACGTCGGCCTCGGCGCGGCTGTGCCCGATCGGTGAGCAGAACTCGATCCGCTCACCGCGCGGCCCCCGGCTGCTCACCGCGAGCAGGGTGACGAAACAGTCGACGTCGACCAGCGTTTCGGCCAACACCCGGTAGTGCCCCTCCCCCGCCGGCTTGCCCACGATGCCCTGCCAGACCGTCTCGAGGTCGTGGCGCCCGGTGACGACGGACTGCCCGCGCCCGGGCGCTCCGGCCACCGGCTTGACCAGCAACGGCAACCCAGCGTGGGCGGCCACCGCCTCGAGTTCGCCGACCGATCCGACGAACCAGAACGGCGCGGTGGGCAGACCCAACTCGTCGGCGGCGAGCCGGCGCAGCCGCTCCGGGTCACCAGCGAGGCGCACGGCGCGGGCGCCCGGCACCAGCTCGGTGCCCTGCAGGGACTCGAGGGCCAGGCCGGTGACGGACCCGCTCGCGGTCGCCACGAAGTCCGGCCGCAATTGTCCGACGGCCTCCGACAGCGCGGCGGCGTCGTCCAGCGCGACGGCCAGCGACCGGTCGGCGACCGCGTGCGCGGGCCCGTCGGCGTCCGCGTCGGCGACGCTCACCTCCGCGCCGAGGCGCCGCAACGCGAGCGTCAACTCCTGGGCGAGCTCACCGGAACCCAGCAGCAGCACGTGGGGCCTGTCGGGTTCGGCGGTTCCGCGGGCGGGGGCGCCGGGATCCGTCCCGCCGACCGGGGGGGTCAGCTCGATCGCGGTGGTCCGGCCGTCCGGGTCGTCGGGTTCTTGCTGTCCTTCGTCAGTCACGCCGTCGGTCACCGCTCAAGGATAGGTGCGCGGCGGGCGGGCGCGGCGGACCCGACTCAGGGCTGGCCGGGCAGCAACCGCACCATCAGGCCGTTCGCCTCCGCCAGCACCGCGTCCTGGCCGTCGACCAGTTCCGCGGACACGAAAGCCTTGCGGCCCTCGGTGCCGGTGACGCGGCCGCGCACGGCCAGCTGGACGTCGATCGGGGTGACCTTGCGGTAGTCGACGTGCAGGAAGGCGGTGCGGCTGATCGGCCGGCCCGCGGCGTGCGAGACCATGCCGAACAGGTTGTCGAACAGCAGCGGCAGCACGCCGCCGTGCACCGCGTGGTTGCCCCCGACGTGAAACCTGCTGAAATAGCCGGTCATTTCGACGCCCTCGGGGCCGTAACGCGCCAGCGTCCACGGCGGCAGCAGCAGGCTTCCCATGCCCGGCAGGTCCGGTGTGCGCCCCGCCGGTGCCTTGCCTTCGGCGGCCTCGAACGGAGCCAGCAGCTCCACCAGCGCCGCGACGCGGCCGGCCGCCTCGTCCCAGACCTCGTCACCGGGATCCGCGGACACGGCGAGGTCCTGCAGCCGGCGCATGTCCGCCACGAAGCGGCCGAACCCGGGGCCGGGGCTGGCCGGGCCGTACTCCGGAAAGCCGCCGTGGTGCTCGTATTCGGGATCGAGGGCTTTGGGATCCGGTTCGGTGGCCGTCACGCGCGGGCCGCCAGGACGTCGCGGCGCACGATCGTCTGCTCCCGGCCCGGGCCGACACCGATGCATGAAACCTGCGCCCCGGCAAGCTCTTCCAGCCTCAAGACGTAGTCACGCGCCTTGGCGGGCAAGTCGTCGAACTCGCGCGCCCCCGAGATGTCCTCCCACCAGCCGGGCAGCTCCTCGTAGATCGGTTCGGCGCGGGCCAGATCGCGCTGCGTCATCGGCATGTCGTGGGTGCGCTTGCCGTCGAGCCGGTAGCCGACGCACACCGGCACCGTGTCCAGGCTGGACAGCACGTCGAGCTTGGTCAGGAAGTAGTCCGTGATGCCGTTGACGCGGGTGGCGTAGCGGGCGATGACGGCGTCGAACCAGCCGCAGCGGCGGCGCCGCCCCGTGGTGACCCCGAACTCGCCGCCGGTCTTGGTCAGGTATTCGCCGTTCTCGTCGAACAACTCGGTGGGGAACGGGCCCGAACCCACGCGGGTGGTGTAGGCCTTCAGGATCCCGAGCACGGTGCCGATCCGGGTCGGTCCGATGCCCGAACCGACGGCCGCGCCGCCGGCGGTCGGATTCGACGACGTCACATAGGGATAGGTGCCGTGGTCGACGTCGAGCAGGGTGCCCTGCGAGCCCTCCAGCAGCACGGTCTCCCCGGCCTCCAGCGCGTTGTTGAGCAGCAACCGGGTGTCGGCGATGCGGTGCCGGAAGCCCTCGGCCTGCTCGAGCAGGGCGTCGACCACCTGATGCGGGTCCAGCGCCTTGCGGTTGTAGATCTTGACCAGGATCTGGTTCTTGAGCTCCAGCGCGGCCTCGACCTTGTGGGTCAGCATCTCCGGGTCGAGCACGTCGGCGACCCGGATGCCCATGCGGGCGATCTTGTCCTGGTAGCACGGTCCGATGCCGCGGCCGGTGGTGCCGATCTTCTTGCTGCCCATGTAGCGCTCGGTCACCTTGTCGATGGCGACGTGGTAGGGCAACAGCAGGTGCGCGTCGGCCGAGATCAGCAGCCCGGAGGTGTCGACGCCGCGGTCCTGCAGGCCGGCCAGCTCGTCGAGCAGGACGCCGGGATCCACGACCACGCCGTTGCCGATGACGTTGGTGACGCCGGGCGTCAGCACCCCCGACGGGATCAGGTGCAGGGCGAAATTCTCCCCGCTGGGCAACACGACCGTGTGACCGGCGTTGTTGCCGCCCTGGTAGCGCACCACCCACTGCACCCGTCCACCGAGCAGGTCAGTGGCCTTACCTTTGCCCTCGTCGCCCCACTGGGCGCCGATGAGGACGATTGCCGGCATGACATGCTCCCACCTGGTCTCGCCTGCTGATTGTGGCACTGCCGGTAAAAGCAGTGCACCTACAAGCGCCGCAACGGTTTTCGTTTCGGCGCCGCTGTCCGTGCAGTTGCCGCGCCGCAGCGCCTCCGGTTTGCCGCGCGGCACCCCTTCGCGATGCTTACTGCACTCACGGTGGTGATCCTAAAGCGTCGGCGCTTTTGCGAGGGGAACCGGCTGCGGCGCGGTTACCGTCAGCCGGCCGCGCGCGAGCCGAGGTGCACCGTTGCGAACCCGGTGCTCAGCGAGATGTGGCGGGCGTCGGCGAAACCCGCGCCCCGCATCGCCTCGCGGAGTTCCTCCCGCGACATCCAGGTACGGATCGAGTCGGAGGTGTAGTGATGGGCGTCGCGATGCCAGGCGAAGGCCCAGCCCACCGCCGGCATCACGTCGAAGTAGAGCGCGTCGTGCAGGGCTTTCAGGCTCTTCGAGGTCGGCGTGCTGAAGTCGAGCACCATCAACCGGCCGCCCGGCCGCAGCACGCGCCGGAACTCGCGCAGCGCCCGGCCGCGGTCGGCGACGTTGCGCAGCCCGAACCCGATGGTGACCACGTCGAACGACGCATCCGGGAACGGCAGGTCCATGGCGTCGGCCTCCCGGAAGTCGACGGTGCCGCGCCGCCGGCCCCGAGCGACGTCGAGCATCGCCGCGCAGGAGTCGACGCCCACGACGTGGCCTTCCGGCCCCACGGCCGCCGCCTCGGCGAACGCCAGGTCACCCGTCCCGGTCGCGACGTCCAGCACGCGTTCGCCGGGCCGGACGGCGCAGAGCTTCATGGCCTGCCGCTTCCACAGTCGGTGCAGTCCGAGCGTCCACGCGTCGGTCATCACGTCGTAGCGCTTGGCCAGCGCCGAGAACAGCTCCTCGACGTAGGTGCTCTTGGCTTCGTCCGACTCGTTCCATCGCCGTACGACCATCGCGAGCCTCCGCACACCTACCAGGAACGATGCGGGAATGTATCACGCCGCCTGGTAGCTTCCGGTCGTGCGCCCGGGAAAGTCATGACGGAGCCGGTGAGCGGGAACGGCGAGACCCCCACGTCGGCGGTGCTGGTTTTCGGCGACCGCCGGGTCCCGCGCCCGCTGCGCGGCCTGGCCGCGCTCCGCCCCGCAAGCCGGGCCGACTCGAACACCCTGGACGCCGCCGTCGGGCCGCATCGCCGGCTGGTGGTACTGGGCGACGACGCCGACCTGGCCGCGGTGCTGACGCGGCTGCTGCGCGCGGAGCGGCTCGACGTCGAGGTGGCCTACGTGCCGCGCCGCCGCACCGCGGCGACCCGCGCCTACCGGCTGCCCTCCGGGCACCGGGCGGCGCGGCGCGCCCGGCGCGGAGCGGCCCACCGGGTGCCGCTGATCCGCGACGACACCGGGTGCGCGATCGCGGGCCGGGCGCGTTGGCTGCCGGCCGACGACGGGCTCCCGCTGCACGGGGAGGCGATCGTCGACGACACGACGCTGTTCGACGGCGATGTCGCCGCGGTGCGCATCGAGCCGACGCGGGCGCTGCCCGGCCTGCGCGCCCGGGTATCGGGCCGCGGGTGGGTGCCCGGCCGCGCGGCCCAGCTGGGCTGCACCGGCGTCATCGTGGTGCGCGACGGCGTCGCGGCGCCGCGCCCGGCGCGCCGGTCGACGTTGTACCGCCACGTCGAGGGCTGGCTCGCTGTCGGATAGTTTCGACCGGTGAGCTTTCCCGCGCGGCAGCACGAGTCGGTGCGCCCCAGCCCCGTCTTCCTGGCCCTGCTGGCGGCCACGGCGGCCGGCGGCGTGCTGGCCTGGCTGGCCGGGTCCAGCGTGCGGCCGCTGTCCTACGCCGGGGTGTTCGTCTTCGTCGTCGCCGGGTGGCTGGTGTCGTTGTGCCTGCATGAGTTCGGGCACGCGCTGACCGCCTGGCGCTTCGGTGACCACGACGCCGCCGTGCGCGGCTACCTGACCCTGGATCCGCGGCGCTACAGCCATCCCGCGCTCTCACTGCTCCTGCCGATGGTGTTCGTCGCGCTGGGCGGGATCGGCCTGCCCGGCGCCGCGGTATATCTGCAGACGTGGTTCATGACGCCCGCGCGGCGCACCCTGGTCAGCCTGGCGGGCCCGGCGGCCAACCTGTTGCTCGCGGTGCTGCTGTTGACCCTGACCCGGTTCTTCTTCGACCCGGCCCACGCGGTGCTGTGGGCCGGGGTGGCGTTCCTCGGGTTCCTGCAGGTCACCGGGATGGTGCTGAACCTGTTGCCGATCCCCGGCCTGGACGGCTACGACGCCCTGGAGCCGCACCTGAGCCCGGAGACGCAGCGCGCGGTGGCGCCGGCCAAGCAGTGGGGCGTCTTCGTGCTGCTGTTCCTGATCCTGGCGCCGGCACTGAACCGCTGGCTCTTCGGAATCGTGTACGTGCTGTTCGACTTTTCCGGAGTGCCGCACGTGCTGGTGGGGTGGGGCAACTCGCTGACCCGGTTCTGGAGCGCCTGGTTCTGACGCCCCGGCTAAAGCCCGAGCGCCTGGCGGGCCGCGGGATCGCAGTCGTCGAGCAGGTCCAGGCAGCGGGCGTACTCGTCGGTCTCGCCGATGGCGTCGGCGGCGCGCGCCAGCGCCGCCACGCACCGCAGGAAGCCGCGATTGGGCTCGTGGGAGTACGGCACCGGGCCGAAACCCTTCCAGCCGTTGCGGCGCAGCGCGTCGAGTCCCCGGTGGTAGCCGGTGCGGGCGTAGGCATACGCCGTGACGGCCTTGTCCTCGGCCAGCGCCTCCTCGGCAGCGCCGCCCAGGCCACCGACGCCGTCGGATGGGCGGCGGCGACGATGCTCGGGTTCTCCTTGGCGAGCAGTTCGGCTTCGGCTTCAATGTCCTCCGGCAGCAGGATCGGATCAGGCCCCAGGAGGTCACCCATCGACGTCATGGACCCCATTGTGCCGTTTCCCGTTTGCGCGTCGCGGCGCGCCTCGGCCGCGACCCCAACCGGGTGGCGGGTCGCTAAGCTCCCAACTATCCACTCGTAGGAGGACAGCAGCGCTCATGGTCAATCCGCCCGAGCCCGACCGCGAGCACCCGGTGGAACCCGGCGACGAAGCAACCGAGAGCTACCCGATGGTGCCCGACGATCCGGAGACCGAGACCGTCGTGATGAACAAGTCCGAGCGGGGCGAGGCCCCCCGGGCCGATCCCGACAACCCGCAGCGCGAACGCCGCTTCACCGCGCCCGGATTCGACGCCAAAGAGACCACCGTCATGCCCACCACCCCCGACCCCGCCACGGAGGTTTTCGCCTCGCCGCCCGGCAACCCGGCCCGGCAAACGGGGCAAGCGGGGCAGCAGCCACCGAAAGCCGCTGTGCCACAATCGATTCCACCGCGACTCGGGGCGAAGCTGCGGACGTCCCCGAACGTCAACTGGGGTTGGGTGCTGGCGCTGGTGGTGCTGGTGCTGGCCCTGGCGGCGATCGCGATCCTGGGCACCGTGCTGCTGACCCGCGGCAAACACCCCAAAGCCTCGCAGGAGGACGGGGTCCGGCACACGATCCAGACTTTCGACGCCGCGGTGCAAAGGGGGGATCTGACGACGCTGCGGACGCTCACGTGCGGGACCACGCGCGACGGCTACGTCGACTTCGACGAGCACGAGTGGGCGGAGACTTACCGCCGCGTCTCGGCCGCCCGGCAATATCCCGTCATCGCCAGCATCGACCAGGTCGTCGTCAACGGCCCGCACGCCGAGGCCAACGTCACCACCTTCATGGCCTACGACCCCCAGCTCCGCTCGACGCGCAGCCTGGACCTGCAGTACCGCGACGACCAGTGGAAGGTCTGCCAGTCCGCCGGCGGGTAGCCCGGTGACCCGGCACTTCCCCCGCTGCCCGGCCCCCGCTGGGCGGCGCCGGCTGGGCGGCGCCGGTATGTTGAGAGATCGTGAGCACAGCGGTGACGGCGGCCCTGCCCGACATCCTCGACCCGATGTATTGGCTGGGCGCCGGGGGGGTTTTCGGCTCGGCCGTGCTGCCCGGGATCCTGGTCATCGTCTTCATCGAGACCGGCCTGCTGTTCCCCCTGCTGCCCGGTGAGTCGCTGCTGTTCACCGGCGGGCTGCTGTGCGCGCACCCGCACCCGCCGACGGACGTCTGGGTGCTGGCGCCGTGCGTCGCCCTGGTCGCCGTGCTCGGCGACCAGACCGGGTACTTCATCGGGCGCCGCATCGGTCCGGCGCTGTTCAAGAAGGAAGACTCCCGGTTCTTCAAGAGGCACTACGTGACCGAGTCGCATGCCTTCTTCGAGAAGTACGGCCCCTGGGCGGTCATCCTGGCCCGGTTCGCGCCGTTCGTGCGGACGTTCGTCCCGGTGATCGCCGGGGTGTCCTACATGCGCTACCCGGTGTACCTGGCGTTCGACATCGTCGGCGGCATCGCCTGGGGCGGTGGGGTGACGCTGGCGGGCTACTTCCTGGGCAGCGTGCCGTTCGTGCACCACAACCTCGAGAAGATCATCCTGGGCATCCTGGTGGTCTCACTGCTGCCGGCGTTCATCGCCGCCTGGCGCGGCTACCGGGGACGGCAGCGCGGCGCGCGGAAGGACCGCACGCAGATCACGGTTCCCGACCGGTGACGCTGCAGGCGGCCTCCATCAGCATCCACCCCGACAGCTGCACCGACAGGTCCCGTTCGGCGACCCCCGAGCCGCTCACGGCGCCGTCGACGAACCGCGCCTGTGCCCCCGCCCCGGGCCCCGCGGTGGGGAGCTCGGCGTCGCGGTCCCACGACGGGCCGAACAGCGGCAGGCCGTCCACGCTCTGCCGGTAGTCCCACGCCGACTTCGCGCTGGCCAGCACGATGGTGCGGGCGGTGTCGCGGGCTGCGACGTCGGCGGCCTCCTCGCCCGGCAGCGCGGTGGCCACCAGCGCGAGGTAGCGGGCGGTGATGCCGGCGAACAGGCCGCCGTCCCCGCCGCCGGCGCCCCCCAGCACCCCCGACGGCGCCATCTGCTCGCCGACCGCGGCGACCAGGCGATGCACCCGCGGCGCGTGCCGGTCGTCGTGGGTGCGGGCGGCGAGCTCGGTTTCCAGCCCGAGCACCACGCCCTGGCAGTAGGTGTACTGCGCGCGGACCAGCGAGCCGGCCTTGATGCCGTCGAACACCAGGTGGGTCTCGGGGTCGATCAGGGTTTCCTCGATCCAGTCGGCCATCTGCTGGACCCGCCGCAGCCGGTCCGAGTAGCGGGCGAGGAAGATCGCGGCCGGGCCGTTGGCCGGGGCGTTGAAGAACTGGTCCTGCTTTCGCCACGGGATGCCGCCGCCGTCCTCGGGCACCCAGGCCTTGACGAACTGGTCGGCGAGCTTGGGCAGCGCGCGCCGGCGCCGCACGCCGGCGATCCGGGCGGCGCGTTCCAGCGCCAGCGCCAGCCACGCCATGTCGTCGTAGTAGCTGTTGGTCCACGAGAAGTTGTTGCGCAGCCGGTGACTTCGGACCTGCCGGTTGATCCTGGTGCGCCGGTGCGGCTGCGGGTCGCGCAGCTGCGCGTCGACGAGGCAGTCCAGCAGGTGGGCCTGCCACCAGTAGTGCCAGCTGGCGAACAGCCGGTCGCGCCGCGTCGGCGGCCACGCCACCACCCCCAGCTGGGTGCCCGGCAGCGCCCACAGCCGCTTCAGGTGTCGTTGCACCACAGCGGCTTCGGAGCTGGCCGCCCGGTTTGCCCATAGCTGATCCATAACGGTCGATCCTGCCTCATCGCCCGGGTGTGACCTACTGTGCTCCAGGTGAGCTACCGGCAAACTGTCTCGGGGACCAGCTACAGCTTCGACGGGCTCCTCGACGTGCTGGCCAAGGCGACGCCCCTGCGTTCCGGCGACCAGCTCGCCGGGTGCGCCGCCGGCTCGGACGCCGAACGCGCCGCGGCCGCGTGGGTGCTCGCCGACATCGAGCTGGCGTCGTTTTTGTCCGACGTGGTCGTGCCTTACGAGACCGACGAGGTGACCCGGCTCATCATCGACGGCCACGACCGCGAGGCCTTCGCCCCGGTCGCGCACCTGACCGTCGGCGGTTTCCGGGATTGGCTGCTGGACAACGCCTCCCGCGCCGACGCGCCGGCGCGGCTCGCGGCCCTCGCCCCCGGGCTCACCCCGGAGATGGTTGCCGCGGTGTCGAAGATCATGCGCAACCAGGACCTGATCCTGGTGGCCGCCGCGGTGACCAACACCGCGGCCTTGCGGACCACCATCGGCCTGCCGGGCCGGCTGGCCACCCGGCTGCAACCCAACCATCCCACCGACGACCCCCGCGGGATCGCCGCCGCGCTGCTCGACGGCCTGCTGCTGGGCTGCGGTGACGCGGTGATCGGCGTCAACCCCGCGACCGACTCGCCGGCCGCCGCGTCGGACCTGCTGCACCTGCTCGACGACATCCGCCGGCGGTTCGCCATTCCCATGCAGTCGTGCGTGCTGTGCCACGTGACGACCACCATGGAACTCATCGACCGCGGCGCGCCGGTCGACCTCGTATTCCAGTCGATCGCGGGCACCGAGGGCGCCAATGCGGCGTTCGGGACCTCCCTGGCGATGCTGAGGCAGGCCGACGAGGCGGCCCGCTCGCTGCACCGCGGCACGGTCGGCGGCAACGTCATGTACCTGGAGACGGGGCAGGGTTCGGCCCTGTCGGCCGGGGCCCACCTCGGCGTCGGCGGCAGGCCGGTCGACCAGCAGACGCTCGAGGCGCGGTCCTACGCGGTGGCCCGGGCGCTGCGGCCGCTGCTGGTCGACAGCGTGGTCGGGTTCATCGGGCCGGAGTACCTCTACGACGGCAAGCAGATCATCCGCGCCGGCCTCGAGGACAACTTCTGCGGGAAGTTGCTCGGCCTGCCGATGGGCGTCGACGTCTGCTACACCAACCACGCCGAGGCCGACCAGGACGACATGGACACGCTGCTGACCCTGCTGGGCGTGGCGGGCACCGCGTTCGTCATCGCCGTTCCCGGCGCCGACGACATCATGCTCGGCTACCAGAGCCTGTCGTTCCACGACGCGCTGTACGTGCGGCAGGCGCTGGGGTTGCGCCCGGCGCCCGAGTTCGAGGTCTGGCTGGCGGGCCTGGGCATGGCCGACGCGCAGGGCCGGATCCTGCCCGTCGACCTCGCGACGTCGCCGCTGCGGCAACTGGCGGCGGGCTGATGGACGCTGCCGACGTGTGGGCGCCGCTGCGGGCCACCACGCAGGCGCGCATCGGGCTCGGGCGGGCGGGCAACTCGCTGCCCACCCGGCGCGTGCTGGAGTTCCAGGCCGCGCACGCCGCGGCGCGCGACGCCGTGCACGACCCGCTCGACGTCGACGACCTCGTCGCGCGGCTCCGCGGTGTCGGCGTCGCCGAGCCGCTGCGGGTGCGCAGCAGGGCGGCCTCGCGCGGGGAGTACCTGCGCCGGCCCGACCTGGGCCGCAGCCCGTGCGACCTGTCGGGTCTGCCGGAGACTGGGGCGGACATCGGTGTCGTGCTCGCCGACGGGCTCTCGCCGCGCGCCCTGACCGACCACGCCGCGGGCACCCTCGCGGCGCTGCTGCGCGAATTCGGCGGCCGCTACCGCATCGCCCCGCCGGTCCTCGCCACCCAGGCCCGCGTGGCGCTCGGCGACCACATCGGTCAGGCGCTCGGCGTCGCAACGGTTCTCGTGCTCATCGGCGAGCGTCCGGGGCTCTCGGTCGCCGACAGCCTGGGCATCTACCTGACGCAGCACCCGGCGCCCGGGCTCACCGACGCGGACCGCAACTGCATCTCCAACATCCACCCGCCCGACGGCCTCGACTATGCGACCGCCGCGGCGATCACAGCCGCGCTGGTCGCCGGGGCCCGCGAACTCGGCCGCTCGGGTGTGGGCCTCAAAGACACAACGCGAGCAGCAACTGGCGCAGCCCGGTCAGTGAGTGCGCCGGCAGAAACAGGTCGCAGTACGGCAGCGCGGCCGCCATCGAACCGGTCACCGGCTCGAAACCCGGCTGGGCCGCACGCGGATTGAGCCAGGCCACCACGGCGGCGCGGCGACGCAGCCGGGCCATGGCGCGCGCCAGCACGTCGGGGGGATCGCCGTCCCAGCCGTCGGAGGCGACGATCACCACCGCCCCGCGCAGCGCGTTGCCGTGCGGCGGGGACAGCAGGGCGGCCAGGCTGCGGCCGACGGAGGTGCCGCCGTAGCGGTCGGTGACCGTCGCCTCGGCGCGCTGCAGGGCCACCTCGGCCGAGCGGTGCGACAGCACCGCGGTGAGCCGGGTCAGCGACGTCGAGAACGCGAACACCTCCGGGCGGATCCCGGCCCGGCGCACGCCGCGCCCCTTCGTCAGGGCCCGCATCAGGTGCAGATACATCGCCGCGTAGGGCCGCATGGAGCGGCTCACGTCGCAGACCAGGACGACCCGGCGGGGCCTGCGCCGCGGCCGGGTGCGCGCCAGGGCGATCGCCTCGAAGCCGGTCTTGCGCGAGGCGTTCATCGTGGCGCGCAAATCGATGCGCTTGCCGGCGGCGCTGGGCTCGAACCGCATGCTGCGCCGCCGCGGCCAGCGCACGACGGTCTCCTCGAGCCAGTCCCCCAGCAACCGCAGGTCGCGGGCGTCGAAGCGGTCGAACGGTTCGTCGGCGCGTGCGGCGATGCGGCTGGGCAGCACCTCGGGGACCGGGACGCGCGCGGCTCCCGGGTCGTCGTCGTCGTGCCCGGCGGCGGCCCGCGTCGCCCAGGGCAGGCCCCCGGGCAGCCCGGATTGGGCTTCGGCGCCCCGCACCGGGCCGGGGGCGCGGTTGGAGAGTTGTTGCGCCGCGACCAAACTCGTGGAACGCTCGGCTTCGCCGGCGCCGAACACCGCCGCGAACACCGCGTCGAAGGCGCCCAGGTCGTCGGCCCGGTCGACCAGCGTCAGCCGGGCCGCCCAATACAGCGCAGACCCGGTGCGGGTCCCCAGCAGCCGCAGCGCCTGCACGAAACCCGCCGGCCCGTCGGCCGACACGTGCACCCCGGCACCGCGCAGCCGCGCCACCAGGGCGGCCGCGAAGGCCGCCAGGTCGACGCCCCGCAACAGCGCCGGGCCGCTCATGGGGGACGTCAACGCCTCCGGCGCATGACCCAGATCAGCACCAGCACGGCCAACACCGCCAGGGCCAGTGCACCGTACTTCTTGAGCTGGTCGCCGCCGGCCAGCTCGAGCAGGTCGATGGGTTCGGGCTCGGGGGCGGGCCCGGCGGGGTGGTGCGCGGGCGCCGGCGCGGCCGAACCGTTGCTCGGCGGCATCGCCGGCGCGTTCTCGGCGGCCAGCTTGGCCTCCAGCGACTCCACGAACTGGCCCAGCAACTTCTCCGAGACCTGTTGCAGCATCCCACTGCCGAACTGCGCCAGCTTGCCGACGATCTTGAGGTCGGTGTCCACGGTGACGCTGGTGCGGTCGCCCTCCTCGTGCAGCTGGGCGGTGACCGTGGCGGCCGCGTTGCCGGTGCCGCGCATCTCCTTGCCCTTGGCGTCGATGACCGCGCGGTACTGGCCGCGGTCCTGCTCCACGAAGTGCACCTTGCCGCTGAATTCGCTGGTGACGGGGCCGACCTTGATCTTGACCTTGCCGGCGTAGTCCTCGCCCTCGTGGCCGGTCAGCGCGGCCCCCGGCATCAGCGGGATCACCTGCTCCAGGTCGCACAGCACGTCCCACGCCTTGTCGATGGGCGCACTGACGGTGAACTGGTTGGCGATCTTCATGCTGCGGGTCCTCTCAGGTAAGGCTGCACTCGGTGAAGGCTACGTACGCGTCGCGAATCAGCGTACGGTCGTCCGGCGTCTTGGCCAGCGCCCCCAGGGTCATCTGCGCGGCCGGGTCGACCAGCTGGGCGACTCTCAGCGAAACCAGCGCGGCCACCCAGTCGATGGTCTCGGCAACTCCGGGCGGCTTGTCCAGGTCGAGTTCGCGTGCGGCACGGACGAACTGGGCGGCACGTTCGATCAGTGCGGCGGTGGCCCCGGGCACCGTGCGCCGCACGACGGCGGCGGCACGGGCCGGCTCCGGGTAGTCGATCCAGTGGTAGAGGCAGCGGCGGCGCAGCGCGTCGTGCAGGTCGCGGCTGCGGTTGGAGGTGAGCACCGCGATCGGCGGGCGCTCGGCGACGAAGGTGCCCAGCTCGGGCACCGTCACCGCGGACTCGCCGAGGAACTCCAGCAGCAGCGCCTCGAATTCGTCGTCGGCGCGGTCGATCTCGTCGATCAGCAGCACAGGCGGGCGGGGGCCGCGGTGCCGCACGCAGCGCAGGATGGGCCGGTCCACCAGGTAGGCCTCGGTATAGAGATCCCGTTCGTCGATCCCGGTACCGCTCGCCTCGGCCAGCCGGATGGACAGCAGCTGGCGCTGGTAGTTCCAGTCGTAGAGGGCCTCGTTCGCCGTCAGGCCCTCGTAGCACTGCAGCCGGACCAGCGGGGTGTCCAGCACCGCGGCAAGGGTTTTCGCGGCGGTGGTCTTGCCGACGCCGGGCTCGCCCTCGAGCAGCAGCGGCCGGCCCAGCGTGACCGCGAGGTAGATCGCCGACGCGGTCCCGGTGTCGAGCAGGTAGTCCCGCGCGTCGAACCGGTCGATGACGTCGGCCGGGCTCTCGAAGATCGCCCTCATGCGCCGGCTCGGCCCGCGGCGAACGCCGCCCGGCATCCTGGGCCGCAGAACCAGTAGTCCACCCCGGCCACCTGCAGGTGCTCGGCGGCGGGCGCGGCCGAAACCGTCATGCCGCAGACCGGGTCGATCGCCCCGGGCGCGGTGCGCACCGCCGCGGCGGCAGGCCCGGGCCGCCGGCGCCGCGGATGGCGGCGACGAGTTCGGCCGCGATCGACACCGCGATCTCGGCGGGCGTCTTGGCGCCGATCGGCAGACCGACCGGGGTGTGCACGCGGGCCCGCTCGTCCCCGGAGAGGGAGAGCGAGTCGAGGATCGAGGCGCCGCGCACCCTGCTGGCCACCAGACCGATGTAACCGATGCCGTGATCCAGTGCGGCGCGGATGATCCCGGCCTCGGGGCCACCGTGGCTGGCGATCACGACGGCGGTCGGCAGGGCCGTGACATCGACCGGGTCGGCGTCGGCGCGCGCGTCGTACCCCAGCACCGCGCACACCCGGACCAGCGCTTCGGCGATCGGCGTGGCGCCGTGGACCCGGATCAGCGGGGGCGGCAGCTGCGGGGTCAGGAAGATTTCCAGCGATCCGCCGGACAGGCACGGGTTGACCACCACGCAGGCGCCGGGCGCCTCGGGGAAGTGCACGTCGCCGTCGGGAAGCACTCGCAGCAGCACGCTTTCGTTCGTCTGCAGCGCGCCCAGCGCCGCCTTGCGGACCGAGTTCTGCGCGCACTGGCCGCCGACGAAACCCTCGATCGTGCCGTCCGCGAGCAGGATCGCCTCGTCGCCCGGGTAGACCGAGGTGGGCGGCTGGGCCCGCACCACCGTCGCGTGCACGAACGGTGTCCGTGCCGCCAACAGCTGCTGGGCGCGCTCGCCGATGATGGACATCAGATGGGGGGCCTCGCTCTGCCCTGCATGGCCTCCCACACCCGCGACGGCGTCAGCGGCATGTCGGCGTGGCGAACGCCGAACGGCGCCAGCGCATCGACCACCGCGTTGACCACCGCGGGCGGGGAGCCGACGGTGGCCGACTCGCCGATCCCCTTGGCGCCGATCGGGTGGTGCGGCGACGGCGTCACGGTATGCCCGGTTTCGAGATGCGGCACCTCCATGGCGGTCGGGATCAGGTAGTCCATCAGCGAGCCGCCCAGGCAGTTGCCGTCGTCGTCGAAGGCGATCCACTCCATCAGCGCCATCCCGATGCCGTCGACGACGCCGCCGTGCACCTGCCCCTCGATGATCATCGGGTTGATCCGGGTCCCGCAGTCGTCGACCGCCAGGAAGCGCCGCACCTTGACCACCGCGGTGCCCGGATCGATGTCGACTACGCAGAAGTACGCGCCATAGGGGTAGGTGAGATTCGAAGGGTTGTAGCACACTTCGGCGTCCAGTCCGCCCTCGAGACCCTCGGGCAGGTCGCCGGCCCCGTGCGCGCGCATCGCGATGTCGGCGATCGTCACCGACGCCGACGGGTCGCCCTTGACTCTGAACGTGCCCTTCTCCCACTCCAGGTCGGCGACCGACACCTCGAGCATGCCCGAGGCGATGATCTTGGCCTTGTCGCGGATCTTGCGGGCCACCATCGCCGCGGCCGCACCCGAGACGGGCGTCGAGCGGCTGCCGTAGGTGCCCAGGCCGAACGGCGTCTGGTCGGTGTCGCCGTGCACGACGTCGATGTCGTCGGGCGGAATGCCCAGTTCCTCCGCGACGATCTGGGCGAACGTCGTCTCGTGGCCCTGGCCCTGGGTCTGGACCGACAGGCGCACAACGGCTTTGCCCGTCGGGTGCACCCGCAGCTCGCAGCCGTCGGCCATGCCCAGGCCCAGGATGTCCATGTCCTTGCGTGGGCCGGCCCCGACCGCCTCGGTGAAGAACGACATCCCGATGCCCATCAGCTCGCCGTTTTGCCGCCTGCGCCTCTGTTCATCGCGTAACGCCTCATATCCGACCATGTCCATGGCCTTGCGCAGGGTGGTCTCGTAGTCGCCGGAGTCGTACACCCAGCCGGTCTTGGTGGTGTAGGGAAACTGCTCGGGGCGCAACAGGTTTCGCAGCCGCAGCTCGGCGGGGTCCAGCTTGAGCTCGTAGGCCAGGCAGTCCACCAGCCGCTCCACCAGGTACACCGCCTCGGTGATCCGGAAGGAGCACGCGTAGGCCACCCCGCCGGGCGCCTTGTTGGTGTACACCCCGGTCACCCGCGAGTACGCCGCCTCCAGGTCATAGCTGCCGGTGAACACCCCGTAGAACCCGGCCGGGTACTTCGTCGGCGCGGCCTGGCCGTTGAACGCGCCGTGGTCGGCGAGCACGTTCGAGCGCACCGCGAGGATCTTGCCGTCCGCGGTGGCCGCGATCTCGCCGACCATGATGTAGTCGCGCGCGAAACTGGTCGACGTCAGGTTCTCGCTGCGGTCCTCCATCCACTTGACCGGCTTGCCCAGCACCAGCGAGGCCACGATGGCGCACACGTAGCCGGGATAGATCGGCACCTTGTTGCCGAATCCGCCGCCGACGTCGGGGGAGATCACCCGGATCTTGTGCTCGGGCAGGCCGGCGACCAGCGCGTAGAGGGTGCGGTGCGCGTGTGGGGCCTGCGAGGTGGTCCACAGCGTCAACTTGCCGCTGACCGAGTCCAGATCGGCCACCGCGCCGCAGGTTTCCATCGGGGCGGGATGCACGCGGGGATAGACCATCTCCTGGGTGACGACGACGTCGGCGCGCGCGAACACCGCCTCGGTGGCCGCGGCGTCGCCGGTCTCCCAGTCGAAGATGTGGTTGTCGTTCTTGCCCTCGAGGTCGGTGCGGATCACCGGCGCGGACTCCTCGAGCGCCTTGCGCACGTCGATGACGGGGTCCAGCGGGTCGTAGTCGACGTCGATCAGCTCCAGCGCGTCGCGGGCCGAGTACCGGTCCTCGGCGACGACGAACGCCACCTCCTGGCCCTGGAAGCGCACCTTGTCGGTGGCCAGCACGGCCTGCACGTCGCCTGCCAGCGTCGGCATCCACGCCAGGCCCTTCTCGGCCAGGTCCGCGCCGGTGACGACGGCCTTGACCTTCGGGTGGGCCAGGGCCGCGGACACGTCGATGCCGGCGATGCGGGCATGCGCGTAGGGCGAGCGCAGGATCGCCAGATGTAGCATGCCCGGCAGCGCGACGTCGTCGACGTAGGTGCCGCGGCCGCGAATGAAGCGCGGGTCCTCCTTGCGCAGCATCCGCCCGTAGCCGCACGGCTTCTGGTCGTTGTCCGCGGTGTCTTCGGGTGAGGGGGGCCGTGATTCGATCGTCGTCATGAGGTGGCCTCCACCGCGTCGGCGTGCTTGGCGGCCCACTGGATGGAGCGCACGATCGTCGTGTAGCCGGTGCACCGGCAGATCTGGCCCGAGATGGCCTCGCGGATGGTCTGCTCGTCGGGGTCGGGGTCGCGGTCCAGCAGGGCGCGAGCGGTGATCATCATCCCCGGGGTGCAGAAGCCGCACTGCAACCCGTGGCAGCGCATGAACCCCTCTTGCACCGGGTCGAGCCGGCCGTCCACGGCCAGGCCCTCCACGGTGCGCACGGCGTGCCCCGAGGCCATCACCGCCAGCATCGTGCACGACTTCACCGGCACGCCGTCGACGTCGACCACGCACGTGCCGCAGTTGCTGGTGTCGCAGCCCCAGTGGGTGCCGGTGAGCCGCAGGTGATCCCGCAGGAAGTGCACGAGCAGCGTGCGCGGTTCGACGTCGGCGGTCACCTGCTCGCCGTTGACGGTCATGTTCACCTGCATGGTCAGTCGCTCCCTTGTGCGCCGGCCCGCTGCGCCGCGAAGCGCAGCGTGCGGATGGTCAGCTCGGAGGCCAGGTGCCGCTTGTACTCGGCGGTGCCGCGGATGTCGGTCACCGGTTCGCAGGCCTGCGCGGCGCGCCGGCCCGCCTCGGCGAAGGTCTCCTCGGTGGCCGGCCGGCCGGCCAGCGAGGCCGCGAGTTCGGCCAGCGCGTCGTGGTCGGGGTTGACTGCGGTCAGGCCGACGCGGGCGGCGGCCAGTGCCGGGCCGTCCAGGGTGACGGCCGCGCCCGCCGCCGCGACGGCCCAATCCCCTACCCGCCGTTCTACTTTCGCGTATGCGCTGGCACTCCTGGGCCGCAGCGGGATTCGCACCTCGACGAGGATCTCGTTGTGGGCCAGTGTGGTCTCGTACGGGCCAGCCAGGAATTCGTCGATCGGGATCTCGCGTTCGCCCCCCGGTCCCCGGGCCAGGCACACCGCGTCGAGCACCAGGCACACCGTCGAGAGGTCCTCGGCCGGATCGGCCTGGCACAGCGAGCCGCCGAGGGTGCCGCGGTTGCGGACCACCGGGTCGGCGATCACCCGTTCGGCGTCGCGGAAGATCGGGCACTTCGCGGCCAGGGTGTCGGACTCGAGCAGCTCGCGGTGCCGGGTCATGGCGCCGATGCGGACCAGCGTCGGGTCGGTGATCACGTAGCCGAGCTCGAGGGCCAGGTCGTTGAGGTCGATCAGATATTCGGGGTTGGCGATCCGCAGCTTCATCATCGGCAGCAGGCTGTGCCCGCCGGCGATCACCCGCGCGCCCTCCCCCAACCGATCCAGCAAGCCGATGGCGTGGTCCACACTCGTCGCGCGTTCGTATTCGAAGGGGCCGGGTACTTGCATGCGCCACAGTGTCAGCCCGCCCCGTGGGGGCGTCAATAGCGAGTTAAGGAATCCCTGAACTGGCCCTCGAGCTGCGCGTCGTGGTGGATTCGCCCGGTGGTGCACCCCAGCGGCAGGCCCCCGCCGCCCCAGCGTCGGGCGATGATGTCGGCGGCGATCGAGACCGCGGTCTCCTCCGGGGTGCGCGCGCCGAGGTCCAGCCCGATGGGGCTGGCCAGCCGGCTCAGCTCGGTGTCGGTGAGCCCCACCGCCCGCAGCCGGTCCATCCGGTCGTCGTGGGTGCGGCGCGATCCCATCGCGCCGACGTAGCCGACGTCCAGGCGCAGCGCCACCTCGAGCAGCGGGACGTCGAACTTCGGGTCGTGGGTGAGCACGCAGATCACCGTGTCCCGGTCGACGGCGCCAGCCGCCGCCTGCGCGGCCAGATATCGGTGCGGCCAGTCGACGACGACCTCGTCGGCCGACGGGAAGCGCGCCCGGGTGGCGAACACAGCGCGCGCGTCGCACACCGTGACGCGGTAGCCCAGGAACGACCCCTGCCGGGCCAGGGCGGCGGCGAAGTCGATCGCCCCGAAGACCAGCATCCGGGGCGGCGGGGCGTTGCTGGAGACGAAGACCTCCATGCCGTCGCCGAGGCGCTGGCCGTCGGGCCCGTACTCGAGGACCTCGCTGCGGCCCAGCGCCAGCAGGCCGCGGGCGTCGTCGGTGACCGCGGCGTCGGCGCGCGGCGAGCCCAAAGACCCCGACAGAGCGTCGGGCCTGACGATGAGCCGGCGGCCCACCCACGCCGCGTCGGGGTGGGCGATGACGGTCGCGACCGCCACGGGACGACCCGCCGCGACGTCCTCGGCGATCGACCCAAGTTCGGGAAACGTTGCCCGCGAGACCGACTCGATGAAGACGTCGATGATGCCGCCGCAGGTCAGACCGATCTCGAACGCGTCGTCGTCGCTGACCCCGTAGCGTTCCAGTCGCGGTGTCCCGGTGTGCGCGACCTCGGTGGCCAGCTCGTAGACCGCGCCCTCCACGCAGCCGCCCGACACCGATCCGGTCGCCGAGCCGTCGGGGGCCACCAGCATCGACGCGCCCGGCTGCCGCGGCGCCGACCGCAGCGTGCGCACGACGGTGCCCAGCCCCGCGGTCGCACCGGCACGCCAGATCGGCATCAGCTGAGCAAGCACTTCCCGCACGGGTTCCAACGTAGGCTCATACCCATGACTCCGGCTCAACTTCGGGCCTATTCGGCGGTGGTTCGGCTGGGATCGGTGCGGGCCGCCGCCGCGGAGCTGGGTGTTTCCGACGCCGGGATCTCGATGCACGTGGCGGCGCTGCGCAAGGAGCTCGACGACCCGTTGTTCACCAGAACCGGTGCCGGGCTGGCGTTCACGCCCGGCGGCCTGCGGCTGGCCAGCCGCGCCGTGGAGATCCTGGGCCTGCAGCAGCAGACCGCCATCGAAGTCACCGAGGCGGCCCACGGGCGCCGCCTGCTGCGCATCGCGGCGTCGTCGGCGTTCGCCGAGCACGCCGCGCCGGGGCTGATCGAGCTGTTCTCGTCGCGCGCCGACGACCTGTCGGTGGAGTTGAGCGTGCACCCCACCAGCCGGTTCCGCGAGCTGATCTGCTCGCGCGCCGTGGACATCGCGATCGGCCCGGCCGGTTCGGTCGGTTCGGACGAGACGATCTTCGTGCGAGCCTTCCTGAAATATCAGATCATCGCCGTCGTCGGGCCGAAAAGCCCACTGGCCAAAGGTTTTCCGACTGCCGCGGCGCTTCGTGCCCAGCAGTGGATGCTGGGGCCGTCGGCGGGCGGAGTGGACGGTGAGATCGCGGTCATGTTGCGCGCCTTGGAGATTCCGGAGTCACAGCAGCGGATCTTCCAGAGCGACGCCGCCGCGCTCGAGGAGGTGCAGCGGGTCGGCGGGGTGAGCCTGGCGATCGGCTTCGCGGTGGCCAAGGACCTGGCCGCCGGGCGGCTGGTGCACGTCAATGGGCCGGGGCTGGACCGCTCGGGCGAATGGTGCGCGGCGACCCTGGCGCCGGCGGCTCGCCAGCCCGCCGTGTCGGAGCTGGTGCGCTTCATCACCACACCCCGGTGCACGCAGGCGATGATCCGCGGGTCCGGCGTCGGGGTGACGAGGTTCCGCCCCAAGGTACACGTCACGTTGTGGAGTTGAGCGTGAATCCTGGTTGCTACCACGCGCGATCGAGGTCGGCGTGCTGGCGAATCCAGGCGTGCATCGCGATCCCGGCGGCCACCCCGGCGTTGATGCTGCGCGTCGAGCCGAACTGCGCGATGGACACCGCGATCGACGCGCCGGCGCGAATGTCGTCGGTGATGCCCGGCCCCTCCTGACCGAACACCAGCAAACACTCGCGGGGCAACGCCACCTCCTCGATGCGCACGGCGCCCGGGACGTTGTCCACCGCGACGACGCTCAACCCGGCGCCCGCCGCGAACTCCAGCAGTTCGCCGGTTCGGTCGTGGTGGCACAGCCGCTGGTAGCGGTCGTTCACCATAGCGCCGCGGCGATTCCAGCGCCGCCGCCCCACGATGTGCACGGTGTGCACCGCGAAGGCGTTGGCGGTGCGCACCACCGAGCCGATGTTGGCGTCGTGGCCGAAGTTCTCGATCGCCACGTGCAACGGGTGGCGGCGGGTGTCGATGTCGGCGATGATCGCCTCCCGGGTCCAGTACCGATAGGCGTCAACGACGTTGCGGGTGTCGCCGTCGCGCAACAGGATCGGGTCGTAGCGCGGGTCGTCGGGCGGCTCGCCCGGCCAGGGCCCGACGCCGGCGGCCGGCGCCCCCCACTCGGTGGGCCCGGGCTCGTTCATCGCTGCGTCCACACGCCGGCGTGGGTGCCGTCGACCGCGACCGTCGCGTAGAGCAGCGCCTCGTTGATGTCGCCCTGGGTGCACAGCGACGCGTCGACGTGCACCGCGTCCAGCGAGGCATCGGGCAGGATCAGCACCGACGACCCGTACGCGGAGCAGGCCGGGTTCAGCCCCGGAGCGGGCAGGGTCGGCGAGGCGAGCAGCATCATCGGGCCGCCGCGCTTGGCGGAGTCGTCGCGGTAGCGGTCCGCGAGGGCGGTGGCCTCCAGCCCCAGCAGCATGTAGCCGTTGCCGGTGAACGCGGCCGGGTCACCGAGCTGCGCCCTGGTCACCGGGGTGCCGTCGGCGTGCCAGGCCGACAGGTTGACGGTCTTGACGACCAGGCCGGTGTCGTTGGCGTTGGTCGGCATCAGCCCCACGGGGAACGCCGCAGGGTAGGCCGCCGACGTCTTGGGGATGCGGTCGCGCGGCGAGTAGGCGTACACGCCGCGGACCTGGCTCCGGTCCTTCTGCGGGCCGAGGCACACGGTGCCGGTGAGCCGGTCGGGCGGCGCCGACAGCGGGGAGGGGATCTGCCGCCCGCTGCTGACCGCGCTGTCGCAGCTGCCCAGCGCGGTGGCCTCCAGCGGGTGCGCCAGCGCCCCGTAGAGCCCGAAGCGAATGTCCTCCGGTCTTGCGTGCGGGCTGTTGGGCGACGCGACGCTGGCGTCGACGTCGATCAGTACGTAGTCCTCCGACCAGCGCAGGTTCGACACCCCGATGTTCCAGCCCAGCAACGCCAGCGACTCGCCGAACCGCGCCCCTTCGGCGCCATAGGGGCGGACGGGATGGGCGGAACTCGAGCAGCCGGCCAGGCAGGCGGCGATGACGAGGAGGGCGCTCGCGGCGCGCTTCGGCGACCGGAATCTAAAGCGCATCAGTCACGTTCGCCACATGCGCCACTGGCCAGGAACGGTCGACTTTTTGCCCGCCTCACAGCGACAAATCGGAGCGGGAGGGAATTGTCGCTGCGAGGCGGGCACAACGAATGCCGCCCACGCCAGAGGCCCGTGCGGCAGGTGTGACGATTGGTGCATAGCCCCGCTCGCCGCCTAGCCCAGCCCCAGATCGGCAAGGCCCAGCACGCTGCGGTATAGCAGCCCCTCGGCGCGGATGGCCTCGGCGGCGCCGGTGGCGCGGTCCACCACGGTGGCAACACCCACCACCTCGCCGCCCGCCTCCTGGACGGCATGCACCGCCGTCAGCGCCGAGTTGCCCGTGGTGCTGGTGTCCTCCACCACCAGCGCCCGCCGCCCTGCGACCTCGGAACCCTCGATAAGTCGTTGCATACCATGGGTTTTCGCGGCCTTACGGACGACGAACGCGTCGATCGGCCGCCCGGGCGCGTGCATGACGGCCGTCGCCACCGGGTCGGCGCCCAGGGTCAGGCCGCCGACCACCGCGTAGTCCCAGTCGCTGGTCAGCTGCCGGACCAGGGTGCCGATCAACGCCGACGCCCGGTGGTGCAACGTGGCGCGGCGCAGGTCGACGTAGTAGTCGGCCTCCTTGCCCGACGACAGCGTGACCCGGCCGTGCACCACCGACAGGCGCCGCACCAGCTCGGCCAGCTCCGCGCGGTCAGCTTCGTCCACGGCCGCCCCCGACCCGACTCGCCGCCGCGCGCACCAGGTTCCGCGGGATCATCCGCCCCGCGGCCACGAGCGCCTTGTACTGCAGCCCGGGCACGCTGACCACCTTGCCGGCGGAGACGTCGGCGAGGCTCTTGTCGACCACGTCATCGACCTCGAGCCACAGGAACGACGGCAGCCGGGCCATGTCGATTCCCGCCCGCTCGTGGAACTCGGTGTGCACGAACCCCGGGCACACCGCGTGCACGCCGACGCCAGTGCCCCGCAGGCCGCCGGCCAGGCCCTCGCTGAAGGACACCACCCAGGCCTTGGACGCCGAGTAGGTCGACCCCCGCCCGGACAGCAGCCCCGCCACGCTGGCCACGTTGATTACCGTGCCCGCACCGGCGGCGAGCATGGCCGGCAGCGCGGCCCGGGTCAGCTGCATCACCGCGGTGACGTTGACGTCCAGTTGCGCCTGCAGCAGCGTGGGATCCGTCGCCCAGAACTCCCCCGACGTGCCGAATCCGGCATTGTTCACCAGCACCCGCACCCCCCCGGCGAGCCGGTCGACAACCTCATTGCGCTCGGCCGCGTCGGACAGGTCGGCGGACAGGATGTCGACACCGCCCGCCTCGGTCTTCAACTCCGCCGCGAGTGCGGCCAGCCGGTCGGCGTCGCGGGCGACCAGCACCAGGTCGTAGCCGTCGGCGGCGTAGCGGCGGGCATAACCGGCACCGATCCCGGACGTGGGCCCGGTGATCAGGGCTACGGGGCGAGACATGAGCGACCGGCGCGGTCAGCGCTGGTAGTTGGAGGCCTCGCGGCCGTTGACCGGTGGCGGCGGGCGGTGCACGCCTTCGGGCCGGCCCTCGGTGCGGGGCTGGTCGCGGCGCACGGGCTCCGGCTCGCGCCGGCCAGCCTCACCGACCAGGCCCGCCACGTCGTGCTGCGCCCGCCGCGGCGGCAGTTCCCCGCGTCCGGCCGGCATCAGCGGACGGCTCGGCGAGGCACTGCGCAGGCCCGCCGGCGCGCCCGACTCCGAGGCGGTCTCCTGCGGCAGCGGCGGCAACACCCGCAGCAGGTCGTTGAACTGCCGCACGGTGCGCAGGCCCTCGTCCCACTGGGCGCGCGTGCTGGCGATCGGCATGGCCACCAGCGTCCAGTTCTGCTCGTTCCACATGATCTCGGCGCAGTCGGGCGCAGTGTGGGCAAAGGTGACCATGCGCCGGTCGCAGGCCCGCCGGGCCGCGTCCAGGTTCGTCGAGTACACCATCCGCGGCCCGATCGCACCGAGCAGCCAGATGTCGTTCTCCCGCGGCTCTTTGAGCCCCTTGAGCCGCAGGTCCACCACCACGTTGGTGCCCACCTTGCGGTGCAGCGCGATCACCGTGGCCACCTCTTCGAGGTCGAAGATGTAGACCGCCTCGCCGCGGATCTGCCCCAGCACGACGTTGTGGGCGGCGACCTCCCCCACCGTCGACATCACCCCGCGCTTCCAGCGCTTGAGGATCTCGGTCGACTCACGCTCGTAGTCGAAGCCGTGCGACCGCGCCCACGACTTGCGGCGCCGGCTGCGGCCGCGACGCCGGTCGATGTCGACGTACAGCAGCACGCCCGCGCCGACGAAGCAAAGGGCGGACAGCGTGAACCAAAGGGGAACCATCCCAAGTAGGTTATCTGCTCTTGGGCCGGAGTGGAGAATGCCACCAGGTCACAACCGCGCATCAGGCGCGTGACGGCACGCCCGGGGGGCTGGTGAAACCGCCGACCGCGCCGGGACCAACCCGAGCGCACCGACCGCGTCGTTCTACTACAACGTGGTCGGCTTCCAGGCCATGAAGATCGCGGCCGCGCACGTGAGCATCGACCTGCCCGGTCCGCCCGGGGCTGGTGCAGTGCGCCGCCGACGAGACCGGGTCCATCCCGTGCGCGATCGCCGGTGCGGGCACCGACCACGTCACGGTCACCACCGCGGCGCTGCCACCACAGAACCCGGTCACCGTGCGGCTCGACCTGCGGGTGCCGCTTCCGCGCCGGGCCACGCTGCCGTGGACCGAGCGCTGGCGGCCCTGGCAGTGCTCGGTGTCGTCGCGTTCAACGCGCTGCGCCGCCTCGACGTCAAGGCCCAGGAGGCGCTCGGCGGGATCGCCGTGCAGCTGACCCGCCGGGCCGACCTGGTGCCCAACCTGGTCAACACCGTCAAAGGTTATGCGGCGCATGAGAAGTCGGTCTTCGAAGAGGTCACCGGAGACCAGCGTCGACGAGAAGGCGCGGGCGCAGGGGCCAACTTTCTGCAGCTGCATGAGCAGCTCGCCGACACCGAGAACCAGCCGGCGTTCGCGCGTCAGTACTACAACGACGCGGCGGCCGGCCCCAACCAGCGGGTGGTGACGATCCTCTGGATGTTCTTCACCGGTCTGGCGGGCGTACAGAAACGGCCGTTCGACCGGGCGCCGGAAGGCCAGCGGGCACCGCCGCAGGTCCAGTTCTAGTTACTCAGCCCAGGATCAGCGAGTCACCCTCGGGACTGACGTTGACCGGGACGGTGTCCCCGTCGTGCACGTCGCCGGCCAGCAACATCTTGGCCAGCTGGTCGCCGATGGCCTGCTGCACGAGCCGGCGCAACGGCCGGGCGCCGTAGACCGGGTCGAACCCGCGCTGGGCCAGCCACTTCTTGGCGGTGTCGGACACCTCGAGCTGCAACCGCCGCTGGGCCAACCGCTTCTGCAGCTGCGCCAGCTGGATGTCGACGATGGCCACCAGCTCGCCGGGCTCGAGGCCGTGAAACACGATCACGTCGTCGAGGCGGTTGATGAACTCCGGCTTGAACGCCGAGCGCACCGCGGCCATCACCTGCTCCTCGCTGCCGCCCGACCCGAGGTTGGACGTCAGGATCAGGATGGTGTTGCGGAAGTCGACCGTGCGGCCCTGGCCGTCCGTCAACCGCCCCTCGTCGAGCACCTGCAGCAGCACGTCGAACACGTCGGGGTGGGCCTTCTCGACCTCGTCGAACAGGATCACCGTGTACGGGCGTCGCCGCACCGCCTCGGTCAGCTGACCGCCCTGGTCGTAGCCGATGTAGCCCGGGGGCGCTCCGACCAGGCGGGCGACCGAGTGCTTCTCGCCGTACTCGCTCATGTCGATGCGGACCATGGCGCGTTCGTCGTCGAAGAGGAACTCCGCCAGCGCCTTGGCCAGCTCGGTCTTGCCGACACCGGTCGGGCCGAGGAACATGAACGATCCGGTCGGCCGGTTGGGGTCGGCGACACCGGCCCGCGACCGCCGCACGGCGTCGGAGACGGCCTGAACGGCCTTGCGCTGGCCGATGACGCGCTTGCCCAGCTCCTCCTCCATGCGCAGCAGCTTGGCGGTCTCGCCCTCGAGCATGCGGCCGGCGGGGATCCCGGTCCACGCCGACACCACCTCGGCGATGTCGTCGGGCCCGACCTCCTCCTTGAGCATCACGTTCTCGCGGGCCTCGGCCTGCGGCAGCGCCGCGTCGAGCTTCTTCTCGAGTTCGGGAATGCGCCCGTAGCGCAGCTCGGCGGCCTTGGCCAGGTCGCCGTCGCGCTCGGCGCGCTCGGACTCCCCGCGCAGCGCCTCCAGCTGTTCCTTGAGCTCGCGGACGACGTCGATCGCGTTCTTCTCGTTCTGCCACCGGGTGGTCAGCTCCGCGAGCTTCTCCTTCTGGTCGGCCAGCTCGGCGCGCAGCTTCTCCAGCCGCTCCTTGGACGCCTCGTCCTCCTCCTTGGCCAGCGCCATCTCCTCGATCTCGAGGCGGCGCACCAAGCGCTCGACCTCGTCGATCTCCACCGGGCGGGAGTCGATCTCCATCTTCAGGCGCGACGCGGCCTCGTCGACGAGGTCGATGGCCTTGTCCGGCAGGAACCGCGCGGTGATGTAGCGGTCGGACAGCGTCGCCGCGGCCACCAGCGCCGAGTCGGTGATGCGCACGCCGTGGTGCACCTCGTAGCGGTCCTTCAGCCCGCGCAGGATGCCGACGGTGTCCTCCACCGACGGCTCGCCGACCAGCACCTGCTGGAAGCGGCGCTCGAGCGCGGCGTCCTTCTCGATGTACTTGCGGTACTCGTCGAGGGTGGTCGCACCGACCAGGCGCAGCTCGCCGCGGGCCAGCATCGGCTTGATCATGTTGCCGGCGTCCATCGCGCCCTCGCCGGTCGCACCGGCGCCGACGATGGTGTGCAGCTCGTCGATGAAGGTGATGATCTGCCCGGCGGAGTTCTTGATGTCGTCCAGGACGGCCTTGAGGCGCTCCTCGAACTCACCGCGGTACTTGGCGCCGGCCACCATCGAGCCGAGGTCCAGGCTGATGACGGTTTTGTCGCGCAGGCTCTCGGGCACGTCACCAGCGACGATGCGCTGGGCCAGGCCCTCCACGATCGCGGTCTTGCCGACGCCCGGCTCACCGATCAGCACCGGGTTGTTCTTGGTGCGGCGGCTCAAAACCTGCACGACACGCCGGATCTCGTTGTCGCGCCCGATCACCGGGTCGAGCTTGCCCTCGCGGGCCCGGGCCGTCAGATCGGTGGAGTACTTCTCCAGCGCCTGGTAGGTGGCCTCGGGGTCGGCGCTGGTCACCCGCGCGCTGCCACGCACCTTGACGAACGCCTCGCGCAACGCCTGCGGCGAGGCGCCGTGGCCGGTCAGCAGCTTGGCCACCTCGGAGTCGCCGGTGGCCAGGCCGACCATCAGGTGCTCGGTGGAGACGTACTCGTCGTCCATCTCGGTGGCCAGGTGCTGGGCGGTGGTGATGGCCGCCAGCGATTCGCGGGACAGCTGCGGCTGGGCGCTGGCGCCGCTGGCCTGCGGCAGCCGGTCCAGCAGCCGCTGGGCCTCGGTGCGGATGGTCGCCGGCTCGACACCGACCGCCTCCAGCAGCGGCGCGGCGATCCCGTCCGCCTGCGTCAGCAGGGCCATCAGCAGGTGGGCGGGCCGGATCTCGGGGTTGCCTGCGGACGAGGCCGCCTGCAGCGCCGAGGTCAGTGCCGCCTGGGTCTTGGTGGTCGGGTTGAAAGAGTCCACGACGCCTCCGTTCGGGTCGGGTTACGGGTCAAAATGCTTGTCGCGTTATCTAACGCCGTCAAGGTTGAGTCTGTTCCGCTCAAGTCTAAATATTGTGGCACGTTTCGTCGATGGATTCGCCGCCGAACCCGAGCAGCGGCTCTCGCCCACCCTGCGGCGCATTCCCAAGGCCGGCTGGCCGGACTGCCGTCCCGGTGGTGGTTACGTGTGGACGCTGTTCGTGGTCGCGGTCGCACCGGTCGCGCTGTGGATCGAGCTGCCCGAGGCGTTCACCGTCGTGGCGGTGCTGACCCTGGCGGGGGTCTACGGCAGGCAACTGTGGGAGGCGCGGGTCCGCCTCGCTCAAGTGGGGCCGCGCGGCGACCGTCCCCCGGGCGGGCACGTTACAGCTCAGCGGCACCGGCACGCGCAAGACGATCCCCTGCAACGACGGATACCTGTCGGTGAGAGGGGTGACGAACGCGATCACGGTCACCGGCCACTGCGCAACCCCCAACGTCTCCGGAAACGAGAACCGCGTCACGGTCGACAGCGCCGACGCCGTGAGTACCCCGGGAACCGGCGACCGGGTGACCTACCACCGGGGCGCGCCCGAGGTCGTCGACGCCGGCACCGCCAACACCGTCCCGCAGGGCTGAGGCCGGCGCAGCGCGGCGCGCCTAGAATTCGGCTCCGTGAGCCTGGAGGACCCCGACGCGTTGCGGGTCCTGCGCGACGCCATCGCGCAGGACGGGCTCGTCCACCGGTTCTACACGCACTGGTTCGCCCTCGACACCTCGGTGCGCGACCTGTTCCCGGCCGAAATGGCCGGCCAGCGGGCCGCTTTCGCCCAGGCGTTGCGCTGGGTCTACGGCGAGCTGGTCGAGCGGCGCGCCGAAGAGCCGGTGGCCTTCCTCGCCCAGCTCGGTCGCGACCACCGCAAGTACGGCGTCACCGCGCCGCACTACGCGACGCTGCGCCGGGCACTGCACGACACGCTGCGCGACCACCTGGGCGAGACCTGGACCGGGCCCGTCGCGGAGGCAGCGCGTCAGTCGCTGAACCTGATCACCGGGGTGATGAGCGGTGCCGCCGACGCCGAGGAGGGGCCCGCCTGGTGGGACGGAACGGTCGTCGAGCACATCCGGGCCTCCCGCGACCTGGCGGTCGTGCGGCTGCGGCTGGACCGCCCGATGGACTACCACCCCGGCCAGTACGTCACCGCCCAGGTCCCGCAGTGCCCGCGCCGCTGGCGATACCTGAGCCCGGCCATCCCGGCCGACCCGGACGGCCTGATCGAGTTCCATGTCCGGGTAGTCCCCGGCGGCCTGGTCAGCACCGCGGTCGTCGCCGAGACCCGGCCCGGCGACCGGTGGCGGCTGTCGAGTCCGCACGGCGGGTTGCACGTCGACCGGGACGGCGGCGACGTGCTGATGGTGGCCGGCGGCACCGGCCTGGCGCCGCTGCGCGCGCTGATCCTGGACCTCGGCCGCTACGCCGACAACCCGCGGGTGCACCTGTTCTTCGGGGCCCGCTACCGCTGCGAGCTCTACGACCTGCCCACCCTGTGGCAGGTCGCCGCGCACAATCCGTGGCTGTCGGTCTCGCCGGTGTCGGAATACGGCACCGACCCGCCCTGGGCCGCCGACTATCCCGACTGCACCCCGCCCCGCGGCCTGCACGTGCATCAGACGGGCCGGCTGCCCGACGTGGTGACCAGATACGGTGGTTGGGGCGACCGGCAGATCCTGATCTGCGGGGGACCGGACATGGTGCGGGCCACTAGGGCCGCCCTGATCGCCAAAGGCGCTCCGCCGGAACGCATCCAGCACGACCCACTATCCGGGTGAGTCGAGGTCGACGGAGGTAGGGCATGCACACCGTCACACTGCGCGACCCGTCCTCGCCGCTCGCCGCCCGGTTCGTGCCGGGAGCCGGCATGCTCGGCACCTCGCTGACCGACGACGGGGTGGAGCTGCTCGGCCAGCGGCGCGGCCTGACCGCCTACGTCGAGGCCGGCAAGACGATGGGCATCCCAATCCTGTACCCGTGGGCGAACCGGTTGGGCGCCGACACCTACACCGCCGAGGGCGCGACGGTGCGGCTGACGCCGGGGGAGAACGGTGTGCGCGCCGACCCCAACGGGCTGCCCATCCACGGCACCATGGCCGCCTATCCGGGCTGGCGGGTGACGGCGGAATCGGGCGACGAGCTGACCGCCGAGGCCGACTTCGGCGCCGACCCGCGGCTGCTGGCCGGATTCCCGTATCCGCACGTGCTGACGGTGTCGGCGCGGCTGGCCGGGCGCACGCTGACGGTGACCACCACGGTCACCGCGACCGGCGACACCCCGGTCCCACTGTGTTTCGGCTTCCACCCCTACCTGCAGCTGCCCGGGGTGCCGCGCGCCGAATGGACGATCCGGACACCGCCGCTGCGGCACCTGGCCCTCGATGATCGCGGATTGCCCACCGGCTCAACGGAAACCCAGCCGGAGCAGGAAATTTTGTTGGCCGACAAGGGTTTTGACGACGCCTACGATCAGGTACCCGAGGGCGCGGTGTTCGCGGTGTCCGGCGGCGGGCGCCGCCTGGAGGTCCACTTCGAGCGTGGGTATCCGGCCACGCAAATCTTCGCCCCACCCGCCGAAGACCTGGTGTGCTTCGAGCCGATGACCGCACCGACCGACGCGCTGCGCCGCGGCGGCTACCGGTGCGCGCGACCGGGCGAGCCGGCGCAGGCCCGGTTCTCGATCCGCGCCTAACGGTTCCCGGGTTTGCGGGGCTGCCAGACCACCAGCGCGGTGCTCTTGGGCAGCACCGCGAGGTCGCGGCGCTGGCTGCCGCGCGACGCCATCAGCTCGTCGGTCAACTCCTTTACCCGCGCCTGCAGCACCTGGACCTGGTTGGTCAGCTCGATGATGCGCTTGATCCCGGCCAGGTTGACCCCCTCGTCCTGAGAAAGCCGCTGCACCTCACGCAGCAGATCCACGTCGCGCTCCGAATAACGGCGTCCCCCGCCGGGAGTGCGGCGCGGCCGGACCAGCCCCATGCGGTCGTAGGTCCGCAGGGTCTGCGCGTGCATGCCGGCCAGCTCGGCGGCCACCGAGATCAGGAACGTCCGCGACTCCCGGTCGGAGTTCCTCGAATTCGCGGCCATCAGCGGTTACCCGCCCATCCGGCCCGCGGGTTGAAGCCGCTGGCGCGCTCGGCGGCCGCGTAGGCCTCCAGCGCCGCCTGGGCGTCGCCCTCCAGGTTCGGGGGCACGGCCACCTTCACGGTGACCAGCAGGTCCCCGTTGCCGCCGCTGCGCTTTGGCACGCCCCGGCCACGCACCCGCAGGATGCGTCCGTCGGCCGTGCCCTTGGGCACCCGCACGCCGACCTTGCCGTCGAGCGTGGGCACTGAAAGCGTCGAGCCCAAGGCTAATTCGGCGAAGCTGACCGGGACGGTCACCGTCAGGTCATCGCCGTCGCGGCCGAAGACCTTGTCCGGGCGCACGTGCACGGTGACGTACAGGTCCCCCGAGGGGGCACCGCGCAGCCCGGCCTCGCCCTGCCCGGGCAGCCTGATCCGCTGGCCGTCCTCGACCCCGGGCGGGATTCGGACGTTGATCGTGCGGGTGCGGGTGGTGACCCCGGTGCCTTTGCACTCGTCGCACGGGTGCTCGATGATCGAGCCGCTGCCCCGGCAGTCGGTGCAGGGTTCGGAGAAACCGAACGCCCCCTGGTTGCGGTTGATCACGCCCGACCCATTGCAGGACGGGCATACCTTCGGGCTGGTGCCCGGCCGCGCTCCGCTGCCGTGGCAGTTGGTGCACGGCGCCGGGCTGGTCAGCCGCAGCGGCATCGCGACGCCCTTGGTGGCCTCGACGAAGTCCAGCTCCGTCTCGGTCTCCAGGTCGTTGCCGCGCCGCGGCCGGCTGGGCCGGGCCGCGGCGCCGCGACCGAACAGGCCACCGAACAGGTCGCCAATGGTGGCGCCGCCGCTACGGCCCGCGGCATCGAACAGGTCGTTCAGGTTGAACTCGACACCGTCGCCGCCCGCACCGAAGCCGCCGAAGTCGCCGGCATCGAACCTGCGCCCGCCGAACCCGCCGCCGGCGAACAGCCGCCGCGTCTCGTCGTACTCCTTGCGCTTGGCGGGGTCCGACAACACGTTGTGGGCCTCCGACACCGCCTTGAAGCGTTCACCGGCGGCGGGGTTGTCGGGATTCGCGTCCGGGTGCAGGTCGCGCGCCAGCTTGCGGTAGGCGCGCTTGATCTCTTCGGGACTGGCATCAGAGGAGACGCCAAGCTCCTTGTAGAAGTCCTTTTCGACCCACTCACGCTGGGCCATGCCGCGTCACCTCCTCTCACCGATCGTTGTGTGCTGATTGTGCGTTCTAGTCACCGGAGCCGGGGCCGTTATCGTCGGTGTCCCGCCCGGTTTCGCCGGACTCGACCGTGTCGACGACCGCGACCAGCGCGTGCCGCAGTACCTGGTCGCCGAGCCGGTAGCCCTGACGCATGACCGTGCCGATGACCGGCTTGGCGCCGTCGGCACCGTCTCCCTCGTGCTGCACGGCCTCGTGCAGCACCGGGTCGAAGTCCTCGCCCTCGGCACCGAACGCCGTCAGGCCCAGCCCGGTCAGCGCGCTCAGCAGCTTGTCGGCCACCGACTTCAACGGCCCGGAGTCCAGGTCGCCGTGCTTGCGCGCCCGATCGAGATCGTCCAGCACGCCCAGCAGTTCGTTGACGACGCCGGCCTTGGCCCGGTCCGCGGCGGCCTGCTGGTCACGCTGCGCCCGCTTGCGGTAGTTGGCGAAATCGGCCTGCACGCGCTGCAGGTCGGCGGTCAGCTCGGCTACCCTGGTCTCCGCCTCGCCGGACCCGCCCGGTGAGCCGGCAGCTGGCACCTCTCCCGGCGCTGCCGCGCCGGGAGAGGTGTGCCGGACTTCGCCGGTCTCGGGATCGATGCGGCGTTTGTCGGTGACCGTTACCTGTTCCTGGTTGCCTTCAGCTTTTTGGTTTCCGTCGCTCACTTGGACTCCCGGTCGTCGTCGACGACCTCCGCGTCCACGACGTCGTCGGTCGAACCGGACGGGCCGCCCGCCTCGGCGCCTCCCGCGGCCTGGGTGGCCTCGTAGATCGCCTGCCCTAGCGCCTGGGACTCCTGGCCCAGCTTCTCCATCGCCGACTTGATCGCGGAGATGTCGGTGCCGGCGAGCGCCGTCTTGGCGTCGGCCACGGCGGCCTCGACCTTGCTCAGCGTCTCCTCGGGAACCTTCGAGCCGGCCCCTTCGTCTCCAGAGGCCTCTTTCTGCTCGTTGACGAACTTCTCCGTCTGGTAGACCAGCGTCTCGGCCTGGTTGCGGACGTCGGCCTCCTCGCGGCGCTTGCGGTCCTCCTCGGCGTGGGCCTCGGCGTCCTTGATCATCCGGTCGATCTCCTCCTTGGACAGGCCGGAGCCCTCCTGGATCTTGATCGTGTTCTCCTTGCCGGTGCCCTTGTCCTTGGCGGTGACGTGCACGATGCCGTTGGCGTCGATGTCGAAGGTGACCTCGATCTGCGGGACCCCGCGCGGGGCCGGCGGGATGCCGGTCAGCTCGAAGGAGCCCAGCAGCTTGTTGTGCGCGGCGATCTCACGCTCGCCCTGGTACACCTGGATCTGCACCGACGGCTGGTTGTCGTCGGCAGTGGTGAACGTCTCCGACCGCTTGGTCGGGATCGTCGTGTTGCGCTCGATGAGCTTGGTCATCACGCCACCCTTGGTCTCGATGCCCAGGCTCAGCGGCGTGACGTCAAGCAGCAGAACGTCTTTGACCTCGCCCTTCAAAACTCCAGCCTGAAGAGCCGCTCCCACCGCTACAACTTCATCGGGGTTGACGCCCTTGTTGGGCTCCTTGCCGCCGGTGAGTTCCTTGACCAGGTCGGTCACCGCGGGCATGCGGGTGGAACCACCCACCAGCACCACGTGGTCGATCTCGGACACCGAGATACCGGCGTCCTTGATCACCGACTGGAACGGCTGACGGGTGCGGTCCAGCAGGTCCTGGGTGATGCGCTGGAACTCGGCGCGGGTCAGCTGCTCGTCGAGGAACAGCGGGTTCTTGTCCGCGTCGACGGTGATGTAGGGCAGGTTGATCGAGGTCGATTGACTCGAGCTGAGCTCAATTTTTGCCTTCTCGGCGGCCTCGCGCAGCCGCTGCATCGCCATCTTGTCCTTGGTCAGGTCGATGCCGCTGCTGGCCTTGAACTTCTCCACCAGCCAGTCGACGACGCGCTGGTCCCAGTCGTCGCCACCGAGGTGGTTGTCACCGCTGGTGGCGCGGACCTCGACCACGCCCTCGCCGATCTCGAGCAGCGAGACGTCGAAGGTGCCGCCGCCCAGGTCGAAGACGAGGATGGTCTGTTCCTTCTCGCCCTTGTCCAGGCCGTAGGCCAGCGCGGCCGCGGTCGGCTCGTTGACGATGCGCAGCACGTTCAGGCCGGCGATCTGGCCGGCCTCCTTGGTGGCCTGACGCTGGGCGTCGTTGAAGTAGGCGGGCACGGTGATGACCGCGTCGGTGATGTCCTCACCGAGGTAGGCCTCGGCGTCGCGCTTCAGCTTCATCAGCACGCGGGCGCTGATCTCCTGCGGGGTGTACTTCTTGTCGTCGATCTCGATGGACCAGTCGGTGCCCATGTGCCGCTTGACCGAGCGCACGGTGCGGTCGACGTTGGTCACCGCCTGGTTCTTGGCGGGCTGGCCCACCAGCACCTCGCCGTTGCGCGCGAACGCGACGATGGACGGCGTGGTCCGCGAGCCCTCGGAGTTGACGACGACGACGGGGTCGCCACCCTCGAGAACCGCGACGACGGAGTTGGTGGTCCCGAGGTCGATGCCGACCGCACGAGCCATAGTGATTCCTCCTGAGTAGTCGAGCGTCTTACTGCTGAGTGCCCCCCGCTCAAGCCTGCTCCTCGCGAAGCGGTGGTGTCAACCTAGGATTGAGTCGGATGCACTCAAGTTGTCGATCATGCTAACGGCGGGCGCGGTCGTCTTGTTCCCGGGGCCCCAGAGCAGTTCAGATGCTTTGCCTACGGTGGCGCTGCAACCGACGCACGCAGGCGGCCGGGGCCGGGCCGTCGATGGGGCGCAATGCGGCCGTCATGCCTTCGCGCACCCGGTCGACGTCAAGGCCGGTGCCGATCGCGACCAGCGCATTGGCGTGCGCGCCGGGCAATGCGGGGGCGACATGCACCGAGGTGCCCACGACGTTGACGACGTAGCGGCGCACGCGTTCCCGATAGCGAACGGCGACGGTGCCTTTCATCCGGTACACCCCGACCGGAGGGTCCTCGAGAAGATCGAAGACCGCGCCGGGATCGACGCACCCGTCGCCGGTGACCGTCACAGAAGCAACGCGGTCGTGACGGTGGTGGCCGTCGTGGTCTCCGGCGGCTTCGGTGGCTTGGCCGTCGAGAAGCAATGCGCGGAACGACAACTGGCCCGAGCCGGCCTCGTCGTCGGTCTCGGAGACGTCGAACAGCAGGGTCGGGTCGACACGCCCGCCGACCGCGCCGACGATGTGGGCATCCGGATTGCTTCCCCGGACCCGCGTCTCGATGCGCTCCAACACCTTCGCGCGGTCGTCGGGGGGGATCTGATCGAGTTTGTTGACCACCACCAGCGACGCCGCGCCGTAGCGGGCCGGTGCCGCCCCTCCGCGGTCGACGGTGTCGAAGTGGCGAGCCGCGTCGATGACGTCGACCACGCCGCCGTGACGCACTCGCTCCACACCGCTGAACCGGATCATCCGCGACACCGCGGTCGGTTCGGCCAGACCGGACGCCTCGACGATGATGACATCGAGGTTCAGGCGGGGGTCGGCGAGCTTGGCGAGAGCTTCGTCGAGACCGCCGTCGTCGGGCAGGCAACAGAGACACCCACCGGCGATCGACGCCGGCTCGTCGATCTGACCCGTTACCAGCCCGGCGTCCACATTGAGTTCTCCGAAGTCGTTGATGACGACCCCGATGCGGGCCCCGGGCGCGCGGAGCACGTGGTTGAGCAGGCTCGTCTTGCCCGCACCCAGAAAGCCGGTCAGTGCGATGACCGGTATCGCTGCCACGCTGCTCCTCTCCCGGTACGGACCGACCCAGGTAAACATATCGACGCAAATCGGAGCTCAGGCCGCGTTGCCCGGTGCCGAGGTTGCTGCTGGGTCAGCCTGAGCGTTCCCACCAGTCGCGGCGTCAGGAGCCGGATGCCATCGCCAGCTGCAGATGATCGGCCCCGGCGCGCGCTGGAGGCCGTCCCGCAGCGGACCCTGGCCCTGATCGCGCTGCTGGCGGCGGTGGCGATGAACCTGATCTCCTAACGCGGCTCGTCTTGAGGCTCGTCGACGTCCTGGCCGCCGGCGAGGTCGCCGCACTCGACGTTCGCGACGTCCGTCCGCTCGCGCAGGTACACCCCCGCGCCCTGGTCCCCGGATATCCGGGTCAGCACCTCGGGCCAGTGCCGGCGCGCGATGACGACCGGGTGCCCCGGCCGCCCGCCGAAGACGGCGCGCGCCAGCCCGCTTGCCGACGCCTCCGCGCGGCCCAGCACCCGCGCCACCACGTCGGGGCCGACGTCGGGGGTGTCCACGACGTGCAGCACCGCGTAGTCGGCGCCCAGGCGGTCGGCCTCGGCCAGGCCGGTGCACACCGACGCGCTCAGCCCCTCGCGCCAGCGCGACGCCGTGACCGCGGTGACCCCGGGCGGGGCGGGCACCTCGGCGGCGCCGAGCACCAGCACGACGCCGGCGCAGCCGCCGTCGCGCAGTGCGCCGATCGCGGTCGGCAGCCAGCCCTCGACCAGCACCTTGGGCTTGCCGTACCGCCGGCCCGCGCCGGCGGCCAGCACGATCCCCACGTGCCGCGGTGTCGACTGCGGTAACCCCACTCTCCTATGATGACATCGGACTTCTCATCGAGCGATAACCGTGCGCAAACTGCGGATGGAGCGTCATGGCCCACGACGTGCAGGCAGCCCCGACCAGCCCGGCGCCGCGCTACGCGGGCACGCGCGTGCAACGGGTGGACCTGCGGCTGCTGACCGGCCGCGGCAGCTTCGTCGACGACATTTCCCGGCCCGGCATGCTGCACGCCTGCTTCGTGCGCAGCCCGTTCGCCCGCGCGAAGATCAACGGCATCGACGCCTCGGCGGCGCTGGCGCTGCCCGGGGTGCGCGCGGTGTTCACCGCCGCCGACCTCAACCCCGACGTGCACGAGGCCTGGCACGCCGTGGCCGGCAAGGACGTGCCCGACACGCCGCGGCCGCCGCTGGCCGAGGGCGAGGCGAAGTTCGTCGGCGACCCGGTCGCGCTGATCGTCGCCGAGAACCGGTATGTCGCCGAGGACGCGCTCGAACTCGTCGACGTCGACTACGAGCCGCTGCCCGCGATCACCGACCTCACCCGGGCCCAGACCTCCGAGGTGCTGGTGCACGACGCCTACGCCGACAACGTCGCGGGCGGCCTGGGCGGGGCGCCGCCGGACGAGGAGCTGTTCGCCTCCGCGGCGTGCGTGGTGAAAGAGCATATCTACCAACAGATCTACGCGCCGGTGCCGATCGAGACCCGCGGCCTGGTCGCCGAGTGGTCGGCCGCCTCCGGGGAGCTGACGCTGTGGGCGTCCACGCAGACCCCGCACGAACTTCGCGCCTTCTGCGCGCGCCTGCTGGGCATCCCCGCCCAAGGTGTCCGGGTCATCATGCGCGACACCGGCGGCGGCTTCGGCCAGAAGGTCGTCCCGATGCGGGAGGACATGTGCATCATGCTGGCCGCGCGCAAGGTGCCCACGGCGCTGAAGTGGATCGAGGACCGGCGCGAGAACCTGATGTCGGCCGGGCAGGCCCGCCACGTCGACGGCACCGCGCGCATCGCGTTCGACTCCGACGGCACCATCACCGCGGCCGACATCGACTTCGTGCAGGACGTCGGCGCCTACCCGACGCCGTACCCGGTGCTGACCACGGCCGCCATCGGCATGTTCTTCCCGGGCCCCTACCGGGTGCCCAGGGCCAGCTTCAACTACAAGACGGTGTTCACCAACACCAGCGGGCTGGCCGCCTACCGCGGCCCGTGGCAGTACGAGTCGCTGGCCCGCGAGATCGTGCTCGACATCGCCGCCCGCAAGATGGGCCTGGACCCGGTCGAGTTACGGCGGCGCAACCTGCTGCGGCGCGACGAGATGCCCTACGTCAATCCCAACGGCATGCCGTATGACCACGTCGCCCCGATCGAGACCTTCGAGCAGGCGGTGAAAATCCTCGACCACGAAGGGTTCCGCAAGGAGCAGGCCGAAGCGCTGGCGCAGGGCCGCTACCTGGGTCTGGGTTTCTCGGCCTACATCGAGCCGACCGGCGCGGCGACCGGGCACCTGGCCACCGAGGGTTGCACCATGCGCATGGAGCCCACGGGCCGGATCAACGTCTACGTCAACGGCGGCTCCAGCGGAAACAGCCTGGAAACCACGGTGATCCAGCTGGCCGCCGACGCGCTGGGCGCCGACATCGACGACGTGGCCACCATCCAGGGCGACACGGCGATCACCCCGTATGGGGCCGGCACGCAGGGCAGCCGCAGCGGCCCGATGACCGCCGGCGCCGTCGCCCAGGCGGGGGCCGCGCTGCGCGCCAAGATCGTGGCGCTGGCCGCCAACCAGCTCAAGGTCTCCGAATCTGAGGTGGAACTGGCGCATTCGACCGCGATCGTGCGCGGCGACCCGTCGCGGAAGGTGACCTTCGGCGAGCTGGCCTACCTCGCGCACTACTCGCCTCAACAGCTGCCGCCCGGGATGTCCCCCGAACTGGAAGCCACCGCCCGCTACGTCGCCGCGGCCCCGATCCTGTGGGCCAACGCGACCCACGCCTGCACCTGCGAGGTCGACGTGGAAACGGGCAAGGTGACCCTGCTGCGCTACATCGTCAGCGAGGACGTCGGGCCCATGATCAACCCGGCGATCGTGGAGGGCCAGATCGCGGGCGGGACGGTCCAGGGCATCGGCGGCGCGTTGCTGGAGGACCTGCGCTACGACGACGACGGCAACCCGCTGGCCACCACGTTCGTCGACTATCTGCTGCCGACCACCACCGAGGTTCCGGCCATCGAGTTCGGGCACGTCGAGATACCCGGCCCCGGACCCGGCGGCTACAAGGGCGCCGGGGAGGGCGGCGCGATCGGGTCGGTGCCGGCGGTGATCAACGCGATCAACGACGCGCTCGCACCGCTGGGCGTGACGGTCACCCGGCTGCCGGCCAGCCCCGCCTCGATCGCCGCGCTGCTGGCCGGGAGGGACCGGTGAAGCCCGCGTCGTTCGCCTACCACCGTCCCGACACCACCGACGAGGCGGTCGGGCTGCTGGCCGAACTGGGCGAGGACGCCAAGCTCATCGCCGGCGGGCAGAGCCTGGTGCCGATGCTGTCGATGCGGCTGGCCTACTTCGACCACCTGATCGACATCTCCCGGCTGCGCGAACTGCAGGGCATCGAGCGGCGGGGTGACGGGGTGTGGATCGGCGCGGGCACCACCGAGGCCAGGGTGGGCGCCGATCCCATAGTGCGCCAAGGGGTTCCGCTGCTGGCCCGGGCGACACCGTTCGTCGGGCACTTCCAGATCCGCAACCGCGGCACCCTGGGCGGGTCGATCGCCCACGCCGACGCCGCCGGCGAATACCCCGCGGTGGCCCTCACCCTGGACGCGGTGCTGGAGGTGGCCTCGCCGCGCGGGCGCCGCGAGATCGCCGGCGCCGACTTCTTCGTCGGCCTGTGGGAGACGGCCATGGGCCCCGACGAGGCGCTCACCGGTGTGCGGTTCCCGTCGTGGCACGGTAGGTGCGGGTTCGCGGTGCACGAATTCGCGCGCCGGCACGGCGATTTCGCGATCGCGGGCGCGCTGGTCGCGGTCCAGCTCGACGACGGTGACCGGGTGTCCCGCGCCGCGATCGGGTTGCTGGGCCTGGGCGCCACGCCCCGGCGCGCGGCCGCGGCCGAGGCCGCGGTGCTCGGCGAGCCGGTCGGCGGGCTGGATCCCCGGGACGTCGGCCGGACCGCGATGAGCGGGCTCGACGACATCCCGACCGACCTGCAGGGGTCGGCACCGTACCGTACCCAGGTGGGAGCCGCCATGGCCGCGCGCGCCTGGACCCAGGCCGTACAGGAAGCGCAGGCCCACCATGCATGAGGAACCGATCCGGTTGTACGTCAACGGAACCCCGACCAGCGCAAGCGTCGAGGCGCGCATGACGCTGGCCGACTTCCTGCGCGAGCGGTGCGGGCTCACCGGCACCCACCTGGGTTGCGAGCACGGGGCGTGCGGCGCCTGCACGGTGCTCCTGGACGGTGCCGCGGTGCGCGCGTGCCTGATGTTCGCGGTGCAGGCGGACGGCGCGGAGGTGACGACGGTGGAGGGCATCGCCTCGCCCGACGGCGCACTGTCGCCCGTGCAGTCGGCGCTGCGGGAGTGCCACGGGCTGCAGTGCGGCTTCTGCACGCCGGGTTTCGTCATGTCGCTGACCGCGCTGCTGCGCGATAACCCCGAGCCCACCGACGCCGAGATCCGCGAGGGCCTGTCCGGGAACTTCTGCCGCTGCACCGGTTACCAGGGCATCGTCGCCGCCGCCCACCGGGCCGCCGAGGCGCTGCGCGGCGCCGATTCCCGCGCATCCACGGGCGCGTCACCGCAGTAGCCCGCGCGACTTCGGTGAATAATCTGAAGTCCGCTATTTCAGATGTTCGGGAGCAGCTCGTGCGGTTGTCACAGAAGGCGCGGTGGGGTCTGGCCGGAGGTTCGCTGCTGCTCTCGCCCGTGCTGGTCAGCGCCGTGCCGGTGTCCGGCTGCAGTTCCAGCATCGAGGGCCGGCCGGTCGCCGCGCCGGGCGCGGGGCCCGTCGAGCCCAGCATTCCCACGCCGGGTCCGGCACCGTCGTCGCCCCCGCCGGCCACCGCCCTGCCGGCCCCGACCGGACCGACCACGCCGTCGGGCGCCATCCCGCTGCCGCCCGACGACAACGGCTACGTGTTCATCGAGACCAAGTCCGGTCAGACCCGGTGCCAGATCAACAAGGACACCGTCGGCTGCGAGGCGCCGTTCACCGACTCCCCGCTCAAGGACGGCGAGCACGCCAACGGCGTCAGCATCACCGCCGGCGGGTCCGTGCAGTGGGTGCTGGGCAACCTGGGCGCCATCCCGACCGTCACGATCGACTACAAGACCTACGCGGCGCAGGGCTGGACGATCAACGCCACCCCCGAGGGCACCCGCTTCACCAACGACAAGACCGGCCACGGGATGTTCGTCAGCGTAGAGAAGGTCGACACCTTCTGAGCACCGCCGTTTCCGGGCGACGGCGACCACAACCGCCCCGGGGTCAGTAACATCGTTGCCGTGGCACGCTACGGCCCACCTGACGACTTCCACAACCAGCCGACCGAGCATGCCAATTGGGGCTTGGGCGGACACCCCCCGGAGGGGAGCGAAACCCCGCCGGAGGAGCCCGGTCAATTCGGGCAGCCGCAGGAACCCGACTCCTTCGACCAGGACGAAGAGCCCAGGCCCTGGTATCGCAGGCCCGCGATGCTGGTGGGCTGGGTCGTGCTGGTCCTGATCCTTATCGGGCTGATCGTGTTCGGCATTGTCGAGCTGATCGGCGGCAACCAGGGCGGCGGCAACGCCCCGTCGACGACCACGACCACGACCAGCACCACCTCGCCGACGAGCACCACCACGACCACCACGACGCCGACCAACACGACCACCACCACGACGCCGTCCAGCTCGGCCGCGCCGCCGCCACCCCCGGTGCAGCATCCCGCCCAGGAGCCGACGCAGCGGCCGGAGCCGCCGCACCACCACCTGCCGCATCTGCCGTCGGTGATCACCATCCCGGAGATTCCGACGGTGATCACGCTGCCGCCCGGCCTGCCCTGAGCACGCACCGCCGCGTCACCGGGGCCGCAGCGCGCCGGCGCCCTTAGACTCGCTGCAATCCGCGGCGGGGCGGCTGACAACGGACGAAGGTGTGCCAGATGAGCGAGTCGCTCGGGTTGTCGATCGGGGTGGCGAACCTGGTCGCGGCCCACCCGGGTGGCGCTTCGGTGCGCCGCAGCCCCGTGGTGACGCTCTACGAGCAGCGGGCGACCGAGGTCGGTCTGCCCGACGAGAACCCGAACCTCACCGAGCCCGGACTGGTGCTGCGGGGATTCGTCGAACGCGTCGGCGACCGGACTCCGCTGGTGGCGGCCGACGGGACGAAGTACCTCGGCGAGGTGCTCACGGTCGAGGCGATCGAGGCGATGGCCCGCACCGTGGGCTCCGGGACCCCGATCACCGTCGCGGTGCCGGCGTACTGGTCCGAGGCGCAGTCCACCGCGCTGCGCGAGGAGTTCTTCGCCCAGCCGGACCTGGCGGCCGGCGGCGTGCCGCCGATGCTGGTGTCCGACGCCACCGCGGCGCTCGCGGCGCTGCGCGCCGGGCCGGGGCTGCCGGCCGACGGGGTCGTCGTCGTCTGCGACTTCGGGGCCGGCGGCACCAGCATCACGCTCAGCGATGCGGGATCGAACTTCCGCCAGCTCGCGCCGTCGCTGCGCTACGCCGACTTCTCCGGCGACGCGATCGACCGGCTCGTCCTTCAGCACGTGCGGGGGACCGCGCCCGATCCCGACGCCACCACGCGGATGGAGTCACCGGGCCGCCTGCTCGGCCAATGCCGACGCGCCAAGGAACAACTGTCGGCGGCCACGGCGGCCATCATCCCGGGGGTTCCGGGAGCGTCCGGCGACGAGGTCCGGCTGACCCGCACCGAGTTCGACCAGCTCATCTCCGAACCGCTGGACCGCGTCCTCGACACCGTCGAAGAGGTGTTGCAACGCAACGGGGTTGCGCGGTCGCAGGTGGCCAGCGTGGCGATCGTGGGCGGCGGCGCCGCGATTCCGCTGATCACCACGAGACTGTCGGGGCGGCTGCGGTTGCCGGTCCTGGCCGCGCCGCAACCCGGCTACAGCGCCGCGATCGGCGCGGCACTGCTCGGCGAGCAGCGGGCGTCGGCGGGGCCTCCGACCGCGGCCGCGGCGGCCATCGAGAACCCCACCGAGATGGTCGGTGCCGCCCCCGACGACTTGACCCAGGCGGCCCGGACCGCCGCGGCGGACGCGGGCAACCCGGACGGCCAACCGGTGGCCTGGTCGCAAGACGCCGACGAGGAAGACTTCGTCCCCTACAGCGGTCCCGAGCACACCGGCGGCTACGGTCGCGAGCCGCGCGACGACGCCGGGCAGGACGGGCCGCTGCCGTGGTACAAACGCACGGCGCTCGTGTTGAGCCTGGTCGGAGCGGGCGCCGCCGTGCTGGTCGCGGTGCTGCTGGCGCTCACCCTGGGCCGGAGCAAACCGAGCCCGTCGGCGCCCCCGCCGACGCCGCAGACCGTGACCGTGACCGGGCCGAACAACAGCCCCACCGTGACGGTCATCCCGCCACCGCCCCCGTCTACCGAGCCGACGACCACCTCTGCCGCGCCGACCACCAGCGCGCCGCCGACGACGACGACGACCACCGCCGCCACCACCACCACCAGCGCGCCGCCGACCACCACCGCAACCACCACCCCGGCCCCGACGACCACCGCCACGACGACGACGGCGCCCAGCACGACCTCGCAGGCGACCACGACCCCGCCGCCCACGACCACCCGCGAGCTGCCGTTTCCCCGGCTCCAGCCCCCCTTCGGGGGCTGACGAGCACCGCGCTCCAGGAAACGGTGACCCTGCCGCCCGTCACGCCGACCGGCCCCACCCTGCCCGAGGTTTTTGAGGCGGCCGGGCGTCGGCGGCACCGGCCCCGGCCGGGTCTGCACCGCAGGCCAGGGGCACCGAACAACCCTAGGTTAGGGCACCCTTTCTCGCGGCGAAAGCGCCGGGGATGCAACTATGAGCAGGGCTAAGCAGGCAAATCACGCAGGCTGAACTAACGATGCATTGGGGAGATCCTCTGTGACCACACAGATGCTCATCAGATTGACCGTGGGCATGGGCATGACGCTGGTCGTGGCAGCCCTGGCCCTGCGACGGGTCTGGTGGCTGTTCAAGCTGACGACGTCCGGGCGGCCGGCCCCCGGGCACGCCGACAACCCCGGCCAGCGGGTCTGGACGGAGATCTCCGAGGTCTTCGGGCAGCGCCGCCTGCTGAAATGGTCGATTCCCGGTCTGGCGCACTTCTTCACCATGTGGGGATTCTTCATCCTGCTCACGGTCTACATCGAGGCCTACGGCTTCCTGTTCCAGGCCAACTTCCACATCCCGATCATCGGCCGCTGGGACGCCCTGGGCTTCCTGCAGGACTTCTTCGCCACCGCCGTCTTCCTCGGCATCACGACCTTCGCGATCATCCGCACCATGCGTAACCCACGCGAAATCGGGCGTAGCTCAAGGTTTTACGGCTCACACAACGGCGGCGCCTGGCTGGTCCTGTTCATGATCTTCAACGTCATCTGGACCTACGCGCTGGTCCGCGGCTCGGCGGTGAACAACGGCACCCTGCCCTACGGCAAGGGGGCGTTCCTCTCGCAGCTGTTCGGGGCGATCCTGCGGCCGCTGGGCCAGCCCGCCAACGAGATCATCGAGACGACGGCGCTGCTCGCGCACATCGCGGTCATGCTGGCGTTCCTGATCATCGTGCTGCACTCCAAGCACCTGCACATCTTCACGGCGCCGATCAACGTGATCTTCAAGCGGCTGCCGGACGCGCTGGGCCCGCTGCAGCCGGTCGAATACGACGGCAAGCCGGTCGACTTCGAAAACCCGCCCGACGACGCTCGATTCGGCCGCGGCAAGATCGAGGACTTCAGCTGGAAGGCCATGCTGGACTTCGCCACCTGCACCGAGTGCGGGCGCTGCCAGTCGCAATGCCCGGCGTGGAACACCGGCAAACCGCTCTCGCCCAAGCTCGTCATCATGGACCTGCGGGACCACTGGATGGCCAAGGCGCCCTACATCCTGGGCGAGAAGACCGCCGAGCCGCTCGAGGGCCTCGACCTCGAATCGGTCCACGAAGAAGGCCACCACGTCCCCGAGTCCGGGTTCGGCCGGGTGCCCGGCCACGGGCCCGAGCAGGCCGCGCGCCCGCTGGTCGGCACCGAGCAACAGGGCGGCGTGATCGACCCCGACGTGCTGTGGTCGTGTGTGACCTGCGGGGCCTGCGTCGAGCAGTGCCCGGTCGACATCGAGCACGTCGACCACATCGTCGACATGCGCCGCTACCAGGTGATGATGGAGTCGGAGTTCCCCTCCGAGCTGTCCGGGCTGTTCAAGAACCTCGAAACCAAGGGCAACCCGTGGGGGCAGAACGCCGCGGACCGCACCAACTGGATCGACGAGGTCGACTTCGACGTCCCCGTCTTCGGCCAGGACGTCGAGAGCTTCGACGGCTATGAGTACCTGTTCTGGGTTGGCTGCGCCGGCGCCTACGACGACAGGGCCAAGAAGACCACGAAGGCCGTGGCCGAGCTGCTCGCGGTCGCCGGGGTGAAATACCTGGTGCTGGGCGCCGGGGAGTCCTGCAACGGCGACTCGGCGCGCCGCTCGGGCAACGAGTTCCTGTTCCAGCAGCTGGCGGCCCAGGCCGTCGAAACCCTGGACGGGGTGTTCGAGGGCGTCCAGGCCGTCGACCGCAAGGTCGTCGTCACCTGCCCGCACTGCTTCAACACCCTGGGCCGCGAGTACCGCCAGCTGGGCGCCAACTACTCGGTGCTGCACCACACCCAGCTGCTCAACCGGTTGATCCGCGACAAGAAGCTGGTCCCGGTCAGCCCCGTGTCCCAGGACATCACCTACCACGACCCCTGCTACCTGGGCCGGCACAACAAGGTCTACGAGGCGCCGCGCGAGCTCATCGGGGCCGCCGGGGCCACCCTCACCGAGATGCCGCGGCACGCCGAGCGCAGCTTCTGCTGCGGCGCGGGTGGCGCGCGGATGTGGATGGAAGAGCACATCGGCAAGCGGATCAACCACGAGCGCGTCGACGAGGCCCTGGCCACCGGGGCCGCGACCGTCGCCACCGCCTGCCCGTTCTGCCGGGTGATGGTCACCGACGGCGTCAACGACCGCCAGGAGGAGGCCGGCCGCGAGGGCGTCGAGGTGCTGGACGTCGCGCAGATCGTGCTCGGGTCCCTCGAGTACGACAAGGCCACACTGCCGGCCAAGGGTGCGGCCGCCGAAGCCGCGGCGAAGGCCAGGCCCAAGCCCCAGGCCGAGAAGGCCGAGGCCGCGCCCGCGGAGGCGCCGGCCACAGCCGAGAAGGCCGCCGCCGCGCCGGCGAAGGCCGCGCCCGCACCTGCCAAGGGGCTGGGCATCGCGGGCGGCGCCAAGCGACCCGGCGCCAAGAAGGCCGCGCCCGCGGCAAAGGCACCGGAAAAGGCCCCCGAACAGGCGCAATCGCAGGCCGCGCCCGCACCCGTCAAGGGGCTGGGCATCGCGGGCGGCGCCAAGCGACCCGGCGCCAAGAAGGCCCCGGCCCAGGCGGCGCCCGAGAAGGCGCCCGAGACCGCGGAAGCCGAGCCGGAGGCCGCACCGAAAACCGAGCCGGCAAAACAGACCGGCGACGGCGAGGCGCCTCCCGCAGCGCCCGTCAAGGGCTTGGGCATCGCCCGCGGCGCCCGTCCGCCCGGGAAGCGCTGACCACCCGTTTGACGCAGGTCAGCAAAATATCGGTGGACAGTGATGGCACCATGGTGAAGTGACAACTCACCAGCTGCCCGTGCACACCACCGGTCATCACCGGCAACGGGTGTTCGCGCAGTCGTCGAAGCTCCAGGACGTCCTGTACGAGATCCGCGGCCCGGTACACCAGCACGCCGCGCGGCTGGAGGCCGAGGGACACCGCATCCTCAAGCTCAACATCGGCAACCCGGCACCGTTCGGCTTCGAGGCACCCGACGTGATCATGCGCGACATGATTCAGGCGCTGCCGTACGCCCAGGGCTACTCCGACTCGCAGGGCATCCTGCCGGCCCGGCGCGCGGTGGTCACCCGCTACGAGCTGGTCGAGGGGTTCCCCCGGTTCGACGTCGACGACGTCTACCTGGGCAACGGGTGCTCCGAGCTGATCACGATGACGCTGCAGGCCCTGCTCGACAACGGCGACCAGGTGTTGATCCCGTCGCCGGACTACCCGCTGTGGACGGCGTCGACATCACTGGCCGGTGGCACGCCCGTGCACTACCTGTGCGACGAGACACAGGGCTGGCAGCCCGACCTCGCCGATCTGGAATCCAAGATCACCGAGCGAACCAAGGCGTTGGTCGTGATCAACCCGAACAATCCGACGGGCGCGGTGTACAGCCGCGCGGTGCTCACCCAGATGGTCGAGCTGGCGCGCAAGCACCAACTGCTGCTGCTGGCCGACGAGATCTACGACAAGATCCTCTATGACGACGCCCAGCACATCAGCGTGGCCACTCTCGCGCCCGACATGCTGTGCCTGACCTTCAACGGCCTGTCCAAGGCCTACCGGGTCGCCGGCTACCGGGCCGGTTGGCTGGCGATCACCGGGCCCAAGGACCACGCCGGCAGCTTCATCGAGGGCATCAGCCTGCTGGCCAACATGCGGCTGTGCCCCAACGTGCCCGCCCAGCACGGGATCCAGGTCGCCCTCGGCGGGCACCAGAGCATCGAGGACCTGGTGCTGCCGGGCGGCCGGCTGCTCGAGCAGCGCGACGTCGCCTGGGAGAAGCTCAACCAGATCCCCGGGGTGTCCTGCGTGAAGCCCGAGGGCGCGCTGTACGCGTTCCCGCGGCTGGACCCCGAGGTCTATGACATCGCCGACGACGAGCAGCTGGTCCTCGACCTGCTGCTGCAGGAGAAGATCCTGGTCACCCAGGGCACCGGGTTCAACTGGCCCGCACCGGATCACCTGCGGATCGTGACCCTGCCGTGGGCCCGCGACCTGGCGGCCGCGATCGAACGGCTCGGCAACTTCCTGGCCGGCTACCGGCAGTAACTTCGCGGGAGGCGCCGCAAACTACCCACGAGCCACCGGGGCTGTTTGAGCCAGCAAACGAACAAGGTTTGCGGGAAAACCCACTCCGGCGGTCCCGGTATGGCTACGGTAGATTCCGTCCCCACAGTCGCCCACCCTGTGCGTTTGAGGGGCCGCGTCGGCTCCGCGCAGCCCACGCCCCCGGACAGCGAGGGCGGCGCCGGCGGATCTCCCGGACCGAACGGCGGTTTCGCCGGCGGCAATGGCGGCAACGGCGGCAACGCAGTGCTGATCGGCGATGGCGGCAACGGTGGCAACGTCGGGAAAGCCGGCGCCGGTACCCCCGGCAACCCTGGCGCCGCCGGATTGTTGCTCGGCCAGCTCGGCCAGTTCGGGCAGTCGGGGTTGTATTGGTTAGCGCCGCTCCAACAGCCCCAACAGGTAGTCGCCGTACCCGGACTTGACCAGCGTGCGTGCGCGCTCCTCCAGCTCCGTATCGCTGATCCAGCCCTGCGCCCAAGCGATTTCCTCGGGCACGCTGACCTTGAGGCCCTGCCGCCGTTCCAGCGTGCGAACGTAGTCGCTGGCGTCCAGCAACGAGTCGAAGGTGCCGGTGTCCAGCCACGCCGTCCCGCGGGCGAGCACCTCGACCGTAAGCCGGCCCCGGTTCAGGTAGATCTGGTTGACGCCGGTGATCTCGTACTCGCCGCGGTCGGATTTCTTCAGCCCCTTGGCGATCTCGATCACGTCGTTGTCGTAGAAGTACAGACCGGGGACCGCGTATTGCGACTTCGGCGTGGCGGGCTTCTCCTCCAGCGACAGCGCCGTGCCGTCGGCGCTGAACTCCACGACACCGTAGGCCGACGGGTTGGCCACCCAGTAGGCGAAAATCGCTCCGCCGTCCAGGGATTGGAATCGGCTCAGGCTGGTGCCCAGCCCCGGGCCGTAAAAGATGTTGTCTCCCAGCACCAGAGCCACCGAATCGTTGCCGATGTGGTTCTCGCCGAGGACGAAAGCCTGCGCCAGCCCGTCGGGGCTCTGCTGGGTCACATAGCTGAGGTTGACGCCGAACTGCGCGCCGCCGCCCAGGAGGCGCTGGAAGCCCGCCGCGTCGTGCGGGGTGGTGATCACCAGGATGTCGCGGATCCCGGCCATCATCAGCGTCGACAGCGGGTAGTAGATCATCGGCTTGTCGTAGACGGGCAGCAACTGCTTGCTGATGCCCTGGGTGATCGGGTGCAGGCGCGTGCCGGATCCGCCGGCCAGAATGATTCCCCGCATGCGCGTCTCCTACTGAACGAGGTCGGACTCGGTGAGCTCGGTGGCCGCCAGCGCCGCCGCGAGACTCTCGTGGCGGAACACCGCGGTGACGTGGTCGTGGACCACCCGAAACGCCGACGCCGCGGCGGGCTCGTCGGGGTCGGGGAACTTCTGCTCGACGACCACGACGCCGTCGTGCACGTACATCCGGCCGATCTCGGCCGCCGGGCGCCGCGACGCGACCCAGTGGCGCAGCGCGTCGTGGCCCTGCGCGGCCCCGTGCGCGTCGGCGATGTCGATGTCGTCGCTGGACAGCGCCACCAGGGTGTCGACGTCGGAGGCGTTGAGGGCGTCATGCCACGCCAGAACGGTGGCGATCTCCGATGTGGTCATGGGTGCAAAGTACCGTGCCCGGCGCGCGCCGTTGCCCGAAACCCTGCGTTGCTAGAGCGGGGTTCGGTCCAGCCAGTTCCGCCACACGGCTTCGTCGCCGAAAAGCTCGATACCGGTGTCGGCGAGCGGTACCCGGCGCACCATCACCAGCAGCAGCTCGGTGGCGCCGCCCCGCAACGCCACGGTGCCCGTGCCGTGCTGGTGCGACCAGCCGATCCGGCCGTCCTCGACGGCGACGGTCCACTCGCCGGCCTCGCCCAGGCCGGCATCGGTGGCGTGCAGGTGCAGCGTCCGGCCATCGTCGAGCGGGAGCTCCGCGTCGTCCGCGCCGGCTCTGACCGCGATGCGCTCCAGGAATTCGGTGATGCCGTCGGCCGCGATCTCGGGGGGCAGCCTGAACTCGGCGCCGACGGCGATGGCCGCGTCGGCCCGGTGCACGGCGATCTCGTGCAACCAGCGCCGGACCCACCAGTTCGCCGGGCGCGGCCCGAGGAAGGTCCACACCGGCGTCTGGGCACCGGTCAGCTCCACCGCGTCGACCAGGCACCGGGCCCCGCCCTGCAGCCAGGAGATCGCCTCGGCGGAATCCGGTGGCGGCTTGCCGTCCTCGACGGCGCGGAAGTCCAGCGGATGGTCGAGCTTGTCCCTGACGATCTGGGCCGCCCAGCGCTGGCCCCGCCCGACGTGGCGGAACAGCTGCTTGAGCGTCCACCCCGGGCAGGTCGGCACCGGGGTGACATCGTCGGCGTCCCGGCCGTCGCGGAACAGCTCGGCGAAGGCGCGGTTCTCGTCGAGGAAGGCAGCGGCATAGTCCACGCCGGCCAGGCTACCGCGGCACGGTTGCGACGAATGGCCCGTCCCCGAGGGAAATCCGCCTCTACCAGGGCTGGCCGTGGTGTGCTGCGATGGAACCATGAGAACGCCGGGCGCACCCAGCGCCCAGGAACGGGAACAGGTCCTGGTCGAGCGGGAGCGGATCGCCGAGGAACGCGAGGGCATCGTCGCCGAGCGTGAACACGTCGCCGCCGACCGCGAGCAGGTCGCGAACCGGCGCGAGGCGTTGACCGAAGGGGTGGAGCAGTGGGTGCGCTACCTCGAGGCGCGCACCATCCTGGCCGATCGCCGCGAGGCGCTGGCCGACGAGCGGGAGCGGCTCGCCGACGAGCGGGAGCGGCTCGCCGACGAGCGGGAGCGGCTCGCCGACGAGCGGGAGCGGACCGCCAACCGGCGCGAGGTCGACACCGGACCCAGCGCCCAGCGGACGGCCGAGCGGGGCGAACGTCAGCGCGAGGCCGTGCTGCGCGAGCAGGCCGACGTCGAACGCGAGCAGGCCGCAAGCGAACGAAGGCTCGCGCGGCAGCGAGCCGAGAACGAAGCCCGACAGCTCAGGCAGGCTCCCGGCGGGCTCGGCGGTACGGGGACGGACAGTGACGGCTGAGGACGACGACCGGCGGAGCGAGTTGGACCGCCGGGCGGCCGAACTGGACGAACGCGAGCGGGCGGCCGCGCACCGCGAGGCCGAGCTGACCAAACGCGAGCATGTCGCGAACGAGCGCGAACGCATCGCCGACGAGCGGGACCGCATCGCCAACGACCGCGAGTGCGCGGCCGACGAGCGGGAGGAAGCCGCCGACGAACGCGAGGGCACGGCCGCCGCACGCGAACGCGAACGGGTGGGGCGCGCCGAAGCCGGGGAGCGCCGCGCGCGGGCCCGCGCGCGGCGCGACCAGGCCGACATCTCGCGCGAGATGTCGGCCAGCGAACGCGACGCCGGGGAACCGTCGCCGACCGAGGGGCAGGGCGATGCCTGACGGCGACAACAACCACGTCCAGGCCGGCTCCGACCCGGGCCGGCTTGCCGAAGAGGCGTTCCGCGCCGGGCAGCGGGCGGCAGCGGCGCGGCGCGGCGCGCAGGCGGCCCAAATGTCCGCCGCCGACAGCGTGGACCACTCCGCGGACAGCCACGAGCGCACGGCGAGGGCTTACGAGGAAGCGGCCGAACAAAACGAGTCGCGCAGGGAGGAATACCTGCGGCACGCAGCTCAGCACCGCAAGTTCGCGGACGAGGACCGCCTCATGGCCCAGCAGTTGCGGAAGATGGCGGAGATCCAACCCCGCGGGCCATCACGCCGCGCTCCGGAGGCCCCGCCCGCCTAGGGGAACGCCGGAATCTACCGTTACGTAAGAGTACGTGTAGGGTGGTGCCGCCCTGTCCAAGTAACCGAGGAGTGCCGATGGTCGCCCCCGACGTGGCGTCGCCGAGCGCCCCGGAAATCGCCGGGGAGGCACTGCGCCGGCGCACGTTCGCGGTGATCAGCCACCCCGACGCCGGCAAGTCCACCCTCACCGAGGCGGTGATGCTGCACGCGCGGGTGATCGCCGAAGCCGGCGCCGTCCACGGTAAGGCGGGGCGCAAGTCGACGGTGTCGGACTGGATGGACATGGAGAAGGCGCGCGGCATCTCCATCTCGTCGACCGCGCTGCAGTTCGCCTACCACCACCGCGACGGCGCCGAATGCGTGGTGAACCTGGTCGACACCCCCGGGCACGCCGACTTCTCCGAGGACACCTACCGCGTGCTGTCGGCCGTGGACTGCGCGGTGATGCTGATCGACGCGGCCAAGGGCCTGGAACCGCAGACGCTGAAGCTGTTCCAGGTGTGCCGCCACCGGGGCATCCCGATCATCACGGTGATCAACAAGTGGGACCGCCCGGGCCGGGACGCCCTGGAGTTGCTCGACGAGATCGAGCGCCGGATCGGGCTGCGCCCGACACCGCTGACCTGGCCGGTCGGGATCGCGGGCGACTTCCACGGCGTCATCGACCGCGCCACCGGCGAATTCGTGCGCTTCACCCGCACCGCCGGCGGGGCCACACTCGCGCCGGAGGAGCGGATGCGCGCCGACCGTGCGCGCGAGCTGACCGGCGCCGACTTCGACACCGCGCAGGAGGAATGCGCGCTGCTGTCCGCCGACGGCGCCGACTTCAACCGGGAGACCTTCCTGGCGGGCCGGACCACGCCGCTGCTGTTCACCTCGGCGATCCTCAACTTCGGGGTGAGCCAGCTGCTGGACGCCCTGATCGAGCACGCACCGGCGCCGCAGGCCCCGGTCGACGTCGCCGGCCGTCCCCGCGCCATCGACGCGCCGTTCAGCGCGCTGGTCTTCAAGGTGCAGGCGGGCATGGACTCGGCCCACCGCGACCGGGTGGCCTTCGCCCGGGTGTGCTCGGGCGCCTTCCGCCGCGGTGACGTCGTCACCCACGCCGCCAGCGGGCGGCCGTTCACCACCAAGTACGCGCAGTCGGTGTTCGGGCAGCAGCGCACCAGCCTCGACACCGCCTACCCCGGCGACGTGATCGGGCTGGTCAACGCGACCTCCCTGCGACCCGGGGACACGCTCTACGTCGACGCGCCGGTGGAGTACCCGGCGATCCCGAGCTTTGCCCCCGAGCACTTCGCCGTGGCCCGGGGCTGCGACACCAGCAAGCACAAGCAGTTCCGGCGCGGTATCGCCCAGCTCGAGCAGGAGGGCGTGGTCCAGGTGCTGCGTTCGGATCTGCGCGGCGACCAGGCGCCGGTGCTGGCCGCCGTCGGCCCCATGCAGTTCGAGGTGGCCAGCCACCGCATGGGCGGCGAGCTGAGCGCGCCGATCCAGCTCGAGCACCTCAGCTACACGGTCGCGCGCCGTACCCGCCCGGAGGACGCCCCGTTCCTGCAGGCCCAGCGCGGCGTCGAGGTGCTGACCCGCACCGACGGCGCCCTGCTGGCGCTGTTCTCGGACAAGTGGTGGATGGAGACCCTCCTGCGCAACAACCCGGACCTGGTGCTGGAGCCGCTGATCGCGGCCGCGGACTGAGATGATGCGGATCGGTGAGGTGGCGCTGCGCACCGAGCTGTCGGTGCGCACCGTGCGCCACTACCACGACGTCGGGCTGGTCGTGCCGTCGGCGCGGTCGGAGGGCGGCTTCCGGCTCTACACCGAGGCCGACGTGCAGCGGCTGTCGGTGATCCGGCGAATGAAGCCGCTCGGGTTCTCCCTGGCGGAGATGAAACAGCTGCTCGACGCGCTCGACGTGCTGCGCGTCGCCCCGGACGGCACCGGGGCGACCGACGCGCGACGCGAACGCTCCCGCGCCGTGTTGACGCAGTGCTGGGCGCAGACCCGCGACAGCGCGGCGCGTCTGCGCCGTCACCTCGCCTACGCCGACGAACTCACCGACCTGCTGGCCGGCGCGGCGGCCGGCACGGGCGGCCGCTAGGCCCGCCGCGCCCCCAGCCGGAAGACCTGCCAGCCCGCCCGCTCCCAGCGGGCGACGTCCAGGCAGCTGCGGCCGTCGACGACGACCCGGGCCCGCACCCGGTCGGCCAGGTCGTCGGGGTCCAGGTCGATGAACTGCCGCCACTCGGTGAGCACAAGCACGGCGTCGGCGCGCTCGCAGGCCTCTTCGACCGAGACCGCGTAGTGCAGCGTCGGGAACAGCCGCTGCGCGTTGTCCAGCGCCTTGGGATCGAACACGTTGACCGCGGCGCCGTTGAGCTGCAGCTGGCCGGCGACATTCAGCGCGGGCGAGTCACGCACGTCGTCGGACTCGGGCTTGAACGCCGCCCCGAGGACGGCGATGTTGGCGCCCAGCAGCGAGCCGCCGCAGGCGGTGCTGGCCAGTTCCACCATCCGGGTGCGGCGGCGCATGTTGATGCTGTCCACCTCGCGCAGGAAGGTCAGCGCCTGGTCGGCGCCCAGCTCGCCGGCACGGGCCATGAACGCGCGGATGTCCTTGGGCAGGCAGCCGCCGCCGAAACCCAGGCCGGCGTTGAGGAACTGGCGCCCGATCCGCGGGTCGTAGCCCAGCGCGTCGGACAGCAGGCTGACGTCGGCGCCCGCGGCCTCGCACACCTCGGAGATGGCGTTGATGAACGAGATGGTCGCCAGGAAGGCGTTGGCCGACACCTTGACCAGCTCGGCGGTCTGCAGGTCGGTCACCAGGAACGGGATCCCGGCGGCCAGCAGCGGTGCGTACAATTCGCGCACGGCGGGCTCGGCGCGGGTCGAATCTTCCTGCACGCCGAGCACGATGCGGTCCGGTTGCAAGGTGTCGCGCACGGCGTAGCCCTCGCGCAGGAACTCCGGGTTCCACGCGATCTCCACGTCGACCCCACGGGGAGCCAGCGCCGCGGCCCGACGGCTCAGCTCGGCCGCGGTGCCCACCGGCACCGTCGATTTGCCGACGAGCACCGACGGCCGGGTCAGCCGCGGCACCAACTCGTCGATGACGGCGTGGACGTGGCACAGGTCGGCGCCGTACTCGCCCTTCTTCTGCGGCGTGCCCACGCCCAGGAAGTGCACGTCGGCGAAGTCGGCGGCCAGGTCGTAGTCGGTGGTGAACCGCAACCGCCCCGCGGCGAGGTTCTCGGTCAGCAACTTCCGCAGGCCGGGCTCGTAGAAGGGGATGTCGCCCCCGGCGAGCTTGGCGACCTTGCCCGGGTCGATGTCGACCCCCACGACGTCGTGGCCCAGTTGCGCCATCCCGACCGCATGGGTGGCGCCCAGATAGCCGGTGCCGAACACGGTGCATCGCATAACACCGGTGTAGGCGGCCGCGATGAGCTAACTGCATCGACTCGCTGAGCGGTAGTTAAACGGCAGATGACACCTGACACCGGCCGGCCAGACGCGCTACAGCCCGGGGATACCGATGCCCGGGATGCCGAACCCGCCGTGCCCGCGCCCGCGGCCGAAGCCGCCGTGCGGGACGCCCGGAAATCCGCCGCGGTCGTCGTCACCGCCGCCGCCGATGAACGGCGGTAGGCGCAGCGGGATTTGTATCGGCGGGGGCGGCGGAGGCGGCGGGGCGGCCGGAGCGGGCGCCGGCGCCGGGGCGGCCGGCACCGGAGCGGGCGCCGGCGCGGGGGCCTGAGGCGCCGGGGCCGGGGCTTGGGGGGCAGGAGCCGGGGCGGGCGCCGCCGGCTTGGGGGCGGGTGCCTTGGGGGCGGGCGCCTCGGGCGCCGCGGGCGCGGGCACCTGATGCGTGGGGGCGACGAGTTTGTGGCCCGGGTTGGGTTTGACGCCGGCGTGGGGCCGAATGGTGACCGCCAGGGCCACGACCAGCGCGGCCACACCGACGACGAAGATCCCCGCCAACGCGGTGCCCAGCAATCTGAACCTGCGGTCGCGGTAGCCGCCGTCGAGAAGGTTGGTCGCCGCGGTCTGGGCGCCCGGGTAGGCACCGGTGTAGGGGTCGTCGTCGGCGACGGCACTGTAGGCGAGGTTGTCCAGGCCGGCGTCACCGCCGGCCTCGAAGTACCCGGGAGCAATCGCCATCGGGTCGATGGCGCCGGTGCCGGGGTCCTGGGCGTAGGCCAGCGCCGCGGTCGACGACGCGAACAGCGGCGCGCTCGCCGACGCCAGCGCCGCGCCGCGCGCCAGCGCCGTGGCCGGCTCCTCGGGCGTGGTCAGCGGCAGCGCGGTCGCCTCCTCCAGCGCCGGTTTGATCATCGGGATGTCGATGCCGGCACCGACGACGAACAGCGCGTCCGGGCGCGGGGCCAGCCCCTCGGCCTTGGAGACCATCGTGACCAGTTGGGCGACCGCCGCGTCGTCGTCGTCGGGCAACGCCTCGCGGTGAACGTCGGTGATCGACCCGTCGGCACTGTCGACGACCGCCAGGGTGGCGGTGTCGGGCTCGATGTAGAGCAGCGCCGTCTGGGCGTAGTTGGTGTGGTTGCCGACCGCCTGGGCCAGCGCGGCCGCGGCCAAAAAGGCCGAGACCAGCATGACGTTCTCGATCTTGTGGGCGGCCAGCGCATCGCGCAGGGCGGCCGCCTCGGCGGGATCGGAGAAGGTGACCCCGGTTGACGCCAACCGGTAGCCGCCCTCGGCGGCGCCCTCCTTGGTGCCCAGGATCGCCGACACCACCTGGTCGGCCGCGCTGATCGTCGCCGCCTCGTCGTCGGCAGTTATCTGGAAGTTGTCCTCGTCGACGGTGGCTCCGTCACCGTCCTGTCCCTCGACCAGCACCATCTGAACTGCCGTCGGCGCCATCGACACGCCCAGTACCGTGTCCAAAGCTCCTCCATTGCCGTTTGCCAAACGGTGGCTTCGAGCCGTCGTCCTCGCACCCTCCGGCGACGCTGACGCGCCGGTCGCCCCCACCAATGTTCCCCTTGGGCCATGATTTTACGCGCGTCCCGCGGGGCGGGCGGGGCTCGTTCAGGGCCAGGGAACGGGGATGCCGTATCGATCCAGGTGGCGGCGGAGCCAGGCGCCCCCGCCGTGATCGTCACCACCGGGCCTGGCCGGGGGACCCTGTTGCGGGGGAGGCGCGGCCGGTGCGGGCGGCGGCGCGGCCGGAACGGGTGCGGGTGACGGCGCCGCGCGCGCCGGGGGCGGCGGCGCCGGCGTTGCTGACGGCGGGGGCGGGGCGGGCGCCGCGGTCTTCGGCGGCGGCGCCTGCGTCGCGGGGCCGTGGCTGCCGGTGTTGAGGACCAGCACCAGCGCGACCGCCGCCACCCCGGCGACCAAGACCGCCATCGCGGCGCCGGCCAACAGCACCGACCGGCGGCGACGCCGGCCGCGGTTCGTCTCGCCTTCGGTTTCGGCGTTCTCGACCCGGCCCCGGGCGGGGGCCGCCAGATCCTGCGCCGGCGGCATCGCCAGGGTGGGCGGTTCGCCCACCTGCGCGGTCGCCGCGGCCAGCGCGGCCCCGCGCGCCAGCGCCAGCTCGGGCTCCTCGGGAGCGGTCATCGGGAGCGGCGTCGCGGCCTCCAGCGCCGCCTTGATCGACCGGATGTCGACACCGGCGCCCACCAGGAACACCTCGCCGGGGCGGTCCTGCTGGGCTGCGACCCCCGAGACCATCGCGGCCAGCTGGGCTGTTGCCGCATCCCCCTTCGTCAGTGCCCGACGCCGAACGCCCCCGCCGGGGCCGGCAGCGGTGTCCACCACTACCAGCGTCGCGGCGGCCGGCTCGACGAAGAGCAGCGCGGTCCGGTCGCGTTTGGACGCTCTTCCGAGCGCCTGGGCCAGCGCCGCGGCCGCGGTGAACGCCGAGACCAGAGTGACGTCGTCGATGCGGCGCCGCGCGAGGGCGTCGCGCAGGGCGGCCGCTTCGGCGTCGTCGGTGCAGGTGATTCCGGTCGACCGCAGCCGGTAGCCGCCGGCCGCCGCGGCGTCCCGGGTCCGGAGGATGGCCTCGATCGCCACGTCCGCCGCGGCGGTCGGTGGTTTGCCGGCTAGGCCGAAGTCGTGCCGGTCGACGGTGACTCCGCCGGCACCTGCCCCTTCGACGAGCACCAGGCGGACCGCCGCGGGTGCCACAGACATGCCGACTACGACGTCCACCGCTCCTCCACCTCCACCTTCACCTGTCGATGTGCTGCGCTGCGGCGAGAGGGCTACCTGCGCCCGAAACCACCACCGAATCCACCGAAACCATGCCCACCGCCGAAGCCGCCGAAACCGTGGCCGCCGAAGCCGTGGCCCCCGCCGAAGCCGCCGTGACCGCCGCCGAAGAGGCCGCCCAGCGGGCCGCGGCCACCCCCGAACGGACCGCCACCGAACGGACCCCGCGGGCCCGGCCCGCCGAACGGACCACCACCGAACGGACCCCGCGGGCCCGGCACGCCGAACGGGCCCCGGCCTCCCCACCGCGGGGCGGGCGGATGAACGACCGGCGCCCGGGGCACCGGCGGACGGATGATCGGCACCCGGGGCACGGGAACGGGCACGGGCGGAGGAACCACCGGAATCGGCGCGGGCGCGGGCGGGGCCGCGGGAGCAGGAGCCACCGCGGGCGGGCGTATCGGGTGGGGTATCACCACCGGCCGGGGCGGCTTCGCCTGGACCGCCGGCGCGGGCGCGGAATGCGTTGGGACGATGATGTTTTCGTTCGGGCTGGGCCGCAAGGCCACTGTGGGACGAATGTTGATGGCCAGGGCGATCTCCAGGGCGACGACCGCCGCGATGACGATCACCGTCAACGTGCTGCCCACCAACATCAGGGATTTGCGCCGCGGTGTCTTTGTTCTCGGGCCGAAGACGACGGTCTGCGCGTCGGCGTCCTCGTCCGGCACGGCGCTGTAGGCGACGTTGTCCTCGCCTTCGCCGCCATCGCCGGCCGTGTCCGAAGCGCCCTGATAGGCGGGAAGCAGACCCGGAGACTGCCCGGCCAGAGCGAGGGGATCGATTTCGCCGGTGCCGGGGTCCAGCGCGTAGGCCAGCGCGGCGGTGGACGACGCGAACAACGGCGCGTTCGCCGACGCCAGCGCCGCACCCCGCGCCAGGGCCGTCTCCGGCTCGTCGGGGATGGCCAGGCGCAGGGACGTCGCGGCCTCCAGCGCCGGCTTGATCAGCGGGACATCGACGCCGGATCCGACGACGACCACGCCCTCGGGTCGCGCGTCGAGCGCCTCGGCGCCGGAAACCATCCCGGCGAGCTCGGCCACCGCCTCCTGGTCGTCGTCGGAAAGAACCCGGCGGTGCACATCGGAAACCGACCCGTCGGCGGTGTTGATCACGGCGAGGGTCGCGGTGTAGGGCTCGACGAACAGCAGCGCCGTGTGCGTGCAATTGGTGGCGTCGCCGACGGACTGGGCCAGCGCGGCCGCGGCCATGAACGCCGAGACCAGCATCACGTTCTCGAGTTTGTGGTCGATCAGCGCGTCGCGCAGCATCGCGGCCTCGACGTGATCGGTCCAGGTCACTCCCGTCGACAACAGCTGGTAGCCACCCTCTTCGGCGCCCTGCCGGGTGCCGAGAATCGCCGAGACCACCTGGCTCGGCGCGTCGGCGGGCGACGACTGCCCGGTGTCGAAGTCGTCCTGGTCGACGACGACCCCGTCGGCGTTCTCCCCCTCGACCAGCACCATGCGGACCCTGGTCGGCGTCATCGAAACGCCGAGCACGATGTCCACCACTTTTCCCATCCCCCTGGGTAATTCGCTGCGCGTAATTCGCTGCGCGTAATTCGCTGCGCCGTCCACGGTACGAGCCGGGATCGCCTTGGCCACCGGGCGACGGAAACCTCACGCCTCGTGGAGTTCCGGCTCACAGGTGCGACGGCACAGTTCTAGACCGACCGCAATGATCCGAGCGTACCCGCGCGGCGCGCGGACACCGGCCAATCCTCGTTCGCTGTGCTGCGGCACCGGGCCGAACGTCAGTGGTGCCCGCCGAATCCACCGAAACCACCGCCGTGGCCGCCGCCACCGAATCCGCCGAACGGCCCTCCACCGCCGAAGGGTCCGCCCCCGCCGAACGTTCCCCCGCCGTGGCCGCCGCCGAACGGTCCACCGCCACCAAACGGGCCGGGACCACCGATCGGCCCGCCACCGGGCGCCGGCACATGACCACCCAGACCACCAGGCCCACCCAGACCACCTGGAACATGAACAGGCCCACCACCCGGACCACCCAGCCCACCCGGACCCCCACCTGGCACCGGCACATGACCATCAAGCCCACCCGGGCCTGCACCCGGCTTGGGCGGCGCGCCCTGCCCGCCGGGAACGGGGTGGGGCGGCGACAGCGGACCCGTGCCACCGCCCGACGGCGGCGACTGCGGGTGCGGCGCGTGGACGGGCGGGGGAACCACCACGGGTTGCGGCGCGTGCGGCACAGGCGCAGACGGCGGGCTCAGAACGCGGTAGGGGAGGGGCACGCCGAGCATGGGCGCGGGCACGTGAATCGGCGGCGCCGGGACCGGCACCACCGGCGGGACCGCCACGGGCACCGGCACGATCGGAGCCGCCGGGACCGGAGGCGCCGCCGCCGGCACCGGGGCGGCCACCGGCGGGTTCAGGGGCTTGGGCGCTGCCACCGGTAGGGGCACGTTGAGCGCCGGCTTCGGGGCCACGGCCGGGAGCGGCGCGGGCGCCGGTGCCTGCCGGGCCGGGACGATCAGCTGTTGAGCGGGAGTGGGCTGGAGGGCGACCGTCGTGCGGATGCCGATCGCCAGCGCGATCTCGAGCGCCAGCACCGCGCTGATGCCGGCCACCGCCAGCCCGCTGCCGATCAGCAGGGCGGGCCGGCGGCGCGGTTGGCCCGCGTCGGGGGCGAAGAGCCCTTCGATGACGGCGGTCGGGGCTTCGGAGTCCGGGTCTGGCACCGCGCTGTACGCGACGTCGTTCTCGCCGGGAACCCCGGAGAGGCTGAGGTAGTCCGGCAGGCCGGATACGTCGACTACACCGGTCCCGGCGTCCTGGGCGTAGGCCAGGGCAGCGGTCGAGGAGGCGAACAACGGCGCGTTCGCCGACGCCAGCGCGGCGCCACGGGCCAGCGCCGTCTGCGGCTCCTCCGGCAGGCTGACGTCCAGCGACGTCGCCGCCTCCAGCGTCGGCCGCAGCGGGGCGACGTCGACACCGGACCCCACCACGAACAGCCCGCCCGCGGCCGGTGCCGAACCGTCGAGCCCGGCCACCATCGCCCCGAGTTGCGCGACCGCCTCGTCGTAGGTCTCGGCATCGAGGCACGTCTTGCGGACGTCGGCGATGGAGCCGTCGGACGTCTCCACCAGCGCCGTCGTCGCGATGCCGGGCTCCACGAACAGCACCGCGGTGCGTTCGTAACCCATTGCGCCGCCGACGGATTGCGCCAGCGAGATGGCGGCCAGGAACGCCGACACCAGCATGACATTGTCGATCCGGTGGGCGGCCAGCGCGTCGCGCAACGCGGCGGCCTCCTGCTGATCGGTCCAGCTCACCCCGATCGAGGACAGCTCCAGACCCGCGTCGGCCGCGCCCTGGCGGGTGCCCAGGATGGCGGCGATCACCCGATCGGGGGCGCCGGCGTCGACGTCGAACTCGTCCTCTTCGATCGTGGGGCCGTCGGCGTTCTCGCCCTCCAGCAAAACCAGCTGGATCGCTGCCGGTGCCATCGACACCCCGAGCACGGTGTCCAAAACCCATCCTCCAAAAATCCCGCAGCCTGCCGTGGTCTGGGGGAGGAAAACCACGCGGACCGCTACATCGATCTTCGGCGGTGAAGCTGTGCCGCGGGCCTGCCGAAGCTAGGGACTTCGTATGAAATTCTGGTAGGAGCGCGACGGCGTGGGTCCGCGCTGGCCCTGGTATTTCGAACCGACGGCCGAACTGCCGTAAGGGTGTTCCGCCGGGCTGGTCAGACGCAGGATGCACAGCTGGCCGATCTTCATGCCCGGCCACAGGGTGATCGGCAAGTTGGCGACGTTGGACAGCTCCAACGTGATGTGGCCGCTGAAACCGGGATCGATGAACCCGGCCGTCGAGTGCGTCAGCAGGCCCAGGCGGCCCAGCGACGATTTGCCTTCCAAACGTCCCGCGAGGTCGTCGGGCAGGGTGAACAGCTCCAGCGTCGCGCCGAGCACGAACTCGCCGGGGTGCAGCACGAACGGTTCGCCGGGGTCGGGTTCGACCAGGCTGGTCAGCTCGTCCTGCTGCTTGGCGGGGTCGATGTGGGTGTAGCGGGTGTTGTTGAACACCCGGAACAGGCGGTCGAGGCGGACGTCGATGCTGGAGGGCTGCACCAGCGTGTCGTCGAACGGGTCGACACCCAGCCGGCCGGCGGCGACTTCGGCCCTCAGGTCACGATCGGAGAGCAGCATCCGCAGAGCCTATCTGCCGCGCAGACGGCCCCGGCTCAACGCAGGTACACCTCCCGGCCGGTGGGATATCCGCCGCCGGTGGTGGTGACGTGGACGTGGTCGTAGTGGCCCAGCCTGCTCGGTTGCGCGCCGTTGGGCGTGTAGTAGACGCCGCGCCAGATGGCGTCCTGCATGCCGAATCGACGGGCGTTGCGGCGCACGAACGCGACGATCTGGTTGCCCAGCGCTATGCCATGGGCGCTGCCGGGGTCGGGGATCATCACGTCGATCGCCAGACCGTTGGGATGCCAGGGCAACGGATCCGGGCGCACCCCGCCGATCTCGTGGATCTCGGGGAACTCGGCGCTGATGGCGCGGGCCGCCAAGATGGTCCTGACCTGCAGGCCGTGCTCGGGTGCGACGCCGGCCGGCAAGAATCTGGGTTGCCGGTGGTAGCGGGAGGCGGCGGCGAACTCAGCGCCGCGGGCCGCGCCGTCACCGGCCGTCCCCGGAGCCGGCATCGCCGCCACCACCTCGAAACAACACGGTTCGACGTCGGCCACGACCGGCTCGGCGACGATCTCACGCGCGGCGCCCGGATACGCATCAGCGCTCGCCGCTAAGAAGACGACGGCGGGGGCGGCTATCGCTGCCAGGAGAGTTGCCGACTTGCGGCGCGTCCTGGGTAACTCGTGCCTGCCCACAGGAGGCACCATACGAGATCACGAATTGTCACGAAAGGGTAAACATCACGGCGTCACTGTCGGGGGCTGCTCAGCCGGTGCGACTCGAGCGGCTTACTCTGCGCCGCCGCGACGACCGCCCTACGGTCCGGCCCCGGCAACGGATGCTAGCCTTTCGAAGCGACACCGCCGATGTAGTTCAATGGCAGAACATCAGCTTCCCAAGCTGAATACGCGGGTTCGATTCCCGTCATCGGCTCCACAAAGCACCTGGCAGTGGCCGGTCGTTCACCGCTGGGCACAGAACCGGCGTCGCGCCTTCACGCCGGCGTGAATCTCGACGCTCACGCGCCTCGTCAGATCAGCGCTGCTGTACCAATCCGCCCGCCGGGTGCTCCTCGACGTTCTCAAGGATCAACTCACGCACGGCGCGGCGCGGTCCGTACGGTCGCAGCATGGTGCTGGCCGGCCGTGGACGCACGTGCTGCGGCCACCAGAACCAGCGCCCGAGCAGGGTGGCCAGCGACGGTGTCATGAACGACCGCACGATCAACGTGTCGAACAGCAACCCCAGCGCGATCGTGGTACCCACCTGGGCCATCACCAGCAGCGGGCTGAACATGAACGTGGCCATGGTCGCGGCGAACACCAGACCGGCGGAGGTCACCACCGAGCCCGAGCCGGCCACGGCGCGGATGATGCCCGTCTTGAGCCCGGCGCGGATCTCTTCTTTGAACCGCGATATCAGCAGCAGGTTGTAGTCCGAGCCGACCGCCAGCAGCAGGATGATCGCCATCGCCAGCACCATCCAGTGCAGCTTTATGCCCAGGATGTACTGCCATAGGAGCACGGAGAGTCCGAACGAGGCGCCCAGAGAGAGAAGCACCGTTCCGACGATCACAAAGGCCGCCACCAAGCTTCGGGTGATCAACAGCATGATGATGAAAATCAGTGTGGCTGCGGCAATTCCGGCGATCATCAGGTCGATGTTAGAGCCGTCGTGCATGTCCTTGTACGTCGCAGCCGTACCGCCGAGGTAGACCTTGGCGCCCTCCCAGGGCGTGCCTTTGATCGCCTCGTGCACGGCCTGCTTGATCGGTTCGATGCGGCTGATGCCTCCAGGAGTCGCCGGGTCGCCCTCGTGGGAGATGATCAACCGGACAGCGTGCCCGTTCGGGGAGATGAACTGCTTGAGACCCCGCGCGAAATCCGGGCTCCTGAACGCCTCCGGCGGCAGGTAGAAGGTGTCGTCGTTCTTGGCCGCGTCGAAGGCATCGCCTTCGGCGGTGGCGTTCTCGGACTGCGCTCTGGCCTGTTCATTGAGCCCCATCGTGGTCGCGTAGTTCGACATGATGGTGTCCAGGTTGCGCTGCTGGCTCTCGATCTGCGGCGGTATGAGCGCCACCAGCTTGGGCTGAATCCGATCCAGCTTGTCCAGATTCGCGCTGAGCGCCACGATGTTCTGCGCCACCTGGTCGATGCCGTCCAGCGCGTTGAAGATCGAACGGATCGCCCAGCACACCGGAATGTCGTAGCAGTGTCTCTCCCAGTAGAAGTAGCTGCGGATCGGCCGGAAGAAGTCGTCGAAGTTGGCGATGTCGTCGCGCAACGCCTCGGTGATATGCACGGTTTGCTTGGTCAGCTTGGCGGTTTCGTGCGTCGTGTTGCTGAGGTCCTGGGTGACCCGCATCTGCTCGTACAGGGTCGCCATCGTCTTGCGCAGTTCGTCCGCCTGCTTGAGCAAGTTCTTTGACTGCTCGTCCTGATAGTGCTGGGTCTGGATCCGCTGCGCGGCTTGTGCGCCCATCTGGAAACCGAGAGTGCTGTGGTCGAGCGGCGTGCCCAGCGGCCGGGTAATGGTCTGCACACGGCCGATGCCGGGGATGTGGAAGACCGCCTTGGCGACCTTGTCCAGGACCAGGAAGTCGGCCGGGTTACGCAGGTCGTGATCCGTCTCGATCATCAACAGCTCGGGATTGAGCCGAGCCTGGTCGAAGTGTCGGTCCGCGGCGGCATAACCGACATTGGCGGGGGTGTCCGCCGGCAGGAAGTGGCGGGTGTCGTAGTCCGTCTTGTAACCGGGCAGGGCGACCAGGCCAACCAACGCGACACCGATGGTCACCGCGAGAACCGGCGCGGGCCAGCGGACGACCGCGGTGCCGATCCGGCGCCAGCCCCGCGTCTGCAACTTTCGCTTCGGATCCATCAGCTTGAAGAAAGTGGCAACGGTGAGCACCGCCGGACCCAAAGTCAACGCAGCGAATACCGCGACCAGCATCCCGACGGCGCAGGGCACGCCCATGGTTTGGAAATACGGCAACCGGCAGAAACTCAAGCAGTACATCGCGCCGGCGATGGTCAGGCCCGAACCCAATACCACATGCGCGGTGCCGTGGAACATGGTGTAGAACGCTTCTTCGCGCGTCTGTCCCACCCCGCGTGCCTCGTGGTAGCGGCCTACGATGAAGATCGCGTAATCGGTGCTGGCAGCGATCGCCAACAACACCAGCATGTTGTTGGCGAAGGTGGACAACCCCATGATCCCATAATTTCCCAGCACCGCGACGACGCCCCGTGCCGCAGCCAACTCGATGAAGACCATGGTCAGCATGATCATGACGGTGGTTACCGACCGGTAGACGACCAGCAGCATCACGATGATCACCAGGATCGTCACCATGGTGACTATTGCGATACCTTTTTCACCCGCATGAGACTGATCGGCGATCAGCGGACCCGCTCCGGTGACGTAGGCTTTGATTCCTGGCGGCGCGGGCACCGAGTCCACTATCTTGCGAACGGCGGCGGTCGACTCGGCGGCCAGGTTGCCGCCCATGTTGCCGGCGAGATAGACCTGGACGTAGGCGGCTTTCTGGTCGTGACTCTGGGAACCCGCGGCGGTCAGCGGATCGCTCCAGAAATCCTGCACGTGCTGAACGTGCTTCTTGTCTTGCTCGAGGCGCCTGACGATCTCGTCGTAGTAGCGATGGGCTTCCGCTCCGAGCGGCTTGTCACCCTCCAGCAAGACCATCGCCGAGCTGTCGGAGTTGAACTCTTTGAACGTCGCTCCGATGTGCATCATCGACTGGAACGATGGCGAGTCCGTCGGACTCATCGACACCGCCTGGTTTTTGGCGACGACCTCGAGCTGCGGGGCCGCGGTGTTGGTGACAAAGACGATGCCCAACCACACCAGGACGATCGGCAGCGCCAGCCGATGGATCATCCGCGGTAGGAACGGCGGGATCAGCGGCTGATCGACGCGCGGCGGAGCCTCCCTCAGCTCGCTCATGCGGACTTGTCCAAGCAGTAGACGAAGGGGTTCACGGTTTCGTTGGAATCCGAGCGATTCGGGGTCTTGATGACGTCACCGCGACCGTCGTGATTGTTCACGACGAATCGGCACGCGATCCAACTGCCGTCTCCTTGCGCCATCAGGTTTGCCGGGATGCCGGGCTTCGTTGAACTCAACACTTTGCTCCAGGGCAAGGGCACATTCAGTGCCTGCTGCGGATGGCTGTTTTCGTCGAGGTAGTTGATGGTCGCCGTGCTGCCCGGCGAGCCCCAGACCTCGAGCGTGATCGTCTTGGCGTTGAACTGGTCGAGGACCTCGCCCGAGGTGCCACCACCGAACGAACCCCGGTGAACGCCGAAGATGCCGTGCAATCGGTAGACGACGAACCCCGACAGCGCAACGACGGCTGTGACCGTGAGCACCAACCAGAAGCGCCCCAAGATCCCCTGTTTCTTGGCGCGCTGCGCAGCGACCTCGTTGCCCTCGCTGGCGGCGGAGCCCTGCTTCTTCAGCGGTTCGGTCGTTGGCTCGGTCATCGTCATGGGCGCTTCATGTCCTTCACCACGGGCGCAACGTTAGTTAGCGCATGTGCAACCTCGGAGATGCCCCACAGGGTCTTGATCGGGCCGGCCACAGCGCTCCCCCTTCGTCGGCCTTCCTTCATCCGGGCGTCGTTGCGCCGGTTGGTTTCCGACGCCACGGTCGGCTCAGGCCCCGACCACTCGACGGGTTCGGGACCGTCTTCACCGGTTGCAGTTCGCCAAGCCATAGCGCTGCGGCCTCCTTCCTGAGTTCATGAGGATCCCGGGATCAGGCCGATGCAGGTGGCCGTCAGCAGGCGGGTGAGGGCGGTTGCGAAGTCCAGATTCCACTCGGGCGGAACCACTTCCGGCTCCTCGGCGTAGATGTCGGTCAGGCGCGCCGGCGGGTTCGCAACTTGCCACAGCGTCGCCGCCAGCGAGTAGGCGGCCAGCAAGATGTCCAGCGAGCCCGATCGTCCGAGTTCGGGCAGCGCGCATCGGATCGAATCGGCCAGCGAGAGTGTGGCCGCGGTTCTGATCCGCCTGACCTCGATGACCCGCTCAGCGTCCACCTCGTGTTCCAGGTGCAGGTGCAGGTTGGCAAGCAGGTCGCAGAACAATGGGTCCTCGGCCAGGGCTTGGGCGATTGTCTCGGCGATGCGCGAGGGCGACTTCGCGCCGGGCTCGGCCAACTTCTCCGAGACGGTATTGGACCATCGCACCCAGCCCTCGGCGGACAGCCGCAGCAGGACTTCCTTGTACGAGGTGAAGTAGCGGCGGACCGCCGAATAGTGAATTCCGGCGCGGTTGGCGACCGCGGTCAGGGTAACCGATGCGACGCCCGTTTCCATTGCCAGCGAGCGCGCGGCTTCCACGAGGGCCTCTGCACGTTGGCGCTTCTCTGCCTCGGTGCGAGCGCGCTGGAAGGTCAGTTGCGCCACCGGCTGAGCCTAACGCACATTGCGTGATTTGCATAACGTCCGAGGATTCTGGTCCCCTGGTCGTCCGGACCGCCCAATCATTGCGAAATCGCCGAGCAGCCTTCCGGCTTCCTATTGCGTTTTGGCGCGAAATCAACGGCTGACAGCGACCCGCTCCGCGACGTTGCCAACCGACCGGCCGATACCCCTTCAGTACCCGCCCTCCAGGCAGGCAGGGATTCCCGTCATCGGCTCCCCGGCTGAGTTGCGGCCCAACCCGGTCTACCCTCGATGACGGACGACAAGCGACCCAAGAGACCGGGAAGGTGCGCGATGCTCGCAGCGTTCGGATTCGACACTCTGGGTGTGGTCATCGGGGACATGTTCTTCGTCGACCCGTCTCCGCTGGAAGGGCAGGAAACCCCGGAACGGGGGGTCAGGCTGGAACTGCGCCTCGTCGACCGCGGCGCGCCGCAGGGCTCCATCTATGCCGGAGTCCCGATTTCCTTCGACCGGCCGGTGTGGCGGGTTGACCTGTTCGGGTCCACCGAGAGCCCGCCGGGGACGCTGGACCGGGCCCATCACCACCCCCGTTTCAACGGGTGGGAACCCGGGCGCCGCCACTTCGTCCCCGAGCTGTCCGCCGACCCGGTGTCGTGGCTGGCCGGTCAGCTGGCCGATCCGGCTGCCGTGCTGACCCGGGCGGGCGTCGACCCCGACGAGGTCAGCGAGGCCGACAAGACCGCACTCGCCGCTGCGGCCCCGCAGATCGTCGCCGCGGTGAAGCGGATGCTCGAGCAGGTGCGGGACGGGGAACTGGCCCCGGCCCCCGCCGAGCCGGTCGCCGCCGCCCGCACCGGCTGGCTGTGACGCCGGGTTCGATGAGCTAGGCGCTACAGCTGCCGGCGGGTCCGTGCAGGTCGACGGCCCCGAGCGTGAAGTGGCTCGACGCCCGTCCCCGTGCCTTTGCCCGATACATCGCCAGGTCGGCGTCGTGCAGGATCTCGGCGGCGCTGCGCCGCTCGTCGGGGCGCACCGCGACGACGCCGATGCTGGCGCTGACGCACTTGACATCCCGGAGCCCGTCACCGTCGCCCCGGACGACGATCGGTTCCCCGAGCGCAGCCTGCAGCCTGTCGGCGACGACGTCGGCCTCCTCGGGCTCGATCGGCGCGGCCAGCAGCGCGACGAACTCGTCGCCGCCGACACGTCCGACCACGTCGTCGGGGCGCAACGCCGCACTCAGGCGTTCGGCGGCGATCCTCAGCACGGCGTCGCCGGCATGATGCCCGAGTTCGTCGTTGACCCTCTTGAACTTGTCGAGGTCGATGAACAGCACCGCACCCAACCGGTGATCTCGGGCTTCCAGTGCGTCGGTGACCAGGTCGAGTATGTGGGCGCGGTTGGGCAGCCCGGTCACGTGATCGTGCGTCGCCTGATGGACGAGTCGCTGGTACTTGGTGTGCTGCGCGGTGACGTCGGCGAACGACACCAGCACCGACGAGCCATCGGGATCCTCGGGATCGAGCAGCGACCACGTCACGGAGAGCCAGACCCGTCGTCCATTGTCGAATCGGTCGACACCGTAGACCTGGCTCCCCCGGGGGCTGATTTTCAGGGATTCGAGCACCGGACGCTGATCGGCGATGAGCAACCCGCCGTCGCTGTCGTAGATCGGTATCGGTACCACTGCCGCCATCTCGACTGGCTCGGCCTCCGTCGTCGGAACACCCATTATTTGCAGGGCCGCGGGGTTCACCGATTCCACGATGCCCTCGGACGAGATGACGACGACGCCTTCCTCCAGGGACGCCACGACGGTCTGGAAATGCTGTTCGGCGCGCCGCAGCGCGGTCTGGTCGGCGCACACCACGACGTATCCGGTGTCCATGCGGGACGCCGACACCCGCACCGCCAGCGGCGAGCCGTCGGCCGCGCGGTGCGTGGCGTGCACGACGCCCCCGGCGGCGATGATCGCGGCCGGATCCAGGGCGGCGCCAACCGCCTCACCGACCGGTCGGCCGAGGGCCTGCACCGCCGAGCGGCCGTAGATGGCTTCGGCGGCGGGGTTCCAGGCGGTGACCGCGCCGGTGAGGGTGGTGGCGACGATCGCGTCGCTGACGTGGGTGACCAGCGCCGCCTGGTAGCGAAGGTTCGCCTCGGCGGTCTTGTGCTCGGTCACGTCCCAGAACGCGACCTGGTGGGCTGGTCTGCCCCGCCATTGGGCCCGCACTGCCACCGCCTCCACCGCGCGGGTCGTCCCGTCAAGCGGCAGGATCACCATCTCCATCGGCGGTGAGATGTCCCCGTCGCGGCGGCGCGCCGCGATCTGGCCGAGCACCGTGGGGACCGACTGCGGCGCCACGAAGTCCACGATCCGGTGCCCCAGCAGCCGGTCGGCGGATTCGGCCGCCATCTTCTGCACCATGGTGTCGTTGACATAGAGGAAGCGCCCGTCGGCGTGGACGCAGATCGCGACGGGGCTGTCCTCGACCATCCCCCGAAACTCCTGGTCCGCCTGGGCCCGGCCGCGAGCGGCGCCTGCAGCCACCACGGCCCGCAGCAGCTGTCCCATCTGGTCGCGGGTGTTCATCAGCTCGGCGAGTTGTCGCCGCACGCGGCCCACCGGATGTCGTCCGCCCGAACGGGCGGGTGCCGACTTCGCGGGTTCAGCGGCCACCACGGCACCTCCCCTCCCACCTCGCCCCGACTGCGGATTCGTTCACAACCTGTAGCTCCGAGTGCAACCTGTGGCGCCCATTCCCATGCTCTACCCGCGGTCCGGGTGCGTAAGCGCAGTTACAGTGTGCGGTTTGCTGTTTCATTCGGCAATGACGTATGCGAAATTGGCAGGCTGTTACGAATATCCGTAACGGAATGCGTGCCAGCGCCGGGACTTTCGGCTCTAATCCCCGACACCCACGATGCACGACCGTGAGCTTAGTCGCCAGTAGCATCGCGCACACCAGTCCGGGGGGTTATCGATGGATTCAGCCAAAGACGAAGCGGCACAAGGGGTTAACCATGCGCCCGCCCCATTCGAAGATCGCCGCCGCACCCCTCGGCCCGACACCCCCCGGGGATACCTGCAGCAGTTGCCCGCGCTCGTGCTGCTGCAGCGCCTGGCAACACCGGTGATCGCCCTCGACCAGGACGGCACTGTCGTCTACGCGAACCCGGCGTGCCTGTCCATGCTCGGCTACGGCGAGGGCGGGCTCGACGGCACGCCCCTGCACCGCCTGCTGGTCACCGAGACGCAACACCCACCCGTGAGCGCTGTGGAAGCGCTGCGCGCGGCGGTCGGCGCCACCACCGTGTGGCGGCACCGCCCCGAAGGCGTCGTCAGAGTCGCCGTCCTCGGAACGATGCTGCTCCGCGAGGACAACCCGGTCCTGCTGGTCAGCCTCGCCGACGTCACCGAGTGGGTGTGGGGACCACAACCGCGACGCGGCGCTCAACATCGAGGACGCGGGCGGTACACCGGCAGGATCCGGTATTTCGCACTGAAGGCCGCGCGGTCGTATTCGTCGCCGAGCTCGCCGTCGTGGGCGATGACCGTCGGACCGTCGAGGGCGCAGAAGGCGAACTCGGGCACCTGCAACTCGTGATAGAGCGGACTGCGCTGCAGACGGCCCAGGGCCAGCGCCGCCAGGACCCTGGTGCGGCCCCACGGGCGGCCGGCTTCGAGCATGCGCACATCGATCAGACCGTCGTCCATGCGCGGCCGCACCGAGGGCGCGAACCCGGAGGGCAGATACAGCGAATTGCCGAGGAAGAACAGCGACGTCAGCAAGGTGGTGTTGTCGTAGCGGATCCGGACCGGTTCGGAGTGGCGCAGCGTGTGCAGCATGGCGTAGAAACCGGCCAGCGGCTTGCCGATCCGCTTCTCCAACTTCTCGCGCTGCCCGACGAACGCCGGATACGCGCCGATGCTGGCGGTGTTGAGCACCATCCGGGTTTCGTTGAGGCACACCAGGTCGACTCGGGCCACGCTGCCGCGCCGGATTGCGTCGGCGGTTTTGGCCACGGTGTCGCAGCCGATGTCCCTGGCGAAGTGGTTGAACGTGCCGCCGGGGAACACCGCCAGCGGCAGCCCGGTGTCGATCGCCACCGCCGCCGCGGTCGCCACGGTGCCGTCGCCGCCGCCGACCGCGAGCACCTCGGCACGCGCGGCGGCGCGGCGCAGCGCCTGTTCCGGGTCGTCGTCGCGGCCCAGTTCGACGATCTCGGCCCGCGGCAGCTCGGCGCGCACCTCGTTGACGACGCGGGCGCCCGTGCCACCGCCCGACGCCGGATTGACCACCAGAACCACGCCGGCCCCGTCGGGGCGTTGCGGCGCGTCGACCCACAGCGGTTCGGTGTCGGGCAGGGCCGTCGCCACGATCGGTGGGACCAGCCGCCCGCCCAGGACCGCCACGCCGGCCCCGATGCCGAAGCCGGCGATGACGTCGCCGGGGTAGTGCGCGCCAGTCGCCACCCGAGACAGCCCGACCAGCGCGGCCAGCAGTCCCAGCCCGAACCCCAGCAGCGGGTTCTCCAGCCCCACCCCGACGGCGAACGCGGCGGCGCTGGCCGAATGGCCCGACGGCAGGGAGTTCGACGTCGGCCGGCGGCCGGCCCTTCGGACCACCGGCACCGCGTCGAGGCGGGGGCGGGGGCGCCGGCGGATCCGCTTGGCGAACTGGTTGGTGACCAGGCTCGTGACGCCGAGCGTGACGACACCGCGCGTCGCACCGCGCTGTGCGCTCGCATTGCCCGAGGCGAACAGAGCCGCGGCAACGGCGACCCACAGCTTGGAATGGTCGGCGGCACGGGTCAGCGGCGGCATGACGGCGTCGAGCAGCGGGGTCGGGCTGGCGGCGATGGTGTCGAACAGTTCCCGGTCCAGGGTGCCCAGCCCGCGGGTGATCTCTTTGACGCCGCGCACGCGGTGCCAGGGCCGTCCGCTCATTGGTTACACCTTAACGGGCGCGGAGCTGCTAGAAAGTTCTGCGAGGAAGGACCGATGGACGATTACGTCAGGCAATGGCTCGACAACGCCGAACGGCACGGCGTGCCCGAGGAGGCCCTCGCCGGCATCGTGCCCCACATCCCGCCCGCCGGCTTTCACCTCCTTGCGGGGATGGAGGAGATCCGCGACCGCCAGGGCAAGTCGTTCTTCCTGATCCCGCGGACCACCGGCGGCGCCGACACCCGCCGGGCGGTGCTGCTGACCTACGTCCTCAACGCCGGCACCGGCTATGGCAGGCCGGGCGGGCAGCCCACGGACTTCCCCGAGACCCCGTACGGCGCTGCCGAGGTGAGGCGAATCCTCAACCGGCAGAGCCGCAACGGCTGGAGCTACGCGCGCGACGTCGAGTTCGTGCACCGGCACGGCGGTCGCCTGGTCACCACCCCCAACGGCATGCTGATGGGCCTGGGCGGCAACTGGATTCAGCGCCAGTTCAGCCGCCGGGGCGGCACCACCTGGGGTGACATCTTCATGGTCAACGCGGGCAGGGTCGCCGACCCCGCCGAGCGGTTGCGCCGCATCGTCCGGTCGCACCGGGGCGAACCCGACCTGGATCGGGTGCTGCACCACGAGGAGATCCACAGCCGGCAATGGGCGGCAAAGGGCTATGCGGGAATGCTTTTCGGCTACGGCCGGGAACTGGTCCGCGAGTGGGCCTGCGGCGAGGCGAACCGGCTCGAAGCGGACGCCGGCCTGTCCGACGGGGGCTACAGGGCCTGAATTCCGTGATGGAGCACCATCGCACCGATCACGATCATGACCACCGCGAGCAGGGCGGCGTTGTTCTCGTCCATCCAGTCTTTGAGCCGCGCCAGCGGATCGTCGAGGCGGGGGCCGGCGGCAACGTAGGCCAGGATGGGGATCGCGACCGTCGAGGCGGCGACGATGACGAAGAACGCGGCGGCCATCCAGTCACCGGCGGCGCCCAGTCCGGCTGTCCCGATGGCCAGTCCGGCCGGCACGCAGATGAGGAACACGTCCGGTCTCAGCATCGTCAGCGCTACTCCGGTGACCCCCGACCGCACCGGGGTGATGGTGGCGAAAGACCGCATCCAGGAGGGCGACTCGGTGTGGCGACGCCGGGTCAGCCACCGGTAGATCCCGAAGACGATGAGGGCGGACCCCAGGACCACCCGCAGCCACGACGCCCAGGCCGGCGGGGTCTTGTGCAGCCCGCCCACCAGGCCGGACGCCGCCACGGAAAGCGCCGTCAGCGCGGCCAGGCCCACCAGCCAGCCGGCGAGGAACGCGAGGCTGCTCGGCCGCCGCCGCGGGGCCTGCAGAACCAGGACCGCCGGAATGACCGTGATCGGCGAGAGCGCGACGACCAGCCCCAGCGGAACGAGTGCGGTCAGCACTGCACCCCAGCTACCTGCCATGGGCAGCAATCCTCCCACAGGAGCTCAGCGCAGAGCGTGAATTCCGTTGTAGATGACCATGAAACCGATGAGCACCAGGATCACCGCCATCATCGCGGCGTGGTTCTGTTCCATCCAGTCCTTGACGCGCTCAAGCGTGTCGTCGAGCCGGTCACCGGCGCCGACGTAGGCCAGGATGGGCAGGGCGACCGTCGACGCGGAGATGACGACGAAGAACGCGGCGGCGGCGAACCCGTCCGCGACACCGAGGGTGCTGGCGCCGATGGCCAGGCCGGCCGCCGCGCACAGGATCAGGACCTCAGGCCGTATCGCCACGAGCAGGGCCCCGGTCATCGCGGCGCGCACCGGGGTCAGCTTGGAGAACGAACGCATCCAGCCCGGCATGCTGCCCTGGCGGTTCCGGGTCGCCCAGCGGTAGAGGCCGAAGACCACCAGCGCCGACCCCAGCACCACCCGCAGCCACGACGCCCACGTCGGCGGCGACTTGCGCAGGTCGCCGAGCAGGTCCGAGCTCGCGACGAACGCGCCGGTGACGACCACCAGGCCCAGCACCCACCCGCTGAGGAAGGCCAGGCCCACGGGCCGCGGCCGGGACGCGTGCAGGACAAGTACCGCCGGAATGACCGTGATGGGTGAGACCGCGATGACCAGCGCCAGCGCGACGAGCGCGGTCAACACGGAACCCGAACTTTGTGCCACGGGCAGCAATCATCGCATTGGCGCGGCGCTTCGGCATGATGAACACAGACCGGGAGATGACCGGCCCGGCTTTCTGCTCCCGGCCTTCGTGGACACCCACGTGCACTTCCTGCAGACGTTCGCCGGCGACTCCTACTTCGGCGCGCAGCCGCTAGGGACTGGCTGAGCGCGTGCGCCTACACCGCCGAGGCCCGCTTCGCCGATCCGGATTTCGCCGCGCGGGCCGCCGCCGAGTTCTGCGACCGGCGCGTCGCGTCGGGGACCACCGCGGCCATGGTCCTCGGGTCAGCGTTCCCCCGCACCCAGGACGACCCGTTCGCGGAGACGGCGCGGCGCGGACTGCGGATCGTCAGCGGTCGCGGAATCCAGACGGTGGGCTCCCGCACGGCCGCACGGTTGATCACCTCCGAAGTGAAACGCTGCGACAGGTGGCATGCGGCGGAGCCGGCGGCGACGCGGGAACCGCGCGGCTGCACGTCGCGATCGTCCCCCGGTTCTCCCTGGCCGTCACCGCACGCACGCTCAAAGGCCTTGGCAAGCTGTACTTCCACACCCAACTCAACGAGGACAACCGCTCCGGCACCGGCGACGTCTCGCGCGGATGAGCGAGGCGGGCGCGTCGATCGCGCACTGCCCGGCCTCCCAGCAGTTCCGGGGCACGGGCACCATGCCGTGGCGGCGGACGGTGGCATCCGGTGTCAAACGTCTGCGCCGGAACGGATTTCGACGCCTGCGACCAGTGGTCCATCCCCCAGGTGCTCAACGCCGCCTTCAAGGCCCACATTTCGGAGCCCGGTGCGGCCGCGGTTTCGCTGCATCCGGACACCACCGTGGCCCGGGACCAGACTCTTTCAAGTTGTTGATGGGGGCGAGGCGTCGATCGCCGCGACGTACGTCCAGGGACGCCGGTTGCAGCCCTAATCTTTGCGGCGCAGAGTCCAGGCCGGCACCCAGTGCGTCACGGTGCTCTGCTTGGCGCCGTAGGCGACCGGGTAGGTGACCAGCCCCCACCAGTCGCCCTGTTCGCAGATGCCCCAGCAGCTCAGCCGGCCCTCGACGACCCTGTGCAGTTGCAGACCGTTGGGCTGGTAACGGCCCGAGCGGTGCGGCTCGCGCGGGAACAGCGCGGTCAGGTCCACGAGCACCGGGACCGGCGGCCGCACCACGCGGAACGGGCTGCGGACCGGCTGCCCGTTGTACCCGATCGACCCGAGCTGGCCCATCGATCGATCATACGTTCGAATGCGCCGATCCGGGCCGTGCGCATGGCAACATAGCGGTGATGTCCACCCGCGCCCGGCTGTGCCCGCCGCCGGCCGCGCTGGACCCGCTGGTCGTGGGGCTGCTGGCCGCGGCGGTCAGCCTGGTCGGCGCCGGCCGCCCGTCCTTCTGGTACGACGAGGCGGCGACCATTTCGGCCTCCTACAGCCGCTCGCCGGCCCAGTTGTGGCGAATGCTGGGCAACGTCGACGCCGTGCACGGCCTGTACTACCTGCTCATGCACGGCTGGTTCGCGATCTTTCCGCCCACGGAGTTCTGGGCCCGCGCCCCAAGCGGTTTGGCCATCGGCGGCGCCGCGGCGGGGTTGGTGGTGCTGGGCAAGCAGCTCTCGTCGCGCACCGTCGCGGTGACCTCCGGCGTGTTCTGCGCGATCCTGCCGCGCTCGACCTGGGCGGGCATCGAAGCCCGGCCCTACGCCGTCTCGATGATGGCCGCGGTCTGGCTGACCGTATTGCTGCTGTACGCCGGCCGCCGCGGCGAGGCCCGCATCTGGTCGCTTTACGCCGTGGCACAAGCGGTTTCGATCGTGCTGGACGTCTACCTGGCACTGCTGGTGCTGGTGCACGCCGCCTTCGTCGTCACGTTCCGGCGCCGGCGTGCCGTCCTGGTGCGGTTTGCCGTCGCCTCGACCCTGGCGGGGTGCGCGACGGCGCCGTTCCTGGCCCTGGCCGCCGGGCAGGTGCACCAGATCAGCTGGATCGCACCGATCGGGCGCCGCACGTTCGAAGACGTGGCGGTGCAGCAGTATTTCGAGAGAAGCCCCCAGTTCGCGGTGCTGGCGGCCTTGCTGGTCGCGGCCGCGACCGTCGTGTGGCTGCGCGCGTCACAGCCGGCGGATCGGCAGTTGGTGACCCTGGCGCTCGCCTGGCTGGCGATCCCGACCGCCGCGATCGTATTCTGGTCGGCCGTGATCCACCCGGTCTACACGCCGCGCTATCTGTCGTTCACCGCACCGGCGATGGCACTGATCCTGGGTCGCAGCGCCGCGGCGGTGGCCGTCAGGCCATGGCGGGCGGCGGCGCTGGTCGGTTTGTTCGCAGTGGTCGCCACACCGAACTACGTTCTGGCGCAGCGCAACCCGTACGCCAAGTACGGCATGGACTACAGCCAGGTGGCCGACCTGATCGCCGCGCAGGCGTCGCCGGGCGATTGCCTGCTGGTGAACGACACGGTCACGTTCATGCCGGCCCCGATGCGCCCGTTGCTGGCGGCGCGCCCCGATGCGTACCGGAAGCTGGTCGACCTCACCCTGTGGCAACGGGCCACCGACCGCGACGACGTCTTCGACACCAACCTCATCCCGGAGGTCGTCGCCCAGCCGCTGGGGCGGTGCCGCGTCGTCTGGATCATCACCCAGGCCGACGAGTCGCGGCCCGCCCACGAACAGGGGCCCGCGCTGCCGCCGGGTCCACGCTACGGCGCGACCCCGGCCTTCGCGGTGCCGCGCGACCTGGGCTTCCGCCTCGTCGAGCGCTGGCAGTTCAACCTGGTTCAGGTGATCAGGGCACAGCGGTGAGGACTACCAGATACGGATGTAGTCGATGAGCATGGTGCACGGGTAGGTGCCCAGGGCGGGGTCTCCGGCACCGACCCCACCGACGGCGAGAGTGTACATGGGCGTCAGCCAGTAGCCGGGATTGTTGAACGGCCAGCGCAGGTCGCTGGGGTTGCCGTGCACCGGGATCGGCTTGTTGGGGACGGTGAAGTAGGGCTTGGCGCCGTCGACGTAGTCGCGCCAGAACTGGAATCCGTCCTCGCCCCAATGCATCCGCCACGTGTGCCACCCGCCGTCGACCAACCCGGGAATCGACCTGCCCTCCCAGGTCTTGCCGTTGGACGCCGCGTGGACCGTGGTGCCCGGCGGCCAGCTGCCGTTGCCGTACCACTCGAAGATGTCGACCTCGCCGTCGGGCAGCGGATCCTCGTTGACGGCCCAGAACGAGGGCCACAGACCGGGGAACAGACAGTCCAGCTTGATCCGCGACTCCCACGTCTGGTTGATCATGCTGCGAAAGTTGCCGCGCAGCTTGCCCGTGTAATACGTGCCGAAGTCGTTGGTGGCGCACAGGACGAGGTTGGAATTGCCGTCCAGGTAAACGTTTTGGCGATCGTCGCGGTATATCCCGTCGACCGGCGGGAACACGTCGTCCTGCCAGGTTTGCACCGTCCACTTGGCCGGGTCCGGGCCCGAACCCGCCGGGCCGTCGAACTCGTCTTGGAAGATGTAGGGCCCGCCCGTGGCCTGGGCGGGCGCCGACGGCGGCGGCACCGGCTGGGCCTCGGCCTCCGGGAGACGGATCGAGGCCGCGGCCGCGGCCGCCAGCATGCCGATCCCCGTCGTCAACATGCTGCGACGATCCATTCTTAGACACCACCCATCCGAACGCCGGAAAGCCCTACTCCGAACATTCCCCCGAAGCAACGCTGCAAACGGTGTTATGAAATCACGCGGCGGGCCCGCGCCGCATCTCGCCGCGCTAGCGCGACGTGGGTTCGCTCAGCTTGACCAGCGTCTTGCCGATGTTGACCCCGGTGAACAACCCGTTGAGGGCGTCGACGCAGGACTCGATGCCCTCGAAGATGGTTTCCCGGTGCCGGAGCAGGCCGTCGGCCTCCCACCGGCGCAGCGCGGCGAACGCCTCGTCGAAGCGCCCCCACTGGTCGAGGGCGTTGAAACCCTGCATCAGCGCCGTCTTCGACAACAGGTTGACGTAGTTCGACGGACCCGGGTGCTCACCGGTGAGGTAGCTGGAGATGACACCGCACAGGACCACGCGCGCCCGGTTGGCGAGCCGGCCCAGCACCGCGTCGAGGATGGGCCCCCCGACGTTGTCGAAGTAGACGTCGACCCGTCGCGGGCAGTGCTCCTTGAGCGCCGCGGCCAGATCGTCGTTCTTGTAGTCGATGCACGCGTCGAAGCCGAAGTCCTCGACCACCGCGTTGCACTTCTCCGGACCGCCCGCGATCCCCACCACCCGGGCTCCGGCGATCTTGGCGATCTGTCCGGCCACCGAGCCGGTGGCTCCCGCGGCCGCCGAGACCACCACCGTCTCCCCGGCCTGCGGCCGGCCGATGTCGGTCATCCCGAAATAGGCGGTGGCACCGGTCGGGCCGTACACCGACATGATCGCGAGCTGGTCGTCCTCGCCCGGGATGGGCGTGCTGAACATGTCGTCGTGGATGATCGCGTACTCGGAGAAGCCGGTCAGCGTGGTGACCACGTCGCCGACGGCGAAAGCGTCACAGCGCGACGTCACGACCTCGCCGATGCCGGCCGCCCGGATGACCTCGCCCAGCTGCACCGGCGGCAGGTAGCTGGGCTGGTCGTCCAGCCAGGTGCGGGCGGCGGCGTCGATGCCGACGTAGGTGGTGCGGATCAGCGCCTCCCCGTCGGCGGGCTCGGGCGCCGGCGTGGTGACCAGCTCGGTGTCGTCGGGCTTGACCAGCCCGGACGGGCGGCGACGCAACAGGATCTGACGGTTCGGCAAGTCGGCCACGAAGCAGAAACTACAGGCCCGGCCCGGCGGCCGGAACGGCGTTAAGCCGGTGAGTCCGAATCGTCGTCGAGAACGCTGACCGTGATGCCATACGGCAGGAAGCGGACCTTGCGCCGCGGATCGAGGTTGTCCTTGTTCGCCCGCAGCGCGTCGAGCTCGGTGGCATAGACCTGCTCGACGCGGGCGCCGCCGTCGGCGTCCACCGTGTAGACGGCCCACACGCCGTCACCGGCCTCGCCGGCGGTCTCGGGCGCGGAGCGGGTCCGCCCCGCGAGGTCCTCGAAGACCGCCGACCAGCCCGCCCGGGCCCCCGTGGCGCCGACGAACTTGCCGATGCGGTCGAACACGTCGCGCAACTCGTCGGGATCGAAGCCGAACGGACCGTACTCGCTCACTGCGACCTCCTAGGGTCCGGGCGGCGGCGGGGGGTAGATCGGAATCGGCACGGTGACGAACGGAAAGTGTAGATACACCGTCGTCAGCGGCCTGCCGGGCTCGGCCGGCGCTGCCGCGGGCGGCGGCGGAGGCACGGCGGCGGGTGGCGCCGGCGGCGGGGCGGCCGGCGGCGGCGCGGGCACGGCCCGCTGGACGGGGGTGGGCACGTACCGGGGCGCCTGCCGGTGGTACACGGGCGCCGGGGGCGGCGCCTCCACCGGGGTGTGCGGTGCCGGATGCTCGACCGGGGCCGGGGGGGGCGGCGGCGGCGCGGCGGCCGCGGGGGGCGGCGGCGCGCTCGGCGGGGACGGCTTGGCCGGTGCCTGGGGCGGCAAGTGCTTGGCCGGGGCGGCGACGCTGACGCGCGGCTTGTGCTGCACGGCCGACACCGGCCGGTCTGACGTCAGCGACAGGAGCACCACCCCGGCGGCGACGGCGGCGATGCCCGCCAGCGCGCTGCCGGTCAACATCAACGGCCGGCGGCGACGGCGCGGGGCCTCGTCGTCGTCCTCGGTGATCGCGCTGTAGGCCAGGGCCTCGTCGCCCAGGTCGGCGTTGGCGCTGATGTCCAGGTAGGTCGGGGTCAGGCCGCGGGGGTGGATCTCTCCGGTGCCCGGGTCCAGGGCGTAGGCCAGCGCGGCCGTCGACGACGCGAACAGCGGCGCATTCGCCGACGCCAGCGCCGCCCCGCGGGCCAGCGCCATCTCCGGTTCCCCGGGAGCGGTGACGTCGAGCGGCGTGACCGCCTCGAGCGCGGGCTTGATGGAGACGATCTCGGTGCCGCAGCCGACGAGGAACACGCCGTCGGCCCACGACCCCCGCGCGTCCAGGGCGGCGACCATCGTGGCCAGCTCGGCCGCCAGGGCCTCGCGGGGCGCCTCCGGATGGGCGTTCGCCAACGCCCGGCGGTGCAGGTCGACGATCGAGCCGTCGGAAACCTCGACGACGGCCAGCGTCGCGTGGTCGGGCTCGACGAACAGCATCGCGATGTGCTCGTAGCCGATCGCGTGGCCCACCGTCTGGGCCAGTGCGGCGGCGGCCAGCAACGGCGACACCAGCATCACGCCGCCCACCTCGCGGGCGGCCAGTTCCTCGCGCAGCGCGCCGACCTGGGCGGGATCGCTCCAGGTGACGCCGATCGACGCCAGCCGGTAGCCGCCCTCGATCGCGCCTTCCCGGGTGCCGTCGATGGCGGCGATCACCTGCTCGACCGCACCGGTCGACGCCGATTCGCCGACGTCGAAGGTGTCCTCTTCGATCGTGACGCCGTCGGCGTCGGCGCCCTCGATCAGCAACAACCGGACCGTCGTGGCAGCCATCGACACCCCCAGCACGATGTCCACTTGCGCCCCCAGGTCCTCCAAGCCGCGTTACGGTGCGCGCCCGACGCACACCCAAATCGTTGCTTCCACGCTACTCGCGTGTGACCGAAAGTGGCTGTGAGCTGCTTGTGAGGTGCCGCGCTGCGATCAGTAACCCGGGCTTAGGAACGGGTTCTGCCCGGTGCCCGGGTACTGGGGTGCCTGGTACTGCGGCGCCTGGTTCTGGGGAACCTGGTTCGCCGGGACCGGCACCGGGATCGGCACCGGCAGCAACGGGACGCGAATCCACTCCGTCGTCATCGGCACCGTCGTCGTGGTGGGCGTCTCCGACGTGCTCGGTGGCGGCGGTGTCGTCGTGGTGGGCGTCTCGGTCGGGCTGGGCGGCGGGGCCGTCGTCGTCGCGGCCGGCGGGTGGGTCCGGCGCGGCGGCACGGTGGTGACGACCGGGGGTGGTGGCGGCGTGGTCACCACGACCGGCGGCGCGGGCGGGGGCGGCGGCGACGGCGGGGGCGGGGGCGGGGGCGGGGGCGGCGCGGCGCTGGGCACCGGCGGCGGCGACGGCGGCGGGGGCACGGCCGTCGGCAGCACTGCGCTGGGCGGCGGCGCCGGGCGCGGCGCCACGCTGGGCGCGGGCGGGGCCTGGCGGTTCTCGATGCCCGTCAACGTGTAGGCCACCCCGCCGATCGCGGTCATGGCCACCAGGGCGCAGGTTCCGATGATCAACTGGGACAGGCGGACTCGTCGCCACGGCCGCGCTCTGGGCGCATCGTCGATCACGTTGAGGCGCATCGACCAGCCGGCGGGCCCGTCCTCGTCGTAGGCCTCGGGTGTGTACGGCACTCGCACGTCGCCGGGGTATTCGGTTTGCGACCAGGCCAATTCCCGATCGGTCATGGCCTCGTCATCGATCACCAGCACGTCGCCGCAGCCCAGGTCGACGACTTCGCAGGCGTCCGCGGCGGCCGCGAGCAGGCCGACGGAGGTGCGCGTGCGGAAGTCGAGTTCCTCGCCGCGCGACGCCAGCATCAACGCACCGCGCGCGGCCGCGAAGGCGGGCTCCGACGGGCACACGACCGGCCTGCGGCAATGCACCGAAAGGCGTTCGGTGACAAGAGGAATGCTCGAGCCGCCGCCGACGGTGACGACCGCCGAGAGGTCCGCCCAGCTCTTGTTGTTGCGCACCAGCATGTCGTCGAGCGCATAGATGAAGCCGGTCAGGCGGTCCTGTATCAGGTCGCCCAGCTCCTCGCGGGTCAGCCGCATGGTGCACCGGCGCCCGCCGAGTTCGGCGGCGATCTCGGTCACCACCTCGGTGGACAGCGTCTCCTTGGCCGTGCGGCACTGCTCGCGGAGCCGGCCCAGCTGCCCCACCGCGGCGGTGCTGCCCGGGTCCATGCCGCTGCCGTGGCCGAGTTCCTCGAAGACCCGCAGCAACAACGCCTGGTCGATCTCGTCGCCGGAGAACTCCGGGAACCGCATCGTCGGGCTCACCGGCTCGAAGTCGCCGTCGAGGTTCATCAGCGTGGCCGAGGTGCCGCTGCCGCCGAAATCGAGCAACCCGACCAGACCGGTTGCCGCGAAACACAGTTCGGCGTTCGCCGCGGTCAGCGCCGCGACCGCGTCGGACACCACGCGCGGCGCCATGCCGCTGCGCACGAAGCCCACGTGGGTCCGCAGGCCGTTGCGCAGCGCCTGCACGGTCGCCGGCTTCCAATACGCCGGAACGGCGATCGAGATCTCCGACGACGCCGCGTCCGCCCCGGCGGTGAGCACCATCGCGTCCAGCGCCTCGACCATCAGCAGGTCCGGATCGTGCGCCGAGCCGTCCCCGGACACCAGCGCCACCGAGTCGCCGACGCGCTCCACGAAGCCGCTCATCAGCACGCCGGCCTCGTCCAGAGGCGGGGCGTCAAGGGGCAAGCCGATTTTCGGCGCGCAGTGCGGATAGAGCGTCAGCACGGCACGCCGCGATACCGGCGGGCTTTCGTTGCGCGCGGCGACCAGGTTGGTGGTCCCGATCGACAACCCGAGTGGGTCGTACATAGAGCGAATACCTTCGTCTACAGGGGTCGGTGGCCAGCGTTAACCATAGCCGCAGACACGCCCAAAGCCGATGGCTTGCAACGTCATTGGTACCCCGCCGATGCGATTGTGTCACCGAAGTGGTACCGCAGACCCCTTGACAACTGCACCCGGGCGGGTGTCACACCACGGTGAGGGGCAGCGAGCGCCGCGGCTGGAACTCGAACGTCGCCCCGCCGCTGACCTTGGCCACCGCGACCTCCGGCAGCTCGTCGGCCGGCGCGTCGCCCGCCACGAACTCCGCCGTCCACTCGGCGGCCGTGCCGCCGACCTCGACCCGCAGCCGCGGGTCGACGGCGGTGGCGATCGCCTGCAGCGGCTGCACGGACTCCGGCGAGCACAACGAGATCCACGCGCCGTCGTCGTGGGCCGGCGACCGACGCACCGAAAGCCCGTTCCCCGACGTCTGCGCCACGACGTAGCCCGCGGGGTTGAGCAGCGGATGCAACTCGAGCGCCCGCATAACCCCCTCGACGCCGGCCGGCAGCCCCAGCGCGCGGTGAATCCGCTCGGCGGCCAACCCGGCTATCCCGATCAGGCCGCGGGTGCACACCTCGGTCGCCTGAGCCTCGTCGACGGCACGCTCCCGCACCGCGAGGGCGAAGGACAGGTACAGCAGGTGCATCTGCAGGCACACCTCGTCGGCGATGCGCACCAGCGCCGAGTGCGAGAAGGCGCCGAAGTCCAGGTCGGACAGCACCGGCCCCGTGTAGTCGGCCAGCCCCTCGTCGGCGGGATCGATCGCCGCCAGTTCCCAGGCGGCAGCGTTGGTTCGGCGCACCACGTCCAGGGCCGGGATGGCCTGCGCCTCGGGATGGGACTCGTCGATGACGACGGTCCACGCGCAGTGCGGGTGCCGGTCGGCGGGCTGCCGCGGCGGCCGGTGGATGGGCCGGACCTGCGCGCGCGGGTTGGTCGCCACCGCGGTGGCGTCGAAGGTCGGGTCCTCGATGGTGTGGCACATCCCGAAGACGTACTTCTCACCCATCGGCTCCACGTCGAGCAGCGCACCGCAGTGGTCGAGGTGGAACTCGCCGTGCCAGCGGTCGTGGATCGTGTAGCGGAAGTCCATGAACTGCGGCGGGGCCCCGATGTCGAGCTGCAGGCCCTTGAAGATGGTGGGCACGTCGTCGCCCTCGTACCCGAGCGCCCGCTGCATGCGCCTGGTGTAGAGGGGGCTGGCGCCCGCCCACTCCTCGATCGCGATCTGCACCATCTCGTCGCGGCCGAAGGCGTTGATGCACCAGGCCATGCCGGAGCGGTCGATCAGCTGCCCGATCAGCAGCAGTTCGGGGACCAGGACGGCCAGTTCCTGACGGGACAGCCGCGCGTAGCGCGAGTCATTCACCGCCCAAAAATAAATGGGTCTATGTTATAAAGTCAACAATGTCGATTCCCGCAGGTCGGAAGCATGGGCGCGCCGCGAGCCCCACGCGGCGCACCAGCGCGCCGCGCAAGCGCGGCGACGACACCCGGGCCAGGATCATCGAGGAGACGGTCCGCTGCATCGTCGAGGAGGGCTTCGCCGCCGCGACGGCCAAGCACGTGGCCGAACGCGCGGGCGTGACCTGGGGGGTCATCCAGTACCACTTCGGCGACCGCAACGGCCTGCTGATGGCCGTCGTCGACGACGGGGTGGCCAGGCTGCTCGACAGCCTGTCGTCGGCCGACGTCGGCGAGTTGCCGCTCGGCGAGCGCATCGAGGTCGTCGTCGACACCGCCTGGGCGTGCTACAGCAGCCCCACCTCGACGGCGGCCTTCGAGATCCTGCGGGCCACCCGCGGCGGCCCGGGTGCGGCGTCGCGGCCTCACCTGCTCGAGATGAACTCCGCGATCGCACAGCTCGGCCGGCTGATCACCGACGACCCCGCCGATGACGGTGTGGCCGACGTGATCTGGGCTGCGCTACGGGGGGTGGTGCTGGTGCAGATGATCGTCGGCGCACCGGTCGACTGGCACCGCGAGCGGCGGGCGCTGATCGACATGGTGACGCACTATCTGCAACGCCGCGCGCCGGATGTGCTGCAATGACGGGATGACCCCCCAGGAGTTCGCCGACATCGAAGCCGTCAAGCAGGTCAAATACCGCTATCTGCGCGCGCTGGACACCAAGCGCTGGGACGAGTTCGCCGACACCCTTGCCGACGACGTGGTCGGCGACTACGGATCGTCGGTCGGCGAGGAGCACCACTTCACCAACCGCGTCGATCTGGTCAATTACATGCGCAAATCCCTTGGGCCGGCGGTGATCACCGAACACCGGGTGACCCACCCGGAGATCACCGTGTCCGGCGACGATGCGTCGGCCACCTGGTACCTGCAGGACCGGGTGATCGTGTCCGAATTCAACTTCATGCTGATCGGTGCGGCCTTCTACCACGACACCTACCGGCGCACCGAGGACGGCTGGAAGATCAGCGCCACCGGCTACGAGCGCACCTACGAGGCGACGATGTCGTTGGCGGGCTTGGACTTCAAGCTCACCCCTGGCCGCGCCCTGGACTGATCACAGCGGCTGCGACGCTACTTGCCGATCGCGATCACCGCGCCCGGCCGCAGCCAGCGGATGACCTGCACCAGGGTCGCGTCGTCGATCGCCACGCACCCCTCGGTGGGGTGACCGTCGGTGGTGTGGAAGAAGAACGCCGCCCCGCCGCCGGGCGTCTTGTTCTTGTTGACGCCCATGACGACGGCGTGCTTGTACTGCGGGATGTTCAGGTTCTCGCTCTCGGCGGTGCTGAACGGGCACTGCGACTTCGGGCAGACCTGCATCGAGTTGAAGGTGGGGCTGTGGTCGTCGCCGCTCCACCAGTAATTGGGCCCGACGACCTGCGTATACGGAAGTCCCCCACCGGGATTCGGCGCGGTGCCGAAAGCGGAGTCGAGGGTGTAGACACCCATCGGGGTGGCCGGCACCCCGCTGCGGGCCTGCGGCGCCAGGCCCGCCGACCCGACGTGGGTGGGGATCCCGGTGCGCAGCGGCTGCCATCCGGCGGTGGTGCGCTGATAGATGTCCATCTGCGCCGCCGAGCCGCCGGTCCCCACCACCGAAACCACCTGGGCGGCATTGCCGACCGCGTTCGCGAACCAGGGGGCGCCGGCCGCGCCGCCGATCGGGGCGAGCCAGAGCCACCCGCACACCGTGCACGCCGCAGCGCACAGTAAAGCCAACAGGCGCATGCTTCCCATCGTCGGGCCGCCCAAACCTCAGGGTCAAGTAAAGCTTTAGCCCCGGTTGGGTCACGGCGGCGTGATCCGGGCGCCGCGAGTCGATTCCGGTCCGCACGGGTCATACTGGCGTCATGGCGGTGTTTGTCCGGAAGTTGTTCGGCATCGGCAAGCTGCCCGACGAGCTGCACGCCCGCGCCGAGGCGGAAGGCCTTGTCTACCTTGCCGACTACGTCGCGGTGACCCGGCGGTTCAGCGGCTCCATCCCCGGCGCGCGGTTGCCGCACAGCGTCGCCAGCTACTCGGGGTCGCTGGTGTTCACCGCCGAGCGGGTGCTGGCCACGGTGTCGATGCTGCCCAAGCTGGCCGGCCCGACCGTCGACGTGCGCTGGGACGCGCCGCAGGCCGGCCCCGCCCGGGCCGAGATCTCCCCGACCGGCCTGCAGGTCGACCTCGACGTCGGTGCGGTCGACGACAGGTTCAGCGGCGAGCTGTCGCTGCACTACAAGGTCGCCATCCCGGACGACGTGCTCAACCGCCTGCCGCGGCGGTCGCTGGCGTTCGACATGCCGGCCGAATACATCTACCGGGCCGTCGGCGTCACCTACAGCCCGTGAGCGATCAGGCGTTCAGCGCGGACGAGCGGCGGGCCGTGTACCGGGTGATCTCCGAGCGGCGCGACATGCGCCGCTTCACCCCGGGCGGCGTCGTGCCGGACGACGTGCTTGCCCGTTTGCTGCAGGCCGCCCACGCCGCGCCCAGCGTCGGCCTGATGCAACCCTGGCGCTTCGTCCGCATCACCGACGATTCCCTGCGGCGCCGCATCCACGCGCTCGTCGACGAGGAGCGCCCGCTGACCGCCGCGGCCCTGGGCGAGCGGGGTGAGGAGTTCCTCGCGCTGAAGGTCGAGGGCATTCTGCACTGCGCCGAGCTGTTCGTCGTGGCGCTGTGCGAGGACCGGGAACGACACGTCTTCGGGCGCCGGACCCTGCCGCAGATGGACCTCGCGTCGGTGTCCTGCGCCATCCAGAACCTGTGGCTGGCCGCCCGGTCCGAAGGCCTCGGCATGGGGTGGGTGTCCCTGTTCGATCCGCGGCGGCTGGCGGACCTGTTGGCGATGCCCGCCGGCGCCGAGCCGGTGGCCATCCTGTGCCTGGGCCCGGTGCCCGAGTTCCCGGAGCGGCCGGCGCTGGAACTGGACGGGTGGGCGTTTGCGCGGCCGCTGCCGGAGTTCGTCAGCGAGAACCGCTGGGATCGGCTCTGAGCGGGCATCTTTCGGCAGCGGGTATCGTCGCCGACGGAGGGCGACCAGGAGGGGCGGCGGACACGTGGCGGACGGGCGGCACGACAACATCCTGATCGTGCATTGCCACGACGTGGGCCGCCAGCTGGGCGCCTACGGCCACCCGGACGTGTCCAGCCCGCGACTGGACCGGCTCGCCGCCGAGGGCATCCTGTTCACCCGGGCCCATGCCACCGCGCCGCAGTGCTCGCCGTCGCGCGGGTCGTTGTTCACCGGCCGCTACCCGCAGACCAACGGGCTCGTCGGGCTGGCCCACCACGGCTGGGAGTACCGCGACGGGGTCCGCACACTGCCCCAGATACTGGGTGGATTCGGCTGGTGCTCAGCACTTTTCGGGATGCAGCACGAGACTTTGCACCCGCAGCGGCTGGGCTTCGACGAGTTCGACGTATCCGACTCGTACTGCGACCACGTGGCGGACCGGGCAGGTCGATGGCTGCGGCGTCAGTCGTCGAAAAGTGATGCGGCCCAACCCTTCCTGATCACGGCCGGCTTCTTCGAGGCGCACCGACCCTACCCGCCGGACCGCTACCGGCCGGCCGACCCCGCCGCCGTGGAGCCGCCGGCCTACCTGCCCGACACCCCGGAGGTCCGCGGCGACCTCGCCGCCTTCTACGGGGCGATCGCCGCGGCCGACGCCGCGGTCGGCCGGCTGCTGGACGCCCTGGCCGCGGCAGGCCTGGACGAGAGCACCTGGGTGGTGTTCTTCACCGATCACGGCCCGGCCCTGCCGCGCGCGAAATCGACGCTCTACGACGCCGGAACCGGCATCGCCATGATCCTGCGCCCGCCCGCCGGGCGCACCGCGGGTCCCCGTGTCTACGACGAACTGTTCAGCGGTGTTGACCTGGTGCCGACGCTGCTGGGCCTGCTGGGGCTCGAGATCCCCGGCGACGTCGACGGCCTGTCCCACGCGGCGGCCCTGCTCGCGCCCGACCCGCCCGCCACGCCGGTCCGCGACCACGTGTTCACCGGCAAGACCTATCACGACTCGTTCGACCCGATCCGTGCGATCCGCACCAAGGACCACAGCTACATCGAGAACTACGCGTCCCGGCCCCTGGTCGACCTGCCGCTCGACGTCGCGGAAAGCCCGTCGGGGGCGGCGGTTGCGCCGCTGGTCGCAGGCCCCCGCCCCGAGCGCGAACTCTACGACCTGCGCAGCGACCCCATCGAGTCCGTCAACCTGCTGGCCGGCGACCTCGGCGACACCGTCACCGACCAGATCGCGACGGAACTGGCGCTGCGCCTCAACGACTGGCGTCAGCGGATCGGGGACGTGATCCCCTCCGACTTCGCCGGGAGTCGCATCATGATGCGCAAGCTCGGGGCGTACCCGTGACGACGCCCGCATCCGCCTACCTGATCCTGGCCACCCAGCGCAGCGGCAGCACCCTGCTGATGGAGTCGCTGCGCGCGACGGGATGCGCCGGCGACCCGCACGAGTTCTTCCAGTACCTCCCGGCCACCGGGCTGGCCCCGCAGCCGCGCGAGTGGTTCGCCGGGGTCGACGACGACTCGATCCTGCGCCTGCTCGATCCGCTGATCCCCGGCGTCCCCGACGTCACGCCGCCAGTCGCCTGGCGCGAACACGTCCGCAGGTCCGGCCGCACGCCCAACGGCGTGTGGGGCGGCAAGCTGATGTGGAACCAGACCGATACGTTGCTGTCACGGGCGGCGCTGTTGCCGGACCGCTCCGGGGGCTGCCTACGCTCGGCGATCCGCGACCTGCTCGGGAGCGAGCCGGTGTACGTGCACGTGCACCGGCCCGACGTCGTGTCGCAGGCGGTGTCGTTCTGGCGCGCCGCCCAGACCCAGGTCTGGCGGGGGCACCCCGACCCGGAGCGCGATGCGCGGGCCTCCTACCACGCCGGCGCCATCGCACATGTGGTGGGAATCCTGCGCGAACAGGAAAACGGTTGGCGCACTTGGTTTTCCGAGGAAAATATCGAGCCGACGGACATCGCGTACCCGGTGCTGTGGCGCAACCTCACGTCCATCGTCGGCGACATCCTGGAGGCGCTGGGGCAGGATCGGCGGCGTGCACCCGAACCGATGACCGAACGCCAGGCCGACGAGCGATCCGACGAGTGGGTCGACCGCTACCGCGACGAGGCCCCCCGGCTCGGGCTACCGACCTGAGCGGTGCGCGCCGCCGACCTCGGCGACGATGAACACCCGGCGGAACGGGAAGATGGTGATTCCGTCGGCGCGGGCCGGATAGGCGTCGTCCAGCAGCGGTATCAGTTCCCGGCGGAAGCGCTCCCAGTCCTCGGCGCTGAGCCGGTCGCGCACCGGGACCAGCGCGGTGCCGGTGATCCATTCCAGCACCGGGTGCTCACCGGTGAGCTGGTGCAGATACGTGGTCTCCCAGACGTCGACCGTGCAGCCGGCGTCCAGCAGCAGGTTCGCGTAGTGCGTCGGCGCCTGCACCACGGCACCGACACGAAACGGTATGTCGCGCAACAGCTTTGCGTACGGCTCGCGGCGCGCCAGCGTGCGCACCACCGAATGCGAGGGCGACTCGAAGTTGCCGGGCATCTGCACGGCGATCCAGGACCCCGGCGCCAGTTCCGTGGCCCACCGGACCAACAGATCGGCGTGCTCAGGCACCCAGTGCAGGGCGGCGTTGCTGACCACCACGTCGGTGTCGGGCCGCGGCTTCCACTCGCGCACGTCGCCGACGGTGGCATCGATGCCGCGTTCACGGGCGGCCGAGACCATCTCCGCGGAGCTGTCGATCGCCTCGATCACCGCGGTTGGCCAGCGTTCGGCCAGGTAGGCGGTCAAATTCCCCGGGCCGCAACCGAGGTCGACCACACGGCGTGCGCGCTCCGGTCCGACCCGGGTGAGCAGGTCGTAGAACGGGCGACCGCGGTGGTCGGCGAAGGCCAGATAGACGTCGGGATCCCACATGTCGGTCCTCCTGATCTTCGCTCGTCGCCTTCAGGCAGACCGTATTACCGTATGCCGTTCCGGCGCGTACCCGGTAAGGCGGATACCATCGGCGTTTGTGACGTCCGACACGGATCCGGCCGATCCGCCCTTCCCCGTCCCGGACAATCCGGACGCCTTCGAGGGCGCGGACGTGCCGGCCGGCGCCGACGGGTTGCCGCCCCTTTCGGCGCTGTCGACGCGCGAGCGTCTGGTGGTCGAGGCGTCGGCCCTAGGCGATCTCGCGCTGCGCACCTGGGTGGCGTCCGTGCTGGCCACCACCGTGGCGCCGGTGGTGCTCGCCGCCGCGGCGCGCCGGGCCGAGTCCCGCGACGAGCGGGCCAACCTGCGCTTCTATGCCGACCTGGCCGCCGAACGCGACCCGTCGAAGTCGTTCCCCGCGCCCCCCGAGGTGCCCCGCGTCCGGTCGCAGCCGGCACATCCGGTCGCCGAGTGGATCGCCGGCGGCACCGTCAACGACATCGCGTTCCCCAGCAGCTTCACCGCGGTCAACCCCGCCCTGCGTGCGCAGTGGAACACGTTGACCGCCAACAACATCGTGCGCGCGCAGCATTGGCGCCATCACGACGGGCCGCGCCCCACCCTGTGCGTGATCCACGGCTTCATGGGTTCGTCGTACCTGGCCAACGGGCGCTTCTTCTCGCTGCCGTGGTACTACCGGTCCGGCTACGACGTGCTGATGTACACCCTGCCGTTCCACGGCAAACGGGCCGGGCGGTTGTCGCCGTTCAGCGGTTTCGGCTACTTCTCCAGGGGCCTCGCCGGTTTCGCCGAGGCGATGGCCCAGGCGGTGCACGACTTCCGTTCCATCCTCGACCATCTGCGCCACACCGGCGTCGACCGGATCGCGCTGACCGGCATATCGCTGGGGGGGTACACCTCCGCGCTGGTGGCCTCGGTCGACGACCGGCTCGAAGCCGTGATCCCCAACTGCCCGGTCGTCACGCCGGCGACGATGTTCGAAACCTGGTTCCCGGCAAGCAAACTCGTCGGCCTGGGGCTACGCCTGTCGGGCATCGACAGCGACGAGCTGGCCGCGGGGTTGGCCTACCACGGCCCGCTGAACTACCGGCCGCTGGTGCCCAGGGACCGGCGCATGCTCATCACCGGCCTCGGCGACCGGATGGCGCCACCGGACCAGGCCGTCATGCTGTGGGAGCACTGGGACCGCTGCGCGCTGCACTGGTTCCCGGGCAGCCACATCATGCACGTGAGCCAGCTGGACTATCTGCGCCGGATGACGCGGTTCCTGCGGCCCCTGATGTTTTAGCTGCTATCCACAGTCCCGGCTTTGTCCACAGTCTCGGCTGCGGCCGGATCACCCGTCACACCTCGCCGCTAGATTCGAACGCATGTGCGATAGTGGGGTCTTGGATGCGGCGGGGTTGCGTGACGCCGGCGACGCGGCGGTCGTGGCCGCGATCGGCGCCGCCGCGCGTGCCGAGGCGGTGGCCGCGGCGCGCCGGCTGGCCGCCGTCGCCGAGTTCGTGTCCCGCCACGCCCGGGGCGACACCTCGCGCGCCCACTGGTCGTGCGACAACTGGGACGCGATCGCCGCCGAGGTCGCCGCCGCCCAGGGCATCAGCCACGCCATGGCGTCGGGGCAGATGTATCAGGGCATGGCGCTGCGCGAGCGCCTGCCAAAGGTGGCAGCCCTGTTCGCCGACGGCGCGATCAGCGCCCGGCTGGCCTCGGCGATCGTCTGGCACACCGACCTGATCAAGGACCCCGAGATCCTGGCGTTGGTCGATGCCACCCTGGCCGCCGATGCGGCCCGGTTCGGGCCGCTGTCGGTGTCCAAGACCGCCCAGGACGGTGCTGTTTTAGTCGCTGACTTTCGGCGTGGCTGAGCGGGTTTCGCATGGATGGGCGGCGAGGATCAGATGCGTGGCTTTGGGACGGGAAAATCGGCAGGGCCGGTTCGATGACGTGATGCTGCTTGTCGGCGATCAGCTGCCGGCGGGCAGCATCTATCGGCTGCTGGCCGACCACGGCGGTGCACTGTTCGACGACGATTATTTCGCTGATGTGTTCAAGCGTTCGGCGTTGGGTCGGCCAACGGTGCCGGCGCGGGTGATGGCCGCGGTGATGCTGCTGCAGGCCTACGAGGGGCTTTCGGATCGGGAGGCCTGCGACCGGCTGGCCTTTGACCTGCGCTGGAAAGCGGCCGCCGGGTTGACCGTGGATGCGGAGGCGTTTCATCCCACGGTGCTGGTCGGGATGCGCAACCGGCTACGCGCATCGGATCGGCCACGGCGGTTGTTCGAGGACGTCAACACCACGGCGCGGGCGGCGGGGTTGTTGCGGGGACGGCGCCGGGTGCTCGATTCCACTCCGCTGTTGGATGCGGTGGCCACCCAGGACACGGTGATCCAGCTGCGGGCCGCGATCCGCAAACTACTGGCGGTGGCCGATCGGGCCGATCCGGAGGTGGCCGGTGCGGTGCGCACCGTGCTGACCCGCGACGATGACTACGCCAGCCTGGGAAAACCACCGTGTGACTGGGACGATCCCACGGCGCGTGAAGCCTTGGTCGATGCGCTGGTGCGCGACGCCAAGGCAGCACTGGAGGCCTGCGATGGCCGCCAGCTTGACGGGGCACTCGGTGAGGCGGTCGAGTTGCTGGCGCTGGTGGCCGGCCAGGACGTCGAGGCCGGCGACGACGGGGTGTTTCGCATCGCGAGGCGGGTGGCCCGGGATCGGCTGATCTCCACCGTTGATACCGAGGCCCGCCATGGGCATAAGTCGCGGGCGCGGACCTTCGATGGCTACAAGTCCCATTTGGGTATCGATCCCGATGACGAGCTGATCACCGCGGTGGCCGTCACCGCGGCCAACGCCGCCGACCGTGAGGTCATCGACGAGCTGCTGGGCAACCCGGTCACCGACACCACGAGTGCTGCACCCGATTCCGCCGCCACCGATGCCGCCACCGATGCCGATGCCGATGCCGATGCCGATGCCGATGCCGATGCCGATGAAACGATCACCGATCACGGTGAGCATGTGCGAAACGAGTCGGAGCCCAATGTCTTTGAGGTGTATGGCGATTCGGCTTACGCTGATGGGGCCACCCTCGATGAGCAGACCCAACGTGGCCATGACATGCGCGCCAAAGTGCCCCCGGTGCGCAACGCCAACGGCTATTCCAAAGACCAGTTCGGTATCGACCTGACTGCGGGCACCGTCACCTGCCCGGCCGAGCACACTGTGGCCATCAGCACCGGGCGGCGTCAGCAGGTCGCTCGCTTCGGGGCATTGTGTGGGTCGTGTCCGCTGCGGGCGCAATGCACCAAAGCCCGCCGTGGACGGGTGATCACCATCCATGCCCATGAGGCCGCCCTACAGCTGGCCAAGGCCCGCCAACGCGACCCGGCCTGGCAGACCGATTACCGAACGTATCGGCCGGTTGTGGAACGCAAGATCAGTCACTTCACCCGGCGCCCCTGGGGTGGTCGCAAGGCTCGCTGCCGCGGACAACAACGCATCCTGACCGACATCCTCGCCCGAGCCGGCGCGATCAACCTCGCCCGATTGGCCAGCCTGGGCCTGCATTCAGCGGCCGGGGGCTGGGCCATCGCCTGATCGGGACCACCAGGCCACCAGGCCACCAGGCCACCTACGATCCCATTAATATCAGCCAGCGCAAGCCCCTCCCAGCCGTCGAGACCCCGATACCGCGAAATCCCCGCCCTGCTGGAGGTCACTACATCAGCGCCGTCCCAGGCCATCGACGCCGTCGTCGACCGGCACGACCCCGCGGCGTTGCGGCGCACCCGCGCCGCCGCCCGGGGCCGCGACGTGGTCATCACCCCTCCCGATGACCAGTCGGGCATCGCGAACCTCTGGGGCGCGATGTTCGCCACCGACGCGGCCGTGCTCGAGCGGCGGCTCTCGCAGCTCGCCCACGACGTGTGCGACGACGACCCGCGCACCGTCGCCCAGCGCCGCGCCGACGCCCTGGGCGCCCTGGCCGCGGGGGCCGAACGGTTGGCGTGCAACTGCGGCAACGAGCGGTGCCCGGCCGCCGGGCCCGACGCGCGGGCCACCGCCGTGGTCGTCCACGTTTTCGCCGACGCGGCGGCGCTCGACACACCACCCGACCCGCACCTATCCGGTGAAGTGGCGGCCCCGAAGATCACCGCGCAGACCACCCTGGCCGAGGCGCTGGCGCCCGCTCCCGAACCCGACGTTCCGGCCGGCCCGAAGCCCCCCACCGCGCTGATCGCCGGCGGCGCGGTGCTGCCGTCCTCGATGCTGGCCGAGTTGGTCCGCGGCGGCGCGAAGGTGCGGCCGGTGCGCCACCCCGGCGACAGCCCCCCCGAGCCGGGCTACCGCCCGTCGGCCGCGCTGCAGCGGTTCATCCGCTGCCGCGACCTGACTTGCCGGTTCCCCGGATGCGATCGGCCCGCCGAATTCGCCGACATCGACCACACCATTCCCTACCCCCTCGGGCCGACCCACCCCTCCAACCTCAAATGTCTTTGCAGAAAACATCATTTGCTCAAAACTTTTTGGACCGGCTGGCGCGATCGGCAGCACCCCGACGGTGTCATCGTGTGGACCTCACCCTCGGGGCACGAGTACATCACCCGCCCGGGCAGCCGACTGCTGTTTCCCGCCCTGAGCCTGCCCACCGGTGAATTGCCCGCTGCCACAACCACATTACGGCCCACGGGGAACCGCGGCATCATGATGCCCACGCGCCGCCGGACCCGAAAACAGGACCGCGCCCGCCGCATCGACGCCGAGCGCAACGAACGCCCGCCGTTTTAGCGGGCTCAGTGCGCGATCGCCGCCCGGTGCGCCCCGGCCCCCGGGGTGGGCCAGTCCAGCCGTGCCAGCAGACCGGCCGGCTCCGCGGTGTGCCCGTCCAGGCGCTGGGTGGAAAGCAGATCCAGCGCCGCCAGCGCGGGCCCGTGGTTGCCGCGTTGCGGGGTCAGTCCGGCCACCGGCGCGGCGGCCTCGGGCGGCGACTCGGTGAGGAACGCGCAGGCGGCCGCGAACGTCCGCCCGGTGCGGTCACCGGCGATCTCGAGCGCCGTACACGTCTCGCGCACCGGATGTGACAGGACCGCGTCCAGGGTCTCGGGCAACGACTCGTCGACGCAGACCCGGTACACCGCAACGTAATCCGATGCGCCCCGCTGCAACCCGCGCCATGTCTCGCGAGCGTTGGCCGGCAGCAGGCGCGGGACGTCGTCGGGCCCGACCATGGTGGCGTCCCAACCGATTTCGCGCAGGCGGTCGGCCAGTCGACGCACCGCGACACCGGTGGTCTCCGACAACGGGATTTGCGCCGAGCGGGCCCGCAGCGCCGCGAGGTTGTCGGTGGCCGACACCGTGAGCCCGATCCAGGTCTCCTGCACCCGGGCCGCGCTGCTGCGGCTGGTGATCCGTATCGCGTCGGCCCGGATGCCGTAGCAGTCCAGGTGCCGGGCGATCAGCGGCAGCGGCAGCACCTGCGACTCGTCGGCCGGCGGGCCGACCCGCAGCAGCGCGGTCGCCTTGGTCGCGGGCACCGATCCCGGCACGTAGAGGTTGCGGCGGCTCATGATGGCGAGCCGGCGCCGCAGGATCGTGGTGAAGTGCAGCCCACCCCACCAGCCGAACAGCAGGATCACGGCGACGGCGGCGGCGCCGAGCAGCCAGTAGGCGCGTTCGGACCGCCACGGGTAGGCCATCGCCGCGGGCACGACGAACAGCAGCGCCAGTGTCACCCGGCCGGGACCGGGAACCGGTATCGAGCGAAGCGGGCTCACTTGGGTAACTCCTTCCGTCGGCGTGCGCCGATCGCGGTGAAAGCTGCGACGGCCGCGACCGCCACCGCCAGCGCGGCGGTACCGGCCACCGCGACGGTCCGCGGCGTGGTGTCGGCCGGCGCCGCCGCCGCCGGCACGGCCACCGGTTTCGCCGGGGCGGCCGGCGGGCCGGCGGCGGGCAGTTGCCAGGTCAGGGCCGCCGCCGGGTCGACGCTGCCGGCCCCGACGATGTCGGAGGGCGCCCGGGCGCCGTTGTGCGCGGTCGCGGTGAGGCGGTGCACCACCTCGGCGGCCGTCAGCCGGGGGTACATGCTGCGCACCAGCGCGGCGACCCCGGCCACGTAGCCGGCGGCGTAACCGGTGCCGCTGAGCGCGACCAGTTGCTGGTGGTTGCCGGGCAGCCCGTCGGCCAGGCCACCGCCGTCGGCGTTGCTCACCGACACGACGTCTTCCCCGGGCGCCGCGATGCCCACCCACGGCCCGGCCATCGTGAACTTCGACGGCCGGCTCTCGGGGGTCAGGGCAGCCACCGACAGCACGTAGGGCTGCCACCACGACGGGATGGACACCGATTTGACGCCGGCCCAGTTGCGCGGGTCGTCGGGACGGCTCAGGTCGGTCAGCGGGTTGGACTCGCAGGGCGCCCCGTCGCCCGCGGCGGCCACGATCACCGCGTCCTTGTCGACCGCCGCGTAGCGCAGCGCCGCGCCGAGGGCGGCCTGGTCGACGGGGCGGTCGGCCGGCAGGCAGGCGATCGCCGAGACGGTGATCACCCGGGCGCCGAGGTCGGCGGCGTGCACGATCGCCCGGCCCATCGCCGCGACGTCGAGGGAGGCGCGTGCCAGCAGCGGATCGCCGCCCGGGGTGCGGGGCGAGAACTTCGCCGACGTCGTCCTGATCGCCAGCACCCGCGCCGCGGGCGCGACCCCGGAGAAGCCGTCGGCACCCGACGGGCCGGGCTGGCCGGCGATGATCCCGGCGACCAGGGTGCCGTGCCCGTCGCAGTCGGTCAGGCCGTCGGTCGTCTCCACGAAGTCGCCGCCGGGGTCGACGTTGGGCAGCCGCGGACCGGGCCGCACCCCGGTGTCCAGCACCGCGACCAGCTGGCCCTCACCGCGCGAGAACTGCCACGCCGCAGGCAGGTTCAGCATCGCCTGGCTGGGCGACACCACGTCGGGATCGCTGCCGGGAATCACCCCGGAGGTGCTGCACGGCCCGCGCTGTTCCATCGGCTGCACGGGCCCCGGCGTGCCGGCGGGCGGCGGCACCCCCGGATCGAGCTGGGGCTTGCCGATCGCGAACGCCGGCGGGCATGCCCACAGCACAGCCGCGAACGCCGCTGCCAGGCAGGCCGATCCGGCCCGCATCATCGATTGAGCACCAGGGCGAACAGCCCGACCAGATACGCCATGACGGGGATGAGCGACGCGTCCAGGCCGGACGCGACGAAGCCCAGCAGCCGGCGCAGCGGCAGCGAATAGCTCTCCGGCGCGGCGATGCCCGGGTTCAGCGCCACCACCAGCCACGCCGACATCAGCGCGACGAGCACCAGCAGCGCACCCAGTGCGGCAGCCCAGCGGCCCGTCGCGGTATAGCACACCAGCAGCACGCCGGCGACCAGATAGGGCTGGGCGAGCAGCCAGGCCTTGCAGGCCGCCGAGTCCCACACCCGCGCGCGCAACACCGACGCCGCCGCGGTTGCGGCCACCACGTACCAGCCCCAGCCGCCCACGGCCTCGGGCCGCAGCGCGATCGCCACCGAGCCCAGCACGCTGAGCAGCACCGCGGCCGCGATGAACCCGCTCTGGTGGGCGTCGCCGATCCGGACCCGCCGCGGCAGGTCCTCGAGCACCCGCAGCGACGGCGCCGACGGCGTGGGGTCGCCGGGCGCCGGGATGACCGGCAACGGGAAGCGCGCCCACAGCGCCGAGAGCGGGGCCGCCTCGACGGTCACCAGCAGGGCCGCCACGATCAGGCCGCAGCCGAGGGTGAGCATCGGTAGCCGCCAGTACATCTCGATGCCCGCGGCCACCAGTACGCCGGCCCCTAGTACCGCCGTCGCGGTGAACAGGCCGACGACGCGCTCGCGCTCCCCGCCGGGCACCATCAGCGCGATCAGGGACCACGCTGTGGCCCCGGCCGCGGCCAGCACCAGGTTCGCCGGCCCGAACCGGCCGGGCACCGCCAGCGCCAGGGCGGCCGCGACGGGTACCAGGGCGGTGATCGAGAGCGCGATGCCGGTGCGGGGCGAACGCGCGGTGACCAGCAATCCGGCCACCGCGGTCAGCGCCGCGACCACGCTGACCCCGACCAGTCCGGCCAGCGCCCCGGTGGCCGCCCGGTAGCTGACCGACAACGCGGTGGCCACCAGCGCCACGACGATCGTCGCGGCCAGCGCGCCACGCTGGATGTGCGCGGCACCCCAGGGCCGCAGCCGCGAGGCCGAGAAGATCATGGCGGCGTCGGCGATGTCCTCGACGATGCCCGGCGCGGGCGGGCCGGACGGAACCGGTTGCAGCGCAAGCAGATCACCGTCGACGACACCGACGGTGTCCAGGCTGGCGTCCAGGCTGAACGGCGCCCCGCCGACGGGAGCCAGGCTCAGCTGGACGGCCGCCCCGTCGTCGCCGTGGCCGTTGGAGTTCGCCGGAACCATCAAACGCCGTACCGCGGGCAGGATTTCGCGCAGCGGCAGCTCGGCGGGCAGGGCCATCTCCGTCAGCCTGCTGTCCGCGAGGATGGCGACGCGGACGATCGGCATGACGGTGCCGGACATCATCGGGCCCGCCACGGTTGCTGGGACATCGTGCTCTCTTCTCTATCTGTGTGTCGTTGCGGAAAAGTCTCGGGCCAGCCGCTGACCGGGGAACCACGGGTCGTCCGGCAACAAGGCGGTCAGTTGCTCGACGGCGACGGCCGTCGCGAATGGGGTGCCCGGGCGAAACGTCGAGATCCACTCGCCGTCGAACGCGCGGGACGGGCTGACCAGTACGCGCCCCGCGGTGGTGTCGACCAGGCTCATGCCGACCTCGGTGGTCGCGTGCCGCCCGTCGCGGCGGCAGCCGGCGACCACCTCGACGTAGCTGCGCGGGCCGGTGAACACCGATTCGACCACCGGTCGCGCCGAATCCGGAATGCCCAGGTAGTCAAGGACTTCCGGCAGCGGCACACCGGAGCGCAACCGCTCGTCGGCCCGCGCCCCGACCCGCGCCGGCAGGCTGAACTCCTCGAATTGGGCCGGCGGCCGCTGCGCCAGCCCGGCACCGAGGACGGGAACCAGCGCCCGGGCGTCCTCGATGTCCATGGCGGTCAACGTGATCAGCTGCGCGCTGCGCAGGGCCACGACGGTCTTGCCGGTGACCCCCGGGCGCCTGGCCACCACGCCGCGCAGCAACTCGCCCGGGCCCGGGCCGACGAAGCGCAGGTCCAGCCACCGGTCCGGGAAGCACACCACCCTGATCCAGTCGGCCACCGCCGCGTTGACGACACCCTCGGCCGACACCAGGCCCATCCGGGTCAGCTCGTCGCTCCGACTCCGGCAGAACGCGTCCCGCTGCGCGGCATCGCAATAGGGCGTGGTGATCGCCAGAACCCAGGGGAAGTTGCCCGCCCCGATGGTTTCCGCGATGAACCACGCCTGGTCGACCGTCAGCTCGACGGCGTTGGGTGCTGTGTTCATCGACGTCGTGGACGCGGTGCCTAACCGCCCCACTTGGCGGCTTCGGCCGCGTCGCGGGCGTACATGGACAGGGTGTTGCCCTCGTGGGTGCTGGCCATCGCCTGGTAGGCCCGCACCATGTCCTCCATGGCCTGGTTCCACTGAGCCTGCCACACCTGATAGGTCATGCCGGTGTCGCCCTGCCAGGCGCTGGACAGCGCCGCCTGCTCGCTGGCGATGTCGGCGCCCAGCCCCTGCAGCGTTCCGGCGTAGCCGGACATGTCCGCGGCGTGCGCCAGCATCGCCGGGTAGTTGTACATGATCTGTGACATCACAAATCCTTTCGTGGGTCGGCCGGGGAGGTCAGAATCCGGCGTAGGTGGACGCGGCCGCGGAATCGGTGGCCACGTACGTGCCCGCGGCATCCCCGAGGTTGGCCTGGGCGATGTCGAGCAAGGTGTTGATCCGGGCGGCGACCTCGACGAACCGTGCGTGGGCGGCCTGGAACGCCGCCGACGCCTCGCCGACGTGGAACGCCTGCGCCGACATCGCCTCCTGCTCGGCCTGGCTGATCGTGCTGCGCATCAACGCCGCCTTGGCGCCGAACGCGGACTGCGCGGCCACCAACTGCGGAATGTGAGCATCCAAGAGGCTCATCGTGTTTCCCTTCTTCCTTGTTTTCTGGGTGTTCCTGACTCGCGGTCCGGGCCGTCGCCGGCGTGGTCCCAGGTGCCGGGCACCATCGGCATGCGCGGGCCGCCGCCGAACTCGCCGCCGGCCAGCTCGGCCAGGCCCGCCGCGCGCAGGACGTCGTCCTTGTGGGCGGTGCCGGCAAAACCCAACTCCCCCGCGCCGTTCGCGCCGGCGAGCACCCGGATGTCGTCGTAGTCGGGCGTGACCCCGAGATCGGAGTCCAGGTCCAGGAATTCGTCACCGTACTCGCGCATCGCGGCCCGCTTGCGTCGTCGCGCCCGCGACTCAGCCCGCCTCGCCACCCCAGCCGCCGCCGCGGGGACGGTCGCCGCGGGCGCCTTGGCGCCGCCGCGGCCACCCAGCGTCGGCCCGAAGCCGGGCCCGGGGTCACCGCCGAGGGCCACCGCGTAGCCGAAGCTGCCGGTCGCCGCCGCCGGAGCGGGCGCGGTGGGGGCACCGGCGCCGGTGGCCGGCGCCGTGGCCGGAGCCGCGGTGGGGGCCACGACCGTCGGGGCCATGGCCGCGACCGGCAATGCCGGCCGGCCGGCCGCCGCGAGCGCCGGCGCGCCCGCGGCCCCCGCCGCGACCGGCGCGGCGATCGGCACGATCCCGCCGGCCGGCCAGCTGATCGTGCCCAGGCTCAGGCTCACGCCCAGCGACAGCGCCATCAGCATCGGGCCGTAGGTCGCGATCGGCGAGACGACTTCGTAGGCCGCGAAGAAGAACATTGGACCGTAAGCCACCAGCGCCGCAGCGGGATTCGTGGCGAAGGCGGTGATGATCTGCTGCAGCGTCCCCACCGGGTTCTGCAGCAGCGTCTCGAATTCGCCGAACCCCTGCTGGTAGAAGTTCGCGAAGGACTGCACCAGTTGCACGAGTCCGGAAAACGGGTTGGCCTGGGCCGCGGCGTTGCCGCCGGCGGACTTCACGATCGACGGCGCGGGTGCGGTCCGCGGTGCCGACGCCAGCGCCGTGCCGGATGCCGCCTGGTAGGCGCTCATCACGGTGGCGGCCTGCACCCACATCCGCGCGTAGTCGGCCTCGTTGAGCGCGATCGGAATGGTGTTGATGCCAAAGAAGTTCGTCGCGATCAACACCCCGTGGATCACGTGGTTGGCCGCCAGCTCGGCCAGCGTGGGCATCGCAGCCAGGGCGCCGCTGTAGGCCGTCGCCGCGGCCTCGTGCTCCGCGGCGACACCGGCGCAGTCCGCGCCGGCCTGCTGCAGCCACGCCAGGTACGGCGCGTGCGCCGCGGCGTACTGCCCGGCGCTGGGCCCCTGCCAGGCCCCCGCCTGCACCGAGCCGATCAGCCCACCCAGTTCGGCTGCCGCCGAGGAGTATTCGGCGCTGAGCGCGGTCCAGGCGCCCGCGGCCGCCAACAGCGGCCCCGTCCCCGGCCCGGCGCTCAGCAACGCCGAATGCACTTCCGGCGGTGCGGCCATCCAGATGGGCGAACTCATCTCTCAGCCGCCCGTGACCCCGTACGTGGCGGCCGCGGCGGCGTCGCCCGCGAGATAGCTCGCGCCGGCATCGGCCACACCCACACCGGCGCGGCCCAGCTCCTCGACGCCCTGCGCCGCGACGGCCGCGTGTTCCTGGCCCTGGGCGCTGAAGCCGGCGGCCGTCTGCAGGGACACGGGGTCCACCGCCGGCGGCACCACCGCCGTTATCGCCGGGGCCGCCGCCGCGTGCGCGGCCGCCAGCCGCGCCGTCAGCGCCTCCACGGCCGCGCTGGTGGCGGCCAGGCCCTCGGGAACCACTCGCAACGTCATGGCTACTCCTCCTGTAGTCCTTCTGTTCCGAACTCACCGGCCATCGCCGACGCCGACGCCAGCGGGTTGACCAACTGCACGTACGTGGCAGCCTCGCTGTCCCCCAACAGGATCGCGCGCCCGGCGGGCAACCGGGCGAAGCGCTGGCCACGGATCTTGCCGCCGTCCTGCGGGTTGCCCGCGAGCATCAGCGTGGTCGCCTGCAGGTCGTTGAAGCGGCGCAGCAACGGGTTGGTCATCAGCGCGTGACCCGAGCCGCTGGCGCGGGCGGTGACGATCACCCGCAACCCCAGATCGCCGGCCTGCGCGAGCAGCCCGATCAGCGGGGTCCACGGCCGCTGCCCGACGTAGGGGCCGCTGACCGCCGGCGAGTCCGGCACCTGGTCGACGTCGTCGATGATCAGGTAGTGGGTGTGCCCCTCATAGGTCCAGCGCGACAGCTCGGCCGCCGACATGCCCGCCGGGGGTCGGCGCGATTCGATGAGGTGAGCCAGCCCGAGCATCGCCGGAATGACCCGGTCGACGTTGGCGGTGTATTCGTTGTCCTCGAACAGCGGTTCGTCGACGAGGTGCAGCCGCCGGTCCAGCACGGTGAAGGCCACCCGGTCGGCCGTGGAATGCTCGCGCACGGTGCGGATGATGTGGCGCAGCAGCGTGGTCTTGCCGGACCGGCTGTCGCCGAACACCATCAGCAGCGGGTTGGCGGCGAAGTCGAGCACCACCGGCGCCAGGTCCTCCTCGCGCTGCCCGACGACCACGCGGTCCGGGCCGCGGTAGAGCGGCCCGACCGCGGCAGGTGAAAGGTCTTTGGGCAGCAACCGGACCGGCGGCGCGGCCATGCCCGGGTAGCGGGCGTTGAGGGCGGGCACCTGGTCCAGCTCCGGGCGGGCGAACAGGAAGTGTTCGGCGGCCATGGTCAGCCCGCGGCCCGGCTGGTCGTGCGGGACGGCATCGGCCGGCCGGCGCAGCGCGCCGACCACCCGCACGTTGCTGTCCCGCGCGTCGTGCAGCCGCAGCTCGAGCCGCAGGCCCAGGCCGTCGCGCATCGCCAGCGGCACCTCCAGCCAGCTCGGTGTCGTGACGACCACGTGGATGCCGTAGGCCAGCCCCACGTTGACCAGCTCGGTCACCTTGGCCAGCAACGGGTTCCGGGTGTTGAACTGGTCGGTGTTGTCCCGGCCGAAGGCGTAGATGTTGTCGATGACCAGGAACACCTTGCCGAAGCCGTCGTCGTGCTGGCGCTGCCGGGACCGGAGCAGCTGCTCGATCTCCCCGAAGGTGCGCCGGATGCGTTCGGGCTCCAGCGGCGAGGCGACACTGCCGACGTGGGCCAGGTCTTCCAGCGCCCGCAGCTGCCCGCCGCCGTAGTCCAGGCAGTAGAACGTGACCTCGCGCGGTGAATGCAGGCTGGCCGCCGACATGATGAACGTCTGCAGCGCGGTCGACTTCCCGGACTTGGCGCCGCCGTGGATCACCATGTTGCCCGCCGAGGAGGTGGCGTCGAAAACCAATGCGTCGCGGCGCATCTCGAAGGGCTTGTCGATCTCGCCGAGCGGCCAGCGCCACTGCCGTTGCGGCAGGCCGGCCCGCGCCAGCACCGCGGTCAGTGCGATGGGCTCGTCCAGCGGCGGCAGCCACAGCTGCGGTGCCCGCGGCCCGTAGCGCGCCAGCTGCTCCCCGATGGTGGCGATCAGCTTGCGCGGCGGCCCGGCCATGTCGTCGGCGTCGCCGCCGGAGACCACCATCTCCTGATCCGGTTCCACCCTGCCGGCAGTGAACAGTTTCGGCTCCGGGGCCGCTTGCACCACATACGATTTCGGCCGCCGCGGCGGCTCGTAGATGCCGTCGACGTAGGTGCTGCGGAACTTGACCGGCGCCGCACCGGGCGCGGGCACCAGGAAACCCACGCCCTTGTGTTCCCGGCCGGATTCGATGTGGTAGGCGTCCTCCACCCCGATGATCTGGCGAGAAACGCTGGGACTGGCCACCTTCAAACCGATGCGGTAGGAGGTGTTCTTGTCGATGTCCTTGATCTTGCCGACGTCGAGCGTCTGCGAGGCGAACAGGATGTGGATGCGGAACGAGCGGCCCTTGCGCGCCACGTAGTCGAACAGCTCGGCGTATTCGGGGTGATCCGCCAGCATCAGGGTGAACTCGTCGGCGACCACGAACAGCGTCGGGATCGGCGGCAGGTCGGCGGCGCCGGCATCGCGGGCGTTCTCGTACTCGGTCACCGAGTTGAACGCGCTGCCCTGCACCCGCCGGCCGGCCTCGCGCAGCAGCGTCTCGCGCCGCGCCACCTCCCCGCGCAGCGTGTCGGCGAAGCGGTCGGCCAGCGACTTCTTCTCGGCCATGTTCGAGATCACCGCGACCACCTGCGGGAAATCGCGGAAGGCGTCGGCGCCGGCCTCACCCTTGAAGTCGGCGTAGATGACGATCAGCCGGTCGGCCGAATGGGTCGTCAACAGCGACAACAGGATCGACATCAGCATCTGCGACTTGCCCGACCCGGTCATCCCGATCATCAGGCCGTGCGGCCCCATCCCGCCCTCGGCCTCGTCCTTGAGGTCGAACATCAGCGGCTCCCCGGTCGCGGTGACCCCGATGGGCACGCGCAGCTCGTCGTCCCGCCGGCGCGGCGCCCACAGCGTGGCCACGTCCAGCTGCGAGGCGTCGCCGATGCCGAGCAGCGTGGTGAACGCCGCGCCGCGGGTGGCCGCCGAGCGCAGCCCGGTGTGGGTGGGGTTGGAGTCCCAGCGCGACAGCTGCCGGGCCAGATGGGCGGCGTCGTCGGCACCGAGTGAGTCGGCGTTGTCGATGTAGGGCTGCCAGCCGCCGGTCTGCCAGCGTTCAATCGCGCCCGCGCCGATCCGCAGGATCGGTCGTTCCGGGTCCGAGTACTGCTCGCGGTGCGGCGGCGTGGCGCTGGTGTGCACGACGGTGACCCCGGCCCGGCCCGCGGCCAACGCCGAGGCGTTCAGGTCGTAGTCGGGGTCGTCGACGACGATCAGCAGGTGCCGCAGCGCATCCGCAGGCTCCCCGGTGAACGCCGGACGGTCCAGCAGCCCGGGGCCGAGCAGCGCGACCAGCTCGTCGGGGTCGGCGGACAGGAAACGCGCCGACCCGACGCCGTCGAGCTCGCCGGGAACGTCGACGTGGGGCAACCACTTCAGCCAGGACCAGTCGCGGCCCTCCAGGTTCGGGGTGGCCAGCGCCACGCCCAGCACCGTCGGGTCGTGCCAGGTCACGGCCTGGGCGATCCAGGCGCGCAGGGCCGCCCGCACCTCCTGGGACTCGCCCACGACGGTGATCCGGGAGACCTTCGCCAGGTCGATTCCGGTCGGCACGTCGCGCACCGTGCGCTGGGTGTCGAGCAGGCTGCGCAACGCGCTGTGGCACACCGGTTCCAGGTCGATCTCGTCGGCGGTGTCCTGCACGCGCAGCGCGGTGTCCAGCGGCACCTGGTGGCGCCCGGCCCGCAGCACCAGGAAGTCGGGGTCGTGGGGGTCACGCTCCCATTGGCGCCGGGTCCCGGGCACCGCCGCCAGCGCCGCCGGGTCGGGATGCGACCACTGCGCGGCAGCGCGCTGCGCGGCGGCCTGGGTGCGGATGTTGTCCCGCACCACCGACAGGTAGCGCAGGTAGTCGGCCCGTTCGGCGTCGACCTCCTCGGTGCGCATCTTGTTGTCGTTGCCGCGATACAGCGCGGTGGCGGCCAGCAGCAGCACGAAGGGGAAGAACAGGGTCTGCGGGGAGATCACCCGCATCCCGGTCGCGACCAGCGCGACGATCATGCCGACGATCAGGATCACGATCACATAGGGCATCGCCCGCCGCAGGAACGACGGCGGGATCACGCGGGGCAACTCGGGGGGCGGTTCGATGGCGATGCTGCCCTTGCGCGAACCGGGCGGCGGCAGCCGGCGCCGGGCTTCGAAGATCAACCGGCTCATCGTGTTCCGCCTTCCGCCAGCAGGCCGTCGTGAGCCAGCAGCGCGTCGGCGCGCGATAGTGCCGGGCCGGGGGCGAACAGCGACAGCATGGACCACGGGATGGGGACCGCGGGGGGGTTCAGACCAAGGGCCGCAACGGTTTTACCTTGCCCCCCGTTCTCGGCCTCGTTGTCGATGCCGTAGCGCACGCCGGTGTCCGACACCCAGAACAGCGACCCGGCGGCCGGCGCGGCCGCGCCGTCGCCCACCGTCTGGGTGAAGTAGCCGGTGCCCGGGGCCAGGGCGACGCGGGCGGCGTTGCCCGCACCGACCAGGTCGACGGTGTGCACCCCGTCGGGCACGGGCGGCGCCGAGCCGGCGAGCAGGCTCAGCGTGCTGGTGGCCGCCCCGGCCGGTTTGCTCCAATGCGCGCACGTGACAGGGTCTTCGGCCGCGTCGACCGGGGCGACCTGCTGGTCGGGATAGCGCGCGACGTCCAGCATCCGCGACACCGGCAGCTTGGCGACCTCGTCGGCGGCCAGCCGCGGCGGCTGTTCCAGGCCATAGGAATTCGCGTTGCGCAGGATCGCCGCGAGCACCGGCGAGATCGGCTGCAACCCGTCGGGCAGCACCGCGTAGTACCGCACGGCGCCCGGCGTGCGCTGGTCGAGCGCGTAGCTGATCACCACCCCGCCGACCGGCGCCGGGACGTCGAAGCCGGCCGGGTTTCCGGCGTCGGGGATCTCCGGCGCCGTGAGGGCCGGCCCGGCGGGGATGGCGTTGAACAACCCGAGAGCGATCGGGCGCGGCGCCGGGATGTCGGTGCCCAAGCCCAGCGCGTTGGTGACGGCGTGGTCGGCCAGGTCGATCTGGCTGCGCCGGCCGTTCCACAGCAGCCAGGTCGTCGTGCCGTCACCGACCAGGACCCCCTGTCCGGCGTGCAGCGCGGCCGCGCGCGCACCCCGGCTGTCGGGCGGGCCCGCCAGCACCGTGATCCCCGTGCTGTGCGCCCCGTGGCCGGCCCGGCCGCTGACGGCGTCGCACACCGTCCAGTCGGCGTCGCGCGCGGGGTTTTGCACCATGCGCTCCGGCGCACCGGGAATGCCGATCAGGTTGCCGCGCGGAAAACGGTCCAGCTCAGAGCTTTTCACCATCGTGGGATTGACCGGCCGGCCCACGATGAGGCGCGCCGAGGTCAGGTTCAGCACCGGGTGCAGGTCGTCACCGACCCGCACGTACAGCGCTGCCGTGGCACGGTCGGCCAGGACCGCGCTGGTGCCCGCGGACCCGGCGGGCCGGATCAGCGAGAACACGAAGCAGCCCGCGAGGCCCGTGACCAGGATCAGCACGCCCATCAACACCGCGCGCGACTGGGTGCGCAGCGGGTCGACCAGCATCCGGGTGTCGTGCAGCGCGATCCCGGAGGCGATGCGGCGCATCACGAAACGCCAGCCGGTGACCTGGTGGCGGGTGACGAAGCCGCGGCGGTATTCGACCTTGTCGGGGTTGTCGTTGGCCGGGGTCCGCGAGGAGAACGAACGCCGGGGCTCGTCGGGCTCGTGCTCGCTCATGCCGGCACCGAAAGCCCGAGGCCGCGCAACAGCGGCTCCACGGACCGCTCGACATCCTGGTCGGTGATCGTCATCAGCTCCTCGTCACTGAATTCACCGGTTCCGGCGTGTTCGGAATGGTCGAGCCGGAATTCCCGCTCCTCCTCGGCGCGTTCGACGATGTTGCGCACGAACCGGCCGTTACCGGCGATGTCGAGGTTGCGCCGCGAGATGCCGTTGGAGTCGGGCGTCGTCTCCGCGGCCAGCTTGGAGAACAACGCCTCCATGTGGTCGAGGGCGGCCCGCTCGAAGACGCTGTCGCGCTGTTCGGCCATCTTGTGCGCGATCTCCACCAACTCCGACGGCGCGTAGGAAGGGAAGTCGATGTTGCGGGTGAACCGCGACCGCAGGCCCTCGTTGGTGTCGAGGAACTTGTCCAGGTCGGCCCGGTATCCGGCGATGATCACCACCAGCCGCTCGCGGTCGTTCTCCATGCGGGCCAGCAGCGTGTCGATGGCGACCAGGCCGAAGTCGTTCTTGGCTCCCGTGGACACCAGCGCGTAGGCCTCGTCGAGAAACAGCACGCCGTCCAGCGCGCTGTCGATGATCGCGTTGGTCTTGGCTTCGGTCTCACCGATGTGCTGGCCGATCAGGTCGGCGCGGTGCACCTCCCGGATGTTCTCCCGCTTCAAAAGACCGAGCCCGCAATAGATCTTGGCCACCACGCGGGCGATGGTCGTCTTACCGGTCCCGGGCGGGCCGGCGAAGACCAGGTGATGGGTGCGCTGGGCGACCTGCAGCCCGCGCTGCTTGCGCACCAGCTCCATGGCCACCGAGCTCTTCAGCCGCGACACCTGGTTCTTGACCTCGTCCAGGCCGATGAACTCGGCGAGCTGGCGCTCGGCCTCGGCCAGCAGTGTCGCCTTGCGCTCGTGGGCGGCGGGGTCGACGAAGTCCTCGACGCTGGGCTCGGTGGTCGGGTCCCACGGGTCGGTGCGGGCCTCGATCCGGGCGGCGGTGGTCGTCACGATCCCGAAACTGGTGTCGGACAAGGCCTGTTCGACCTGTGCGTTCTCCGGGTGGGCCGCGTACAGCTCCTGCAACACCTCGCCGGCCGACTCCTCGTCGACGTGCGCGCGCAGGACGAGCGCTTTGGCCAGCGCGCCGTCGACCGCCGCGACCGGGACCGGGCCGTCGGGCTCCTCGAGATAGGACAGCGCGGGGGCGAACATGCCAAGCCGGGCCAGCGCGGTGCCCAGCGCGATCCTGGCGGCGTGCGCGAAGGCCTCGTCGAGGTCGGCGTCGTTGACGACGGGGGTCAGCAATTTGACGACGTCCGACCAGCGCTCGGCCCGGTAGTTGACGACGACGGCGACCCAGCGGGCCGCGCGCCAGCCCGGCCGGCGTTCGGTGAGGCCCGCGACGATGCCGGCGGCGTCGGCGAGGCGCCCCGCCTGCGCGAGCGCGGCCGCGTACGCGAGGCCGAAATCGTCGGGCGTGCTGGCGCGGAGCGCCAGATACAGCCCGGTGTCGTAGCGGAACCCCAGCGCGCCGGGCGCCAGTTCCACCTGACGCTGCAGCACACCCGCCGTGGGCGCGGTGCGGCAAACCGCCTCGAGCACCCCCAGGGACGTGTCGCCGGCGGCGGCCAGGCCGGTCCAGGCGTCGCACTGGTCGTGGGCGATGCGGGTCAGCGCGGTGAACCCGGAGCGCGCCGCGGCGAGGTCGGCCGGGCGCTGCCGGTCGTACACCGCGAGTCCCAGTGCGCGGCAACACGTCGCGAACCGGCTGACGACCTCGCCGTCGACCCTGCCGTTCGGCTTGCCGTTGAAGGGGGAATTCGCGGGCTGCGCTGCCAGCACACCGGTGTCACCGCGATCCACGGCCGCTTCTTCTCCTGTGCACAGTGTTCCCTAACCTAACTTGCCTGAAGTTAGCATTGCATAAGCTAACTGTCCACGCGTCCAGGCCCTCGGATCGCCGGTCCCCTTCCACTCCTTACCGCAAATGAGATTTCATGGCCAGGCTTCATCCGCATTTTCGGAAAGTAGTCGAAGCGCGGCTTACTGAACATGGTTTTCATTATGCGGTATCGCCGGCCGGCCAGGTACCAGGGACCATGGGTACCGACGGCCCGCCACCTAATCGGTCACCGGCCAACGTCGCCAACCCGCCCGCTTCGACGGCGGTGTCCGAAGACGCTGCGCCGGCAAAGCCGAGGGGCCCCGCTCCCCCGCCGGACGCCAGGAACTCGTAGCGGTAGCCGCGGTCCGGGCTCGTCATCGCCGCCTGCCCGCGCCGGCGCGCCCGCTCGCGCTGCGTCGCCGCGGCCCCGGCGGCCGCGAAGGCCGCGGCGACATCGGGCTCGGGGGCCTTCCGCCGGGCGCCGGTGGCCATTCCCGTGCCGGTGCCCAGGTGCGGGCCGTCCACGAGGTAGGGAAAGCCGCCACCACCGGCGCCCGGGGGCGGCGGTGGTGGTGGCGCCGGGGCCGCGGGGGCAGAGGCGGGCGCGCCCGCCGGGGCCGAAGCCGGGGACGGCGTGGGGCCCGGCGCCGCGGCGGTGCTCACCGCCGGAGAGCTGCCGGCCACCGGTGCGCCGGACGCCTCGGGGAGCGGTGCGGCTGGCGCCGCAGAGGCCACGTCGAGCTGCGTCCCGGGCACGCCATCAAGGCCCGCCAAGCCGAACAAACCCGGGTTGACGGCCGGCAGGCCGGCCGCGAGCGCGTTGATCTCGGGGAAGAACGCCTCATAAGCCTCCGCCGCGTGACCCACCTCGTCGGCTATCAACCCGGGAATGTCGGACTGCAGCTGGGATAACGCGCCGGATGGATTTTGCGGAAACTCCAGTATGTCGCGCTGCAGGGTTTGCGTGACTTCGAGGACTCGGTTTGTCCACCAGTTCAGCTGGTACGGGTTGCCTGCATCGTTGTCGATGATGTTGCTCACGCCGCCGCCGGTGTCGCTGTTGTCGCTGCTCTGGATGGGCTTCACGATTTGCGGCGGCGCCGTGGTTCGCGGTGCCGAGGCCACCGCCGAGAAAGAGGCCGACGCGTACTGGGCCATCGCGGCTGCGGCCTGGATCCACATCGCCAGGTATTGGGCCTCGTTGACGACGATCGGGATGGTGTTGAGCCCGAAGAAGTTCGTCGCTACCAACGCCGCGTGGATCGCATGATTGGCGGCAAGCTCCACCAGGGTCGGCATCGCGGCCACCGCGGCCGCATAGGCGGCGGCGGCGTTCTCGTGCCGGGCAGCCGCGGCCGCGCTGTCGGCGCTGGCCTGCATCAGCCAGATCAGGTAGGGCAGGTGCGCGGCCACGTACTTTTCGGCGGTCGGCCCTTCCCACGCCCCGGTCTGCACCGCCGCCAAGATTGCGCGGAGTTCTTCCGCGACCGCTGTGTAAGTCTCACTCAGCGAATTCCACGACCCGGCGGCAGCCAGCAAGCTGCCCGGCCCGGGACCGGCGCTGAGCAGCGCGGAATGGACCTCCGGCGGCGAAGCCATCCAGATCGGCGCGGTCACTGAGAGCCGTCCCCGGCCGAATGCGGCGCCGCCGGAACAAACGCTCGGGCAGCAACCCGTCGCGTCATAGCACGGACTCCTTGCATGGGTTCAGTTGAGCGCCGTTGTCGTGTGCGCCCGGGGAGTGGTCGGCGACCGAAGCGAAAAAGTTCCCACACGCGGTCAACCCATCAGCGTTTCGCAGGCACACGCGGACGGGTCCACCCGCTCAGTAGCTGCCCGTCAGGGTGGCGATGGGGCCGGGTCCGAGAATGCCGGCCTGGTAGTCGCCCTGGTTGAGCGCGCCCGCATCGAAGGCGCCCGAGTCTGCGAGGCCGCTGTTGTCGCTGCCGGAGAGTCCGAAGCCGGCATTGTCCGAGCCGGTGTTCGCGAAGCCGACGTTGTCATAGTCCCGGTTGAAAAAGCCCGTGTTGGAGCCGCCGGTGTTGAAAAGGCCCGTCTGGACGTCGCCGGTGTTGAAAAGGCCGGCGCTCTGCGAGCCGTTGTTGGACAAGCCCGAGGACGAGTCACCCGAATTGAAGAACCCCGAGGACGCGGTCCCGGAGTTGCCGTAGCCCGAGCTCGCGACCACCCCGGTCAGGTCCGCCGTGCCGCCCACGCCCGTGTTCAGGGTGCCCGAGTTGAACAAGCCAGTGTTGCTGTCGCCCGAGTTGAACCAGCCCGTGTTCACGTTGCCCGAATTGAAGCTGCCCGTGTTGGTGCCGACGCCCGGCGGCACCGGCGCACCGCCCGAGTGGTTGAAGGTGCCGCCGCCGGAGTTGAAATTGCCGTCGTTGAACAGGCCGGCGTTGCCGAGGCCGAAATTGCCGCTGCCCGCGTTTGCAAAGCCCACGTTCCCCGCGCCCGCGTTCGCGAAGCCGGCGTTGAGGTCGGCCGCGTTGCCGAAGCCGAAGTTGAAGTTGCCGCCATTCCACGAGCCGGTGTTGGTGTTGCCCGCGTTCGCGAAACCGAAGTCGCCGTTGCCGGAGTTGAAGATGCCGAAGTTGCCACTGCCGGAGTTGAAGAAGCCGATGTTGTCGCTGCCCGCGTTCCCGAAGCCGATGTTGCCGGAGCCCGAGTTCAGCAGGCCGGCGAAGTTGATGCCGACTTGATTGTTGCCGGCGAGCCCGATACCGATGTCGCCACTGCCGCTGTTGCCGAAGCCGTAGTTGTTGCTGCCAAGGTTGCCGAAGCCGACGTTGGCGTTGCCGGTGTTTCCACTCCCGAAGTTGTCCGAGCCGATGTTTCCGCCGCCGACGTTGTTGTTGCCCTGGTTTCCGCTGCCCAGGTTGAGATTGCCGACGTTCCCCAGCCCCAGGTTGGTGTTACCGATGTTGCCGCTGCCCAGATTGGTGTTGCCGACGTTGCCGCTGCCCAGATTGGTGTTGCCGACGTTGCCGCTGCCCAGGTTGGTGTTACCGATGTTGCCGCTGCCCAGATTGGTGTTACCGATGTTGCCGCTACCCAGGTTCCAGCTGCCGATGTTTCCCAGGCCGGTGTTGAGGGACGGCCAGGACGACAACTGGGCGACCGCCCCCGAGGCCCCACCGTGGTAACCCACCATCGCGGCCACATCGGCAGCCCACATCTCCTCGTACTGCGACTCGGCGGCAGCAATCGCCGGCGCGTTGAGCCCCAGGAAGTTCGACTGCACCAGTTGAGCGAACGTCTTGCGGTTGGCTGCCACCGCCAATGGGTGCACAGTCGCGGCCAGGGCCGACTCAAACGCGCTGACGACGGCTTTCGCCTGGATGGCCACCCCCTGGGCTTGAGCCGCCGCGGCACTCAGCCACCCCGCGTACGGAGCCGCCGCAGCCAGCATCGCCGTCGACGCCGGACCCTGCCACGACTGACTGGCCAGCCCCGACGTCACCGACTCGAACGCCGACGCCGCCGAGCCCAATTCGCAAGCCAAACCGTCCCACGCGGCGGCAGCATGCAACATCGGAGCCGATCCCGCACCCGCGTAGATCAGCGCAGAATTTAGCTCCGGCGGCAACACCTGAAAAGTCATCGGGCCGCTCCCCCTTTCGTCGATCGCGGGAGTCCGTTCGCCGTGCCCCCTGTGTAGGTCGCGAAAAAAGGGTTCCCGGTTCCGCGACCACGCGGACCGGACCCCGCGAGGGACGCGAGGGAGACTTCGCCCATCCGCCCTTGCTAACCTCGCCACCACCGCCGCGAAGACGTCAGGGGGAGGTTGGCTATCGAACCGTCGCTCGCATGGCTGATCGCGCCACTGGAACTGGAAACCTTCCTCGAGACGATCTGGACGACGAGGCACTACCACGTCAAACGGCAAGCTGCCGGCTACTTCGACAGCTTGCTGCACGGGCCTTCGGCGCTGGAGGAACTTCTGAAGCTCTTCCGCGAAGATCCGACGGCGGTGCGCCTGATGCGGGGCAAAGACAAGAGGAGCGGGTCCGAGAGCTACCGCCTCGGCGACGGCCGGCTCGATCTCGTCGGCATCCGAAACGACTTTGCCGACGGCTTCACGGTCGTCGCCGACGGCGTCGAGCGCTACGTGCGCGCGATCGCTTCGCTCGCCCAGTCGATCGAGGCCGATCTGAACTTTCCGGTGCAGGTGAACGCCTACGCCACACCGCCCGGGTCACGCGGGCTGGTGCCGCACTACGACGACCACGACGTGCTGGTCCTGCAGGTCGGCGGTTCAAAGGTATGGCATCTGTACGACGGCATCCGCATCCCACCTCACGAGATGCAGCGGCGTGACAAGGCGGTTAGCCCCGACGGCCGTGCGTCGCCAACCGAATTGCGGCTCGAAGCCGGCGACGTGCTGTATCTGCCACGAGGTCTGGTGCACGCCGCCGATGCCGACGCCGAACCGTCCGTCCACTTGACGGTCGGAGTCCACGTCCCCACGGCGGTTGAGCTTGCCATCGGGGCCCTGCACGCGCTGAGTCTCCGCGATGATCGCCTGAACGCCCAGTTGCCGCCGCGACATCTCGACGACCAGGGGGTGCGAGCGTCGCTGGATTCCCTGCTTCGCGGCGCCGTCAGCGCTTTGGGGGACCCGGGGGCCGTCGCCGGAGGCCTCGACGTACTGGCAGACGTCCTGGTGCGCCGGGGCCGGTGTCCACCGATCGGATCGATCTCCGACGCGACGGGAGTCGATGGACAGACACTGGTCACGAAGTACCAACCGCTCTATTCGTGGGTGAAAACCGTATCCGGCGGCGTGGTGCTGCAATTCTCCAGTGTGTCGATAACGGCCGGCGCCGACCACGAGGCCGCGATGCGGTTCCTCTCGAAAAGCGTGCAGCCGTTTCGGGTCGGAGACCTGCCCGGGCTGCGCGCGGGGCAGCAGGTCGAGCTGGCCCGCTCGCTGCTGGTGAGCGGATTCTTGGTTCGGTTGCCGGATAACTGATCAGCAAAAGCCGCGCCGTGAACTCGCCCATGCAGCTCGCAGACCTGGCCCGCTGGACGCCGATCAGACTTGACTTCTCCGGGTCCGCCCCAGCGGTCTACTGGGCCGATCTGTCGACGGAGCGCTTCGCCGAACCGTTCTTCGATCAGACCGTCAACCGCTGGGCGGCCGGCCCGACCGCCCGACCGCTCGTCAAGACCGGGCTGCAGGCGATGGCCGCCCTCGACACCGAGCCGTCGCTCGAGCCGGCCGGCATGGTCTTTCATCACTCCCGGTGCGGATCCACGCTCGTGTCCCGGCTGTTGAGCACCCTTCCCGGCGTCGTCGTCGTTGCCGAGCCGGCCCCGCTCAACACGCTGCTCGGGCTCGGGCCCGCCGTGGTCGACGAGGCCACGCTGGTCCGACTCGTGCGGCTCGTGGTGCGGGCGCTCGGCCGCCGCCGGCACGGCGACGAACACCGACTGGTCCTCAAGTGCACCAGCTGGAACATCCGCCGCCGGGGTGTGCTCGCCGCCGCCTTTCCCGAAACACCATGGGTCTGGGTCCAACGCGAGCCGGCGCGCGTGCTGGCCTCGCTGCTCGCCGACCCGCCGGGCTGGCTCGGTCTCCAGGCACACCCGCAGCGTGCCGCACGGCGTTTCGGCCTCGACCCGGCCTCGGTGCCGGCCATGTCGCGAGCCGAATTCGCCGCCCGCGCGCTCGGCGCGATGCTGGAGGCGGCCGCGAGCGATCCGCACGGGCGGCTCTGCATCGACTACGCCGACCTGCCCGCCGCGGCGTGGAATCGCGTTGCCCCGCACTTCGGCCTCGAAACTGACTCGGCGGCAGTCGAACTCATGACCGAAGCGGCCCGCTTCTACTCCAAGGGGCGCCGCCTCTTTGCCGGCGACCGCCGCCGGATCACCGACGAGATGCGGACGGCCGCGCAGCGATACGCCGAACCCGGCTATCGCGCGCTCACGCCTTGACGGCGCTGACCAGCGTGTTGCGGACGAGCATCGACCCGGCGTCGGTCTCCGGCCCGGGCACCGGGCGACCGACCTGCCGGAGGTAATCGGCCAGCGAAACGCCGCTTGCTGTCCAGCCCCGGTTGCCGAACCATTCGGTGGCCGGCGCGCAGCGCTCGTTGTAGACGAGCTGGTAGAAGGGCCGCTGGTCCTCGCCGGCGGCCATCGCGGCGCGCTCCTCCTCGCGTTTGGCCTCGAATTCCCGCTGTTCCAGCGGCGCGCCGTCCTCGATGGCGGCGTGGCTGCCGGGGCCGGCCAGGCCGTCGATGCCGGTGAACAGCTGCTCCTGGGCGGCGGCCGGCAGATAGATCAGCAGGCCCTCGGCGATCCACGCCGAGGGCAGGGCCGGATCGAATCCGCCGTCCCGCAGGGCCGCCGGCCAGTCGTCGCGCAGGTCGACAGCGATCTCGCGGCGCAACGCGCGCGGCTGAGCACCCCGCTCGGTGAGCACCTCGCGCTTGAAGTCGAGGACCTGCGGGCGGTCCAGCTCGAAGATGGTCGTCGCGGCCGGCCAGTCCAGGCGGTAGGCGCGGGAATCCAGTCCCGCCGCCAGGATCACCACCTGCCGCACGCCCGCGGCGGCGGCCCGACGGAAGTACTCGTCGAAGTACCGGGTGCGGGCGCCCTGGAAGTTGACGAAAGGCTCGCCGAAGTCGGCCGTCTTGAGGTCGTGGTCGGGGGCGTTACCGTCCAGCACGTCGGCCCAGCGACCGCCGACGGCGCGGCAGAAGACCTCCGCGTAGGGGTCGACGGCCAGCGGGTCGGGCTTCTGGGCTTCCAGCGCCCGCGCGGTCGCGACGAACAACGCCGTGGAGCCGACACTTGTTGTGATGTCCCAGGTATCACCTTCGCTTCGCATTGGACCGAGAATACGCCGACGATCTGTGGCGGCCTTTCCCAGTAGAGCGTCAGCGGTTGTCTGCCCGACAGCGCGGCCCCGGGGGTGGTGCCGACTCGGCGCCCCAGGTTCCCGGCAAAAGTGGCGGGAACGGGCGGCCTCCGGACGCCTCGTCGCCCGGTGCGATCAATCCCGCCGCCCGCCCGGAACCCGCCCGGTGAGCGGTTCCGGCGATGCCCGACGTATCCGCCGCGTGCCCGGAAGCCGCCGTGGAGTCCGACAGCGAGTCCATCGAGGCATCGGGCCCTGCGTCCGGCGCAAGATCCATGTACTCGAAACCGCGGCCGAGCTGCCGGGAACCCACCCGTCGACGTCTGCGCCGGTGGGACTGTTCCGGGGCCGCCGCGACCGCCGCGGGTGTCGTGGCGATTTCCGGCTCGGCCGTTTTGCGCTTCGCACCGGCACCGGCGCCCGCCCGGTCGGGCATGCCCATGGCCCCCACCAGATAGGGAAAGGGGCCCGGGCCGGCAGTCGGCGGCGCCGGCGGTGATGGTGGGGCGTGCGGGGGTGGTGCGGGCGCCGTTGGAACCGAAGCCGGCAGCGGCGTCACGGCAGCGACGGTGGCCGGCGCGAGGGCCGGCACCGAGACCGGTGGCGGACTCAAGAGGGGGACGACCGGGGCGGGGGGCGCGACGGACACCGCAGGCGGGGGCGCGATGCCGGCGAGACCGGCCATCCCCGCAAAACCCCCGACCGCGCCGGTCGGCGCGGCCAGCAGCGGTGACGCCAGCGGCGTCAGGAGCCCATTTGCGCCCAGAAGATAAGTGACGTGGGCAATTTCCCACATGTAGTCGATGCCGATCTGCGTTCCGTAGATGAGAGAAACCCACAGCAGCATTTCGGGATTGTTGCCCGCTGCCGCTACGACCGTCGGCCAGTAAGCGGCGTAATAGCAGGGGTCCTGCACGAAAAGCTCCTGGTACGCGCCGGCCCACGTTATCGCCGGGATGTCAGTGGTGGGAAAGTTGTACTGCAGCTGGCTTGCCAGATTGGCAGGACTTTCGAGGAACCAGAACACCGCTCCGATCGATTGCCGGAGATCAGGCGGCAGGGACTGCTCGATGAGATCGTCTACGCCCGTGAAGAAATCCCATACCGATGGCAGGCGAAAATTCGCGATACGGGGGGCGGGGGTGGTCTGCGGCGTCGCCGCCGCCGCCGCGCCGGCCACACCCTGATACGTGGCCATCACGGTGGCGGCTTGAATCCACATCCGCGCGTAGTCGGCCTCGTTGAGCGCGATCGGAATCGTGTTGATACCGAAGAAATTCGTCGCCGCCAGCGCAGCGTGAGCGGCGTGATTGGAAGCCAGTTCCGCCAGCGTCGGCATGGCGGCCAGGGCAGTCGCGTAGGCGGCGGCGGCGGTTTCCAGTTCGGCGGCCCTCGCGGCGCTCTCGGCGCCGGACTGCATCAGCCATGCCAGGTACGGCTCATGTGCGGCGGCATAGGCCCCAGCCGTCGAGCCCTCCCAGTTTTCCGCCTGCACGGCGGTCAACAACGCGGCCAGCTCGTCGGCCGTCGCGGCATACGCAGCGCTCAGCGAGCGCCAGGATTCGGCGGCCGCCAACAGCGGGCCGGGCCCCGCGCCGTTGCTCAGCAGGGCCGAATGCACCTCGGGAGGCGAGGCCATCCAGATCGGGGCGGCTGGGCCGCCGGAGAGGGCGTGCAGCCTCATGACCGGTCAGCTTTCTCGGGGTGCACCGCCCCGGGCTAGCAGGACGCGATGACGCGAGTCTCCTGGCTCTCGGATCGCCGCTCGCCTCGCCTTCCAGCCTGTGGCCGTGGCTTATGAGGGTCGCTCCCCGATGACAGTGGCGGGACCGCGCCGGACTCACACCGGCTTCCTGCGTCGTCATCGCCTTACGGGAAGCAGTGTCTCATCCCGGCCCTGCGCAAGCCGCACCTGCCAGCACCTTGCAGGTGCGGCTTCGGCGGGATTAGCTTTCAGCACGCCGCTGACGCGACCGGGAAGGAGAGCGTCATGACCGACGTCGACACCGCCACCCCACCGATGATCGAGACCGAAGGTGGCGGACGGGAACAGCGCTGGTCGCTGCCGGCCGACGAACAAAGACTGCTGGATCTGATCCCCGTGTGCTTCGGCGAGTACCGGGAAGATATCTGGTTCGGCACCCTGATCGAGGGTGCGGCCTGGGAAGTGGCGGCGCCCAACGCACCCGAGCGCATCACGGTGAACGACGGGTACGTGACGGTTGACTTCGGCCGCTGGCATTTTCACCTCTGCATCGGCGAGCACCGGGCAAGCGGACCCGAGCTGGGCCGTATCCGCCGATGCGCTCGCGCCGAGCTGTATCGCCGGATCGGCGGTGACGGGTTCCCCACCTCGTGGGGCGTGCGGCTCCACAACGGCCGCGACGAACAGATAACGGCCGCGACGAACAGATGATGACGCTGCTGCTGCCGAACCCGTTCCTCACCAACGACCAGCAGCTTCGCGACGAGCCCGCGTGGGGACAGCTGGAATTGTGGGACCGGCTGCGGGCCACCTTCCCGGGGCTGAAGCCCGACCCACAGGATCGCACCGGCAAGGGCTTTCGACACGGCTGAACCGGTTCAGCTAGGCGCTCATCAGGTTTCGCGGCCGTAGCGGCGACGGAATTTCTCCACCTGCCCGGCGCTGTCGACGATCCGGCGGCTGCCCGTCCAGAACGGGTGCGAAGCCGAGGTGACCTCGACGACTACGACGGGATAGGTGCGTAGTCCGCGCGGCGTCTCCCATTCGATGGTGCGCGAACCGGTCACCGTCGATCGGGTCAGGAACATCGACCCGGTCGTGGCATCCAGAAAGACGACGGGATGGTAGTCGGGGTGAATCCCGGGCTTCATCAGCGATCCCCGTCACGGACGTGGGAGAGGTTGTCCTCGGCGGCTTCCGCCAGGTCCCCGCAGGGGTCTTCGTGCCAATCGCCGAACGGGTCGTCGTAGTGGCCCCAGTCCTGAGGAGAACAAAGCTCGTCGTCGGTGAGCAACGCGCCGTGGAGGGCATCGAGGATGTCGGTGGCGCTCGCGCCGCAGACCAGGATGGTCATCGCCGTGTGCCGGTCGCCGTAACGGTCGTCCCAGGCCAGTTCGGCGAAGGCTCGTCGCTCTGCATCGATGGCGGCCAGTTGGGGACCCGTCAGTGCGGCCAGCCACTTGCCGGCCGAACTGACACGCATTCCGCCGCCTGCGGATTCCAGCCACATCGCGTGTTCGGGCCGGTTGGCCAGCCAGACGCGCCCCCGTGTTCTGATGACGCCTTCGAGCAGCAGGTCCACGCACGCGTGCAGGCGGTGCGGATGGAAGGGGCGCCGAGCATTGAACTCGACCAGGCTGATCGGGCCACGCGAGTCCAGGGGCGGCTGTCCGGCCAGCAGTGGACCGTGCGGGTCGTCGCTTCGGCCCCGCCGCGCATCGCGGTACAAGCTGTTCAGCGCGTCCTCGATGCCGTCGGCACCCACGCGGATGCGGGCGCGCGGCGACAGACGGCGCAACACGGAGACAACGAAGGGGTTGGCCCGGTTGAGGACGGCCACGTCGGCGAATTCGCCCTGCCCGACCACCACTTGAGCCTGGGTGCGTCCGTCGCCGAGGAGGTCGTCGCCGAGCGCTTGGCTCAGCCACTCTGCCGAGTCGACACAGGTGACCACGGCTGCGATCGCCACGTCCAGGGCCGCAGGCCCGTCGATGTAGCCCGGGCCCACTCGCACCCGAACGTGGTCGATGGCCACGCAGATCGGTTCGGGTTCCAGCCAGGGCGCCAGGTGCACCACCACGCGGTCCACGTCGGCGCGGCGGTGGAGCTGGCGCAGCAACACCAGGAGGTCGTTGCGGATGGTGCACGACACGCAGCCGTGTACGAGTTCCAGCCCGCACTCGGTGCTGTTCATCGCGCCGTCCCGCAGGGTCATCAGGGTTCGCCGCACCACGTGACCGTCGAAACGATGCTCGACGACAGTGGTTCCGGGCTTACTCAGCAGCTTCCCCACAACCGGATCGGTGTGTGTCTGGCCGGCGACCAGGATGACGGGCGTCCGCATCGTCCTCCTTATTGGTAATCATTTTCATTAAGACTGCTTGTACGGTACCGTCTCCGGCGAGGCTTGTCGAAAACGATTTTCAATAAGCGGTCAAGGAGGCTGCCCGTGTCTGCTCGTTGCCAGGTGACCGGCCGGACCCCGGGTTTCGGTAACGCGGTATCGCATTCCCATCGCCGAACCCGCCGGCGCTGGTCCCCCAACGTCCAGCTCAAGACTTACTACCTGCCGTCGGAGGACCGCCGGATTCGGCTTCGGGTCAGCGCCAAGGGCATCAAGGTCATCGACCGCGACGGCATCGAGGCCGTCGTGGCGAGGCTGCGCCGGGAAGGGCAGCGAATCTGATGGCGCGCAACGAGATCCGCACGACCGTCAAGCTGCGGTCCACGGCGGGCACCGGCTACACCTACGTGACCCGCAAGAACCGGCGCAGCGACCCGGACCGGCTGGTACTGCGCAAGTACGACCCGGTGCTTCGCCGCCACGTCGAATTCCGCGAGGAGCGCTGAACATGGCGAAGAAGTCCAAGATCGTCAAGAACGATCGGCGTCGCGCGGTGGTGGCGCGTTACGCCGAGCGCCGCGCCGCGCTCAAAGAGATCATCCGCTCACCATCGAGCACCGGTGCGCAACGGGCGGCGGCACAAACAGAGCTGGCACGCCAGCCGCGCGACGCCAGCGCGGTGCGCGTGCGCAACCGCGATGCCGTCGACGGGCGTCCGCGCGGGCACCTGCGCAAATTCGGGCTCTCCCGGGTACGCGTCCGTGAACTGGCCCATGTCGGGCAGCTGCCCGGGGTGCGCAAGGCGAGCTGGTGATGGCCAAGAAAACTCAGCGCCCGCGTCGCCCCGCTCGGCCGGGCCTCAAGTCCGGCAAGAAGAACCTGCTCGCCAGCCTCGGGCTCACCGCCGTCGACTACAAGGACACCACCACGCTGCGGGTGTTCATCTCCGAACGAGGCAAGATCCGTTCCCGCCAGGTCACCGGCCTGACCGTCCAACAGCAAAGACAGGTCGCGACCGCCATCAAAAACGCCCGCGAAATGGCGCTGCTCCCGTACCCGGGACAGGGCGTCAGCCGGTGACGGCCCCGCACCGCGGCACCGACCGTCCCTTCACCGTGATCGTGTGCGCCGCCTGTGCGAGCGGCCTCGAACTCTCGGTGGTCAACGAACTACGGCCCACAATCCGGTGCTGCCCACATGCCATGCTCGTCTCCGCCGCCTGCATGCTGGGAACGCTCACCTGCGCGGCGCGACCGGCCGGATGCGGCGTCATGGCCGTGGTACAGCCCTGCACGAATGAACGGGAGGCGTGCGGCCCGCCGCACTGGATCGGCCCCATCACCGGCCACGCCCAGGCGGCCGCCCTGCGCGATTGGCTGGAGCTCGGGGAATGGGAAAGCACGCCCTTGCCGAAGCAGCTCGGCGCATTTCAGATTTGGGCGGTCAACTCGAGTCGATGCAACTGAGGTAGCCGACGAGCCGCGCTAGACATCCCGCCGTTCGCCGGCACCCCGGCGGCCGTCGGCATTCCAGGTGCCCGGCATCATCGGGGCCTTCGGGCTACCGCCGAACCCGTCGCCGGCCAGAGAGGTCAGCCCCGCGGCCGCCCCGACCGCGTCCTTGTGCGCCCTGCCGGCGAACCCGAGGCCTCCGGCACCCCGATCCGAGGCGATGGCCTCGCCGTTCGAGGTTGCTTCCCAGGCCGGTTCGACGTCGAAGTCCATGCTCAGGAACTCGTCGCCGTGGTCAGGCTGCTTCGCCCGCCTGCGCCGCCGCGCACGCGCCGCTTCCCGCGCGGACGCCGCGGCCGCGACGGCCGCGCTGTCGGGCTCCGGCGCTTTCCGTTTCGCACTCGAACTCGCCCGGGCGCTCATTCCCGAATCGAATCCGACGCCCGGGGGCACCGCGTACGGAGGGAAGAACCCCGCCGCGGACGCGGGAGCGGGCGGCGGCGCCGGCGCGGAACCCGGGGAAGCGGGCGGGCTCGACGGTGTGGGCGCCGGGCCCGCCGCCGAGGCGGGCACCGCCGGCGCCGCGATCGTCGGGGCCACGGGGGCCAGGGGCAGCATTACGGGCGGTGGCGGCGTGGGCACGACGGCCGCGACCGGGTGGACGGCGGCCAGTCCCGCCAGCCCCGCCAGGCCGCCCACAGCTCCCAGGGGAGCGAGGGCGGGGAGGGCGGCAAGGGCCAGCCCCGGATTGCTGACCGCGTAGGCCGCCACTTCCAATATGTGGGTCGGGATGTCGAAGAAAAGCCAGCTGCCGAGCCACTGAAACGCCAGCACCGGATTTTGCGTCAGGTCCACCAGGAAATTCTGGAAGTCCTCGAACAGTTCGAGGCTGCGAGCGACCCAGTACATCGCCTGACCCGGGTTCGCATAGGTGTCATAGGTGGCCCCGTTGATCGTCCCGCCGGCCGGATCCCAATTGATGCCCACGTGCTGCAGGATGTTGGCGATCACGTTGTCGAACGGGAGGTCGATCGTCGGGTCGTGCGCCACCTGGGTGTTCGAGACACCGACGGATTGCAGAATGTTCTGGAACCACTGCGGTAGCCCCAGCGGGTTGTTGCTCTGGATGTTGCTGTTCAGGATGTTGAGAATGTCCTGCTGGATATTGAGCGGATTTTGCAAGAACTGTTCGATCTGCTGCACGAATCCCTGCAGCGGATTGGACGCCGCCGAGAACTGCGCCAGGTTTGGCGTTCCGGTTTTGCGGATCGGCGGCGCCGGGCCGGTTTGCGGCGTGGATGCCAGCGCCGTACCCGAGACCGCGTGATAAGTGGCCATCGTGGTGGCGGCCTGGACCCACATCCGCGCATAGTCGGCCTCGTTGACCGCGATCGGGATGGTGTTGATCCCGAAGAAGTTGGTCGCCAACAAGATCCCGTGGATGGCGTGGTTGGTGGCCAGCTCCGCCAGGGTGGGCATTGCCGCCAGCGCGGCGGTGTAGGCGGCGGCCGAAACCTCGTGCTGGGCGGCCGTGACCGCGCTGTCGGCGCTTGCCCGCATCAGCCACGTCACATACGGCGCATTGGCGCCCACATAGGACTCGGCGCTCGACCCCTCCCACGCGCCGGCCTGCACCGTCCCCAGCAGTGCCGTGAGTTCCTCTGCGGCCGTGGCGTATTCGGCGCTCAGCGAGTTCCATGCCCCCGCGGCCGCCATCAGCGACCCCGGCCCCGGCCCACTGCTCAACAGGGCCGAGTGCACCTCCGGCGGTGCGGCCATCCAGATCGGTGCCGTCATCGTCAGTCGCCCTTCCCGGTCACTGCCGGAAAGCTTAATGACAATGGTTGTCGTTAACAACAAGACACCCCGCCCCCTCCGGTTCGGCAGCTGAAGAGCGGTGATGCCTGTGATGCGGTATTGTTGTCATCATGCGCACCACCGTGTCGATCTCCGACGAACTGCTCGCAGCGGCCAAGCGCCGGGCCCGCGAGCGTGGTCAATCGCTGGGTTCGGTGATCGAGGACGCCCTGCGCCGCGAACTCGCCGCAGTTCCGGGCGGCTCGGCCCGGCCGGCCGTGCCGGTTTTCCAGGGCGGCACCGGCGCGCGGCCGGGGATCGACCTGACCTCCAACCGCGCGCTGGCCGAGCTTCTCGACGAGGGCCGCGACCTCGACGCCCTCAAGTAGATGCTGCTGCTCGACGTCAACGTGCTGCTGGCCGCGCATCGCGGCGACCACCCGCAGCACGACGGCGTCCGCCCCTGGTTCGATCGGTTGCTCGCGGGTGACGACCAGTTCACGGTGCCGAATGTCGTGTGGGCGTCGTTTCTGCGCTTGGCGACGAACCGTCGTATCTTCGAGATCCCCACGCCGCGGGACGAGGCGTTCGCATTCATCGACGCAGTCGTCGCCCAGCCCCACCACCTGCCGACGGGCCCCGGCCCACGACACCTCGCGCTGCTGCGGCGCGCCTGCGAGGAGGCCGACGCCTCCGGAGACCTGATTCCCGACGCCGTACTCGCGGCCCTCGCCGTCGAACACCACTGCGACGTGGCGACTTTGGACCGGGACTTCGCGCGGTTTGCCTCGCTGCGGGCGGTCAGACCAGGGGCCGGCCCGTCCTGATCCGGCGGTCGACGTCCCAGAGCAGGACGTTGAACGGGAACTGTCGGACGAACCGCGGCATCAGACGATTGGCCGTGCCCAGCGCGCCCATCAGCCGGTCGAACCGGCGCTGCTTGGCGGCGTCCCACGGCAGCCGCATCTCGTCGCGGAACCGCTGCGGCAGAAAGCCGGTGGTGATCAGCAGCGCCAGGTTGTCCATCATGTGCTGTAACGGGCCCGGCAGCACGACGCCGCGCATGCGCCCGGCCGCGATGGGGAACAGGTAGCCCCGCACGGCGTCGTCGATGTGCACCTGGGCCAGCGACTCCTGCCAGTACCGGTCGAAGGCCGCACGGTCGGCCGGCCACATCTGCGGCGGCACCTGCAGCGTGGTCGCCAGCGTCATGCCCTCGCGGTAATGGCGGTCGGCGTCGCGCTCGTCGAGCTCACCGACGAAGATGCGGTGGACGTCGAGCCCGCCCTTGTACAGGCAAGCGCCCACCCACAGCTGCAGGTCCACGTCGAAGGCGTTGTAGGGCACCGGGCTTTCGGGGGTGGAGTACACCTGCGCATGCGCCCGGTTCACCGCGCGACGGAAGGCGTCCTTCTGCGCGGGGCTGCCCGCGGTGGCCACCGCGAGGTAGGTGAAGGTGGTCCGCGCCCGCTTGATCGGGTGCAGGTCCACCCGGCCGCTTTCGACGCGGCTCTCCATGACCCCGTAGCCCACCCCGGGCCGGGCCAGCTGCATGATCACGTTGGCCGGGCCGGCCAGCAGGGCCACGCCCATCAAGCCCTCGTCCATCCCCGGCCCCCGCCGCCGGGTGCGACGGGGCGGGTCGGTGACCGCGCGTTCGACGTGCGGCGTCGCTTGGCGAACCGGCTGGTGAATCGCCATGCTTGACCTCCCGGGGCGCCCGTCGCACCGAATGTGCGAACGCTTGTTTCCTGATATTGTCCGCGGTCGCGCCCGGTGTCAAGATGGTGCCCGTGGCCGGGGAGTCCGAGGCGTCGAGCGTGCGACCCTACGGCGGCGTCGACGCCGCCGCGCGGGTCGCCGCGCGGCGGTCCCGGCTCCTGGCGGCCGGCCTGGACCTGCTGGGGGCCGAGCGGCAGGACATCTCGGCGCTCACCGTGCGCGGCGTCTGCCGGCACGCCGGCCTGGCCGCCCGCTACTTCTACGAGAGCTTCGCCGACAAGGACGCGTTCGTGGGCTGCGTGTTCGACTGGGTGGTCGCCGATCTGGCCGCCACCACCCAGGCCGCGGTGGCCGCGGTACCGGCGCCACAGCAGACCCGCGCGGGGATGGCCAACATCGTGCGCACTGTCGCCGGCGACGCCCGCGTCGGGCGCCTGCTGTTCAGCACCCAGCTAGCCGATCCGGTCGTGGTGCGCAAACGCGCTGAGTCCAACGCCCTGTTCGCCATGCTCTCGGGTCAGCACGTCGGCGATGCACTGCAGGTACCGGCCAACGACCGCATCAAGGCCGCGGCGCACTTCGTGGTCGGCGGCGTCGGGCAGACCCTCAGCGCCTGGCTGGCCGGCGACGTCCGGCTCGAGCCGGACGAGCTCGTCGACCAGCTGGCCTCGCTGCTAGACGAACTCGCCGAACCAAACCTGTACCGGGTCAGGGAAAAAGAGGTCTCAGGGACGAAGGGGTAGGGCGCCACAGGCACATCCCCGGATCCAGCCGCCACAACCTCATCATCGTGAGGCATGACGCGCTGCACGCCGAAGATCGGGAACACCGCCAATGGCACCTCGATCAGCAGCACGGTGACGAGCGACAACCGGAGGTCCCTGGGCCCGGCGGTCACCAGGTCGAACCACGCGTCGCAGATCAGACACACCGGTGGTGAAGGCGGCCAGCACCAGCAGCCGGCGGCGCAGGTAGCCGAGCACCGCGGTGGCCAGCATGAACCCGACCAGCAGGATATCGAATCCGACGTAGTTCGGGGGCAGCGTCACGGACAGGTAGGCCGACCAGGGCACCAACGCGACCGAGCCGCCGATCATCAGACCCACCGGATACGCCGCACGCGGTTGAGGAAGGCGGGATCGATCACGTCGCTCAGGGGCTGCTCCTGGCGGGAGACCAGTTCCCGGCATTGCCCGTGCGTCAGCGCCGCGATCTGGGCGTCGGTCATCTCCGGTCGGCCGCGGTCTTTGGCACGGCCCGCTTGTCACTCGCCCCGAATTCCTTTATTCAGCAAGCGAATTCCAGCGTGATGCCATCGGAATCCTGGAAGTAGAACGATCGACACCTGACGCTCGCTCTTGCTCACCGCGCTGGTGATGTCCCCGATGCCCGGGATGGCCCCCGGCGACGACACCCCCGCGACCCGGTCCGGCGCGTCGGCGAACCAGAAGAACGCGACGCAGTCGCCGTTGCCGGCGTCGAAGAAGAAGTGCTGCCCCTGCCCGTCGGGCAGATCGAGGGACTTGATCAGCGGCATGCCCAGGACGTTGGTGCAGAAGTCCACGGTCGAGCTCGAATTCGCCGTTGGTGTTGTGCGGCTTGATCATCGTGCGGCTCCCCTCGGTCCCGGCGTCGGACTCGGTGGCCAAGATCAAAATCTGAATCTACATCGGATTCAGCCTTGATCCAAGGGGATCCAAGGGGAGGTGCGCCCGATGCCGATTGCGGCCGGAACCGGGCCGGGATATGACCAATCCCAATCGCTTTCTTGCACCGAGGGACGCTGAATTGAGCCGTCACACCGCCGCGGGGGTCATCCGCGAATTCGTCGGACTACCCTCACCCACCGCCCGGCGCGCCAGCGCCGGCGGCCATCCGTGTCAGGGCCCGTACCACCGCGCATCGGACGCAAGCCGAAGGTGGCCATGATCGCCACGCACTACCAGATCGACTTCTCCGAGCATTACCCGGCGGACTACCTGGCCACCCGCGGCATCGGGTTCCTGTTCTGGGACAACAGGTTTCGCGGCTTCGAGTCCAGCTTCCCGCTCGACCACGCGCCGGTCGACATCGGCGTCGGTGTGCGCTGGCTGCGCAAGACGCAAGGGGTGGATACCAGTCGCAGGCGGTCGAGCCCAATGTCACCCCGGCCGGCCGGAGGTGCTCACCGCCTGGATGGACGCCGCGGTGGCCGACGAAACGACCCGGTCGCCACCGATCCCGACCTCGACCTGTTCGACGAGCGTAACGGGCCCCCGTACTCGCCGGAGTTCGTCGCCCGCTACCGCTCGGCACAGGCCGCGCGCAACCACGCCATCACCGACTGGGCCGAGTCGGAACTCAAACGCGTTCGTGCCGCGGGGTTTTCCGACCGACCTTCGCCGTGATGCGGACCTCGGCCGATCCGCGCATGGTCGATCCCGCGATCGAGCCGAGCAAGCGGGCACCGAACTCGTGCTACGCCGGCATCCCGGCCAAGGCCAACCGCTCCGCGCAGGGCATGTGGAGTCTGCGGACCGCCCAGACCCGCGCCGAACCGCACCTGGCCCGCATCACCTGCCCGGCGCTGGTGATCAATGCCGACGCCGACACCCGCGTCTTGCCCTCCGACGCCCGGCGCATCCACGCCGCGTTGGCCGGCACCGACAAAGAGCGGGTCTCGATCGACAGCGACCACTACTTCACCACCCCGGGCGCCCGCAGCGAGCAGGCCGACATCATCGCCAGACGCTGGCGTTGAGACCGCTGACCCCGCCGCGGGACCGTTGGCTAGATTGAAGGATGCTTGGCCGTAACCCGAGAGGGAATACCTCACCACGAGATTTGAGTACAAGCCCAGCAAAGCAATGGAAGGCACGTAATGCCGATCGCGATAACTCCTGAGCACCGAGACCTGGCCGATTCGGTGCGAGCCCTGGTGGCGCGGGTGGCGCCGTCCGAGGTCCTGCACGAGGCCCTGGAGACCACACCGGACTCGCCCCTGCAAAACCCCCCGCCGTACTGGCGGGCGGCGGCCGAACAGGGGCTGCAGGGTGTCCATCTATCCGAGTCGGTCGGCGGACAGGGTTTCGGCATCCTCGAATTGGCCATCGTGCTGGCCGAGTTCGGTTATGGGGCGGTGCCCGGCCCGTTCGTGCCGTCCGCGATCGCCGGCGCACTGATCTCCGCGCACGACGCCGGGGCCAAGGTGCTATCCGAACTGGCCTCCGGCGCGGCCATCGCCGCCTACGCGCTCGATTCCGGACTGACCGCGACCCGGCACGGCCCGAACAACGATACGTTGGTGATCCGCGGCGAGGTGCGCGCCGTCCCGGCGGCTGCGCAGGCCTCCGTGCTGGTCCTGCCGGTGGCGATCGACAGCGGCGACGAGTGGGTGGTGCTGCGCGCCGAGCAGCTCGAGATCGTGCCGGTCAAGAGCATCGACCCGCTGCGCCCCGTCGCCCACGTGCGCGCCAACGCCGTCGAGGTCGGCGACGACGCCCTGTTGAGCAACCTGGGCATGGCCACCGCGCACGCGCTGATGTCGACCCTGCTGTCGGCGGAGGCCGTCGGCGTGGCGCGCTGGGCCACCGACACGGCGTCGGCCTACGCCAAGATCCGTGAGCAGTTCGGCCGGCCGATCGGCCAGTTCCAGGCCATCAAGCACAAGTGCGCGGAGATGACGGCCGACACCGAGCGGGCCACCGCCGCGGTGTGGGATGCCGCCCGCGCCCTCGACGAGGCGCGCGAAGCCGGTGAAGACGGTTGGGACATCGCGGCTTCCCACGTCGAGTTCGCGGCCGCGGTCGCGGCCACTTTGGCGCCCGCGGCCGCGCAGCGCTGCGCCCAGGACTGCATCCAGGTGCACGGCGGCATCGGTTTCACCTGGGAGCACGACACCAACGTCTACTACCGCCGGGCGCTGATGCTGGCCGCCTGCTTCGGCCGCCGGACCGAATACCCGCAGAAGGTCGTGGACACGGCGACCACCACGGGCATGCGCCCGGTGGACATCGACCTGGACCCCGATACCGAGAAGCTGCGGGCCGAGATCCGGTCCGAGGTCGCCGCGCTCAAGGAGATGGACCGCGAGTCGCGCAAGATCGCGATCGCCGAAGCGGGCTGGGTGCTGCCGTATCTGCCCAAGCCGTGGGGCCGGGCGTCGAGCCCGGTCGAGCAGGTCATCATCGCCCAGGAGTTCAGCACCGGGCGGGTCCGCCGGCCGCAGGTCGGCATCGCCGCGTGGATCATCCCCTCCATCGTCGCGTTCGGCACCGAAGAGCAGAAGCAGCGGTTCTTGCCGCCGACCTTCCGGGGCGACATGATCTGGTGTCAGCTGTTCTCCGAGCCGGGCGCCGGGTCGGACCTGGCCGGGCTGTCCACCAAGGCGACGCGCACCGACGGGGGCTGGCGCATCACCGGGCAGAAGATCTGGACCACCGCCGCGCAGCTCTCGCAGTGGGGCGCGCTGCTGGCGCGGACCGACCCGAGCGCCCCGAAACACAACGGCATCACGTACTTCCTGCTGGACATGAAGAGCGAGGGCGTCACGGTCACGCCGCTGCGCGAGCTCACCGGCAACGCGCTGTTCAACACCGTGTACATCGACGATGTGTTCGTGCCGGACGAGTGTGTGCTCGGCGAGGCCAACCGCGGCTGGGAGGTCAGCCGCAATACCTTGACCGCGGAACGGGTTTCGCTGGGCAGCAGCGACGCGAACTTCCTGGCGAGCCTGCCCGAGTTCGTCGACTTCGTCCGCGACGGCCAGTTCGACCAGGTCGGCCAGCACCGCGCCGGCCAGCTGATCGCCGAGGGGCATGCCGCCAAGGTGCTCAACCTGCGCTCCACGCTGCTGACCCTGGCCGGTGGTGACGCGATGCCCTCGGCGGCGATTTCCAAGCTGCTGTCGATGCGCACCGGCCAGGGCTATGCCGAATTCGCGGTGTCGTCCTTCGGCACCGACGCCGCGATCGGTGACACCGCCGAGCTGCCGGGCAAGTGGGGCGAGTACCTGCTGGCCAGCCGCGCCACCACCATCTACGGCGGCACCTCGGAGGTGCAGCTCAACATCATCGCCGAAAGGCTGCTGGGCCTGCCGCGGGATCCCTAGTTCGCGCCCGGAAAGGGCCATGCCGACCCGACGTCGGTCGGATCGGCATGGTTCCCCCCCAACTGGCGCCGGTCAAGCCACTTGCGGCAGGACGTGGTTTGCCGGCACCGCCGGTGGCGGTCTACTGACCACCATCGGTCCCACAGCGCCCGTGGCGCCAGAACCCGCCGCCGTGGCCGCAGCCGCGTCCACTCCGGTGAGACCCCGCCCCCCTGTGGCGGGACCGGCCGGAGGCTCGGCTGGGCCGTGCGACGCGGCGGGGGCGAAGCCCGTGCCGGGCGCCGGTGCGGGAGCGGCTTCGGCCGCGGACATGGCCGGCCGGCGCATCGTCGGTGGGAGGTTGTTCATCGGGCGGGCTCCTCCTAACGCTGTCGGCGCTATGCCGAAAACGTTACTCAAGGCAATGGCGCGCAAGCAATAGAGAAGGCGAAAAACCCGCTGTGAATTAAGTCGCAGACCATACCGAAAAGGGATGGCTTTTTACGCGAAATGGGAAGCACTGATTTCAGTGGATCATGCGACGCCACAATCGCGCCCGCCCAGACGAATAACCCAGTTAGAAGGTGGTCTACTGATCCCCCGGCACAGCCGTACGGAACTCAGTAAACCCGCGTCATCGTATTTCAAGAGACCGGCGGGAATTGGTGCGGCGAGGCAATTATCCGTCGGTCCAATAATGCGCGTTGCTGAGCGGAAGCCTTTTGCCGCGGACTATTTGACATTGCGAATTCGACGGCACCCGGCCGCCGTCTTGTCGCTGTGCGGAGGTTTGCCGGCCGAGGACGCGACTCGCGCGGTGATCGGTGAGAGAATCAGTATCGACTGACCGTAGTGCCGATTGGATTGGCCACTCATGGGAGGACGATCGCCACAGTGAACCTCAACCCAGGCCACGTCGGACCCGGTGGTGGAACCTTCCGCGCCCCGCCACCGGGCGCCGCGTCCCCCTCCGACGCCGCGCCTACCGAGCGCATCACCGGCTTCCGGCCGCAGCGTCCGCAGCGCCCGGCCAGCCCACCGGCGGCCGAGCAGCCGTCACGCGGCCGCCGGATCCGCCGCACCGTCGACCTGCCGGCGGCCACCCACCGGGCCCTCGACATCTGGCAGCGCAACGCGGCCGACCGGCTGGGCGTCGCCCGCGTCACCGGACAGGAGGTCATCTCCGCGCTGATCGACCAGCTGCTGGCCGACCCTAAGCTCACGGCCCAGATCACCCGCGCCATCCAGGAGCGGCGCTGACGCCGCGGCTACGGGAACGCCTCAGTCGACCTGCATCTCGCGCAGTTCGCGCTTGAGGATCTTGCCCGTCGGGTTGCGCGGCAGCTCCTCGAGGAAGATCACTTCGCGCGGCACCTTGTAGCGCGCCAGGTGGTCGCGCACGTATCCCTTGATGGCGTCCTCGTCGACCTGAGCGCCGTCCTTCCTGACCACGAAGGCGCGCAGCCGGTGGCCCCACTCCTTGTCGTCGACGCCGATCGCCGTCGCCTCCACCACGTCGGGGTGCCCGCTGATCAGGTCCTCGACCTCGGCGGGGAAGACGTTCTCGCCGCCGGAAACGATCATCTCGTCGTCGCGCCCGCTGACGTACAGCAGGCCGTACTCGTCGAAGTAGCCGACGTCTCCCGACGACAGCAATCCGTCGATGATCTGCTTGTTCCCGCCGCCGGTGTAGCCCGAGAACGGGAAGGTGTTGCCGACGAAGATCCTGCCGACTTCGCCCCGCGGCAGCTCCCTGCCGTTGTCGTCGAAGATCTTGACCTTCACACCCTTGACGACCGGACCGACCGTCGCCGCGTTGCGTTCCAGGTCGTGCGGGCCGGCGATCGTGGCGAACGCGATCTCGGTGGAGCCGTACATGTTGTAGACGACCGGGCCCAGGTCCTTCAGCGCCCGGGCCGCCAGCTCGGCGCCCAGTTGCGATCCGGAGACGAACACGATCCGCAGGCTGGACAGGTCGGGTTTGGTGTCCATCTTCTCGATGGTGTCCAGGATGCGCGACAGCATTACCGGGACCACCACCATGGCGGTCACCTTGTGATTCTCGATGTCCTCGAGCACCAGCGGCGGCTTGAACTTTCGCCGCAGCACCAGCGTCGACCCCAAAAACATCGCGATGGTGCCGTGCAGAAAGCCGAGCGCGTGGAACATCGGCGCGGGCAGCGATGTCACCTCGCCCGCCTTGAACGGCACGTGCGACAGGATGCCGCCGATCGGCGCCAGCGTCGGTGGAGTGCTGCGGTTGGCGCCCTTCGGCGTGCCGGTCGTCCCGCTGGTCAGGATGATGATCGACGCGTGCCTGCCCGCCTTCGGGGCGGGCGATTTGCTGCTGCGCGCGATCAGATCGGCCAGGGTTTCGTCGGTGCTGCCGGACGGCTCGTCGGCGTCCGGGTTGACGCCCAGCGCCCGTATCTTGCCCAGCGGCGGCTCGGCCTTGCTGACGGCGTTGGTGTACTCGTCGTCGTAGATGATGACCTTGGCGCCCTCGCGCTCGGACACCTCTTTGATCTGCGGCCCGGAGAACTCGCTGTTGAGCAGGATGATGCGGGCGCCCACCCGGGCGCACCCGAAGTAGGCGATCAGGAACCACCGGTGGTTGCGGGCCAGCACGGCCACACCGTCGCCGGCCTTCACGCCCTTGCCGATCAGGCCGTTGGCCACGGCGTGGGCCGCCTCGTCGAGCTCGCGGTAGGTGAACTCGCCGTCTTCGTCGATGCAGGCGGCGCGGTCGGGCGTGCGCCTGGCGTTCAGCGACGGCAGCATGCCGAACTCGCCCCACTTGTAGATGTCGGCGGCCATCGCGGCGTAGTTCTGCGGCGGTTCCAGCCGAAACACCCCCGACTCGATGATGCGGCGCAGGTAGTGCAGTTCGGCTGAGCCGCGCTCGAGGTACTGCTGGACTTTCGCCACGGTTTGCCCGGGCAGGCCGAGGAGATTAGGCATGACTTCACCATATGTGACGCCCGTCGCAATGCGACCGGAAAATCCCGCCGAATTAGCATGGACGCCATGTCCGGTCCGGTTTCGCTGGAGGTGGCCGGACGCGAGGTCGCCGTCAAATCCGGACAGGGTGATCTTTCCCGCCCACGACCGCCGGCCGCCCCACACCAAGCTCGACCTGGTCCGCTACTACCTGTCGGTGTCGGAGGGCGCGCTGCGCGGTGTGGCGGGCCGCCCGATGATCTTGAAACGCTTCGTCAAGGGCATCGCGGAGGAAGCGGTGTTCCAGAAGCGCGCCCCGAAGAACCGCCCGGACTGGGTCGACGTCGCCGAACTGCGCTACGCGCGGGGCACGTCCGCCGCCGAGGCCGTGATCCGCGACGCGGCCGGGCTGGCCTGGGTGGTCAACCTGGGGTGCATCGACCTCAACCCGCATCCGGTGCTCGCCGGCGACCTCGACCATCCCGACGAGCTGCGGGTCGACCTCGATCCGATGCCGGGGGTCGGCTGGGGCCAGATCGTCGACGTCGCCTTCGCGGCCCGCGAGGTCCTCGAGGACCACGGCCTGGTCGCGTGGCCGAAGACGTCGGGGTCGCGGGGCTTTCACATCTACGCCCGCATCGCCCCCCGTTGGGGTTTCCGGCAGGTGCGCCTGGCCGGGCAGGCCGTGGCGCGCGAGGTCGAGCGAAGGGTGCCCGACGCGGCCACCAGCCGCTGGTGGAAAGAGGAACGCCAGGGGGTGTTCGTCGATTTCAACCAGAACGCCAAGGACCGCACGGTCGCGTCGGCGTATTCGGTGCGGGCGACCCCGGACGCCCGGGTGTCGACCCCGCTGCACTGGGACGAAGTCGCCGACTGCGACCCGGGGTCCTTCACCGTCGACACCGTGCCCGGCCGGTTCGCCGGCGCGGGCGATCCCTGGGCCGGCATGGACGACGCGGCCGGCGACTTGGACCTCCTGTTGATGCTGGCCGAGGAACTGGGACCGCCCGAGCGCGCCCCGAAGGGCGCGAAGAAGACAGCCCCGCTCATCGAGATCGCTCGCACCAGAACCCGGGACGAGGCGATGGCCGCGCTGGACACCTGGCGCGAGCGGTATCCGGCCGCGGCCGGGCTGCTGGCACCGGCCGACGTCCTCATCGACGGCATGCGGGGGCCGAGCTCGATCTGGTACCGCATCCGGATCAACCTGCAGCACGTTCCCGTGGACGAGCGGCCACCGCAGGAAGAGCTGATCGCGGACTACTCCCCCTGGGACGCCCGCCGGGACCGCTAGACGCCGTGGCGCGCCATCGCGTTGCCCGTGCGCAGGTAGCGGTAACAGGTGACGGCCAGCAGGACGACGAAGAACGCCAGGTAGAACCCCAGCACGGGCTGGATGTCGCCGAACTGCGCCTTCGGCGAGGCGTAGACCAGCGGCACGACGAACCCACCGAAGGCGCCGACCGCCGAGCGGCGCATCTGCACCATCGTGTCCGGGTCGCCGCCGGCGAGCTCGCCATTGACCTTGAAGATCCGCGAGATCATCCGGTACGTCGACCCGTTGCCGATGCCGGTGGCGACGAACAGGAACATGAAGCTGGCGAAGAACGGCGGCAGATTCCTGGCGTCCACCGACCACAGCGCGGCGACCGCGCCGGCGGCGAGCATGACGAAGCTCGCGGCGGTGATGCGGGCCCCGCCGACCCGGTCGACGAGCTTGCCGCCCAGCGGACGGATGACCGAGCCGATGCCGGCACCCAGAAATGCCCAGGTCAGTGCGATGTCACCGCGGCCGAAGACGGTCTTGAGCAGCGTCGGGAAGGCCGCGGAGTAGCCGATGAAGGAGCCGAACGTGCCGATGTACAGCAGCGACAGGATCCAGGTGTCGGCGTCCCGCAACGACTGCCACACCGGCTTCACGTCGGCTCCCCCCTTTTCGGAGGCCTCGCTGAGGTTGTCCATGAAAAAGAACGCGCACACCGAGGCCGCCACGGCCAGCGGCACGTAGAACAGCCCGGCCCGCGCGAGCGCCACACCGCCGCCGGCGGCATTCAGGCCCAGCGCCCAACCCTTGTCCCGCTCCGGATAGAAGAACGAGATGTTGGCCGCGGCACGTAGCTGGCCCCGAACGGCCAGAACGGCTCGACGCTAAAGACGCGCTGTTACCGGTTTGGGCGTCCACCGTTACGGGGGGATCACATCGAGGCCCAACGGGCGGGCCGCGACGACGCGGCACCCGGGCGGGGACGCGATACTCTCACGCGGTGCGACAGGGATGGAATCGACGGCGATTCTTGCAGCTCGCAGGCGCCACCGGGGCCGCCGCCGTCACCGGCGCGTCGCCCGCGTGCTCGTCACGCAAACCGGCCGCGGGTCCCGCCGGCGGCGGGCCGGTGACGATCAAGCACCTCTTCGGCGAGACGGTCGTCAAGGAGCCGCCCAAGCGCGTGGTCAGTGCCGGCTACACCGAGCAGGACGACCTGCTCGCGGTCGGCGTGGTGCCCGTCGCCGTAACCAACTGGTTCGGCGACGAGCCGTTCGCGGTGTGGCCGTGGGCCCGGCCGAAGCTGGGCCCGGCACAACCGGTGGTGCTCAGCCTCGACAACGGCATCCAGGTCGACCGGATCGCCAAGCTCAAACCCGACCTCATCGTGGCCATCAACGCCGGAGTCGACGCGGACACCTACCAGAAGCTGACGGCGATCGCCCCCACCCTGCCGCAGGCGGGCGGAGACGCGTTCTTCGAGCCGTGGCGGGTCCAGGCCGCGGCGATCGGCCAGGCGGTGTTCCAGGCGGAGCGAATGAAGTCCCTCGTCGACAGCGTCGATGCGAAGTTCGCCGCCGTCGCCCAGCAGAACCCGCACTGGAAGGACAAGAAGGTCCTGCTGATGCACGGCAGGCTGTGGCAGGGCACCGTGGTCGCCACGACGGCGGGCTGGCGGACCGACTTCCTGACCGCCATGGGCCTGGTCGTCGCCGACAGCATCAAACCCTTCGGCAGCGGCTACCGCGCCGTCATCCCGCGCGACCACATCAAAGCGGTGCTCGATTCCGCGGACGTGGTGATCTGGACGACCGAGAACCCGGAGGACCAGCAGGCGCTGCTGGCCGACCCGGAGGTGGCCGCATCTGCGGCGACCGCGCAGCATCGCCACGTCTTCACCTCCAAGGATCAGGCCGGCGCGATCGCCTTCTCGTCGACGCTCAGCTACCCGCTGGTCGCCGAGCAACTACCCCCACAGATCGGCAGGATCCTCGGCTGAACGGCGCCCGGCGGCGCGTCGTTTGAGCGTTCGGTAAGGCACCTCTGGCAGTGTTCGAAAATCGCTCGTCCGCAGGTGGATGCGGGGTTACCGTCGAGTAATGAGCGTGACCGATCTCCCCACGGACCTGCCGACGGACCTGGTCGGCAACACCGTTCTCGACTACGGCGACCACGCGCTGATGGTGCAGTGCGGCAACACCGCCGACGTCCTGGCATGGGTCGCGGCGCTGCGGGCCGCCGCACTGCCGGGCGTGGTCGACATCGTTCCCGCGGCCCGCACGGTGCTGGTGAAACTCGACGGGCCCCGCCGCCAGGGCGTCGTGCGCCGGCGGCTGCGCACCATGCGGGTCGGCGCCGCCCCAGCCGCCCCGGCGGACCGCGGCCCCGACGCGGTGATCGGCGTGGTCTACGACGGCCCGGACCTCGACGAGGTCGCCGGCCTGACCGGACTGAGCCCCGACGCGGTTGTCCAGGCCCACACCTCGACCGTGTGGCAAGTCGGATTCAGTGGCTTCGCACCGGGTTTCGCCTACCTCGTCGGCGGTGACCCGCGGCTGCGGGTGCCCCGGCGCCCGGAGCCGCGCACCTCGGTGCCGGCCGGTGCCGTCGCCCTCGCCGGCGAGTTCAGCGCGATCTATCCCCGGCAGTCGCCGGGCGGATGGCAGATCATCGGCCACACCGACGCCCCCCTGTGGGATCTCGACCGGCCCAGCCCGGCGCTGCTGACGCAGGGCATGTGGGTCCAGTTCCGCGCCGTGCGAGGAGGAACCGAGCCGTGATCACGCTGGAAATCCTGCGCACCGGGCCGTTCGCCGTCATCCAGGACCTCGGCCGGGCCGGGCTCGCGCACCTAGGCGTCAGCGGTTCCGGGGCGGCCGACCGCCGGGCGCACAAGCTGGCCAATCGGCTGGTCGCCAACCCCGACGACCGCGCCACCGTCGAAGTGGCGTTCGGCGGCTTCTCGGCGCGCGTCCACGGCGGCGACGTCGACATCGCGGTGACGGGCGCCGACACCGACCCGACCGTCAACGGAATCAAGTTCGGCACCAACAGCATTCACCGCGTTCGCGACGGCCAGGTGATCTCTTTGGGCGTCCCGCGCGCCGGGCTGCGCAGCTACGTCGCGGTGCGGGGCGGCATCTGTGTGGAGCCGGTGCTGGGCTCCCGCAGTTACGACGTCATGTCGGCGATCGGGCCGTCCCCGCTGCGGCCCGGGGATCACCTGCCGGTCGGCGAGCACACCAACGACTATCCGGAACTCGACCAGGCCCCGGTCGCCGCGCTCACGGGCGGGGTGGTCGAGCTGTCGGTCGTGCCCGGGCCGCGCGACGACTGGTTCGTCGACCCCGACGTCCTGGTACACGGCGACTGGGTGGCCTCCGACCGCAGCGACCGGGTGGGGATGCGGCTGGTCGGGCGGCCCCTGCAACACCACTACCCGGACCGGCAGCTCCCCAGCGAGGGCGCGGGCCGCGGAGCGATTCAGGTGCCGCCCAACGGTTTACCGGTGATCCTGGGTCCCGACCATCCGGTCACCGGAGGCTACCCGGTCGTCGGGGTGGTGACCGCCGAGGACATGGACAAGGTCGCCCAGGTGCGGCCCGGCCAGCGCGTGCGGCTGCACTGGACGCGGCCCCGGGCTCCGCTGGGCGCCGGGCCGCGCGCGGGTGCTGCCCTCTTTTCGTAGACATTTCTTTCCTAGACTGTGCGGCTGTGCGAGCCCGGGTTCACACCGCCCGCCAGGCCCATACCGCCGATCTCGACAACGAGACCCGGCAGCACCTGATCTGGCATCACGGCGCGATCATCGCGCACGCCGCGGTGATCCAGCGCCGCGTGATGTACCGCGACAGCGCACTGCGCTGCGGCTACGTCGAGGGGGTGGCGGTACGGGAGGACTACCGCGGGCAGGGCCTGGTGCCTACCAGATTGCGGCGCTCAGGTCGCCGGCCCGGAGCCGCAGGCTGTTCACCGCTCGGGGCTGGCTGCCCCGGCGGGGGCCGACGTCGGTGCTGGCGCCCCTGGACCGGCGCCCACACCCGGCGCCGACGGCGCCGTCTTCGTGCTGCCGGTCGGGCTGGGGCCGGACACCTCCGAACCTCTGATATGCGATTGGCGCGACGGGGACGTCTGGTAGGTCGGCGCAGGGGATTCCGTTGTTGTGTTGCCCGCCACACGGATTCGCCGCGGGCGGCCGCGCTCCCCACACCGGTGCGCCATCGAAACCGCTTGGCGGAGACGCACATCACAGCCACAACACCCCTCAGCGATCTGCCAGATAACTGGGATACAACTGACAGGCGATATCGACCGGATCAAGTTGACGCGCTTCCGTTCTCAGTGTGAGCATCGAAAGACACGGCAGGGCATGCCTCTTGATCCGTGGCGCCCGCACGGATCCCCACGCGGGTCCACCCGCGCGGCTACGGGCTTCATCGTGCCACGGCTGCCCCAGGGGCCAACCCTGTCTACGAAAGGTACAGAGCGCATGGGCCGCAACCATCGGATCACGGACTGGGATCCGGAGGACGGCGCGGCCTGGGAGGCCGGCAACAACAAAATCGCCCGGCGCAACCTGCTCTGGATGATCGCCTGCGACCACATCGCCTTCGGGGTATGGACGCTGTGGCCGGTGATGGCGCTGTTCCTGCCCGAGGACGTGTACGGCTTCTCCCCGGCCGACAAATTCCTGCTCGGCGCCACCGCCACCCTGGTCGCCGCGTGCCTGCGCATCCCCTACTCGCTGGGCATCGCCACGTTCGGCGGCCGCAACTGGACCGTCTTCTCGATCGTGGCGCTGATCGTTCCCACCGTCGGCACGATCTGGCTGATGGCCAACCCGGGCCTGCCCTTCTGGATGTACCTGGCGTGCGCCGCGCTGACCGGGCTGGGCGGCGCCAACTACGCGGCGTCGATGACCAACACCAACTCGCTGTATCCGCACCGGCGCAAGGGCTTCGCGCTCGGGTTCAACGCCGGTGCCGGCAACCTCGGGGTGCCGATGATCCAGCTGGTGGGGATGCTGGTGCTCGCCGTCGCCGGCCGCGACCAACCGTACTGGGTGTGCGGGCTCTACCTGTTGCTGCTCACGGTCGTCGCCGTGGGTGCGGCCCGCTACATGGACAACCTCGATCACGCGACGTACGACACGAGCCATCTGCGCTCGATCCTGCGCGAGCGAGACACCTGGGTACTCGCGCTGCTCTACCTGAGCACCTTCGGCTCCTGGATCGGGTTCTCGTTCGCGTTCGGCCAGGTCCTGCAGATCAACTTCGTCGGCACCGGGCAGAGCCACGCGCAGGCCGCGCTGCACGCCGCCGAGTTCGCGTTCATCGGCCCGGCGCTGGGGTCGCTGGCCCGCATCTACGGCGGCCGGCTGGCCGATCGCGTCGGCGGCAGCCGCGTCACCCTGGCCGTCCTGGCCACGATGGGCCTCGTCACCGCGTTCCTGGTCGCCGTCAGCACGCACGAGGACCACGCCCACGGCCTGACCAGCGCGGCCACCATGGCCGGCTACGTCTGCGGGTTCATGGCCCTGTTCGTCCTGGCCGGGCTGGGCAACGGATCGGTCTACAAGATGATCCCCTCGGTCTTCGAGTCGCGCAGCCACCGGTTCGGGCTCGCCGAGGAGGACCGGCGCCGCTGGTCGCAGGCCACGTCGGGGGCGGTCATCGGGTTCGTCGCCGCGTTCGGCGCGCTCGGCGGCGTCGCGATCAACCTCGCGCTGCGCCAGTCCTACCTGAGCACCGGCACCGACACGCTGGCGTACTGGGCGTTTCTGGTGTTCTACGTGGCCGCCGCGGCGATGACCTGGACGAGGTACGTCCGCCGCCCGGCCTCGGCGCCCGCGCCCGGGGCTCAGACCCGGCCCCATCCCGAACCGGCCCGGGTGTGACCGTGCGACGGTGCCGGTGAGCGCAGACACTGCGCCACTGACCGGCTACCGGATTGCGGTGACCTCGGCCAACCGCGCCGAGGAGCTGTGCGCATTGCTGCGCCGCAACGGCGCCGAGGTCTGCAGCGCCGCGGCCATCGACATGATCGCCCTGCCCGACGACGACGAGTTGCACCGCAACACCACCGCTCTGATCGACCGTTCGCCCGATATCGTGGTGGCGCACACCGGAATCGGCTTCCGCGGCTGGATGGCCGCGGCCGACGGCTGGGGCGTGGCCAACCAGCTCGTCGCCGCGCTGTCGCAGGCACGCATCGTCGCGCGCGGACCGAAAGCGACCGGGGCGCTGCGCGCGGCCGGCCTGCCCGAGGAGTGGTCACCGAAGTCCGAGTCATCGCGCGAGGTTCTGAAATACCTGCTCGAATCCGGCGTGTCCGGCAAGCGGATCGCCGTCCAGTTGCACGGCGCGGCCCAGGGCTGGGACCCCCATCCCGGGTTCCTCGACGAGCTGCGCTTAGCGGGCGCCGAGGTGGTGCCCATCCACGTGTACCGCTGGAAGCCGACACCGGTAGGCGGCGAATTCGACCAGTTGCTCACCGCCGTCGCCAGACGCCAGTTCGACGCGGTCAGCTTCACCTCCGCACCGGCCGCGGCGGCAATGCTGGAACGCAGCCGCGAGCTCGGAATCGAGGACCGCCTGTTGGCCGCGCTGCGCACCGACGTGCACGCGATGTGCGTGGGTCCGGTGACCGCGCAGCCCCTCACCCGGGCCGGTGTCCCCACCTCCTCACCCGAGCGGATGCGGCTGGGCGCGCTCGCCCGTCACATCGCCCAGGAGCTCCCGTTGCGCCGCTCGTGCAGCATCCGGGCAGCCGGGCACCAGATCGAGATCCGCGGGACCTGCGTGGTGGTGGACGGTTCGGTCAAATCCCTGTCGGGGGCCGGTATGGCGACGCTGCGCGCGCTGGCGCAGCGTCCCGGCGACGTCGTCGCGCGCGCCGACCTGCTGCGCGTGCTGCCCGGCAACAGCAACGACCCGCACGCCGTCGACACGGCCGTGCTGCGACTGCGAACCGCTCTGGGCGACAAGAACATCGTCGCAACGGTCGTCAAGCGCGGCTACCGGCTCGCGATCGACGACCCACCGGGGTCACCGGGCTGAGCCCGGCGGCGCTTGATTCTTGCTGCGGACCGGGCGATCCTGGCAACATGCCCCGCCGCGAAGACCCGTCGCGCGGGATTCTCGATCCGGTCGCCAAGATGCTGCACCTGCCCTTCGCCACACCGGAGTTCATCGACCGCATCGTCACCGGAAGCATCCAGCAGGTGGGCCGCCGGACCCTGCGCATGCTGATCACCACTTGGGACGCCGCCGGTGGCGGCCCCTTCGCGGCCAGCGCGTTCGCGTCCACGGGGATGGCCAAGACCGCCGAGATCGTCGAGGGCATGTTCGTCGGCCCGGTGTTCGGCCCGCTGCTCAGAGCGCTGGGGGCGGACAAGGTGGCACTGCGCGCGTCGCTGTGCGCCTCCCAGCTCGTGGGCCTGGGCATCATGCGTTACGGCCTACGTTCCGAACCGCTGCATTCGATGTCGGTGGACGCCCTCGTGGACGCCATCGGCCCGACGTTGCAGCGCTACCTGGTCGGTGACATCACCCGGTGAGGCTCCGCGGTGGCGGGCCGGCCGATCTGGACGGAACCAGTGGAGGTGACACGCACCGGATAGACCGGTACCGAAACCTCCGGTTGGTCAAGGCAAGTCCCGTCGTCGAGCGCGAAAGCCTGCTTAAGCATAGGCGATTGAACAAGCGCACGGCCGTCGCGGTCGCCGACGAGCCCGCGGGAGAGCACCGCCGCACCGGAGAACGGGTCGACGTTGCCGACCGCGCGCACCGACCCATCGTCCAGCCGGAACAGCGCCGCCTGTGTGCCGTCGTCGAGCAGTACGCCGACGCCGCGGCCGGGAATGAGATGGTCGTAGGCACAGGCGGTCGTCCACACCTGAATGTCCTGAATATCGTTGACTAACGTCACGATTCCTCCTGAATCGAGTCGCGGACCCGGGGCATTCCGATGGACACGGGGATCTTGCGTCCGGAGTGCTCGGTGAACGTCACAGTCGGGTCGACGACGTCCGGGGCGTTGACGAAGGACACGAACCGCGACAGCTTGTCCGGATCCTCCAGCACGCCCTTCCATTCGCACTGGTAGTTCTGCACGTGGCGCCGCATCGCGGCCTCGAATTCCTCGGCCAGACCCAGCGAGTCCTCGCAGACGACCTCGCGCACGTGGTCCAGGCCGCCCTCGATCGAATCGACCCACGGCGCGGTGCGCTGCAGCCGGTCGGCGGTGCGGATGTAGTACATGAGGAACCGGTCGATGTAGCGGACGAGCGTCTCGGTATCGAGGTCGGCGGCCAGCAGCTGCGCGTGCTTGGGGGTCATGCCGCCGTTGCCGCCGACGTAGAGGTTCCAGCCCTTCTCGGTGGCGATGACGCCCACGTCCTTGCCGCGGGCCTCGGCGCACTCCCGCGCGCAGCCCGAGACGCCCATCTTGATCTTGTGTGGCGCCCGCAGGCCGCGGTAGCGCAGTTCCAGGTCGATGGCCAGCTGCACCGAATCCTGCTGCCCGTAGCGGCACCAGTCGGTGCCCACGCAGCTCTTGACGGTGCGCAGCGCCTTGCCGTAGGCGTGGCCGGACTCCATGCCGCCCTCGACGAGGCGGCGCCAGATCTCGGGCAGCTGTTCCACCCGTGCCCCGAACATGTCGATGCGCTGGCCGCCGGTGATCTTGGTGTAGAGGCCGAAATCCTGTGCTATCTGGCCGATCAGGATCAGGTGCTCGGGTTTGATGTCCCCGCCGGGCACCCGCGGCACCACCGAGTAGCTGCCGTTCTTCTGGATGTTGGCCAGGAAGTGGTCGTTGGAGTCCTGCAGCGCGGCCTGCTCGCCGGAGAGAATGTGCTCCGAGCCGGTGGAGGCGAGGATGGAGGCGACCACGGGTTTGCAGATGTCGCAACCCTTTCCGCGGCCGTAGCGCTCCAGCAGACCGGAGAACGTGCGAAGCTCGGTGGCCGAGATGATCTCGAAGAGCTCCGCCCGCGACTGGTCGAAGTGCTCGCACAGCGCCTTGGACTGCTCGACACCCTCGGCCTCCAGCAGCTGCTTGAGCAACGGCACGCACGAGCCGCACGAGGTGCCGGCCGCCGTGCACGACTTGAGCGCCGCGACGTCGGCGCAGCCGTCGGAAATCGCACACTTCAGGTCGCCCTTGGTGACGTTGTTGCAGGAGCAGATCTGCGCCGAGTCCGGCAGCGCCCCGACGCCCAGAGCCGAAGCGCCACCGCCGGATTGGGCGGGCGCGATCAGCGCCAGCGGGTCGCCGGGCAGCTCGCTGCCCACCATCGGACGTAGCACCCCGTAGGACGAGGCGTCGCCCACCAGCACCCCGCCGAGCAGTGTCTTGGCGTCATCGGAGAGCACCAGCTTGGCGTAGGTCCGCTTGACGGCGTCGTTGACGGCGACCTCGAGGCAGTTCTCCGCGGCGCCCATCGCGTCGCCGAAGCTGGCGACGTCGACGCCCAGCAGCTTGAGTTTGGTGGACATGTCCGCCTCGCCGAATTCCGCGGATCCGCCCAGCAGCCGGTCCGCCACCACCTCGGCGGAGGTGTAGCCGGGGCCCACCAGCCCGTAGCACCGGCCCCCGATCGCGGCGACCTCGCCCACCGCATAGATGTCGGGATCGCTTGTCTGGCAAGACAAATCGGTGAGGACGCCGCCCCGCTCGGCGAGCGTCAGACCCGCGGCCGCCGCCAGCTCGTCCCGGGGCCGGATGCCGGCCGCGAAGATCACCAGGCCCGCGTCGATGATGTCGCCGTCCGTCAGGCGCACCCGCACCGAGTTCCCCGCGGATTCGATCGACTCGGTGCCGGTGCCGACGTGCACCGAGATCCCCAGTTCGCCGACCATCCTGGCGAGCAGCGCACCCCCGGCCTCGTCGATCTGCTGGGCCATCAGACGCGGCATCATCTCGACGACGTGGGTCTCTAACCCGAACTGGCGCAGCGCATTAGCGGCCTCGAGCCCCAGCAGGCCGCCGCCTACGACCACCCCCGCGCGGGCGTGGCCCGCCTCGATCGTGCGCTGTGCGCCGGCGCGGATGGCGTCGAGGTCGTCGAGGGTGCGGTAGACGTGGCACGCGGGCAGGTCGTGGCCGGGCACGGGCGGAACGAACGCGTACGACCCGGTGGCCAGCACCAGCTTGTCGTAGGCGTGCCGTTGCCCGTCGGCGGTCACCACCGATTTGCCCGCCGGGTCGATGTCGACGACGCGGGCGTTCAGCAGCAGCCGAACCCACTGATCGCCGGCGTAGTCGTTACCTGGCAGCGCCAGCAGGTTGCGGTCCCAGCTCTCGGTGTAGGAGGTCAGCCCCACGCGGTCATAGGCCGCGTCGGACTCCTCGGCGAGCACGGTGACGCGCCACGCGCCTTCGCTGTCGCGGGCGCGGAGCGCCTCGACGAACCGATGGCCAACCATGCCATGCCCCACCACGACAATGTGACGCACCGCACAGTTCGCGCGCGAAATCCTTTCAGCGGACACGGATTTGAGCCTACCGGCGGCCGATTAAGGGCCCATCGCCCCGCATTACGCATAGATCACGGATCGCTCACACGGATACACACAGCCAGTGAGGCAGTTCGCTCACGGCGAAACCGCAGGTGGAACTTTAGCGTGGTCGACTCATGTTCATAGTGGTAGCCGGCAGCCACCGCGCCGGTCACAGCCAACTCACAAGGAAGCGTAAGGAGATGCCAATGAGCAACCTCGCATTGTGGTCGCGACCGGCGTGGGACACCGATCGGTGGTTCCGCGACTTCTTCGGGCCCGCCGCGGCAACGGACTGGTACAAGCCCGCGAAGGAGCCGACGGACGGCGGTTTCCGGCCGGCGGCCGAGATCGTCAAGGACGGCGACGACGCGGTGGTCCGCGTCGAACTGCCCGGTGTCGACGTCGAGAAGGACGTCAACGTCGAGGTCGAGCGCGGCCGCCTGGTGATCCACGGAGAACACCGCGACGAGCGCGCGGACGAGCAGGAGGGCCGCACCTTGCGTGAGATTCGTTACGGTGCGTTCCGCCGCACGTTCCAGCTGCCCGCCCACGTCACCAGCGAGGCCGTCTCGGCTTCGTACGACGCCGGCGTGCTGACGGTGCGAGTCGCCGGCGCCTACACCGGAACCCAACCGCAGCGCATCGCGATCGCCAAGTAACACCCGGACGAATCCGGCGGGGCAGGGTCGGCTCCGCCGGGTTCACCGGGCTATGGCCTCCTGGCACCCGGGGCGTAGTGTGATCCACAACACCGCCTGACCTAGGACGGTGCTGTTTTAGTCGCTGACTTTCGGCGTGGCTGAGCGGGTTTCGCATGGATGGGCGGCGAGGATCAGATGCGTGGCTTTGGGACGGGAAAATCGGCAGGGCCGGTTCGATGACGTGATGCTGCTTGTCGGCGATCAGCTGCCGGCGGGCAGCATCTATCGGCTGCTGGCCGACCACGGCGGTGCACTGTTCGACGACGATTATTTCGCTGATGTGTTCAAGCGTTCGGCGTTGGGTCGGCCAACGGTGCCGGCGCGGGTGATGGCCGCGGTGATGCTGCTGCAGGCCTACGAGGGGCTTTCGGATCGGGAGGCCTGCGACCGGCTGGCCTTTGACCTGCGCTGGAAAGCGGCCGCCGGGTTGACCGTGGATGCGGAGGCGTTTCATCCCACGGTGCTGGTCGGGATGCGCAACCGGCTACGCGCATCGGATCGGCCACGGCGGTTGTTCGAGGACGTCAACACCACGGCGCGGGCGGCGGGGTTGTTGCGGGGACGGCGCCGGGTGCTCGATTCCACTCCGCTGTTGGATGCGGTGGCCACCCAGGACACGGTGATCCAGCTGCGGGCCGCGATCCGCAAACTACTGGCGGTGGCCGATCGGGCCGATCCGGAGGTGGCCGGTGCGGTGCGCACCGTGCTGACCCGCGACGATGACTACGCCAGCCTGGGAAAACCACCGTGTGACTGGGACGATCCCACGGCGCGTGAAGCCTTGGTCGATGCGCTGGTGCGCGACGCCAAGGCAGCACTGGAGGCCTGCGATGGCCGCCAGCTTGACGGGGCACTCGGTGAGGCGGTCGAGTTGCTGGCGCTGGTGGCCGGCCAGGACGTCGAGGCCGGCGACGACGGGGTGTTTCGCATCGCGAGGCGGGTGGCCCGGGATCGGCTGATCTCCACCGTTGATACCGAGGCCCGCCATGGGCATAAGTCGCGGGCGCGGACCTTCGATGGCTACAAGTCCCATTTGGGTATCGATCCCGATGACGAGCTGATCACCGCGGTGGCCGTCACCGCGGCCAACGCCGCCGACCGTGAGGTCATCGACGAGCTGCTGGGCAACCCGGTCACCGACACCACGAGTGCTGCACCCGATTCCGCCGCCACCGATGCCGCCACCGATGCCGATGCCGATGCCGATGCCGATGCCGATGCCGATGCCGATGCCGATGAAACGATCACCGATCACGGTGAGCATGTGCGAAACGAGTCGGAGCCCAATGTCTTTGAGGTGTATGGCGATTCGGCTTACGCTGATGGGGCCACCCTCGATGAGCAGACCCAACGTGGCCATGACATGCGCGCCAAAGTGCCCCCGGTGCGCAACGCCAACGGCTATTCCAAAGACCAGTTCGGTATCGACCTGACTGCGGGCACCGTCACCTGCCCGGCCGAGCACACTGTGGCCATCAGCACCGGGCGGCGTCAGCAGGTCGCTCGCTTCGGGGCATTGTGTGGGTCGTGTCCGCTGCGGGCGCAATGCACCAAAGCCCGCCGTGGACGGGTGATCACCATCCATGCCCATGAGGCCGCCCTACAGCTGGCCAAGGCCCGCCAACGCGACCCGGCCTGGCAGACCGATTACCGAACGTATCGGCCGGTTGTGGAACGCAAGATCAGTCACTTCACCCGGCGCCCCTGGGGTGGTCGCAAGGCTCGCTGCCGCGGACAACAACGCATCCTGACCGACATCCTCGCCCGAGCCGGCGCGATCAACCTCGCCCGATTGGCCAGCCTGGGCCTGCATTCAGCGGCCGGGGGCTGGGCCATCGCCTGATCGGGACCACCAGGCCACCAGGCCACCAGGCCACCAGGCCACCTACGATCCCATTAATATCAGCCAGCGCAAGCCCCTCCCAGCCGTCGAGACCCCGATACCGCGAAATCCCCGCCCTGCTGGAGGTCACTACATCAGCGCCGTCCTAGGGAGATTCGTTGACGAGCGCGACCGGCGCCACCGAACTCGCCGAACTGCGCGACCTCATCGGCGGCCTGCGACGCTGCGTGGGCTCCCTGAAGGCGCGATACGGCGACAGCCCGGCGCTGCGCCGCATCGTCATCGACGCCGACCGGATCCTGACCGACGTCGACCTGCTCGATACCGACGTGTCGGAACTGGACCTGGCGCGCGTGACGGTGCCGCAGCCCGGCGAAAAGATCGCCATCCCCGACACCCCGTACGACAGCGAGTTCTGGCGCGACGTCGACGACGAGGGTGTCGGGGGCCACAGTAGGTACTGACAACCGAAACCCCCTGCAAACCAGGGGGTGCTCGCTGTGTACCCTTCGACCAACAGCCCGTTCGAAGAGGAACACAGATGAGCGCACCCACGGCGAACCGTCCTGCGTCAGGTGTCTTTTCACCCACGCGCGCCCGCATCCCGCAACGGACCCTACGCACCGACCGCTGGTGGATGTCGCCGTTGCGCATCGACCTGGGCTTCGCCGCCTTCGTCATCTACGCGACGGTGCGGGCGTTCCTCCAGAACAACTATTTCGTCCCGAAGTATCACTACCTGACGCCGTTCTACTCACCGTGCGTCAGCACCGGGTGCGCGAAGGAAGCCAGCGAATTCTGGCCGCAGGTCCTGCCGGACGTGTGGTGGCTGCCCTACGCGGCGCTGACACTGCCGTTCCTGCTGCTGTTCCGGCTGACCTGCTACTACTACCGCGGCGCCTACTACCGCACGGTGTGGCAGTCGCCCAGCGCCTGCGCGGTGGCCGAGCCACGCGTCCACTACACCGGCGAGACCAGGCTGCCGCTGATCATCCAGAACAGCCACCGGTACTTCTTCTACGTCGCCGCGATCATCTCGGTGATCAACAGCTACGACGCGATCGTCGCGTTCCACTCCGAGGACGGGCCAGGCGGGTTCGGATTCGGGCTGGGGAACCTGATCCTGGTCGGCAACGTGATCATGTTGTGGGTCTACACACTGTCCTGCCACTCGTGCCGGCACGTGACCGGCGGGCGGCTCAAGCACTTCTCCAAGCACCCTGTCCGGTACTGGATCTGGACCCAGGTCAGCAGGCTCAACACGCGGCACAAGCTGTACGCCTGGGTGACGCTGGGCACCCTGATGCTCACCGACTTCTACATCGCGCTGGTGGCCAGCGGCACTATCCCTGACCCGAGATTTGTTGGCTGAAAAGCCATTTCAGGAAAACCAGAAAAGGCTGAGTGAGGTTCCATGGTTGAGGTCGAACGGCACTCCTACGACGTCATCGTCATCGGTGCCGGCGGCTCCGGGTTGCGGGCGGTCATCGAAGCACGCGAGCGCGGCCTGAAGGTCGCGGTGGTGTGCAAGTCCCTGTTCGGCAAGGCCCACACGGTGATGGCCGAGGGCGGCTGCGCGGCCTCGATGGGCAACGCCAACCCGAAGGACAACTGGAAGACCCACTTCGGCGACACCATGCGCGGTGGGAAGTTCCTCAACAACTGGCGCATGGCCGAGCTGCACGCCAAGGAGGCCCCGGACCGCGTCTGGGAGCTGGAGACCTACGGCGCGCTGTTCGACCGTACCCCGGACGGCAAGATCAGCCAGCGCAACTTCGGCGGGCACACCTACCCGCGGCTGGCGCACGTCGGCGACCGCACCGGCCTGGAGCTGATCCGCACGCTGCAGCAGAAGATCGTCTCGCTGCAGCAGGAGGACTACGCCGAGCTCGGCGACTACGAGGCGAGAATCAAGGTCTTCGCCGAATGCACGATCACCGAGCTGCTCAAGGACGGCGACCGGATCGCCGGCGCGTTCGGCTACTGGCGCGAGAGCGGCCGCTTCATCGTGTTCGAGGCCCCCGCGATCGTCATGGCCACCGGCGGCATCGGCAAGTCGTTCAAGGTGACCTCCAACTCCTGGGAGTACACCGGCGACGGGCACGCCCTCGCGCTGCGCGCCGGCGCGTCGCTGATCAACATGGAGTTCGTCCAGTTCCACCCGACGGGCATGGTGTGGCCGCCGAGCGTCAAGGGGATCCTGGTCACCGAGGGCGTGCGCGGCGACGGCGGGGTGCTGAAGAACTCCGACGGCAAGCGCTTCATGTTCGACTACATCCCCCCGGTCTTCAAGGGCCAGTACGCCGAGAGCGAGCAGGAGGCGGACCAATGGCTCAAGGACAACGACTCCGCCCGTCGCACCCCCGACCTGCTGCCCCGCGACGAGGTGGCGCGCGCCATCAACTCCGAGGTCAAGGCCGGCCGCGGTAGCCCGCACGGCGGGGTCTACCTGGACATCGCGTCCCGCCTGACCCCCGAGCAGATCAAGCGGCGGCTGCCGTCGATGTATCACCAGTTCATGGAGCTGGCCGGCGTGGACATCACCAAGGAGCCGATGGAGGTCGGACCAACCTGCCACTACGTGATGGGCGGGATCGAGGTCGACGCGGACACCGGTGCGGCCACGGTCGCGGGCCTGTTCGCCGCCGGGGAGTGCTCGGGCGGCATGCACGGCTCCAACCGGCTGGGCGGCAACTCGCTGTCGGACCTGCTCGTCTTCGGCCGGCGGGCGGGCCTGGGCGCGGCCGACTACGTGCGCGCGCTGAGCAGCCGGCCGACGATCGCCCCGGAGGCGCTCGACGCGGCCGCCAAGCGGGCGGTGGCCCCGTTCGAGGGCCCCGCCGACAAGGCCGCGGCGGAGAACCCCTACACCCTGCAGCACGAGCTGCAGCAGTCGATGAACGACCTGGTCGGCATCATCCGCAACGCGGACGAGATCAGCGAGGCCCTGGACCGTCTCGACAAGCTGCGGGCCCGGTTCAAGAACATCCACGTCGAGGGTGAACGCCGGTACAACCCCGGCTGGAACCTGGCCATCGACCTGCGCAACATGCTGCTGGTCAGCGAATGCGTCGCCAAGGCCGCGCTGGAGCGCACCGAGAGCCGCGGCGGGCACACCCGCGACGACCACCCGTCGATGGACTCGTCGTGGCGCAAGGTGTTGCTGGTCTGCCGCGCGGCAACGGACGGCGACGACGTGATCCCCGGCACCACGGTCACCCGTGAGGATCAGGTGCCGATGCGTGCCGACCTGCTGGAGCTCTTCGAGCTCTCCGAGCTGGAGAAATACTTCACCGACGACGAACTGGCCGAGCATCCGGGACGGAGAGGCAAATGAGCTACGACGCGACCCTGCGGGTGTGGCGTGGGGACGAGGCCGGCGGCGCGCTGCAGGACTTCACAGTCGAGGTCAACGAGGGCGAGGTGGTGCTCGACGTCATCCACCGCCTGCAGCAGACCCAGACACCCGACCTCGCGGTGCGCTGGAACTGCAAGGCCGGCAAGTGCGGCTCCTGCTCCGCCGAGATCAACGGCAAGCCGCGGCTGATGTGCATGACCCGGATGTCCACGTTCGCCGAGGACGAGGTGGTCACCGTGACGCCGCTGCGGACCTTCCCCGTCCTGCGCGACCTGGTGACCGACGTGTCGTTCAACTACGAGAAGGCCCGCGAGATACCGTCTTTCGCGCCGCCGAAGGATCTGCGGCCCGGCGAGTACCGGATGGCCCAAGCCGACGTGGCGCGCTCCCAGGAATTCCGGAAGTGCATCGAGTGCTTCCTGTGCCAGAACGTCTGCCACGTGATCCGCGACCACGAGGAGAACAAGAAGGCGTTCGCCGGACCGCGCTTCCTGATGCGCATCGCCGAGCTCGAGATGCATCCACTGGACACCCGGGACCGGCGCAACGACGCGCAGGAAGAGCACGGCCTGGGCTACTGCAACATCACCAAGTGCTGCACCGAGGTGTGCCCGGAGAACATCAAGATCACCGACAACGCGCTGATCCCGATGAAGGAGCGCGTCGCCGACCGCAAGTACGACCCGATCGTCTGGCTGGGTAACAAGCTGTTCCGCCGCTGAGGCTTTGGCTTTAGGCGCCCAGGCGCCGGAAGCCGCTGCGGTGGAACACGATGGGCGCCACCTCGGCGTCCACGGTCACCTCGTTGACGCGCAGCACCACGATGGTGTGGTCACCGGCCGGGACCAGTTGCTCGACCGCGCTCTCCAGCCACAGGCCGGTGCCCTTGATGAACACCGCGCCGGAATCGTTGGACACCGTTTCCAGGCCGGCGAACCTGTCGCCGGTCTTGGCGGCCAGGGTGCGCGCGGCCTCGTCGTGGGCCTCGCCCAGCACGCTGATGCCCAACATCGGCACGCTCTGCAGTTTGGGCCAGGTGGTCGAGGTGTTCTGCACACAGAACGAGACCAGCGGCGGTTCCAGCGAAACCGGCACGAAGGTGCTGGCCGCCAAGCCCACCCGGGTGCCGTCGACCTGGGCGGCGATGGCGACCACTCCGCACGGGAAATGGCCGAACGCCTCGCGCAGCGAGGTGGGGGTCAGCTTGTTGTTCGAGTTCATCGGCCTTCGCTCGGGATCGACGGACGACTTCACGCCCGACCCTACTAGAGCCGCCGGCCGGCCGACGGGCGACGGGACGGGTCCCCCGACAGTCGGGAACACCGCGCAGCCCAACCGGTTGGTTGATTAGATTGTGAAATTTAGCTCACACCGACTTGCGTGGAGCTGTCCGGCGGAGATATTTTAGCTGAGTTACTGGTGGGTAACTTAGACCTAGTACCCAACCACTGTGTGGCAGTCTCAACGAGGAGGACCGTAGTGAGCCACTACAAGAGCAACGTTCGCGACCAGGTGTTCAACCTGTTCGACGTGCTGGGCGTTGACAAGGCTTTAGGGGCGGGCGAGTACGGCGACCTGGACGCCGAGACCGCCCGCGAGATGTTGACGGAGATGAGCCGGTTGGCCGAGGGGCCCGTCGCCGAGTCGTTCGCCGACGGAGACCGCAACCCGCCGGTGTTCGACCCGAAGACCCATGCCGTGTCGCTGCCGGAATCCTTCAAGCAGTCCGTCCGGGCCCTCCTGGAAGCGGGGTGGGACAAGGCCGGCATCGACGAGGCGCTGGGCGGCATGCCGATGCCCAAGGCGCTGGTGTGGGCGCTGCACGAGCACATCCTCGGCGCGAACCCGGCGGTGTGGATGTATGCCGGCGGTGCCGGATTCGCCAACATCATCTACCACCTCGGTACCGAGGAGCAGAAGAAGTGGGCGGTGCTGTGCGCGGAGCGCGGGTGGGGCGCGACCATGGTGCTCACCGAGCCGGACGCCGGTTCGGACGTGGGCGCCGGCCGCACCAAGGCCGTTCGGCAGGACGACGGGTCCTGGCACATCGAGGGCGTGAAGCGATTCATCACCTCCGCCGACTCCGACGACCTGTTCGAGAACATCGTCCACCTGGTGCTGGCCCGCCCCGAGGGCGCCGGTCCCGGCACCAAGGGACTGTCCCTGTTCATGGTGCCCAAGTTCCTGTTCGACTTCGAGACCGGCGAACCGGGTGAGCGCAACGGCGTGTTCGTGACCAACGTCGAGCACAAGATGGGCCTGAAGGTATCGGCGACCTGTGAGTTGTCGTTCGGCCAGCACGACGTGCCCGCCAAGGGCTGGCTGGTCGGCGAGGTGCACAACGGTATCGCGCAGATGTTCGAGGTCATCGAGATGGCCCGGATGATGGTCGGCACCAAGGCCATCGCGACCCTGTCGACCGGCTACCTCAACGCGCTGGAATACGCCAAGTCGCGGGTGCAGGGCGCCGACATGACCCAGATGACCGACAAGACCGCGCCGCGAGTGACCATCACGCACCACCCGGACGTGCGCCGGTCGCTGATGACCCAGAAGGCCTACGCCGAGGGGCTGCGGGCGCTGTACCTGTTCACCGCGACCTATCAGGATGCCGCGGTCGCCCGAGCGCTGCACGGGGTCGACGCCGACCTTGCCGTCAAGGTCAACGATTTGATGCTTCCGGTGGTCAAGGGCGTGGGCTCCGAGCAGGCGTACGCGAAGCTGACCGAGAGCCTGCAGACCCTGGGCGGGTCCGGCTTCCTGCAGGACTACCCGATCGAGCAGTACATCCGGGACTCCAAGATCGACTCGCTCTACGAAGGCACGACCGCCATCCAGGCGCAGGACTTCTTCTTCCGCAAGATCGTCCGCGACAAGGGCGTGGCGCTGGCCCACGTGTCGGGCCAGATCCGGGAGTTCGTGGACAGCGAGTCAGGCAACGGGCGGCTGAAGTCCGAGCGCGAGCTGTTGGCCAGGGCGCTGGCCGACGTCGAGGCGATGGCCGGCGCGCTGACCGGCTACCTGATGGCCGCCCAGGAGGACGTCACGAGCCTGTACAAGGTCGGACTGGGGTCGGTGCGCTTCCTGATGAGCGTCGGCGACCTGGTCATCGGCTGGTTGTTGCAGCGTCAGGCCGCGGTGGCCGTGGCCGCGCTCGACGCGGGCGCCACCGGCGAGGACCGCTCGTTCTACGAGGGCAAGGTCGCGGTCGCGTCCTTCTTCGCAAAGAACTTCCTGCCGATGCTGACCGCCACCCGCGAGGTGATCGAGACGCTGGACAACGACATCATGGAGCTCGACGAAGCCGCCTTCTGACGGGCACCGAGACGCGAAAAGACCGCCGCTGGATCCCCTCTTTCCAGCGGCGGTCCATTTCGCGCGCCCGTCACGCCCGACGGGCGGCAGATTAAGGGATGCCCCGTATTGCCGTCGGGGTCGGGGGGTCAGACCACAACACGGGGCTTCCGGACTTTTGGGTTACCCGGCGTCGGGGCGACTAACCGGGTGTGACCCATGTCATTTCCGTTGGGCCGGGTGCCATCAGGACTCCAGGATCGCCGCGACGCCCTGACCACCGGCGGCACAGATCGAGATCAGCGCCCGGACGGTGCCACTGCCTTTTCGCTCCGCCTTCTTCTCAGCGACCTGCTTGGCCGCCTGGGCGAGAATCCGGCCGCCGGTGGCCGCGAAGGGGTGGCCGGCGGCCAGCGACGAACCGTTGACGTTCAGCTTGGACCGGTCGATCGAACCCAGCGCGGCGTCGAGGCCCAGCCGTTCCTTGCAGTAGTCCTCGGATTCCCACGCCTGCAGGTGCGCCAGCACCACCGACGCGAATGCCTCGTGGATCTCGTAGAAATCGAAGTCCTGCAGGCTCAGACCGTTTCTCGCCAGCAGCCGCGGCACCGCGTAGGTCGGCGCCATGAGCAGGCCGTCACGTCCGTTGACGTAGTCCACCGCGGCGGTCTCCGCGTCCACCAAGTAGGCCAGCGGCGCCCGGGAATGGCTGCTCGCCCAGTCCTCGGAGGCCAGCAGGGCCACGGACGCCCCGTCGGTCAGCGGTGTCGAGTTGCCGGCCGTCATCGTCGCGTCACCGGCCTTGACCCCGAAGACCGGCTTCAGCCTGGCCAGCTTCTCCGCGCTGGAGTCCGGACGCAGGTTGTCGTCGCGGTAGAGCCCCAAAAACGGCGTGACCAGGTCGTCGAAGAAGCCCCGGTCGTAGGCGGCGGCCATGTTGCGATGACTGGCGGCGGCCAACTCGTCCTGGTCGACGCGTGTGATGCCCATCTGCTTGGCGGTGACGGCCGCGTGCTCACCCATCGACATCCCGGTGCGCGGCTCCTTGTTGGCCGGAATCTCGACGCCGAGGGTGGCTGGCAGCTTGCCGACCAGCTTGAGCCGCTCGACGTGCGACGCGGCCCGGCGCAGCCGCAGCAGGGTGCGGCGCAGGTCGTCGCCAAACCCGATCGGCGGGTCGGAGGTGGTATCCACCCCGCCGGCGGCGGCCACCTCGTAGCGGCCCGACGCGATCCCGTCGGCCGCGGCGATGGCCGCCTGCAGGCCGGTTCCGCAGGCCTGCTGGATGTCGAACGCGGGCGTGTACGACGACAGCTCGGAACCCAGCACGCTCTCCCGCGTCAGGTTGAAGTCGCGGCTGTGTTTGAGGACCGCGCCGCCGACCACCACGCCCAGCCGCTCGCCGGCCAGGCCGAACCGGTCCACCAAGCCGTCCAGGGCCGCGGTGAACATGTCCTGGTTGGACGCCTCGGCGTAGGCGCCGTCCGAGCGGGCGAAGGGGATCCGGTTGCCACCCAGCACGGCGACGCGTCGCCTGGTCTGAGCGCTCGTCCGGGCAGCCTGGTTGTTTGCCTCTGCAGGGGCCACGATCATCTCCGGTATGTCGGTGTGGGTCGTCGGGGGCCATACTACCGGCTGTTCTTACTCTGAAGTAAGTTCAGCATCGATACCGTTGGCCCTATAGGAATCGAAACTACCGACCCCCGAGGAAATGGAAGGCAGTGCAGTGGCTCCCAAGCTTTCGTCCGATCTGTTATCACAGGTGGTCAACTCCGGCCCCGGGTCGTTCCTGGCAAAACAGCTCGGGCTCCCCCAGCCCGAGACGCTGCGCCGGTACTCACCCGGCGACCCGCCCCTGGCCGGATCGCTGCTGATCGGCGGGGAAGGCCGGGTGGTCGAGCCGATGCGCGCGGCACTGGCCGAGGACTACGAGGTGGTCGGCAACAACATCGGCGGCCGCTGGGCCGACAAGTTCGGCGGCCTCGTCTTCGACGCCACCGGCATCACGGCGCCGGACGGGCTTCGCGGACTGTACGAGTTCTTCACCCCGGTGCTGCGCAACCTCGGGCACTCGTCGCGCGTCGTGGTCGTCGGCACCACGCCCAACGCGGCCGCCGGCACCGACGAACAGATCGCGCAGCGCGCCCTGGAGGGCTTCACCCGCTCGCTGGGCAAGGAGTTGCGCCACGGCGCCACCGCGGCGCTGGTGTACCTGTCGCCGCACGCCAAGCCGGCCGCGACGGGCCTGGAATCGACCCTGCGCTTCATCCTGTCGGGCAAGTCGGCGTACGTGGACGGCCAGGTGTTCTACATCGGGGAGGCCGACTCCACCGCGCCGGGCGACTGGGACCGCCCGCTGGATGGCAAGGTCGCCATCGTGACCGGCGCCGCCCGCGGCATCGGCGCGACCATCGCCGAGGTGTTCGCCCGCGACGGCGCGCGCGTCGTCGCGGTCGACGTGGAGTCGGCCGCCGAGTCTCTGGCCGAGGTCGCGAGCCGGGTGGGGGGCACCGCGCTGGCGCTCGACGTCACCGCCGAGGACGCCGTCGACAGGATCACCCAGCACCTGCGCGACCACTACGGCGGCCACGCCGACGTCCTGGTCAACAACGCCGGCATCACCCGCGACAAGCTGCTGGCCAACATGGACGACGCCCGCTGGGACGCCGTGCTGGCGGTCAACCTGCTCGCCCCGCTGCGGCTCACCGAGGGGCTGGTCGGCAACGGCAGCATTGGCGCGGGCGGCCGGGTGATCGGCCTGTCCTCGATGGCAGGCATCGCGGGCAACCGCGGGCAGACCAACTACGCCACCACCAAGGCCGGGATGATCGGCCTGACCCAGGCCCTGGCACCGGGACTCTACGAGAAGGGCATCACGATCAACGCCGTCGCACCCGGCTTCATCGAGACCAAGATGACCGAGGCCATCCCGCTGATGACCCGCGAGGTGGGCCGGCGGATGAACTCGCTGCTGCAGGGCGGCCAGCCGGTCGACGTCGCCGAGACCATCGCCTACTTCGCCAACCCGGCCTCCAACGCGGTGACCGGCAACGTCATCCGCGTCTGCGGCCAGGCCATGCTGGGCGCGTGACCACAACTCCCGGGAGAACACGATGAATCAGCCGAGCGGCATGCTGAACATGCTGCGCGCAGCGGCCGGGGCCCTCCCGCTGGTGGCCCGTTCGGACCAGCTGCCGACCCGCACGGTCACGGTCGAGGAGGTGCCCATCGACCACGCCAACGTCGCCGCCTACGCGTCGCTCACCGGCCTGCGCTACGGCAACCACGTGCCGCTGACCTACCCGTTCGCGTTGACCTTCCCCGCGGTGATGTCGCTGGTGACCGGTTTCGACTTTCCGTTCGCGGCGATGGGAGCGGTGCACACCGAGAACCACATCACCGCCTACCGGCCGATCGCGGTGACCGACACGGTCGGGGTGCGGGTGCGCGCGGAGAACCTGCGCGAACACCGCAAAGGCCTGCTGGTCGACCTGGTGACCGACGTCAGCGTCGGCAACGACGACGCGTGGCACCAGGTGACGACGTTTCTGCACCAGCAGCGCACGAGCCTGTCGGACGAACCGAAGCCGCCGCCGCAGAAGCCGCCGAAGCTGCCGCCGCCCAGCGCGCTGCTGCGGGTGACACCGGGACAGATCCGCCGCTACGCCGCCGTCGCCGGCGATCACAACCCGATCCACACCAACCCGATCGCCGCCAGGCTGTTCGGTTTCCCCACGGTCATCGCGCACGGGATGTTCAGTGCCGCGGCGGTATTGGCGAACATCGAGGCACGGCTGCCCGATGCGGTGCGGTATTCGGTGCGGTTCGGCAAGCCGCTGGTACTGCCGGCCACCGCGGGCCTTTACGTCCGGGAATGCGACACCGGCGCCGCGGGCTGGGACCTGGAGCTGCGCAACGTCGCCAAGAACTACCCGTACCTGACGGGGACCGTCCGCGCGCTGTAACTGCTTTCAGCGGGTGCGCGGGTATGGCGTCGGCGGGGGCGTATCGCGAACCGACGCGACAACTTTGAGCAGGTGCGCGCCGACCGCGGTGACCAGGAAGATCTGAAACAGCCACAGCGGGGGCTCGGCGAGTTCCCAGACGAAGACCGCAGCCCACAGCGGCGACCCCTGGGTGACGGCGAGCACCCCCGCGGCGCCGGCCAGCGAGACCGTCGGCAAATGCAGATGGGTCCCGAGTGCCCAGTCGATGACAAGCGCCATCAGCGACCCGGCCGCCGCACCGGTGGCCAGCGACGGCGTCAGCATGCCGCCGGCACCGCCGGCGCGCAGGAACAGCGCGGTCAGCAGCGGTTTGAGGACGAGGAGCAACGCGGCCCCCGACAGCGTCATACCGCTGGCCAGGCTGACGGTCAGGATGCTGCGCCCGTTGCCGGGCAGCTCGGGCCACCAGTGCGACAAGACGCCCATCACCAGCCCGGCGGCCGCGAGCGCAGGAACCAGCACCCACGTCCGCAGCTGGCGCGCCGGGCGGGCGGCCGCCATCAGCCGGTCGAACGCCAGTCCCACCGCAAGCGCCACTGGGGCCAGCAGCAGCGCATGCCCGGTCAGCACCGGTGCCAGCCCCAGGTTGGGCCAGTTCAGCACGGGGCGGTCCTTGGTGATGAGCGAACCGACCGCGACGGCGAGGCTGGAGGTGATCAAAGCCGTCCCCAGCGCCCGCAACCGCCAGGTCTTCAGGACGATGCGCACCGAGAACAGCGCGCCGGCCAGCGGAACGGCGTAGACCGCGCCGAGCCCGGCCCCGGCCGCGCACGCCAGCAGGATCTGCCGGTCGCTTGCGGGTAGCCTCCTGAGCCAACCGAGGGCCACGTCGCCGAGGGCGGCCGCGAACTGGCGCGGAGCCCCCTCCCGGCCGAGGGAGGCACCGGAACCGACCAGCACGACTTGCAGCAGGGCGTCGACGCTCCACGTCAGGCGCGGTACCCGCTCCCCGCGGGCTACGGTCTGCGCGAGCTCTGGCACCTTCGTCCTTCGCCGCAGGAGCCACCAGCCGACCGCCGCCACCACAGCGCCGATCATGGGCCCCAGCGCACGGCGCACCGGGCTGCTGCCGGTGATCCCGGCCAGCAGCGTCCCGAAGGTGTAGTGGTAGGTCAGGTGCTCGACGAAGCGCAGCACCGCCGACGTCGTCAATCCGGCGACCCCGGCCAGCAGGCCGACGGCGATCACCGCGCAGAAGAAGTCCAGGTTGCGGCGTACGAAGGTAGGGGTCACTCCGACAAGGTGCCCGGACCGCCGACGTCGTGCAGCGCCGTCGCAGGCTCGCGATCCTCCGGGGCGCCACGCAGACCGTGCCAGAACAGGTCGATCATCAGCTCGGCCGCCTCGTCGACGTCGATGTCGCCGGTGGAGAGCCGGGTGGCCATCGCCTCACCGGCGCCCACCAGCGCCACGGCCATCATCTGGTGTTCGGTCTCCGACCGCGGGGTGCGGCTGCCGGCGCGCACCAGGCCCGCCACCATCTCGATGATCTGCTCGCGCCCGTCGCGCACCATGTGGGCGAACGCCTGCGAGCTGCTGGCCTGCGTGTACATCACGATCCACGACGCCCGGTTGGTGTCGATGTAGCGCAGGAACGACCCGATGGTGTTGCGCATCAGGTCCCTGGGGCTCTGCGTGAAGTCGATGTCGGCGCGCACCGCGTCGATGAACCTGCTCAACTCGCGGTTCAGGCACGCCCCGAACAGGTCTTCCTTGGAGCCGTAGTACAGGTAGAGCATCGGCTTGGAGATCCGCGCCTCGGCCGCGATGACGTCCATCGAGGTCTCGTGGTAGCCGTTGACCGAGAACATCTGCACCGCGGCATCGAGCATCTGCTGCTCGCGCACGGCACGCGGCAGCCGCTTGGTACCACCTGCCATGCACCAAGAGTAACGACTTCGCGGAGTATCAGCGCCCGCACGCCCGGCTGCGGCCCTTCATCGCCGCCACGCGCACCACCGACTCGTTGACTGCCGGCATCGCCAGTTCGCCGGCGGCGACCGCCTTGTCGAGCCGGTCGAGCACCGCGGGAACCTCCGCCGTGGTGACCCACAGCGCGACGTCGGTGCCCGCCTGCAGGCTGCGCAGTACCGCCTCGGCGACGCCGTAGCGATCGGAGATCGCGGCCATGCTCGACAGGTCGTCGCTGAACACCGGGCCGTTGAACGCCGGGCCGCCATAGCCGGTGCCGTCGCGCAGCAACTGCACCGCAGGCCTGCTGAGGCTGGCCGGGACGCCGTCGGTCAGCCCGGGAACCTGCAGGTGTCCCATCATCACCGCGACCGGGGCCGCCTTCACCAACGTCCGGTAGGGCACCAGGTCGGCGGTTTGCAGCTCGCTCAGCGGCGGCGTCACCACCCCACCCGAATGCGAGTCGCCGGAGCCGTGCCCGTGCCCGGGGAAATGCTTGAGCACCGGCAGCAACCCGGCGTCGCGCAGGCCCTGCGCGTACGCGCCGGCGTAGTCGGTGACCGTCTTCGGGTCGCTGCCGAACGAGCGGTCGCCGATCACGGAATCGTCGGGGGCGTCGGTGACGTCGACCACCGGGGCGAAGTCGACGGTGATGCCGAGTTCGCGCATCTTCTTGCCACGCTCGGCAGCCAGGTCGTGTACCTGCGCGACGGTCTGCGTCCGGGCCAGCACCCGGGGTGAGGGGGACGACCCGATCAGCGACCTCAAGCGGGACACCCGGCCGCCCTCCTCGTCGACGCTGACCGCCAGCGGCAGCGGACCCGCGTGCGCGGCGATGTCGGCCAGGGGCCCCCGGAAGATCGACAGGTCCGTCCAGCTGCCGATGAAGATGCCGCCGACGTGGTATCCGTCGACGACTTCCCGGGCGTCGTCGGCGTTCTTCACCCCCACCATCAACAGCTGCGCCAGCTTGTCGCGGGTCGACAGCTGGGCCGTGGGGTCGCCGCAGGCCGGCGCGGGAGCGGGCTTGGCCGCCGCGCCCGAGGAGGCGGCGGGGGGCCGTGCGGCGTGCTGGCCGCAGCCCGCCACCAGCGCGCCCGCCATTACCGATGCTGCGGCCAGCGCGGCCAGGGTGCGCGGAAAAGGCATCGGCACATGGTGTCACGGCCCCGTCCGGGGCTCCGGTCTCGGGGCGCGCCGCGTGACGTTTGACGCCCGATCCCCGGGGCATTCCACGGGGGATTCACAGGGACGAAACCCAAGGAGCCACCAATGACCAGGCTGCTGCTGGCCGCCGCGGCCAGCATGGTGGCGGGTCTCTCGATCGGCGCCGTCACGACCGTCGGCGTCACGCTCGCCGTGGCGGACCACGACATGGCGCCCGCGCAGGCGCCGCCCGCCCCGGCCCGCCCCGCCGTCGTGCAGTACGGCGACCGGTGTGGTCACGGGCAGGATTGCCCGCGGCCGTGAGGCGACCCGTCTGCTAGGTTGGCGCTAGGTCTGCACGTCCCGAGGAGCCCCCGATGAACAGGATCGTCGCGCCCGCCGCCGCCAGCGTGGTGGTGGGTCTGTTGCTGGGTGCGGCAGCGACTTTCGGGGTGACGTTGATGGTGCAGCAGGACACGAAGCCGCCACTTCCCGGGGGCGATCCGCAGTCGTCAGTGCTCAACCGGGTCGAGTACGGCAACCGTAGCTGACCCGGCGCGGACGCGGGCCGGTGCGCCGGTCCCGCCCCCGCCGGCCGCCCCGCTGTCCCGGCTGTGGCTGCTCTTGGCCGCCGCATTCGCGCTGGCGTTGACGTTCGCCCAGTCCCCCGGCCGGATCTCCCCCGACACCAAACTCGACCTGACCGCCAACCCCCTGCGGTTTCTGGGCCGCGCGACCAGCCTGTGGAACAGCGACCTACCGTTCGGCCAGGCGCAGAACCAGGCCTACGGCTACCTGTTCCCGCACGGCACCTTCTTCCTGGCCGGCCACCTGCTGGGGATACCCGGCTGGGCGACTCAGCGCCTGTGGTGGGCGCTGCTGCTCGCCGCGGGTTTCTGGGGGGTTCTGCGGGTCGCCGAGGCGCTGGGCGTCGGCAGCCCGGCATCCCGGGTGATCGCCGCGGCCGCGTTCGCGCTGTCGCCGCGGGTACTGACCACGCTCGGGTCGATCTCGTCGGAAACGCTGCCGATGATGCTGGCGCCCTGGGTGCTGCTGCCGACGATCCTGGCACTGCGGGGTCGCTCCGGCAGGTCCGTGCGGGCGCTGGCCGGGCAGGCCGGGCTGGCGGTCGCGTTGATGGGTGCGGTCAACGCCATCGCGACGCTGGCCGGCTGCCTGCCCGCGGTGATCTGGTGGGCCTGCCACCGGCCGAACCGGCTGTGGTGGCGCTACACCGGGTGGTGGGCGCTCTCGGTGACGCTGGCGGTGCTGTGGTGGGTGGTGGCGCTGGCCCAGCTGCACGCCATCAGTCCCCCCTTCCTGGACTTCATCGAATCCTCGGGCGTGACCACCCAGTGGTCGTCGCTGACCGAGATCCTGCGCGGCACCGACAGCTGGACCCCGTTCGTCGCGCCGAGCGCCACCGCGGGCGCGCCGCTGGTGACCGGGTCGGCGGCCATCCTGGGCACCTGCCTGGTCGCGGCGGCCGGGCTGGCCGGGCTGGCCGGTTTCGACAACGGCGGGGGCATGCCCGCGCGGGGCCGGCTGGTGACGATGCTGCTGGTCGGTGTGCTGCTGATGGCCGCGGGCTACAGCGGGGGGCTGGGATCGCCCCTGGCGCATCAGGTGCAGGCGTTCCTGGACGCCGGCGGCGCGCCGCTGCGCAACGTGCACAAGCTGGAATCGGTCGTGCGGATCCCGGTGGCGCTGGGCATCGCCCAGTTGCTGGGCCGGGTGCCCCTTCCCGGTTTCAGCCCGGCGCGGGTGTGGCTGCGGGCGTTCGCCCACCCGGAACGCGACAGGCGGGTCGCGGTCGCGATCGTGGTGTTCACGGCGCTGCTGGTCAGCACGTCGCTGGCCTGGACCGGCCGGCTGACCCCGCCCGGCGCGTTCACCGCGATACCGCGCTACTGGCAGGACGCCGCCGCGTGGCTCGACGAGCACAACACCGGGACGCCGCGGCCCGGGCGCGTGCTCGTGGTGCCCGGGGCGCCGTTTGCCACCCAGGTGTGGGGCACCAGCCACGACGAGCCGTTGCAGGTGCTCGGCGACAGCCCGTGGGGGGTGCGCGACTCCATCCCGCTGACGCCGCCGCAAACCATCCGGGCGCTGGATTCGGTGCAACGCCTGTTCGCCGCCGGGCGTCCGTCGGCCGGACTCGCCGACACCCTTGCGCGCCAGGGCATTTCGTATCTGGTGCTGCGCAACGACCTGGATCCCGACACCTCGCGCTCGGCGCGCCCCATCCTGGTGCACCGCGCCGTCGAGGGGTCGCCGCGCCTGGCGAAGGTGGCGCAGTTCGGCGCGCCGGTGGGCCCCGGCTCCGTGGCGGGCTTCGTCGCCGACAGCGGACTGCGGCCGCGCTATCCCGCGGTCGAGATCTACCGGGTGGAGGTGGCCGGCGACCCCGGCGCGCCCTACTTCGCCGACACCGACGGGCTGGGCCGCGTCGACGGCGGGCCCGAGGTGCTGCTGCGCCTCGACGAGCGCCGGCGGCTGCGGGGACAGCCCGCACTGGGCCCGGTGCTGATGACCGCGGACGCCCGGCGCGCCGGCCTGCCGACACCGCTCGTGACCGTCACCGACACCCCGGTGGCCCGCGAAACCGACTACGGCCGGGTGGACCAGCACTCCTCGGCCGTAAGGGCGGCCGGCGACACCCGGCACACCTTCAACCGGGTGCCCGACTACCCGGCGCCCGGCGCCGAAGTGGTGTACGGCGCCTGGACCGGCGGCCGCGTCACCGTGTCCAGTTCCTCGTCGGACGCCACGGCGATGCCCGACGTCGCCCCGGCCACCTCCCCCGCCGCCGCGGTCGACGGCGACCCGGCGACCGCCTGGGTGTCCAACGGATTGCAGGCCGCCGTCGGGCAGTGGTTCCAGGTCGACTTCGACCATCCGCTGACCAACGCGGTCATCACCGTGACGCCCAGCCCGACCGCCGTCGGCGCCCAGGTGCGCCGCATCCTGGTCGAAACCGCCACCGGCAGCACCACGTTGCGATTCGACAAGGCCGGCGAGCCGCTCACCGCCGCACTGCCCTACGGCGAGACCCCGTGGGTGCGGATCACCGCGGCCGGCACCGACAACGGGTCCTCCGGCGTGCAGTTCGGCATCACCGAGCTGTCGATCACCCAGTACGACGCGTCGGGCTTCGCCCATCCCGTCGACCTGCGCCACACCGCTCTGGTTCCGGCGCCGCCGCCGGGCGCGGCCGTCGCGGGCTGGGACCTGGGCCCGGAACTGCTCGGCCGGCCGGGATGCGCCCCGGCGCCGGACAGCGTGCGCTGCGCGGCGTCGATGGCGCTGGTGGCCGAGGAGCCGGTCACCGTCAGCCGCACCCTGGCCGTGCCGAAGCCGACGTCGGTGACCCCGACGGTGTGGGTGCGGCCCCGGCAGGGACCCAAGCTGGCCGATCTGATCGCCGAGCCGAATACCACTCGGGCACAGGGCGATGCCGACACGGTGGACGTCCTGGGCTCCGCGTACGCGGCCACCGACGGCGACCCGGCCACCGCGTGGACGGCGCCGCAGCGGCTGGTGCAGCACAAAGTCCCGCCGACGCTGACCCTCACCCTGCCGCGGCCCACCGAGGTGACCGGGCTGCGCGTGGTGCCCAGCGGCGCGGCGCTACCGGCGCGCCCGACGCTGGTGGCCGTCAACCTGGGCGACGGCCCCCAGGTCCGAGAGGTGAAAGCCGACGGGGCCCAGACGGTTTCGCTGCACCCACGCGTCACCGGCACCGTCACCGTCAGCCTGCTGCACTGGCAGGACGTCATCGACCGCAACGCGCTGGGATTCGACCAGCTCAAACCCCCGGGGCTGGCCGAGATCACGGTCCTCGGCGCCGACGGCAGGCCGATCGCGCCCGCCGACGCCGCCCGCAACCGGTCGCGGGAGGTCGCCGTCGACTGCGACCACGGCCCCGTCATCGCGGTCGCCGGCCGATTCGTGCACACCTCGATCCGGACCACCGCGGGCGCACTGCTGGCCGGTGACCCCGTACCCGCGCTGCCCTGCGAACGCGACCCGATCGCGCTGCCGGCCGGCCGGCAGGAGCTGCTGATCAGCCCGGGCGCCGCGTTCGTGGTGGACGGGGCCCAGCTGGCGGCTGCCGGGACGACCGAGCTGCCCGTCGGTTCCGGCGCCGCCACGCCCGCGGCGACCGGAGCGTGGAGCTCCGATCACCGCGAGGTGCGCGCGCCGGCGTCGCCGCGGCCCCGGGTGCTGGTCGTTCCCGAGAGCGTCAACCCCGGCTGGGTGGCGCGCACCGCCGCCGGGGTCCGGCTGACGCCGGTGGCCGTCAACGGATGGCAGCAGGGCTGGGTGGTGCCCGCGGGCGATCCCGGCACCATCACGCTGACGTTCGCCTCGAACGCGCAGTATCGGGCCGGCCTCGTGCTGGGGCTGGCGCTGCTGCCGTTGCTGGCCCTGCTCGCCTGGTGGCGACGCCGTCGCTGCGACGGCGACCCGCCGCCGGCACCGTGGGCGCCCGGTGTGTGGGCGGCGGTCGCGGTGCTGGCGGCCGCCGCGGTGATAGCCGGCGCCGCGGGGGTGGTCGTGGCCGGTGCCGCGTTCGCGCTGCGGTATGCGCTGCGGCACCGCAACGCCGACGCGGTCATGGTTGCTCTGAGCGCGGGCGGGCTGATCCTGGCCGGGGCGGTGCTGTCCCGGCATCCGTGGCGGTCCGTCGACTTCTACGCCGGGCATTCGGCGACTGTGCAACTGCCGGCGCTGATCTCGCTCGCCGCGGTCGCGGCTTCCGCGGTCGTGCTGCCCGGGCGGGCGCGCCGGGCCCGCGACGAGCGCACCGAATAGCCCGGCTCGGGTCTTGGCTGCCGGTTTACCGGCTGCTTCACTGGATATGCCGGTGGGCGTGACCGCCACCGTGTGAGGAGTCATGGCCATGGGCTGGTTGTCCGCACCCGAATACTGGCTGGGCAGACTGGTGCTCGTGCGCGGCACCGCGGCCGTCTACCTGTTGGCGTTCCTGGGGGCCGCCCTGCAGTTTCGCGCCCTCATCGGGGAGCACGGAATACTGCCGGTGCCACGGTACCTGGCCAGCAGGTCGTTCTGGACCGCGCCCAGCGTCTTTCATCTGGCCTACTCCGATCGGGTGTTCGCCGGGGTCTCCTGGTTCGGTGCGGCGCTGGCGTCCGCCCTCGTCGCCGGCGCGGCCGACCTCGCGCCGCTGTGGGCCGCGATGCTGCTGTGGCTGACGCTGTGGGTCCTCTACCTGTCGATCGTCAACGTCGGGCAGGCCTGGTACTCGTTCGGCTGGGAGTCGCTGCTGCTGGAGGCCGGCTTTCTGGTGATCTTCCTCGGCAACGACCGCGTGGCCCCGCCGGTGCTGACGTTGTGGATGGCCCGCCTGCTGTTGTTCCGGGTCGAGTTCGGGGCCGGGCTGATCAAGATGCGGGGCGACGAGTGCTGGCGGGACCTGACGTGCCTGTACTACCACCACGAGACGCAGCCGATGCCCGGTCCGTTCAGCTGGTTCTTCCACCACCTGCCCAAGCCGCTGCACCGCGTCGAGGTGGCCGGCAACCACTTCGCCCAGCTCGTCGTGCCTTTCGGGTTGTTCGCACCGCAGCCGGTGGCCGGCCTCGCCGCGGCGGTCGTCGTCGTCACGCAGCTGTGGCTGGTGGCCTCGGGCAACTTCGCCTGGCTCAACTGGGTCACGATCCTGTTGGCGTGCAGCACGATCGACGACTCCTCCTGGGGCGCGCTGCTGCCCCTGCCCGGGCACCCGGTGCCGGCTTCGCCGCCGGTGTGGTTCACCGCCCTGGTGCTGGCGTTCGCCGTGGCCGTGTTGTTCCTGAGCTACTGGCCGGTGCGCAACATGCTGTCCGCGCGCCAGCGGATGAACATGTCCTTCAACCCGTTTCACCTGGTCAACACCTACGGCGCCTTCGGCAGCATCGGCCGGGTGCGGCGGGAGGTGGTGATCGAGGGGACCGCGGACGCCAAGATCACCGGCCAGACCGTCTGGCAGGAATACGAATTCAAGGGCAAACCGGGTGCGGTGGGCCGGCTGCCCCGCCAGTGGGCCCCGTATCACCTGCGGCTGGACTGGCTGATGTGGTTCGCGGCCATCTCCCCCGGCTATGCCCAGCCGTGGCTGCGGCCGCTGCTGCAGCGGCTGCTGCGCAACGACCGTCCGACACTGCGCCTGTTGCGGCACAACCCCTTTCCCGACGCCCCGCCCCGATATGTGCGCGCGCAGCTCTACGAGTACCGGTTCACCACACCGGCGGAGCTGCGGCGCGACCGGGCGTGGTGGCATCGCACCCCGGTGGGCGGGTACGTCGCGCCGATGAGGCTGCAGGAGGCGACCTCTCCGAAGCCCTGAGGGCCCCGGCTACCTCTGATAGGACAGCGCTCCCGTGCCCGCGAGCTTCCCACCCTCGACGATCAGGTACTCGGGACGGATGGGCGTCCCCGCGAAAAAGCACTCCAAGATCTCACGGGTTCCCGCGGCGTAGCGCGCCTGGGCGGACAGCGTGGTGCCCGAAACATGCGGTGTCATCGCGTTGTTCGGCATGGTGCGCCATGGGTGGTCGGCCGGCGGCGGCTGCGGGTACCACACGTCGCCGGCGTAGCCGGCGAGTTGACCGCTCGTCAGCGCGGCGGCGATGGCGTCCGGCACGGTCTCCTCGCCGCGCGCGGTGTTGACGATGTATGAGCCGCGCCGCATCGTGGCCAGCAGCCTCTCGTCGAACATCCGGCGGGTGTCCTCGTAGAGGGGCGAGTGGATGGACACGACGTCGACGGACTTCACCAGCGACGCCACGTCGGGGTGAAACGTCACGTTCAGTTCCCTCTCCACCTCCGGTGCAAGCCGGCGTGTGTCGGTGTAGTGCAGGTTGACGTCGAACGGCGCCAGTCGGCGCAGTACCGCCCGCCCGATGCGGCCGGCGGCGATCAGCCCGACGTCCATGCCCTCCAGGTCGTAGGCGCGCTCGGCACAGTCGGCGATGTTCCAGCCGCCTTCGGCGGCCCAGCGATGCGACGGGAGGAAGTTGCGCACCAGCGCCAGAATCTGCATCACCGTGTGCTCCGCGACGCTGATGCTGTTGCTGTACGTCACCTCGGCCACGGTGATCCCGCGCTCTTTGGCCGCCTTGAGGTCCACGTGGTCCGAGCCGATTCCCGCGGTCAGCGCCAGCTTGAGCCGCGGAGCCTTCGCGATGCGCTCCTCGGTGAGGTAGGCGGGCCAAAACGGTTGGGAGATAACGATATCCGCGTCGGACAGTTCACGCTCGAATTCGGAATCGGGTCCCTCCTTGTCCGACGTCACCACCAGCTGGTGGCCGCTGTCTTCAAGGAACTTCCGCAGACCCAGCGCGCCCGAGACGCAGCCGAGCAGCTCCCCGGGCGTGAAGTCGACCTTTGAGGGGGTGGGCACGGTGCTGCCGTCGGGATAGCCCGCGATCGCGGGGATGCCGTCGCGGGCGTAGCTGGGCGGGTACCCGCCGACCGGATCGGGGTAGAGCACCATCACGCACTTGGCCATTGAGAATCCTCCCTCTAGCGGGAGTTTCCGGCCTTCGTTGATCGACGGCCTGATTTGCCCTGGTGGGGTTGGGTTTTTGGGCAGGGTTGGTGTATTACCCAAGTCGTTGTGTTGGGCGTTGTTGGTCAGCGGGTGGGTGCGTATTGGTGGATTGCGAACAGGTCGGCGAGTCGCTGTTGGGTGGGGCTGGTGTCGGTGAGCATGCGCTGCACGCGGGGCCGTCCCTTGCTGCCGTCGTGGTAAATCAACACGGTCTCTTGGATGCCGGAGAGTTCGTCGAGTAGTTCGCGTACCGACAGGTGCAGCCCGGCGTGCTCGGTCTGGCGGCGCATCAGGTGGGCGACGGCCAGGGCGAGCACGCAGTAGAACACGTGCACCCGGATCTTGGAGTCGGTCCAGTGGTGCATCGGGCTGAACGAGACTACGTGGGGGTCTTTGAGTTGGCGGAACCCGAATTCGGCGTCGGATTGCGATCGGTAGGCGGCCACCACGTCGGGTACCGGCCAGTCGCGGTTGGTGAATAGGATGCGCTTGCCGAACAGCCGTTCTTGCAGGCGCTTTCGGGCCTTGGTGTCGGTGCGCCAGGACAGCCTCAATTGGGCGGGCGTGTCGCCGGTGAGGGTGGTGGTGATGATGTCGGCGACCCAGCGGGGTTTGAGGATCGCGGTGATCTCGGCCTGGACCTGGTCGCGGTCGCGGCGGGTGCGGCCGCGCGCGAGGCGGGCGGCCAGCTCGGCCAGGCGGCGCCGGGCCTTGGCCAGGGTCTGGTCCAGGCCGCGGGATTGTTTGGCCGCCAGGTTCGCCGAGTGGGTGAGTACCGCTCGGCGGGTGACGCCGAGCGCGGTGACGGTGGTGTCGACATAGCTCAGCTCGGGGTAGCGGTCGTCGTCCACGGGCCGGTAGTCCCGGGTCGGGATCTGCAGCAGTTCGGGGTGATCGCTGGGCGGCAGCGAACCGACGAACCCGATCCGGTGCGCCTCCACTACCGCATGGTTGTCGCTGCTGTTTTGCCCGGCGTCATAGACCACGGTCAGCGACTCCACGTGCTCGACCAGGTCCCGGTAGCGGGTGAGCAGTTCGTCGACGACGGTGCTGAACTGGGTGACATCGGGCCGGTCCCCGGGATAGGGGTGGCTGATCACGGGCACCCCGCCGTCGCGGGTGACGACCAGGGCCAGCCCGACCAACCGCAGATCGGTGCGTTTCTGCTTGGCCTTGCCCCGCTGCGCGATCGGCGCGCGGTCGTTGCCGGTGTCGATGAAGGTGGCGAAGTTGGTCATGTCCAACGCCAGCCCGGTCAAATCCAGCCCGAACTCGGTCACCATCCGCCGTCCCAGCCGGGTCTCGATCTCACGCAGTTCGGTCTGGCCGAGGCGGTCCATCGCGTCCCAGAACCGGCGATGATCCAGCGCGGCCCGGTCCAGCTTCACCCACCGTGACCCGGCCGTGGTGGCCCACCAGTCGGCGAAGCCACGCTTGGAACATGGGTCGACAATCCGGTTCGCGCACGCCAGGGCCACATAGGTGCCCACCGGTGCGGCCGCGTTCGCGTACCGGGGCGCCACGTCGTTGACGATGCCGGCCACATCCAGCCGGGCCAGCATCGACCACACCGCAGCCAGATCCCCGAACTGCTTGTGCTGGCTACGGATCGGCTGCCCGGCCGGCGTCGCCGACAGCTTCGCCATCACCTCCTCCGCGCTGCCCAAATACTGCTGCGAAACGATGCGCGGCTTACCTTGCACGCGGGCCGATTCCACCAGGTAGTAATAGGTCTGCTTGCCGCGCCGCTTACCCACGATCGACGCCATATATGGGTAATACACTCCAGCCCCACAAACATCAAGCACCACAACGCAAGACACGCCGATCAGCTACAAAGGCTGGAAACTCCCGCTAGGACAACCAATCCCAGTCTCGGAGGTCGACGACGCAGGTGTCCAAGACGAGTTTCCGACTGCGCGATAGGCCACGCCGATCACCGGTGATAAGGCCGCTCGCGCGCGACCTGTAGCAGCGCGCGGGTGACGGGTGATCCGGGCTCCGCCTTGGTGGTGACGAGCGCGATGAGCGCCGTGACGGGTGGCTGATCGAGCGGCAGACTGGCTACCCCGGCGGGCGGGCCGAGGGTTTCGATCCATGGCTGCGGGACGATGCTTGCCCACCGGCCCGTGCGTACGTGGGCGAGCAAAGTCGCCAGCGAGTCGGTCTCCAGCTGCGGCGTCACCTCGAGCCCCTGGCGTTGCAGCGCCTGGTCGATGAGCCGGCGCCCACGCATGCCGGGTGTCAGCAGGCACAGCGGCAATTCGACCGCCTCGGACCAGGCGATCGTGCCGGACCGGCCGGTGAGCAATTCGGTACCGGCGATGAGCACAGGCCGCTCCCGATACAGCGGGGTGACGACGAGCTCGTCGGTGTCCTGCTGGTCGGGGTAGACGATCCCGGCGTCGAGTTCGAACCGGCGAACGCGTTCGATGATCCCCGCGGAACGCAGATTCATCTCGAGCCGAACCCGGACCAGCGGATGCGCGGCGCAGAACGGATCCGTGAGCAGCGCAACGGTGGTCGAGGCCGCCGGCACCACACCCAACCGGAGCTCGCCGGTGAGACCGGTCTGCAGCGCCGCGACTTCCTGCTTGAGGGCGTCGCGGTCGGCCAGGATGCGCCGCGCCCAGTGCACCAACCGCTCGCCTTCGGGGGTGAGGCCCTCGAATTTCTGGCCACGCCGGACCAGTGGCACGTCGAGTTCCTGTTCGAGCTTGCGGATGGCTTCGGACAGCGCGGGTTGCGAGACATAGCAGGCGCCGGCCGCACGCGCGAAATGCCGCTCGTGGGCGAGAGCTACGAAGTATTCCAACTGACGGAACAGCACGGAATCATTCGATCACGCCACACGGGCAACACCGCTGCCGCTATGCCGCGTCATCGTCGTCGTCTGCGCGGAGCAGTTTCTTGGGGTGCCAGTGGGTGTTTTTGCGGGTGGTCCAGCCGTGGGGTTGTAGGAGGCGGTGGTGGGGGCCGCAGGCGAAGGTGAGGTCGTCGATGTCGGTGCATCGACAGGTGGCCCAGTCGGTGACGTGGTGGACTTCGCTGTAGTAGCCGCCCACGGTGCAGGCGGGCGCCGAGCAGCCGCGGTCTTTGGCGTAGAGCACGATTCGTTGCGCGGGGGAGGCCAGGCGTTTGGTGTGATACAGGGCCAGGGTTTTGCCTTTGTCGAAGATCACCAGGTAGTGATGGGCGTGGCGGGCCAGGCGGATGACGTCGGACATGGGCAGGATGGTGCCCCCGCCGGTGAGGGCGCATCCGGCGGCGGCTTCGAGTTCGGCCAGGGTGGTGGTGGCGATGATGGCGGCCGGAAGCCCGTTGTGTTGGCCCAGCTTCCCGGAGGCCAGGATCGCCCTGAGTGCGGCGAGCAGGCCGTCGTGCTGGCGCTGGGCGGGCCCGCGGGCATCTTTGTCGATGGCGTCCTGGGTGGGGGTGCCGTCGATGCAGGGGTGCTCGTCGAGGGGGTTGCACATGCCCGGGGCGGCGAGTTTGGCCCACAGGGCTTCGATCGTGGCGCGCAGTTCGGGGGTGATCCAGCCGCTCAGGTGTGACTCTTGTCGGGGCCCTGGGCGCCCAGGATCAGCCCGCGCCGCCGGGCCCGGTCCTCGTCGGTGTAGTTGCCGTCGGGGTTGAGGGCGTTGTCGAGTTGCTCGGCGAGCCCGCTGAGTTGTTCGGGGCGGATTCGGGTGCCGTGGCGGGCCAGGTCGGCTTCGGCGCGTTCGCGGGTGGGTTGGTCGACCCAGCCGGGCAGCTGGCGGCAGAAGCGGCGGATCACCGCGACGTGCTCGGGTCCGAGCGTGCCCTGGCGCTGACGCAACGCGGTCTCGGCCAACACCGGGGGCAGGGGTTGGCCGGTCAGCCCGTGTCGCTCGCCTAGGTCGGCGGCCTCGCGGACCCGGCGGGCGGCCTGGGGGCGCGAGATCGAGGTGGCCTCGGCGATCGCGTGGGACGAGCCTGTCACGATTTCTGTGTAAGTCAGAGGTGATTTGACTACGAGTTGTATTCTAGCACAATGGGATTCGCCCAGGGAATAGTCTGGCGAGTGTGTTGAGCGCCACAGTCCAGTTGTGCGTTCCAGTACCCGAATAGCCTCCTCTCTCGCTGGAGATGTTGCGCAGCCCGAGGTACAGCAACTTCATCGCGGCGTCCTTGTCCGTGAAATGACCACGGTTCTTGGTGATCTTGCGCAACTGGAAGTTGATCGACTCGATCGCATTGGTGGTGTAGACGATCTTGCGCAACTCCACCGGATAGTCCAGGAACGGAACGAATTCCCCCCAGGCGTTGTGCCACACGTCAATTGCACCCGGATATTGGGCGCCGAATTGCTGGTCGAACTCCTTGAGTGCGAGTTCGGCTCCATCGACGGTCGGCGCACTGTAGATCGCCCGCATCGCGGTGGCGACCTTCTTGCGGTCCTTATAAGACACGAAGCGCATCGCATTCCTAATGACGTGCACGACGCAGGTCTGCACCACGGTATCGGGATAGATCGAGCGGATCGCATCAGGCAGACCGGTCAGCCCGTCGCAGCAGGCGATGAGGATGTCGCGCACCCCGCGGTTGCGCAGGTCGATGACGACCTTCTGCCAGAACTTCGCCCCCTCGGAGTCCTGGATCCAGCAGCCCAAGGCGTGTTTGCGGCCCTCCAGATCCACGCCAATGGCCAAATAGGCGACCTTGGTGGTGATGACCCCGTTGTCGCCGATCCGCAGCCGCAGCCCATCGATGTAGAGGATCGGGTAGACCTCATCGAGCGGGCGGGCCTGCCAGGCCTTGATCTCATCGACCACCACCTCGGTGATATTGGAGATCAACTCCCGCGACACCGACGCCCCATAGACCTCCTGCAGGTGGGCTTCGATATCGCGGGTGGTCATTCCCCGTGAATACAGCGACAACACCACCGAATTGATGTTGTTGAGCCGGCGGGTCTTCTTCGGCACAATCGCCGGCTCAAACGAGCCGTTGCGATCACGCGGCGCATCGATCTGCACCGGGCCGTTGACGGTGGTCACCGTTTTCGGCGTGGTGCCGTTGCGCGAATTTCCCGATCCGCGTCCGGCCGGATCGCCGGCCTCATAGCCCAGATGGTGGGTTAGCTCCGCATTCAGCGCCCGCTCCAGCACGGCCTTAGTCAGCTGGTTCAGCAAACCGTCCGCGCCGTCGATCGGGGTCCCGGTCTTCACCGCATCCTTAATCAACGAGTCCAGCGTCTCTTCGGTGAACATCTCGGCCAGCCGCCGCGCCGCGGTCGTCTCCTCAGCCGGCATCTGCATGGTCTTGGTCACAAAACACTCCTTCTGTCCGCCCAACGGCGGTCCGATGATGGACCACCCCGGACTTACACAGATGGAATGACACGCCCCGTGGGACAGGGTGTACGCCTCGCAGTCGAACCCCAGCAGCGTCTCCAGGTCGGCATCCAGGGCGTCGAACGCCGCACCCAGCTCCTCCCGGTCAACACCCACACCGTCAAACTATGCGCACCCACCGACATTGATCGTGTTCAGCCGGTTCGGGTGAGGATGGTCTTGCTCGTTCGCCGCTGGTGATGACCCTCCCACTGACTGACGTCCTGCTGGATTGTCTTCCAGTTGATTTGTCTCACCAGCGACGTGCGAGCAAGCACCGCCGAGAGCCCGGCGGGGCGGACATGACCTGATCAGGAGCCTGGCCGTTCCTCATCAATGTCTTGTCTGCCCGCCCCACCGGGTTGTCACCTACCGCACGGTTCATTGCAACGGAGAGGACACCACCATCGTGACATCCCCACACTGCTGGGTTGTTATCGGCGCCGACACCCATCTGGACACCATTCATCTCGCCGCTATCACCGACACCGGCCAACTTCTCGGCGACGCCGAATTCCGCACCAGCCCTACCGGCTACCACGCCGCGATCACCTGGGCCCGCAGCTTTGGTGAAGTCGTAAGCGCTGGCGTCGAGGGCACCAGCAGCTACGGCGCAGGGTTCACACAAGCATTGCATGCCAACGATATTCACGTGGTCGAGGTCAACCGACCCGACCGGGCCGCTCGCCGCCGACAAGGAAAGTCCGACCCGCTGGACGCCTACAGTGCGGCCCGTGCGGTGCGGGCCGGCGACGGCCTGGCCGTACCTAAAGATCCCAACACCAATGCACTCAAAGCCCTACTGATCGCCCGCCGCGGCGCCGTGAAAGCCCGCACCGCAGCTATCCAACAGATCAAAGACCTCCTGGTCACCGCGCCCGCCGAGCTACGCGAGCGCTACCGCCGCTACACCACCACACTGACACTGGTGCGGGCCCTGGCCAGGTGCCGGCCCACCACTGGCCAAGATCCGGTCACCATCGCGGTGCTGATGTCCTGCAAAGCCCTGGCACAGCGAGTCGAGTTCCTCGAGCGCCAGAACGACGAACTGACCAACGAGCTCGACACCATGACCACCGCAATCAATCCCGCACTGCGCGCCGCCTACGGCGTCGGCCCCGACACCGCCGCCCAGCTCCTGGTGACCGCAGGCACCAACAGTCACCGACTGCGGTCGGAAGCCTCGTTCGCCAGGCTTGCCGGTGTCGCCCCCGTCCCGGCCTCCTCCGGCAAAACCACCCGACATCGACTCTCCCGCGGCGGAGATCGCGCCGCCAACAACGCCCTTTACCGCATCGCCCTGGTCCGCATGTCCCACGACTCACGGACCCGCGACTACGTCACCCGCCAGACCGCTGCTGGCCGGTCCAAAAAAGAGATCCTGCGGCTGCTCAAACGCGCAATCGCCCGTGAGATGTTCAAACACCTCACCACGCCCTGCCCGATCGACGACTACAGCGACCTACGGCCGACCCGTCCAGCTCAAAACATCACTTTGACCGCCGTCGCTGACCACTTCGGCGTCTGGCCTAACGACATCTCCCGCCTCGAACGCGGCCTCAAACGCGACGACACCCTCGCCGCCAACTACCGCCAATGGCTAAACACCCAGCTCACCCACGCCGCTTGACTTTTAACAGAAATAGGAGCATCAACAAACCCCGGAATGTGACCACAGAAACCACAGTGACACAAGTTGTTTCGACGGCACTACAGCGTCTCGTCCAGCTCTCCGAGGCGGTTGGTCAGCCGCAGATTCTCCGAGTAGTCGACCGGGCAGCAGATCAGCGAGACGCCGTCGTCGGCCAGCGCGGTCCGCAGCGTCGGCAGCAGCTCGTCGGCGCTGTCGATGTGATATCCCTTGGCGCCGAAGCTTTCCGCGTAGGTCACGATGTCCGGGTTGCCGAACTTGACGTAGCAGTGCTCGCCGAGCTCGAGGTCCATCTTCCACTCGATGAGGCCGTAGCCGCCGTCCTCCCAGATCAACACCACCAGCGGGATCCGCTCCCGCACCGCGGTCTCGATCTCCTGGGAGTTCATCAGGAACGCACCGTCGCCGGCGACGGCCAGCACCTTCGCGTCCGGCCGGGCAATCTTGACGCCGAGCGCACCGGGCAGCGCAAAGCTCATGGTGGACAGGCCGTTCGAGACCAGGCAGGTGTTGCGTTCGTAGGTCGGGTAGAGCCGGGCCATCCACATCTTGGTCGCGCCGGTGTCGACCAGGACGACGTCGTCGCGGCCCAGCGCGGCGCGGGTGTCGGCGACGATCCGCGCCGGCGCCAGCGGATACCGTGAATCCTGTTGCCCCCGAGCGAATTCCTCGGCGAGCAGGCCCGAGCCCGGCACCTCGCCGTCGCGGTGATAGCGGTGGCCGTCGAGCGCCTCGGTGAGCGCGTCCAGCGAGGCGCTGATGTCGCCGATGATCCCGACGTCGACGGGGTAGTGCGCGTCGACCTCGGCCGGGAAGTGGTGGACGTGGATGATCTTCTTGTCGGCCTGCGGGTTGATCCGCACCGGATCGAACTCCTGCAGCTCGTAGCCGACGGCGATCACCACGTCGGCGTTGTCGAAGCCGAAGTTGACGTAGTCGTGCCGCATGAACCCGATGGTCCCGATGCTGTTGGGGTGGTCGTCGGGCATGACGCCTTTGCCGTGGAAGGTGCACGCGACCTTGATGCCGAACTGCTCGGAGAAGCGCACCAGTGCCCCGGTCGCGTCGCTGCGGGCCGCGCCGTGCCCGGCCAGCAGCACCGGCCGCTGCGCCCCGCGCAGGATCGCCACCGCGCGCTCCACCTGGCCGGGCGCCGGCGCGTCGGCGTGGACGACGTCGCGGCGCAGCGGTTTCAGGTCGGGGTAGTCGGTGTCATCGGCGTCGATGTCCTCGGGCACCGAGAGATAGACCGCCGCCGGGCGCTCGGTCTCGGCGGTCTTGAACGCCTTGCGGAACATCTCCGGGATGGCGTGCACGGTGGGCACCGCGGCGGCCCAGCGGGTGATCGGGGCGAACATCGAAACGAGGTCGACGTACTGGTGCGACTCCTTGTACTCGCGGTCGTGACCGACCTGCGCGGAGATCGCGACCAGCGGCGTGCTGTTGGTGGTCGCGTCGGCGACGCCGAGCTGCATGTTGATCGCGCCGGGCCCCAGCGTGCTCGACACGACCGCGGCGCGGCCGGTGACGCGTCCGTACATCTCGGCCATGAACGACGCGGCCTGCTCGTGCCGGGTCAGCACGTAGCGGATGCCGGAGGCGGCCAGCGCCTGCACGAAGCGGATGTTCTCCTCGCCCGGCAGACCGAAGACGACGGAAACCCCCTCGTTTTCCAGGCACTTGACCATCAACTCGGCCGCTTTAGTCATCCGGCACCTCCCTCATCGCCACGATAGTGGCAGGCTGGATATCGGAACCTTTCACACCGACCGCAGAACGAAGGATGTCAGCGTGCCCATCGCCACCATCAATCCGGCCACCGGCGAGACAGTCAAAACCTTCACCCCGGCGACCGACGAGCAAGTCGACGCGGCGATCGCCCGCGCTTACGCCCGGTTCCAGGACTACCGCCATAACACCACCTTTGCCCAGCGGGCGCGGTGGGCAAACGCCACCGCCGACCTGCTCGAAGCCGAGGCCGACGACACCGCCGCGATGATGACGCTGGAGATGGGCAAGACCCTGAAGGCGGCTAAGGCAGAAGTTCTCAAGTGCGCCAAGGGTTTTCGCTACTACGCCGAGAACGCCGAGGAGCTGCTGGCCGACGAGCCGGCCGACGCGGAGAAAGTGGGGGCGTCGCGGGCATACGTCCGCTACCAGCCGCTGGGCGTGGTGCTGGCGGTGATGCCGTGGAACTTCCCGCTCTGGCAGGCCGTCCGGTTCGCCGCTCCCGCCTTGATGGCCGGCAACGTCGGCCTCCTCAAGCACGCGTCGAACGTCCCGCAGACCGCGCTGTACCTCGCCGACGTGATCGCCCGCGGCGGCTTTCCCGACGGCTGCTTCCAGACGCTGCTGGTGTCGTCGGGCGCCGTGGAGCGCATCCTGCGCGACCCCCGGGTCGCGGCGGCCACGCTGACCGGCAGCGAGCCGGCCGGCCAGTCGGTGGCCGCCATCGCCGGCGACGAGATCAAGCCGACCGTGCTCGAGCTCGGGGGCAGCGACCCGTTCATCGTGATGCCGTCGGCGGACCTCGACGAGGCCGTCAAGACCGCGGTCACCGCCCGCGTGCAGAACAACGGGCAGTCCTGCATCGCGGCCAAGCGCTTCATCGTGCACGCCGACATCTACGAGACGTTCGTCGACAAGTACGTCGAGCGCATGCAGGCCCTGAAAGTCGGCGACCCGACGGACCCGGACACCGACGTGGGCCCGCTGGCCACCGAGTCCGGCCGGGACGAGATCGCCAAGCAGGTCGACGACGCCGCCGCGGCGGGCGCCACGATCCGTTGCGGCGGCAAGCCGCTGGACCGGGCGGGGTGGTTCTACCCGCCGACGGTGGTCACCGACATCACCCGGGACATGGCGCTCTACACCGAGGAGGTCTTCGGGCCGGTCGCGTCGATGTACCGGGCCGCCGGCATGGACGAGGCCATCGAGATCGCCAACGCGACGAGCTTCGGGCTGGGCTCCAACGCCTGGACCCGCGACGAGGCCGAGCAGCGGCGCTTCATCGACGAGATCGAGGCCGGCCAGGTCTTCATCAACGGGATGACGGTGTCCTACCCCGAACTCGGCTTCGGGGGCATCAAGCGATCCGGCTACGGACGCGAGCTGGCCGGGCTGGGGATCAAGGAGTTCTGCAACGCCAAGAGCGTCTGGGTGGGTTAGCTGCTCGCCATTCGACGACGGACAGTGCCTTGTGTGCTCCCCGGCGAACCGCCGCGTCCACCGAGATGCCGAAGGTCATCTGACTTCCTCAGATCGTTGGACGGCTGGCTGGTTGGAGAAGGCTGCAACCAGCACCGCGACGAGCCTGCGCACTGCCAGCGCCGGCTGCTCCGGGCTGGGCTCGTCGAGCCCGAGGACGGGATCCAGGCCGCGCATGTAAGGGGCCAGGGCGAGGTGCGGGAAGAGCAACAGCAGCAGCGACAGCAGTGCTTCGGTGTCGGCATCGGCCCTTAGGTCGCCGCGCACCTGCGCGTCGCGGACCAGCGGACGCAACACCTCGAGGTAGTGCCGGTGGATGACGCTGCGCACGCTGATGCGGGCGTCGGTGTCGACCTCCAGCGTCGCCGCGGCGTGCAGGGCGCGCTCGTGTGGATGCTCGGCGAAATAGGCCACCCACGCATCCAGCAGGTCGGTGAGGAACACGAAGAACGGCCGGGTCGGGTCGAGGTCGCGGATGAGGTCCTCCACGTAGGCGCGAACCCGCTGGCTGCCGATGTCGGCGATGTAGGCGTACAGGTCGCGCTTGTCCGCGAAGTACTGGAACAGGCTGCCCTTGGCGACACCCGCGCGGCGCGCGATGACGTTCAGGCTCCCTCCGGAGAATCCGTGCGCCCCGAACTCGGACTCTGCGGCTTCTATCACCGCCGCGCGTCGGGCGGGGTCGACACGTGCCCACGTCACCGTCGGCATGGTGGCTCCCGTCTTTAATGAGCGTTGGTCACTCTACCGTGAGGTGCATCAGGGTCAAGGAGCGTTCCACACACTGGCTGGGTCTTTGCCGGACCGACGACGACGGCGCCGGTGCCAGTGCGCGGACTACGGTTGGTCCGAGCGGTGGGCGACCGAATCGACGGGGCGAGATCGACGAGGTGAGCTTCCAGCTCACTCCGATAGCGAAAGGTCAGCAGCAGTGACGACACGCGCACACCTCGTGGACGCCGCAGTCGACGCCGCAGCGTCTCGCCTGGTCGAGTTGTTCAAAGACCTGCACCGCCATCCCGAGCTGGGGTTCGCCGAGACCCGCACCGCAGGGATCGTCGCCCGAGAGCTGAACGGGCTGGGTTTCGCGGTGACGACCGGGATCGGCGGCACCGGCGTGGCGGCAACGCTGCACAACGGCGCCGGGCCGACCGTCATGTACCGCGCCGACATGGACGCCCTGCCCGTCGCCGAAAACACCGGCTTGGACTATGCGAGCACCGCGCAGGTTTCCGGCGAGGACGGCACCCCGTTACCGGTCGCGCACGTCTGCGGGCACGACGCCCACGTCACCTGGATGTTGGGGATGGCCAAGGTGCTCGTCGCCGCAACCGACGCATGGTCGGGTACCGCGGTGCTGGTCGGCCAGCCCGCCGAGGAACTGATCGCTGGAGCGCAGGCCATGGTCGACGACGGCCTGTACGACGTGGTGCCGAGACCGGATCACCTCATCGGTATGCACACGGCGCCCGGTCCGGTCGGCATGGTGGCCGCTGCCGGCGGCCCGACCCTGGCCGGCTCGGACCAGTTGGACATCGTGTTCCACGGCGTCGGCGGCCACGGGTCGATGCCGCAGCTGGCCAAGGACCCGGTGGTGATGGCCGCGCTGGCGGTCGTCGAATTCCAGACGATCGTCAGCCGGATGATCCCCCCGCAGGAGACCGCGGTGCTGACCGTCGGTTCGGTGCAGGCCGGCTCGGCCCACAACGTCATACCGACCCAGGCGTTGCTGAAGGTCAATCTGCGATGGTTCGACCCGCAGGTGCGCGAACGATTGATCGACGGGATCAACGCCGTCTGCGACGGCATCGCCCGCACCTACGGGATGCCCGAGGACCGGCTTCCGCAGATCACGCTTGCCGGTGGCTGCACGCCGCTGGTCAACGACGAGAACCTGTGCGCCCGGCTGGCCGCGGCGCTGGGCGAGGCGATCGGGCCGGAACACGTCTTGACGCACCTGGCGCCGGTGACGGCGTCGGAGGACTGCCAGCTGCTCAAAGGCCCGCACCAGGACCTACCCCTGGCATACCTGTTCGTCGGGGTGGCCGATCCGCAGGTGTACGCCGAAGCGCTGGCGGCCGGAAAGCTGTTCCCCTACTCTCCGCACAGCCCCGACTACCGGGTCGACCTGGCGGCGGTCCCGTTCGGGGCCAAAGTCGCCAGCCATGTGATGCTCGATCTGCTCGGTACGTGAGCAGCCGACCGCAGCACGCACGGCGGGCACGCGACGAGGCTCGCAGGGTCGTCGCAGTCGACGTCGGCGGCGCGGTGCAGGCCCTGGGGAAGGGCTACCTCGACCCGGTGTTCACCGGCTTCAACTACGACAACGTGCCGACCGTGACGATCAACGGCGCTCTGGGAGGCCTGCTGCCCACCCTGTCCATCCCCGGTGACATCGCGCAGAACATGACCAACGTCCTCAAGACCGTGACGGATACCTCAATCACCGCCGTGATATCGCTGGTCAATCCGTCGTTCACCACGGGGCTCCCACTGACGCTCGCGCTGGACGCACTCGGCGCCCCGATCGTTACCGCGCAGGCTGCGGCGCTGAGCGGCACGACGTTCGTCACCGCGGTGCAGACCGGCAACGTCGCGGGCGCGTTCGGTGCACTCGCCAATGCTCCGGCCGTCATCGCCAACGGCTTCCTCAACGGTCAGGGCACGATCACGCTGGACCTGCCGCCGTCGCTGCTGACGATCCCGGGCGCCACCACCCAGTCGTTGACCGCGTGAATCCTCACGCCGCTGCAGCCGGTGGTGGCGACCGCGGTGGCCACACCGGTGGTCGGGCCCCCGGTCACCCAAACCGTGACGCTCGGGGGCTCGCAGTTCGGCGGTCTCATTCCCGGTCTGCGGGGCGCATTGGCGGATCTCGCGACCGCGATCACGCCGCTGACGTAGCCGCACCTACCGGCGTGGAGCTCAGGGCCGCATCCGGTAGGCCCCGCCCATCGGCAGCACGTATTCCTTCCAGACCTGGTCGGAGCGTGCGGGATCGTGCGCCGGGCGGCGCAGCATCCGCATCGCGAAGCGGCCCTGCTCGTCGGTGGTCGCCTGCTTGTCGTGCAACTCGACGGCGTAGGCGTTGGAGTCGCGGACCAGCACGCCGAAGATCTCGTCGAGCAGCGCCGGATCCACTCCCGACAGCCCGGCCTCCTCGAGAATGAGCTGCGCGTAGGGCACCACGGCGAACAGCTGGCCGACGGCGAACGCGAAGTCGACGTCGCGCTGCTGCGCCGCGTCCGGGGTGGCGGCCGCCAGCATCTCGGCGAGCACGTCGATCTGCTCGCGCAGCAACGCCACATTGGGCAGGTGACCGTAGCTCTCGAACGGCGCGCGCCAATCATGGAAACGCACCTTGCCCAGGCCGCCGGTCGGGCCCTGGGCGAACAGGAAGGCGTCGTCGGCGGCCTCGTCGCGGCGGCCGATCACGGGCAGCGCGGCATCCGGAGCGAACAGGAAGTTGGGCATGAACTTGGCGAGCAACCCGACGTTGATGTGGACGGTGCCCTCAAGCCTGGGCAGCAGGCCGATCTCGCGGGTCACGGTCTCGAAGAAGGTGTCCTTTTCCACGCCCTTCGCGGCGATCACGTCCCACAGCGCGGTCATCACCCGCTCGCCCTCGCCGGTCACCTTCGCCTTGGTGAGCGGGCTGTAGAGCAGGTAGCGACGATCGGCGGCCGACGCGCTGCGCATGTAGTCGCAGGCCCGGGTGGCGACGAGACGCATGGCGACCAGGCGCAGGTAGGCGTCGGTGAGCAGGCGGCGCACGTGGCTGAAGTCGGTGACGACGGTGCCGTACAGCCGTCGGGTGGACGCGTGGGTGATCGCCTCGTACATGGCGTGGGTGCACATGCCCACGGAGCCCCAGCCCAGGTTGTACTTGCAGACGTTGACGGTGTTCAGGGCGGCGTGGAACGCCCCGGGACCGCGGTGCAAGATGTCGGCCTCGCTGACCGGATAGTCGCGCAGCGCGTAGTTGGCGACGTAGTTCTGCGAGTTCACCACGTTCTTGATGAGGTCGTAGCGCTCGTGCCGGGAGTCGGCGGCGAAGAACACGTACTCGTCGTCTTGTGCCGGGCCGCCGGCGATCTTGCCGAACGTCGACACCATCCGCGCCACGTTGGCGTTGCCGATGTAGTACTTCTCGCCATTGGCGACCCAGCCGGTCCGGCCGCCCGGGCTGGGCGTCAGGACCATGTCGGTCTGGTACACGTCGGCGCCGTGGGCCTGCTCGGACAGGCCGAAGGCGAACACCTCGCCGGCCTCGAGCTGGGCGGCCGCCTTGCGCTTGGCATCGGAGTTCTCGCTCATCCAGATCGGGCCCAGGCCCAGCGCGGTGACCTGGAACGGGTACCAGTAGCTCAGCCCGTAGAAGCCGACGATCTCGGCGAACTCGCTGATGCGGTAGGTGTCCCAGCGGCAGTCGCCGTGCCGTGAGGTGCCGTACTGCGACGGCGTCAGCAGCGAGGCGAAGATGCGCTCGCGCGCGATGAAGTCCAAGAAGTCGGAGTACCACACCCGGTCGTGGTCGTCGGCCTTCAGCCGGGCCTTCCCCCGCGACTCGAAGAACTCCACCGTCGCGGCCATGATCTCCCCCGAGCGACGGTCCGGGTATTTGCGCTGCAGGTGATTGGGGTTGAGCAACATGACGTGACCGTACTGCCAAAACGGCTTCGCCGGGACCCTGTTGGCCGAGCGCCGGCCGACCTAGCATCAGTCGCGTGTCAGAACTCAATACCGCCCGCGGGCCCATCGATACCGCCGACCTCGGCGTGACGCTGATGCACGAGCACGTGTTCATCATGACCACCGAGATCGCCGAGAACTATCCCGAAGCCTGGGGCGACGAGGAGCAGCGGGTCGCCGACGCCATCGACCGCCTCAACGAGCTGAAGTCCCGCGGGGTGGACACCATCGTCGACCTGACGGTGATCGGGCTGGGCCGCTACATCCCGCGCATCGCGCGGGTGGCCGCGGCCACCGAGCTGAACATCGTCGTCGCGACCGGGCTGTACACCTACAACGACGTGCCGTTCTATTTCCACTACCTGGGTCCCGGCGCCGAGCTGGGCGGCCCGGAGATCATGACCGACATGTTCGTCCGCGACATCGAGCAGGGCATCGCCGACACCGGGATCAAGGCCGGAATCCTCAAGTGCGCCACCGACGCTCCCGGCGTCACCCCGGGCGTCGAGCGGGTGCTGCGCGCGGTGGCCCAGGCGCACAAGCGCACCGGGGTGCCGATCTCCACCCACACCCACGCCGGGCTGCGGCGCGGGCTCGAGCAGCAGAAGATCTTCGAGGAGGAGGGCGTCGACCTGAGCCGGGTGGTCATCGGCCACTCCGGCGACAGCACCGACGTCGGCTACCTCGAGGAGCTCATCGCCGCCGGGTCCTACCTCGGGATGGACCGGTTCGGCATCGACGTGATCTCCCTGTTCGAGGACCGGGTCAACATCGTGGCGCAGATGTGCGAGCGCGGGCACGCCGACAAGATGGTGCTCTCCCACGACGCCAACTGCTACTTCGACGCGCTGCCCGAGGAGCTGGTGCCGCAGGTCATGCCGAACTGGCACTACCTGCACATCCACAACGACGTGATCCCCGCGCTCAAGCAGCGCGGCGTCACCGACGAGCAGCTGCACACGATGCTCGTCGACAACCCGCGGAAGATCTTCGAGCGACGGGGCGCCTACGAGTGACGCAGAGCGAGCCGATTCCGCCGATCGGAACCCAGATCTCGGCGCTGGCCGCGCTCGCACCCGACGAGCCCGCGGTCACCTGCGACGGGGTGACCCTCACCCGCGCCGAACTCGACCGTTCGACGAACCGGCTGGCCCGCGCCTACGCCGAGCGCGGCGTCGGCGTCGGCGTCGGCGACTACGTCACCATGGTGCTGCCCAACTCCATCGAATGGATCCAGGCCGCGGTGGCGTGCTGGAAGCTGGGCGCGGTGCCCCAGCCCCTGTCGGCGCGGCTGCCGGAGGCGGAGTTGACCGGCCTGCTCGAGCTGCGGCCACCGGCCCTGCTGGTCGGCCGCGAAAGCCCCGACATCCCCAGCGTGCCGGCCGGTTTCGCGCCCGACCCGTCGCTGTCGGACGCCGCGCTGCCCGAGGCGGTCTCGCCGGTGTGGAAGGCGATGGGCTCGGGCGGCAGCACCGGCCGACCCAAGCTCATCGAGTCCGGCGGCGACAGCCGGGTGCCGGCCGCCATCGGCTATCCCCTCGGCGCGCAGGAGGGCGACACCACGTTGATGTCGGTGCCGATGAGCCACAACACCGGCTTCACCACCGCGACGATCGCGTTGCTGATGCGCCACCACCTGGTGGTGATGCCCCGGTTCGACCCGCACGAGTTCCTCCGGCTGATCACCGAGCATCGCGTCACCTTCATGACGACGGTGCCCACGATCATGCAGCGGGTGCTGCCCGTCTACCTGGCCGCCCGCGAAGCCGACCCGGGGGCCTACGACCTGTCGTCGCTGCGGCGGTTCTGGCACCTGGGCGCGCCGTGCCCGCCGGCCGTCAAGCAGGCCTGGATCGACCTGCTGGGGCCGGAAAAGGTCTGGGAACTCTACGGCGGCACCGAATTACAGGCGTTGACCTTCATCTCCGGCGACCAGTGGCTGACCCATCGCGGCTCGGTCGGCGTGGTGGTCGCCGGGGAGATGAAGGTGCTCGACGACGACGGCAACCCCTGCCCGCCGGGCGTGGTCGGCGAGATCTACATGCGACCCGCCCCGGGCAGCGCGCCGACCTACCGCTACGTGGGCGCCACGGCCAAGAACCGCGACGGCTGGGACTCACTCGGCGACCTCGGCCACTTCGACGAGGACGGGTTCCTGTACCTGTCCGACCGCCGCGTCGACATGTTCACCGTGGGCGGGCGCAACGTGTACCCCGCCGAGATCGAGAACGCCCTGTCGGCGCATCCGGACGTGCTGTCGTGCCTGGTCGTCGGGGTTCCGCACGAGGACCTCGGCCAGGTGCCCTACGCCCTGGTGCACACCGCCGACGGCTCGGGGCTGGACGCCGAGGGCGTGAAAAACTTTCTGCGCGAACACGTTTCGTCGTACAAGGTGCCGCATCATGTAGAGTTCGTCGACACCCCGTTACGCGACGACGCCGGCAAGGCGCGGCGCTCGGCGGTGCGCGCCGAGATCATGGCGCGATCGCAAGTCCGCTGAGCGGTCAGTCGAGGACCTCGATGCGACACTGAGGCCGGTGCGCGGGCCCGTGCGCGCGGGCCAGCCGCGCATCCAGTGTCACCAGCGTCGCGTCGAAGGCCTCGGCGAGCGCGACGTAGAACGCGTCCCAGCCACGCACCGAATCGCGTAGCTGCCATGCCCGCTCCAGCAGCCAGCGATGGCCCACGCGTTCCCCGGGCCAGTCCCGCAGATCGACGGTCGCCTGCGACGCGCCTGTCGCGTCGAGCCGGCCGCGCAGGTGCTGGGCGCGGATCACACCCATCACTTCCACGTCGATGGCATGCGGCGCCGCGTGCTCGGTGTCGGCGGCGAGGTGTGTCCGCAACGACCTCGAACAGGCACGAGGCGTCAACGATCAGCGTGAGGCCACTCGCCGCGCCACTCGTCCAACCTGGCCAGCACCTCGGCGGCGGAGACGGTCGAAGGCCGACGTCCGGTTCGCGCCAACCACTGCGCGATCGACGGCCGCGACGCCAGCCGCACCGCCTCCCGGCGCAAGAGTTCGGGCACCGTGATGCCCTCCTCCGCGGCGCGGCGCAGCGCAGCAGACCGGCATAGACGTCGTCGTCGATGTCACGAATCTGTACCGTCTTAGGCATCAACGCACCGTATCGTGCAAATCTGCATCACTGCTGGTCATCGGCACCGTCACGGCGCAATGGCGTCCGCCTCCGCGTCGAAGGCCGGGACGTCCGTCGGTCGGCGCCCCTTTTCCCAGCGGCGCAACCATTCTCGGCAGGGCGACTCGACCAGGGCGTAGCTCACCGCGGCGATCGCGAAACCGAACAGCAGCGTCAGCACCAGCACCGTCGGCATCCGGCCGGTGAAGGGAAATGTCCCGATCACCGGGAACACCATGGCCAGCGCGGCCAGGTGCCACACGAACAGCCCATAGGACCAGCGCCCCAGCGTGACCATGCCGGTGCTGCCCAACAGCCGGTGCGGCGTGCCGGGCCGGTCCAGCACCAGGGGCGCCACCAGCGCGAAAGCCACCAGCGAGCCCATCGCGGTCTTCACCGCGAACTGCGCCGGGGTCCCCGGGACCAGGCCCTCAGGACCGGCCAGCGGTGACGCCGCGACCAGGTAGGCGAGCACCGCGATGACGGCCATCGGCACCCGACGGCGGGCCAGCCGGTGCGGCCACCCGACGTCGCTGTAGACCCACTCCGCCAGCAGCATCCCCGCGGCGAACCAGGAGAAGAACGCCGGCGGCCAGTTCAGGGGGTTGGCGCCGGAATCGGCGTGCCCGGCCACCAGGGGGGTCCAGCCCCACGCCCAGCTGAGGGCCGCCAGCGCCGCGATCGCGGGCACCCGGGCCCGGACCGGGATCCGCCGCGCCAGCAGCGCCAGCAGCGGCAACGCCAGGTAGAAGCCGACCTCGACGGACAGGCTCCACATCTGGGTCAGCCCGCCGGTCAGGGTGAGCGGTACGTAGATCTGGGTGAGCGTCAGATTGGCCAGCCACACCGTCGGGCTGGCGTGGTCGGCGTCGGGCAGCAGGGTCAGGATCACCACGACCGCCACCACGTAGGCCGGCATGATGCGGACGAACCGCGACCGCAGGTAGTGCCCGGTGCGGGGGCGCCTCGCGGGGTCGGTGCCGCGCGCCGCCGCGACGTGGCCGCGCCACAACAGGAATCCCGACAGCGCGAAGAAGACGGCGACGGCCAGGTCGAAGCGGCTGAACAGCCGGCCGTCGACACCGCTGGAGTGGCCCGTCTGGAAGGCGACATGGGTGACGACCACGCCGATGGCCGCGCACGCGCGCATGCCCTCCACGGCGGGCAGGAAGCTGCGGCTCCCCCCGACCAGTCGGCCGTCGGTCATCGTCCCGTCGGTCATCATCTCGTCCCGTCGGTCATCGTCACAGTGTGCCCGTGATGCCGTGCCACATTCCGGGTACACCCCACTACCTGACCGCGGCGTCTGGTTCCTCCGCCGGGGCCCGGTGATCTGCTGTTAGGGTCAAACGGGTTTGCCTGCTGTCCGGTCCGGCCGGCGGGCCCGGGGAGCAGCGAGGGGCCTCGATGGACCATGAGGAGGACACGGCAACGTGAACCGAGCAGTCATGTTGCGATTCGCCGCGTGCGGAATCATCGGACTCGGAGCCGCCCTGCTGATCGCCGCGCTGCTGCTGTCGACGTACACCAGCAGCAGGATCACCAGGGTGCCGCTCGACATCGACACCACGCTGGTCAGCGACGGCACCGGCACCGCGCTCGACCTGGGGTCCCTGTCCACCGATCACCTGGTGACCAACAAGAACGTGCCGCTGGTCTCCCAGCAGCAGATCACCGTCGAGTCGCCCGCCAACGCCGACGTGGTCACGCTGCAGGTCGGGTCGACGGTCCGGCGCACCGACAAGCAGAAGGACAGCGGGCTGCTGCTGGCGATCGTCGACACCGTCACCCTCAACCGCAAGACGGCCATGGCCGTGTCCGACGACACCCACCCCGGCGGCTCGGTCCAGAAGCCCCGCGCCTTCGGCGACGAGAACCCGCCGACCGCGATCCCGCTGCGCCACGACGGGCTGTCCTACCGCTTCCCGTTTCACACCGAGAAGAAGACGTACCCGTACTTCGATCCGATCGCGCAGAAGGCGTTCGACGTCAACTACGACAGCCAGGACGACGTCAACGGGCTGACGACCTACCGGTTCACGCAGAACATCGGCTACAACGGCGCCGGCAAGCTGGTGGCGCCCGTCGTCTACCCGTCGCTGTACGGCGGCAACGAGGACGGCAAGGTCACCGCCCCCGCGTCCATGTGGGGCGTGCCCGGCGATCCCGGCGAGCAGATCACCATGACCCGCTACTACGCCGCGCAGAAGACCTTCTGGGTGGACCCGGTGTCGGGCACCATTGTCAAGCAGGCCGTGCACGCGAACCACTACTACGCGCGTGATCCGCTGAAGCCGGAGCTGACGCTGGTCGACTACAAGGTCACCTCCAACGAGGACACCGTCGAATCGCAGGTCAACGCCGCCCGCGACGAGCGCGACCGGCTGGCCCTGTGGTCGCGGGTGCTGCCGATCACCTTCACCGCGGTCGGCCTGATCGCTGTGATCGGCGGCGCACTGCTGGCCTCGTTCAGCCTGCGCACCGAGAGCGCGCTGACCGATCCCGGCCTGGACCGCGGTGACCAGGAGTTCTTCGGCCGCGGCGGCGACGGGCCCGTGCCCGGAGCCGAAGCCGAGACCGAGAAACTGCCCACCCAGCGTCCCGATCTGAGTCGCGAGGGCGCCGACCCGGATGCGCCGACTCAGGCGTCCGACAAACCGGCCGAGCCCGAGGCGCCCGAGCCCGACACCCCCGGCGGCGCACCCGAGCGGGACTAGCCCGGCTCGGACGGGCTCACCGTGTGCTGGACCCGGCCCGGGTACGCGCTGGCCCTGGCGCTGCTGGTCACCGCACCGTTGCTGGGGCCCGGGTATCTGCTGTTGCGCGACGCGGTGTCGACGCCGCGCTCGTACCTGTCCGACGGTGCCCTGGGACTGACGTCGGCGCCGCGGGCGACGCCGCAGGATTTCGCGGTGGCGCTGGCCTCGCGGGTTCTCGACGGCGGCGTCGTGGTCAAGGTGCTGCTCGTCGCCGGGTTGTGGCTGGCGGGGTGGGGTGCGGCGCGCCTGGTCGCCACGGCGCTGCCGGCGGCCGGGGCGGCCGGCCAGTTCGTCGCGACCACACTGGCGATCTGGAACCCGTACGTGGCCGAACGGCTGCTGCAGGGACATTGGAGCCTGCTGGTCGGGTACGGCTGCCTGCCGTGGGTGGCGACGACGATGCTCGCGCTGCGGTCGTCGGGGTCGCCCGGCGGCGCGGGCGGGTTCTTCGCCCTCGCGTTCTGGATCGCGCTGGCCGGCCTGACCCCGACCGGGCTGCTGCTCGCGGCGACGGTCGCCCTGGTGTGCGTCGGGGCGCCGGGCCCGGGCCGCTCGCGCCGGCTGTGCGCCGCGGTGACGGTGGGCGCCGCGCTGGTGGCGGCGCTGCCCTGGCTGACGGCGGCGGCGCTGGGCTCCCCGCTGACCACCGCCGCGGCGCCGGGGGTGCGGGCGTTCGCGCCGCGCGCCGAGCCCGGCCTGGGCACGCTGCTCAGCCTGGCCAGCCTCGGCGGCATCTGGAACGGCCAGGCAGTACCCGCCTCGCGGGCAACGCTTTTCACGATCTGGTCGGCGGTCGCGCTGCTGGGCGTGGTGCTGGCCGGTGCGCCGGCGGTGGCCCGCCGGCGCACCGCGGCGCCGCTGCTCGTGCTGGCGGTGGTGTCGGTGCTGGTGCCGGCCGCGCTGGCGACCGGGCCCGGTCTGCACGCGCTCGGCGCCCTCGTCGAGGCCGCGCCCGGCCTCGGCGTGCTGCGCGACGGGCAGAAGTGGGTGGCCCTGGCGATGCCCGGCTACGCGCTGGCCGGCGCCGGCGCGGTGGTGACGCTGCGCCCCCGGTCGCGTCCGGCGATCACGGCGCTGGTGTGTTGTGCCGTGCTGATCGCGGCCCTGCCCGACCTGGCGTGGGGTGTGGGCGGCAGGGTCGCGCCGGTGCGCTACCCGCCGGGGTGGGCGGCCGTGGCGGCGGCGGTCAACGCCGATCCCCGCGCTGTCGCGGTGTTGCCGGCGGGCACCATGCGGCGCTTCCCCTGGTCCGGTCCGCGCCGGTGCTGGACCCGCTGCCGCGTTGGGTGCGCGCCGACGTGCTGAGCAGTGGCGACCTGGTCATCTCCGGGGTTCTCGTGCCCGGGGAGGGCGATCGCGCGCGGGCGGTCCAGGGGTTGCTGCTGGCGGGGCCCGACGCGTCGGCGGCGGCCAGCGACGGCGTGGGATGGCTGGTCGTCGAATCCGGCAGCGCCGGCGACATGGGCGTGGCGCGGCGCACCCTGGACGCCCTGACGCCGGTCTACCGCGACGATCAGATCGCGCTCTACCGGATCGGCGGCGACACCGCGCGCGTGTCCGCGGCCCGGCGCGGCGTGACCCTGGCCGCGCACCTGGCGTGGCTGGCGCTGCTGGTCGCGGGGGCCGTCGGCGCGGCGGTCAGCGCGGCTCGGCGCAGCACACCAGCCCGCTGACCAGCCGGCCGGCCTGAACCGCTTCCAGCACACCGCGCAGCGCGGTCGCGCTCTGGGCCCAGGAGAACTCGCCGGTGCGGGTCTGTGCCTTGGCGCCGAGTTGATCCCGCAGCACGGGGTCGGTCAGCAACTCCTCGAGGCGGTCGACCAGCTCGGCGCGATCGTCGACCAGGATGCCGGTGACCCCGTCGATGATCGAGTCGGACAGGCCGCCCGAGGACCGGTAGCCGATGGTGGGCACTCGGTGCTGGGCCGCCTCCACGACCGCCAGACCCCAGCCCTCCTTGCGCGAGGGCAGCACGTGGACCCACGAGCTCTGCAGGACGTGGTGTTTGGTGATGTCGTCGACGTGGCCGTGGAAGACCACCGCGTCGGCGATGCCGAGGGAGTGCACGTGCTCGACGAGCCGCCGCCGCCACCAGCCGTCGCCGATGATGTCCAGGCGCAGGCCGGGGATTCCCGGCCTGCGGCGGCGCAGCTCCGCGACCGCCTCCAGCGCGTCCTCGATCTGCTTGTGCGGCACCAGCCGCGAGAGCACCACCACCCGCGGGGTCGTCGCCTGCGAGCCGGACAACGACGGCGCCGGCGCCTCGTCGAGGCCGTTGCGCACGACCGCGATCCGCTCGTCGTCCACGCCGAGGGCGACCAGGTCGCGGGCCGAGGGCAGCGACACCGTCAGGTACTGGTTGCGCCGGTTCAGCCACGGCGACAGCTTCGACTCGACGAACCAGCCGACCCGGCCGAGCACCGGCCCGGCCACCGGCCACTGCTCGCGGTGGCAGTGGTGCACCAGCACCACCACCCGGCGCCCGTACACCAGCCTGGCCAAGAACGGCAGACCGTTCTGCGCGTCGACGACCACGTCGGGCCGCGTGCGCCGCAGCCGCGCCAGCCCCAGCCGCGCCCCGGCTTCGGACAGGGCCATCATCAGCAGCGCCCACACGTACACCGAGTAGCGGCCACCGGCGCGCACGATCCGTACGCCGTCGACGACCTCCCGGCGCGGCGCGCCCGGATACCGCGCGGTCCGCAGTGTGACGGCGACGCCCGAGTCGGCCAGGTGCGCGCCGATGCGCTGCAGGTAGGCCTCGCTGCCTCCGCCCTGGGGGTGGCCGGTGTCGCGCCAGCACAACAGCAGTACGGAGCGCAGGGAAGACATCGAGTGCAGCCTAGCCGGGGCGAGACTGCATAGGGTTGGCCGGTGGCCGTCACCGACGTCTTCGCCCGCCGGGCGACGCTGGCCCGCTCGCTGCGGCTGCTCTCGGCGTTCCGGTTCGAACGGCGCGACCCGCCACGGTTCTACGGGGCGCTGGCCGCCGACACCGCGGCGATGGTCGGCGACCTGTGGCAGGCGGCCCGCGGCGAGGCCCCGGCCGGCCGCACGCTGCTCGACGTCGGCGGCGGGCCCGGCTATTTCGCGGCGGCGTTCGACCGGGCCGGTGTCCGCTACATCGGCGTCGAGCCGGACCCGAACGAGATGCACGCGGGCGGCCCCGTGGGGCCCGGGACGGGGCCGGGCGGGGGCACGTTCGTCCGGGCGTCGGGCATGGCGTTGCCGTTCGCCGACGACTCCGTGGACATCTGCCTGTCGTCCAACGTCGCCGAGCACGTGCCGCGGCCGTGGCAGCTCGGCGGCGAGATGCTGCGGGTCACCAGGCCGGGCGGGCTGGTGGTCCTGTCCTACACCGTGTGGCTGGGCCCGTTCGGCGGCCACGAGATGGGGCTTACCCACTATCTGGGCGGCGCGCGCGCCGCCGCGCGGTACGCCCGCAAACACGGCCACCGGGCCAAGAACGACTACGGGTCGTCGTTGTTCGCGGTGTCGGCCGCCGACGGGCTCACCTGGGCCGCGAGCACGGGCGCGGCGGTCGCCGCATTTCCCCGCTACCACCCCCGATGGGCCTGGTGGCTGACGTCGGTGCCGGCGCTGCGCGAGTTCCTCGTCAGCAATCTGGTGCTGGTCCTCAAACCGCGGGAATGAAACATGTTCTCGTTTCGCGTCCCCTTGGGTAGGGTGGCGCCCATGGGCGCCGGCGACGATGCAGCGCGAAGCAATGAGGAGGAGCGGCGCAGATGCCCGACATCAAGACCGAATACGACAAGCTTTTCATTGGTGGCAAGTGGACCGAGCCGTCGAGTTCCGACGTGATCGAGGTGCACTGCCCGGCCACCGGCGAGTACGTCGGCAAGACGCCGCTGGCGGCGGCGGCCGACGTCGACGCGGCGGTCGCCGCGGCGCGCGCCGCGTTCGACAACGGCCCCTGGCCCACCACGCCGCCGAAGGAACGCGCGGCCGTCATCGCCAACGCGCTCAAGCTCATGGAGGAGCGCAAGGACAAGTTCACCGAGGTCCTCGCCGGCGAGACCGGCCAACCGCCCACCGGCATCGAGACCATGCACTGGATGAGCTCGATCGGCGCGCTGAACTACTTCGCCGGCCCCGCCGCCGACGACGTGAAATGGCGGGAGATCCGCAACGGCGGCTACGGGCAGACCATCGTCTACCGCGAACCGATCGGCGTGGTGGGCGCGATCGTAGCGTGGAACGTGCCGCTGTTCCTGGCGGTCAACAAGCTGGGCCCGGCGCTGCTGGCCGGCTGCACCGTGGTGCTCAAGCCGGCCGCCGAAACACCATTGAGCGCAAATCTTCTGGCGGAGACGCTCGCCGAGGCCGGCCTGCCCGAGGGCGTGCTGTCGGTGGTGCCCGGCGGCATCGACACCGGCCAGGCGCTGACCTCGAACCCGAACGTCGACCTCTTCTCCTTCACCGGCAGCTCGGCCGTCGGCAAGGAGATCGGCCGGCGCGCCGCGGACATGCTCAAGCCGTGCACCCTCGAGCTCGGCGGGAAGTCGGCGGCCATCGTCCTCGACGACGTCGATCTGGCCTCCGCGATCCCGATGCTGGTGTTCTCCGGGATCATGAACACCGGCCAGGCCTGCGTGGCCCAGACCCGGATCCTGGCCCCGCGCTCGCGCTACGACGAAATCGTCGAGGCGGTAAGCAGTTTCGTGCAGGCGCTGCCGGTGGGCCCGCCGTCGGACGCAGCCGCCCAGATCGGGTCGCTGATCTCGGAGAAGCAGCGCGCCCGCGTGGAGGGCTACATCGCCAAGGGCATCGAGGAGGGTGCCCGGCTGGTGTGCGGCGGGGGCCGCCCGGAGGGCCTGGACGGCGGCTTCTTCGTGCAGCCCACCGTCTTCGCCGACGTCGACAACAAGATGACGATCGCGCAGGAGGAGATCTTCGGCCCGGTGCTGAGCATAATCCCCTACGACACCGAGGAGGACGCGATCAAGATCGCCAACGACTCGGCGTACGGCCTGGCCGGCAGCGTCTGGACCACCGACATCGACAAGGGCATCAAGGTCGCCGAGAAGATCCGCACCGGGACCTACGGCATCAACTGGTACGCCTTCGACCCGTGCTGCCCGTTCGGCGGCTACAAGAACTCCGGCATCGGCCGCGAGAACGGGCCCGAGGGCGTCGAGCACTTCACCCAGCAAAAGAGCGTGCTGATGCCGATGGGCTACACCATCGAGGGCTAGCCAAAGCTGACACGCCACGCCGAGCGTGCACTCACCGCGAGATTCCGACTTCTCGCGCCGGGTGCACGCTCGGCGTCTTTTCGGCTCCCGGCGGCCGGCGGCCGGCGGCCGGCGCCCGGCGGCCGGCTAGTTATTATGCAATAAACCATAGAATCCGGGGCGCGACCTTCGCCCCCAGGGTAGGCATTGTGACACTGGTCTCACCCGTTTCGCGTGGTGTGCGGTTTAGTTAGGGAATAAAAGTTGCTGACTGGACGGATGTCTTATATGATTCTCAGCATAATCAAAGGCCCCACACGGCCGGGGAGAAAACCATGTGGATCATCGAGCTCAACGTCGGCGGCTACCAGTTCACGCGACAATTGCCGGACCTCAAGCGGCGGCCGTTCCGCTTCGGTCCGCGCGACATACACTGGCCGGTACCCCGGCATTCGCACGCTGCATGACCCCGGCCATTGGAGGTACGACCGTGCCGACTAACAGGCCGACGACCACCGACAAGGCTCCCGACCGTCCCGCCGCCAAGCGGTGCGACACGCGCACGAACATGCTGATCAGCGCTGCCGAGGTGATGCGCGAACGCGGGGCGGCCGGCGTGACCATCGACGAGGTGCTCGCCCGCAGCGGCGCGCCACGCGGCTCGGTGTATTACCACTTCCCCGACGGGCGCAGTCAGATCCTCAGCGAGGCGCTGCGGTACTCCGGGGACTCCATCACCGCGATGATCGACGACGCCGCCGGCTGGGGCGCGCGGGCGCTGTTGCGCGAGTTCGTCGAGTTCTGGGAGCGCCTGCTGACCGAGGGTGACTTCGGCGCCGGCTGTCCGGTGGTGGCGGCCGCGATCGGGTCCACCGACGACGAACGCGCGCTGTCGACGGAGGCCGGTGCCATCCTCGGCCGCTGGTGCGCGGCGATGACGCGGGCGTTCGTCGCCGACGGCTTCGACGAGGGCGACGCCGCCTCACTGGCGGTGATGTCGATCGCCGCGCTGGAGGGCGCGATCCTGCTGTCCCGCTCGACGCGCAGCATCGATCCGCTCCACCATGTCTGCGATCAGATCGAATTCCTGATCAAGGCAAAGGAATTCGTCATCCGCAACGGCCTGCCCGACAAGCGGGAGAGCTAGTGCTAGTCGCTGGCCGGTAGCGGCTTGACCTCTTTGAGCTGCAGCGGGGTCGCGCCGATGCTCAGGCTTCCGGCGCCGGGCTTGGTCACCAGCACCTCGGCGCCGTCGTCGTCGACGTAGCGCTTGCCCATCACGCTGCCCCCGGCGAACGCCGGGTCGAGCTCGCCGGACCGCGGCGCGCCGATCTCCACCATCGGCGCGCCACCGCAGCGCAGGTCGTCGAGGCTGTCGGCGCTGCGCACCACGATGACCTGGGTGTCGCACACCTGGCTGGCCAGACGGGTTCCGTTCTTGATCATGCGTGCAGTCCTTCCAACTGTTCGACTATCTCGCGGCGCAGCACCTTGCCGGTGGGGGTGGCCGGCAGCTCGTCGCGGAACACCACCCGGTCCGGGGTCCGCGACCCCCGCAGGTTTTTGCGGACGTACTCGCGCAGGTCCTCGGGGTCGGGCTCGCACCCCGGGGCCGGCACCACCACGGCGACGATCGCCTGGCCCCACTGCGGATCCTCCACCCCGACCACGGCGACGTCGCGCACGTGCGGGTGCTCGACGAGCACCTCCTCCAGCTCGGCGGGGGCGATGTTCTCCCCGCCGCGGATGATGGTGTCGTCACTGCGCCCGCCGATGAACAGGTAGCCGTCCTCGTCGAGCATGGCGATGTCCTTCGTCGGGAACCAGCCGTCCTCGTCCAGCACGGAACCGATCCCGGTGTAGCGCCCCGAGACCTGCTCGCCGCGCACGAACAACTCCCCGGTCTCCCCCGGCCCAAGCACCGTGCCGTTCTCGTCGCGGATCTGCACCTCCACGCCGGGCAGGGGCCGCCCGACCGAGCCCAGCCGCCGGGCGCCGGCGGCGTCGGACGCGGCCTGTGCCGCGCGGTGGTCGTCGGGGGTCAGCACCGCGATCGTCGAGCTGGTCTCGGTCAGGCCGTAGGCGTTGACGAACCCTACGCCCGGCAACAGTTCCAGCGCCCGGCGCACCAGCGGCAGCCCGACCTTGGAGCCGCCGTAGGCCAGGTTGCGCAGCGACGGCAGCTCGCGGGAGGCTGCGCCGCCGGCCTCCAGCGCGGTGACGATGCGGTCCAGCATCGTGGGCACCACCGTCGCCGTGGTCACCCGCTCGGCGTTGACCAGCCGGACCCACTCGCGGGCGTCGAAGTTGGGCAGGTACACCATCTTTCGCCCGGCGTACAGGTTCGACAGCGCGGCGCTCACCCCGGCGATGTGGTAGGGCGGCACACAGATCAGCGCCGCGTCGGTGTCGTCGGCCGAGGCGAATTCGACGCTGCCGGTCACGTAGCTGGTGAGGTTGTTGTGCGTGAGCTCGACGGCCTTGGGTTGCGACGTGGTGCCCGAGGTGAACAGCACGATCGCGACCGAGTCCGGGTCGGCGAACGCAGGGACGTCGGGGCCCGGCTCGCACTCGCGCGCGGCGGTCAGGAAGTCGTCGGAGACCAGCACCCGCGGCGAGGCGTCCCCGACCGCGTCGCGGTAGCGGGCGTCGACGATCACCAGCGGTTCGGGTAGCCGCCGGATCAGGGTCTGGATGCCCTCGGCCGACAGCCGGTAGTTGATCGGGGTGAACGCCACCCCGGCGCGGGCGGCCGCGAAGATCAGCACCGGCAGCATGTCGCCGCCGGTGCCGACGTAGGCCACGTGCCCGGCGCCCGAGGCCGCGATGACGCCCGCGCCGCCGTCGGCGAGATCGCTGAGCTGCTGCGTGGTCAAGCGCACGTCGTCGCAGACGACCGCCGTGCGATCGGGGTTACCCGACGCGGCCATCTCGAGCAGCAGCGAAATGCTCATCCCCGAACCCCCGAAGTGGACTCTACGAACATAGTGTATCGGTGATCAGGAGCCCGTCCAGCGCGGCGGACGCTTCTCGGCGAACGCGACGGCACCCTCCTTGGCGTCGTTGGACGCGAACACCGGGCCCAGGATCTTCATCTGTTCGGCGAACATGGTGTCGCGGCTCCAGCCGCGGGACTCGACGATGATCCGCTTGGTGGCCGCGACCGCCAGCGGCCCGTTGGCGGCGATCCGCTCGGCCAGCGCGATCGCTCCGTCCAGCGCCCCGCCCGGCTCGGCCAGCGCGTTGACGAGCCCGAGGTCGTGGGCGCGCTCGGCCGACAGGTTGTCCCCGGTCAGCGCCAGCTCCATCGCGACCGCGTACGGGATGCGCTCGGGCAGCCGCAGCAATCCCCCGCCGCCGGCGACCAGACCCCGCTTGACCTCGGGGATCCCGAACGCCGAGTCCCTCGACGCCACGATCAGGTCAGTGGCCAGCGCCAGTTCGGTGCCCCCGGCCAGCGCGTATCCCTCCACCGCGGCGATCAGCGGCTTGTCCGGCGGACGCTCGGTGAACCCCATGCCACGGCCTTCGACGACGGGCAGCTCACCCCGGGCGAAAGCCTTGAGATCCATACCGGCGCAGAACGATCCGCCCGCGCCGGTGATGATCCCCACCGACAGGCCGGCGTCGGCGTCGAGCCGGTCCATGGCGTCGGCCAGGCCCCGGGCGACCGCGGCGTTGACCGCGTTCTTGGCCTTGGGGCGGTTGATCGTGACGATCAGGATCCGGTCCCGTTGCTCGACCAGGACCTCGGGTTCCCCCGCGCCGGCCTCTTCATTCCCTGTGTTCACGGTGCGCCGAAGCTCCTTACCAAGTCGGTGGCTGTTCCCGGTTGATGGTAGCGGTCGCCGGAAACGGCGTTAGCGGCAGTCGAGAGTCCGGTTACCCGCCGCGGCGCGGGCCGCGTTCAGGCGGGAGCCATCGCCGTCTCGACGACCGTCAACTCCTCGGAAAGCCCTGCGGCGCGGCGGATCTGGACGAAGTCGGCGACCATGGCCTCGGTCACCTCGTGGGGATCCTTGAGGGTGGCGCCGTCGGACAGCACCGAGATGTTGAGCTGGTCGACGTAACTCCACACCGTGATGTTCAGTCCGCTGCCGGCGGTCAACGGGCCCACCGAATAGATCTCGGTGACCAGCGCCCCGCCCACCCGGCCGCGCTGCCGGGGACCGGGAACGTTCGAGATGTTCAGGTTGAGCACTTTGTTGTGCGCCTCCCGGCCGGACGCCCACCGGAAGAAGGATTCCGTGGGTGCCGGCGGCATGTAGGCGGCCCATCGGCTGACCAGCTCGGGGCCCATGAGCTGGTTGCTCTCCTTGGCCAGGAGGGCGTTCTCGCGGCTGCACCGCACCCGCGCCAGCGGGTCGTCGGAATTCGTCGGGAGGCCCACCAGCACGCCGGTGAACCGGTTTCCGGAGATTCGCTCGGGAGAGAAGTCGAAACTCATCGGCACCGACGCCAGCAGCGGTTCGGCTTTGCCGTCGTAGCGGAGCAGCAGCGTGCGCAGCGCTCCCGCCGCCATCGCGAGCACCATGTCGTTGATCGTCGCCCCGAGGCGCTTGCCGGTCTCCTTGACGTCGGCCAGGGCCAGCGTGGCGGTGGCGAATCGCCGCTCCGGGGTGATCTTGTGGTTCATGAACGTCGGCGGCGGCTCGAACGGCCGGGTCAGCTCCGGGGACAGCTTGCGCGAGCTGCGGCGCACCCGGGCCAGGCCGTCGGCGGTGTAGCGGATCGTGTGGGGGATCCGGCTGATGTGGCGCAGGTGGTCGGCGAACGCCGAACCCACCAGCCGGCCCGTCGTGGGCGCCGGGTCCGGCACGTAGGGGCCGCCTTCGGGCCCGGGCTGCAGGTCCATGCCGCGGGCCATCAGGTTGGCCGAGGCGACGCCGTCGGCGAGCGCGTGGTGGATCTTGCCGACCACCGCGATCCGGTTGTCGGCCAGCCCCTCGACGAAGTACATCTCCCACAGCGGCCGGTCGCGGTCCAGCGGGGTGCTGGCGATGCGTCCGATCGCCTCGTCGAGTTCGCGGCGACCGCCGGGAGCCGGCAGCCGCCACGGGCGGATGTGGTAGTCGAGGTCGACCTCGCAGTGCTCGCGCCACATCGGGTGGTGGAACTTCAGCGGGATCTCGACGAGCTGATAGCAGAACGGCTCGAGCTTGTTCAGCCGGCCGCCGATGACCTGGCGGAACTCTTCGATGCCGAAGTCGCGTCTGTCCTCGCTCAATTCGATGACGGCGACCTTGATCGTGTGCATGTGCACGTTCGGCGTCTCGCTGTACAGCAGGACCGCGTCCCAGCCGCTGAGCCGTTTCACCGCTGCCCCTTGCCCATACGGCGACGATACTCAGCGGTGGCCTCAGATGACCTCTTTTGCGCCGATCCGCGCCTTGGTGCGGTGGACCTGGTTGAGGAATAGCGCCGTCGCGTGCGCCATCTCGCCGGCCCGCTCGCCGTCGACGAGGTCAAAACCGTGGCCGGCGCCGGGCAATTCGACGTAGCCGACCTTCGAATGCGACGCCGCGCGCAGCCGTTCGACGAAGCTGCGGGCCTGCGCCACGGGGATCACGGAGTCCTTGCTGCCGTGAATCACCAGAAACGGCGGGGCATTGCGATGGACCCGCGCGATGGGCGACGCGTCGCGGAACAACTCCGGGTGCCGCGCGATCGAGCGTTTGACCACAACACGTTCCAGGAAGTCGACGAAGCGGGCGCGCTCGGGAGTGGAGCGGTCCTCCCAGTCGTAGCGGCCGTAGATGCCGACCACCGCGTCCACGGAAGTGTCGGCCCCCTCCGGCAGCTTCTCCCGGTGCGCGGGGTCGCCGGGGGTCAATCCGGCCAGCGCCGCCAGGTGCCCGCCGGCCGAACATCCCGCCACCGCAACGAAATCGCGGTCGCCGCCGAACTTGTCGACGTTGGCCCGCGCCCAGGCGATGGCGGTCTTGGCGTCGACGATGTGGCGCGGCCACCGGTGGTGCGGCGCGACGCGATAGTCGACCGCCAGGCACACCCAGCCCTGCTCGGCCAACCGTGACATCAGGGCGGACCCCTGGCCCACGCACCTGCCGTGCACCCACGCCCCGCCCGGGAGGAACACCAGGACGGGCGCGGGCTGCGCCGGCAGGTCTTTGCGCCGCCACACGTCGAGGACCTGCGCGGGGTGGTCGCCGTAGTGCACCGCGCGGCGGTAGAGGTAACGGCGTCTGCGCAGCGCGTCCCAGATCGGCGGGGTGCGGTCCGCGGTGGGCCATTCGCCGTCGAGATCGGCCGTCGGCACGACTTCCCGCAGCGCCGCGACGGAGACGTCGCGGGTGGACTCCCGGTCGCGGCGGCGCGCGTCCTGGATGCCGGGGGTCAGCAGGTCTTTCGTCATCGAGGCCAGGGCCTCGGGCGCCTGCCGCACCCCCCAGACGCCCATCGCGGTGACACCGCCCAGCGGCTCCAGGTGCTTGCCGACCACCGGCAGCGACGCCCCTGCAACGCTGAGGGCCAACGCGTAATCACCGGGGCGGGTCCGTAGCAACCACTTCACGCACGATGTCATGCCCGGTACCTCGCCGTCATTCCGCGAGGGTACCCCCGCGCGCCGCGCGGAAACTGACGTTTGCGTCGAACACGTCCGCGTCGCCTAGAGGGCCGTGAGGCTCGCGATCACCCGGGCGCCGACGAGGCGCACGTCGGTCAACGTCAGCCCCACCTGCGCGGCCAGCGTGTCGGCGCTGTCGACACCGACGGACGCCCAGCGGAACCACGGCCCGACGTCGCCGCCGGACTCCAACCGCACCCAGTGCACCCGGATGCCGATGGCCTCGGCGTCGAACTCGGCGACGCAGCGTCCGCCGCGGCACAGCAACTCGGCGGCGCGGCCCAGGATGCGCAGCGGGTCCCCGCCGAGGCCGATGTTGCCGTCGACCAGCAGGACCGTCTGCCACTGCCCCGTCCCGGGCAGCGGCTCGAAGACATCGCCCAGCAGGGCCGGCGCACCCCCGCGGCCGGCCAGGCGGATCGCGGCCGCGGATCGGTCGATACCCAGCGCGGGCACCCCCCGCTGGATCAGCCGTGCCACCAATCGCCCTGGGCCGCAACCGAGTTCGATCGTAGGACCGTTGCACAGCTGGGTGACGGCCTCGTCGAAGTCCTCGTCGAGCGCCTCATCGGGGGCGGCCGCTTCGCCCGGCGGGGACCGCACCCCAAGCCAGCGGTGAACCGGCAGCAGCCGCACCTCTCCGTCCTCGTGGCGGATCCAGCATCGTTCACCGCCCAGCGCCCGATCGTAGAGATGCCCCAGCAATTCTGTCCCTCGCTCCTGCCCGGCCCGCCGGCCCGGGCGCGTGGGGCGCCCGTCGGGGAGGGGTTGTGGCCAACCCGCATCGCCGGGTGCCGGCATGCGCCGCGTCCACCGGCATTCCCACCGATACCCCGATCTTTGCTCGGCTAACCCAGAGCCTGCCAGAGCCGCGCGCCGGCGGCGCGCGGTGGTTCGGCGTGCGGGTCACCGGTTCCGCCGGCGCGGACGAATCGCCGCGTGCGTAATACTCGATCCATGCCGAACAGCGACGTTCACCCCGACTTGCGCAGAGCCGCCCGATTCACGCCGCGGCACATGATCGGCCCGCGGACGCTGCGGATCATGCGGGCGGCGACGAGGCTGCGCGGGCGCGGCGGCGCCGGCGACGTCGAGGTGGTCGGGTTGGGTCCGGGTAACGGGGTGCGGGTGTCCCGGCCCGTCGGCGTGACCGGGCCGACGCCCGCGCTGCTGTGGATCCACGGGGGCGGCTACGTGATCGGCAGCGCCGACCAGGACGACCCGGTGTGCCGGCGGTTCAGCACCCGTTTGGGCATCACCGTCGCGTCCGTGGAATACCGTCTGGCGCCCGAACATCCGTATCCGGAGCCGCTGGAGGACTGCTACGCGGCGCTGAGCTGGCTGGCGGGGCTGGGATCGGTGGATCCGGGGCGGATCGCGATCGGCGGCGCCAGCGCCGGCGGCGGGCTGGCGGCGGCCCTGGCGCTGCTGGCCCGGGACCGCGCCGAGGTCGCCCCCCTGTTCCAGCTGCTGGCGTATCCCATGCTCGACGACCGCAGTTCGGCGTCCGGGGATCACCCGGACCACCGGCTGTGGAGCGCGCGCAGCAACCGGTTCGGCTGGGCGGCCTATCTGGGCGGCGCCGATCCGGAACTCGCCGTCCCGGGCCGGCGCACCGACCTGGGCGGGCTGGCGCCCGCGTGGATCGGCGTCGGCACCCACGACCTGTTCCACGACGAGGACTTGGCCTACGCCGAACGGCTGCGGGCCGCCGGGGTGCCGTGCCAGGTCGAGGTCATCCCCGGGGCGTTCCACGGCTTCGACATGTGGGTGCCCAAAGCCGCAGTGTCCCAAAGGTTCTTCGACAGCCAGTGCGACACCCTGCGCGCGGCGCTCACCCGGGCGGCCTGAGCGGCGCTCACATGGCCGCTCACATGGCCGCTCACATGGCGAAGTAGACGAGCTCACCGCCGATGACGGTGGCCGCGACCATGCCGGCATCCAGCTCGGCCAGCGCCGTGGCCGGCGGCTCGCTGAGCACGCAGAGGTCGCCCGGCTGCCCGGGCTCGACGCTGCGGGACCGGGCCGGCCGATCCGGTTGGCCCGTGAACATCGTCAGAGCCCGGCGCGCCGAGACGCTCTCGCCGGCGTTGAGGACGGCCCCGCTCGGCGTGGTGCGGTACACCGCGGCGCGCATCGCCGTCCACGGGTCCCCGTGGCCGAACGGCATGTCGGTGGCCAGCGCCACGGGCACCGCCGCGGCGAGCAGCGACGCGACGCGCCACAACTGCCCGTGCTCGGCGGCGGGGACGTCGGCGAGGTACTGATCGCCGCGCTCGGCGACGAAGTTGGGCTGGGTGACCACCGTGACGCCGAGATCGGCGAGGTCGGCCAGGGTGTCGTCGGGCACCACGGCGGCATGCTCGATGCGGTCCCGCGGATGGCTTCCGGCGGCGCGCAGGGCCGCGATCGTCACCACCAACTGGGCGGCGGTGACGCAGTGGACGGCGACCGGCCCACCGCCGGCGTGGCGGTCGGCGATCCAGCCGGTGAGCTCGTCGAGGTCGAGGCGGTCGTCCTGCAGGATTTTCTTGCCCGGGGACAGGAAACGCAGCCGTGGCCGGAACTCGCCGCCACGGTGCGCCTCGACCAGCGAAGCCATGCCGGCCGGATCGAGGTCGGGGGTGGCGTCGGTGACGCCGGTGACGCCGTACGCGGTGATGCGACGGCTCAGCTCGGCGAGGTCGCTTTCACGCCGCAGCACGGCGTCCGACCAGCCGCCGTCGGCGCTGCGCAGGCGCCCGTCGGGATGATCGGCCAGCCCGACCCGGCCCAGCGCCTCGGAGTTGAGGATCCACAGCGCGCCACTGCGGTGCTGGATGCGCACCGGGATCGTGGGCACCATGGCGTCCAGGGCGCTGCGGTCCAGATCGCCGGCGACCGATTCGTGATAGCCGATGGCGCGGATCCATCCGTCCGGGCCCGGCGTGGCGTTCGACAGCAGTTGGGTCAGCTCGGCCTCGGTGCTGACGCCGGGGGGCCCGACGACGAACGAGTCCAACGCCGACGCGGCCGAGCGCACGTGCACGTGGTGGTCATGCAGCCCGGGCAGGACGGTGCCGCCGTTGGCATAGAGCACGCCTTCCCCCGGCCTGGCCTGCAGGCCGTCAGAGAGCGCGGCCACCTCCTCGATCCGTGCGTTGACCCGGACGTCGACGATTCGGCCGTCGAGCAACGTCGCTTGCTTGATCAGCATGACGGGCAGCGTCTTTCGGCGATCAGGCGGCGCACGGTGCGATTGTCCGCGCCGAGTTCGGCCGCCCGGCCCGAGGGGCGCGGCGGGCGCGGCGGCAGCGCCGGGCAATGCGACACCGACGGCTCGGTCGGCAGCGCGGCATAGGTCGCGGCGACGCCTGCCATCGCCACCTCGATCAGCTCGCCGCCACCACGGTCGAGCGAGTCGGCCAGCGCCGCGGCGGCCTCCAGCCCGGTCAGCGGGTCGGCGATGGCGTCACCGCAGAACACCGGCCCCTGCGGGCTGGCGCCGACCAGGCCGCCGCCGACCGCGGCGTCGTCGCCGAACGCCGGCCTGGGGTCGCCATATCCGCTGATGCGCAACCAGATTCGGCCCGGTCTCGGTGCAAGGTGCTCCGGCCCGAGACCGCGCCGGGCCAGCGCGGCCGGACGCGAGCCCTCGATCACGACGTCGGCCACCGCCAACAGTTCCCGCAACTCGTCGGCCTGTTTGTCGAAATCGACACAGCACGAAAGCTTTCCAGCGTTGACCCAGTCGAAGAACGCGCGGTTGCCGTTTCGGGTGCCGTCCGGGCGGCGCGGGCTTTCGACCTTGACGACGGTGGCCCCGGCACGCGCCAGCAGTCGCCCGCACAACGGTCCGGCCCACATCGAGGACAGGTCGGCCACCAGCAGGCCCGGCCCTCCGCGGGCGGGCGCGCGCGGGCCCGTTCGGCGGATCCGGGGCGCCGTGGGCGTGGCCTCACCAAGTCGGGCTGCCGGAATGTCCAGCAGGGTGGCGCGTTCGGTGATCTCCGACGCCGGACGCGTTGCGGCCCAATGCGCGAGCGCCGGCCACGGGTCCTCGGGCACGTCGTCGGCCCGCAGCAGCGCCGGGACGGCCGCGCGGTCGTCGGGCCGAGACAGCGTGAGCGCACACCAGTCGTCGCGGGCCGCCAACAGCCGCGTGGCGCCGCCGACCGACACCCGGCCCCCGCGGGAAAGTTCGAGCAGCGCGGCGCGCCCGGTCAGCAGTCCGGCCGCATCGACGTCGACACCTAGCCGGCGAGCGGCGGCGGCGCCGACGGCGTCGGCCCGCGCGAGCACGTTCGCCCGGGAGAAGTCGGGGGGGCCGTCGGGCCGGCCCGTCAGACAGGCCAGTCCACTGTCACCCCACCTGCTGAGCCACGTGTTCGGCGCCGAACTCACCCCACCATGGTGCTCGCAGAGCGCCGGGCCCGCGGCGCAGGGGCGAGTCGGTCACGACGGGCGATGCGCCAGCGAGTGCCCGCGTTTGTGCGCCCCGGGGACCGGGCGATCTCTCCCCTCCGATAAAGACTGGAAGGATCTTTTGCCGACATTAGCAACACTTTTGGTACGCGGCTGGGCGTACACCCCGTCCCCCGCTTTTGACGATGACCGGGCCCAGCGGAGCCGTGGGGCCGAATCCCTTGCGCCCGTCGGCTCGCCCGATCCGACCGCCATGGGGCCTGGGCGTATCCGGTCCTCAACGCCCGCGATGCGATGCTTCCGCGCCGATTGTACTGGCCTTTTCCTTGGCGCCGACTCGTGTGTAGCAGGGCCCGGACGCTTCCGACGCCCTGCGCCGCGAGGTCGCCAGGGTGTCCCATGACATGCAGGCCGCCGACGGCGGGAACGGACTAGGCGGCATTACCGGCAGACCCGCCGGATCCGACGGACCTCGGACTACGTGCGGCGCGACCGAGCGAGCGCGCAGCGGCGGGTAGCGCAGCGGTCGACATCAGATGCCGTTGACGCAGCTCACACCGGTGCGAGCCCAAACCTTGAGGCGGAACGGTGCGCCATGGGCGTAATTGTGACGCGGAGCATATTGTACTTGTGTTTTACAGATAATCGGTTTTAAATAGGTCGGTCCCTCATACTCTGAGTGCACTACGGGTCGTAGTCATCGTTGACACATCGGGCCTCGGGAAGGCAGTCGGACAACCTCCAGCGTTGTTCGACGGACCAGGTGTCACCAAACAGGCAGGCGGTTTCGGATGCAGTCATGCAGGCAGGTGAGTTGCGGGCCTCGGTGGACGCGTTCACCGGGTCGGCTCGGTGACTCGCATGCGCCTGGGCGGGACAACCGCTGGTGCGGTTGTCGCGCAATCACGGCCCGCACGACGCAGGAGTCCACCGCCGTTCGGGGCTTGACATGATCGACTTTGGTGCCCTGCCACCGGAGGTCAACTCCGCGAGAATGTATGCCGGTCCCGGCGCCGGTTCGCTGGCTGCCGCCGCGCTGGCCTGGGACAACTTGGCCGCCGAATTGAACTTCGCGGCGGGCCACTACAGATCGGTGGTCGCCGGTTTGACCGCGGGACGATGGCTGGGCCCCGCGTCGCTGTCGATGGCATCCGCATTCGGACCGTATGTGGCATGGACGGTCGGCCTCGCCGCCCGCGCGGCGGAATCTGCCGGCCAAGCCAGACTCGCCGTGGAGGCCTATGAGGCCGCGTTCGCGATGACGGTGCCGCCGACCGCGGTCGCCGCCAACCGGGTTCGACTCGCGACGTTAGTTGCCACCAATTTTTTCGGCCAGAACTCGGCGGCAATCGCCGCCACCGAAGCCGAATACGGCGAGATGTGGGCGCAGGATGCCGCGGCCCTCTACGAATACGCCGCACATTCGGCCATTGCTTGCGAATTGACGCAACTGGTCCAGCCGCCGCAGGTGGTCAACCCGGCGGGGGCGGCCGCTCAGGCGACGGCGGTTGCCAACTCCGCGGCGGCATCGCCGGCACAGCAGCTGTCGCTGACCAACCTGGTTTCCTCTATTCCTTCCATGCTGTCGGCACTTTCGTCGCCCGCTTCGACCCTGGCGGGCCTTAGCGGCTCGTCGCCGGGTTTCGAGGTGGCGGCCTACGCATTGCCCTCCTGGTCCATGGCGGCGGCAACCCCGGTCTACGCACTGTCCTCCATCCTCGGAATCGCCCAGAGCGGCCAGGGTTTGGCGGGGGCCTTCACCGCTGTGGAAGGAGCTGCGGAAGGTGCGGCCGCCGAGGCGGCCGGGGCGGCCGCCTCGGGAGCCGAGGCGCTCGGATCGCTCGGCCCCGGACTGGTGGGGAGCCTGGGCACCGCGACCTCGCTAGGCCCCTTGTCGGTGCCGGCGAGCTGGACGAGCGTCATTCCCTCGGCCCAGATGATCGGCTCCGTCACCCCTTTGTCGGGCGCCGGCCTGCACGGAGCCGGCATGTCGCCAAGCGTGCTGGGCGCGGCCCCGCGCGCCGCCATGGCTGGTGCAGCGAGATCGGTCGGGCCCCGGTACGGCAACATCCCCACGATCATGGCACGCCCTCCCTCCGGCGGATACGTGTAGGCCGGGTGATGACCACAGACCGGCTCTTTCCCGGAGCACATTCAGCAGTGGCGACAGCCGGCGGCTTCGTCGACGGCGGCGGTTTCCCCTCCTACTCGTGGTCGCGGCGCCAAGGCAAGCAATCGTGCGTAGTCAGCTATCACGCCAGCGGCGGGCGGGTCCCGGCGGGCGAGTACCGGATCCGCTGGCATGGAGGGGACGTCGGCGTCGAATGGCCCCTGGCGACGAGCCGATTGGCGGCGGTAAAGAAGGCGGCATCATGCTGATCGCCCCCACCGGATCCCGGCGCCGCTTTGAGATATCGTCGCATCGCCAACCGCGGGAAAGCATCGACATGATCCCCGACACGCGATCCGCTGCAGTTGTGCGAATGGCCCTCAGCGGCAGCATCGTTGAGCGTCGCGAATTCGACGAGGTGTTGTCGGTCATCGCGTCCCGGCTGCAATCGGCATCGGGTGTCGGCTTGGCGGTGGGGTCGGTCAACCTCGACCACTTGGGCCATTTCCACAACGTCAGCGCGGCGCCCGTCGGCGCGCTGGAATGGCTGTTTCTGGCCGACGGCATGCCGATCGCCTGGCGAGGCCGGCTGCTCACCGGCAAACGGTGGCCTCGAATCACCGGCACAGACCTGCTCCCCAGCGTGCTGCTGTTGGCCGAGAGGACCGGTCAGCGGGTCGGCTTCTTCGGCGGCAGCGTCGAGACCCACCGCCTGCTCTCCGGTGTTCTGCGTGAACGTTTTCCGGCACTTGCTATCTCAGGAATGTGGGCGCCGGACGCACGCAGCATCGCGTCGTCCTCCGCCGAGTGGGTTGCGGCGATCCGCAATGCGCGCACCGACATTCTGATCGTCAGCCTCGGCAAGCCGCGGCAGGAGCAGTGGATCGACCAGCACGGCTGCGCGTCGGGCGCGCGGGTCTTCCTGCCGTGCGGCGCCGCGATCGGCCACTTGGCGGGCAACGTCAAGCGGGCTCCCGGCTGGATGCAGGACTGCGGACTCGAATGGCTCTTCCGGTTGATCCACGAGCCCCGCCGGCTGGCGCGCCGCTATCTGCTGAACGGTCCCATCGCTTTACTGCGCGTGACACGGGCACAGCTCATCCGCTACCCGGGCGCGCATCGCGCGGTCACGCCGGTCGGCGCCTGCGCCGACCCGTCCGGCACCGGCCAAGTTTGGGTGCAGTCCGAAACGACGAGTGTGTAGGCACAGGTTGACGGCGATGACCTCAGTAATCCAGCGGCCGACGAACGGTTCACCGGTCACCGCTTGTCCGACACCGCCGCAGGGTCGAAATACCCGGCAGCGCTGGCAGATCCGGTATTCGCACCGGATACGTGCCACCGATTCGCTGATCGTCTGCGGGTCGGTGATGCTCGCCCAATACCTGCGGTTCGGCACCTACCCGGAACTTTCGGGTTACCCGGGCCCGCTGATGACGCTGTTCTCATTGGTTTTCATCGGTCTCTGGCTGTCGTGTCTGACGATATTCAGGACAAGGTCGACGCACGTCATCGGAGCTGGGATCGACGAGTATCGACGCATCTGCAGCGCGTCGTTCTGGACGTTCGGAATCATCGCGATGGTGACGCTCCTCGCCAGGATCGAGCTGGCCCGGGGCTATCTGGCCGTTGCCCTTCCCGTCGGCACCATCGGACTATTGACCAGTCGCAGCATGTGGCGCAGATACATCTGCGCCAGGCGTGGGCACGGCGAGTACCAGACGGCGGTATTGGCGATCGGACACCGGCGCGAGGTTTCACGCATGGTGCACGAAATGCAGCGCAATCCAGTCGACGGTTACGTCGTCGTCGGGGTGTGCATACCGGGATACGGTCCCCCCCGCGGCGAATCCCTGACGGCCGGATACCGCGAAGTACCCATCCTCGGCGACGAATCCCACGCGCTGGACGCGATCACCTGCTGCGGTGCGGACGCCGTGGTGGTGACCCAGACGGAGAAGTTAGGTTTCCACGCGATCAGAAACCTGATGTGGCAGTTGGAAACGACGGATGTGGACCTCACGGTGTCGCCGGGGGTCGTCGACGTCGCCGGGGCACGGTTGACCCTGCGGCCCATCGCCGGATTCCCGCTTCTGCATGTCGAGAAGCCGCGATACGAAGGGACCCAGCGATTTCAAAAGCGCGCGTTCGACTTCTTCTTCGCGCTGGCAGCGCTCTGTGTATCGTCGCCGCTTCTGGTCGCGTGTGCGATCGCCATCAAGCTGACGAGCAGAGGACCTGTCTTCTACCGTTCCGAACGCATTGGTCTCAACGGTCAGCCCTTCACGATGCTGAAGCTGCGCACGATGACGACAGGCGCCGATACCCAAGTCGACCGTCTGCTGCACCTCAATGAGGGAGCCGGCGGGATCTTGTTCAAGATGCGTGACGACCCGCGCATCACACCCGTCGGCAGAGTGCTGCGCCGCTTCAGCCTCGACGAACTTCCCCAGTTCATCAACGTGCTGAAACAGGAGATGAGTGTGGTCGGGCCACGGCCGCCATTGCGGCGCGAAGTCGAGAACTACGACCGTCATGTCAATCGGCGGCTGCTGGTGAAGCCGGGCGTCACCGGAATCTGGCAGGTAAGCGGCCGTTCAGAACTTTCCTGGGACGAGTCGGTCCGGCTGGATCTGTCCTATATCGACAACTGGTCGATGGCGGGCGACCTCATGATCATCACCAAAACGGTGAAAGCGGTATTGGCAGGCCACGGGGCATACTAGGTGGAGTCAAACATGCCGACCCATAACCGGAACACTCCAGCGCAGCAACCGATTCACCGCCCGGTTTGCCGGTCGCCGTTTCTCGCGCCGCCACCGTGTGCCCAACCCCCGCGCAGGCACCGCGGCCGAGTCGGCGCAATCGTCGGCGCCGCCTTTCTGGTCGCCGGGATCGCGACGATTGCCGTGTTCTCGCGCCTGCAGAGCAGCGACTTCAGTTCCCAGGACCGGCACTATCTGGCGGTGATCCGCAATCCCTGCGAACACAGCGAGGTCTTGGACACGACTCGTTGCAGCAGTTGGGGCCAGCAGCGTTGGCACTGGCCGGATGACAAAACACTGGTCGAGGATGCAAACGACGTCTGCGCGGCGGAGGCCGATGCCCAGTGGGAGGTGAAGATCCGGACCGGCGGCAGCTTGATCGCGGCACGCCATCCCGCTTTCTTCGATTTGCAAGTTGGGGTGGAGGAGGTCGCCGCGCGCAATGTCTATTGCCCGAACGTGATTGCGCCCGCCGGCGAGAGCCCCGACCTCGCTGCGGCGATCGGGCTCAAGGGGACGCCGTGACGGTTTGTGTCACCTACGCAGCCTTGCCGCGCCGCTGCCCCTACCACCGCTCTCCGAGCGTCTGCACTGCCGGCGACGGTGCCCTGCCCGCGAAGTGTGGGCCGGCTTCGATGTAGGCATCTCGGCGGCGCCCGGGCAAAGCCACGCGTCTAGGCCATGTCGGCCGCACCGCCGTACGTCGGCGACCGCCACGAATTCGCGCAGCGGGCGACCGCCTTCTGGTTTATTAGAGGTGCAAGCCGTCTGAGCAGACCTCTGAGCAGGTATGGAGAACACGAGGTGGCCCCCGGTCATGACTGAGCCGACCGCACCCGGAACCGACGCGCCGGCGATACCCGTCGCGCGGCTGGCCCATGCGTTCTCGGTCCAGCTGGTCTGCCGGGTACTCGGGATGCTGGCCTCGGCAGTGTCGGTGGCGATGACCGCGCGGTTCCTGGGTCCCGGACGCTACGGCCAGCTGACCGTGGCGGTCGCGTTCGTCGGCATGTGGATCAGCCTGGTCGACCTCGGTATCGGTCGCGTGATTGTGCGCCGCGTCGCCGCCGGGGGCGCCGACCTCGAACGACTCGTGCGGGTCTACAACGGATTGTCCCTGGTGTACTGCGTGCCGTTGGCGGCATTGGCAGCGGGCTCCGGGTTGCTTCTCTATCACGATCACGACGTGCGCGTGATGCTTGTGGTGTTGTCGGCACAGCTGCTCATGTTGACGATGACGACACGGCTGGAGCCGGTTTTTCTGGTCACCGTGCGGTTTTCCGCGGTGGCCGTCTCCGACCTCGTCAGCCGACTGGCCACGCTGGCCGCGGTGACTTTTCTGGTGTTCGAACGCGAGGACGTCATCTGGTTCGCGGTCGTACAGCTGATTCCGACAGCGTTGCAAGTTCTGATCCAGAGCCATGCGGCCGGACGGCACGTGTCGTTGCGACCGGTCTTCGCGCCGCGGGAGGCTGCTGATCTGTTGCGGGACAGCTTTTTTCTGATGGGAGTGACGGTAGTCACCGTCCTGTACTGGCGCGTCGACGGGGTGATCTTGTCTTTGGTGAACACGCATACGGAGGTCGGCGTCTACGGGCTGGCCTTCTCGATCGCGATCAACACCCTGATCGTGGCGGTGTTCTTCCTCAAATCCACACTTTCGACTGCCACGGAGCTGTTTTCGCGTGATGTCGTGGCATTTGCCGGGTTCATCCGCCGCAGTGTCGAGTTGATGTATTTTGCGGCGGTCCCGATCGCCGTAGTCGGCGCGTTGGTCGCCGAACCTCTGACCGCATTGTTCGGCAGTCAGGCGTTCGTGGAGCGCGGCGCGCCGACGCTGACGTTGCTGTTGACCGCAGTGGCGCTGCGCTTCGTCACCACCACCCTCGGCGAGGGCCTGTTCGCCAGCCACCACCAGCGGTTCTGGTTCGGTTTGTCCGCCGCCACCTTGGCGATCAACGTCGTGCTCAACCTGGCTCTCGACGGCAGATTGGGCGCCGTGGGGGCGGGTGTCGCATTGGTGTGCACGGAAGCGTTCAACATGACCGTCGCCAGCTGGTGGCTGCGCCGCCAGTGCGGTTACCGTACGCCGGTGCTGTTCTTACTGCGGGTGCTGATACCGACGGGAGCGAGTGTCGTTGTGACGGAGCTCCTTTCGGGTCAGCACGTGGTACTGGTTCTGGCCGCCGCGGCCATCGTCTACCTCGCCACCAGTGCGGCCGTCGGCCCGCTCACCTGGTCGACGATGTCCTCCCTGCGCCGGATGCAGGCGACGCCATGACCCGTCGGGAGCGGGCCTACATGACCCGTCGGGAGCGGGCACAGATGAAGCGCCAGATGGACCGCGCCTATCTGCGCCAACCGGCCGGCGCCGGCGTCGCGCCGCATTCCGAGCGCCCGCTCGCCGTGCTGATCGTGTCCCACGCGCCCCACGAATTGCTCGAGATGTGCCTGAGCAGCGTCGCCGAGCAGGTACCCGAACTACCGGTCTACGTCCACTGCAGCGGCGCCGACGCAGATCCCCGTCGCGAGCAACTCGCCACCCTGTTCCCCACGGTCCACTGGGTGCCGCAACAGGAAAACCTTGGCTCCTCCGCAGCGTTCAACGCGTTGGTGGCACAGACGCCGGGCGGCACAGACCTGTTGTTGCTCAATCCCCACTACCGCCTACAGAGCCCGTTGGACCGCACCCGTGAGTTGCTGCGCCGGCCCGGCGTGGCCGCCGTTTCGCCGATGGTTCGTGACGACGCCGCACCCGGTCGAGAGCCGTGGGACTGTGCGTCACGTCGCCGGACACTGATTCGCTCGCTGGTCGCGGCCGCCGGCTACGCCGAACCGCTCCGCGGCACCCCCTTGTCACACCTTCATGCCCGGCAGCCTCCCGAATCGGAAAGCATAGCAGGCCATCTGAGCGGCAACTGCCTGGCGATCAGTCGGGCGGCGTGGGACGCGATCGGCGGTTTCGACGAGGAATTCCTCTGCCACGGTGAGGAAGCCGATTGGCAGGCCCGTGCCCGCGGGGCCGGCTGGCACATTCTGCTGGCCGACGAACTCGGCGCAGTCCGCGCCCAGCCGGCGCCCGGCGCGGCCGGGCGCGGAACCGATTCCACGGTCGGTCGCCCAGCGGCTGGTGATCGCCGCGACCGGGATGTGGAACGCACCAACATCGCCCTGCTACTCGAACACCAGGCCGGCGTTCACGCCGCGGACCTGTTTCTGGTCGGCACGACGCTGCTGGAACGAGTGCAGCGCCCGAAAACAGCTGTGCGGTGCCGTGATCGCCGCCGCACAGATCTGCCGGCGATCGTGATCACCACCAACCGCCTCGTCTACGGGGGCGCCGAGCGGCAAAAAGCCCTGCTGGCCACGGAGTTGGACCGCCGCGGCTACCCGGTCACCATCGTGTGCATGCAACGCTTCGGCCCTTTGATCAAGGAAATTCCCCAGGGCGTGCGCGTGGTGCGCCAGCCCTGGTGGGCGCCGCTCGTCGACCTGCCCACGGGTCCGGCGGTGCTCATCAGTGGCGACACCAACACCGAGACGGGCTTCGCCACGTTGTGGCGCGCGGCATCCCGCGATCGGCGCTGGTTGGTCGCTCCGCATGTCCCTCCCGAGGAGGACCGGCCGATCTACTCCAGGCCGCTCACCGGGGCGATGTGCCGCGCGGACGGTTTCGTTCTACTGGCACAACGTCATTGGGACATGCTTACGGCTACTCATCGGCTCAGCGGACGGTGCTTCACCGCACCCAACGGCGTCGCCTGGACCGGCTCGCCGCCCCCCCGCGTCCGGGCGGCCGGCGAGCCGCCACACCTGGTGATGCTCTCGCGGATCGTCGAGCACAAAAACCCGCATCTGTTGATCGACGCGCTGGGCGGCCTCACCGATGCGCGGTGGAGGCTTTCGATCTTCGGTGACGGTCCCGATCGGGAGCGCTTGCAGGCCCTCACCCCCGCCGGGCTGCGAGATCGGGTGCGGTGGTGCGGATGGTCAACCGGCCCGGGACCCGCACTGGCCGACGCCGATCTGCTCTGCGTCCCGAGCCGATCCGAGGCGTTCCCGCTGGTGATTCTCGAGGCCATGGCTCGGGCCGTTCCGGTTGCCGCGTCGGCGGTCTGCGCCGTTCCGGAGATGCTGGATTTCGGAGCAGCCGGCTTTGTCGTGGAGCCCGTGTCGGTGTCGGGATGGCGGGAACACCTGGCCCGGATCCTGGCAGACCCCGCCATTCTGCCGTCCGTTGGCCTCCGCGGCTTGGAACGCATGCGCAAGCACTACACGGTGGACGCGATGACCGATGCCTATCTCGACGCCGTCAACGCCGTACTGTGAACGCCTCTCGAGTGCTGTGGCTTTCGCCGTGGATGCGGTCGCTGGCGCGCGTGCAGGCCGAAGCTCTGCGGCGCCGGGGAACCGACGTACTGTTGGTGACCACCGACCAGCATCCGGAGTCCGACGCCGCGCGCGACTACGAACTGGTGCTCGACCCGGGTTTGCGAACCGCCGCGTCGTGGCCCGCTATCGTCTCGGCCCGGCGGCGCGTTCGCGAATTTCGACCCGACGTGGTGATCACCGAACTGGTGCGCGATCCCCGCTGGATCGCGCTGGCCGGCCGGACACCGCGGATTCAGCTGGTGCACGACGCCGGCCCGCACGACGCCATAGAACAGCGGCGGGCCTACGAACCGGTGATATTCGACCGATGGGGCGCCCGCTCGGCCGCCACCCTCAGCTACAGCGAGTACGTCGCAACCGCCGTCGCCACTCGCCGCGACGTAGCCGGCACGCATGTGTATGTGTCGCCGCTCACCAGCGACCTCGACCCCACGCTGGTCCCGCCGCTGGTGGGGCCGCAAGGACGGCACGGTTTCGCCATGGTCGGCCGGCTCTACCCGTACAAGAACGTCGATGTCGTGCTGGCCGCCTGGCAACGACACGTCGACGGCGGCGGCTGGCGCGGCGACGACCTCACGCTCATCGGCGACGGACCTGGGTACGAGGGCGCCCTACCCGAACACACGTACCGGCTCTCCGGCTGGTACCGCTACCGCGACGTCGTGGCGTTACTGGCCGCCGCTAAAGGGTCGGTCATCCACTACCGGCGTGCCTCACAAAGCGGCGTTCAGGTGCTCTCGATGCAGCTGGGCGTGATGCCGATCGTCTCCCCCGCCGGCGGCCTGCCCGAATACCAGCCTCCTGGCTGCCCGCCTGTCGGTGTGGACGACGTGGCCGGGCTCGCCGCCACCTTCGATGCCCTGGCAGACCCGTTCACCGCGGCGACCCAGGGCGCCGCGGCGGCGCGCCACTACGCGCGCCGATTCGCCGTCGACCGCGTCGTGGATCGCTTGCTGGACGTCATCGCCGAGGTGCTGGCCGGTGCGGTGTGACGGCAAAATCGGCATACCCGTTCACCCCTTCTGGGCGACCAGCGCGACATTGTCCGAGAAAAGACCGAGCTTGCACAGCAATGTGCCACACCAGCGGCGCAACGCAGACGCGGGCAACAGCCCCAAAATCTTTTCGACTGACGACTCGATCCGCAGGAATAAGAATCCCAACTTGTCAGAGTCAGCGAAATTTCCGGCGCCCAGGATCGTCGCGAGCACACGAAATCTCCGGGGCACGAAACCACAGTAGACGGAGACGAAACCGGCCCGCCGCACCGCCTCGGCCAGTTCGCGGTTCGTATATTCTTTAAGGTGCATCCCTTGCGGTTCGGCGATTTTGAAAACACGAGAAACGTCGTGTGGTCCGGTAAATCTGTTCGGCGTGTTGAATACATATCGCCCACCCTTTTTCAGGATGGAGTGGACGCCCCGCAAATGCCAATCCAGATCGTCGGGATGAAGATGTTCGATCACTTGATCTGAGACCACGGCATCGTAAGTCCCGGCTGGCTCGAACGTGCCCAGGTGCACACCGTCCGACCTCCCCCAGGAAAGGTTCGGGGGCGCGTCGGCCACCAGCGCTTCTCCGCGTTTGCCGGTGATCTCGCTCCCCTTGCAGTGGTGACCGTTGCGGGCTAGGTACACAATCAGTTCCCCTTGCCCGGATCCGATTTCATAGACCGACTTCGGCGGTGGACCGACTAATTGCAACCATCTCGCGAATCTTTCAGTGGGCGGTGCGGTGTCGGCATCGCCGGAGAACTTGTTGAGCCAGTCCAACTCGTCGTACAGCCGCGTGTAACAACGATCGAAGACGCCCCATCTTTCGCCGGGGGCGGATTGAAGCAATTCTGCCGTCAGTTGTCTCTCAAGCTGCCAATGATGCAAAATCATCTGCCGGGTGATATCGACCTCGGCCGGGATGTCGTAGATCTTCTTGTAGCGGGCGATCAACTTTTCTTCCCTGGGTTCCATCAAGCTTCTATCCCTAGCTTCGCGATGAGCGGCCAACGGCGCGGGACGCGGTACTGCGTGAACACCCCGACGTCGATATTTCAGCGTCGCAGTGAAATGCGCCCGCTGCGCACCACGATGACCGCGGCACCGACGACGGCCACGGCAAGCCACGCTCCGCCGAACCACCACAGCCAGCCCAGGTCGGAGTTGCTTCCCGGTGTCGCACCCGCAGCAACCACGTTCCTGGGGTCGACGGTCACAGGGTCATGGCCGGGTACGGACACCACCGCGACACCCCTGATACCCGACCAGTGCTTCCTGTCGCTGCCGAGCCACCGGAGGAGTTCGTCGAGCTGCGCGGGCGCGCCGTTGGATGTCGCGACCAGCAACGACCGGCCACGGTCGAAGACCGCTTGCAGGGAGCCGAACTGGATTGTCGGGTCCAGCGAGAGCGTGGTCGGCTTGCCGTCGGTCCCGAAGGCGTTGAGGGTGATCGGCCCGCTGGACCCCGCGGACACCGGTAGCACGACGTCGGGATGCTTCCATCCGTCCGCGGCGATCACCACGGCGGGATCGGAGGATTCGAGCGCCTTTTTCGGTGTCGTCACGACGGTGTCGATCGGGATCGAGCTGATGCGCTGCAGACCCACCATGATGTCGGCGGCACGCGCGGTGTCACTGAAGGCGCGTGGCTCGATGCCCACCTGCACCTTGGGCAAGAGCGCCTGCGGTACAGAACGCAGGCCGTCGGGCACCGGTGGCTTGGCCGGTCTGCTCTGCACGACGGTGTCGCCATCGATGGTCAAGGTGAGGGCCCGGTCTCCGGCGCCGACGATGGAGAAGTCGCCGCAACGTCCTGCGTTGGCAGCAAGATCCAATGTCACGTCAAGGGCGGTCCATCGCTGCAGCAGCCGATCCGGGACATCGATCCAGTTGTCGATAACACCATGACCGTCGGTGGGCCAATGGTCGATGGTCTCCTGTCCGATCGTCACGGCGATCTGGCCGCCCATGTCGGCCGGCGTCGGCGAGTAGGAACCCTGCAGGTGCACCCGGACCCCGTGGATGGACCTGCCAAATCGGGTCTGGTCCAACGGGATCGACACCTGTGGCCGCAGCGCCGTGGACGTGGCGAAGGGCATCCCCAATTCACGCAGCGTGGTGCTGTCGCCGGGCAGCCGGACGCTGGGCTTCAGCGATCGCACAGAAGCCCGCGAAGCAAGGGCGAGTCCGGACAGATCGCTGAACAGCAACGCCGCGTTCGATTCCTCGGTCGGCCCCAGAGTGCCCGAGATCAACAGCCACGGCACACCGGTCGCACCCTGCAGGGAAAGCCCGTTGTCCGGTCCCTCTTTGACGACAATCTGCCGCTCCTGCGGTCGCGGCGGCGTCGGCGGCGCCGCCTGTCCGTCGCCCAGCGAGGCCATGACGATGTCGGGATCCTGCTGGCCGTAGTGCGCGGCCAAGGAGGTGGCGAGTTGAATCGCCGTGTCGGATTCCGCGGGCGAAGGCGACTGTGGCACGAAGATGGTGATTTTGCGCAGCACCGGGGGCAAGAATTGGGCCACGGTGATGGGCGGTTGCTCGACCCCGGTGTAGCTGATCGATGCACGGACAAGACGCAAAGGGCTCCACGGGTAGACGCAAAACCCTTCTTCGGGGACGAGATAGGCGCGCACCGACAACGTCATCCAGTCGTCGACCACTTCTGCCCCGGTCAGCGGTATGACGATCGGCGCCTGATCGGCGGTGGGCAGATTCATCCTCACGATTTCGCGATCGTCCTGGGCGACGGAGATGATTCCCGAGCGAAAATTGACCGGCGGCTCGACGGTCGCATTCAATGCGGCGGGCGTCAATCCGTGCGGGACCGGCACGCTCAACTGCATTACGCCGTCTAATCCGTAGAAGACCATGTCTGAGTCAAACCCCAGATCCTTCAACGACAGAGTCAACCTGGCGGTCGTGTCGGTTTCAGCAGGCTCGGTCGTCGTACCCGGTTCGTCGGGTTCGGCCCACGATGGCGGCGCACTCAGGGCCAGGAATCCGATCACACCGGCCAGTGCAATCGCTCTGCCCAGTGACTTCGGCATCATCACCCGATCAGTATGCATTGCTCATTGCACTTCAACCCAATTCATTGATGATTCCCTCTGCCCCGGGGTGCGAAAGTCGATCCGGCCGGGGTTCCCGCGATCGCGCCTCACCGCCGAAATGCCGACGTGAATTGGGCGAATTCAACGCACGAGGAAGGCGCCAGCCGGGTGAACGCAGATATCCGCCATGACCGTGGATCGGCGATCTTGTCGGCGTGGACCGATCCGGTCGTGGCGACCATGCCGTCGGCCGGATCGGCCCTCGCCCTGCGGGCCTTGAAGGTCCCGGAGGCGGCCGTGGCATGTGTTTGCTAGGGTCGCGACTGACGCCGGCCTCGCGGCCGGGGATTCCCCAGCGGGATGCAGCAGGTCGCCAGGAAGGACGCCGTCGGGTGCGCGAAGCACGGCCGCCGAGAGAGCGTCGTTCGCCGCGTGGGCCGGCTCGCGGGTGAAGGCACCGGCAGCGACACGGCAGCCGATCCGGGTGCTCACGATCGGCAACGCACCGGCCGGGCCCGACAGTCGCGGCGGCATGGCGACCGTGATGCGATTGATCATCGAGGACACCGACCCGCGGTTCCATATCCGCCACGTGACCACCTATGTCGACGCCTCCGCCGCGACGCGGCTGCGGACGGGCATCTCGGGCATGCTGAAGGCATCGGGGCTGCTGTTGTTCGGGTCCGTCGACGTCGTACACGTCCACTACTCGTGGCGCGGCAGCATCGTGCGCAAGTCCGTCCCGTTGTTCGTCGCGCGGCTGCGGGGCGTCCCGTCGATCGTCCACGGCCACACCTCGCATTTCTTCCCGTGGCTCGACGGCCTGCCGCCGCCGCTGCGACGCGCCGTGCGGGCGGCGCTGCGCGCCGACTATTCGGTGGTGCTCGCCAGATCCCACATCGAGAAGTCCTGCACGCGGCTGGGATTCGACGAATCCCACACCAGGCTGCTCTACAACCCGGTGGTCATGCCTGCCGCCACGCCGTCGCCGCGTTCGGGTCAGCCGGTGCGAGTGGTGTCGCTGGGCAGACTGGGCACCAACAAGGGAACCTACGACCTTGTCCGCGCGGTCGGCATGCTGCGCGACGACATCCGGGCCAACGTGCGGATCACGTTGGCCGGCGACGGGGATGTGGACCAGGTGCGCGCATTGGTCGAGGCCAGCGGGCTGGAGGACATTCTCGCCGTCGTCGGCTGGGTCGACTCCGCCGAGCGGGACCGACTGCTGGCCGAGTCGGCGATCTTTGTCCTGCCCAGCTACAGCGAGGGACTGCCGATGGCGGTGCTGGAGGCCATGGCCAACGGGGTGGCGCCGGTGACCACCGCGGTGGGCGCGATACCCGAGGTGGTCACCGACGGGGTGAACGGCGTGCTGGTCAGTCCCGGCGATCCCGTCCAACTCGCGGCCGCGCTGCAGTCGCTCGTCGCCGATGCCGAACTGCGCAACCGCCTGGCCGCCGCCGCGCACGCGCGCGCCGGCGAGTTCGACGTCGCCCACTGGCGGGCGGCGCTGCACGACCTGTGGCTCACCGCCGCACGCCAGGGGGCCGGGGGGCCCGGCGCGCGGCGGTGATCCCGCGGCCGCCGCCGTAGCGGCGCGGCAGCCCCCCGGAGACCATGAGCCGGAAGTAGGCGAACGACGAATCGCTGCCCACTGCCAACCGCGGCAGCGCCAGCGGGTCACAGTGCGCATCGGCGAATCCGGGGGCGGTCGACAACGCCCAACGCACGCCGCGGCCACGCAGGACATCCTTGGCGCGCTCGTCGAAATCATGCGGGCGGCCGTTGGGATACGCGAAAATCGTGGGCTTCGACCCGGTCTCATGTTCGAGCACCGAGCATGAATCGATGATCTCGCGCTGGACGTCTTCGTCGCTGCAGCGCGCCAGAATCGGATGGGTCACGGTATGGGGATGCAGTGTCACCAGGCCGTCGTTGATGATCTCGTGCGCTTCGTCCCAGGAGAGCATCTCGAACGGGCCCGGGTCACCGTCGCGGTAGCCCAGCACCGCGAGAATCTGCTGCAGCACCGCGATACGTCGCGCGTCGGCCAGGTCTTTGAGACGATCAACCGCGGCCGCGTAGACCCCGCCGCGGGCAGCGGTACCGCCGAGGGAACGTGTGCCCAGCCCCAGCGCGCTCAGGTCGACCTCGGTTGCGGTGGTGCGGGCGATGGCCAGCCAGAGCCGGTCGGCCCACAGGGTCTGGTCGCTGCCCATCGGACCCGTCGCCAGAAACACCGCCGCGGGAAGCGCCAAATCCCGTAACACCGGAACCGCGTTTCTCGCCAGATTGCGGGTGCCGTCGTCGAACGTGATGGCCAGGGCGCGCGGCGGCAACGTCCCCGCCGCTAGCCGATCCAGGGCCTCGGCGAGCTGCAGGACGGTGAAATGCGCGCGGAGATAATGCAGTTGACGGCGAAAAAGCGCCGAGCCGAGCACATGCCAGCAGGGCGGCGACAGTGGTTCTTGTTCGACACCGTGGAACATCACGATCAGGAGCCGGTCGCGGTGGCGCCGCCGCGCGAATGCCGGAACCCCGAGGGCACACAGCAGTCCGGCCGCGACGTTTTTCGTCCACGTGCGGATCGCGGCCGGCGCAAACTCCCTGAGCCCTGCCATCATCTGTGAGACCCTAACGCGACGCCGAGCCTGACTTGAAGACCGATGCCCGTACCGCCGGCGGCCCGGCGCGATGATGCAGGCCGACAACAGATCCCGGCTGCAGGGACGCCGGTCCGATCCGGCCGATGCGTCCCAGGCCGCGACGTGCCGCGGCGGGCCGCGAACCGGTGCAGCCATCATCACCACATGCGCGACAAACCGTGGATACGGTCTAAGGTGGCGACGTGGCCAGCCCGAGCGCTGAACGGCTCCCCGAAACCCGTCGATCGTTCGACGGGACCGCGACGCGTGGCCGCCACTGCTACCACGGATTTCAGGCCGAGGTTGCGGCCGGCCGGTGCGAGCACCTGACGGTGATCGGGTGAGCGGGCCACTGCGGGACATCCTGTGCCCGGCGCGTCTGACACACATCGTGGATGTCGGGGCGAGCCGGAGCTGCGGCGACTGGCCCTACACGCCGATGCTCGAAGCGGGTTTGTGTCATGTGACAGGCTTCGAGCCGGCGCGCGAGGCGTTGCTCGCCCTGCAAAAAGCGTGTGGGCCCAACGAGTCCTACCTTCCTTACGCTCTGGGTGACGGCACCACGCAGACCCTGAAGGTTTGTCCGGCTCCGGGCGGGATGACCAGCTTGCTCGAACCCGATCTGACAGCGCAAGGACTTTTCACCCTCTTCGATCCGTTCGGCGTGGTGGTCGATCGCGTCCCGGTCGACACGCACCGGCTTGACGACATCGATGAAATCGAGCATCTCGATCTGCTGAAGATCGACATCCAGGGAAGCGAGCTTTCCGTCTTCGAAAACGGCCGGAACAAGCTGGCCGGGGCGGTGGCAATTCAGACCGAGGTGTCGTTCATCACGTTGTATCAAAACCAGCCCTCATTCGGCGAGGTCGATGTGGAGTTGCGGCGTCAGGGGTTCCTACCGCACTGCATTGCCGGGGACGTGAAGAAATGGATGATCGGCGACTTCGCTGTCGGCGGAAATCCCGAGCGGGCGCTGAATCAGATCCTGGAAGCCGATATCGTCTATGTGCGCGATTTCTTCCGTCCAGACGGGATCTCCGACGAGCAATTGAAGCATTTGGCGCTGATAGGGCACCACTGCTACGGGTCCTACGACTTGGCATTTCGCTGTCTGCAATTGCTGGAGGAACGAAACGCGGTGCCGGCACGCGGCGCGCAACGTTATCTGAAAAGCTGCAAGAGTTCCTTACGGGGCAAAAGAGCGCGCTGGTGGGCGGAGTACAACGTGGCACGCCTGAAACAGCGCGGACAAAAATGGGTGAGGTCGGCGGCGCCGAGTTAGCAAACCGGCGGGAGTGGCGCCCCGGCAGTTGATGCCGCGCAGCTGTCTACGGTCGCCACGATCGGGCCGCCGGGTGCACCGGGAACGCTACAGTGACCTGGTGCTCAGCCTCGAGACGATGGTCGCCGAGGGCCTCTTCATCTGCCCACGCTGCGCCGGCCCGGTGCGCCCCGCCGATGGATCATGGCGTTGCTCGAACGCGTCCTGCCGATACGCCGAGGAGCCCTTTCCCGTGGTTTCGGGCGTACCGGCACTAGTCGACTTCGACCGCAGCGTGCTCGACGTCGACAAGTTGCGGGCTTCGGGGGGCGCATCGCCGATCCGCCGGACCGGGTTCCACCGCGTGCTGAATCGACTGCTCCATCCGGCCAACACCACCGCGTCCGCCAGCGTCGCCCGCATGCTGCGCCTGCTCGGGGCCGATGATGACGCGGCGCGGCGAAGACCCCGAATTCTCGTGATCGGGGGCGGTACCCGGGGCGACGGCCTGGCGGCACTGTATGCCGAGCCGGCGGTCGATCTCATCGCCTTCGACATCTACTTCAGCCCCGCGGTGCAATTCGTCGGAGACGGTCACGCGATCCCGCTGACCGACGGCTCCGTCGATGGCGTGGTCATCCAGGCCGTGCTTCAGCACATGCTGGAGCCCACGGTTGTGGTGAACGAGATCCACCGCGTTCTGCGCAGTGGCGGAATCGTCTACGCCGACTCGCCTTTTCTCCAGCAGGTGTGCGAAGGGCCGTACGACTTCACCCGTTTCACCGATAGCGGCCACCGGTACTTGTTCCGCAGCTTCGAGTGCGTCGACTCCGGCTGTGTGGCCGGAGCCGGCACGGCGTTGCGGTGGTCGCTCGACTATTTCGTGCGGGCGCTGACCCGATCGGTCCGGCTCGGCAGAGTCACGTCGCTGTGCTTTTTCTGGCTCAGCTTCGTCGACCGAATGCTCGACCCGGGACATTCCCTGGACGCGGCCAGCAGTGTTTTCTTCCTCGGCCGCAAGAGCGCCGCCCCGATCACGCCGACCCAGATCATCGGCTACTACCAGGGCCGAACGTGAGGGCCTTCGGGGCCGCACCGGCGCCGACGTCGCACACCGCCGAAGTCAGACGCGCGCAGCCGCATACGCCGGCGCCGGGTTGACACCGATCCGGGCCCCGTCCCGGCCCGTGCTTGCCATGCCGGCGAACGCCGTCGTCGCACCGAGAGCAAGGCCCAGCGCCAAGGCGTCGATCGGCATCTCCGGCAGCGGCCACACGGCCGATATCGCCAGGAGTGCGGCGCTGACCGCGGCGCTGATCTTCGCCGGCGCGGACGCACGACGCAGCGCACGGATCAGCGGAGTGAGGGCGAACAGAGCGAACACCACCATGCCCACCGCCCCGGCTTTGACCCACCACCACAGGTAGAAATTGTGCGAGTAGGTGGGTTGGTACTTCGTGCTGAACTCGTCGTCTCCCGACGGCAGCTGATAAACGTAGCCCAAGCCGTGGCCGAACACGGGTGCCCGCGCGATCGCGCGGTTGAGGTTCCTGATTTCCTGCAGCCGGTCCAGAGTCGACGTGTCGACGGCGAGCGCGCCCGTCGAAACCCCGCCGAGCACCCGATGGTTGAACGCGGCGAACTGCTTTGCCAGCCATACTCCGCTCGACGAATCGCGCAGGACGAACAGTGTTGCTGCGACCGTCACCACTGCCACCAACGCGGTGATCACCGCAAGGGCGACCACCCGGCTCAGGCTCGACCATCTGAAGCTGGCGAGCAAGGCCACGATGGTGGCCACCGCCAAGGCGATCAACGTGTTTCGGCTGACCGACAGCAGCGTGATGATCAGCGCCGGAGGACCCAGTGCGAGAAACACCGCGGGCCTGATCTGCCCGACGACCGCGGCGGCGGCCAAACCGGCCAATACGGCGACGGCCGGAGATTGGGTGGCGACGATGATGCGGAGGGCATCGCCGGCGTCGGTCCCCGTCAGGTTTTCCGCCCGGCCGGCCAGTCGGACGGCATGCAACGAACTCACGACTGCCATGCCCGCGGAGAACCACAGGATCAAGACCATCGTGCGCACCACCCCCTTGACGTACCCGCCGTACACGACCAGCAACGCCAAGATGTACCCGCCGACCATTTCGAGCAGGGTCGTCGATTCGAGCATGACGATGTCGGCGGCATGTCCGGTGACCACACCGACGACGGTGAAGAACAGCACCGTCAACGTGAGCAGTCCGGGCAACAGGTAGTCGGCGAACCGCAGTTTCACCACCGGAAGCAGGTAGCAGATCGCCAGCAGCAGCGCCACCTGGTAGGCGTTGATCACGCCCGGGCCGACGACTTTGCCGACGTGTAAGCCCGCCGGCAGCGCCGCGAAAGCCCAGAACAATGCCACCCCCACCATCGCCTCCCGTTTAGCCCAGTAGACGACCAGACTGAACATCGCTGCGATCAGCAGCGCTCCGTGGACGCTGTCGCGCACCGAGAACACCCCGACCAGGAAGCAGCCGAACAGGAAAAGCCCTAGCGCCAATCCAGCCACCGCGAGGCGGTAGCGACCCCCCATGTAGAGGATCACGCCGGTCTCCTGGCCTTCCCCCGATAGGTCTGGGCCGCGGCCCTGGTATGTGCGGGCATGCGGGTGTTGGTCAGCACGACCCCGACGACCTTCGCGCCGGCCAAACGCAGAGCGCTCAACGCCTCGGTGAGTTCGTCGATCGTGGTCCGCCCCGCCCGCACGACCAACACCGTGGCCTGCGTGGCTCCGGCCAAAAGTCCGGTATCGGCCGTCGCCAGCACCGCTGGGCCGTCGACCACCGTCCGGTCAAAGTGTGACGACAGCTCTGCCAGTACCGTGTCGATGACTTCCGGGAGGTAGGCGCTGCAGGGCAAAGCGTCGCGGCGGATGGATCGCGACGCGAGGATGAACAGCTTCGAAATCGCCGTCGGCTTGGTGGCTTCCGCGGCGATGTCGGGGTTGGCCAGCGCGCTCGCCAACCCTTCCCCCGATGCGACCTTCAGCAGACTGGCGATCACGGGTCGACGAATATCGCCCTCGACCAGCAATACATCTTCGCCGAGTTCGGCGAAGGCCATCGACAGATTCAACGCCGTCGTCGTGGTTCCTTCACCGCCGAACGGCGCCGCTATCAGCACCCGACGAACGTCGGGCCCCATTGCCCGGAGCAATCTGGTGCGCAAGCCGCGGACAGCGTCGTCGAAGGTGACGTCGGTGCCGAACCGCGGCGCGGTGCCGCGCTTTCCGGGCAGCTCCGCCAAAGTCGGCAGGCCCGTGACTTGTTCCACCTTCGCCCGGTCACGCACGCTGCGATCGCTGGCGTCGCGGGTCAGCGCCACCGCGATACCCAAAAGCACTCCGGCGACAAGCCCGATCGCCATGTTGCGCATCGGCACCGGCCTGCTCGGCCGATCGGGTATCTCGGCCTGTTTGACTACCGTCGCCCTGGCGACCGGTCCGGATTCATTCGCCCGCCGCTCACCCGCGTTCATCGGGACAAGATTCGAATCGAGCGTCGCGACCATCCCGGCAAAAGAATCGGCCATCGCCGCCGCGAACAATGCGGCGCGCTTGGGACCGGTGTCGGTGACGGTGATGGTGAACAGCATCGATTTCGCCGCGTACTTCACCTCGGTTTCGCTCGCCAGGGTGTCGGGGCTGATCTGGAGCTGGAATTGGTTGACCGCGCGTTCTGCCACGGCTCGGCCACCGGCGATCTCGGCATACGACGACAATCGGTCCAGGGCGGCCTGCCCGCCGTAGTAAACGTCAGTGAGGTCGGTCGCCCCGGAAAAGGAGACGAGAATTGTTGCCGAGGACGGTATGCCTTGTTCTGAAAGACCGTGACGACCGCCGCACCGACCAGACACGCCAGCAACGCGCTGACGACGAGTTTCCAGCGCACGAGGAGGGTCCGGACAAAGGTGCGGAAATCCATCCATTAGCCTTCCTCGATACGGGTCACGCGAATGGCGTCGGTCCTCTGCACTGAATACCGCGGCGCAAATTCCAGTGGCATTATGCCGCATCGCCGACGGGTGGCATCCCAATCTAGTCCCGCCGCCTGAGCGGGCAACGCATTGTGCAATGCATTGCGCCGCCTTGTGCCCGCCGGCCGATCATCCTTGCGGAAGGGGCGTTCCGGCGCTCCCCACGTCCAGCGTCGCAATCGGATACGACCCGGAGTCATCCCGCCCGTCGCACGCCAACTGCATGGGCGGATAGTTCACCACGTGTGAGGCGCCGGGTACGTGCTGTTGCCAGTCGACCGATGCCCGCAGCGTGTAGCGTCCCGGCGACAAGCCCGACACGTCGATGCGCACCGCCTCGGTGCTGGAAGCCGGGACCACCGCCCCGCGCGACGAGCCGGGTTCGTCGCGAACGAGTTTGTCGAGCTGGACCTTAGCCGGCAAGGCCCACACCCGTTTCCCGGAGGAATCCACCAGCCTGTAGACCGGTGCCCACCGCTCGAAGGCGGCCGCGGCACCGTAGTTGGTCCACACCACCGGCACGGTCACCACCTTGCCCGACACCGGGTACGGCTTCGAGACACGTATCGCCTGCGATCCGGGCCGGGCCTCGACCGCATACCGATAGCCGGAAGAAGCGTTGGCCTGCGCCCAGAGCGCATACAACGCCGGGTCCATCGTCGATGCCGAATCCCGGTCCGGGAAATTGAAGCTCGACATCATGCCCACGTGATAGCGGACCACGTCGTCGAGGCCTCTCCGGTAGTACGCGTGGGGGTCGGATCCGTGGGGCAGCTGGCACCACTCGGTCATCACCAGCGCCGAAGCCAGCCGCTGTTGGATCTCAGCGACGACCGGATCGTGGGTCTGCACGTAGTGAGATTGGGCGGACTCAGCCCATTCCGGCAGCACCGGGTAGACACCGAGGCAGTCCGAGCGAATCCCGACCGGCGCGGACAGTTTCCTGGTCACCTCGCCGGAGAGCATTTGGCGCACGATCTCCGGATTCGGCGGGTTGACCACCAACTGTTTGTGCGGGAAGGCGCTCACATTGGCGGCCACCAGTTGCCGAATGGCGCCGACGGTGATGCTCTGATCGCGGAATTGGCTGTAATACCCCAGCTCAGCGATGCTGCGGTTGGGGGCCGGACCCGGCGCACCCAGCGCACTGCGCAGATAGGCGACGTGGTTCTCGCTGAAGTCCCCGTAACCGGAGAACTCGAACACACTGAGCCGCTCGTCCCGGTCATAGCGGCGCCCGAGCGCGGCGAGCAGATGCGAAAAGGCATTCAGGTAATCGGGGTTGTTCCAGTTGGGCACCACCTGCGTCACCCAGGCCTCGGGACTGTTCTGCGGTCCCGGATAACTGGTGGTGGCACCCGGAATGGCGGCGACCCAATCGGGAACGGCGATATTCGTATGGTTCGGATAGAACTCGTCGCAACAGGAGTTGTACGCGAACACGCGAAGGGTCAGCCTCATGTTGCGTTTTTCCAGCTTCGTCAACGCGTCGTCGATCATCCTGAAGTCGAACAGACGGTCGTCGGGAGAATCGGCCGGTAATGTTCGCGGGTCGACGGGTTGCAGCTGACGCCATGAGACGCGCAGGCTGGCGTCGTAGGAGCCGGGCCATGCCGGATACTGCTCGTCGGCCGGATTGCTCTGCGGGAAAAGCGGCTCCAAGAGATCCTCGTATTGGCCACGCAACGGATTGGGCATCTCGCGCACGGTAACCGGTAATTGGTGGCTCACCAGCGCGGACGACCTCAACCGGGCGCCGAGCGCCCCGGACAACGGTCCGTAGTTGATGTGCGCGGCACATCCGCTCAACAACGCACATCCGCACAACAACAACGTCGAGCATGCGGCCACTACCGGCGCGATCTTCTGCAAGGGACGGGATGACCTCGCGGTGGCCGCACAGCTCGGTTGGCCCGCGCGGCGAATCACGAGGCCACTCCTCGGGCGACCGGCCGCGCTCATTGCCCACCTCGTTACCCGTCATGAGCCGCGCAGCGGGACGCGGCGTCGGACTTCTTATTTAACTCCCGCGGCGCGGCTTGTAAACCCGTTCGAGAGGTATTTTCAGTAGCCTTCAGAAAATTGTTGGATGGGCCAACAGCAAAGGGATTCCGGCTTGATGCCCCGAGCGCGGCGACGGCTCCCGCGCCGGACCACGTGGGCTTACCCCCGCCCGGATGGTGGTCGGGCTCCGCTCATCGCCGGGTGAAGTGCGACGCATCGCTCGGGATATCCAGCGTCGCAAGGGGATAGCTGCCGGAGCCGTCGCGTCCGTCGCGCGCCAATTGCATCGGCGGGTAGTTCACCACCCGAGAAGCGTCGGGTTTGTGCTGCTGCCAGTCCACCACCGCGCGCAGCGTGTAGTGCCCCGGTGACAAACCCTCCAGGGCTACAGTCACGGATTCGGTGAACGACGCCGGCGCCGGTTGCGCACCGGAATCTTTACCCCCGGAAGCGAGCAGATTACGAAGGACAACGGTTGCCGGAATCGTACGGACCACCGCTCCCGAGAAATCCACCAGCCGGTAACCGGGTACCCATTTCTCGGTAGCCGCGGCGGCGCCGTCGTTGGTCCAGGTGACGTCGATTCGCGCATTCCCGTCACGCAGCGACTGCGAACCCGGCCGGGCTTCCACCGAGTACCTGTAGCCGGCGAACACGTTGGCTCGCGCCCACAACACATACAAATCGGGGGCCATCGGTGCGTCCGAATCCCGGTCCGGAAAGTTGTAACTCGCCGTCATCGACACGTGGTAGCGCACCACGTCGCGCAACGCCTTGTCGTAGTAGGACCGCGGGTCGGTTCCATCGGGTAACTGGCACCACTCGTGACCACGGGCGCCGTGGCAAGCCGGTTTTTCAACTCGTCGACGAGCGGGTCTTTCGACTGGACGTAGTACGACCCCTCTGCGTCTGCCCACACGGGCAATGGCGCGTACACGCCGAGGCAATCCGAGCGGATCCCCACCGGCGCGGACAGTTTCTTGGTGACATCCTCGGCGAGCAGTTGGCGCACGATTTCCGGGTTCGGCGTGTTGACCAACAATTGAGTGTGAGGGAAGGCGCTCACGTTGGCCGCGACCAGCCGGCGAATGGAGTCGATGGTGATGCTTTGATCGCGAAACTGGCTGTAATAGCCTAGCTTGGCGACGCTGTCTTCGGGCGACGGGCCGGGGGCGCCCAGCACGTCTCGCAAGTAAGCGATGTGGTCTTCGCTGAAGTCCCCATAGCCGGAGAACTCGAAAACGCTCAGCCGCTCGTCTCCGTCGTAGCGCCGTCCGAGCGCGGCGAGCAGCCCGCTGAACGCGTTCAGGTACTCGGGGGCGTTCCAGTTCGGGACCACATTTGCCACCCCGGGTGTCCACCACACTCGTTCCGGCCCGGGGTAAACGGTCGCGGCAGGGCGCATCCAGTCCGGAATCGCAATGTTGGTGTTGTCCGGATAGGACGCGTCGCAACAGGAGTTGTAGGAATACACCCGAAGCATCAGCCGCATGTTGCGGTCGCCCAGACCGGCCAGCGCATCGTCGATCACGCTGAAATCGAACTTGCGATCGTCGGGAGCGTCGGCGGGCAGGGTGCGTGGATCGGTGGGCTGCAACTGCCGCCACGAGACACGGATGCCCGCGTCATAGGACGCGGGCCACGCCGGATACTGCTTGTCGGCCGGATTTCCCTGCGGGAAGAGCGGTTCCAACAGGTCCTCGTACTGACCGCGCAGCGGACCGGGAACATCTTGAACGATAGCCGGGATCGCCGGACTGACTATCGCGGACAGTGGCCCGGGGTTGACATGCCCGCCACCACATCCGGCCAGCACCAGCGCCATGCACATCGCCGGCCGCCATTGCCTCGACAAACGCAACATCGCCGATAAGTATGCAGGTCGCACGCCGACGGTCACGATCCGTGGTCGGTCAAGATCCGGGGCCAGAGCAAGTTTTCGCTGCAGCCGCGCCAGCGGGGCACACCTGTCGACTATTCTGACGCTCAGGACACCGCCGCCGGAAAGACGACAGATGCCCGTCGCACACTCAGCCAAACACTGGCTCGCCCCCGCGGCACGATCTGTCGTGCCGCGCCTGTTCTGGCGACGCAAGTACCACATTCTCCGCCGTCTCGGAGAATCCCGCCCGGACGTCCAGTTGGCGGCCTCCCTGTGCGACCCGGACCGGGTTTCGCTCGACATCGGCGCCGACGTCGGCGAGTTCACCATCGCAATGTCCGCGTCATCGCGATCGGTCATTGCGTTCGAGCCCAGACCAGCCCAGGCCCGCGACCTGGCATCGATGTTCCACGCGGTCGGAGCGGCGGTGCGGGTGGAAGCGGTGGCGTTGTCGGACACATCCGGTGTGGCCACCATGCGGTTGGTCGAGTCCGAACCGGGCCGAAGCACCATCGACACCGACAACGTCCTGGGCAACGTGAACGGCAGCCGGGTCACCCACCTCGACGTGCCGGTCACGCGCCTCGACGATCTGCGCCTGGATGATATCGGCCTGATGAAGATCGACGTGGAGGGCCACGAATTCGCCGTGTTACGGGGGGCCGCGGACACCCTCACCCGTAACCGGCCGGCTGTTCTCGTGGAAGCCGAGGAACGCCATCACCCCAACGCCCTGGCCGAGATCACCGAGTTCTTGGCCGGACTCGGTTACGCGGGCCACTTCCAGATCGGCGAGGAACGGCTCCCGGTCGAGGAGTTCGACGCAGCCGAATATCAGAATCCGGCGAACATCGGCGGCTCGCAGGACGGGTGGTCGGCGCATGGCGTCTACGTCAACAACTTCGTCTTCGTGCCCGACGAAATGCGAGACCGGCACCCGGCTACGTGGTGACCCCAGCGCCTCCAGGCCAAGGCGGGGTCGGCATCTGACGCCGAACCGACTTCCCCGGCGTGTGCCGTGCTCGTCGGCGCAAGGCTCGTGCTCGTCGCACCGGTGCGGCCGAACGCGAGGGCCTCCCATGTCGCCGGGAGCTGGCGCTAGCATGGCGTACCGACCTTTGCGGCCTCACTACCGACGCGGGAGACACGTCGTGAACAACTGCCGGCGGGGAGCACGGGGTGCTCAGCGGTGGCTCGCCAAGGATGGCGCGAAAGAGCTGGCCCGCGCCCTGGTGTGGCGCACCGACAAGACCGTCACACCCGACCTCCGTCGACGATTCGTCGCCCTCGGGCCGGCCGAACTGGACAGGTTCCGCAGTCACCTTCGGGAGAACTGGTCGACAAAGGATTATTGGAATTCAGACATCGGTCGCGAGCAGCTCGAAGCCCACACCGTCGGGCGCCTGACCTATGACCGACACGAATACGTCCCGTGGCTCAACTCGTTGCATCGCCTCGATGGGGCAAGGGTTTTCGAGATCGGCTGTGGAACCGGCTCGTCACTCTGCGCCTTGGCCGAGCAGGGCAGCGACGTCGTCGCCATCGACGTCGCACCGGAGTCGGTGGCGGTGGCCGAGGCGAGATTGCGGTTACTCCGGCTCGGGGCGCAGTCACTTCATGCGATGAACGCCACCGAGATGGACTCCCACTTCGATCACCAAAGCTTCGACTTCGTGATCTTTTTCGCTTCGCTTGAGCACATGACACTCGAAGAGCGTCTGCGTAGTTTGCGGGCAGCGTGGAAGCTCCTGGCAGATAACGGCATTCTTTGTATCGTCGAAGCACCGAACCGCCTCTGGCTTTTCGACGACCACACCGCGGACATGCCGTTCTTTCACTGGCTGCCCGACGAGATGGCACTGGAGTATTTCCGGCAGACACCCCGGTACCAGGCGTCACCGTTCGACACGAGTGCGGCGGGCGCCGGGCTCGAACTCACCCGCCGCGGCCGCGGTGTCAGCTTCCACGACATCGAACTGGCACTGGGGCCCATCGGCGACCTGGAATTCCTGGCCGACCGGCACAGTTTCCAGATCGAGCACAACGCACTTCGCCGGCTTCGCTATCGCCTCTCCGACACCCGCCGCTACGCCGGTTTGTTGCGCCGACAGCGCCCCGACCTGCCGATCGGGCTGTTCCTGCCCTACCTCGACGTCGCGATCCGCAAAAGGCCCGCGTAAAGGACTGGGGCCGGACGGTTTTGGACGACTCGGAGGGTCGCTTCCGGCTGGCCGGGTACGAGGTTGTGTGCTTGCGTCTGAGGGCGGGAGGGATTACTCTTTTCCGGGCAGTTGCCTCCCAGAGATGACACGCCCGCGCCGCTCCTCGCTTCTCTCTCGCGGAGCGAGACTTCACAGACCGGGGATGGATGTCAAACTGGTTGCGGGACGCGGTCACGGACGTCAATTCGAGGCGGTCATTGTCGGGGCGCGCCCGCACTCGGCGATGGCGGCATCTTCTCGAGTTCTTCCCGGCTTTCGCGGAGATGCGGGTGCTGGACTTGGGGGGCACACCCGAATCGTGGCGACTCGCGCCGGTGCGGCCCGCGTCTGTCACCACGGTGAACCTACTGGCGCCGGGCTCGGTGACCGAGGGCGTCATCGCGATCCAGGGCGATGCGTGCGACCCGCCGAGGGCGGTTGCCCGCGACCGCTTCGACCTCGTGTATTCCAATTCTGTGCTCGAACATGTCGGCGGGCACACTCAGCGCCGACGCTTCGCGGACAACGTCCACGCCCTGGCCGACCGCCATTGGGTGCAGACGCCATACCGGTATTTTCCGATCGAACCGCACTGGCTCTTTCCGGGCATGCAGTGGCTGCCCTACGAAGCGCGCGTGCAGGTGTCGATCCGCTGGAACCGTGGTCACGTTCGGACCTACACCCGTGAGGACGCGCAGGAGCAGGTCGATGAGATCGACTTGATCGGAATTTCGCAGATGCGCCGCTACTTTCCCACCTCGGTCATCTGGTACGAACGATTTGCTGGATTGATCAAGTCCTTGGTTGCGGTCCAGACCTGACGGCCGACCCCGGGGCGACACCACATAGCGCCACCGCCGTTCAGATCAGAAATGCAGCGCGCTGAAACGCCAGTCCAGCACCGGCCGGTCGGGCTCGCCCTCGGTGTCGCCGGCCGCGTAGACGAGTGAGCGAAGCCCGAGGACGCCCCCGTCGCCGGCGGGCTCGGCGGATTCGACCTGCAGCTCGCTGTAGAGGGTGTCGCCCTCGTACACCGGCCCGGTGTGGTCGCAGGACTGCCAGCCCAGCACCGTCGCCAGGTTGGGCAGCAACCTGCTCGCCTGCGCGAACGCCAGCCCGATGGTGTGGCCTCCGTAAACGAGCCGGCGTCCGCCGATTCGCGAATCGTGATGGGCGGCCGCGATGTTCAGCGTGAGACGAGCGAGTTCGGGAGCACTGCTGACCACGTCACCGGTGCTGTGCAGCACCGCACCAGCCAGTCCGGCGTCAAAATGCGGGCCGGGCACCATTTTCCGAAAGACATCGCCGTCCCAGTGCACGGTAGGGCCGGATGCCTGCGGCACGTCGGCGCCAATGGCCGACAGGTCGTCGCCGGGCTCCGCCGGGGGTGTCCAGCCGGGGCTCGCCGGCAGCATGGCGCACCGGTAGAAGTCGAGCACCACGCGCTCGGCGTGGTCGATCGTGATCATCCGCAGCGCCGCCATGCCCGTCGGCGCGCGTCCCGGCTTCACCGAGTTGGCGCGCAGCCCAACCACTTCCGTGCGGGTGTAGATGGTGTCGCCGACCACCGGGAAGCGGTGGAACATCAGACCGCGGTAGAACAGGTTGGCCTTGACGCGCTGGGTGGCCACGGTGGACTGCCCGATCGCGACGTCGCAGACCAGCGCCGGGTGTGCCAGCGGGCCGGGCTCGCCGGTCACCGCGGTGCACAGGGCGCCGTCGAGGGACAGCCGCAACCGGTCCCCCACGATCGCCTGGTGCGCGGCCGCCAGGCCGGGCGAGAGCGTCGCGGCGGGCGCCCAGTCGAACACCTGGCCCACCGACAGGTCGTCGAAGTAGGGGCCGCCCTCGCGGGTTCCAACGTAAGTCACAACGCCACATGCTGGCAGCCCGTTCGATCGGGGGCAATATGGCATGCGTGACAGACGAAGAAGACATGCTGGTGGCCACAGTTCGGGCGTTCGTCGACCGCGACGTCAAGCCGACCGTCCGCGAGGTGGAGCACGCCAACACCTACCCCGAGGCGTGGATCGAGCAGATGAAGCGGATCGGCATCTACGGCCTGGCGATCGGCGAGGAGTACGGCGGGTCGCCGGTGTCGACGCCCTGTTACGTGCGGGTCACCCAGGAGCTGGCGCGCGGCTGGATGAGCCTGGCCGGCGCGATGGGCGGCCACACCGTGGTGGCCAAGCTGCTGACGCTGTTCGGCACCGAGGAGCAGAAGCGGACGTACCTGCCGCCGATGGCCACCGGTGAGCTGCGGGCCACCATGGCGCTGACCGAGCCGGACGGTGGTTCGGACCTGCAGAACATGTCGACGACCGCGCTGCCCGACGGCTCCGACGGCCTGCTGATCAACGGGTCCAAGACCTGGATCTCCAACGCGCGCCGCTCCGGGCTGATCGCGCTGCTATGCAAGACCGACCCGTACGCCACGCCGCGGCACACGGGCATCTCGGTGCTGCTCGTCGAGCACGGGCCCGGCCTGACGGTCTCGCGGGACCTGCCGAAGCTGGGCTACAAGGGCGTCGAAGCCTGCGAGCTGTCCTTCGACGGTTACCGCGCTCCGCGCTCGGCCGTCCTGGGCGGCGAGCCGGGCCGGGGTTTCGCGCAGATGATGAAAGGCCTCGAGACGGGCCGGATCCAGGTGGCGGCCCGGGCGCTGGGGGTGGCCACGGCCGCGCTCGAGGACGCGCTGGACTATGCCCGGCAGCGGGAGAGCTTCGGCCGGCCGATCTGGCAGCACCAGTCGATCGGCAACTATCTGGCCGAGATGGCCACCAAGCTGACCGCGGCCCGTCAACTCACCCGCTATGCGGCCGAGCGCTACGACAGCGGCGAGCGCGCCGACATGGAGGCCGGGATGGCCAAGCTGTTCGCGTCCGAGGTGGCGATGGAGATCGCCCTGAACGCCGTGCGCATCCACGGCGGCTACGGCTACTCCACCGAGTACGACGTCGAAAGGTATTTCCGCGACGCGCCGTTGATGATCGTCGGCGAGGGCACCAATGAGATCCAGCGCAACGTGATCGCCACGCAACTGGTGGCCCGCGGCGGCCTCTGACGTCACTGGGTGATCGCGTCCACCAGCCCCCAGGCGAGCGCGGTGTCGGCGCCGATGGTGCGTCCCGACAACACCAGGTACGCGGTGCGCCAACGCCCGATGCGCCGGGTCACGCTGACGGTCCCGCCGGCGCCCGGGATCAGGCCCAGCGCCAGCTCGGGCAGCCCGAACACCGAGTCGGCCTCCGCGGCGACCCACCCGCAGAAGGCCGCCATCTCCAGGCCGCTGCCCAGTACCCGGCCGTGCACCTCGGCGCGGCAGTCCCGGCCCAGCCTGGCGGTGAGCGCGTCGAGCGCCAGGGCGGGGCTGTGGCGGGTGCGGGCCAGGTGTGCGCTCGCCGGGTCGGCGAGCGTGCCGAACTCGGCCAGGTCTCCCCCGCTGCAGAACGACGGCCCGTTGCCGCTCAGCACCACCTCGGTCACCGACGGGTCCAGCCGGGCGACGGCCAGCGCCTCCAGCAGCGCGGCGCGCGCCCCGGTGCAGAACGCGTTGTGCCGGCGCGGGCGGTTGAACCTGATCCGCAGGACGTCGCCGTCGCGGCGCGCCTGCACCGGCTCGGCGCTGCCGGGCACGCGCGCGGGCCCACGCTGCGCGAGCCAGCGCGCGAACTCCGGACCCGCCTGCAGTGTCGAGTAGGCCAGCGACTCGGTCAACACGCCGGCCAGCGCCGGGCCGACGGGGTCGATCGAGCGCAGCACGTCGTCGCAGACGCTGCTGGCGTGCGGCCAGCGCCCGCAGCGCTCGCCGAGCTCGGCCAGGGCGTCGGGCACGGAGTCGACGGTGACGGCCCGCCGGTCCGCGCAACGCTGTTCGGTGAGGGTGAAAGTCGCTCGCTCGAGCCAGAATTCGGATGCACCGGCGACCGGTCCGGCGGCGACCAGCACGCCGGGCGGCTCCCCTGCCGGCAGGAGCTCGTCGGCGTCCGCCGGCTCGGCCAGGTCGACGACGCGCAGCGTCACATCGAGTACTTCTTGACCAGCTCCCCCTTGTAGAGCTTGCCGGTGTCCGTGCGCGGCAGCTGCGCCTCGAACGAGATCGACCGCGGACACTTGTAGTGCGACAGGCGATCCCGCAGCCAATCAAGCAGTTCCGCGGCGAACGCCTCGGTGGCGTCGGCCGGGTCCACCGTCTGCACCACCGCCTTGACGCTCTGGCCCATCTCGTCGTCGGGGATGCCGAACACCGCCGCGTCAAGGACTTTCGGGTGGGTGACCAGAAGGTTCTCGGCCTCCTGCGGGTAGATGTTCACCCCGCCGGAGATGATCATGTGGTGCCGGCGGTCAGTCAGATAGAGGTACCCCTCGTCGTCGACGTAGCCGACGTCGCCGACCGTCACCCATCCGCGGTGGTCGCGTGAGGAGGCGGTCTTCTCCTCGTCGTTGAGGTATTCGAAGTCGTAGCCTCCGGCGAAGTAGATCTCTCCGGCCGCACCCGGTGGCAGCTCATTGCCGGCCTCGTCGAGGATGTGGATCTCACACGACATCGGCTTGCCGACCGAACCCGGGTGGGCCAGCCACTCCTCGGAGCTGATCAGCGTCGACCCGATCGCCTCCGAGGATGCGTAGTACTCGTCGATGATGGGACCCCACCAGTCGATCATCTGCTTCTTGATCTCCACCGGGCACGGGGCCGCCGCGTGCATCACCCGCTGCAGGCTGGACAGGTCGTACGAATTACGCACCGCCTCAGGCAGTTTGAGCATCCTGGTGAACATCGCCGGCACGAACTGACCGTGCGTGACGTGGTAGCGCTGGATCGCCTCGAGGCAGCCCTCCGGGTCGAACTTCTCCATCACCACCGTGGTGATGCCCCCGGCCTGCGCGCTCATCGACCACACCGACGGCGCGGTGTGGTACAGCGGCGCCGGGCTCAGGTAGATCGAGTCCGGGGTCATCCAGAAACTCACCAGCGCCGACATCATGCCGGGCGCGTCGGAGGGCGGGAGATGCGGGAGTTCGCGTTTGATGCCCTTGGGGCGGCCCGTGGTGCCCGAGGAGTACTGCAGCAGGTCGCCCTCGAGTTCGTCGTCGATGGGCGTATCGGGTTGGTCGGAAACGCATTCGGGGTAGCGCTGCCACCCGGGCAGATCGGCATCCTCCTCGCCCGAGGCGATCAGCAGCAGCTCCGGCAGGCCGCCGGGCAGGTGCTCGCCGAGGTTCTCGCAGATCTTGCGCAGCGCCGCCGAGCCGACGATCGCCTTGGCGGCGCTGTTGTCGACGATGTAGGCGGCCTCGGCCGCGGTCAGGTGGGTGTTGATCGGCACGTAGTACAGGCCGCTGCGGCGCGCCGCCCACATCACCGCGTGGATGTGCTCGTTGTTCTCCATCAGGATCGCGACGGCGTCGCCCTCGACCAGGCCGGCCTGGCGGAAGTAGTGCGCCAGCCGGTTGGCCCGCGCCTCGAGCTCATCGAAGGTGACGACCGTGTCCGTCGGGTGGAGGATGACCGCGGGCTTGCCCGCGCCTCCCCGGGCGGAAGTGTGGGGGCGGATCTCCATGCGCAGACTGTATTACCCACCCGCCGACCAGACGTAAAAGCCCCCTTTCTGCACCGGAAAGGTGGGGCTTTTACCTCTGCTGGCGCTAACTTGCTCTGGTGGGCGCCGACGATTGGCCGCTGGTGCGCCGCGAGCCGGAGTTCGCGGCGGTCCGCGCCGCCCTGACAGGGCGGGGCCCCACCGCCGGCGTCGTGGTGGTCGGGCAGGCCGGCGTCGGGAAGACCACCCTGGCCCGCGACGTCGCCGGGTCGCTGCCCAACCGGGTGCGCTGGGTGGCCGCAACGGCGTCGTCGCGCGGCATCCCGCTGGGCTCGTTCACCTACCTCGTCGGGGCGGGGACCACCCGCGACCCGACGGCGTTCCTCGCGGCGGCCCGCGACGCGCTGACCGCCGATCCCGGCACGGTGCTCGGCGTCGACGACGCGCACCTGCTCGACGACCCGTCGGCCACAGGCTAGTGCATCAACTCGCGCTGGAGCGGTCCGTGCCGCTGGTGGCCAACGTCAGGGCCGACGAGCCGGTGCCCGACGCGATCACCTCGCTGTGGAAGGACCGCTATCTGCGGCGCCTGGACCTGCGGCCGTTCGACAAGAAGCAGTCCATCGAGCTGGTCGGGCGGGTGGGCCGTGGAGGCCGGCACACTGCGCCGGGTGCGCGGCATCTGGCAGCTGCGCGGGCGCGCCACGGTGAGCGTCCTCGCCCTTCCTGGGGCGCGGCGACCATGTCGCGGCCCTGGCCGAGCGGGGCCGCCAGATCGAGAACCGGGTCGACGGCGTGTTGCGCCACCTGATGGCCTACGCCGAGACCTGGGCCCTGGTCCTGGCCGGGGAATTCGACGCCGCCGAGGCACCCGCGGGCGACGGCGGCCAGATCTTCTCGACCCACCAGTAGCTGCGCTGGGGGCTGGTCACCATGTCGGCCGGCACGGTCGACCTCGCGCGCGGGAACTTCGCCGCGGCCGCGGCGCGCCTGGAACAGACGGTCGCGGCGCTGACCACCGAATCGGCCGCCTGATGGCGCGTGCCGAGAATGTCTCTGGCTCAGGCTTATTGCGGGCTCGGGCGGGCCGAGGCCGCCGCGCAGGCGGCCGAGATGTTCCGCGCGCACGGCGATCGCCGCCGGGCCACCGAGGCGGCCGCGCACGCCGCGCGCATCGCCCTGGCCTGCGGCGGCATGCACACGCCGGCGCTGACCGCGGCCACCCGGCCGCTGCCGCTCAGCGCCCGGGAACGCGAGATCGCCAACCTGCTGGTCGCGGGGCTGAGCACCCGCGAAATCGCAGAGCGGCTGGTGGTCTCGACGCGAACCGTCGAGGGCCACATCCTGCACGCCTGCACCAAGCTCGGGGCCGCCGACCGCTAAGCCCTGACGGCGTTCGAGATCGCGTACCCGGCTACGGATGTGCGCCCGCGATCCCCGCCATAGCGTGGCAGCACAGCCGCCGCCACGGCGGCCGAACGCCCGAAGAAATCCGGTGCACAACCGCAGTCACGATCGAGGGGACGAGTCGGCGACCGCCGAGGTGATCGATCTGATCGGCCGCAAGCGCGACCGGCTGAGCAAGAAATTCGGCGGCGTGCATCCCGCGCTCAGGAACCCCGAAACACCGCCCACCCCGGCAACGGTGAAGCCGATCGAGAGCCGTCGACGGCGCAGCTCCTGACCGCGAGCGGTTACCCGGCCTCGGCCAGCCGCTGCTTGAGCGCCTCGAACTCGTCCTTGACGCCGGTGGGCAGCTTGTCGCCGATGAACTCGAACCACTCCTTGATCAGCGACAGCTCCTCGCGCCATTCGGCGGGCCGGACGGCCAGCGCCGCCGCCACATCCTCGGCACTGGCGTCGAGGCCGTCCATGTCGATGTCCTCGACCGACGGCACCGTGCCGATCGCGGTGTCCTGGCCACCGGCCGTGTGCTCGATGCGGTCGATGACCCACTTGAGCACCCGGCTGTTCTCCCCGAACCCGGGCCACAGGAACTTGCCGCCCTCGCCGCGGCGGAACCAGTTGACGAAGAACACCTTCGGCAGCTTGGACTCGTCGGAGTTCTTGCCCACGTCGATCCAGTGCTGCATGTAGTCACCGACGTGGTAGCCCATGAACGGCAGCATCGCCATCGGGTCGCGCCGCACGTCGCCCACCTTGCCCTCGGCGGCGGCGGTGCGCTCGGAGCCCATGGTGGCCCCCATGAACACCCCGTGCTGCCAGTCGCGGGCCTGCGTCACCAGCGGGACCGTCGTCTTGCGGCGGGCGCCGAACAGGATCGCGGAGATCGGCACACCCTGCGGGTCGTCCCACTCCGGCGCCAAGATCGGGCACTGCGACATGGGGGTGCAGTAGCGCGAGTTCGGGTGCGCCGCCGTGGTTTCGGTCTCGCGGAAGTACCAGTCGTTGCCCTTCCAGTCGATCAGGTGCTGCGGCTCGCCCTCCAGGTCCTCCCACCACACGTCGCCGTCGTCGTCGAGCGCGACGTTGGTGAACACCGTGTTGCCGGCCGCGATGGTCCGCATGGCGTTGGGGTTGGACTTCCAGTTGGTGCCCGGCGCCACGCCGAAGAACCCGGCCTCGGGGTTGACGGCATAGAGCCGGCCGTCCTTGCCGAACCGCATCCAGGCGATGTCGTCGCCCAGGGTCTCGGCGCGCCAGCCCTCGATGGTGGGCTGCAGCATGGCCAGGTTGGTCTTGCCGCACGCCGACGGGAACGCCGCCGCAATGTAGTAGGCCTTGTTCTCCGGGGAGATCAGCTTGAGGATCAGCATGTGCTCGGCCAGCCAGCCCTCGTCGCGGGCCATGACCGAGGCGATGCGCAGCGCGTAGCATTTCTTGCCCAGCAGCGCGTTACCGCCGTAGCCCGAGCCGTAGCTCCAGATCTCCCGGGTCTCCGGGAAGTGGGTGATGTACTTGGTGTCGTTGCACGGCCAGGGCACGTCCTTCTGGCCCGGTTCCAGCGGCGCGCCGACGGAGTGCAGCGCCTTGACGAAGAATCCGTCGTCGCCGATCTTCTCCAGCGCGGCCTTGCCCATGCGGGTCATCACCTTCATGGAGACAACGACGTATTCGGAGTCGGTGATCTCCACGCCCAGCTTGGGGTCCTCGGCGCCCAGCGGGCCCATGCAGAACGGCACCACCCACATGGTGCGGCCGCGCATGCAGCCGCGGTACAAGTCGGTCAGGGTCGACCGCATCTCGGCGGGGTCTTTCCAGTTGTTGGTCGGCCCCGCGTCCTCCTCGCGCTCCGAGCAGATGAAGGTCCGGGACTCCACCCGCGCCACGTCGGAGGGATCCGACTGCGCCACGAACGAATTGGGGAAGTTCTTCGGGTTCACCCGCCTGAACGTGCCCGCCGCCACCAACTGCTCGCACAGGCGCTGCCACTCCTCGTCGGAACCGTCGGCGAACGCCACCCGGTCGGGCTGCGTGAGCTCGGCGACCTCCTGGACCCATGACAGCAGACCCTGGTGCTTCGTCGGCGCGTTATCCAGACCGGGAATGGTCGCTGAGGTCATCGAACTCTCCTGGATTCTCCTGCGTGCTTACGGGCGTCTGTACTTATAGCCACGCCCACACAACGATTGACATGGTGGCGTTAACTACAGGTTATCGTGAGCAACTTGTCGAGTAGGGCTCGGGCGGGTATAAGCCTGCTCACTACAACGATTCAGAAACCAGGGCCAAAAGTCAGCAATCACGGTCATTCGCGCTCCTAGGCGGCGGTTCGCTGGCATCGGCACCCTCGGCCGGGCACTCAGGCGGGCGCATACCCGGTTCGCCCAATTCCTCACGCACGATTTCGAGTGCAGCATCCAGCGCCGGCATCTCCCTGTCCCGCGTCGCGGCGGCCCGCGCCGCCGCGACGGCGTGCTCGCGCAGCTCGGAGTCGATGGCGCTGACCCGCTCGCCGACCTGCGCGTTCTCGGCCTCGTCACGGACGACCAGGGCGGTGCTCAGCGCCCACTCGGCGGTCAACACCCGGGTCGCGACCAACTCCTCCGCAACGGAGCGCAGCGACGACGTCAGCTCGCCCGCCCAGCGGTCCAGCAGCGCGCGGTCGTGCAGCAGGCCGCGCAGGTAGACCACCAGGAACGTGACGGCCAGCCCGACCGCCACGCAGACCACCGCACCGGCGATCTGAAGTCCGGGAGCTAGCCGCGGGGCCAGGCCGGACACCGTCCGGCTCAGCGTCAGCGCCACGCCCAACCCGAATCCGGCGCCCAGCAGCGTCATCAGCCAGGTCTCCTGCCGCCGCGACCTGAGGGGCGGGGCGGCGGCGGCGACCGACGGCAGCTCCCCCGGGTCCAGCTCGAGGCCCGGGAGATCCAGGGGCAGGCCCACCACCTGGGCCACGTCCGCCAGGTGGGCGGCGGTGCCCTCGCTGACCTCGGCGACCACCTCGTCGGCCCGCCCGCGCGCCCGAGCCTCGAAGCCGGGCATGTCCCGCCGCGACAGCCTCGCGGCGTCCTCCTGCAACTCGGTCCGCACCGACGCGCAGCGGTTGCGCGCGAAGTGGGACAACTGGACCCGCGCCTGCTGCATCTGACCGCGCAGCGTGATGGTCCGCTCGGATCTCGTCTGGCGCCGCTGCCGCAACGCGGCGCCGCGCTCGTCCCGCAGCGCATCGACGCGGGCCCGGCGGCCGGGCCCGTCGGCGTCGCGATCGAAGCGTTGCGCGGCGCGCCGCAGCCGCGCCTCCCACGCCCGCAACCGGTTGCGCCGAGCCAGGTCGGGATCGGCGATCCGGGCGCTCACGCACTCGACCACCTCGTCCATCCGGGGCTCGCCGAGGTCGGGCAGCGCGGCCGCGCCCACCCACGGCACCGCGGCGTAGCGGGGCGCGTGCGCGGCCAGCGTCTCGCGGTCGGTCTCGAGCACGTCGCGCCAGCCGTGCTGCACATCGATCTTCGACACGACCCCCACCACCACGTCGGTGCCGGCGGCCGCGGCGTCGAGCAGCGCGCAGTCGGACGGGGTCAATGGGGCCGCCGCCGACACGACGAACACCACCGCCGTCGGCGCGTCACCGGGACCGAGGTCCGTCGACTCGACGAACTTGTGCTGCGGCAGCCGCTCGCGCAGCGCGTCGGCGACCGCGGTCACGCCGGCCAGCCAGGGTCCGGTGACCAGCACCACGTCGCGGCGGGTGAGGGTGGGCGGACCCAGCTGGGGCGCCGCCGCCCCGACGCGGGCGTCGACCCCGGCGACCGGATCGTCGCTGTCGGGCGCGTCGCCGCTCACCACGCCTTTCCCGACTGCTCGGGCAGCGAGCCGCAGGCCCGTGACCACAGCCGCAGCGACCCGCGGGCGATGTCCGCGCCGCAGGCGCGGTGCAGGTCGCTGACGGGGCCCAGGCTGTAGCGCTGCCACCGCACGGCCCGCGGTAGGTGTGCGGCCGCGTCGGCGTCGGCGCCCTCGGCGGAGACGGGGCCGACCTCGAGCCCGGCCGCCTCCGCGACGTCGACCGCTGCGGCCATCCTGGCCACCACCGTGTTGTCGCGGGTGAGGAAGCCGCTGATCCGCTCGTCGCCGACGGCGAGGGCCTCCAGTTCGGCGACGGCATCGAGGACCCGCCGGTAGCGCACCTCGGCGCCGACGGCCGACAGCCCGCCCAGGACGGCATCGACGCGGCTCATCCGGCGCAGCAGAACCCGGATCTGCGCCTCCGTCCTGCCCTGGCGCAGCGCGGCCACCGCGAGGGCGGCGCCGAACAGGCCCAGCGCGTCCAGCAGGCGCAGCCGGACGTCGGCGGGCACCGCGACGTCCGCCGCGAGGAACCCGTCGCAGGACTGATCGAAGAGGTCGGCGTGGCCGGGCCCGTCGGCCAGCACCCGCAGCGCGGCCCACAGGCCGTCGTCGAGACCGTCGAGCGCGGCAACGGCGAGCAACCCGATCATCGGCTCGACGGGCACCCCGGCGAGTGCCGCGAGATCGGCGCACCGGGCGCGCGCCGCCGCCGTCGGCCCGTCACCGGTGCGGCCCGACAGCGAGCCGACCAGGTCGGCCTTGCTCAGCACCGCCAGCACCGGCTGCCGGGCGGCCGCGATCGCGTCGGCGTCCTCGGGTTTGATCACCTCGGCGACCACGTGGACGATCAGTTCGGCACCGGAGCCCACCGGGCGCGCCGCCGGTGTCTCCGAGAACGTCGCCGGCCCGGTGGCGGCCCGCTCCCCCGCCGCTTGCAGGGCGCGCGCCACGGTGCTGCGTCCCGCCCCCCGGCGCCCGCGGACCACCACGCGCAGCGGTTCGGCGGTGCGCTCGGCGATCGCCGTCACCCGGGGGTCGGCGTGCCCGGCGGCGAATCGCGTCAGCTCGTCGACGAACATCCGGTGACCCTGCCCGTTCATGCCCTGCCCCCGTCCGTCCGGCCCGCCCGCCCCGGTGCACCCGGCTGTAGCCTCGTTTCCGAGGCCGGTGCGTTTGCCGGGCACGGCCCGCGTCGTCGCCGGGCGGTACCACCGAATGGTGGCACCTGGACTAAAGAGATGCGAGCCACCGTTCATCTGTTACCAGCCGAAGGCAACCGTTGGGTATCAATCCGGACCAGGGGCGGCCACATCGCGCATTCAGGGGCGTTTATGGGCCACGATGAACAAATGCATTCGCAACCCGGCGTGGGGGTACGGCCCGACACACCGGTGGATGCGGGGGCGCAGGGCATGCTGCCCGCCCCGGGCCCGTCCGGGGCCGGTCACGAACAGCGTCGCCTGCCGGCCACGGCGTTCCGCTCGCGGCGTTCCGCGCTGTCCGGGGCCCAGCGCGACACCTGGGACCGCCGGTGGCCGCAGCTCGGTCTGTCGCTGGGTGAGCAGGAGGTCCCGGGCGGCGAGCCGCTGGACACCCGTGCCTGGTTCGGCCGCGCCGCACCGGTGGTGCTCGAGATCGGTTGCGGCAGCGGGTCGTCGACGCTGGCCATGGCACAGGCGGAGCCCGACGTCGACGTGATCGCGGTCGAGGTCTACCGGCGGGGCCTGGCCCAGCTGCTCTGCGCGATCGACCGGGAACAGGTCGGCAACATCCGGCTGATCCGCGGCAACGGGATCGACATGCTGCAGCGCCTGATCGCCCCGGGCTCGCTGAGCGGGGTCCGCGTCTTCTTCCCGGATCCATGGCCGAAGGCGCGCCACCACAAGCGCCGCTTCCTGCAGCCGGTCACGATTGGCATGATCGCGGACCGGCTACTCCCCGGTGGTGTCCTGCACGCGGCGACGGACCACCCGGGTTACGCCCAGCACATCGCCGAGGCCGGGATGGGCGAACCGCGACTGCGCCGGGTCGAGCCCGGCACCGAGTTGCCTATCTCGGTCGCCCGCCCCACCACCAAGTACGAGACCAAGGCGCACGAGGCGGGCAGCGCCGTGACCGAGTTGATCTGGACGAGGCGAGCATGAGCCTGGCGGAAGAGGCCACAGCGACGCCGGAATCCCTGGAATCCCCGGCCGACGCGGCCGGTTCCGGCCTGTCGGGCTTCTCGCCGTCGGGCGGGCGGGTCCTACTGGTGTGGGACGCACCCAACCTCGACATGGGTTTGGGTTCCATCCTGGGCCGGCGGCCGACCGCGCTGGAGCGTCCGCGTTTCGACGCACTGGGGCGCTGGCTGCTGGCCCGGACGGCCGAGGTCAGCGCCGAGAGTCCCGGGGTCGTCGTCGAACCCGAGGCGACCGTCTTCACCAACATCGCCCCGGGCAGTGCCGAGGTGGTCCGGCCCTGGGTGGACGCCCTGCGTAACGTGGGGTTCGCGGTCTTCGCCAAACCGAAGATCGATGAGGACAGCGACGTCGACCGGGACATGCTCGCCCACATCGAACAGCGGCGCCGAGAGGGGCTCGCGGCGCTGGTCGTGGCCTCGGCCGACGGTCAGGCGTTCCGGGAGCCGCTCGAGCAGATCGCCCACACCGGGGTGCCGGTGCAGGTGCTCGGATTTCGCGAACACGCGAGTTGGGCGCTAGCGTCGGATACCTTGGATTTCGTCGACCTGGAGGACATCGCCGGTGTCTTCAGGGAACCGTTGCCGCGGATCGGTTTGGATTCGCTGCCAGATCAGGGGGCGTGGCTGCAGCCGTTCCGGCCGCTGTCAGCGCTGTTGACCACCCGTGTGTGACACTGGGAAACCTATGCGCGGGTCGGTAACGATCCAGTAAGGAGCTTGCGTGTTCGCCTGGTGGGGTCGAACTGTGTACCGCTACCGGTACATCGTTATCGGGGTCACGGTAGCTCTGTGCCTGATCGGTGGCGTGTTCGGCATAAGCCTGGGCAAGCACGTCACGCAGAGCGGTTTCTACGACGACGGCAGCCAGTCAGTGAAGGCCTCGATCCTGGGCGACAACGTCTACGGACGGGACCGCAGCGGCCACATCGTCGCCATCTTCAAGGCCCCCAACGGCAAGACCGTCAACGATCCGGCCTGGTCGAAGAAGATCACCGACGAGCTCAACAAGTTCCAGAAGGACCACTCCAAGGAGGTGCTGGGCTGGGCCGGCTACCTCCGCGCCCCCGACACCACCAACCCCGTGGTCAAGGGCATGGCCACCGACGACAAGAAGTACACGTTCGTCTCCATACCGCTCAAGGGCGATGACGACGACACCATCCTGAACAACTACAAGGACGTCGCCCCGGCCCTGCAGAAGCTGGACGGCGGCACGGTGCAGCTGGCCGGGCTCGAACCGGTGGCCAACGCGCTGACCGGGACCATCGCGACCGACCAGCGCCGGATGGAGGTGCTGGCGCTGCCGCTGGTGGCGGTGGTCCTGTTCCTGGTGTTCGGCGGCGTGATCGCCGCCTGCCTGCCGGTGATGGTCGGCGGGTTGAGCATCGCGGGCGGCCTGGGCATCCTGCGGCTGCTCGCGGTCTTCGGGCCGGTGCACTTCTTCGCCCAGCCGGTGGTCTCGCTGATCGGGCTGGGTATCGCGGTGGACTACGGCCTGTTCGTGGTGAGCCGGTTCCGGGAGGAGATCGCCGAGGGCTACGACACCGAGGCGGCGGTGCGGCGCACCGTGATGACGGCCGGGCGCACCATCGCGTTCTCGGCGGTGCTGATCATCGCGTCGGGCGCGAGCCTGTTGATGCTGCCGCAGGGCTTCGTGAAGTCGCTGACCTACGCGCTGATCGCCGCGGTGGGGCTGGCCGCCCTGCTGTCGATCTCGCTGCTGCCCGCCTGCCTGGGCATCCTGGGTAAGCACGTCGACGCCCTTGGCGTGCGGACGCTGTTCCGCGTGCCCTTCCTGCGCAACTGGAAGGTCTCGCGCGCCTACCTCAACTGGCTCGCCGACCGCCTGCAGAAGACGAAGACCCGCGAAGAGGTCGAGGCCGGCTTCTGGGGCAAGCTGGTCAACTGGGTGATGAAGCGGCCGCTGGTGTTCGCCATCCCGATCGTCGTCGGCATGATCCTGCTGGTCATCCCGCTAGGCAACCTGAAGCTGGGCGGCATGAGCGAGAAGTACCTGCCGCCCGACAACTCGGTGCGCCTGGCGCAGGAGCATTTCGACAAGCTCTTCCCCGGCTACCGCACCAATCCGTTGACACTGGTGATCCAGACGACCAACCACCAGCCCGTCACCGACGCCCAGATCGCCGACGTCCGCAACCGGGCGATGTCTATCAGCGGCTTCATCGACCCGGACAACGATCCGTCGAAGATGTGGCAGGAGCGCAGCTACGCACCGGGAGCGTCGAAGGACCCGTCGGTCCGGGTGCTGCAGAACGGGCTGATCAACCCCGGTGATGCCCCGAAGAAGCTGAGCGAGCTGCGCGCGATCGCCCCGCCCAAGGGGCTCGAGATATGGGTCGGTGGCACGCCGGCCCTCGAACAGGACTCGATCCACAGCCTGTTCGCCCAGATGCCGCTCATGCTCGTCGTGCTGCTGACCGCGACCATGCTGTTGATGTTCCTGGCGTTCGGGTCGTTCGTGCTGCCGGTCAAGGCTGCGGTGATGAGCGCCCTGACGCTGGGGTCCACCATGGGCATCCTGACGTGGATCTTCGTCGACGGGCACTTCTCGAAGTGGCTCAACTTCACCGCCACCCCGCTGACCGCGCCGGTGATCGCCCTCGTCGTGGCGGTGGGCTATGGCCTGGCCACCGACTACGAGGTGTTCCTGGTGTCGCGGATGGTCGAGGCGCGGGAACGCGGCATGTCCACGGCGGAGGCCATCCGGATCGGCACCGCCACCACCGGGCGGATCATCACCGCCGCCGCGCTGGTGCTCGCCGTGGTCGCCGGGTCGTTCGTGTTCTCCGACCTGGTGATGATGAAGTACCTGGCCTTCGGGCTGATGGCGGCGCTGCTGCTGGACGCGACCGTGGTGCGGATGTTCCTCGTGCCATCGGTGATGAAGCTGCTCGGCGACGACTGCTGGTGGGCGCCCCGCTGGGCTCGGCGGCTGCAGAACCGCATCGGCCTGGGCGAGATCGACCTGCCCGACGAGCGCAAGCGGCCCACGATCAACGGCCGGCCCGCGCGGCCCCCCGTCTCGGCGGGCGCGCTGGTCGCCGCCGCCCCGCGGACACCGCACGACCCCACGCATCCGGGCGCGCCCGAGCCGGCGCGGCCCCGCCCGTCCGGCAGCCCGTCGGGACCCACCCGGGCCGACGCGCCGGACCGGAGCGCGAGCGCCGCGACCGGAAACCAGAAACCGCCCGGCCGGGAACGGCCCGCCGACTCCCGCGGCCCGGGCCAGCCCGCCCCCGCGCGGCCCCCCTCACCTCCGGCGCCGCCGCCGTCCGCCGGTCAGACCCGGGCCATTCCGGTCCCGGCCGAGGACGCGGCCAACAAGGCCGAGGCGGGCGATCCCGCGGACCCCACCAAGGCCATGCCGGTCATGCGCTCGGAGGCCGACGACTCCGAGACCGCCACGGAGAAGCTCAACGCCCGCGGGCAGGAACCCGGACAGCAGGACGACACCGACAAGGCGCGCCAGCGCCGTCGCATCGGCGGCGCGCTCAGCGCTCAGGACCTGCTGCGCCGCGAGGGCCGGCTGTAGGTCCGGCGGCGCTCAGTCTCAGGCGTCCGCGGGCTGGTCGGGTTCCGCCCGGACGATGACCCCGACGTCCTCGGCGTCGCCGGTCTGCTTCCTGACTTCGGCGTCGGGATCGCGGGCTAGCAGCACCTGCAGCGCGTTGTTGAGGAAGGCGACCGACGGCACGGCCAGCAGGGCGCCGACGATCCCGGCGAGCACACCGCCGGTGGAGATGCCAGCACCACCCCGAGCGGGTGGATGGAGACCGCGCGCCCCATCACCAGCGGCTGCAGCAGATGGGCTTCGATCTGGTTCACCACCACCAGCAGGCCCAGCGTGATGAGCGCGTAGACGAACCCCTTGGCCAGCAGCGCGACCATCACGGCCAGGAAACCGGCGATCACAGCACCGACCAGTGGGATGAAGGCGCCCAGGAACACCAGCGAGGCCAGGGGCAGGGCCAGCGGTATCCCCATGATCGCCAGGCCGGTGCCGACGCCGGCGGCGTCGGTCAGCGCCACCAGGAACGTGGCCCGCACGTACCCGATCAAAGAGCCGTACCCCGCGTGGCCAGCCGCGAGCACCCGGTCGCGGGAGTGGGCGGGGATGATCTTGGCGACGTACTGCCAGATGTTGCGCCCGCCGTAGAGGAAGAAGATCAGGGTGAACAGGACCAGCACCGCGGCCGTGACCAGCTCGGTGATGGTGGCGGCGGTGGACAGCGCGCCGCTGGCAGTTTCGCCTGATTGTTGCGCAGGGCCTCGATCGCGGCGTTGCCCGCGCTGTCGATCTGGTCGCCGCTCAGGTGCGGCGGCCCCTGGATGAGCCACCTGCGGGTGGAGTCGATGCTCTGGGTGACCTGGTCGGTCAGGCCGGGCAGGCCGTCGATGAACTGGGTGACGACGAAGGCCAGGATGCCGCCCAGGCTCGCGAGCCCGCCGAGCAGGACCAGCGCCACCGCCCCGCTGCGGGGCAGGCCGCGGCGGTCCATCCAGTCGACCGCCGGCACCAGCAGGGCGCTCAGCATCAGCGCCAACAACACCGGTACGACGATGATCTCGAGTTTCTTGAGAAGCCAGGCCAGTGCGACCAGCGCGGCAAAGATGACCAGCAAACGCCACGCCCAGGCCGCGGTTTTGCGGACCAGGGGCTCGACGGAGGCCGCATCAGAGGGTTTGTCGACGTTTCCCGACATTGCGCCAGCCTAGTCATCGCCGCGGCCGCCCCCGGGTCTCGAACGCCGGCACGATCCGGTTACGACGGCGACACGGCCGGAGCCGCGTCCCGACTGCCGCGCCACCTGCACCGTTACCCTAAAGCACGTGTCTCACGACGCACCCGCCCGCAAGCTCGACGTGTCGCGCGAGGAGACCTCGCGCGGCAAGTACTGGTGGCTGCGGTGGGTCATTCTCGGCATCGTCGGGATCGTGCTCGCCGTCGAGGTCTCGCTCGGCTGGGACCAGCTGACCAAGGGTTGGGTGAGCGTCTACGAGGCCAACTGGTGGTGGCTGCTGGCGGCGGTGGCGGCGGCCGCCGCGTCGATGCACAGCTTTGCCCAGATCCAGCGAACCCTGCTGAAGTCCGCCGGGGTCCACGTCAAACAGCTGCGGTCGGAGGCCGCCTTCTACGCCGCCAACTCGCTGAGCACCACCCTGCCCGGCGGGCCGGTGCTCTCGGCCACGTTCCTGCTGCGCCAGCAGCGGATCTGGGGCGCCTCGACGGTGGTCGCGTCGTGGCAGCTGGTGATGTCCGGGGTGCTGCAGGCGGTGGGTCTGGCGCTGCTGGGCCTGGGCGGGGCGTTCTTCCTGGGCGCCAAGAACAACCCGTTCTCGCTGCTGTTCACCCTGGGCGGCTTCGTCGCGCTGCTGCTGCTGGCCCAGGCGGTGGCCTCGCGCCCGGAGCTGATCGACGGCATCGGTTGCCGGGTGTTGTCGTGGGTCAACTCGGTGCGCGGCCGGCCCGCCGACACCGGCCTGGACAAGTGGCGCGAGACGCTGATGCAGCTGGAGTCGGTGAGCCTGGGCCGGCGCGACCTGGCCGTGGCGTTCAGCTGGTCGCTGTTCAACTGGATCGCCGACGTCGCCTGCCTGGGCTTCGCGGCCTACGCGGCCGGCGACCACGCGTCGGTCGCCGGGTTGACGGTCGCCTACGCAGCCGCCCGCGCGGTCGGCACGATACCGCTGATGCCCGGCGGGCTGTTGGTCGTCGAGGCGGTGCTGGTGCCGGGCCTGGTCTCCAGTGGCATGTCACTGCCCAGCGCCATCTCGGCCATGCTGATCTACCGGCTGATCAGCTGGTTGCTGATCGCCGCCGTCGGCTGGGTGGTGTTCTTCTTCGTGTTCCGCACCGAGAACGCCGATGACTCCGCCGTCCCGGACTACGACGACGCCCTGGCCGCGCGCTCACCCATGCCGGATCGGGAGTCGGCAGACCCGACCGAAACGGCCCTGCAGGGTCCCCTGCCGCCGCCCGAGCACGAACCGGAGACCGGGGGCTGACGCGCGTCCTCGGGCGGTGTCACCGACACCGCTAGCCGACGGTGTTGTTGCGCGACGGGCCCGACAGCGGGTTGGCGGCCACCGGCGCTGGTCCGGTCGCCGCGGGCGGGGCGCCCGTCCCACCGACCGGCAGCGCGCCGGCGCCCTGCATCTGCTGCATCATGCCCATGGCCTGCGGGATGCTGATCGGCACCTTGCACTGCAGCGACAACCCGGTCAGCGGGTCGGAGATCTTCTGCATGTCGGCGGCGACCTTGGGGTTGGCCTCGAAATAGGTCTTCAGCGACCCGAGGGACTGCGGCCCGGGCTGCTCCTGCAGCAACGCGGTCATCGTCTGGTTGGTCTCGGGGTGCGAGTCCAGGTAGTCGCCCATCGACTTGACGACCGAACCGGCCGTGCGGGCGACCTCGCTGGCCGAGCACGGGTCCTTGGCCCCACTCGCGGGCGGCCCGGCCGCCACCGCCACCGCGGCGACGGCGCCCGGCACCAACGCGGCGAGCGTTCCGAGCGAGAAGCTGCGCAGTCTGCGGCGCACGGTCGCGGGGCCTGTGGTCATCGAAGAAATCCTCCAAGCTTGCGACGGCGCGACCGGATTTCCCCCGGTTGGCACGCCGTCGGATCGACTGCGGTCAACGGCCCTTTTCTCGCAGAGTTCCCCAACCCCTCGCGCGGCCATCGGCCATCCTGCCAGCCCGGCGGTGCGGCTGCCAACGCATGTGATCGATATCCCCCGCGACGGCTGAGGTCACCGATGTGCAACGACTTGGCCGCGTCTTGGCAACATCGGTGTTGCCGCAGCTCAGGATGCGAATAAGCCGAACGCCTACACAGGCGGCTGCGGTATCCTCGCCTGCACGCGTCGCGTGAGAAGACCGGGGAGCCCAACATCCAGCAGTACATGATGCGCGTCAGCCGCAGCCTGCGCAGATACCGCTGGGTCGTGTTCGCGGGCTGGCTGCTGGCGCTGGTACCGGCGATCTACCTGGCGTTGACGCAGTCGGGCAACCTCACCGGCGGTGGTTTCGAGGTGGCCGGCTCCCAGTCGCTGCTGGTCCACGACCAGCTGCAGGATCAGTACCGCGACCTGGGGGCGTCGTCGCTGGCGCTGGTGGCCGCACCCCGCCCGGACGCCACCTACCAGGACATGAGCGACGCGGTCGCGGAGCTGCGCGGGATCGTCGGGCAGTTCCCCGGCGTGGCCGAGGCACCCAGTCCGCGGCAGCGGCCGCCGCAACCCGACCGGCCCTACGTGTTGTCGCTGCGGCTGGACGCCCACAACTCCGGCACCAGCGACGTCGCCAAACAGCTGCGCACCAGGATCGGCGTCCAGGGCGATCACCCGGGTCACACCGCCAACGGCCGGGTGCGGCTCTACGTCATCGGCCAGGGCGCGCTCAGCGCCGCGGCGGCGGCCAACACCAAGCACGACATCGCGGCCGCCGAACGCTGGAACCTGCCGATCATCCTGATCGTCCTGCTGGCGGTGTTCGGGTCCCTGGCGGCCGCCGCGATCCCGCTCGCCCTGGGTATCTGCACCGTCGTGGTCACCATGGGGTTGGTCTACCTGCTGTCCGACTACACGACCATGTCGGTGTTCGCGGCGCCGACGGTGTCGATGTTCGGCATCGCGCTGGCCGTCGACTATTCGCTGTTCATCCTGATGCGCTTCCGCGAGGAACTGCGCTCCGGCCGGCAGCCCCGCGAGGCCGTCGACGCCGCGATGGCCACCTCCGGGCTGGCCGTGGTGTTGTCCGGGCTGACCGTCATCGCCTCCATGACCGCCATCTACCTGATCAACACCCCGGCGCTGAAGTCGATGGCCACCGGGGCGATCCTGGCCGTGGCGGTGGCGATGCTGACCTCGACCACCCTGACACCGGCGGTGCTGGCGACGTTCGGCCGCGCGGCGGCGCGGCGGTCGGCGCTGCTGCGCTGGTCGCGCCAGCCGGACTGCACCCAGTCCCGGTTCTGGAACCGCTGGATCGGCGGGGTGATGCACCGCCCGTGGATCTCGGCGCTGGCCGCCTCAGCCCTGCTGCTGGTCATGGCGGTACCCGTCTCGTCGATGGTGCTGGGCAACAGCCTGCTGCGCCAGTTCGACTCCTCGCACGAGATCCGCGCCGGCGTGGCCGCGGCGGCCCAGGCGCTCGGCCCCGGCACGCTGGGCCCGATCCAGGTGCTCGTCACCTTCCCCGACGGCGGGGCGTCCGCACCCGAGCACAGCCAGCTGCTCGGCGCGATCCGGCAGCGGATGGCGCAGGCTCCCGACGTCACCTCGGTCTCGCCCCCGCAGTTCGCCGACGACAACGGCAGCGCCCTGCTGTCCGCGGTGCTCTCGGTCGACCCCGACGACCTGAGCGCCCGGCAGACCGTCGGCTGGCTGCGCGCGCAGCTGCCCAAGGTCCCCGGCGCGGGAACGGCCCGCGTCGACGTCGGCGGGCCGACCGCGCTGATCAAGGACTTCGACGACCGGGTGTCGCAGACCGAGCCGCTGGTGCTGCTCGTCGTCGCCCTCATCGCGTTCGCGATGCTGCTGCTGTCCATCCACTCGGTGTTCCTGGCGCTCAAGGGCGTGGTGATGACGCTGCTGTCGGTGGCGGCCGCCTACGGCAGCCTGGTGATGGTGTTCCAGTGGGGCTGGCTGTCCGACCTGGGGTTTCCCCGGATCGACTCGATCGACAGCACCGTGCCCCCGCTGGTGCTCGCGATGACCTTCGGGCTGTCGATGGACTACGAGATCTTTCTGCTCACCCGCATCCGGGAACGGTTCCTGCACACCGGGAACACCCGCGACGCCGTAGCGTGCGGCGTAAGCACCAGCGCCCGCACGATCACCAGCGCCGCCCTGATCATGATCGCGGTGTTCATCGGGTTCGCGTTCGCCGGCATGCCCCTAGTCGCCGAGATCGGCGTGGCCTGCGCGGTCGCGATCGCGGTGGACGCCACCGTGGTGCGGCTGGTCCTGGTGCCGGCGCTGATGGCGATGTTCGCGCAGTGGAACTGGTGGATCCCGCCCTGGCTGTCGCGGGTCCTGCCGTCGGTCGACTTCGACCGGCCGCTGCCCGAGGTCGACCTCGGCGACGTCGTGGTCATCCCCGACGACATCTCCGCCCTGGTCGCCCCCAGCGCCGACCTGCGGGTGGTGCTCAAGTCGGCCGCGAAGCTCAAGCACCTGGCTCCCGACGCGATCTGCGTGGCCGACCCCCTGGCGTTCACCGGCTGTGCCCGCAACGGCGCGAAAGCCGCCGGCGGGCGGGGACTGGGTCCGGGCCAGATCCCGCACCGGGTCGACCTCGGCGAGCAACGGGAGCTGGTCGCGGCGGGCCGCGCCGGCAACGGCGAGGCGAACCCCGCCGCCAAACCGGCCGGGGGCCGCGCCGCCCGCAACGGCATCGCCCGCGCGATCACCGGAAACGGCCGTCCGGTGCACCCGGTCACGCTGTGGCGGGGCCGGCTGTCGGTGGCCCTCGATGCGCTGCAGACCAGCGGGGACGTCAGCGAGGAGTCGCGGTTCGAGCGGCGCAGCCCGGTGGAGACCGCCAACGTCCAGCTGCCCACCGGGGACCGCCTGTTGGTCCCGACCGGCGCCGAGGCGCTGCGCCTCAAGGGCTACCTGATCATGTGCCGTAACACCAGCCGCGACTACGCCGAATTCGCGGATATGGTCGGCACGGTGGAACCTGAAACCGCCGCTCTCGTTCTGGGCACAATGGACAAGTACTACTGTTGTGGGTCATCGGGGCGGGAATGGATCGCCACCCAGTTGGTCCGTCGGCTCGCAGACCCACATCCTTGCGATTTCACCGAAGAGCAGTGGTCCGGACCGGACGCCAAGGCGGACTGGGACGAGGTGAGACACCGCTGCCTGTCGGTGGCCGTGGCGATGCTGGAGGAGGCGAGGTGACGTTGGCATCCGACCGACGCCCCGCGTCGCCGTCGCCGCGGTCCGGCGGCGAAATTCTGCCCGATCCCGACCAGCCCGTCGAATTCTGGTCGACCGCCGCCATCCGCTCGGCGCTGCAGGGCGGGGACATCGCGACCTGGAAGCGCATTGCGGCCGCCCTGAAACGCGACCCGTACGGGCGCACGGCCCGCCAGTTCGAGGAAGTCCTGGACGGCGCCCGGCCATACGGCGTCACAGCCATCACGGGCATCTCTCGGGCCCTGTGTGAGGTGCTGGAACGGGCCCGCGCCCATCTGGACGCCAACGAACGCGCCGAGGTGGCCCGCCATGTGCGGGTGCTGATCGACCGGTCCGGCCTGGCCGAACACGAGTTCGCCTCCCGCATCGGGGTGGACCCCGAAGACCTGGCCACCTACCTCGCCGGCGGCGCCAGCCCGTCGGCCTCGCTGATGATCCGGATGCGCCGGTTGTCGGACCGGTTCGTCAAGGTCAAGTCCGCGCGCGCCGCGGAATCCAACTGATCGCTCAGCGGGAGTTCACCGGCACCACGTCGGACACCAGCCACGCGCTGCCGCGCTTGACCAGCCCCACCCGCAACGCCGGCGCCGCGCGGCCGGGCGGCTGGCCGGGCGCGCTCTGGGTCACCCGCAGGATCACCGCCACGCTGGCCACCGCGGGGCCGATGGCCTCAACCCCGGCCGCCAGCGCGGTGGCCTGCGCCGTGACGTTCTGGCGGGCGAGTTCGGCGCTGGACTTGGTGTACTGCTCCTTGAACGCCCCCGACCGTTCCGGCACCGTCAGCGCCGCGGCCTTGTCGATGGAACTCGTCGGCGCCCGGGGTGAACGACGCCATCGCCTCGGCCATCCTCGTGGCGATCTGCACCACCTCGCGCGAGTCCCGGTCGAAGGCGCGGTCGGCCCGGGTCCAGTGCGTGTAGCCGGTCAGCACCGCCGCCGCCAGGGCGGCCGTGCACAGGAAGACCACGGCCAGCCGCAGCCCCGGCGCCTCGTCGTCGGTGCCGACGCTGACCGAGTCGCGGCGCAGCAGCCAGAAGTTGACGCCCACCCCCTCCACGATCAGCAGCACCAGCGCCGAGCACGCCGCCACCCACCACAGCGGCCAGGCGAGCACCACCCCGACCGCCAGCAGCGCGGCGATCGCGGCCAGCGGGGCCACGACGTCGAAGGCCAGCAGCCGCCAGACGTTCCTCATCGGATCGATTCCAGCTTGGAGATCATCAGCTTGCCGTCCACGTCGGAGACGTCGAGCCGCAGGTTCCAGTGCACCGTCTGCGGCTTGGCGCCGGCGTTCTCGCTGACCGACGTCGCGACCAGCAGCACCGAGTCCGTGCGGCTGGCAAACGCCGGCAACTTGGTGGTGACGGTGGATCTAGGGGGCCTCTCGGCGCCGGGCCGGGTGTCCAGGTCGCGGTGCAGCGTGTCGATCGCCACCGCCTCGATGCGGCCGCTGCTGCGCGACTGTAGCTTGGCCACCACCTGCCGGTAGGGCTGCACGGCCGCGTCGAAGTCGGCGTTGAGCTCCCCGACGGTCCCGTCGTGCAGCCGCTGCAGGCTGGCGTCGATGTTGCCGCTGTTCATGTTGATCAGCACGCCCGACCAGTCGGCGGCGGTCTGCATGACGCGGGTCAGGTAGGTGCGCTCGGCGACCGCGTCGCGGTGGCCGGACCAGACGAGGGCACCGAGCACGACGGCGGCCACCGACAGCGCGCCCAGAACAGCCGAGGCGACGCCGTAATGGGAGAAGATCCGGTCGTCGGCGGGCGCGGTGTCCGGCGGGGCGGAGTCGTCGGCCCCTTCGCGGGCCGGTGACTCGGTTTGCTCGCCGTCGGACATGGCCCGATCGTCGCACCCCCGCGCGGATGGAAGGATGGCAGGGTGACAGTTGAGGCCATCCGCTCGGGCATCGACCTGAGCCATGTCGACCCGAACACCCGCCCCCAGGACGACCTGTTCGGTCATGTCAACGGCCGCTGGCTGGCCGAAGCCGTCATCCCCGCCGACCGGGCGACCGACGGCGCGTTCCGCCAGTTGTTCGACCGCGCCGAGGAGCAGGTGCGCGACCTGATCATCGAGGCCAGCGGCAGCGGTGCCGAAGCGGGCACCGACCAGCAGCGCATCGGCGACCTCTACGCGAGCTTCCTCGACGAGGAGGCCGTCGAACGCCGGGGCCTGCAGCCGCTGCGCGACGAACTGGCGACGATCGACGGGGCCGCCGACCCGGCCGCGCTGGCCACGGCGCTGGGCGCCCTGCAGCGCACCGGGGTCGGCGGGGGTGTGGGGCTGTATGTGGACACCGACTCGAAGAACTCGGCCCGCTACCTGGTGCACCTCACGCAGTCGGGCATCGGGTTGCCCGACGAGTCGTACTTTCGCGAGGAGCGGCACGCCGCGGTGCTAGCCGCCTATCCGCGACACATCGCGCGGATGTTTTCGCTGGTGTTCGGCGGCGAACCCGACCACCACGCCGAGACCGCGGCCCGCATCGTGGCGCTGGAGACGAAAATGGCGGCCGCGCACTGGGATGTGGTCAAGCGCCGCGACGCCGACCTCACCTACAACCTGCGCACCTTCGCCGAGGTGCGCTCCGAAGGGGCCGGCTTCGACTGGGACGGCTGGGTCGGCGCGCTGGGCGCCGCCCCCGCGGCGGTCGCCGAAGTCGTGGTGCGCCAACCCGATTACCTCACCGCCTTCGCCGCCCTGTGGCAAAGCGAGGACTTCGAGGACTGGAAGCGCTGGGCGCGCTGGCGGGTGATCCGGGCGCGCGCCGCCTGGTTGACCGACGACGTCGTCGCCGCCGACTTCGACTTCTACGGGCGGCTGCTGACCGGCGCCGAGCAGATCCGCGACCGCTGGAAGCGGGGCGTCTCGCTGGTGGAGAGCCTGATGGGCGATGCCGTCGGAAAGCTCTACGTGCAAAGGCATTTCCCGCCCGACGCCAAGGCCCGCATCGACGCGCTGGTGGAGAACCTGGAGGCGGCCTATCGGGTCAGCATCAACGATCTGGAGTGGATGACGCCGCAGACCCGGGAGCGTGCGCTGGCCAAGCTGGCCAAGTTCACCGCCAAGGTCGGCTACCCGGCGAAGTGGCGCGACTACTCGGCGCTGGTGATCGACCGCGACGACCTGTACGGCAATTACCAGCGCGGGTATGCCGTCGACCACGACCGCGAGCTGGCCAAGCTCGGCGGGCCGGTCGACCGCGACGAGTGGTTCATGACGCCGCAGACCGTCAACGCCTACTACAACCCGGGGATGAACGAGATCGTCTTTCCCGCGGCGATCCTGCAGCCGCCGTTCTTCGACGCGCAGGCCGACGATGCGGCCAACTACGGCGGGATCGGCGCGGTGATCGGGCACGAGATCGGGCACGGCTTCGACGATCAGGGCGCCAAGTACGACGGCGACGGCAACCTGGTCGACTGGTGGACCGACGACGACCGCACCGAGTTCGGCGCCCGCACCAAGGCGTTGATCGAGCAGTACGAGGGGTACACGCCCCGGGCGCTGAGCAACGGCCACCACGTGAACGGCGCGTTCACCGTCGGGGAGAACATCGGCGACCTGGGCGGGCTGTCCATCGCGCTGCTGGCCTACGAGCTGTCGCTGGGCGGCAAACCCGCCCCCGTCATCGACGGCCTGACCGGCGTGCAGCGCGTGTTCTACGGCTGGGCCCAGGTGTGGCGCACCAAATCCCGTGACGCCGAGGCGATCCGGCGGCTGGCCGTCGACCCGCACTCGCCGCCGGAGTTCCGCTGCAACGGGGTCGTGCGCAACATCGACTCGTTCTACGCGGCGTTCGGCGTCGGCGAGGGCGACGCGCTGTTCCTGGAGCCGGCGCGGCGCGTCCGCATCTGGAACTGACCCCGGGCGAGGAGGCTAGTTCTGCCAGTCGTTGGAGCCGTCGTTCTTCTTGTAGGTGCCGACGGAGTTCTTCACGACGATCGGGTCGCCGGGGCCGAAGTTGTCGTAGAACCACTTCGCGTTGGAGGGGCTGATGTTGATGCAACCGTGGCTGACGTCGCGCTTGCCCTGGTCGCTCACCGACCACGGCGCGCTGTGCACATAGTCACCGACGTTGTCGAAGCGGACCGCGTCGGTCACCGTCACCTTGTAGCCATAGGCGGAGTTGACGGGCACCCCGTAGGTCGAGGAGTCCATCACCACCGACGCCTTCTTGTCCTGGACCCAGTAGGTGCCGTTGGGCGTCTGGTGACCTCCGGCGGCCATCCCCATCGACATCGGGAAGGTCTTCTCCACCACCCCGTTGCGGGTGATGGTCAGCTGGTGCGTGGCGTCGTCGGCCGTCGCCACCAGCGCGTCCCCGGTCATGAAGTTGGAGACGGTGCCGCCGGCGTCGACGGTCACTGCGGTGTGGGCCGGCCAGAAGCTCAGGGGGCGCCACCGCAGCTGCGTCGGGGTCATCCAGTAGAACTTGCCCGGCACCGCGGGAACCGACGAGACGTGCACCGCGTCCACGGCGGCGCCGGCGTCGTCGACGCGGCCGGGGAAGTTGATGATGATCGGCTGGGCCACCCCGACGGTCGAGCCCGTCGCCGGGACGAAGCTGGGCGGACCGAACGGCGCGACGCCGGTGAACGGCGCCGGGTTCTGCCCGGCCGCGGGACCCGTGTAGGCCTGCTGCGCCACGGGCGCCGGGGCCTGCGGCCCGGGCGCCAGCGGCCCGGGTGCGGGGTCGGCCGGGGGCACGCCCCACGGCGGCGGGGCGGGCGGGTCGACGGGGCCGGCCACCAGCCCCGGATCGCCGGGGGCCTGATCCGGATCGGCCATGGCGGGCCCCGCGGTCAGCACCAGCAGCGGCGCCACGACCACGGCCAGTCCGGCTGCCCTCGTCCAGCGCGACATGTGCATCCCTCCCGTCACCTTCCTGAAACAGTGTGGCACAACGCGGTGACCAGCTACCTTCCCCGCGGCCGCCGCGGAACCGGAAAATGGCCGCAAAACCCCACGCGAGCTGCGGACTTATGAATCGCGTGAGCTTGTCGGCGTGACGTCCAGCATCTTCCTGTTGGCGGCCACGCCGATCAGTGCGACGCCCATCAGGCCCGCCGACGCGGTCAGCATCAGGGCGACGCTGTGCTCGTACAACAGCCCGCCCGCCAGCGAACCCGCCATGATGCCCACCTGGAACGCCGTCACGTACAGGCCCGACGCGCCGTCGGGGTCGTCGGCCCCGTTGCGCATGGCCGCGGACTGCATCATCGGCGACACGGCGGTCGCCATGGCCCCCCACAGCACGATCGCGCCCGTACCGATCAGCACGGTCGCCGCATTGAGCCGGCCGCCGAACGCCAGCGCCGTCAGCACCGCGAACGCGGCCGTCAGCCCCGCCATGCAGCAGATGATGGCGCCCCGGGGGCGGCGGTCCAGTGGCCGTGCCACCAGCGGCATCGCCAGCAGGCCCGCGACGCCGTAGGCCGCCAGCAGCCAGGCCAGGTTCGGCCCGTGCACGCCGACGACATTGCGGATGATCACCACGATGAACGTGTAGGACACGAAGTGGCCGGTCACCGCGACCATCGCCAGCAGGCTCACCGTGATCAGCGCGCCGTTGCGGTGGTGCCGCGACCGCGGGCCGACGTGGGCGAGCTGGTCCTCGGTGAGCACCATCTCCGGCAGCACCAGCCGGGCCGCCACCGTGACGACGGCCGCCGCGACGGTGATGCACACGACCGCCAGGCGCCATCCCCACATCAGGCTCAGGGCGGCCGTGAGCGGGCTGCCGACGACCAGCGCCAGGCTGGTCCCGACGTAGATCGACGTCGTCGCCCGGCCGGCGTGGCTGGGCGGCACCAGCCGGGTCGCGATCGGGGCGATCACCGACCACAGCAGGCCGTGGGTGAGCGCGCACAGCACCCGCCCGGCGGCCAGTACCGCGAAGTTGGGCGCCAGCGCGGAGATCACCTGCGAGGCGGTCAGGCAGGTCAGGCTGAGCATCAGCGCCCGCCGGCGCGGCAGGTGCGCGGTCCAGCGCACGAGCGGGACCGTCGTCAGTGCGGCGACCAACGCGTACCAGGTCAGCAGTGTGCCCACCGCGACCAGGCTGACGTGCAGGTTGCGTGCGATCGCCGGGAGGGCGCCGACAGGCAGGATCTCGGCGGTGACGTAGGTGAAGGCGGCCGCGGCCAGCACGGCGAACTGCGCGGCGACCCGTGGCGTCCACGTTCGCGCGGCAACGGTGGCGGTTTCGGCAGTCATGGCAGTGATCGCTTCGGAGCGCGCAACCTTCTCGGGCGAGGTGCCCGCGAGATCACGCTGTCCCTACCGTACGCACCGCAACGACGGGTTCCCCCGCCTTTGCGTTTCAACACGCCTGCGTTATCAGGAACGTACCAAACGCGCGATCGCGGCCGATGCCTCGGCCAGTTTGTCCTCGGCGTCGTTGCCGCCCTCGGCCACGGCGCGGGTGACGCAGTGGTTGAGATGCTCGTCGAGCAGGTTCAGCGCCACCGAACGCAGGGCGCTGTTGACCGCGCTGATCTGGGTGAGGACGTCGATGCAGTACTTGTCCTCCTCGATCATGCGCGCGATGCCGCGCACCTGACCCTCGATACGCCGCAGCCGCTTGGCGTAGTTGTCTTTCTGCTGCGAGTACCCGTGCGCGGTCGTCATCGTTTTTCTCACCCCTGCCACTACGTGCCTGCCGTGGGACCGGCCCACGGCCCGAATTCTACCTCATACCCCATCGGGGTATGACCCGCGCATTTGCCGCGCGGCGGGCTCGCGCATACTTGCACGATGGCCACACCAACCGATTCGACGCCCGGCACGGACATCAAACCACGTAGTCGTGACGTCACCGACGGCCTCGAAAAGGCCGCAGCCCGTGGCATGTTACGGGCGGTCGGCATGGGCGACGAGGACTTCGCCAAGCCGCAGATCGGGGTCGCCTCGTCCTGGAACGAGATCACGCCCTGCAACCTGTCCCTGCAGCGCCTCGCCGTGGCGGTCAAGGAAGGGGTGTTCGCCGCGGGTGGCTACCCGCTGGAGTTCGGCACCATCTCGGTGTCCGACGGCATCTCGATGGGGCACGAGGGCATGCACTTCTCGCTGCCGTCGCGCGAGCTGATCGCCGACAGCGTCGAAACCGTGATGCAGGCCGAGCGGCTCGACGGCTCGGTGCTGCTCGCCGGGTGCGACAAGTCGCTGCCCGGGATGCTTATGGCCGCGGCGCGCCTGGACCTGGCGTCGGTGTTCCTCTACGCCGGCACCATCCTGCCGGGGGTGGCCAAGCTCTCCGACGGCAGCGAACACCAGGTCACGATCATCGACGCCTTCGAGGCGGTGGGCGCCTGCGCCCGCGGGTTGATGCCGCGGGAGGACGTCGACGCGATCGAGCGCGCGATCTGCCCCGGCGAGGGCGCCTGCGGCGGCATGTACACCGCCAACACGATGGCCAGCGCCGCCGAGGCGCTGGGCATGTCGCTGCCCGGCAGCGCGGCCCCGCCGGCCACTGACCGCCGCCGCGACGGGTTCGCCCGCCGCAGCGGCGAGGCCGTCGTCGGCCTGCTGCGCCGCGGCATCACCGCCCGCGACATCCTCACCAAGGAGGCGTTCGAGAACGCCATCGCGGTGGTGATGGCTTTCGGCGGTTCGACCAACGCGGTGCTGCACCTGTTGGCGATCGCCCACGAGGCCGGGGTCGCGTTGGCACTCGACGACTTCAACCGGATCGGGTCGAAGGTGCCGCACCTGGCCGACGTCAAGCCGTTCGGCCGCCACGTCATGTCCGACGTCGACCACATCGGGGGCATCCCGGTGGCGATGAAGGCGCTACTGGACGCGGGCCTGCTGCACGGCGACTGTCTGACCGTGACGGGCCGGACCGTTGCCGAGAACCTGGCCGCCATCGCCCCGCCGGACCCGGACGGCAAGGTGCTGCGCGCCCTGAGCCACCCGCTGCACCCGACCGGCGGCATCACGATCCTGCGCGGATCGCTGGCACCCGACGGCGCGGTGGTCAAGACCGCCGGCCTCGACTCCGACGTGTTCGAGGGCACCGCAAGGGTTTTCGACGGCGAGCGGGCGGCGCTGGACGCTCTCGAGGACGGCACCGTCACCAAGGGCGATGCCGTGGTGATCCGCTACGAGGGGCCCAAGGGCGGCCCGGGAATGCGCGAGATGCTCGCCATCACCGGCGCGATCAAGGGCGCCGGCCTGGGCAAGGACGTGCTGCTGCTCACCGACGGCCGGTTCTCCGGCGGGACGACGGGTTTCTGCGTCGGCCACATCGCGCCGGAGGCGGTCGACGGGGGGCCGATCGCGCTCCTGCGCGACGGCGACCGGATCCGACTCGACGCGGGCGCCCGCACGCTCGACGTGCTGGCCGACCCCGACGAGTTCGCAGCGCGGCGCGACGGCGTGACGCCGCCGGCACCGCGCTACACCTCCGGCGTACTGGCCAAATACGTCAGGCTGGTCGGCTCGGCCGCCGGCGGTGCGGTCTGCGGCTAGGCCCGCCCGATCGCCTTGTGACTCAACGGACCTCGTGGCTGTGCGCCGACCTCGAAGGTCCCGCGACGCGCGTCCGCGTGCGCAGGTAGGTGGCGGCCAGGCCCAGGCGGTCAGCGAACCAACGCGAACGCGAAGCCGTCCCAGTACTTGGCCCCGACCGTCTGGATCACCGCCGTGTCGAGGCGGGGGTGCTCACCCATCAGCTGCAATGCCTGGCGGGTCGCCCGCGCCGCGGCGTCCGCGCAGTGCGGGTCGAGGATCTTGCCCTCGCGAATCACGTTGTCCAACAGGACAACCGAGCCGGGACGGGCCAGCTTGACCGCCCACTCCAGGTAGGCGACGTTGTTCTCCTTGTCGGCGTCGATGAACACCAGGTCGAACGGGTCGCCGGTCAGCGTCGGCAGCGTGTCCAGCGCGGCTCCGACCAGCACCTCCACCCGGTCGGCGACGCCGGCGCGCTGCAGGTTGGCCCGCGCGACCTCGGCGTGCCGGGGCTCGTATTCCAGGGTGACCACCCGCCCCTGGGGGCCGGCACCGCGCGCCAGCCAGATGGCACTGAACCCGCCCAAGGTGCCGATCTCGAGGATCCGCCGGGCCCGCACCGCGCCGGCCAGCAGGCTCAGGAATTTGCCCTGCTGCGCGGAGACGGCGATGGGCGGCAGGCCGGCCGCGTTGCTGGCCTCCAGCGCCGCGGCGAGGGCCGGGTCATCGCCGACCATTGCGGCGTCGAGGAATTCGTCGACATCGTGGGGAGTGGGTTTCGGGCTCATGAGGTCAACGCTAGCCGGGCCGATTCCGTCGGGGCCGTTTCCCTATACCCTTATGGGGTATATAGTGGGACGTACGCAAGTTCATGACATCGAAGGGGTGATTCAGCATGGCAAACTACGAAGCGGGAACCCTGTTGACCTGCGGGCACGAGGGCTGCGGCTGCCGCGTCCGCATCGATGCTCCCTGCAACTGCTCGGGCGCCGGCGAGGCGTACCGCTGCACCTGCGGCGACGAAATGGTCCCCGTCAAGTAGATCCGGCACCGCCGGTCGTACGTTCGGGCCCCGGTGCCGGTCATCGCCCGAACGTGCGGCCGGCGAGTTCGACGGTGGCGGCCAGTCGCAGCTCGGCGGCCGACGCGCCCACCGCCACCGCATACTCCCCCGCACCGATGCGCCAGCTTCCGGCCGCACCGTCGTAGCGGGCAAGCAGGCGCGGGTCCACCTCCACGAACACCCGGCTGGTCGCGCCGGGGTCGAGTTCGACCCGGCGAAATCCCAGCAACCGCAGGCTCGGCTCGCCGGCGGCGGCGGTCAGATACAGCTGCGGGGTGTCGGCCCCGGCTCGCTCGCCCACGTTGACGACGTCGAAACCGGCGGTGATGCCGTCCCCGCCGCCGTCGACCACCAGGTCGCGGTACTCGAAATCGGTGTAGGACAGGCCGTGGCCGAACGCGAACATCGGGGTCTGGCCCGTCCGGGCGAACCAGCGGTAGCCGACGTCGGCGCCCTCGGTGTACTCGATGGTGGTGGGTGTCCCCCACCCGGCGCCGGGTCCGGGCAGCTGCGGGCGCGGTGTCTGGCCCAGCCCGGCCGGGAACGTGATCGGCAACCGCCCCGACGGATTGACCTGCCCGGCAAGGATTTCCGCGATGGCCCGGCCACCCGCCTGGCCCGGATACCAGGCCTGCACGATCGCGTTCACCGACTCCCGCCAGGGCATGGCCACCGGGTTGCCGGTCTGCAGCACCACCACGGTGTTCGGGTTGGCCGCCGACACGGCGGCGATCAGCGCGTCCTGCCCCCACGGCAGCGACAGGTCGGCGCCGTCGAAGCCCTCCCCCTCGGCGCGGACCGCGAACACGATCGCGACGTCGGCCCGCCGCGCAACCGGGACCGCCTCCGCGGGGCTGGCCCCGGGGTCGAACTCGATGCGCGCGGCAGGGAATTGGTTGCGGAGCTCCTCGAGCGGGCTCGACGGGTGCAGGTGGAGGTTGCGGATGCCGGCCATGAGGCCCGTTCCCCCGATCGGGATCACGCCCGCGTAGCCGCCCGGCGGGACGACGGCGCTCGACCCGTAACCGGCCGCCACACCCGCCTGCGCGTAGCCGCCGATCACGGCGATGACGGCGCCCGGCTCGGGCGCCAGGGGCAGCGCCCCGCGGTTGGCCAGCAGCACGATCCCCTGCCGCGCGATGCGCAGCGCGATCTCGTTGTGCGCGACCATATCCGGTGCGGGGGTCGCGGCCCGGTCGTCGATTCCGACGGCGAACATCGAACGCAGGATGCGCCGCACCATGTCGGACAGGCGGTCGCGGGGCAGCGCACCGGCGGCCAGCGCGGCCCGCAGCCGGTCGCCGAACGCCTCGGACTGCCAGAACAGGCCATCGAGTTGCGCACCGCTCTCCTGGTCCAGCCCGGCCAGCGCGCATTCCCAGCCCGGGGTGCCGCCCCAGTCGGACATGACCCAACCCCGGTATCCCCAGGCGTCTTTCAGCACGCGGTTGAGCAGCGTGTCGTTGGCGGCGGCGTACTCGCCGTTGACCTTGTTGTAGGCCGTCATCACCGCCCCCGGCTGCGAGCGCTCGATGGCGATCTCGAAGGCCAGCAGGTCGGACTCGCGGTGGGCGGCGGGATCGATGACCGCGTCGAGCCAGTGCCGGTTGGTCTCGTTGCAGTTCAGGCAGAAGTGCTTGACCGTCGAGATGACGCCCTGCTGCTGGATCCCGTTGACCGCCTCCGCGGCCATCGTCGCGGTCAGCAGCGGGTCCTCGGAAAAGTATTCGAAGTTGCGGCCGTTGCGCGGGTCGCGGGCGAGGTTCATCGCGCCGGCCAGCTGCACGTTGAACCCGCGGCTGCGCGCCTCGCGCCCGATCACCTCGCCGGACGCGCGGGCGAGCGCCGGGTCGAAACCGGCGGCCAGCGCCAGGCCCGCCGGCAGTGCGGTGGCGGTGTCGCCCGGACGGTAGCCGGGGTTGGTCACGCCGAGGCCGGCGTCGCTCATCAGCAGCGCCGGGACGCCGAGGCGGGGCACGCCCGGCACGTAACCGGCGCTCATCGGGACGCCCTGCGGGATGCGCTCGTCGCGCAGCGGCCACATCTCCCCGGCGCCCATCACGCCGACCAGCAGCGAGAACCGCTCGTCGTCGGTCATCTGGGCTTCGACCTCGCGGGCGCGCAGGTCCGGGTCGCTCACCGCACGCCCTCTTTGGCGTAGACGACGCGCAGCACGTGCCCCGCTTCGGGGCCCATCACCAGCTCGGCCAGGGCGCAGCTGGTCGCGACGAACTCCGGGCCGTGCGACGGCTGCGCCCCGCACAGGTGGTGGGCCACCTCGTGGAGCACCACCAGCTCGCGCAGCGCCCAGTCGGCGGTGTCGCGGTCGGGAACCGCGATGACCCCCGCGCCGTCGCGGCTCTCGTAGTGCGCCGCGGTGGCCGCCCGGCGCGCCCGCACGGACAGCGGCGCCACGTCCGGCCACTGCCGCCGCACCGCCGGTAACGCAAGCACCTCGTCAACGTAGCGCTGCACGGAGCCCACCGAGCCGAATCGGGCTTCCGGGGGAAGCGTCAACTGGGTGCCGAAGAACTCCACCGCCGGCGACCCGTGCTCGGCGGCACGGTCGAACAACGTGCGGACGAACTCCTCGGCGGCATATACCTTGGCGCGCTGGGAATCCCGCGGGGCACCCGCCGGCGTCACCGGCCCAGCGCGGTCCGCGCCCCGGGAAGCTCGGGGCTGTCCCCCAGCCGCGCCCGGCGCCCCGCGTGGTCACCGGCCCGCCGGGCCGCCGAGGAGTATCCGGCCGACGCGCTGGTGGCCCGCCACGTGCCGCGCGCCTTCGATGCGCTGCGGTAGTGATCGCGCAGCTCGATCTCCTTGTCCCGGAGCGCGACGGCGGTGCCCGGGGCGCGCCCGCGGTCCTCGGTGGCCTCCCGGCGGGCCTGTTCGCGGGCCTCGGCCAGGCGCTGGCCGACCCGGGCCCCGAAGGCCAGCTGGAAGTTGAGCCGGGCGGTGATGGTCGGGGTGGGCCGGTGCGCGCCCGAGGCCAGGTAGGCGTCCGAGGCCCGCACCATCTGGACGACCAGGCTGGCGTAGAGGGCATGCGTGGCGTCGATGTCCTCGGCGAAGCCGTACGCGTAGAGGAACGTCGAATTCGACGCCACGTCACAGCGCACGTCGTTGGCCGCCGCGATCCCCACGAACAGCTGCACGTAGGTCCGCAGGCCCCGGGTGCCTGCCGTCCCGATGGTGATGGTCCGCTGCGTCGGGGCCTGCGCCGGCGAGCGGTCGGCCGCGTGCGAGCGCGCCACCGCCAGGTCGATCGACGCGGCCGTCGCCAGCCGTTGCGCGGCGCCCATGAACGCCTCGGCCTCGTGCGGGTTGTCGGTGCCTTCGGCCTGGCGCAGCAGGGCGGCGATGCGGGCCAGCATCTTGTCGTCACTCATGGGCGCCACTCCTCCTCATCGCTACGCTCTGCATCGTCGCCGGCGCGACTCATGGGCGCCACTCCTTTTCATCGCTACGCTCTGCATCGTCGCCGGCGCGACTCATGGGCGCCGCTCCTTTTCATCGCTACGCTCTGCATCGTCGCCGGCGCGACTCATGGGCGCCAAACTACGGCAGCGGTATGACATTCCGCGTCCGGCCACTCACAGCCGCTGCAGAACCCAGGAGACCACGTCACCGAGGACGCTGTCGCGCTCCGGTTCGTTGAACACTTCGTGGTAGAGCCCCGGATAGACCTTCAACTCGACGTCGGCGGAGCCCGCACATTCGACCAGTCGCCGGCTGCCGGCGACGGGGATCAGCCGGTCGTCGGAACCGTGCACCACCAGCAGCGGCGCGGTCAGCGCGGGCGCTCGCTGCGGCATGGTCTCGCCGACCTGCACCAGCACCCGGCCGATCCCGGCCGGGACCTTTCCGTGGTACACCAGCGGGTCGTCCCGGTAGGCCGCCACCACCGCCGGGTCGCGCGAGATGGCCTCGACGTCGAGTTCCTGCACCGGCAGGCCGGGCACGAGGACGCCGAGCACCTTGGCGGCCAGCACCAGCAGCGGCGACAGCTGATCCTGGGCCGCGACTGCCGGACCCGACAGGACCATCAGGTCGTAGTCGTCCGGGCGTTCCACCCCGTAGGTGAACACGATCGCGCCGCCCATGCTGTGCCCGAGCACGACGCAGGCGAGGCCGGGGTGCTCCCGGGTCGCGATGCGGACCAGCGTGTCGAAGTCGCCGGTGTACTCGGACATGTCGCGCACCAGCACCCGCTTGCCGCCGGAGCGGCCGTGGCCGCGGTGGTCGAGGGCGTAGGTGGCCAGGCCGGCGTCGCCGAAACACTGCGCGACGTGGTCGTAGCGGCGGGCGTGCTCGCCGAGGCCGTGCGACAGCACGACCACCGCTCGGGGCGAAGCGTCCGGCGTCCACACGTCGTAGACGATGCGGACGCCCCCGACGCCGTCGAAATCTCGTTCGGTGCGGGTGGTAGCCATTACGGGCAGCGTAACGGCTCGGCGGGCAGACCTCTCGTCATCGCGCCGGTGCGCTGCGGGCGGCCGGTTCAGTCGGTGGGTGACGGTTCGATGGCGCGGAGCAGTCGCTGCAGGCGGGGCGCGTCGTCGCTGTGCGCATAGGCGTCGAGCCAGTCGGCGAGTTTGGCGATGAGCTCCGGCGGCAGGGACAGACCGCGCTGGGCAACGGTCTGCACCACGATGCCGATCGCGGTGTCCGACTCGCCGGGACCGACGATGGCATAGATGCGGGCGCGGTCGCCCTCGGCGAGCAGGGGGGCGATCGCATCGGCCAGTGCCCACGCGAGGTCGGATGCGTCCCAGTCGTTCATGGTCCTCGGGTGCGTTGTCGGGCAGTGGGCGTCCAGCAGGGACCACGCTAACCCGGACCCGGGTGCCGCTGAAGGGACCAAAGCCCCGAAAGCCATTGGCTTGCTTGTTTGTAACGCGGACTTCACGAACACCCGGCCCCGGCCGGGCCGCGCCCCCGGACCGCCGTTTAGGCTCGTGCGCGTGCGGTCGCTCACCGATTCCCCCCGCGTCACGCCCTCGCCCGGCAAGCCGCTGCTGCTGTTGGGGGCCTTCGACATCGCCGAGCTGGGCTGTGTGGCGGAGGAGTTCTTCGTCTCCGGAACGGCCTCGGCCTACCTTCCCACCGCTCCGCTGGGCCCGGACGGCCAATGGAGCGTAACCCCTAGTGAAACAGCCGATTACACGACCCGTGTGGTGGTCGTGACACCCGCCGACCGGGCGCGGTTCAACGGGACGGTCCTGGTCGAATGGCTCAACGTGAGCGGTGGCATCGACGCGCCGGCCGTGTGGATGATGGCGCACCGCGAAATAGCCCGCGCGGGCTACGGTTACGTCGCGGTGTCGGCCCAGCGGGTGGGGGTCGAGGGGGGCGGCGGCCTGCTGGGCGCGGACATGTCCCTGAAAAGCCAGGACCTTACCCGGTACGCGTCCCTGCACCACCCTGGCGACGCCTTCTCCTACGACATCTTCTCCCAAGTCGCCGGGCTCCTGGGCGGCGACGGCGACGACGATGTGCTGCGCGGGCTCGGCGCCCGGCACGTGATCGCCATCGGCGAGTCCCAGTCGGCCATGTTCCTGACGACCTATGTCAACGCCGTGGACCCGCTGGCCCGTGCCTACGACGGTTTCCTGGTGCACTCGCGCTTCGGGCCCGCCGCGCCGCTGGACGGCGGCTCGATCTTCGAGGACGCCGGCGGGTTGGCGGCGTCCCGGTTCCGCGCCGACCTGCGGGTCCCGCTCGTCGCCATCATCACCGAGACCGACCTGTTCGGCGGCGTCCGGCACGGCTACTACTTCGCGCGCCAGCCCGACAACGAACGGCTGCGGGTCTGGGAGATCCCCGGCGCCGCCCACGCCGACAACTACACGATCCAGGTGGCGCCGATCGATGACGGCAGCGCACCGCTCGACGACCTGGTGGCGGCCTACGCCCCGACCCGCACGCTGATGGGCCAGCAACTGGAGCACTACATCAACTTCGGGCCGCAACACCACTACGTCGCGCAGGCGGCGCTGGAAGCGTTGCACACCTGGGTGCGGACCGGCCGGCCCGCGGCGGCGGCCCCGCCCATCGAGGTGGTCGAAACCGACCCTCCCGCACCGGCTCTGGACGACAACGGGCTCGCGCGCGGCGGCGTCCGGACCCCCTGGGTGGACGTGCCCACCGCGCGGACCTCCGGCGTCGGCTCTCAGGAGAGCGTCATGGCCGCGCTCTTCGGTTCGGGTGAGCCCTTCGACGCCGCCACGCTGCGGCGGCTCTACCCGGGTGGGGCCGGCCAGTACCTCGAGAGTTTCACCGCGGCGCTCGACGGTGCGATCACCAAGGGGTTCGTCCTGGCCGCCGACCGCGACGAGATCCTGCGGTTGGCCGCCGCGACGTATCCGGGTTAGAACAGCCGGCTGTCCGGCGGCGGCCCCGGCACCGGGCGGACCAGGCCGGCGCCGGTGACCTGCGGCAGGTCCAGCGCAGACAGCAGCCCCGGGGCGGCCGCGCACACCGCGGGGATCGCGTTGACCATCCGGGAGGCGCCGGCGATGCGCGCGCCCAGGTCGTGGTCGTGGTCCTCGGCCATCTCGAACTCGCACCGCATGCTCGGGGAACCTTCGATCTCGACGCGGTAGAGACCGCGCCCGGAGGCCAGCCCGTAGCCCAGGTCCTTCGGGGGGATGGTGATGTGCGGCTGCGGCCAGTCGGGCGCGATGTCGTCGCGCATCCGGGTGACGTGGTCGAGGACGAAAGTCGGCCTGCCGGAGACGTATCCGGTCAGCGTCGAGCGCATCGCCGCGATCGTCCCGGCCGCGACGTGGCCGGTGGGGGTGTCGAAGGACTCGGTGGCGGCGACGCGTTCGTTGTCCTCCTCGACGGTGTCGATCGTGACGCCGAGCCCGGCGGCGAGCTGGTGCAGGACGGCGCCCCAGCCGAAGGTGAAGATGCCGGGCTGGGCCGCGAAGGCACGGTACTCCGGCGGCTTGCCGAACCCGAGGATCTCGTAGACAGCGGAGCGGTCCGGGTAGGTGGCGTAGTTGAAGATCTCGGTCACCCGGACCGACTCGATGGCCCTCGACACGCCGGTGAGCACCAGCGGCAGAACGTCATTGGCGAATCCCGAGTCGATGCCGGTGGTGAGGAACGACGCGCCGCCCTGCAGCGCCGCCTCCCGCAGCGGACCGGTGAACGCCTCGTCGACGGCGTCGGGGTACACCAGCGGCACCACCGAGCACGACACCACGTTCTTGCCGGCCCGCAGGATCGACACCATGTCCGCCACGGCCTCGAGCGGTCGCAGGTTGGCCCCGGCGGCGTAGACCACCACGTCGGCGTCGCCGGCGAGCATCGGCCCGGGGTCCCGGGTGGCGGTCACCCCGACCGGCGCGCCGCCGCACAGCTCACCCGCGTCGCGGCCCGCCTTGGCCTCGCTGTGCACGACGAGGTCGACCAATCGCAGCTGCGGGTGGTCGATGACACCCCGCAGGGCGATCACCCCCATCGAGCCCGGACCCCAGACACCCACGTTGTACACGGTCGTTCTCCTATTATTAGGAAGTAGTCACTTATAATTTGGCCGGATGCTAGAAAGCCACGCATGGATACGTCAACCGCCAAGTCACCGCCCACCGGGCGCGTGGTCGACGTGCTTGCCACGCTGGCGGATTCGCCCGACGGGCGGACGTCCGCCGGAATAGCGAAGATCTGCGGGATCAGCACCTCGACCTGTGCGCTCGTCCTCGCCGAGCTGGAACGGCGCGCCTGGGTGACGCGCCGGGAGGATCGCCGCTACACCCTGGGCAGCGGCCTGTTCGGGCTGGTGCACGGCCTGCGCAGGCAGTTCCCGTTGCTGGACCGCGGCCGTGCGGCGCTGACGCTCCTGCACGACACCCTCGGTGCGGGGTGCTCGATGTCGAAAATCGGCGAGAAGCACCTGATTATCGTCGACGCCGTCGGCCACGGCACCGACGGTGAGCACGCCGTCGGCCAGCGCTTCCCCATCGACCCACCGTTCGGTCTGGTAGCGATGGCCTGGCGGGACGACGCGTTCGTCCGGGCCTGGCTGCACCGGGTCATGCCGCGGCTCGGCCGCGCCGAAATAGACCAGCAGCAGCGGGTACTCGCCGACATCCGCGCCCGCGGCTACGGGGCGTGGCGCTTCGACGACGCCCACCAGTCACTGCACCACCGGCTGGCCGACGTGTTGGCGTCGCTGGAGCCGACGGCGCGGGTCACCCGGCAACTCACCACCCTGATGACGATGGTGACACTGCAATCGATCACCCACTCGCTGGAAACCGACTTGGCCGTAGCCGAATTCGTCGTTCTGCCGATCTTCGGGCAGCACGGCCAGCCGGAGTATCAGATCGAGATCCACCTCGGCCACCCCGTCGGCCTGACCCTGGACGCGCTCAACGACGCACTGCGCCAGGCGCAGCGACTGCTCAGCGCCGGGGGGCCCTGACCTAGAGTGGGCAGGACGGACGGGAGCCCACATGTCTCAATCGCAGGCCAAGCACGCGGCGCCGAACCCTGATCGGAACATCAAGGCGCTTCGGACCGTACGGTTCTGGCTGGCACCGCTGCTGATCACACTGGCGCTGATGTCGGCGCTGTGCGCGCTCTACCTCGGCGGCATCCTGAATCCGACGACCAACCTGCGGCACTTCCCCATCGCGGTGGTCAACGAGGACGCCGGCCCGACGGGCGCCAAGATCGCCGCCGGTCTAGGGCGTGTCTCCCAATTGGTTGTTTCCGACGCGGGAATGGATTACGGCGCAGGCCAATAGGACACCGCCGAGGTAGGTCAGGGCGTATTTGTCGTAGCGGGTCGCGATACCGCGCCATTGCTTGAGCCGGTTGTAGCCTCGTTCGACGGTGTTGCGCAGACCGTAGAGCTCGGCGTCGAACGCCGGTGGGCGACCCCCGGCCGATCCCTTGGCCTTGCGCCGGGCGATCTGGTCTTTGCGTTCGGGAATCGTGTGCTTGATTCTTCGGGAACGTAATTCGGTGCGCGTGCTCGGGTGTGAATACGCCTTGTCGGCGAGCAATCGGAAGTCGCCACCGGTCACACCGTGCTCAGCGCAGGCGTGGTCGTAGTCGTCGAGCAAAGGCAGCAACTGCGGATTGTCGCCGGCCTGGCCAGCGGTCAACCGGACCGCGACAACAGCTTCGCGCTGATCGGTCAGGGTGTGGATCTTGGTGGTCAGCCCGCCTCGCGAACGCCCAATTGCATGGTCGTCGGGTTCATCGGCGGATTTCTTGTAATTCGACAGGGCCCCCTTTTGCCAGCGTGTCCGACCGGGCACCCGCCGAATGTTGATGCGCCCGTACGTTCGTCGAATCCACCGACAACAGCTTCTCGATATCGCCGGCCATCTCGGCGTCGAACCCGAAGGCGTGCGCCACCTGAGCAAACATCACGTCATAGGTGCCATCCAGCGACCATCGGTGATGACGCTTCCACACCGTTTTCCATGGCCCGAAATCAGCGGGCAGGTCCCGCCACGGGCATCCCGTGCGAAACCGCCAGGCAATCCCCTCCAAAATCAACCGGTGATCACCAAACCTCCGGCCCCGCTTGCCCTCATGCGAAGGCATCAACGGCTCAACCACCGCCCAGAACTCGTCAGAAATCACACCAATCCGCGTCACCAGCCAATCCTGGCTGGTCAACAGTCGAAAAATTGGGAGACACGCCCTAGTCGCAGGGCTGGACAAGCAGAAGTTCGAGGTCCGGATCCTGTCCAAGCAGGAGGCCACCCAGCGGCTGGACCGGGCCCAGGTGTACGGCGAAGTTCTGATACCGCCGACCTTCTCCTCGAGCCTGCGCGAGTACGGCGCGAGCGCGATCACGCCCACCCACGCGACCCGGCCGGTGATCACCGTCTCGACCAACCCGCGGGCGGGCACGCTGGGCGCCAGCATCGCCAACCAGACCCTGACCATGGCGATGGGGGTCGTGGAAGGCCAAGTGGGCCAACAGCTTACGGCCGATGTCGCGGCCCAGGCCGAGGGAGCGCCGCTCTCCGGCGCCTCGGCGGTGGGCCTCGCGAGCCCCATCGACGTCAAGTCGGTGGTGTACCACCCGCTGCCCAATGGCACCGGAAACGGGTTGTCGGCCTTCTACTATTCGCTGTTGCTGCTGCTGGCCGGCTTCACCGGGAGCATCGTGGTCAACACCCTGGTGGACGCGCTGCTCGGCTACGTGCCGGCCGAGTTCGGGCCGGTGTATCGCTTCGCCGAGCAGGTCAAGATCTCGCGGCTCCAGACGCTGCTGATCAAGTGGGGCATCATGGTGCTGCTGGCACTGCTCACGTCGGCGGCGTATCTGGGGATCGCCCACGGGCTCGGTATGCCCATCGACCTCGGCTGGCAACTGTGGGCGTATGGAGCGTTCGCGATCGCCGCCGTGGGCATCACGTCGACGTCGCTGCTGTCGGTGCTCGGGACGATCGGCCTGCTGGTCGGCCTGTTGATCTTCGTGTTCCTGGGGCTGCCGTCGGCCGGCGCCACGGTCCCACTGGAGGCGGTGCCGCCGTTCTTCCGCTGGCTGGCCGGGTTCGAGCCGATGCACCAGGTGTTCCTGGGCACGCGCTCGCTGCTGTACCTCGGCGGCGACGGCGCAGCCGGGCTGTCCCAGGCGCTGTTGATGACCGCCGTCGGCCTGGGCATCGGCCTGTTGCTGGGCGGGATCGTCACCCACCTCTACGACCGCAAGGGTTTTCACCGGATCCACGGGGCGGCCGAGATGGCGATCGCCAGGGAACACCAGGCGCGGCAACGACCCCGTGCGGACAAGCACGCGGCCGCGCTAGCCACCGAAGACCAGGATGGCCCCGAAAGCCCAAGCGACCAAGCGTAATTCCTGCGCGACCCAACCGTCATGCGCGTGTGACTTAAGTTGACAGTGCGGCTGGTGTGACTGATGCTGTCAGTGCTGACCTAGATTCAGGGCCGAAAGGGCTACCGTGCTGACATCGACCGGCGGCCTGCGCCGACTGGCGGTCTTGGGCGCCGCCGCGGTCGCGTGCACCGTCGCGGCCGCGACCACGGGACAGCCCGTCGCGCACGCCGCCGACGGGCGCGACCAGCTGGCCAACGCGATCAACGCCACCAAGGGCACCTACCTGGTCTACAACTTCGGCGCCGGCCACCCCGCGCCGATGCTCAACGCCGCCGGCAACTGGTACGAGATGAACAACGGCGGGCACCTGATGATCATCAAGAACGCCTCCGCCCGGCTCACCCCGCACCTGCTGGTCGACACCCATCGGGGCGTCCAGGCATTGTGCGAACACAAACCGGGTGCCCGCGCCAGTGACGGATCGTGGGAGGCGTCCGAGCTGTACACGCCGCTGAACGCCTGGCAGCGCATGGGGCAGCCGACGATCGCGATCAACGCCAACTTCTTCGACATACGCTCTCAGCAGGCGGGGTCGTGGCGCCAGACCGGCTGCAGTTCACCGCTGGGTGCTTTCGTGGACAACACCCATGGGCTGGGCCGCGCCAACCAGCCGATCACCGGTAACGCGGCCTACCCCGGTAAGCCGGGCCTGTCGAACGGCGACGGGGTGTGGACCGCGCTGACGACGATGGTCCTGCCCGCCGGCGCTGCACCGTTTGTGGTACCACCCCGCAGCAAGCAGGATTACGACGCCGCTTCCCCGGTGGTCAACGATCTGCTCAACAAGAACGAGAGGTTCGTCGCGGTGTCCGGGCTCGGGCTGCTCGCCCCGGGAGACACCGGCCAGTTGCACGATCCCGGTCCCAGCGCGGCGCGGACCGCCCTTGCCTATGCGCGACAGAAGGACGAGATGTACGTCTTCGAGGGGGGCAACTACACACCGGACAACATGCAGGACCTGTTCCGCGGCCTGGGCAGCGATACGGCGATCCTGCTCGACGGCGGCGGGTCGTCGGCCATCGTGCTGCGCCGCGACACCGGGGGCATGTGGGCCGGTGCGGGATCGCCGCGGGGTTCCTGCGACACCCGGCAGGTGCTGTGCGACTCCCACGAACGGGCGTTGCCGAGCTGGCTGGCGTTCAATTAGCCGGCGCCGCGCTACACGTGCGGTGTCAGGTCCAGCGAGGTGACGGTCGTCATCCTGGTGACCAGCCAGCGCCCATCGATGCGCTTCATGAACACCCGGTAGGACAGGTACTTCAGCGCCGGGATGTTCTTGGTCAGCGGGCTGGTCGACGAGGTGTTGGTGTAGACGATGACGACGGCGTTGGGACCATCGAGCGATTCGACCGCCGCGCCGGTGACCTCGGTGCTGTTGGTCACCTTGGCCTGCTTGTTGGGAGCCACGATCGCGTCGACGAACTTGCGGTACTGGGCCTCGAAATCGCCGCTGAGGTAGCGCGACGCGCGATCGGCGAGGGTGTTCATGTTCTCCGGCGTGTAGGTCCACAGCGTGGTGATCGCGTTGGCCGCCGTCCGCGCCACCTCGATCTTGGTGGCGGCGGCCGCGCGGTCGGTCAGGTAGGGCTGCACCGCCGCCCCGGCGAACGCGGCGGACCCGACGAACAGCAGCGCCGCGACCGCGACGACCGCGGCGAGGCGCCTGCCGGCCGGGCGCCTGGTCCGGACGGGGCCGTCTTCGGGAACCGTCGCGTCCTCGGCGGCGGGCTCGGCGGACTCCTCGGCGGCGGGCTCGGCGGACTCCTCGGCGGCGGACTCGGCGGGCTCGTCGGGCTCGACAGCGTCCGCCTCGGCGGTCAGATCGCCTGAGCCAGGTTGCTGATCTTCCACTGATTTCCTTCCTGCGTCGCGGTTGCCGCCCACCGGTTCGTGTTCTCGATCACTTGCTTTTCGTCCGGGCTCTTGGAGGTCACCGCGGTGGCCACCATCACGTTGACGCTGCCGTCGTCGTTCCAGCGTTCCACGCCGGCGTCCAGCACGGTGCCGGTGGCCGGTTCGGCGCGGGCCACCTGCAAAAGAATGTTGTTTGCGTGCGTTTTGTACTGCTCGGCGAATTGCCCGGTCGCCTGGGCCAGTATCCGCGACACGTAGTCGTTGGCATGAAAGGGGTCGATGGAGGTGAACTGCGTCATGAAGCCGGTCACGTAGCCGAGCACCGCCCGTTCCCTGGACGCGGTGCGCTCGTGGCGTTCGTGGGAGACCAGCATCAGGGTGCACGCCGCGATGGCGGCCGCCGTCAGCAGCGCGGCGATCGCGGCGGCGACCGGCAGGCCCCAGGGCCGCGGCCCCGGCGCCGGTCTCCCGACCAGCAGCGGTGCCTCGCCGGGCTGAAACTTCTTGCGTGGGCTCATTTTTGGCCACCAGGCGGTTTGGGTTTGGTCAGCACGGTGAGGTCGTCGACGCGCCAGTCGTCCCCGCCCTTGGCTTTGGCGAAACTCACCCGCACGGTCGCGGTGATGTACCGCTCGTTGGGGCTCGCGCCGCGGCGGCCCTGCATGAAGAGCAGCATCGTCGCCCGATCCGGGCTCGCGGACTGGATCGAGCTGTCGGTCACCCAGTATTCGTTGATGACGGGGTGGCCCTTCTCCACGACCTCCTGCTGCTTGGCGAGCTTGTCCCGGTAGCCCTCGGTGGCCAGCGAACGGGCGCGCGCGAAGTCGTCGTGCAGCGACTTGGGGTCGTAGGTCAGCATCTGTGCGACGATCTTCGGCCCCTGGATCGCGAGCTGGGCGACGGTCCGATCGGTCGCGCGTTCGCGGGAGTACACCAGCGCATAGCCGGCCGCCGCTCCGGCCAGGCAGACCGCCGCCGCGGCGAGCACCACCACCGCAGTCCGCCGCCGCAGCGCGCGCCGATCCGTCTCGACCTGCCGCACTTCGGTGCGCAGCAACACGTCGGCGAATGTGCGGCGCCGGGCGTCCCACAGCGGCCACAGCCATCCCACCACCGAGGCCGCGTCGAGCAGGTGGGCCAGGTCCCGCAGCATCAGCCCCCACGCCGTCGGCGCACCGCCGTCCCGGCGTGCCACGGCGATCCCGCACACGCCTCGGCCCAGGCTCCAGCCGGTGACGGCCGGCAGCACCCACCGGTTGACCGCCGTCGCCAGGATCGCCAGCCCGCCGACCGACAGCCACAGCCACCACCACACGGGGTGGTCACGCACGGTGAAGGCCACCAGCGCCGACGTCGTCGTCACCGCGGCGCCCGGAACGACGTCCACCGCGATCGCGCACACGCGAATGTGCCACGGCGCCAACGGGTTCGCCGGAGACATCGCCGTGGTGGGAGTTTCCTCGACCACCACCGTCACTTGGTCACCTGGTCGAGCTTGGAGATCTTGTACTGGCCCTCGGCCAGCGCCATCCTCACCCGCAGCCGGTAGCCGGTCTCGTTCTGCGCCTGGTCGGTGGCGACCTTGACGCGCATGGCGACCAGCACGTCGACCGAGCCGTCGTTGTTGTTGCGCTCGACGGCCGCCCGCATGTCCGAGACCTGCACGTGGACGTTGGCGGCCTGATACGCCTGCACCAGCATGCTGGTGTACAGCAGGGCCTGCGACCGGAACGCGTCGGTGCCGCAGTCGATGATCTTCTGCCCGCTCGCCGCCATGGTGTTGGGGTCCGGCGCCTGCGTCGCCGACACGCACTCCACCGCCGCCTTGAGCGCGGCCGCGTCCTCGCGGGCGGTGGCCAGGGCCTCCCGGTGGGAGCGCAACGCGAAATAGCCACCGGCCCCGACGGCGCCGGCACACACGAGCAGCACCGCGACGATGCCGGCCACCCAGCGCCGGCCCAGCCGCGACGGGCCGCGCGGCACCTGGGCATCGGCGGGCGCCGCCGGGTCCTCGGGGGCGTCCTGATCGGCCACGGAAGCCTCGGAGTCCGGGAGAGCCCCGGATTCCGGGGCGTCGTCGGTCATGTCCTGGGTGCGCGACGAATCGTCCGCGTCGGTGGGGTTCAGCCGGCTGGTGCCAGCATCTCCTTCCATCCGTCGTCTCCTGTTTTGGTCGAGTTTTCGACGGAATACTTGACTCCGTCGGGCCCTAGCAGTTCACCGCTCTGGGGACTGTAGACGGCCGTGGGTGGCCCGTCCGGAGTGTAGACGCACGGGTTGGGTTGCTGCCCATTGCACTCGACGGTACCGGTGCCCGGCCGCGTCAGCGGGTCGCTGGTGGGCGGCGGCGTGCCCGCCACCCGGTCCGAGGGCGCCGGGTTGAGCCCCGTGTTGATCGACGGGGCCTGGATCACCTGGCCCGGCTTGACCGGCTGGTCGCAGCGGGCCGAGGGTGCGGGGCAGGTCAGGATCTGGTTGGGATCGCCGTACCAGGGGTTGGTTCCGGCGGGGACGTAGGGCTTGGGGTCACGGCACTCCCGCGGCGTCGCGGCCCGCTTGCCCGGGACGTCGACACAGGGCATGTTGCGCGACCCGCGCACGCTGTTGGCCGGCGTGTCCATCGGGATCTTGCAGTACGTGCCCGACGGCAGCGGCTGCAGGCTGGTGTCGGCCGGAGACCGCCACTGCGAGGCCGGGATGAAGCCGCTCAGGCACGGGGGTGGCTGGTTGATCGACAACGCCAGGTCCAGGTCGGCAAGGTTGGGGTTCGGCGCGGCCACCGCCTGCGCGATCGAGGCGCCCTGCGGCAGGAACACCAACACCTGCTCCACGCCGGCGTGGTAGCGCTTGAGCAGGTCGAAGACGACCTCGAGGTTGGCCAGCGTCTGCGGCAGCGAATCCCGGACGTCGCTGAAGACCTCGTTGACCTGGTCGGCGGTCGGCGCCGCCTGGCGCAACACGCTGCGCACGCTCTGATCCTGCTGGGCGGTCTGCGCGGCCAGCTTGTTCAGGTTGTGCGCCCAGCGCTCGATGGCGTCCCCGGACTTGACCTGGCTGTCGATCAGCGGCCCGGAGTTCTGGATGATGTCATTGACATCGGTGACATTGGTCTTGAAGTCCCCGACGATCGCCTGGGTGGAGTCGACCAGCCGTTGCAGGGCCGGGCCCAGGCCCCCGACCGACTGCGCCGTCTCGTCGAGCAGCTGGCTGATCTTGTCCTTGGGCAGCGCGGCCAGGCCCTTGTAGGCGGTGTCCAACGCCGGCCCGATCGCGGCCGGCACCGTGCCCCTGGTGATCGTCTGCCCGGGCGAGAGGAACTTGCCGGGATGTCCGGTCGACACGAGGTCCAGGTACTGCTCGCCGACCGCCGACACCGAGTGCACGTTGGCGACGGCGTCGACCGGGATCTTGTAGCGACTGTCGATGCTCATCGTCGCGTGGGCGCCCCGCTCGGTGGGCTCGACGTCGGTGACCTTGCCGATCGTGATGCCGCGATAGGTCACGTTGGCCGTAGGGTACAACCCGCCCGAGGCGGGCAGGTCGGCTTGCAGCGTGTACCTACCGATGCCGACCAGGCTCGGGATCTGCAGGTAGTAGACGCCCAGCACCAGCAGGGAGATCACCGTCATGATCCCGAATGCGACCAGTTGACGTTTGACGAAGGGGGTCAGCAATTCCGGTCCCCCCTCTCCACCAGAGGCCCACCCGGCGCGTCGTTCGGGTTCGGGGTGTAGCGCACGTCGGGGATCATCGTCTCCGGGTCGCGGCCGAACGACTGCTCGAGAGCACGCAGCGATCCCGACAGTCCGGTGCCGGTGAGGAACGCGTTGTCGATGGCGCTGTAGGTCAGGTCCAGCGTCAGCGAAATGTTGAGGTAGTCCCCGCGAAATATCTTCGGCACCGTGTCGATGTCGAACGGCAGGGTCAGCATCAGCTTCAGCGCGCCGATCAGGTACGGCGAGGCCCGTCCCAGCTCCTTGAGCGGGCACTGCAGCGCCTGCAGGTCCTGGTGCAGCGGCCCGCGCGCCTCCGACAGGTACTGGTTGGCGGACTGGCTGAGCCGTCCCACCGCGTCGGTGGCGTTGATCAGCAGGTTCTTGGTGTCGGCGAAGTGCTTGAGCAGCGGCGGGACGTCGGTCAGCACCCGGTCGAGGACGTCGGCGCGCCCGCCCGCGTAGGCCAGCAGCCGGTTCGTCGAATCGATCGCGTGGGTGATGTCGTGACGCTGTTCGTCGAGCTGGGTGGTGAAGGTGTCCAATTTGCCCAGGAACGAGCGGATCTGGTCACCGCGCCCGTTGAGGATGTTGTAGACCTCGTTCTGCAGCACCTCCAGGTTGGGGATGCCGCCCCCGCGCAGGATCAGCGCAAGGCTGGCCAGCGTCTGCTCGGTGGTGGGAAACGCCGACGAGTGCTTGAGCGGGATGGTGTCGCCGTCCTCGAGCAGCTGCGGCGACGGGTTGTGCGGTGCCGCCAACTCCACGTGCTGGGAGCCCAGCAGGGAGGTCTGCCCGATCTTGGCGGTGGCGTTCTTGGGCAGCTTGACGCTCTTGTCGATGCCGAGCGTCAGCGTGGCCACCCAGTTCTTCAGCTGGATCGCCCGGATGGACCCGACGTAGACGTCGGCGACCATCACCTTGCTGTTGCCGTTGATGGCCAGCGTGTCGGGCATCTGCACGTAGACGGTGTAGGAGTTCGCCCCCGTGCCCGGCCCGCCCGGGATCGCGACGTTGGCGATCCCCTTCCAGCCACAGGAGCTGAGCACCAGCGCGGCCACGCTCAGCGCGAGGGCCTGCCAGCAGCGGTGCCGGATCGCGCGTCCCGCGCTCATCACGGCCCTCACCGGCCCATCCCCGCGTCAAGAGGCGACGGTGTCGGAGCGACGGGTCCCGGAATCACGCCGGGGCCCGGCGGCGGAGGCGGAATCGGCACCTGCGGCGCGTTCAGTCCTATCGGGGGCAAGATCGGGTTCTCGTCGTAGGCGTTCGGCGGCCCCGGCGGGGTCTGCAGGTCGGACTGGACCGGCGCGATGTCGGGCCCGCCCATGAGTTCGGCCAGCGAGTCCGGGGTCAACAGCCCGGCGGTGACCGGTCCCACCTGTTGCCCCTGCATCCCGGGGGCCACGATCCAGCCCGGCTGGGTGTTGCGGTGCGAGGTCGGCGTATCGGGCACCCAGATGCCCGGGACGGTGGTGTCCTTGTATCCGTTGGGCGGCTGCAGCCGCGGCTCGGAGTAGGCGACCTCCTTGGGCAGCGCCTCGGCGGTGCTGAACAGGTTCAACCCGAACGGTGGGTAGTTGAACTTGATCGCGTCCAGGATCGGCGCCAGGTACTCCGCGCACAGCTCGGCCGACTCCTGATAGCCCAGCCGGCTGCCGGCCTGGATCGAACTGCAGATGAACTGCATCGGGTTGGCGAAGTTGGCGATCGCGGTGATGGCGACGACCGATCCGTGCGACGGGTGATAGACCTGGTTGACGTTCGACACTGCGGTCGGACCGACGTGCAGGAAGGTCTCCAGCCCGTTGAGGGACTCCGGTTGCAGCAGCGTGTTCGTGACGGTCTCCAGGTTGTCGATGTCCTTGGTGAGCACCTGCCGGTTCTGCTTCAGGTAAGGGCGCACCGTGGACAGCAGGCCGTCGAACTGCTGCACCGCGTTGGCCAGGGCGCCGTCGGAGCTCGCGAGCCGGGTGGTGACGTCCGCCAGGTTCTGGTTGAGCGCGACGAACTGCTGGTCGTCGGCGTGCAGCGCGTTGACGAACAGCGCCAGGCTGCGCACCACCGCGAAGAAGTCTCCGCGCCCCTCGTTGAGCGCGGTCAACGCCTGAGACAGGCTGTTGAGCGTGGTGTTGAGCTGCTTGCCCTTGCCGGCCAGCCCGTCGGCATAGGCCGTGATGACCTCGCCGAACGGCCCGGTCGGTTGCTCCTTGGTGGGGCCCAGCTTGGACACGATGTTGGTGATGCTGTCGCGCAGTTCATCCCATTCCACCGGCACCTGGGTGCGGTTCTCGGGGATCACCGCGTTGTCGGCCAGCACCGGACCGCCCTTGTAGGCGGGCTCCAGCTGGAGCGCCCGCGAGGCCACCAGGGTCGGGTTGAGGATCACCGCCGAGGCGTTGGCCGGAACCTTGTACTTGTTCTCGTAGTGGAAGGTCACCTTCATCTTGTCGCCGGCCGGCTCGATCTTGTCGATCGATCCCACCCGCAGGCCCATGATCTGGACCTTGTCGCCGGGATAGAGGGCGTTGGCGTCGGGAAAATAGGCCACCACGGTGTTGTTGGTCAGCTTCTGGTACAGCCGGAAGCCGACGTACCCCGCGGCCAGGGCCAGCATCACCACCAGCGACCCGATGACGACCGACGCCCGCGACAGCTTGGGCAGTCTCAGATTGCGGATGTCAAAGATGGTGCTCAATTCTGGCTCCCCCCTCCCGCCGCACCGCTGCCGCCGGTGCCGCCGGGGTTGATGAACGGCGCCGGGAGTTGCTCGCCGGGCCCGGGCGGGGCCGGCGGCCCGGGCGGGAGGCCCGGGGCGAACGTCGACGGCGGCGGCGTCGGGCCGGCCGGCGCGAGGTTCTCGGTGCGCGCGCCCGGCGGTGCCTGTGTCGGGAGCGGCACCGGGGTGCCCGGCACGTCCGGCGGCGGGTCACCGGGGCGTCCGGCGATGGGGATACCCGGCGTGGGCGGCAAGCCGTCGGGGTTCGGCGGCGACGTCAGCACGTCGACCGGGGCCGGGAAGCCCGGGCCACCGAACGGGCCGGTGGTCGCGCCGGCGCAAGGCAGCGGGTTGTCGGGCCGGGGCAGCCCGTCAGCGGCCGGGGTGTAGGAACACGGCGAACCGGGCGGGACGGCCGGCCCCGGATGCTCGGGGGTGCCCTCGAGCACCGGGGGAGCCGGTGGTGGAGCGCCGTTGGGGAAGCGGGTGCCGTTGGGGTCGGGGAACCGGTAGGCCGGCAGCCCGGCGCTGCGCCAGAAGTCCTCCGGGTCGATGCCGCGCTTCTTGAACGCTGCGTCGACCCAGGGCTGAACGATCTGGTACAGGGCCAGATTGTGCAGGACCACCTTGAAGAACGGTCCCGACGCGATGGCCTCGTTCAGCGAGGGCAGGAACTGGCCGACCTCGGTGAACCCCTTGGCGATGTCGTCTTTGCGCTGCACCAAAAGGCCGCTGATCTGGTGGAGCTGTTCGAGCACGTGGTTGAGGTTGGGGTTGTCATTGACCAGCCCCTTGACCTGCTCGGAGAAGGCCGCGATATTGCCCAGCAGCGCGTTGATGGCCTGGCCCCGTTCGTTGAAGGCCGCCAGCAGCGTCTTGGTGTTCACCAACAGCCGGTCGACCTGCTCGCTGCGGTCGCCCAGCACGCTGGCCACCTGGTTGGCCTGGGCCAGCAGGTGCTTGATCTGGTCGTCGCGCTTGCCGATGGTGTCGGAGAACTTCGCGACGCCGTCCAGGGCGGCGCTCAGGTGCGGGTAGGTCTGGTCGATGGTCTGCGACAGCACGTGCAGCGACGTCTTGACCGTGTCGATGTCCCAGCCGGAGGCGGCCTTGGTGACGTCGAAGAACGCGTCGTAGATCTGGTAGGGGGTGGTGCTCTGGCCGATTGGCAGGGTGGACCCGGGCCGCAGCCGCTCCGAACCCCGCGTCTCGATTTCCATGATCTTTTTGCCGAGGATCGTGTCGGTCTTGACGGCCAGCCGGCTCTCGGTGCCGATGGTGTTGGTCCCGATCGAGAACTTCATCAAGATGTGGTCGCCGTCGATCTTCAGGCCCTCCACCTTGCCGACGTCCATGCCCGCGATGCGGACCTTGTCGCCGGCGCTGATGCCCCCGGTATCGGTGAACTGCCCGTAGTAGCTGGGCCTGGCGAACAGCATCGGGACGCTGGTGAAGCTTTGGCCCACGCCGAGGACGAGCAGCATGACCAGGATGCCCATGAGTCCGATCCGGGGCCGGTTGGCGGGTTCGAGGCTTCTCATTGCGGGGTGCACCTACCCGTCGGCTGCTGGAAGAGCCGGACCGTGCGGACCGGACCGCCGGGCTGCAGCCCGTTGAGCTTGAGCGAGATGTCGCACGCGTAGTAGTTCACGAAGTCCCCGTAGGAGCCGATGGCCCGTCCGATCATGTTCAGGGCCGTCGGCAGCTTGTGCAGGTAGTCGTTCAGTTGCTCGTGCTGGTCGAGCAGCGGCTGCTGGATCGCGTCCAGGTTGTTGAGAGTCTTGTGCAACAGGGCACGGTCCTCGGCCAGCAGGTCGGCCACTGTTCCGGCGGCGTTGCTGATGTGCGCGGTCCCGCCGGCCAGCTGCTGGCGGTGGTCGTTGAGCCCGGTGATCAGCACCTCGAGGTTGTTGATCGTCTGGTCGAATTGCTGGCGGTGCCGGACCGTCGTGTCCAGCACGATGTTGAGGTTCTTGACCACCTCGCCGATCGCCTGGTCGCGCTCGCCGAGCTGCGACGTCAGCTGCGCGGTGTGGTCGAGGATGTCGTTGATGGTGCCGCCCTGGCCCTGGAACACCGTGATCAGCGTGGTGGCGATGGTGTTGACCTTCTCCGGGTCCAGCGCCCGGAACAGCGGTTTGAACCCGCCGATCAGCGCGTCGAGGTCCAGCGCCGGCGACGTGCGCGACAGCGGGATGAACCCGCCGGGCGGCAGGACCTTCTCGGCGCCCTCGCCTGAGCCGCGTTTGAGCTCCAGGTAGCGGTCACCGATCAGGTTCAGGTAGCGGATCTGTGCGGTCGTGGACTGATACAGCGGGATCCCGCGGTCGACGGCGAAGTCCACCCGCGCCCGCTTGCCACCGTCGATCAGATGAACCGAGCTGACCTTGCCGACCTCCACCCCGGACGCCCGGACGAACTGGCCGGCGCGCAGCCCGCTGACGTTGCTGAACTCCGCCGAATACCCGTTGGTTCGGTCGAAGCGCATCTGGCCGAACACCACGACGATCATCACGGTGAACAGCAGCAGCACCAACGAGAAGATGCCGAGTCGGACGAGGGTACCGGTGATTTTCATGGGTTGATCGTGTTATCCCCTACCTGACGGCCCCAGACGAACTCGATCGCGTACGGCGAACCGGTGTCGAGGTGGTTGTACGGCGCGATGCTGTTGCCGGTGTCCATGACCAGCTCGGGCGCCGGCCACAGGTCGCGGGTGATCTGCTGCCAGCAGCCAGGGGCGCCGCCCGGCCCGCCGTGAGCGTTCACCCGCGGCAGGTTCTCCGGGTACATGTAGGGGTTGGGCGCGCCGCCGACCACACCGGCGAGCCCGGCCAGCCCCATCGTCAGGACGGACGAGGCGACCAGCGACAGCGGGTTGAGCACCAGCCCCAGCCCGGACAACGCCTCGGTGTGGGTGTTTTGCGAGTAGCCGTTACCGCCGAGGAATGCGGCGGCCTTGGGCTCCATGTCGTGGTAGTTGCGCAACGTGCAGTAGATCTCGGGGCTGTAGGTGTCGAGCAGCTGCGCGGTGGGCACCAGGTCTTTGGCCCCACGCGCCAGATACGGCCCGCCCTTGTCGAACAACTCCGCGCCGGTGTTGCCCAACCCCGCCGCCGACAGCAACGCCTGATCCAGATCCTTCTGCTGGGCGTTGAGCGTGCGCGAGGTGACCACGGCGTTGCTCAAGAAATCGAACAGATCCGGCGAGGCGTTGGCATAGGTGTCGCCCAGATCCGCCAACCCCTGCACGTCGGCGCGGATCTGGGGCATCTGCGGGTTGACGTCGTCGAGCACCGCGTTGGCGTTGACGATCGACTGCCCGAACTTCTCGCCCAGCCCCGAGAGCGCCTGCGCGGCCGCACTCAGCGTCAGGTTCACCTTCACCGGATCCACCCGCTCGGCCAGCGAGGTGATCGTCTGGAACAACGTGTTGATCTCGGTCGTCACACCGCGCGCGTCGATCACCGTCGACGGCGTGATCCGTTGCCGCGAAGGATTTTTCGGCGTCGTCAACGACACGTACTTGCCGCCGAACACCGTGGTCGCCTCGATGTTGGCGGTCACGTTGGCCGGAATCAGATGCAGATACCGCGGATAGACGGCCAAGGTGAACTTCGCCGCCGGTTTGCCGTCGCGCTGCGTCTCGGCGATGTCGGCCACCCGGCCGATCTCCACCCCGTTGTAGGTCACCTTCGACCCCGGATCCATCACCAGCCCCGCCCGCGAGGCCAGCATCGTCAACTTCGTCTTCGGCGTGAAATCACCGCGGAACTGCCCGTACACCAACGCGCCGGCCACTGCGGCCACGAGCAGCACCGCCAACCCGGCCAGCTTGTAGGGCGGCGTGTGCGGTTTGTTTATCTGGGCGGGCATGGCAGCTACACCGTCAGCGCGAAGTTCGGGTTGACGCCGTAGAGCGCCAGCGCGGCCGACAACACGACAACCTGCACCGAGACCAGCGAGAAGCGCATCGACCGGCCGACGGCCTCGCCGACGCCGACCGGTCCGCCGCCGGCCTCATACCCGTAGAAGCAGTGGGTGATCATCACGACGCCCGTGATGATGATGGCCTCCAGGAACGACCAGAACACGTCGTCGGGGCGCAGGAACGTGCGGAAGTAATGCTCGTAGGTGCCGTGCGACTGCCCGTAGAACATCGTGGTGGTGATCTGGGGGGACAAAAACGCCATGATCATCGCCATCGAGTACAGCGGGATGATCACGACCAGACCGGCCATTATCCGGGTGCTGGCCAAAAACGAGATCGACTTGATGCCCATCACTTCCAGGGCGTCGATCTCCTCGCTGATGCGCATTGCGCCCAACTCGGCGGTCGCCCCGGCGCCGACGGTGGCTGCCATCGCGATGCCGGTCACCACCGGGGCGGCGATGCGCACGTTGATCAGCGCGGCGAAGAACCCGGTGAACGCCTCGACGCCGATGTTGCCCAGTGAGGCGAACCCCTGGATGGCGACCAGCGAGCTACCCGAGAGCGTCACGAACCCGACGATCGCCACGGTGCCGCCGACCACGGCCATCGCACCGGTGCCCATGCCGATCTGGGCGATCAGCCGCAACGTCTCCTTGCGGTAGTTGCGCAGCGCGTGCGGCATGTGCGCGACGGCCTGGGCCCCGAACCAGCCCATCTGCCCGATGTCGTCGACCGCGCGCCCGGCGGCCCCGCCGTAGCGGTTGAGGTTCTCCACCGCCCGCGGGAAGCGGGAGCGCAGCACAGCAGATGTCGACATGTCAGTGTCCCGTCCCGAACCGCACACCGATGGTGGTCAGCACCACGTTCACCGCATACAACGCGACCACGCACAGCACCACCGTCTCGTTCACCGCGGTGCCCAGGCCCTTGGAGCCGCCGCGCACGGTCAGCCCCCGGTAGCAGCCGACCAGCCCGGCGATCAGGCCGAACGTGGCGGCCTTGGTCGTCGCGATGACCACCTCGGGCAAGCCGGTGATGGTGGTCAGCGTGGCCAGATACGCGCCGCCGGAGACGTTCTGCAGGTAGACCCCGAACAGGTATCCGCCGACCAGGCCGACGGTGATCACCAGCCCGTTGAGCAGCGTGGCGACCAGGGTCGCGGCGATCACCCGGGGCACCACCAGGCGGTGGATCGGGTCGATGCCGAGCACCTCCATCGCGTCGATCTCCTCGCGGATGGTGCGGGCCCCCAGGTCGGCGCAGATCGCCGTCGACCCCGCGCCGGCGACCACCAGCACCGTGGTCAGCGGGCCCAGCTGGGTGACCGCGCCGATCGCCGCGCCGGCCCCGGACAGGTCGGCCGCGCCGAACTGGGCCAGCAGGACGTTGAGGGTGAAGATCAGCAGCACGGTCAGCGGGATCGACACCATGATCGTCGGCAGGAACGCCACCCGCATGATGAACCAGCACTGCAGGACGAACTCGCGCCACTGGAACGGCCAGCGGAACAACGCCTTTCCGGTCAGCACGCACATCCGGAAGAACCCGCCGATCACCGTCAGCGGTGTCTGCATCTGGTCGCGGAGGTAGCCGACCAGGTAGGTGTCGCGCCGGCTCGTCGAAGTTGACGTCACCACGAGCCCCTCACGCCGGTCCCGCCTGTCCGGCGAGAACCCCGCGGATCGTGTTGCACGCCCCCTCCTTGCCGCCCGACGTGTGTGACCTTCGCCCAGCTACTCGCCAGTAGTAACCGGGACCACAGGAATGTACCTGATGGCCATGTACGTGTGAACCGCATCTGCACAATTAACCCTTCGTTGACGGTGGGCAAACGTTACAGTTTCCGTCAGTCTCCCTCTTCGCTAATGGAATCCGTTGTCGTGGAACGTGTTCGAGAAGTCTCCAGGGTTCCGTAGCGAACCCGCAGTTCGGTCTTGAGCACCTTGCCGGCCGGATTGCGCGGCAAGGCGTCGACGATCTCGAGCGCCTTGGGGTGCTTGTAGCGCGCCAGCCGTTCGGTCAGGAACTCGTCCAGCTCGTCGAGCCGCAGGTGCTCACCGGTGACGGCCGCGACCGCGATCGGCACCTCGCCCCACTTCTCGTGGGCGCGCCCGATCACGGCGACCTCGACGATGCGCTCGTGGCCGGCCAGGACGTTCTCGACCTCGGCGCAGTAGATGTTCTCGCCACCGGAGATGATCATGTCCTTCTTGCGGTCGACGACCCAGACGTAACCGTCGGAGTCCATGCGGACGAGGTCCCCGGAATGGAACCAGCCGCCCGCGAACGCCTCGGCCGTGGCCTCCGGGTTGTTCCAGTAGCCGCTCATCAGCGTCGGTGCGCGGTAGACGATCTCGCCGACCTCGCCGACGGGAACGTCGTTCATGTCCTCGTCGACGACGCGGGCGGTGACCGTTGGGATCACCTTGCCGACCGAGCCGCGCTTGCGGATCGCGTCCTCGCCCAGCAGCATGCACGTCACCGGCGACATCTCGGTCTGGCCGAACGCGGCCAGGATCTGGGCCCCCGGAAAGGTCGCCGACATCTCCCGCAGCAGCGCGTCCGGCGCCGGCGCGGCGCCCCACGAGATCGCCCGCAACCTCAGGTCGCGGGGGCGCGCCCGCTGCTCGGCGCAGACGGCCTGCCACTGCGCCGGGACCAGGAAGATGCCGGTGACCCGCTCGGCTTCCAGCACGTCGAGCAGCTGCCCGGGCTCGAAGGCGCCGAGCGGGTAGATCACCGTGGGCGTGCCCAGCAGCATCCCGGTCAGCATGTTGCCGATTCCGGCGATGTGGAAGAACGGGACACCGATGAACCCGACGTCGTCGTTGATGCTGGCGCCCGCGGTGTACAGCCCGGTAATCGTCTGCCCGGTCAGGTTGGCGTGGGTCAGCACGGCGCCTTTGGGGCGGCCGGTGGTCCCGGAGGTGTAGATGATCAGCGCGGGCGACTCGTTCGGGACGTCCACCGGCGGGTGGGCGTCGCCGGTCTCGCCGACGAGGTCCTCGTAGGCCAGCACGTCGCCGTCGGGAGGCCCCTCGGCGGGGCCGCCCGCGACCACGACCGTCGCCAGCAGTGGCTGAACGGCGCGGACCCCGGTGGCCACCGCGGCGAGCACCGGCTCGGTGATGACCACCCGCGCTTCGCAGTCCTCGACCAGGAAGGCGATCTCGGACGGGGTGAGGCGGAAGTTCAGCGGGACGGCGATGGCCCCGAGCATGTTCGCCGCGAGCACCGCCTCGACGAACTCGGTGCGGTTGAGCATCAGGATCATGACCCGGTCGCCGAAGCCGACGCCGCGGCGGCTCAGCGCATCGGCCAGCGCCGAGACGCGGCGGTGCAGTTCCTCCCACGTCACCGTCCTGCCGAGGAACCTCAGCGCGGTCGCGTTCGGCTGCATCAGCGCGTGTCGCTCGAGCTGGTTGACCCAGTTCTGCCGGCGGGCCCGGTAGGGCTGTTCGTGCGCCAGTTCCTGGGCCTGTGCGGTCTGTGTCCGGTGGCCGACTAATTGCGCGGTCAACTAAACGCCTTCCCCTCACTCGCGCACCGCTTGCGCCAGTTTGATATTTGATTAAACATGGTGTTGTGTAGGTCACATTATGGCCTCGACGGTCCCGTGACAAGCCCCTGAAAGCCCTGGCAGCCCCCGTGAACGCACCGATGTCGGCCCGGCCGAGGAGACGACGGCCGCTGCGCCGGTCGCAGCTGTCCGACGAGGTGGCGGACCATCTGCGGGCGGCGATCATGTCGGGAAAGCTGCGCCCGGGCACGTTCATCCGCCTCGACGAGACCGCGGCCGAACTCGGGGTCAGCGTCACCCCGGTGCGCGAGGCGCTGCTCAAGCTGCGCGGCGAGGGCATGGTGCAGCTGGAACCGCACCGCGGCCACGTCGTCCTGCCGCTGACCCGCCAGGACATCCAGGACATCTTCTGGCTGCAGGAGACCATCGCCAAGCAGCTGGCGGCAGCGGCCACCGCCCGCATCACCGATGCCCAGATCGATGAGCTCGAGCGCACCAACGACGCGCTGTCGGCGGCCGTGGGAACCGCCGACGCCAAGACCATCGCCGACCTCGAGTTCGCGTTTCACCGCGTCTTCAACCAGGCCGCCGGCCGGATCAAGCTGGCCTGGTTCCTGTGGAACGCCGCGCGCTACATGCCGGCGCTGGTGTATGCGGGCGACCCGGAGTGGGGCGCGGCCGCGGTGCACAACCACCGGCAGCTGATCGCCGCGCTGCGCCACCGCGACGCCACGGCCGTCACCGAGCACACCGTCTGGCAGTTCACCGACGCGGCGGACCGCCTCACCGAGATACTGGACCGCGCCGGAATCTTCGACTGAGGGCCGCTCACCCGGCGAGTTGTTCGGCGCGCTGCTTGAGGTTGTCGGCGAGATGGTCGAGGACCTGGTGCAGCAACTGCTTGACCATGGGCGCGGGGATCGGCATCGAGGTCTCGACGTCCATGTCCACCGTGAGCAGGCTCGACGCCCCGGTCTCCACCACGCTGAACAGCTGCTCCTGCTTGGAGAAGAGGTCGCCCTGCTGCAGCACGGTCTGGATCTGGTTTTCCCCCGGGTAGTAAACGGCCTGGATGAACGTGCTCTCCATGCCCTGCACCTCGGTGTCGAGGCGCAGCTGGCTGGGGCGCCCGTCGTCGTAGCGGGCGAGCACCCACAGGCCCCGGATCCCCTCGTTCCACTCCGGGTACCGCTCGAAATCGCCGACGATGCCCATGATGGCCGCGGCGGCGGCGCTGACTTCGACGGTTTTGCTCAGAACTGGCATGGGCGAAGCATATCTATTGGCCCACACGGGCCGTCGACAGCAGCGCGCGGATCGGGTCGGGGATCGGCACCGGCTTGCGGGTGCCCCGGTCGACGTAGACGTGCACCCAGTGGCCCAGCGCGGTGATCGGGCGGGCGTCTCCTGGACCGCTGCCCGGCCGGAACACGCCGAGCCGGTAGGTGACGCTGCTGTTGCCGAGCCGTGTCACCGCCACGCCCACCACGAGACTGTCCGGGAAGGCCAGTTCGGACAGGTAGCGGCAGCCCGACTCGGCGACGATGCCCAGGGCGGGCGTGGTGAGCGGATCGAGGCCGGTGCCGGTGTTGATCCACGCGTTGATCGCGGTGTCGAAAAGCTGGTAGTAGACCGCGTTGTTGAGGTGGCCGAACATGTCGTTGTCGGCCCACCGCGTGCCCACCGGCCACAACACCGGGAAATCGTCGCTGGTGAGACCCTCCGGTGCCCGCGGAATAGCCATGGCTGTATTCCAGCACGCCTACCTCGGGTGCAGGGGCGCGACCGGTTCGGCCTGCGACTCGTCGAGTCGGTGGGCGTCGATGTAGTCCCACACGATCTGGTAGCCGAGACCGGGCGCCGACGGCACGTCGACGTATCCGTCGGGGCCGAGCGGGTCGCAGGGCGCCTTCAGGTAGGGCGGCGTGGTGTCGTAGCGAACGCCCGGCCCCAGCAGGCCGCGCTCGTAGTATTCGCACACGTCCTCGCTGGTGGCGGCCAGCACCTGCAGGTTGCCGAAGCCGCTCATGTGGATCTCGCAGCGCAGGCCGAAGGCCTCGCACATGCCGGCGGCCTTCATCACCCCGGTGATGCCGCCGCGCAGGACGTCGATGCGGCTGATGTCGGACGCGCGCCGGCCGATCCAGTCCGCCCGCGTGTAGATCCCGCCCTCGGCGATCTCCGGTGAGCAGAGCGGGATCTCGAGGTCGCGGGCCAGCCGCACGTAGGAGGCGACCCGGTGCTCGGGCATCGGGTGTTCGTACCAGTAGAAGCCCAGCCGTTGCAGCTCGCGCCCGACGCGCAGCGCGTCGGCGTAGGTGTGGTAGGCGCCCCACGGGTCGAACATCAGCACCATCTCGTCGCCGACCGCGGCCCGCACGGCCCGGCACACCTCGACGTCGGCGTCGACGTACGACGGCCGGGGCAGGGCGAATTCGCCGGTGACGGGATTCCAGGAATGGTAGGGGTGGATCTTGTAGGCGCGGTATCCCTGCTTCTGGCACTCGGCGGCGTGGGCGGCGTAGTCGTCGGGGGTCCCGAGGTTGTTGAAGCTGCTGGCGTAGGCCTTGACCCGCTCGCGGGCGCCGCCCAGCAGCTTGTGCACGGGCAGCCCGGTCACCCGCCCGGCCAGGTCCCACAGGGCCAGATCGATGACGCTGCAAACATTTTCGGGGAGCTTCGCCGCCCACAGTTGCCGCCAGATCTCGGCCCGGTCGAACGGGTCCTGCCCGGCCAGCAGGGGACCCAGGAACTGCGTGATCAGCGCCCGGTCCCCGGCGAGCAGGCCGTCCTGGTCGCCGTGGAAGTGGCCGCCGAAGTAGTGGCCCTGCGCGCCGTCGTCGGTGCGCAGCGTGGTCACGGTCTGCACCACGCGGTGGTCGGTGAGCAACTGGCCGAACGCGATTCGGTCGACGAACGTCTCGAACGGCACCACGTCCACGCCGGTGATCTTCATGACCGCCGATTGTGGCGCCGGACGCGCGGCCGGGGTAGAGGCTTAGGTCCTAGGCGGGTATCGGTCGGCCGGGGCCGGGGGCCCCGTGCAGCGCGGTGGACAGGGAGTGGCCCTGCAGCGCGAACAGCAGCTCGGACCCAACCCAGTCGGGCAGCAGCGAGTCGAAGCCGTGGCAGGCGCGCGGGAACACGTGCAGCTCGGCCGAGACCCCGGCGCGCAGCAGCGCCAGCGCGTAGTCGACGGCCTCGTCGCGGAACGGGTCGATCTCGGCGCAGGTGATCAACGCCGGCGCCAGACCGCCGAACCGGCCGCGGCGGGCGGGCACGGCGTCCGCCGATCCGGGGGCCGGGCCCAGGTAGTGGCGCCACATCAGCTCGGCGGCCTCGCCGTCGAAGGCCGGGCTGGTCGTGAACTCGGTCTTGGAGGCCGTCGGCCGATCGTCCAGCACGGGCTGGTGCAGCAGCTGGAACGCGACCGCCGGCAGCGACCCGTCGGCCGCGCCGTGCGCCAGGCAGGCGGCCAGGGTGGCACCGGCGCTGCTGCCGGCGACCGCCAGCCGCGCGGCGTCGACGCCGAGTTCGAACCCCTCGCGGGCAACCCAGCGCAGCACCGCGGCCGCGTCCTCGAGCGCGGCCGGATACGGGTGCTCGGGGGCCAGCCGGTAGTCCACCGACACCACCGTGCAGCTGGCGCGCCGGGCAAGCTCCAGGCACTGGCGATGGTCGGTGTCCAAGTTCCCCAGCGCGAATCCGCCGGCGTGGCAGTAGACGACCGCCGGCGCCGGCGCCGGGCCGCCGCGGTAGATCCGTACCGGCACCGGCCCGGTCTCCGCCGGCACCTCGTCGTCGACGACGTCGACGTTGCGCGCGTCCGTCAGCTCGGCCGCCAACAGGCGCCGCTGGTTGAACGGCTCGCGGATGAGTTCAATTGCGGCGGAGGAGAAATCGGTACGCGTGGTGGCGACGGCGCGCAGCGCGGGGTCCAGCCGGTCGGCGCCGTCGAGCTCACTCACGGCCCGACCGGCCGAAGTCGCCGGGTTGGAGTCTGCGGGTCATGCCCCAGAAGCTACGCCCCCGCGCCGGCGATGCCCACCGACAGGCCCGGCTCAGCGGATCTGCAGGCATTGGCCGCCGTCGACGACGAGCTCCGAGCCGGTGATGAACGCCGCCGCGTCGGAGACCAGAAACGCGACGGCGTCGGCGATTTCGGCGGGGCGGCCGAGCCGGCCGAACATCGCCGTCGCGGCCAGCCGGGTCTGGGTGGCCGCGTCGAGCATCGGCGTCGCCACCGGCCCGGGGAACACGGCGTTGACCCGGATGCCTGACGGGCCCAGCTCGGCCGCGGCGGTCTGGGTCAGCCCCCGCAGCGCCCACTTGGCCGAACCGTAGGCGGCGTGCCGCGGGAACGGGCGGATCGCGCCCGTGCTGCAGATGTTGACGACCGACGGTTGCGGCGCGGCGCGCAGCCGCGGCAGGGCGGCCCGGATCCCCAGGAACGCCCCCAGACAGTTGACGCGCCAAGAGTTTTCGAACCCCTCGGGGGTTTCCTGGTCGAGCGCGGCCCGGTGCAGCACGCCGGCGCTGTTGACCAGCGCGCTCAGCGCGCCGAAGCGCTCGGCGACACGGTCGACGGCGGCCCGCCACTGCTCCGGTGAGGTGACGTCGAGTTCGAGCGCGAGCACCGCGTCGTCGCCCAGCCCGTCCACGGCGGCCAGAAGTTCGCCGATGCGCCGGTCGCAGGCGGCCACCGAAAACCCCTCGGCGCGCAGCCGCCGGGCGATGGCCCAGCCCTGCCCGCCGGCTGCGCCGGTCACCAGCGCAACCGGACGGTTCGTGTCGTCGCTCACTTTCCCGTGACCTCCCGAGCCTCCCGGAGGTACTCCGCCGCACCCCTGCGCAGCGCCTGCGATTCGGCGGCCAGCGTGATCATCTGGAATCCCAGCTCTGCCATGGCCCGCCCGGCCCGGCCGTCCCCGGCGTGGATACCGGTGACCAGGCCCGCGTCCGCGGCGGTGCGGTGCGCGCGCACGATCGCGTCGAGCACCTGCGGCTGTCGGGTCGCCCCGACCGGGTCGGCGCCCAGGGAGATCGCCAGATCGGCTGGACCGACGTAGATTCCGGTGAGGCCGTCGACGGCGCAGATCCGGTCGAGGTCGGACAGCGCCGCGGCGGTCTTGATCATCGCGAACACGCTCACCCGCGACTCGTGCGCCCTCGGGTCGAGGCCCAGCCCGGCGCGCAGCGGGCCGAAGCTGCGCACGCCGGCCGGTGGATAGCGGGTTGCGGCCACGGCCGCGGCGGCCTGCTCGGCCGACTCGATCATCGCGATGACGACGGCGTCGGCGCCGGCGTCGAGCACCCGCCCGATCGGCGCGGCGCCGGCGTCGGGCAGCCGGACCACCGTGCCGATCGGCACCTGTTCGACGTTCCGCAGCGCGCCGGCGATGTCGGCGTCGTCGAGGTAGCCGTGTTGCGCGTCGAATCCGACGTAATCGTAACCGGCGCGGGCGAATTCGACCGGTCCGAGCCACGTCGGGCCGGTGAGCCAGCCGCCCCAGGCCGGGCCGCCGCAGCTCAGTGCCCGTTGCAGGTTGCTGTCCGGCGTGCTCATTCCGCGACCGCGATCTTGATGCGCGCCGGGTCGGGAAGGCAGGCCAGGTCGAATGCGGCCTGGACGTCGTCGACGCCGAAGGTGTGGGTGAGGTAGGCGCCCAACAGCCCGGGATGATCGGCGGCGAACACCCCGGCCGTGTTCAGCATCCGCCGCCGGTCCAGTGTCACACCGGATTTCAGCGTCAGGTTGTTGCGCAGCATGGTGCGCATGCTGATCGGGTAGGCGTCGTCGTCGGCGACGCCGAAGTAGAACACCGTGGCGCCTGGTGCCGCGGCGGCGACGGCGTGGTTCAGGGTGGCCACCTGGTGTCCGACGGCCTCGATCACCACGTCGGCGCGGTCGCCGGCGGCCAGCCGGCCGACCCACCGGTCACTGGTGGCGCGCACCGCGTCGTCGACCCCGAATTCGGTTGCGACGCCGCGCCGGTCGACCGGGTCGACACCGGTGACGCGTCGCGCCCCGGCGACCTTGGCGACGTAGGAGAACAGCAGCCCGATCGAGCCCTGGCCGATGACGGCGACGTGGCGGCCGGCCAGGTCCGGCAGTTGTTCGCAGGCGTACAGAACGCAGGCCAGCGGTTGCAGCCCGACGGCCTGCGCGGGGGTGAGAGACGGGTCGTAGGGCGCCAGCCCGTCGCCGTCGCTGATCACGCGTTCCATCATGCCGTCGAACCCGGAGGCCCAGCCCACCACGCGGTCACCGGCCCGGTGGTCGCGGTGGCGGCTGGCGATCACCTCGCCGGCCACTTCGTGGAGCGGGAAGCCGTCCTTCTCCGCCGCGCCCGGGCCGTCGTCGCCGGGAATCCGGCCCCGCACCCCGCGGAACGCCGGCAGGTCGCTGCCGCAGACCCCGGCGGCCAGGAACCGCAGCAGCACTTGGCCTTCCGCCAGCCCCTCGGGCGTTTTGGCGGGGATCGACGTCCGTTCGAAGGCGTAGGGGGCCACGATCCGGTAGGACCACACGTCAGACCTCCACCGGGATCTTGTTCCATCCCCATTGGAAGCTGGACGGCAGCCGGGTGGCGTCCTCGTCCCGGATCGCGTAGTCGGGCACCCGGCGCAGCCATTCGGTCACCAGCACGTCGATTTCCAGCCTGGCCAGGTGGTAGCCGACGCAGAAGTGCTGTCCGCGGCCGAAGGCCAGGGAACGCTTCACGGGCCGGTTCCAGACGAACTCGTCAGGGTCGGGGTACTCCCGTTCGTCGCGGGCGGCCGAGGCCAGCAGGGTGATGATGCGCTGGCCCGGCTCGAGGGTGTGGCCGTGCAGGCCGAAGGGTTTGCGCACCGTGCGCGCGAACCACTGTGCGGGCGCGCAGAACCGGATCATCTCCTCGCACACGAGCGGGACGTTGGTGGCCGGATCGGCGCGCACGGCGGCCAGTTGGTCGGGCCGCCGGCGCAGCTCCCACAGTCCGTGGGCGACGATCTTGGGCACCGTTTCGGTCCCGCCGATGAAGATGCACAGCATCTGGGTCGCGACCTCGACGTCGGACAGGGCGCTGCCGTCGGGCAGCCGGTAGCCGAGCAGCCCGTCGACGACCGGCAGCGCGCCCGTCGAGCGGCCGGCTCGGCGGGCCTCGACGACCGGCACCAGGAACTCCAGGTAATTGGGCCGCGCCTCGGCGGTGTCCACCCCGACGCCGGGCTCGGCCAGGCTGCCCGCGTTGACCGCGGCCAGCACCTGCGGCGCGAGATCAGTTGGGATTCCCAGTAATTCGCATACCATCGACGCCGCAACGATGCCGCCGTAGTCCTGGGTCAGGTCGAACGAGCCCCGCGGCAGCAGTAGGTCGAGCCGTTCGCCGGCCAGCGCGCGGATCCGGTCCGCCAGTGCGGCGACGGGCCTGGGGCGCAACGGCTGTGAGTGCGCGCGGCGGATCTCGCCGTACAGGCCGGCGTCGAAGACCGCGTGAAACGGCAACGGGTGCAACGGCGGATCCGCGACCGGCCCGCTGTTGTGCTCGGCCAGCACCGACGCCGCGGGCAGCGTGCCCTCCGAGGCTACGAAGGTGCCGTCGTTGACCTCCAGCACCCGCCAGATGTCCTCGAAGCGGGACAGGGCGTAGGTGTCCCACTGCGGCATGTAGTACAGCGGATGCTCGTCGCGCAGGATCCGGTAGTACGGCAACGGGTTTGCCATCACCTCGGCGTCGAACGGGTCGTAGGCGAAGGCGGGCCGTCGCATCACTGCAGCGGCGAGGGCGGTAGGGCCTGCAGGATCGAGTCCTCCCAGCCGTCGCGCAGCGCCGGGGCCAGGCTCATCCAGGTGACGATCTCGGCCGGTGGGCTCTCCTTCCAGGAGGGGTAGTGGTTGGCGAAGCACTCCCAGCCGCCGTCCAGGGCCCAGTAGTGGATCACCTCGTTGTAGCGGAAGGTGGTGGTGAACGAGCCCAGCCAGCGCTTGCCGGTGCGCTCCGACCACGGCACGTAGAGCCGCTCCAGCTCGCGGATGTAGTCGTCCTGGCGGCCGGGTTTGGTCTGCATGATCTCCTGAATTACCAGCGGCGCGGTGAATCCGGCGTCGCGCAGCTGGGCCAGCGTCTTGTTGCTGGGACCCGGGTACATGATCCGGCCCTCGCCCGAGGCGCCGGTGTCGGCCAGGAACCCCGACCACGTGCCCGCCGCGGCCTCGTGGCTGCCGCCGCGCGCCTGGGCGGCCCCGATCCGGGAGTAGTCGGCGAAGCCGTCGATCTCCCAGATGACCGTCACCTGCGGCCAGTGGCCGTTGTAGGGGGTGGTCTCCCAGAGCCCGAACAGCCGGGCCCCCAGCTCGTGCATCATCGGCTGGTAGGTGTCGGTGAAGACCTCGGTGAAACCGTCGCCGCGCCCGGAGCCCAGGGCGATGGTCTGGTGCAGGTAGAGCAGCGTATGGCCGTAGTACTTCTTCATCGCTCGGGCCGGACCAGCAGTGGTTCGGTCAAACCGACCGTGTCGCAAGGGATTCCGGCAGCCAACAGGGCATGGCCCTTGAACGTCCGGGCCGCCGCGCTGAGCACGTGCGGGGCCCGGCTCATCGCTCGGTCCACGTTCAGCGGCCACCCGTCACCCCACAGCGCAACCTCGGTCAGCCGGCCGTCCAGGGACGCCAGCACCCGGTCCCGCACGCGCGGGTCGGCGCGGAACGCCGCGGCGCTGACGGCCAGGCTCTCATCGGCGATCTCGGTCTCGTACCACCCGGACCGGCAATCCGACACCCGGGCGCCGAGGATCCGCAGTGCGCGGGTGTCGCAGTTGTGCGGCAGCCGCACGGTTACCTCCCATCCGGCCATCACGCGGTCGTAGAGCCAGCCCCCGGCCGATTGGACGACGTCGGCGGCGCCGGCCGCGACGACGTCGAGCCGGTAGCGCAGCGAGGCGGTGGTCCGTGCGGGGGTGACCCGGCCGCTCGCGCGCACGTCGAACGTTGAAGTGACCATCAATCCATTCCTCACCGCCACACGCCGGGAGGGGCTGACGTGTCGGCGCTTGCGTTGGGATGCGACTCACCCGACAGCGTGACACTTTGGCATAAATTTGTAAAGGTCTGGCCGGGCGGGTCACGAGCCGCGGCGCGCCTCGAGTTCGGCAAGGATCTCGTCGGTGTGCTGGCCCAGTTGCGGTGCGCCAGAACGCGGTGCCCACGGCGTGCCGTGGAAGTCCGCCGGCGTGGCCACCATCGCCACGCCGGCCGCGCCGTCGGGCACGTCGACGATGCCGCCGGCGGCGTGGAACTGCTCGTCGGCGACGACGTCCTCGAGCGTGTTGACCGGTGACCAGAAGAAGTCCGGTTCGGCGGCGAAGGCCCGCGCCCATTCCTCGAGCGGGCGGGTCGCGAAGATCTCGTCGAGCGCGGCGATCAGCGGCACCGCATTCCGGGCGCGGGCGCGAGCGTCCTCGAATCGCGGGTCGGTCAACCACTCCGGGCGGCCCACGGCGCGGCACAGCGCGGGCCAGTGCCGGTCGGCCTCGAGTCCGACGATCCAGAACCGGCGCCCGTCCCCGGCGGTGTAGTTGTTCATGCACGGGTTGCCCATCGATTCGCGCTGCCCGATGGCGATCTGCTGGCCGGTCAACAGGTAGGTGTTCAGGTCGAAGCTCACGGTGTAGGCGCCCTGCCGGTACAGGGAGGTGCTCACCAGTTGGCCGGTTCCGGTGCGTTCGCGGGCGATCAGGGCAGCACAGATGGCCGCGGTCAGGGTCATCCCGGCCGAGTGGTCGCCCATGCCGCCCCGCTGGAACGGCGGCGTGTCGCCGGGCCGGGTGAGCAGGTGCGCCAGCCCGGCGCGGGACCAGAACGCGGCCACGTCGTAGGCGGCCCGGTCGGCGCCGGGCCCGGTCTCGCCGTAGCCGGTGATCAGGCCGTAAACCAGCCGGGGGTGGCGGGCCGACACCGACTCGTAGTCCAGGCCCAGCCGACCCAGGGCGGCGGAGCGCACGTTGGTCACGAAAACGTCGGCGCCGGCAAGTAACTCGAAGGCGGTGTCGCGGCCCGCCGCGGTGGTCAGGTCCAGCACGATGCTGCGCTTGGAGCGGTTGTCCATCTCGAACGGGGGGTTGACCCCGAGGTCGCAGCCCAGCATCCGGCCGAACATGCGGCCCGGGTCGCCGGCCGGCGGCTCGATCTTGACGACGTCGGCGCCCCAGTCGGCCAGGATGGCCCCGGCGGCCGGGCCGGCCACCCAGACCCCGAGTTCGACGACTTTGATGCCCTCCACCGGTCCCGCCATGGGTAAGTTCCTACTCCGCGGTGCCGGTGGGTGCCGGTGGCGGGTCCCCGGCGACACGTGTCGGGGACCCGCCGCGCTGCCTCAGGAGACCGGCACCTGGGGCGCGTTCGCCGCCACCGGGATGACGCCCGGCGCCGCCGGGCTCGGTACCACGGGGTTGGGCACCACAGGGTTGGGCGCCAGGGGGCTCAAGCCCGGCGCCTGCAGCGGGCTCGGAGCCGCGGGGCTCAACCCCGGCACCTGCAGCGGGCTCGGAGCCGCGGGGCTCAACCCCGGCACCTGCAGCGGGCTCGGAGCCGCGGGGCTCAACCCCGGCACCTGCAGCGGGCTCGGAGCCGCGGGGCTCAACCCCGGCAGCTGCAACGGCAGCGGCATGCCCGAGTTGCCGCCCAACCCCCCTAGCACGGAGGGCATCTGGCCGTTGGCCAGCGACGTCATGACACCCGGGCATTCCGCCTGTATCGCCATGCTGGCGACGGCCCCGACCATCTCTGGCGGCAGGCCCGGCTTGCCCGAAAGCTGCGACGCGATCGTGGCCAATTGGGCGCCGGGCTGCACCAACATCGGGCACAGCGACTGCCCGATCCCGGCGAGGGTGTCGTTGAAGGAACCGCCGCCCGTCCCGGCGCCGCCGAGCACGCTGGTGATGGGGTCGGTAGGCGGGTCGGCATGCGCGGGCGCCAGCGACATCGCGCCGGCGGCGGCGACGCCCGCCGTCACCGCGAGCGGGCGCAGCGCCGCGAATGCGGCCGGGCGGACCCAGGAGGCGCGGCGCACCAACTGCTCGACCCAGGGGGGATACATCATCAGTGCGGTCATTCGTCGCTCCTCAGCGGTCTTGGAAAGTGCATCAGCACCAATCCATTTCACTTTGGTAACACTGATCGCCTTACGTCACGTTTGCAACACGATCGGGTCAAGGGTTGTGATCTGAGCGTTTCCTTACCGTTGTCACAACGGCGGCCGTGCGACGCTGCGCGGTTCGCTACCGGCCGCCCGAGCGCCGGTATGGCAGGAGTGGCCACTACGGACGGCACGGGCCGGCTTCGCCGGCAGCGGCGACCGACGGGCCGGACTGTGGGTTTAATAAGAGATATCCGCCGAAACTCTCATTGCCCCAAGGAGCGCCATGACCCTGGTCGCCGGACGTGGCCCGCTCAGCAGCGACCCGGCCGGGCGGTTTTGGCCCCCGCTGCCCGGCGAGGTGTTCGGCGAGATGGTTTACGTCGAGCCGCACCCGCGGCGGGTGCAGGCCTTCCGCGCCGGGCGCCCGGTGCTCGACACCGAACGGGCGCTGCTGGTGCACCGCCGGGGCCGCCCGCTCAGTTACGCCTTCCCGGCCGACGAGGCGGCCGCGCTGCCGACCGAGCCCGAGCCGGCGGCGCCGGGCTTCGTCCACGTCCCTTGGGACGCGGTCGACACCTGGCTGGAGGAGGGCCGCGAACTCGTGCACTACCCGCCGAACCCGTACCACCGCGTGGACTGCCGCCCGACGAAGCGCCGCCTGCGCGTCGCGGTGCACGGCGCCGTGCTGGTCGACACCGACGACACGGTGGTCGTGTTCGAGACGGCGCTCGCGCCGCGGCTCTACGTCGATCCCGCCCTGGTCGACACCGCCGCGCTGCGGCGCTCACAGACCTCGAGTTACTGCAACTACAAAGGCTTCGCGACATACTGGTCCGCCGTCGTGGGCGGGCGGGTCGTCGACGACATCGCCTGGAGCTACCCGGACCCGCCCCCGGAAAGCCTGCCCATCAAGGGCTTTCTCAGCTTCGACGAGACGCGCGTCGAGTTGCTGGCCGAGCTGCCGGCCACCTAGCCGCGAAAGTGCAACCGGCAAAGCATATCCCGAGTGGCGCCGTCGGGAGTAGCACTCTCGCGGGCGTCACGAGTAGCGGGGACGCCCGAGCCCCAGCGCGTGCTGGGCGATCATGTTGCGGAACACCTCGAGGGTGCCGCCGTAGATGCCCAGCGGCAGGGACAGCCGGAAAAGGTGTTCGGCCGCACCGTCACTCGCCGCGCCCGTTGCCTCGGTGGGCAACGCCGACGCCGGCCCCAGCATGTCCATCAGGTCCGGGGCGATGTCGCGCATCGTCTGCGCGATCGCGACGCGGCCAAACATCCCGGGCGTGGACAGCGCGGCCTCCATGCGCGCGATGTCGCGCCCCAGCCGGTATCTCACCGACTCGTCGTCGCACCGCGCCACCAGCCCCGCCACGGTGTCGACAACCTCGGCCATGATGTCGCCGTGCGCCGACATCGCCGCGACGTACTGCAGGCCATGGTCTTCCCGGTCGACGATGCCGTGCTCGGAGTCCAGCGCCGCGCGCATCACGGTCCAGCCGGCGTTGACCTCGCCGATGCGGCAGAGGTCGTCGACGCGGACGTCGCTGTAGTAGACGATGTTGGTGCGGTCGCCGTCGACGGTCCGCAGGGGCCGGATCTCGATACCGGCCGAGTCCAGCGGCACCAGGAACATGGTCAGGTTCTTGTGCTTGGGCCCCTGCGGGTCGGTGTTGGTCAGCAGGAAGACGTAGCGGGCGTTCTGCGCGTTGGAGGTGAACATCTTGGCGCCGTTGATGATCCAGCCGGCGCCGTCGCGCACCGCCCGCGTCTTGCAGGCGGCGACGTCGGAGCCGCCCTCGGGCTCGGTGTAGCCCAGACACAGCCGGATCTCGCCGGACAGCACCCCCGGCAGCACCGCCTCGCACAGCTGCGGCGCGCCGAATTGCTGCACCAGCCGCGCGACGACGGACGTCGTGCCCCAGTGGTACCACGGCGTATGGGCCCGGGCGATCTCCAGCTGAAAGATCCGGCGGCGGACCGGGCTGAACCCGCCCTCGGACTCGAGCCGCCAGTCCGCGGCCAGGTAGCCGGCTTCGCCCAGCGCCAGATGGACTCGTTCGTCGAAGTTTTCGCCGAACTCCAGCTGTCGATGAAGCACCTCGCCGGTGACGTGCTTGGCGATGAAGGCGCGCAGCTCGTCGAGGAACACCTGGTCGTCGGCCGACAGTTCGACCCGGGAGAAGTCCATCAGCGCGCTTCGATGACGAGTTTCCCGAAGCGCTCGATGCTTTCCAGCACGTGCGCCAGGCTGTCGCCGGGCAGGCCGACCTGCACCCAGTTCACCCCGAGTGCGGCCAGCTTTTCCAGGCCGGAAAGGTAAGTATCGGAATCGAATTCGTCACCGCCGGGGCGCCCGCCCGCGGAGTTGGTGAACGTGATGTCCAGAGCCGCGAAGTCCCTGCCCGCCTCGTCGCAGCGCCGGCGCAGGTCGTCGATGCCGGCGACGAGGCGGTCCTGCGAGTCGATCGAGGCGGTGCCCGCCGTCTGCGCCAGCATCGCCGGCGCCGGGAACGGGCACCACCCGTCCCCGTACTGCACGGCGCGCCGGCGCGCCGACGCGGTGTTGCCGCCGACCCAGATCGGCGGGTGCGGCCGGCTGACCGGGCGGGGGTGCGCGGTGATGCCTCGCGCGGTGAAATGCCTTCCCTCGAAGGACAAGTCGTCGGTGGTCCACACGGCGCGGATCACCTGCAACGCCTCCTCGAACAGCGCGGTGCGCTCGGCGTAATCGACCCCGAGCGCCGCGAACTCCCGCTTGAGATACCCCACCCCGACCGCCAGCGTGAACCGGCCGTTGGACAGCAGGTCCAGCGTCGCGCCGGACTTGGCCACCACGAACGGGTTTCGGTACGGCAGCACCACGATGTTGGGAATCAGCCGAAGCGTCGTCGTCGTGGCCGCCGCGAAACCCAGCGCGACAAAAGGATCCAGGGCGTCGTGACCGCCGGCCTCCAGCCACCGCTGCGACGGCGCGGGATGGTCGGTGAAGCCGAACCCGTGGAACCCGGCCGCCTCGGCCGCCGCCGCGAACGACGCGATGCCCTCCCCCGTAACCAGTTCCGGGTTGTAGGGATGGGTGTGCATCGGGTGGGTGAAGGCGAAGCGCATCGATCCGCCCGTCAGAACCGGGAGCGCGCGTCGATCGAGGTGTCGCTGGTGCGCAGCGGCCGGATCAGGGCCTCCTGGGCGAACGAGGCCAGCAGCTCGCCCTCCTGCGTGTGCACGGTGCCGCGCACGTACGACATTCCCGAACCCACCTGGGTGCTCTCGTGGGTGTAGAGCAGCCAGCCGTCCCAGCGAACCGGCTCGTGAAAGGCGACCGAGATGGTCATCGGGGCGGTGGACACCGTCAGGTGCGCCTGGCTGGTGCCGATGCCCGGGTGCGCGCGCATGGTGGTCGAAATGCCCAAATGCCCGGTGAAGTAAGCGATCAACGCCTTGGCCAGGTCGTCGCGGGTGGGAATGGGGTCGTAGCGCAGCCACGCATACAGCTCGGGCGGGCCGACCTCGTCGGGGCTGTTGACGTCGACGACGTCGACCAGCCGCAGCTCCCGCCCGACCATGGGCATCTCGGATGCGTGCGAATCGGCCGGGGCGGCCACGTCCGGCCGCGGCAGGTGGTGGCGGATGACGTCGGCGGTGGGCACGTCGGCCAGCACCGTGATGCTCAGGCAGCGCCGGCCGTTCTGGTGCACGGCGACGACCGCGGTGGCGGTGGACCGGCCCTCGGACACGACGTCGAGCACGAATTCGACCGGCGGTCCGACGGTGACGGCGCGGGAGAACACCGCGTGCGCCGAGCGCACCGACTTGTCGGGGAATCGTTTGGCCACCGCGACGATCGCCTGGGCGAGCACCTGGGTGCCCTCCACGACCTGCCGCTCGTCGCCGCCGGCGATCCCGGTGTCGCCGAAGAACCGGTCCTGCCCGTCGGCCCGCACGTCGAACAGGTCCAGCAGGCCCTGCACCGTCCACTCGGCCTGCCCGGATTCCCCGGAGACCTTACTCAAGTCCGCTCCATCTCTCGCGCTGCCAGCTCACGGCTCAGCGTGACACTTTGCGCAAGATTTGTAAAGGTTGGCTAACGACCGCGCGGGAGCGATGGCGCGCGGACTCGCTCACATTGACACCGGCACCCGCGGTGCCTGACACTTTCTCGGTGTTTTGTAAAGACGCGGGCCGATGATCCCGGAGCCCCTGGCCAACGGGTTCTGCTTCGGCGAGGGCCCGCGCTGGTTCGAGGGCCTGCTGTGGTTCTCCGACATGCTGGGCGAGGCCGTGCACACCGCGACGATGGCCGGTTCGCTGACCACGCTGCCCCTACCCGGCCGCTGCCCCTCGGGGCTGGGGTTCCGCCCGGACGGGTCGCTGCTGATCGTCTCGGCCGAGGACAAGCAGGTGCTGCGCTACGACGGCGACACCGTGACACCCGTCGCCGACCTCGCCGCCCTGGCACCGGCCAACCTCGGTGACATGGTCGTCGACGCCGACGGGCGCGCCTACATCGGATCCCAGGCGTCCCACGGCGGCGTCATCATCCGGCTCGACCCCGACGACACCGCGACCGTCGTCGCCGAGGACCTCGACTTCCCCAACGGCATGGTGATCACGCCGGACCGCGAGCTCGTCGTCGCCGAGTCGACCGCCCGGCGGCTGACCGCGTTCGTGATCGGCGAGGACGGCTTCCTGACCAGCCGCCGCGTCTTCGCCGACGGCCTCGACGGCCCGCCCGACGGCATCGCGCTGGACGCCGGGGGCGGGGTGTGGACCGCGATGACGCTGGCCCACCAGTTCGAGCGCGTCGTCGAGGGCGGCGAGGTGACCGACCGCATCGACATGGGCGAGCGCGTCGCGATCGCCTGCGCCCTGGGCGGCCCCCGGCGCCGCACGCTGTTCCTGCTGTCGAGCACCGATGCCTACCCCCAGCACCTGGTGGGCACCCGGCTCTCCCGCCTGGACGCCGTGACGGTCGAGACGCCCGGCGCCGGCCTGCCGTGACATCCGAGAGGCGCACATGACCGACTCCTACTACGAGCTGATCGACGACGCCGACGCCCACGGCGAGAGGTTCAGGGCCACCGACCTGACGCGCGGCACCTGGTCGGCGGCCATCCAGCACGGCGGGCCGGTCTCGGCGCTGCTGGTGCGGGCCATGGAGCGGTGCGAACACCGCGACGACACCCGGCTGAGCCGGGTCGTGATCGACCTGCTGGGCGGGGTGCCCGCCGACGGCGACCTGTGGGTCGGCGCGCAACTGCAGCGGGCCGGCAAGCAGATCGAACTCGTCGGCGCCGAGATGCTGGCGCCGGGCCCCGACGGCGAACCCCGCGCGGTCGCGCGCGCCACCGGGTGGCGGTTCCAGGGCCAGGACACCACGGCCGTGGCACACGCCGCGGCTCCCCCGCCGCGCCCGCGGTCCGAGGCCCGCGACCGCAACCTCAAGGCCAAGGACTGGGACCGCAACTACGTGCACAGCCTCGACTGGCTGTGGCTGACCGAACCGATGAGCGGGGGCCCGGGCGAATCCTGGATCCGCCCGCAAGTGGACCTCGTCAAGGGCGAGGCCATGACGCCGCTGGAGCGGCTGTTCGCGGTGGCCGACTGCGCCAACGGCATCGGCAGCAAGCTGAACATCCGCAAGTGGACGTTCCTGAACACCGATCTGGCCGTGCACGTGTTCCGCGTCCCCGAGGGCGAGTGGATCGGCTTCCGCGCCGAGACCAGCTACGGCCCCGACGGCGTCGGGACGACGATCGGGACGCTGTTCGACGAGCGGGGCGCGGTCGGCGCCATCCAACAATCCGTGCTGGTGCGCCGCCGTCCCGGCGCAACTTCGTAGAGTCGAGATATGAGCCAGCCGGCGGCGGTCACGGACACCGACACCTCGACGCGCCAGCGGATCCTGGCGGCCACCGCCGAGGTGTTGGGCCGCAACGGCAAGACCAAGCTGAGCCTGTCCGAGGTCGCCGCCCAGGCCGGGGTGTCGCGTCCGACGCTGTACCGCTGGTTCGCCTCCAAAGAGGAACTGCTGTCGGCGTTTTCGCGCTACGAGCGCCAGACCTTCGAGAGCGGCCTGGTCCGGGCCACCGCCGGGCTCAAGGGCCTCGACAAGCTCGACGCGGTCCTGCGCTTCATCGTCGAGTACCAGCATTCGTACTCGGGGGTGCGCATGATCGACGTCGAACCCGAGCACACCATCGCCCAGTTCGCCACCGCCATCCCGGAGATGCGCGAGGGCCTGCAGCGGCACCTGCCCGGGCCCAACGCAGCGGTGAAGGCGGCGACCGTGATCCGCATCGCCATCTCGCACTACATCGTGCGCAGCGACGACGCCGACCAGTTCCTGGCGCAGTTGCGCCACGCCGTCGGGATCAAGCCGCAGGGCTGACCCCGGTCCCATCCCCCGCGAGCGTGCGTGTTTGCACGCCGACACGCCGGGTTGGGCGTACAACTGCGCACGCTCGCGGACCGAGATCTGATCAGTCGAAGAGCACCGCGGCGTTGAGGTAGCCGGTCGGGTCCAGCGCGGCCTTGACCGCGCGCATCGCGGCGATGTCGGCGGGTTCGCGCGACATGCCCAGGTAGGGCCGCTTGCGGCTGCCGACGCCATGCTCGGAGCTGACGTTGCCGCCGCACCCGGCGATCAGGTCCATCATCGGCCCGTACACCGCCTGCTCCCGCTCGGCCGGGCAGCGCAGCACGTTGAGGTGCAGGTTGCCCTCGCCGACGTGGCCGAACAGCAGCGGCAGCGCATCGGGCACGTGCGCACCCAGCAGCGCGACCGCGTCGCGGGCGAACCCGGCGATCGCCGACAGCGGCAGCGACACGTCGAACTTCAGCGGCGGCCCGTACACGCCGAGCACCTCGGCCAGCGATTCGCGCACCTGCCACAACCGTTGCTGCGCAGCAACATCCACGCCCACCGCGGGCTCCCCGCACAGCCGCACGGCGTCGAGCAGGTCGGCCAGCCGCTCGGTCTGGTCGTGGTCGGAGGCCAGTTCCACCAGCAGCATCCAGTCGCCGTCCACCGGCGCCGCGACCCCGAGGTGCTCGCGGACCAGCGCGCCCGCCCGGCCATCGATCAGCTCCAGCGCCGCGATCCCGTCGACGTCGCGGAACGTGCGACCCGCCTCGACGAGCGCCGCCAGGTCGGCGAACCCGCAGACCGCGGTCACCCGGTGCGACGGCAACGGGTGCAGCCGCAGGTCCAGCGCGGTGATGACGCCGAGGGTGCCCTCGGCGCCGACGAACAGCGCCGGCAGGTCGTAGCCGGTGTTGTCGCTGCGCACCAGGCTGTGCCGGCGCAGCAGCGAACCGTCGGGCAGCGCGACCTGCAGGCCGAGCACCTGCTCGCCCATGTTGCCGTAGCGCACCGTGCGCAGGCCGCCGGCGTTGGTCGAGGCCATGCCGCCGACGGTGGCCGTGTCCCGGGCGGCCAGGTCCACCCCGAACAGCAGGCCCGCCGCGGCGGCCGCGCGCTGCACGGCGGACAGCGTGGCCCCGGCGCCGGCCTGCACGCGGCGTTCGACGGTGTCGACGTCGCCGAGCGCACCCAGCCGCTCGGTGGACAACAGCACGTCGTCGTGCTCGGGCACGGTGCCGGCCACCAGGGAGGTGCGACCGCCCTGCACGGTGACGTGGGCCCCGGCGTCGCGGCACACCCGCAGCACCGCGGCGACCTCCTCGGCCGAACCCGGCCGCACCAGCGCGCCGGCCCGCCCGCGGTAGCGGCCGGTGTGGTCGACGGCGCGACCGGCAAGGACGTCGGGATCGGTGACGACGTGGCTCGCACCGACGATCGACTCCAGGGCGTGCAGCATGCTCGCGGTTATAGCACCGCCGCGCTCAGAACTGTTTGTGCGGCACGTCGGTCACCAGGCCGCCGTCCATGACGAACTCGCTGCCCGTCGCATACGACGACTCGTCGCTGGCCAGGAACAGGATGAACGTCGAGACCTCCCGCGACTCGGCCGGGCGGCCGAGGGGAATAGTCACCATGTCCTCGGGCAGGTGGGCGGTCATCGGGGTGCGGATGAAGCCGGGGTGCACGGAGTTGACCCGGATGTTGTGCGGCGCCAGTTCCAGCGCAGCGGACTTCGCCAGGCCGCGCACCCCCCACTTGGACGCCACGTAGGGGTGCACCATGGGCGCTCCGCGCAGCCCCTCGATCGAGGACACGTTGATGATCGAGCCGCCCCCGGCCTCGATCATCGGCTCGACGGCCGCCCGCATGCCCAGGAAGGTGCCGGTGAGGTTGACGTCGATCACCTTCTGCCACTTGGCCAGATCGAAACTCTTGAGCGGCCCGAGCGCCACGGTCCCGGCGTTGTTGACCAGCACGTTGAGCTTGCCGAATTCGCCGATGGCGGTCGCGACGGCGGCGTCCCATTGGTCGGGCTGGGTGACGTCGAGGTGGACGTAGCGCACGGCGTCACCGATCTCGTCGGCCACGGCCTTGCCCTCGTCGTCGAGGATGTCGCCGATCACCACCTTGGCGCCCTCGGCCGCGAGCAGGCGCGCGTGTTCGGCGCCCATCCCGCGGGCGCCACCGCTGATGAGCGCTACTTTTCCGTCAACCCGTCCCACTGCTGGGCTCCCTTCGGTTTAGGTGGCCACCAGCCCGGCGGGCGCATAGAGGCCTTTTCCTGTGATGAACGGCAGGTCGAGCGTGGTCCGGATGCCCGGCGGCGCCGCGATCACCGCCGGGATGGCGTTGACGACCCGGCCGGCGGCGCCGGCGATCGCGGCGTGGTTGTGGTCGCCCTTGCGGCTGCTCGGCACGATGTCCACGGCGTAGGACGGCTCACCGGTGATCTCGACGCGGTAGGAGCCGTCGCCGGAGGCGGGCTGGGGCAGATCGGGCCGCAGGTCGGGGCGCAACCGGGTGATGTGCTCGATGACGATGGCGGGGTGGCCCTTGACCATGCCTCGGATCTCGAACTGCAGCACCGCCAGCGTGCCCTTGGCCACGTGACCGACCGCGATGTCGAAGTCCTCGGGCGCGGGCTCGCGCTGGTAGGACTCGACGATCTCGTCGACCTCGATGCCCAGCCCGGCCGCCAGCTGCCGGATCGCCGTACCCCAGGCGATGCTGAGCACGCCCGGTTGCAGCAGCATCGGGATCTCGTCGAGCGGGCGGCCGAAGCCCATGTAGTGCATGACTTCCGCGCCGTCGTAACTGGCGTAGTCGTGGATCTCCATGCAGCGCACCTGCTCGATGCGCCGGCAGGTCCCGGCCAGGGCCAGCGGAATCAGGTCGTTGGCGAACCCCGGGTCGACCCCGCTGATGAAGATGCTCGAGTTCCCTTGCTGGGCAGCGTCTTCGACGCGCGCGATGTACTTGTCGGGCATCACGCCCCACGGGTACTGCAGCAACCCCGGCGACGACCCGACGACGTTGACCCCGGCGGCCAGGACCCGCATGACGTCGGCCATCGCCTCCGGCAACCGGGTGTCGCCCATCGCGCAGTAGACGACGCACTCGGGCCCGGTGGCCAGCACGGCGTCCAGGTCGGAGACGGCCGTGACGCCGGTGACGACCTCGTCGTCCAGCGCGACCCCGCACAGCGCGCCGGCGTCCTTGCCCACCTTCTCCGGCGACGAGACGCACAGCCCGGTCAACTCGAACTGCGGGTTGGCGATCACTTCGGCCAGGGCCAGCCGGCCGACATTCCCGGTCCCGACGTGGGCGACGCGGATCGCCATGGGCGGCCTCCGTCCCGAGGTGAACGTTGGAAAGCGTTTCTAGACACTAGTCCATTATTTTTGAATGGCCTACCACCGCCGGCGCCGGCGCGCAGAGGGGAGACCGCGATGACGCAACGCGAGGACATCTGGTTCGATTCCGGCGGCGACCGGATCAGCGCGTGGCTCTACCGGCCCGCCACCGGCGGCCCCGCGCCGCTGCTGGTGATGGCACACGGCCTGGGGGCGGTGCGCACCATGCGGATGGACGCCTACGCCGAACGGTTCAGCGCGGCCGGCTACGCCTGCCTGGTGTTCGACTACCGCAACTTCGGCGACAGCGAGGGGCGGCCCCGCCAGGTGCTCGACGTCGGCATGCAGCTTGCGGACTGGGCGGCGGCCGTCGCCTACGCCCGCACCCTCGACGGGATCGACCAACAGCGAATCGCTTTGTGGGGCACCTCTTTCGGTGGAGGCCATGTGATCGCCTCGGCGGCCCGGCTGCCGGGCATCGCCGCCGCCGTGGCGCAGTGCCCCTTCACCGACGGCCTGGCCTCGGCGCGCACGATCGCCAACCCGCTGGCCACCGCGCGCATCTTCGCGCTCGCGTTGCGCGACGTCGTGGCGAGCCGGCTGGGCAGGCCACCGGTCATGGTCGCCACCGCGGGCCGCCCCGGCGAGGCGGCGTTGCTGAACACACCCGACGCGTACGAGGGGTACCTGAGACTGGTCCCCGACGGCGCTCGGCTGACCAACGAGGTGGCCGCCCGGATCGCGTTGCAGGTCATGACCTACCGGCCGGGACGCGCCGCGGCGACGATCGGCTGCCCGATCCTGTTCTGCGTGTGCGAGTTCGACTCGGTGGCGCCCGCGGGTGCCACGTTGCGCTACGCGGCCAGGGCCCCACGCGGCGAGATCAAGACCTACCCCGAGGGCCATTTCGACATCTACGTCGGCGCCGCGTTCGAGCGCGTCGTCGCCGACCAGATCGCCTTCCTCGACGAGCATTTGCAGGCGTCCGGCGATTGAATTCGGGGACGGTCCGCGGGGCCCTCGGTCAGAGCCGAGTCCGCTGCTCAATGTCTTCGGTGAACTCGGCGAGCACCGCCTCTGTCAGCGAGGGCCGGATCTCGGCTATGGCCGCAAGATAGTCCTCGGTACGGGCCGACTCACCACGGCGGAATTCGATCTCCCGCTCGAACCCGGATTGCGCACCCTTGCGTGCAGCGAACTCGATATCGGCCGGGGTAAACATCTCGCTGGCCCTGACCAGCTCGCCGATATCGACCGAGCCGGCGGCCGGACCGAGATATCTGGCCCAGATCGCCGCCCGCGCCGTCGCGTCCGGGGGTCCGATCGGGATGATGTAGTCGAATCGTCCGGGCCGCAAAAACGCCGAGTCCAGCGAGCGCACCGAGTTCGTCGCGCAGATCAGTAGCCGCTCGTCGCGCTGGCGAAACGCCGGGATCAGTTTGAGCAGCTCGTTGGTGATGCCGTGCGCGGGATCGCAACGCTCACCCGAGCGCGATCCGGCGATCTCCTCGACTTCGTCGATGAACACCACCACGGCTTCCAGTTCCATCAGCGTCACGAAGGCCTCTCGCAGCGCGCTCGCCAGCGCAACATCCGGTGCGGCCAGACGCGAGGGGAGGAGTTCGACGAACGGCCAGCCGAGCCGACCCGCAACGGCCTTGGCGAAGCTGGTTTTGCCGGTTCCCGGGGGGCCGAACAAGATGACCGCCTTCGGCGGTGAGACGCCGTATTTTTCGGCGATATTCGGCTCGCTCAGCGGCAGCACGATCCGCCGCTCAACGATCTGTTTCTCCGATTCCATCCCGCCCATCGCGTTCCACAGGCCGCGGGGCATCGCCTGCGCGCCGAGTTGGGCCAGCAGGCCCGCGTCCGAGGAGCCGACGGTGTCGATCTTTTCGAAAAACGACAAATCGGTCCGCTCCCGATAGCCACAGTTGCGCAGCGCCGCCGCGCCGGTCGCCTCTGTTTGCAGCAGTGCACCCACGCGCCGGATGCCCAGGGCGCGCAGGCGCAGCTCGAGCTCGCCCAGCAGCGCGCTGCCAACACCGCGGTTGCGCCACCGGGCGTTGAGGCCGACGAGCAGAATCCATGCCCGTTCCCCCCGGGCCTCGGCGACCGCTATGCCCACCAACTCGTCGCCGACGACGGCGACCACGGCGGGCTGTCCCGATTTGGCCGCCGACACCATCTCCGAGACCGGAAAGGCCGGCGCCGGGTCACCGGGATGTCGGCTCTGATCCCACACCAGGATCGCCTGATCGAGGTCGTCGTCGTGAAAGTCGCGCAACCGCCACGGGGGCACCGGGTTCACCTCCCTGCCACGGGAACGCGTTTCCGGCATTTTTCTCATCGCTCCGTGCGCCCCGTAACAGATATCTTCGCATACCCCGGGGGGCATAGTCACGCCCCTGACGCACACCCTTTTATTGCTGCCGCATCGGAGGTACCGTCGTGGGGAGTTGTCCCCGATCGGAGTCTGGCTTTCGCAGACCCGTCCTATCAGGAGGAGGGGCGATGGCTGTCGATGTTGGCTCTGTGGCGCCGCTGCAAGCCCGCCGGCCTTTTCCGGCCCGGTTGGGCCCCAAGGGCAACTTGGTGTACAAGCTTGTCGCCACCACCGATCACAAGACCATCGGGATCATGTACGTGGTGACCTGCTATGTGATGTTCTTCATCGGCGGGCTGATGGCGCTGTTGATGCGCACCGAACTCGCAGCGCCGGGTCTGCAGTTCCTGTCGAACGAGCAGTACAACCAGCTGTTCACCATGCACGGCACCGTCATGCTGTTGCTGTATGCCACGCCGATCGTGTTCGGGTTCGCCAACCTGGTGTTGCCGCTGCAGATCGGTGCACCCGATGTCGCGTTCCCGCGACTGAACGCATTCTCCTACTGGTTGTTTTTGTTCGGCGCCCTGATCGCCCTCGCGGGCTTCATCACCCCGGGCGGTGCCGCCGACTTCGGTTGGACCGCTTACACACCGCTATCGGATGCCATCCACTCGCCCGGCACCGGCTCCGACCTGTGGATCACGGGACTGATCGTGGCGGGCTTGGGCACGATCCTGGGCGCGGTCAACATGATCACGACGGTGGTGTGTTTGCGCGCGCCGGGGATGACGATGTTTCGGATGCCGATCTTCACCTGGAACATCCTGGTGACGTCGATTCTGGTGTTGCTGGCGTTCCCGATCCTGACCGCCGCGCTGTTCGGGCTGGCCGCCGATCGCCACCTGGGTGCGCACGTGTTCGACCCGGCCAACGGCGGAGTCCTGTTGTGGCAGCACCTGTTTTGGTTCTTCGGCCACCCCGAGGTCTATATCGTGGCGCTGCCGTTCTTCGGTATCGTCACGGAGATCATTCCGGTGTTCAGCCGCAAACCGGTCTTCGGTTACACCACGCTGGTGTATGCGACCCTCGCCATCGGGGGGTTGTCGATGGCGGTGTGGGCGCACCACATGTTCGCCACCGGCGCGGTGCTGTTGCCGTTCTTCGCCGTCACCTCGTATTTGATCGCGATCCCCACCGGGATCAAGTTCTTCAACTGGACCGGCACCATGTGGAAGGGCCAACTCACTTTTGAGACGCCGATGCTGTTCTCGGTCGGGTTTCTGGTGACCTTTCTGCTGGGCGGTTTGTCGGGCGTGCTGCTGGCCAGCCCGCCGCTGGACTTCCATGTGACCGACTCCTACTTCGTGGTGGCGCACTTTCACTACACGCTGTTCGGCACGATCGTGTTCTCCACCTTCGCCGGTGTCTACTTCTGGTTCCCGAAGATGACCGGCCGGCTGCTCGACGAGCGGCTGGGCAAGCTGCATTTCTGGTTGACGTTGATCGGGTTCAACACCACGTTCCTGGTGCAGCACTGGCTGGGCAACATGGGGATGCCGCGCCGCTACGCCGACTACCTGTCCACCGATGGGTTCCAGCCACTCAACGTGGTCTCGACGGTCGGTGCGTCGATTCTGGGCGTATCGATGCTGCCGTTCATCTGGAACGTGTTCCGCAGCTGGCGCTACGGCGAGCCGGTCACCGTCGACGACCCGTGGGGGTACGGCAACTCGCTGGAGTGGGCAACCAGCTGCCCGCCGCCGCGGCACAACTTCACCGAGCTGCCCCGGATCCGTTCGGAGCGCCCGGCATTCGAACTGCACCACCCGCACATGGTGGCGCGCATGCGCGCCGAATCTCACGTCGGCCGCCACCGCGAAGTGGTCAGCGACGTGGACACCGCAACGGGACTGCGCCGATAGCCCTTGGTAACCGGTCGTCTGCGCGACGCGCGGCACACCATGAATGGACGAACTCCGGGGAATACACCCGGTGAGGTAGCCGTTACGCACTGCATCGCCGCTGACACGAAAGGTTCACCATGACAACTGCTATCGACGCGGCCCCGCACGTGGCGAGCATGCCCCGCATCGGCGATCCCGCTCCCGCGTTCAGCGCCGTCACTACCCAGGGGCAGATCAGCTTCCCCGCCGACTATGCCGGTAAGTGGGTCATCTTCTTCTCTCACCCCGCTGACTTCACCCCAGTGTGCACCAGTGAATTCGTCACCTTCGCCTCGATGCAAAACCAATTCGCCGCGTACAACACCGAGCTGGTCGGGTTGTCGGTCGACGGGCTCGCCAGCCACATCGCCTGGTTGCGCACGATCAAGGACAAGATCACCTTCCGAGGCATGCACGACGTGGACGTCACCTTTCCGCTCATCGAAGACGTGTCGATGGAGATCGCGCAGAAATACGGGATGATCATGCCCGGCGAAGACTCCACCAAAGCGGTGCGCGCGGTTTTCGTCATCGACCCCAAGGGCGTGATCCGGGCCATCGTCTACTATCCGCTGAGCCTCGGCCGCAACTTCGATGAACTATTACGCGTCGTCAAGGCCCTACAGACGGCCGACAGATTCGACGTCGCGACCCCCGCCGACTGGCGCCCGGGCGACCCTGTCATCGTCCCCACGGCGAGCACCTGCGGTACCGCCGAGCAGCGGATGGACGGCCAAGTCGACGGCGTCGACTGCCAGGACTGGTTCTTTTGCACCAGACAGATCAGCGCCGACGACGTCGAGGCCGCGATCCGGGTTCACCCCGCCGGTCTGCCCCACGACTCGGCGGGATGAGCGGTCCTGCCCCTCACGTCCCGCACCGGCGACGGCGAATCGGTACCCACCGCACGCGAGCCCTGCGGCAGATGCGCGGATCGCGGTTTATTCTTTTCTGGTGTCCGACGGCCGGGCAGGGGGAATGCCGGGTAGATGTCGCTTCTGATAGCCGCGCCCGATGCGCTCGCGTCGACGACCGCCGATGTGGAACGTATCGGCGCGGCGATCAACGCGGCCGGCGCTCGGGCGGCCGTCCCGACGACGAGCATGGTCGCGGCGGCCGAGGACGAGGTGTCGGCCGCGATCGCCCGGCTGTTCGGCGCCTACGCCGAGCAGAGCCAGGCCCTGCTGGCGCAGGCGGCGGACTTCCATAGTCGCTTCGCCCAGGCGCTTGCCGCCGCGGGCAACTCCTACGCCGAGGCCGAGTCGGTGGATGCGACCCTGCTGGGCCGGTCCGCGCTTGCCGCAGGCACGCCGACCGGCACCGTCACCTTCGCGTCCACGCTGCCGTCGTTGCCGGTGACGGCGCTGATCATGGGTGGAGCGCACAACCCGGGCCCGGTGCAGTACTACATCGACGAGGTCAACACCGCTTACATCCAGCCGCTGATCAGCGGGGCCAACCCGAAGGGCGTGTTCACCCCCGAGCAGTTCTGGCCGATCACCCCCGAACTCGGCAATACCCTCACGTTCGGCCAGTCCGTCACCCAGGGCGTCACCCTGCTCAACACCGCGATCGACAACCAGATCGCGCTGGGCAACAACGCCCTGGTGCTCGGCTACTCCGAAAGCGCCGCGGTCGCCACCAACGAGATCAACGCGCTGCTGACCCTGCCCACCGCCGCGCAACCGGGCGCGAGCCAGCTCGCGTTCCTGCTGCTGGGGGACCCCAACAACCCCGTCGGTGGCATCCTGGAGCGGTTCACCGGGTTCTACGTCCCGCTGCTCGACGTGCCCTTCAACGGGGCCACTCCCCAATCTCCTTGGCACACTTCGATTTACACGATCCAATACGACGGCATCGCCGACTTCCCGCAGTACCCGCTGAACTTGGTGTCGGACCTCAACGCCGCCATGGGCCTGTCCCTGCACGCCGACTATCCATTGCTGACGGCCGACCAGGTCGCCAATGCCGTCCCCTTGCCGACATCGGGAGGCAATACCGACTACTACATGATCCTGAGCCAGAACCTGCCGCTGCTGGGCCCGATCCGCGACTACGTCCCCTACGTGGGCAATGCGCTCGCCGACCTGGTCCAGCCCGATCTGCGGGTGCTGGTCGACCTCGGCTACGCCGACTACGGGCCGGGCGGCAACTACGCGAACGTCCCGACCCCGGCCGGGCTGTTCGAAATTCCCAACCCGTTCACCGTCATCCCGGACCTGGGCACCGGCGCCGTGCAGGGGGTGCAGGCGGCGATGGTGGACCTGGGCTACCTGCCGCCGTCCGCGTTGCCGACCACCTACCCGTACGCGCCGGCGCTGAGTCCGCACCTGAACGTCTTCCTCGGCCAGCCGAGCACGACGCTGCTGTCGACGATCACCGGCGCCGTCGGGCCCGTCCTGCACCTGATCCCGCCCGTGACCGACCTACCCCAGCTATAAGACGGCGCCCTCACGGCCCAGCGGCGACGTCTGGCGGATCGTCTCGTCACGGATCAGCCCCCGCAGCAGCGCGGTGCTGAACTCGGCGGCGATCTCCTTGGCGCTGCGCCGGCCGCTGGGCCGCAGCCAGCGGTAGCTGCCCAGCGTCATGCCGATGTAGCCCAGCGCCACCACGTGCGAGTCGCACTCGTAGAACTCACCGCTGGCGATCCCGCGGTCGATGAGGCCGTGCACGTGCTCGTAGACCTGCGCTTCCTTCTCGCGCACCTCGGCGACCTGTTCGGCGGTGAACCACTCGGCGATGTAGGGCGCTTCCTGGAAGTAGACGGCGGCGCGCTCGGGGTTGTCGGCGATCCCGCCGAGCAGCCGCACGGTGTACTGGTAGAACGCCTCGCGCGCCGTCCACGACGGGTCGTCATGCACGGCGGCCAGCGTGCCCTCGGCGGCCTGGCGGTAGATGTCGAACAGGATCAGCGACTTGCTGGCGTAGTAGTGGTAGACGGTCGCCTTGTTCAGGCCGATCACATCGGCCACGTCGTCCATCCGGGTGCCGTGATAGCCGCGGGCGGCGAACAACTTGGTGGCTACGGCCAGCAACTCCTCGCGGCGGGAAATCCCGTTCTCGGATGGCATCTGCACTCGCTATCGTCCGTTGCCGGGGCCGGGCACGACCCCGGACCAGGCTAGCCAATCAACTGGTTGGACAGTTTAGGCGGGTGTTGCGGCGAGGTGGATGGGACTAGACTCACTGTCGAACCAGTCGTTACCGACTACAGGGGTGGCCCAATGGATCCGAGCCCGGACTACGACGCGAGCGACGAGATCGAGTTCTTCCTGCGTTATGTGCCGTGGGGTCTGCGCGGGGTCGTCGACGGCAACGGCTACCCGCCACCGGCCTATCCGCCCGTCTAGGGGACCGCGTACAGCTCCTTTACAGCGCCTTGAGTTCCTCGGCGACCTCGGTCACCGACTTCTTCGCGTCGCCGAACAGCATGGTCGTTCCCTCGCCGTAGAACAGCGGATTGTCGATGCCCGCGAAACCGGAGTTCATCGACCGCTTCAGCACGATCACCGACTTGGCCTTGTCCACGTTGAGGATCGGCATGCCGTAGATCGGGCTGGACTGATCGTTGCGGGCCGCCGGGTTGGTGACGTCGTTGGCCCCGATGACGATCGCGACGTCGGTGCGGGCGAACTCGTCGTTGATGTCGTCCATGTCCTTCATCGCGTCGTAGTCGACCTCGGCCTCGGCCAACAGCACGTTCATGTGCCCGGGCATGCGGCCGGCCACCGGGTGGATGGCGTACTTGACCGTCACACCCTTGTCTTCCAGCAGCGCCGCCATGTCCTTGACCGCGTGCTGGGCCTGCGCCACGGCCAGGCCGTAGCCCGGCACCACGATCACCTGGTTGGCGTAGGCCATCTGGATCGCCGCGTCGGCCGCCGAGGTGGCCTTGACGACCTTGTCGCCGGCGTCGCCGCCGCCGGGGGCCACCCCGCCGCCGCCGAACCCGCCCGCCACGATCGCGGGAATGGAGCGGTTCATCGCCTTGGCCATCAGGTTGGTCAGGATCGAACCGGACGCGCCGACGATCATGCCGGCCACGATCATCGCGGTGTTGTTCAGCGCCAGCCCCGCCGCGGCGGCCGACAGGCCGGTCATGGCGTTCAGCAGGGAGATGACCACCGGCATGTCGGCGCCACCGATGGGCAGCACCACCATCAGGCCCAGCACCCCGGCGGCGGCCAGCAGGCCGATCATCCACCACAGCGACACACCGCCGCTGCCGGGATGGGCGTGCAGGCCGATGACCACCGCGGCGGCCACGGCCGCGGACAGCAGCAGCAGGTTGATCGGCTGCTGGATCCGGCCGAAGCCGATCGGCTTGCCGGAGATGATCTCCTGCAGCTTGCCGAACGCGATGATCGAGCCCCAGAAGGAGATCGAGCCGATGATCGCGGCGAACAGCGAGGCCACCACGATGTGCACCGTCGGCGACTCACCGTGCTGGAACGCCGAGAAGCCGCGGGTCTCCATGAACTCCGACAGCGCGATCAGCGCGACGGTGCCACCGCCGACGCCGTTGAAGAACGCCACCAGCTGCGGCATCGCCGTCATCTTGGTCAGCCGCGCCGGCGGCACGCCGAGCACCACACCGACGACCAGGCCGGCGATGATCAGCGGCCACTGCGTGGTGCCGCGGATCATGACCAGCGTCGCCGCCACCGCGAGGGTCATGCCGACCGCCGCGATCAGGTTGCCGCGCACCGCGGTCTTGGGGCCGGTCAGGCCCATCAAGCCATAGATGAACAGCGAGAACGAGACGATGTAAAGGACGGTGATCAGGTAGTTCATTTGCCCGCAGGCTCCTCAGTTTTAGCCGGGGCGGGCTTCTTCTTGCCCTTGAACATGCCCAGCATCCGGTCGGTGACGATGAAGCCGCCGATGACGTTCAGCGTCCCGAAAACCACCGCCACGAACAGGATCACCTGCAGGGCGATCGACGGGTGCTCGACCTTGCCGAACACCACCAGCGCGCCCAGCACCACGATCCCGTGGATGGCGTTGGTCCCCGACATCAGCGGCGTGTGCAGCGTGTTGGGGACCTTGGAGATCACCGCGAACCCGACGAAGCCGGACAACACCAGGATCGCCAGGTTCTGCAACAGCTCGTCGTACATCAGGAGTCCTCTCCGGTGCGGGTCACGCAGGCCGCCGCGACGATCTCGTCGCCGAAGTCGGGGGCCAGCTTGCCGTCTTTGACCAGCAGGTCCAGCAGTGCGGTGATGTTCTTGCTGTACAGCTCGCTGGCGTGCTCGGGCATGGTGGCCGGCAGGTTCAGCGGCGCGGCGATGGTGACGTCGTGCTTGACGACGGTCTGTCCGGGCTCGGTCAGCTCGCAGTTGCCGCCGGTCTCCCCGGCCAGGTCCACCACGACGCTGCCCGGCTTCATGCCCTGCACGGCCGCGGCGGTCACCAGCCGCGGCGCGGGCCGGCCCGGGACCAGGGCGGTGGTGATCACGACGTCGAAGCCGGTGATGGCCTCTTCGAGGGCCTTCTGCTGCTGGGCGCGTTCCTCCTCGGTGAGCTCGCGGGCGTAGCCGCCCTCCCCGGCCGCGTCGATGCCGAGGTCGAGCCACTGGGCGCCCACGGAGCGCACCTGGTCGGCCACCTCGGGGCGGACGTCGTACCCGGTGGTGCGCGCGCCCAGACGCTTGGCGGTCGCCAGCGCCTGCAGCCCGGCCACGCCGACCCCGAGCACCAGCACGGTGGCCGGCTTCACGGTGCCCGCGGCCGTGGTCAGCATCGGGAAGAACCGGGTCGACTCCCAGGCCGCGACCAGCACGGCCTTGTAGCCGGACACGTTGGCCTGCGAGGACAGCGCGTCCATCGCCTGGGCGCGCGAGATGCGCGGGATGGCCTCCAGCGCGTAGGCCTGCACCCCGGCGCTCTTCAGCGCGCCGATCGAGTTGTCGGCGTTGCGGGGCGCCAGGAAGCCGATCAGCGTCTGGCCGCTGCGCAGCTTGGCGACCTCGGCGGCGGTCGGCGGGGCCACCTTGACCACGACGTCGGCGGCCCACGCGTCGCCGATGCTCGCCCCGGCCTCGGTGTAGAGGGCGTCGGGCAGCAGTGCCTTCTCGCCGGCGCCGGATTCGACGACGACGTTGACACCGCTTTTCACCAGCGGCGCGACCGCCTTGGGGACCAGCGCGACCCTGCGCTCGCCGGCCCCGGACTCGGCGACCACACCGACCCTGATCGGCGCTGCCTGCGAATCTGTCATGACGCGTACATCTACTTTCCCGTGCTTTCTGCCGGTGGATGGTTCCACCGATGGATATGGCGCCGGCTCGGCCGCGCGCTTGGCTACCATAACGCGCGCCGCATTCACCACCGACCCGTAATCAGCCGGACAGACTAACCCGGCAACCGATCGGCTGTCTCCGACGATGCTTCGCCATCGGGCGGCGATTCGGTAGCTAACGCTGTGTTGTGGGGCCACAAGACGGCGTTGTGTTGCGACAACGCGTGTCCACCAGCCCGCACCGTCACCACATGGGGATGTCCTGGCCGTGTTCGGCGGCCGGGCGCGGCCCGAACCAGCGCCGCTCGGACTCGCCGATCGGCACGTCGTTGATGCTGGCCTCGCGCCGCGCCATCAGCCCCGACGGGCCGAATTCCCACAGTTCGTTGCCGTAGCTGCGGTACCACTGGCCGTCGCGGTCACGGCATTCGTACTGGAACCGCACCGCGATGCGGTTGTCGTGGAAATCCCACAGGCTCTTGCGCAGCGCGTAGTCGAGTTCGCGCTGCCACTTGCGCGTCAGGAACGCCACGATGTCGGCGCGGCCGACGACGTACTCGCCGCGGTTGCGCCACCGCGAGTCCGGCGTGTAGGCGCGGCTGACGCACTCGGGGTCGCAGGTGTTCCAGGCGTCCTCGGCGGCCTGCACCTTCTGCATCGCGGTCTCGCGGGTGAACGGGGGGAACGGTGGCAGCGTCTCGGTCATGGCAATATCGTGCGCCCCCGCGGGTGCCCTATCGTGACGGCATGGACTTCGCGATGTCGGCCAAAGCAAGCGACTACCACCAGCGGTTGACCGAGTTCATGACCGAGCATGTCTTCCCGGCCGAGGCCGCCTACGACGAATACCGCCTGGCGGCCGGCCCCGACGACCACACCGTCCCACCGGTCGTCGAGGAACTCAAGGCCAAGGCCAAAGAGCGCGGCCTGTGGAACCTGTTCCTGCCCGCCGAGTCGGGCCTGACCAACCTGGAGTACGCGCCGCTGGCCGAGCTCACCGGCTGGAGCCTGGAGCTCGCGCCCGAGGCGCTCAACTGCGCGGCACCCGACACCGGCAACATGGAGACGCTGCACCTGTTCGCCACCGAGGAGCAGCGCAAGCAGTGGCTGGAGCCGCTGCTGGCCGGCGAGATCCGCAGCGCCTTCTCGATGACCGAGCCGGCGGTCGCCAGCAGCGACGCCCGCAACATCGAGACCTCCATCGTGCGCGACGGCGGCGACTACGTCATCAACGGCCGCAAGTGGTGGACGTCGGGGGCCTCGGACCCGCGCTGCAAGATCCTCATCGTCATGGGCCGCACCAACCCCGACGCGGCGAGCCACCAGCAGCAGTCGATGGTGCTGGTGCCGATCGACACGCCGGGGGTGACCGTGGTCCGCTCGACGACGGTCTTCGGTTACCAGGACCAGCCCGGGCACTGCGAGATCGTCTACGACAACGTCCGGGTGCCCGTCACCAACCTGCTCGGCGAGGAGGGCGGCGGCTTCGCGATCGCCCAGGCCCGGCTGGGGCCGGGCCGCATCCACCACTGCATGCGCGCACTCGGCGGCGCCGAGCGGGCGCTGGCCCTCATGGTCGACCGGGTGCAGAACCGGGTGGCGTTCGGCCGCCCGCTGGCCGAGCAGGGCGTGGTGCGCGAGGCCGTCGCCAAGTCGCGCAACGAGATCGACCAGGCCCGGCTGCTGTGCGAGAAGGCGGCGTGGACGATCGACCAGCACGGCAACAAGGCCGCGCACACGCTGGTCTCGCAGATCAAGGCGGTGGCCCCGCAGGTGGCCTGCAATGTGATCGACCGCGCCATCCAGGTGCACGGCGCCGCCGGCGTCAGCGAGGACACGGTGCTGGCCCGTTCGTACGGCTGGCACCGCGCCATGCGCCTGTTCGACGGGCCCGACGAGGTGCACATGCGGACCATCGCGCGCGCCGAACTGGGTGCGGCGAAGTCCCCGCTCGCCACGGCGGTCACATCGCGTGGCTGAGGCGCCCCGGGAACTGTCGGGGGCGTGGAACTTTCGCGACGTCTCCGACGCCGTGTCCGCGCTGCGGCCCGGGCGGCTGTTCCGCTCCGGCGAGCTCAGCCGGCTCGACGACGAGGGCCGCGCCACGATCCGACGGCTGGGGATCACCGACGTCGCCGACCTGCGTTCGGCGCGGGAGGTGGCCCGCCGTGGACCGGGCCGGGTGCCCGACGGCGTCGACATCCACCTGCTGCCGGTCCCCGACCTCGCCGATGACGACCCCGCCAACGGCTCCGCCGGGCAGGCGCCGCACGAGCACGCGTTCCAGCGTCTGCTGGAACGCGAGACGGGCCTGTCGGTCGACGAGGCCGCGGCCCGCTACATGATCGACGAGTACCGCCAGTTCCCCACGCGCAACGGGACCCAGCGCGCGCTGCACCGCGTCGTCACCCTGCTGGCCGCCGGCCGCCCGGTGCTCACGCATTGTTTCGCGGGCAAGGACCGCACCGGCTTCGTGGTGGCGACGGTGCTGGCGGCGCTCGGCGTCGACCGCGACGTCATCGTCGCGGATTTCCTGCGCAGCAACGACGCCATCCCCCAGCTTCGGGCCGAGATCTCGGAGATGATCCGCCAGCGGGCCGAGGCCGAGGTCACCCCGGAGGTGGAGACCTTCGCCGAGGCCCGGCTGTCGGACGGGGTGCTGGGCGTGCGGGAGGAGTACCTGGCCGCCGCGTGGCAGACCATCGACGGCGAGTTCGGGTCGCTGCAGGCGTACCTGCACGACGCGGGCATCACCGCGCCCGACGTGGACCGGTTGCGCACCGCGCTGTTCGGCTGACCGGCGCCGGAAGCCCCGCCCCGCAACGGTTCTCGCGGCCGGCGCAGCGGCCGGAAAATTCCTGTGCAAAAGCCGCACAAAGAGATGCTCGTGGCTCTAGGCTGACCGTGCCGAGTGATGCGCCGACCGGGCGACCGGCGTCGTGAGCGCCGCCGGCGACGCAACTAAAAAAATCCTGGTCGTGAAGGGAATGCCCGATGACGAGCATGCTTGTGCAGCCCCAGTTGATGGCGACGGCCGCGTCCGACGCGGCGGGAATCGGTGCGGCCATCGAACAGGCCCGCGCCGCGGCCGCGGCCCAGACGACCGGGCTTGTCGCGGCCGCCGAAGACGAGGTTTCCGCCGCCACCGCAGCGCTTTTCGGCTCCTACGGCGAGCAGTACCAGGCGATGATGACGCAGGCGAGCGCGTTCCACGAGCAGTTCGTGGCGGCGCTGAGCGGCGCGGGAAACGTTTACGCGCAGGCCGAGGCGAGTATCGCCGGCACGCTGGGCCTCAGCTCCGCGGCGACCGCCACCTCGTCGTTCGGCACGCCCTATACGCCTACCCCGAACAGCATCTCCGTCATCGGCCAGTTGATCATGACCGGCAGCGGCACGGCGACCCCGTCACTGACCTACATGAACAACGTCGCCGACCGCTACCTGACCGAATTCACCGGCTACGTCAGCAACCAGCCCGTGTCCACGCCTGAGGGGTTGTATCCGTTCACTGGGGTCAAGGACCTAACGCTGAACATCTCACTGGCCCGCGGCATCACCCAGTTGGATAACGCCATCAAAGCGGCACTCCCCGTTTCTAACACCAACAGCGCCTTGTCGATTCTGGGGTACTCGCAGAGTTCGACCCTCGCGTCGATGGCGATGCCTATCCTGCGCGACATGGGCTACACGTCCAGCCAGCTCAACTTCACCCTGCTGGGGGACCCGAGCGCCCCCAACGGCGGACTGCTCGCCCGCTTCCCCGACCTGAGCCTGCCGAGCCTGGGGATCACGTTCGGCAACTCGACGCCCAGCGACCTGTTCAACACCACCATCTACTCGCTGGAATACGACGGGTTCGCCGACTTCCCGCAGTACCCGATCGACTTCCTCGCCGACCTCAACGCGCTGGCCGGCATCGTCTTCGTGCACGGCACCTACCCGACCCTCTCGGCGACCCAGATCGCGTCGGGCTTCCTGCTGCCGGGCTCCGCGCAGCTGAACACCCCCGGCGGCAGCAGCCTGACCAACTACGTCATGATCCCCACCCAGAACCTGCCGCTGCTGGACCCGCTGCGCGCGATCCCGGTGATCGGCAACCCGCTGGCCGACCTGGTCCAGCCCGACCTGCGCTACCTGATCAACTGGGGCTACGGCAACCCTGAGTACGGTTACTCGACGGGCCTGGCCAACGTGCAGACACCGTTCGGGTTCCTGCCACCGCTGAGCGCGACCACCGCCCTGGGGCCGCTGCTGGTCAGCGGCGCCCAGCAGGGCATGGGCGCGTTCGGGGCCGACATCTCGGCCATGCTGCCCACGTCGCTGCCCGCGATGGCGCTGCCCAACCTGTCGGTGCCGGACATCGCGGGCACGCTGGCCGGGGGCGCGTCGTCGGGGACGACCGCGCTGGCGCTGCCCAGCGTGTCCTCCATCCCGGCCACGCTCACCAACCTCATCGGCGGCATCGAGAACGCCAACAACGCCATCGTGGGGGGCTTCACCACCGACTTCTCCACCGCCTACGCCACCCTGCTCCCGACAGCCGACATCGCCACAGCCGTGGTGGTGTCCCTGCCGTCCTACGACCTCAACCTGTTCCTCAACGGGATCTCGCAAGCCATCAACGGCAACCCGATGGGCCTGGTCAACGCGATCGGCGACCCGATCGCCGCCGACACCGGACTGGTCACGCTGGCAGGCGGTTTCGAGCTGATCAACTTCGAGAATGCCTTGCAGACGATCCTGCTCGGGACGCCGAACCCCGGTCCGTACTGATAAGTCCCGCCCCGAAAAATTCAACCGCCGGCAGCCGTCCGGTCGTAGAAGGGTGACCCGATGCCGTTTGTCTTAGCGCAGCCGCAGACGATCGCGACGGCGGTCGCCGACGTCTCCGGGATCGGATCGGCGATCGGCGCCGCCAACGCCGAAACGGCCGGGTGGACGACCGGCCTGCAGGCCGCGGCCGCCGACGAGGTGTCCGCGGCCACCGCGAACCTGTTCAGTGCGTTCGGCCAGGAATACCAGGCGCTGCTGCGGCAGGCCCAGAGTTTCCACGACGAGTTCGCCCGGGCGCTGACCGGCACCGCAACCGCCTACGCGGCAACCGAATCCGCTGCGACCAGCACCCTCGGGTCGTTCGGCGCGACGGCCCAGGCCCAATTCGCGGCGCTCACCGGCGGCGCCACGGCGGCCGGCACCGCGGGCGCGACGCAGCTCGCCAGCACCACACCGGTGCAGACGGCGCTGATCCTGGGCGCCAGCGGCGTCCCGATCCCCGACGCCAAGTACATCGCCACCGCGTACGGCAACTACGTCTCCCGCAACTTCACCACGAGCAACATCCAGGGCCTGTTCACCCCCGAGGGCCTCTACCCGATCACCGGGATCAAGGACCTGACCCTGAACATCTCGGTGGACCGGGGCCTGACGATCCTCAACAACGCGCTCACCGGGCCCAACGCGCCGACCCAGCCCGTCACCGTCTTCGGCTACTCGCAGGGCGCCATCCTGGCCGCGCTGGAGCTGCCGAATCTCGTTGCCGCCCATGTGCCGACGTCCAATGTGAGCTTCGTGCTCGTCGGCAACGAGATGACCCCCAACGGCGGCATGCTCGCCCGCTTTCCCGGCCTCGACCTGCCCAGTCTCGGCATCCCCTTCTATGGCGGGATGGCCTCCAACACCGGGTACTCGATCTACAACTACACGCTGGAATACGACGGCTTCGCCGACTTCCCGCAGTACCCGATCGACATCCTGGCCGACCTCAACGCCTTCGCGGGCATCGCGTTCGTGCACGGCACGTATCTGACGATCCCGGCGAGCCAGATCTCGCAGGCCATCACCCTTCCGGTGTCACCGGGCTACGACGGCGGCTCGCACTACTACATGATCCCCACCCAGAACCTGCCGCTGCTGGAGCCGCTGCGCTTGATCCCGGGGATCGGCAACCCGCTGGCCGACCTGCTGCAACCGGATTTGAGGTATCTGGTCAACTGGGGCTACGGCGACCCCAACTACGGCTACTCGACCGGCTACGCCAACGTCACCACGCCGTTCGGGGTGTTACCGCCGCTCAACGCCACCCTGGCCCTGGGCCCCGACCTGCTCAGCGGCGCCTACCAGGGAATCCTGGCCGCCGGAAGCGATTTGAGCGCGCAGGGGCTGCCGTCGCTGAGCCTGTCGGCGCCGGCGCTGGCGAGCCTGGGCGGCGCACCGCCGGCCGCGCCGACGGGCATCTCGCTGACGTCGGCGCTCGACGGCGCGATCTCGGGCCTAGAAAACGCCAACACCGGATTCGCGAACGCCCTCGCCGCCGACGTCTCGACCGCCTACGCGACGCTGCTGCCGACCGCCGACATCGCGACGGCCCTGGTCGTCACGCTGCCGTCCTACGACGCCAACCTGTTCCTCAACGGGATCACGCAGGCGATCAACGGCCAGCCACTCCAGGGCCTCGCCAACGCGATCGGCCAGCCCATCGCCGCCGATGTCGGCCTGGGCACGCTCGCCGGCGGTGTCGAGTTCCTCACCCTCGCCAGCGCGCTCGACACCATCCTGACCGGGACGCCGCACCCATCGCCGTAGCCGGGCCGTTCCAGATCCTTTGGACCTTAAGCTTTTTCAGCTTCGACGCCGAAGCAAGTTCGGTGTGGGTGGTGCCTGGGATTGGAAGGGGTCGTGCCACCACCAGTCGGCGCGTTCGCCGCTGGGCCCGGGATAGGGCGCCACGGCGGGCGGGGCAACGGTGAGCCCGGGCGCAGCTCTTGCCCGTCGCTGTCGGTGACGGCGAGCGCGTCGGCGGATCCGGTGCTGGCTATCTCGCCACGGCGGTGCAGCCGGAGGTGGTACGGGCAGAGCAGCACGAGTTTGCTGACAAGTCGTTAAACTACCTGCTTCGTTCAGGTTGCGGCCCGAGCCCGTTTGACTCCTGACGTGCATACCAAACTGGTACCATCCATGAAGTGAGCATACAAATTGCAGTCCGCTTACCCGACGAGATCATCGCCTTCATCGATGACGAAGTCCGGGGACAACATGCCCGCAGCCGTGCGGCTGTCGTGCTCCGGGCGCTGGAACGGGAACGCCGTCGTCGTCTCGCCGAACGCGACGCGGAAATCCTCGCGGCCAACATGTCAGCGTCGAGTGATTTGGATGCGCTGGCCGGCCACGCTGCTCGTACTTCCCTCGACGTCGACTGATGCGACCCATCCACATCGCCCGGCTTGACAAAGCTCGACCCGTCCTGATTCTCACCCGCGAGGTCGTGCGTCCGCATCTCACCAACGTCACCGTCGCCCCAATCACGACAACCGTCCGAGGGTTGGCCACCGAAGTCCCAGTAGGCACGGTGAACGGGCTGAATCAACCGTCTGTCGTCAGTTGCGACAACGTCCAAACGATCCCGGTGTCTGAACTTGGTCGTCAAATCGGGTATTTTCTCGCGTCGCAGGAGCCAGCCCTGGCAGACGCCATCGGTAACGCGTTCGACCTCGATTGGGTTGTGTCATAAGCCAGCAAGGGCATCGCGCACCTCCGGCCTCGATCCAGGTGTTGGAGATGCCGGCAGGGCGGTGTGGCGATCCGTCATAGGGCGCTCGATCTTGATCGGGCGCAGTGATTGCGCCCCCATAGGGCATGCCATCTGGACACCACGCCCTTGAAATCGGTGACCCACTGGACTACCCCCTACTTTCGTAGACACTTGAATTATGCTGTCGCAGCCATTTCATCGGCAATTGTTTGAGTGAATTGTGCTCCATTTCACAGGGGGTTGCATTTCCGATATTGCTGTGCGGGCGCTTTCGATTGTAGTAGACCTCGATATATTCGAAGACCGCCTGTCTCACCGCGCGTAGAGTCGGCCAGGTGTGCAAATGGATGGGTTTCTTCTTGATGGTCGCGTTGAACGATTCTGCCATGGCATTGTCATAACATTAACCGATGTGGCCGACCGATGGAATGATGCCGTTCGCCGACGCGAGAGTGTGGAAGTCGATACTCGTGAATTGACAGCCGCGATCGGAATGGATCACGACATCCCCGATTCCTGGCCGCTGTCGCTCAATCGCCATCCTCAACGCGTCGGTGACCAACGTCGTGCGCATATGATTATCCACCGACCAACCGACGATCTTTTGTGAATAGCCGTCGATAATCGCGGCCAAATACGCCCAGCCACCCCATGTCCGAATGTACGTAATGTCGGTGAACCACAATTGGTTCGGCCCGTCTGGCACGAACTCGCGCCCGACGAGGTCGACCAGACCATCGCTGTTGGCCTCGTCCTGGATCGTGGTGGCCCGGTACGGACGCGGATGCACGCAGGTCAGGCCAGCGGCGCGGGCGAGGCGGCGGACCCGCCTGGGTGAATGGCGCCGGCCCAGCTTGGCCAGCTCGGCGACGAGCCGATCGACACCCAGGCGGCCCCGGTAATCCTCGTGGATCTTTTTGATCATATCGGTCAATTCCGCGTCTTCTTTTTCTCGATCCGACCGGTCGCGTTTCAGCCACGCATAGAAACCGCTGCGGGACACATCGAGCACCTCACACATCAAGGAAGCGGGAATCCTAGCTTTGCGTGGTTTGCGTCGTTCTTCCTCATCCAAGTCGCGGATGAAAGAGAACTTCACATGCTGTCCTTCGCAAACCACGCCGCCGCTTTTTTTAGGATTTCCCGTTCCATCTTCAAACGACGGTTTTCCTCTTCCAATTCCTTCAGTCGTGCACGCTCGTCGATCTCGAGTGGCTTTTCCTTGAACTCGCCGCGTTTCTTCGCCGCCTTCACCCAGTTCCCCAATGTTCCGTCACCGATTCCGAGATCCCGGGCAACTTCGGCTATCGGCTTGCCCGACTTGATCACCAACTCTACGGCCTCGGCCTTAAACTCAGGGGTGAACTTCCGCCGCGTCGAACCCATAACAGTTTTCTCCTTGTAGACAGTCATTCCACTTCGATGACTGTCTACGGAAGCGGTCGTCCTCCAATCAGGTTGCCTTGCATTTCGATCATCGCGGACAAGAGGCTGCGTGTCCGTCGGGTTCACGGCCGGTGCCCCTGCGGTTTGGGCCGAGCACATGCCCGAGCTTGAGAGCGATTACGGTATGATTTTTATACATGCCTGAGTTCGAGTTTGATCCTGCCAAAAGCGCGGCAAACCTGAGCAAGCATGGCATTGACTTCGATGCGGCGCAGTCCATCTGGCGGGATCCGCACCGCATCGAGGTGCCGGCACGCACGACGGATGAGCCCAGGTGGATGGTGATAGGCCAAATTGATGGCCGATGCTGGTCAGCCGTCGTGACCTACCGAGACGACTACGTCCGAATCATTTCCGTGCGCCGTTCACGGGAAGGAGAGGTAGCGATTTATGAAAGCTAGCGAGTTCGACGAGCGCTTCGACGATGGCCAGGACATGGCGACCGCCCTCGATGTCGCACGGGCACGGCGACCCGGAGAGGAGCACCGGCGTGTGAACGTCGACTTTCCGGTCTGGATGATCGCCGAACTCGACCGCGAAGCCACTCGGCTCGGAGTCACCCGTCAATCACTGATCAAGGTCTGGATCGCCGAAAAGCTTGACCACGGTGGTCACACCGCGGCCTGACCGTTGCTGGATAGCGCGGGTCCGATGCTCAGGGATCTGCTGAAGTCTTGCGCTTGTAACCGCAGATTGGTCTCACTCAGGCGAGTCACCTCCGGTATCGCAAACAACACCTCACATCATCACCGCGGTTTCTACCAGTCCATTTGTCGGTGTCCACGACGCGGAAGCGACCAAGCAATCTCACCCTGGTCAGGTCAGTGGGCCGCCGTCTTCCCAGTGCCAGAGGTGGTTGGCGTGCAGCCGCGGGTGGGCCCACAGCCCGGGACCGCGCAGCCGGGGCGGCAGTGTTCCAGGGCGCGGCGCGGCCGCGCGCTGATGGTGCGGGTCGTTCGGCCCGCGCCGATGACCTCCCCGGCACGTTCGAACCACACCTCACACGTGGCATCACCCCTCAGGTATTGGCTTACGGCCTCGGTCAGCGCTGGGCCCAGGTGCAGCCCGGCCACCCGCTTTTCCACGTCGACGTGGACGACCACGGTGGTGTGCTGCCCGTGCGGGCGCCGGGCCGCCTCGACATCCCAGCCGGTCTCCACCAGACACAGAAACGCCTCCAGGGTGCCCGGCATCGGCGGGCGGCCCTCGGGCGTGTTTTTCCGGTGTCGCGGTCGCGTTTCCACTCGGTGATCAGCGCCTCCCGATGGGCGGCCAGTGCGGCGTCGAGCTTCGCCGCCTCGGGATACTCGAGCTTGATCCGCCAGCAGCTGAACCGCTCGTCGGAGATTTTGGTGACCGAAGGCTGCGAACGCGGGTCGGGGTCGGGTCGCGGTTCGAGCGTGACCGCGGTTGAATCCCAACGGCGGGCTCTGGGAACGCCTTGCGCCGCTGAGCTTCCCGAGCCTGGGGCTGACGTTCTACGGGTCGACGCCGGCGAACTCCTTCCCGACCACCATCTACACCTTCGAGTACGACGGCGCCGCCGACTTCCCACCCCGAATCTGCCGCTGCTGGAACCACTCCGGGCGATACCGGTGGTGGGCAACCCGCCGGCGGACCTGCTGCAGCCGGACCTCGAGGTGCTCGTCAACCTGGGCTACGGCGACCCCGCCTACGGCTACTCGACCTCGCCGGCCAACGTGCCCACGCCCTTCGGGCTGCTGCCGCCGGTGCACCCGCAGACCGTGCTGGCCGACCTGGCAGTCGGGACCCGGCAGGGCGTCGGCGCCTTCGCCGTCGGCTATGCGATCGCCGCCGACATCGGACTGGCGGCCTTCCTGGGCGGACTGGAAGTCCGGGTGCTGTTGTCCGCGGCCAGTCGATCGCCGGTTACTTCACCGGCCTCGCGTCCTGACGCGGGGCGCCTACGGCTCGAGCACCAGCTTGCCCAGCACCCCGCCGTCGGCCAGGCACTGCAGCGCCGCCTGCGCCTCCGACAACGGATACCGTTGCGGGGGAGGCGGTTTCAGGCCCAGGTAGACCAGCTGCCCCAGCCCCCAGGAGAACAACGCCGCCGAGCCGGGCACCTTGTTGAGGTACTCGCCCCACGCCACCCCCACCACGCTGACGTTGCGCAGCAGCAGCCGGTTCACCTTGACGGTCGGGATGCTGCCCGCGGCGAACCCGATGACCAGCAGCTTGCCGTCGATGGCCAGCACGCGCACCGCGTCGTCGAACGCCGGACCGCCGATGGGATCCACGACGATGTCCACGCCGCGGCCGCCGGTGTACTTGCGCACCTCGTCAGCCCAGTCGCCGGACAGCGGCAGCACCAGGTCGGCGCCCAGCGAGGAGACGTAGTCGGTGGCCGCCGTGCGGTGCAACACGGCCAGCACCTTCTTCGCGCCCATCGCCCGGGCCACCTGGATCGCCGCGGTCCCCACCCCACCGGCCGCGCCGAGCACCAGCACCGTGTCACCCGGACGCATCGCCGCCCGGCGGGCCAGGGCGAAATACATGGTGTTGTAGTTCACCAACAGCGACACCGCCTCGGCGTCGTCGAGCTCGGCGGGGCTGCGCATGACGTTGGGCACCGGCACGGCGACCTGTTCGGCGTAGGCACCTAGGATGCCGAACGCCGAAACCCGTTCGCCCACTTTGAAGCCCGAGCCCGCCGGCGCCGAGTGCACCACCCCGGCGGCCTCCATGCCGGGTACGAACGGCGGCGGCAGCTTCAGCTGGTACTCGCCCTTGCTCAGCAGCAGGTCCGGAAAGCACACCCCGGCGGCCCGCACGTCGACGATGACGTGGCCGGGATCCTCGGCGAGGTCGTCGATGTCGGTGTAGGCGATACCGGCCGGGCCCGACAGGCGCTGGACGACGCAGGCTTTCATCGCCTTGGACCTACAGCTTGAATTCCGCCTTTTTGGCCGCCGACAGGTCGGTGATCTCACCCCAGTGCGCGGCGATGTCCTGCACCGACGGCGGCTTGTCGAAGTTGGCGCCCTCGTTGCCGAACAGCGCCACCCGCTGCACCTTGCCGCCACCGACGATGAAAACCGATGCGGTGTCGGCGCATTCCTCGGTGCACAGGTAGGCCACCACCGGCGCCACGTACTCCGGGGTGAGCTTCTCCAGCACCTCCTTGGGCATGATGTCCTCGGTCATGCGGGTGGCCGCGATCGGGGCGACGGCGTTGGTGCGGATGTTGTACTTGGCCCCTTCCTGGGCCAGCGTGTTGATCATGCCGACCAGGCCGAGCTTGGCCGCGCCGTAGTTGGTCTGACCGAAATTGCCGAACAGCCCACTGGTGGAGGTGGCGACGACCACGCGCCCATAGCTCTGCTCACGGAAGTGCGGCCACGCGGCGCGCAGCACGTTGTACCCGCCGTAGAGGTGCACCTTCAGCACGGCGTCCCAGTTCTCGAACGTCATCTTGTGGAACGTGCCGTCGCGCAGGATCCCGGCGTTGCTCACCACCCCGTGCACGGCACCGAACTCGTCGATCGCGGTCTTGATGATATTGGCCGCGCCCGCGGGGTCGGCGACGCTGTCGTAGTTGGCCGCCGCCCGGCCCCCCGCCTCGCGGATCTCGTTGACGACCTGGTCGGCCATGCTGTGGCCGGCACCCGTGCCGTCGCGCGCACCGCCGAGGTCGTTCACGACGACGCTGGCCCCCTCCTTGGCGAGGGTGAGCGCGTACTCGCGCCCGAGGCCTCCGCCCGCTCCGGTGACGACGATGACGCGATCCTGCACTCCTGGCATCAGGTTCCTTTCGAGGGGTTGGTACGGACTAGAACGTCGGTCTCAGAACAGCTTTCGGGCCAGTTTGAAGGCCCAGTTGCTGTAGGGCGGGTAGATGAAGCTCGACATGTCGGGCCGGGTCGGCTTGGTCAGCACCGACTTGCGGTGGCTGAACTCCTCGAACCCGAATTTGCCGTGGTAGGCGCCCATCCCCGACGTGCCGACCCCGCCGAACGGCAGCTTGGCCGTAGACACCTGGAAGGCCAGGTGGTTGACGAGCATGCCACCCGCCGGCACCTCCTTGATCACCCGCTCCCGGGTCGCCCGCGACTTGGTGAACAGGTAGGCGGCCAGCGGTTTGGGCCGCGCGTTGACGAAACGTATTGCGTCGTCCAGGTTCTGAACGGTGACGACCGGCAGGATCGGCCCGAAGATCTCGTTGCACATCAGCGGCCCGTCCAGATCGGGGTCGACCACCACCGTCGGCTGGATGCGCAGGGTCGACTCGTCGCAGTCGCCGCCGACGGTGACCCTGCCGTCCTTGCCGGACAGGTAGCCCTTGAGCCGGTCGAACTGGCGCCGGTTGACGATGCGCATCCCCGCCCGGTCCTGGGACCGGAACTTCGTGATGGCCGCGCCGATCTTGTCGACCAGCTCGTCACGGATCTTGACGTCGGCCAGCACATAGTCGGGCGCCACGCAGGTCTGCCCGGCGTTGAGCAGCTTCATCCAGGCGATCCGCTTGGCCGCGACGTCGATGTCGGCGTCGGCGGCCACGATCACCGGGCTCTTGCCGCCGAGCTCCAGGGTGACCGGGGTCAGGTGGGGTGCAGCCCCCTCGTAGACCTTGCGGCCGATCTCGGTACCGCCGGTGAACATCACCCGGTCCAGGCCCTGGGCGATCAGCTCCTGACTCACCGAGCCGTCGCCCTCCACGACCGCGACCGCATCGCGGTCCAGGTAGCGCGGCACCAGCTCGGCCATCAGATGCGAGGACGCGGGCGCCAGCTCGGACGGCTTGAGGATGACGGTGTTGCCCGCCGCGATCGCCCCGACCGCGGGGCCCAGCGTCAGGTAGAACGGGTAGTTCCAGGCCCCGATGATCAGCACGGTCCCGAACGGCTCGTATTCGATCCAGCCGCGGCCCGGCAGCTGCGGCACCTCGAGCAGCACGTATTTGCGGCGCGTCCACTTCCGCAGGTTCTTGGCCGCGAACTTGGCCTCGCCCGCGGTCGTCGCGATATCGGCGATGTAGGCCTCGAACTTGTTGCGGTCCAGATCCTCGGCGAGCGCGGCGGCCAGCGCGGCCTCGTTCTCCTCCATCAGCTTCTGCAGCTGCACCAGCTGACGCTGGCGCCACTCGATGTCGCGGGTGCGCCCGGTGGCGAAGGTCTTGCGCAGCCGGTCCACCGTCGCGGCGACGCCGACCGGCGCGGAGCCCGGGTCTCCGTTCGTGGATGCGGGTGACTTCGGCGCAACCGATTCGGTGGTCATCGTTGTCCTTCCTGAGCGAAGGCGCCGCCAGGGTGGGCGGGCCGCTCAATCGGTGATAACCGCGATCCTAACCATCCGGTTGGGAGAGCAGTAGGAAGGATCCGAAGCGCCGGCCGGCTACAGACGCTCGGCGGTCACGAAGTCGGAGAACGCGCCCTTGTCGTCGGCGAACGGCACGCCCTCGATCCAGCGGTTCAGGCGGCGCATCTCGTCGGTGGCGGCCTGCGACTGGGCCCGCCAGCCGTGGTCGTTGAGCCAGTCGGCCACGTGGGCGCGGTCGTCGTCGCGGTACATCAGTTCCCCGACGTCGATGGTCTCTTCCAGGCCGATCTCGTCGGCCACCTTCTTGAACCGCTCCCGCATCTTCTGGCGCCGCTCCTCGGCGTGGGCGGGCGCGGTCTCGGCGGACACCCGGCTGCCGGGCGCGCTGAGCTCGCTGATCTGGGCGAACAACCGGTCTTGGGCGTCGGCGGGCAGGTACATCAGCAGCCCCTCGGCTAGCCACGCGGTCGGCGCCGCCAGGTCGAAGCCCGCCGCGCGCAGCGCGGCCGGCCAGTCCTGGCGCAGGTCGATGGCCACCTCGCGGCGGTCGGCCGTCGGCGTGACACCGTTCTCGGCCAGCGTCGCGGACTTGAAGTCCAGCACTTGCGGCTGGTCGATCTCGTAGACCGTCGTCCCGGCCGGCCAGTCCAGCCGGTAGGCGCGCGAGTCCAGCCCCGACGCCAGGATGACCACCTGCCGGATGCCGGCGGCCATCGCGTCGTTGAAGAACGCGTCGAAGAAGTGTGTGCGCACCGCCTGGTAGCTGCGCATGTGGTGCAGGTGGGCCGCGGAGTCGGCGTCGATCGCCTCGACCTTGGCCACGATGGCCGGGTCGAGCATCTTTTCCCAGAGCACGTTCGCGCCGGAGTTGCCGACCAGCAACTTGGCGTAGGGGTCGCGGATCAGCGCGTCGGGCCGCTCGGTCTCGACGGCCCGGGCGGCGGCCACCATCACCGCGGTGGAGCCGACGCTGGTCTTGATGTCCCACGTGTCGTCGTGGGTGCGCAGTGAACTCATCGGGTGTTCCTCTGTTCGACGTGTTTGACGGTCACTCGGATGAAGCGCCGAGGCACGCGCGCAGCAACGTGCTGCTGACGGCCTCGTCGGCCAGGTCGTCGGGTACCGGGCGGCCCAGCCGGGCCATCTCCTCGCGGTTGTTCACCTCGTCCACCTGCCAGCCGCGGTCGCGCAGCCACTGCGTGGGATCCGAACGCTCGGGCTCGTGGTAGGTGAGCGCCTGGACGTTGACGTCCAGGCCGAGACGCTCCCGCATCCGCTGCCACCGCTGGGTGTTGCCGCGCGAGTTGATCCTGAACACCTCGACCGCCACCTGGCTGCCCGGCGCGCTCAGGGCGGTGAACCTCTCGAACAGCAGGTCCTGGGCGTCGGCCGGCAGGTAGGGCAGCAGGCCTTCGGCGAGCCATGCGGTCGGGCGGCCGGGATCGAAGCCCGCCAGGGTGAGCGCCGCCGGCCAGTCGTCGCGCAGATCCACCGGAACGGGGCGCCGCCGGGCCGCGGGAACGGCGTCGTGCGATTCCAGGATTTCGCTCTTGTACTCCAGGACCTTGGGCTGGTCGATCTCGTAGACCGTGGTGTCGGCGGGCCAGTCCAAACGGTAGGCCCGCGAGTCCAGTCCGGCCGCCAGGATCACCACCTGGCGGATCCCGGCGCGCATGGCCCCGCCGAAGTACTCGTCGAAGTAGTGACTGCGTACCGCCTGGTAGTCGACGCCGAGCCGGTGCACGCGCTGCCCGTGCTCGTCACCGTCGAGCCACGCCAGTTCTGGGTCGGCGAGCCGGGCCCACGGCGCACCGGCCGAGGACACCAGGATCGCGGCGAACTGATCGCGGATCAGGGGGTCGGGCCCGGCGGTTTCCACAGCCCGGGAGGCGGCGACGCCCAATGCGGTCGCGCCGACAAGTTCGGTGATGGTCCAGGAATCACCCGCGGTCCGTCGCGACGCGGGCTCCGACGAGGAACCTACAGAGGAGGAATCGTCGACATCGGTCATTGCCATTCGATGATACTCGAATAAGTTAGGCAAGCTATACGCTTGTGTGCGATGTCACTGCCGGGCAGGCGTCAGCCCGCCGGACGCCGGAGCGCGCCTTCCAGCAGCCGCCGCAGCGTCTCGATGACGGCCTGCATCTCCTGGTGGCTGCGCAGATAACCGGCATAGAACCCCGTGCCGCACAGCAGCAGCAACAAGGCCTCGACCAATGCCGGGGCCCCGATCTCGACGCCGATCTCGCCGCGGTCCATCGCATCCCCGACCGCCCGAATCAGAAATTCCCGGGTCATTCGAACGGCGTCATTTTCCGCGGCATTCAGTTCGGGATGGCGTTGCGCTTCGAGCACATTGGTGACGAGAAATGCCGACGCGGCGGGATTGTCCATATCCGCCTGCCGGGCCACGGTGAGAAATGCGCCCAGCCGCCCGAGCAGCGTGCCCTCCCGGCGCGCCCGTTCGATGCCGGCGCCGACGACGTCGTGGTTGGTTTGCCGGACGACCTCCCGGTAGAGGTCTTGCTTGCTGGAAAAGTAGTGGTTGATGGCCGGTCTGGTCAGGTCGGCGCGTACGGCGATCTCCTGGAAGGTCGCTCCGTCGAACCCGCGTTCGCTGAACACCTGGCGGGCGGCACGCACGATGCGCCTGCGCGTCTGGTCCGCCCGGGCCGCCGGGGGGCGGCCCGGGCGACGACCCACCGCCGGCGACATCAGTAAAGTGTGCCACCCCGGTGATGCGGCATTAAAGCATTCGGCGGAATGGTACCGAACTTTCCGGCTTCGTAGTCGCGCAGCGCCTCGATCAATTCCGCGCGCGAGTTCATCACAAATGGCCCGTAATGGAATACCGGCTCGCGGATGGGCCGTCCGCCCAGGAGCAACACGTCAATTCCCGCCGGGCGCCGGTTCGTCGGGGCGCCGACGGTGATGCGGTCGCCGGGACCCAGCACGGCCAGCTGGCCCTGGTGGATCGGATGTTCGAGCGGTCCGGCATACCCGCTGCCGGACAAGACGTACAGCAGCGCGTTGAAGTCGCGCCGCCACGGGATGTTGAGCCGGGCGCCGTTCTCGATCGTCGCGTGGGCCAACGTGATCGGCGTGTGGGTGACGCCGGGGCCACGGTGGCCGTCGATCTCACCGGCGATGACGCGGACCAGCGCGCCCCCGTCGCCAGAGGCCAGCAACGCCACGTCGCCGCCCTCGATCGCCTGGTACCGCGGCGGCGCGAATTTGTCCTTCCTCGGCAGGTTCACCCAGAGTTGGATGCCGTGGAAGAGGCCGCCACGCTCGACCAGTTCGGCGGGCGGGGTCTCGATGTGCAGGATGCCCGCACCGGCGGTCATCCACTGCGTGGCCCCGTCGGTGATCAGGCCGCCACCGCCGTACGAATCCTGATGGGCCATCTTTCCGTCGAGCATGTAGGTGACGGTTTCGAAGCCGCGGTGCGGGTGCCAGTCGGTGCCGCGCGGTTCGCCCGGCCGGTAGTCCACCTCGCCCATCTGGTCCATATGCACGAACGGGTCGAGGGCGGCGGCGCCGACTCCGGCGAACGCCCGGACGACGGGGAACCCCTCCCCCTCGTAGCCGCGCCGGCCGGTGTGGACCGACCGGATGGGGCGTTCGGTGTCGGCGGGTCCGGCCGGGCCGAGCCGGGGCAGTGCGAGTGGGTCTGCGGTGACGGGCGGCATGTGTTCCTCCAGTTCTAGAGCTACCCGTATAACCGGACTGCGGTCCGATTATTCCGCGAAAGTCGGCCGGGCCGACGCCCGGTTCGCCGTGTGACCTGCACCGCATCGCTGTGCGCAGCGAAACTTTTATAGTGCAATAGTTGCTGGGGCGAAGGATCCTCGTGAGGCGCCCGTCCTGAGACGCTCGAATGGTGAAGGGCCGACGGCGGAGAGGGTGACGGCAAATGGCGCAGGAAAAGACGACCGCCGATTCGGCGCGGGGGTCGCGGGTCTTGTCCCACGCGGCCGGGCGGGCCGCCGGCTGGCTGCGAGCAAATCGCCTCGGGCTGTTCTGCATCGCGCTCGTGGTGGGCGTGGGCGCCGGGATCGGCGCCGTGGGGTTCCGCTATCTGATCTTCAGCTTCACCTGGCTGGCGACCGGGCACGACGAGTTCGGCCAGCAGGGCTGGGTGGGCAGCGACCACCTGCCGTGGCTGGGGGTCGGGTTCTTCGTCGTCATCCCCGTGCTCGGCGGACTGCTGTACGGCCCGCTGATCTCCCGCTTCGCCCGGGAGGCGCGGGGCCACGGGGTGCCCGAGGTCATGATCGCGGTGGCGGACAACGGCGGCCGGATCAGGCCGCAGGTGACGGTGGTCAAGGCGCTGGCCTCGGCGCTGTGCATCGGCTCGGGCGGCTCGGTCGGCCGGGAAGGCCCGATCGTGCAGATCGGCGCCGCCCTGGCGTCCAGCGCGGGCCAGTGGGTCCGGATGCCGGAGAACCGGCTGCGGGTGCTGGTGGCCTGCGGCGCCGCCGGCGGCATCTCGGCGACCTTCAACGCCCCCATCACCGGCGTCTTCTTCGCCGTCGAGCTGATCCTGCGGGAGCTTTCGGTCGAGGCGATCTTCACGATCATGCTCTCGGCGATGGTCGCCGACGTCATCGCCCGGGTATTCTTCGGCGCGGCCCCGTTCCTGACCCGGCTGCCCGAGGGCATCGAGCTCAACCACATCGCCAACTACCTTCTCGTGGCGCTGCTGGCGGTGATCGCGGGGCTGCTCGGCGTGCTCTTCAAAAACGTCCTCTACAAGGCCGAGGACCTGTGCGATCGGATCTGGGGGCCCCGCCCGGACTGGGCGCGCCCGGCCGTCGGCGGCGTCGTGCTGGGAGTACTGCTGCTGGCCGTGCCCCAGCTGTACGGCGTCGGCTACCCCGTGATGTACGACGCCTTCGCCGGCCATTACGCGCTGTGGTTCCTCGTCATCCTCGCGGCGGGCAAGATGCTGGCCTGCGGGCTGACCATCGGCATCGGCGGTTCGGGCGGCGTGTTCGCGCCCTCGCTGTTCATCGGGGCCACCTCCGGCATGGCCTTCGGGATGGTGGTGCACCAGCTCATCGGCCCGGCCGTCGGCAACCCCGCAATTTACGCGATCGTCGGCATGGGCGCGGTGTTCGCCTCGGCCGCGCGGGCCCCACTCACCGCGCTGGCCAGCACGGTGGAGATGACCGGGGACTTCACGCTGACGCTGCCGGTCATGCTGGCCGTGGCCGTCGGCACCACGGTGTCGCGCATGCTGTCCTACGGCACCATCTACACCACCAAGCTGCTGCGCCGCGGCATCGACATCGACCGACCGACCCCGACCCACGCGTTCGCCCACCTGACCGCCGCCGACGCCATGCACCCGTTCACCGTTCCGCTGGACCTGGGCCGCACGGCGGCCGCCGACCAGGACTGGACGGCGCAGCTGGGACCGGTCACCCGCGTCCGCCAGCCGCAGGCGCTGTTCGCCAACGACAGCCTGGCCCAGGCGTTGCGGCAGCTGGTCCTCTACGGCCGCGACGGACTGCCCGTCATCGACACCGAGGAGCGGCGCGTCCAGGGCTGGCTGACCAACCAGGACGTGCTGCGCGCGGTGGCGGCACACCTTGCCGCGTCCTATCCCGACATCGCGGCCAGCCACCAGGCGGCCGAGTGGGCTGACCCGAAAGCCTTTGCGGCCGAACACGATCCGCGTAGCCAGTTGCCCGGTTACCGCATCGTCGAGCACACGCTGGGCCCGGACTCGGCCGCCGTCGGCCGACGCATCGGCGAACTCGACTGGCCGCCCGGGCACTACCCGGTGTCCGTCATCCACCAGCGCCAGCTGATGGCCGCGGACGTGGCCGTCCGGCTCGACCCGGGCGACCGGGTCAACATCCTCGTACCCACCAACGGTGCGCGCGAGCACGATTCGGCGGTCAAGTCCGACAACCGGGCCTGACCGCCGGACGCGGCGTTCCTGTCAGCCGCGCGCGCTGCTCGCGGCGTCCCGCTCGCTCGAGGCACCCTCGTGCGCCAGCTTGCCGCCGGCGCTCTCGAGGTGCGCCCGGACGAACCACTGGAACTTCTCCAGCGGGGCGGCGTGGCCGATCAGCATGTCCTGGGTGACCGGGTCGAGTTCCTCGGTCTCGTCAATCGCCTTGCGCAGATCCTCGATCACGCCCGTGTAGACCAGATCCAGCGCGGCCAGGTGGGATTGCACGCAGTCGCGCCCCACCGAGTAGTCGTCCCAGGTGCGGTCGTTGACGATCGCGCCGGGGGTGCCCATGGGCGAGGCCCCCAGCGCGGCGATGCGCTCGGCCACCTCGTCGGCGTAGCCCCGCACCGCCTCGACTTGCGGGTCGATCATCTCGTGCACCCCGATGAAGTTGGGGCCCACCACATTCCAATGAATGTGCTTGAGCGTGAGGTGCAGATCGTTGTAGGTGCTCAGCTGCTTCTGCAGCACTTCGGCCAGCCGCGCCCCTTGCTTGTCGGTCAATCCGGGAATTGTGAACTGTGTCATGCGATTTCTCCCCTGCGTTCGGACACGGTCACGTTCCCCAGTCGGGTACCCGTCCCCGCGCTCGGGTAACCGGCGCGCTACAGGCCGCTGATGTGCTGCACGGGCAACCGCGCCCCGCGGCGGGGTTCGCGGGCCAGCCCGCTGGCGTACAGCAGTTGCACCACCCGGTGGCGGTGGGGCCGCATCGGCTCCAGCAACTCGACCATCGCCGCGTCGTCGACCGGGCGGCCCAGCAGCGTCCAGCCGATCATTTTCGACAGGTGGTAGTCGCCCACCGACAGGGCGTCGGCGTCCCCGAACGCCCGCTGCGCGGCCTCGGCGGCGGTCCACACCCCGACCCCCGGCAGCGAGGTCAGCGCCTCGCGCGCCTGCGCCGGCGGGCGCGACACCAGCCGCTCCAGCGAGTCCGCCCGGCGCGCGCAGGACACCACCGTCTGCGCGCGCCGGGGGTCGACGTTGGCGCGATGGAACTCCCACGACGCGATGCCGCGCCACACCCCGGGCGACGGCGGGACCCGCATGCCCACCGGCGCCGGCCCCGGGGCCGGCGTGCCGTACCGCGACACCAGCAGGCGCCACGACCGGAACGCGTCGGCGCCCGGTACTCGTTGCTCGATGACGGCCGGGATCAAGGCCTCCAGAACCTGGCCGGTGCGGCCCAGGCGCAGGTGCGGGACGCGCCGGTGGGCGGCGGCCACCGTCGGATCGGTCGGCACGAAGTCCGATGCGTCGTCGTCGGCGCCCAGCATCGCGGGCAGCAGCTCGACGAACTGCGGCGCGCCGGCGCCCCACGCCGCGCAGTGCACGGCGTCGGGCGACAGGCGCGCGATCCGGGCGGCGACGGGGCCGGCGGGTAGCAGGCTGGTCCGCCAGACCGCGCCGTCGCCCGCGACCTGGTAGCACGGGTCGCCCAGGCCCCGCCGCAGCGGGGCCAGGGTGGTCCGGAAGTCGACCGGTCCCGGGATGGCGACGGTGCGCTCGCAGTGCACCCCGTTCCCTCCGATCCCGGCAACGCCGGCTCGATTGACCGTCGGCCGCCTCCCAGGACAGTATTGCGACGTGACGACGCCGTTCGACGACCCGCAGGGAGAGCTGGCCTGGATGTTCTTCCAGTGCACCAGCGAAGGCGGCGACCTGGACGAGGGCTTTTCGCTGCTCAGCGACGACTTCACCTTCTGGACCCTGTATACGCGCACCTCCTGCGACAAGGAGACGTTCCGGCGGTCCGTCGAACGGCGCAAACACAACCTCGAAGTCACCGTCGACCTGGTGCGCTGCGTCAACGAGGGCGACACGGTGGTCGTTGAGGCGACGGCCACCGGAACAACCACCGACGGCGCAGCCTACGACAGCCCGTTCGTATGCATCGTCGACACCCGCGAAGGGCTGATCGTCTCGATGCGCCTGTACGGCGACACCCGGGCGCAGGCCGCGGCGCTGCCCGGGTGGGCCCCCTACTGAGCGGACACGCTGATGTCGGCCTTGTCGGGGTAGAACGCGACGTGCCCGGCGATCGCCGCGACCGCGGGGTAGGGCTGCTCGTAGGTCCAGATCGCGTCGTCGACGGTGTCCCCGGCGCCGGTGGTCACGCTGTAGTAGCTGGCCTCACCCTTGAACGGGCAGTAGGTGCTCGTGTCGGTGCGGGTCAGCCGTTCGGCGACCACGTCGTCCATCGGAACGTAATGCACGACGGGCAAAGTGGCCTCGCGCAGCTGCAGCGCGGCGGTGGTGTCCGCGATCAGCTCGCCGTTGACGCGCACCTGTACCCGTCCCGGTGTCGGCTCGATGGTGATCGGGTGCCCGGCGCTGGGTTCCTTGATCTCCGGGTGGCTCATGGTTGTTACCTCCTCAGACGCGGGTGACCGGTGCAACACCGGAGCGCCCTGAAGGCTTCCCGCCCTGGGCGCCCTTCACGCCTTGGCGGCACGCATGGCGGCCCAGAACCGGGCGGCCTCCCGGATCGACTCCTCGACCGGGCGCGGCTGCCAGCCCAATTCGCGCCTGGCCTTGCCGCTGTCGACGGGGGCCTCGGCGCGCATCATGCGCACCGAGGCGAGGCTGAGCTGGGCATCCTTGCCGCTGCGCCGGGCCCGCAGACTGCCCAGCGCGGCCATCGCGTAGAGCACTGGCACCGAGATCGCGCGTCGCGGCGGCGGCACACCGGCCTCCTCGGCGGCGATGCGCACGACGTCGTTCAGCGCGATCATCTTCTCCGAGACCAGGTAGCGCTCGCCGACGCGCCCGCGCTCGGCGGCCAGGATCATCGCCCGGGCGGCGTCGTCGACACCGACGACCTCGAGCGCGATGCCGTTCATCAGGAAGGGCAACTTGCCGAAGACGGCGCCGGCGATGAACGCGCCGTGCGGGGTGCCGCCCCAGTCGCCGCTGCCGTAGGTCGTGGAGACGCACATCGCCACCGCGGGCAGCCCGGCCTCGGCCACGTAGCGCATCACCAGGTTTTCGGCCTGCACCCGCGACTGCACATAGGGCGTCATACCCCGCGAAGCGATGACGTCGTCCTCGGTGGCCACGTGCCCGTGCCGCCGGCCCACCGTCGCGTAGGTGCTGGTGAAGACGAACCTGCGCAGGCCGGCTTCGGCCGCGACGTCGAGGACGTTGCGCAAGCCTTCGACGTTGGTGTGGAACAGCGGCGAGGGATCGCGCAGCCACGCGCGGGTGTCGACGACGCAGTAGTAGACGTCGTCGACGCCGTCCATCGCCTGCTGCAGCGTCGCGGTGTCGAACACGTCGCCGTGAAAGCGGGTGAGCTCGAGGTCGTCGATGGCGCGGGTGTTGGCGTTCGGGCGCACCATCGCCCGGACCTGCGCGCCGTCGTCGACGAGCCGGCGCGTCACGTGCGAGCCCAGAAAACCGTTGGCGCCGATCACCAGCTTGGGCTTGGCGCTCACCGGGCCCCTCCGTTCTGCTGCATCCACCGCGCGGCGTCCTCGTCGAGGGTGCCCAGGGCCTGGGCCGTGCGGCACCACTTCATCCCGGCCTTCAGGAAGCGCAGCGGGTTGTAGATGTCCTCCTGCCGGCACCACTGGCCGTCGCCGGCGTAAGTGACGATGGAGATGTTGGTGGCGCTGATGACGGTCCCGTCGCCGGGGTCGCGCATCGGGTTGTCCAGCTCGCAGATGACCCGGCCGGTGGACTCGTCGAGGACCGACCACAGCGACGGGAATGCGACCATGTGGCTGCCCGGGAAGGTCGTCATCGTGCGCTGGATCCAGGTGCGGACCTCGTCGCGGCCGTGCATGGTGCCCATCGCGTGCTCGATGTAGTCCACGTCCGGCGTGTACTGCTCGACCCAGGCGTCCCAGTCCCGCGTCTCGGCGGCCCGGGCGACTGTCTCCTCGAACTTCTCGAAGGCGGCCGACAGCTCGTCGCGGGAGAATTCGCGCGTGGTCACGAGGGCTCCTTCGCACCGTTACACGTCATCGCCGGAGTGTAGCCTGGGCAACGTCTTCGGTTCCCGAGGAGGAAAGCTATGACAACGCGCAAGGCTATCCTCGCCGGCGGCTGCTTCTGGGGCATGCAGGACCTGATCCGCAAGCAGCCCGGCGTCGTCTCCACCCGCGTCGGCTACACCGGCGGCGACGTCCCCAACGCGACCTATCGCCACCACGGCACCCACGCCGAGGCGATCGAGATCGTCTACGACCCCGCGGTCACCGACTACCGCACGATGCTGGAGTTCTTCTTCCAGATCCACGACCCCACAACGAAGAACCGTCAGGGCAACGACCTGGGCCCCAGCTACCGCTCGGCCATCTTCTACCTCGACGACGAGCAGAAGCGGATCGCGCTGGAGACCATCGCCGACGTCGACGCGTCGGGCCTGTGGCCGGGCAAGGTCGTGACCGAGGTCAGCCCGGCCGGCGACTTCTGGGAGGCCGAGCCCGAGCACCAGGACTACCTGCAGCGCTACCCCCACGGGTATACCTGCCACTACGTGCGTCCCGGCTGGAAGCTGCCGCGCCGGGCCACCGCCGACCAGTAGGGCTCAGCGCCGGCGGACCACCACCCGACCGCCGTCCTTCGGCGTGAACGCGACACCGCGCGAGTGCCAGCGCTCGCCGGGCGCCGTCGTCGTCTCGATGGTGAAGTGGCGCAACACCGTTCGCAACACTACGTCCATCTCCATGTTGGCGAACGCGGCCCCCACGCACCGGCGGGTACCGCCCCCGAACGGGATCCAGGCGGCCGCCGGCGGCTTGTTGCCCAGGTATCGTTGCGGGTCGAAGCGATCCGGGTCGGGGAAGACCTCGGGATTGCCGTGGATCTGCGAAATGCAGACCAGGATCGAATTGCCTTGCGGGATGACCCATTCCCCGAGTTGGTAGGTCGGCGAACAGACGTGGCGGGCGGCGAAGTCGATGACCGTGCGGACCCGCTGCACCTCGAGTATCGCGGCCTGCCGCAGCTCGTGGCCGCCGTCGTCGACCTCGGCGACCAGCGCGCGCAGCACGTCGGGGTGCCGGCTCAACCGCTCGAAGGCCCAGCCCAGCGTGGCCGCGGTCGTCTCGTGCCCGGCGGCCAGCAGCGTCAACAGCTCGTCGGCGATGTCCTTGCGCGACATGACCGATCCGTCGTCGTAGGTGCTGCGCAGCATCAGCGCGAGCACGTCGGTGCGCTCCGCGAAGTCGGGATCCGCGCGCGCGGCGTCGATCAGCTTGTCGATGATGACGTCGTAGCGGCGGCGCCACGCCCGCAGCCGACCCCAGGGGCTGAAGCGCCCATAGGTCCGCCGGGGTTTCGGCAGGGCGGCCAACCGCGAGCCCAGCGTCACCCACGGCGGGATGAGCCGGCGCAACTCGTCGAGTTCGGCGCCCTCGGCGCCGAACACCGCACGCAGGATGGCGTTGAGGGTGATCCGCATCATCGAGGGCAGCGTCGCGAACGGCACGCCTTCGGGCCAGTCCGCGATCTCGCGCAGCGCCTCTTCCTCGATGATGCTCTCGTAGTTCTTCATGCTCTTGCCGTGGAACGGCGGGGCCAGGAGCCGCCGCCGCTGCCGGTGGTCCTCGCCTTCCAGGCCGAACACCGAGCCGGAGCCGAACAGCCGGCTCAGGTTGGGCCGGATGTTGCCGAGCACCTCGGGGCTGGTGGTGAAGACCTGCTTGGCCAACTGCGGGTCGCCGACCACGACCTGCTGACCGTAGAGCGGGATCGCGACCGTGAAGACCCGGCCGTACCGGCGCGCGAGGCGGCTCATCATCGACCGCCGGGCCGTGGCGAACGCGAGGGCCTGCAGCATCGGTGGCAGGCGCGTGGCCGGAGGCATCCGTACCGCCGGGGGCGCGTCGGTGACGACTTGGCTCATTTCGGTGATCTCCCAACACCTGTCGCCCCTCGCCGGGGCGGTACCGCCATGTACCGCAGGTCTTCCCCGGTACGGTACTTTGGGTACCACTTTCTGACAAGGGTGTCGCGATCACGAAAGGGGCACCGGCGGTGACCTCAGCGATGACGGCGGCCGCCGACGACGCGGTCGGCGACCCGCCGGGCAAGGCCGATCCGTTCCGGCTCCGGCTGCTCGAGGGCCTCGCCACCTCGATCGACGAGCGCGGTTACCGCGCCAGCACCGTCGCCGACATCGTCCGCAACGCCCGCACGTCCAAACGCACCTTCTACGACCGGTTCGCCAGCAAGGAAGCGTGCTTCCTGGAACTGCTGCAGGCCGACAACGAGAAGCTGGGACACGGCATCGCCGCGGCGGTCGACCCCGAAGCCGACTGGTCCGTGCAGATCCGGCAGGCCGTCGAGGCCTACGCCGGACACATCGAGGCCCGGCCCGCCCTCACGTTGAGCTGGATCCGTGAGCTGCCCTCGCTCGGTGCGATCGCCCGGCCCGCACAGCGCCGCGGGATTCAGCTGCTGTCCGACCTGCTGATCGATTTAAGCGCCAGCCCGGGGTTCCGCCGCGCCGGCCTGCCACCGCTGACCGGATCGCTGGCCGTGATCCTGCTGGGCGGGTTGCGCGAACTGACCGCCCTGGCGATGGAGGACGGGAAGGCTGCGCGCGACATCGTCGAACCGGCCGTCGACGCGTCCATAGCCCTGCTCGGCCCGCGCGGTTAGGCTCGGCGCACACCCCTTCATCCCCTGGAGGCCCGCGATGCGGCTATCGACCCGGAATCAGCTCAAAGGCACCATCACCGAGGTCAACCTCGGCAGCGTGATGGCGATCGTGAAGGTGAAGCTCGACGGCGGCGAGCAGGTCGTCACGTCCTCGATCACCAAGGACGCGGCGGCCGAGCTCGGCCTCGCGGTCGGTCAGCCCGCGACCGTGTTCATCAAGTCCACCGAGGTCATGATCGGCGTCGAGTAGCGCCCGAGCGCCGTCGCGACACATAAACCACGCGCACGACACGCCGAAAAGCGCCACCGTAGTTTATGTCTCGCGGTCGCCGCGAAGAAACGTGCACAGCCGGTCCAGGACCAGCCAGGGCGCCTGCTCGACGATCCGGTGGCCGACGTCGGCGACATGGATCACCACGCCGCCGGGCAGATCAACAAACCGGTGTTCGACGCCGTCCAGCGCGGGCATCGTGACCATGCCTGGTGACCGGGCCGGTTACGCCAGGAACCGCTCGACATACGGCGCGAAGCGCGCGCGCAGATCCCGCTCGCTCAGCCCGAACATCTCCGCCGAGGTCTCCACATTGCCCAGCCGGCCCCGGCGGTGCCCGCCGAGGTAGCCGGTGATCGCTGTGCGCGCCTGTTCGGTGAACGGCTCGCCGGCCAGGGCGTAGACCCGCTCGGCGACGCCGAGTTCGTCGGCGATGAAGTCGTCGAAGCGGACGTCGATCGAGCGTTGCGGGCCGATGGTGTCGCGGTCTCGGACCAGCGCGGTCAGCATCCCCTCGAGCCGGTCGACCCATGACGCCGCGATCCGCTCGACCGGCACCGACGTGCGGTGCATCCGCGCGGAATAGGTGATCATCGCGATCATCGACAGCGCCACCGGCACCGGGTCGCGGTGGGTGAACACCACGATGCTGTCACCGAACACCCGGTCCAGCACCGGCACCTGCTCGAGGTGCTGGGGCGACTTGAGCAGCCAGCGCCGTCCGCCGCGCAGGAACTGCATCGCCTTGAGCTGGGTGGCCAGATACCGGTAGTGCGGCGTCTGGTCGTGGACCCGGTAGTACTCGCGCCAGCGCGGCACCTCGGCGAGCGTCTCGAAGAGCATCGTCGAGAAGTCGTTGGCCAGCAACTGGATCTCTTCGTGGACGTGGTCGGTGGTCATTTCGTGCATCAGCGCGAGATGCGGCATCACGGTGTTGATCACCCCGACCGCGACGTCCATCCGGGCGCGCCGCGGGTCCGGCTCGGTTCCCTGCTCGGACGGCAGGGGAAAGGGTTCGACGCTCTCCCAGTACGGCATCGTGCGGAAGGTGGGCGCCGCCGCCAGCAGGTTGTGCAGGTGGGTGGTGCCGGTGCGGGGCAGCCCGGCGATCACCACCGGCGATTGCAGCGCGAGGCCGTCGATCTCGGGGTGCCGGCGCAGCAGGTCGGCCAGCAGCAACCGGTTCTTGAGCAACTGCAGCAGCTGCCCGTAGAAGTTGACGACGCCCGCCTCGTGCAGGCCGTCGATCTCCCGCAGCGCCGCGAGGTAGACGGCCAGCCGCTCGCGGTAGTCGTCGGGGCCGAAGTCGTGAAGGCCGGTGTCGGCGCTGGCCCGGGCGTGCAGCGCGTCGGCGTCCAACGGGCACAGCGGCGCCATCGAGGACATCATGTCGAGGATCTGCCGGGCTTCTTCACCGAAGCGCGGCTGGGCGAGGTCGTCGAGACGGACTTGGCTCACGGCGACTTATGTTACGTTGAGTTTCGTAATGGCAGTGGATTTTGGGCGCCCCCGTGACCCCCGCATCGACGGTGCGGTGCTGCGCGCGACCGTCGAACTGCTCGCCGAAACCGGATACTCTGGGCTGTCCATCGCCGCGATCGCCCAACGGGCCGGAACCAGCAAGCCCGCGATCTACCGGCGCTGGCCGGGCAAGGCACACCTGGTGCACGAGGCGGTGTTTCCGCTCGGCGCCGCCACCGCGATCCCCGACACCGGGTCGCTGCGGCACGACCTGCGCGAAATGGTTCGCCGCACAGTGGCTTTCCTGTTGACCCCGGCAGCCCGCGCGGCGCTGCCGGGTCTGATCGGCGAGATGGCGGCCGACCCGACGCTGCATTCGGCGCTGCTGGAGCGGTTCGCCGACGTCATCGCCGGTGGTCTCGCCGGCTGGCTGGCGGGCGCCGCGACCGCGGGCCTCGTGCGGGCCGACCTCACCGCCGCGGAGCTGGCCGAGGCGATCACCGGTATCGCACTGTTGGGCCTGCTCACCCGCTCCCGTGAACTCGGGGACGCGTGGATCGATCGCACCACCGAGTTGCTTCTGAAAGGAATCAGCGCATGACGCACGAGTCGACCGCGGCGTGGCGGGAGTTGCTGGAAACCCTCGGCGGGCTGGGCCGTTCGTTCCTGGAGGGCGACCGCGCGGTGAGCGACGACCGGCACGTCGCCGACGGCTACCGCATGCTCGCCACCACATTGGGCGTGGCGTTCGACACCTACCTGTTCGCCGAGCCCGGCCGGCCGCAGTTCGTCGCGGTCAACACCCCGTTCCGCCGCGACCGCCGCTGGGGCGGGGACAACACCGACGCCTACTACTTCCTGTGCCCGGTCGATCCGACACGGCGCTACCTCGTCAGCGGCAACAGGGGCGACAGCGTGTACTTCTCGCTGACCGCCTACAACGAACCCGCACCCGGTGCGTGGTCGGACCGCGTCGTGGCCATCGTCCGCGACAGCGACCTCGACATCGACGCCGGCGGCAACTTCTCGTTCGAAATCGGCCCCACCCCGGACGCCGCCGTGCTGATGACCCGCGACTACCAGGCCGACCCGCTGACCGGCCGCCCCGTCGACTGGCGGATCGAGGCCCTCGACGATCCGGCCCCGATCCGGCACGGCGACGCGGAAACCGCTGCGTCGCTGCGGTCCGCCGCTGCGTGGCTGCGCACCATGTTCGCGATCGTCCCGCTGGCCGTCGGGACCCGCGCCGATGACGAACACGCGCTCGGGCACCGAACCGCCCACGCCGCCAACGAATTCGCCGACCCCTACCAGGTTCCCGACGCCAACTTCGGCTGGTCGGCGCGCGACGCCTGCTACTCCTACGGCAGCTTCGTGCTCGCCGACGACGAGGCGCTGGTCATCACCCACCGGCCACCGTCGTGCCGGTTCTGGAACCTGGTGGTGTGGAACCAGTTCATGGCCACCTATGGGGCCGCGGAGGGCCCCGACGCGCGCTGCTCGATCAACGGCCACAGCGCCATGCCCAACGGCGACGGGTCGGTGACGATCGTGTTGTCCCGCGCGCGGACTGCCCACCCGAATTCGCTGACCACGCTCGGCTATCCGCGCGGCAACCTCGCCTTCCGCTGGTTTCTGTCCGACGAGGTGCCGGCCCGCCCGCAGGTGCGGCTCGTCAAGGCCGCCGACGCGCCGACGGCGGTGCGTTAGGCGGCTCGGACGAGCTCGATGGCGCGCCCCAGCGTGTCGAGCCTGGCCTCGAGCGTGTCGCCGGCGGGATAGAGCCGCACGGTGTGCACCCCGGCGTCGCGCCAGACCGCCAGCCGCGCGCGCACCATCTCCTCGGTTCCGACCAACGTGGTGCCCAGCACCATCTCGTCGGTCACCAGCGCCGCGGCGCCCTCGCGATCGCCGCGCTGCCAGCGCTCCCGCACCTCGGCGGCGACGTCGGCCCAGCCCTGCCGGCTGTAGGCCCGGTTGTAGAAGTTCGTGCTCGCCGACCCCATGCCGCCGAGACTGAACGCGAGTTCGGCCTTCCGGCCGGCGATCATGCCGCGCAGTTCGTCCTCGTCCGCGGCGAAGCCGGCGTCGGCGCCCTGACAGATGTCGAGGTCGGCGCGGGTGCGCCCGGCGGCGGCCAAACCCGCGTCGAGGTGGGCGAAATAGGCGCCGGACGCACCTTCCGGGACGAAGCTGGTGCCCAGCCAGCCGTCGGCGACCCTTCCCGTCAACCGCAGCATCGCCGGGGACAGCGCGGCCAGGTAGACCGGGATGGCGTGTTCGGCCCGCGCCGACAACCGCATCGGCACCGCCTCCCCGCCGGGGCGCGGGATCTGGAACTCGTTGCCCGCGTGCGATATCTTGCCGCCGGCGAACGCCTGCCGCACCGTGTCGACCGTCGTCGCGGTCCGCATCAGCCCACGCCGTGCTCGGCCAGCCGCTTGATCGCCGACAGCGTCTTGTCGATCGCGGCCTCGAACTCCCGGAGCCGTACGAAGACGATCTTCTGCTCCTTGTCGGGCATCGCGTCGATGGCCACCGACAACCCCGACCGCCCCGGCCCCATCTGCATCCAGTAGTTCAGAGCGGGCCGCCGTCGCGGGGGTGAGCCGGAAGCGCCAGGTGGCTGCGGGGTTGTCGGGTTCTACTACCGCCCAAGCGAATTCGCGGTGCTGGTCGCAGGCAGCGATCTGGGAGGTGGTGTCCCATCGTCCGAACGCGTGGTGCTCGTTGTTCCCGACGAAGCGGGCGTCCGCCCACTCCACCGACTGCAGCTCGTTGCTCAACGTCGGCATCAGCTTAATGTCGGAGACCAGGCTCCACACGCGGGCCGGGTCGGCGACGCTTCCACCGTCGGCCTGTCCGCATAGCTCGCGCCGGTCCATTCCACGCCGGCCACTGTCCACCGCAGGGCACCGGATGTGGACCAGCCAAACCGAATCGAGACCAGTGGACGCAGCCGCGACGCCTGGTCACGCCGCGACGAGAGCCTGCTCGGCCGGCTTGTCGGCCCCAGCCCTCCCCAGCACCGCGTCCGGCAGAGTCAGCCTGACGATCTTGCGGACGACGGTCCCGAACTGGCGCAGCAGCGGACCCCGGTTGTACGGGATGCCGTAGCGCTCGCAGATCTTCTGCACCTCAGGCGCGATCTCGGGGTAGCGGCGGGCCGGCAGGTCCGGGAACAGGTGGTGCTCGATCTGATGCGACAGGTTGCCGGACAGCAGGTGGAAGATAGTGCCGCCGGTCAGGTTCGCCGAACCGAGGACCTGCCGGAAGTACCACATGCCGCGGGACTCGTCCCTGGTCTCCTCGACGCTGAATTCCTGTGTGCCGTCAGGGAAGTGGCCGCAGAAGATGATCATGTACGACCACACGTTGCGCATCAGGTTGGCCGAGAGGTTGCCGGCGAAGACGAACGGTGCGAACGGCCCGGCCAGCAACGGGAAGGCGACGTAATCCTTGAGCGTCTGGCGGCGGGTCTTCTTCCAGATCTCGCGGAGTACCTCGCGCTTGTCGGCAAGCCGGATCTCGCCGGCGCGGATGCGCTCGGTTTCCAGCTCGTGCAGGGCGACGCCGTACTGGAACAACACCATGAGCAGGAACGCGTACAGCGGATTGCCCAGGAAGTAAGGCTCCCACGGCTGGTCCTCGCTCATCCGCAGGATGCCGTAGCCGATGTCGCGGTCCATGCCCACGATGTTGGTGTAGGTGTGGTGCATGTAGTTGTGCGAGTGCCGCCACTGGTCGGCGGGGCAGGCGGTGTCCCACTCGAAGGAGCGGCCGGAGATCGCCGGGTCGCGCATCCAGTCGTACTGGCCGTGCATGACGTTGTGGCCGATCTCCATGTTGTCGAGGATCTTCGACAGGCCCAGCATCGCGGTGCCGACCAGCCAGGCCGGGGGCAGGAACAGCAGGGCCCGCCCGCCGGCCTCTAGCGCCCGCTGGGCCTTGATGACGCGACGGATGTAGTCGGCGTCCTTTTGGCCCAGGTCGGCAAGGACGCGGTCTCGCAGCGCGTCGAGTTCGCGGCCGAAGGCTTCGGCCTGATCCGGGGTCAGCGTGATCTTGTTCTGTGGCATGGTTTTCCCTCCGGGATCTAGAGCGCGATGTCGACGTCGCCGACCGGGACGGACACGCAGATCTGGACGTCGTCGTCGGGGACGGTCGAGACCGCGCCGGTGACCAGGTTGCGCACGGTGCCGGCGCTCTTGCGCCGCGTGCAGGTGTGGCAGATGCCCATCCGGCATCCGCTGGCCGGGGCCAGCCCGGCCGACTCGGCTTGCTCGAGCAGCGGCCGGCCGTCGTCGAAGACGTCGATGGCACTGTCGGAGAAAGTGATTCGCCCGCCCGACGGTGTCGTCGGCGCATCGAGTGCGGGCGGCACAAAGCTCTCGGTGTAGACGTTGTCGCAGTGCTCGCGGACCGTCTCGACCAGGGCCGCCGGGCCGCACACGAACACCGCATCCGGTGCCGGCATGGCTGCCGCGAGGTGTTCCGGTCCGCAGCGGCCGACGAGGTCGCCACCGCCCGCGCGGGTGTAGCCGTGCAGCACCCGCACGCCGGGGAGCGGCGCGGCCAGCTCGTCGCGATAGCACGCATCCACGGGGGTGCGCGCGTAGTGGACGAACGCGACCTCGGCGCCGGGCGTGTCCGGGTGGCCCTCGGCGACCAGGGTGCGCAGCATCGCCATGACCGGCGTGATGCCGCTGCCGCCGGAGACGAACAGGATCCGTCGCGGTCGCCGGGCCGGCAGGACGAAGTCGCCCCCGACCCCGGACAAGCCGACCACCATGCCGCGGCGGGCACGGTGGTAGAGATAGTTGGACACCAGCCCGCCGTCGTGGCGACCGACCGTCAACTCGAGAGTGGCCGCACCTTCGGCGTTGGCCGGTGAATAGCAGCGGGTGTGCCGGCGGCCGTCTATCTCGACGGTGAGGTTGACGTACTGACCGGCCTTGACGGCATGGGCGGTGGTGAAGGTTTCGTTCGGGGCGAGCGTGAGGGTGACGCTGCGCGGAGTCGTCCGCCGGACGTCGACGACCCTGGCGCGGGCTTCCCCCCGCGTCCAGGTCGGATCCACCAACTCGGTGTACCGGTCGACGCCGTGCGGACCGGTGAGCAGGTCGAGCAGATCGGAACCCAGAACTCGCTTCCGGAACGCCCGGGCGAGGGTCCCACCGGAGGTGTGCGTAGTTTGAGTGAACATGTGTACACGGTGCTACCGCCCGGTCCAGGTAGTCAAGGCTTTCCCGCAGCTCTGTGTTAGGGTTCACACAGTGAACAGCCGTACGCCTGGCTCACGGCCGCGGGGTTCCGGACGCGAACGCTCCCGCGACAGCCCGTCGCGCGAGGAGCGCAAGCAGGCCACCAGGCGCGCCATCATCGACGCGGCGCTCAAGTTGCTGGGAGACCGCAGCTTCTCCAGCCTGAGCCTGCGCGAGGTCACCCGCGAGGCCGGGATCGTGCCGGCGGCGTTCTACCGTCACTTCGAGTCGATGGAGGCGCTCGGCCTGGTGCTGATCGACGAGTCGTTCCGTTCGCTGCGCGACACGCTGCGCGCGGCGCGCGCCGGCAGGTTCGACCCCAACCGGGTGATCGAGTCGTCCGTCGAGATCCTGATCGGCAGCGTCGCCGAGCGCCGCGAACACTGGCGCCTGATCGGCCGCGAGCGCAACAGCGGGCTGAGCGTGCTGCGCTACGCCATCCGCACCGAGATCCGCCTGATCACCTCGGAGCTGGCCACCGACCTGGCCCGCTTCCCGGGGCTCAACGCCTGGAGCACCGAGGATCTCAACGTGCTGGCCACCTTGTTCGTCAACGCGATGATCGCCATCGCCGAGGCAATCGAGGACGCGCAGAGCGCCGAGGCGCTGGAAGAGATCCGGCGCATCGCCGTCAAACAGCTCAGGATGATCGCCGTCGGCATCGCCGGCTGGCGGAGCAGCCCCTGACTCGGCTCACCGCTCGCGGGTGAGGTCCGGAGCGGCGTTCTCGTCGACGACCTCGTAGAACGACTCGCCGTCCTCGGGGGCGCCGTAGATCTGGCCCCGATGGGCCCGCCCTAGAGGTTCGTCGGCCACCGGCCCCGTCGCACCCTCGGGCACGTCGGGCGCTCCTGTGCCAGCCGCCGGTCGAGGGACTCGCCCTCGCGTGCTTCGCGTGCCGTCACACCGAAGCGGTCCGCCTCGCTCCAGCCCTCCGGCGGATCGACGACGATGTCGCCGTCGTCGTTGTGCACCTCGTCGGAATCGGTGCCCTCGCGCGGGTTCAGCGTTCCCCCGGGTCCGCCCTCCTCGGGGAGGTCCGCGGGGTTGAGCAATTGCTCGAAGCCATCAAACTGATCCGCCGGCTGTGGAGCGGTTCGCGGATCTCTCTCGCGGGCAAATACTTTCAGAAGAACTCATTGAAGATCTACGATCTGCCGCCGACACACCCCCGCCGATCTTCGTGGCGGCCGGCGGCCCCAAGAGCGCGACCCGGGCTGGCCGCTACGGCGACGGGTGGATCGGCCAGGACCGCGGCGTCGCCAACCCCCGGCTGATCGCCGCATTCGCCGGGGGTACGCGGGCCGCCGGTCGCGACCCCGCCAACCTGGGCAAGCGCGCCGAGATGTTCGCCGTCGTCGGGGACAAGGACCAGGCTGCCCGGAACGCGGTCCTGTGGCGGTTCACCGCCGGCGCCGTCGACCAGCCCAACCTCCTCGACCAGGGGCTCGCCGATTGGACCGTCGGCATCGACCCGGCACCCCACATCGCCGCCGTACAAAGGTTCTCGACGCCGGCGCCGTCCCGTTCCTGCACTTCCCCAGGAAGATTCGGTCACCGCCATCGACTTCTATTCCTCCCGCGTCGTGCCCGAGCTGCACTGAGATCGCTCGTTCGAGGTGCACACCCCCGGGTATCCGCGCCCGGACGGAGGACCGGCCCGGTGATGCCGCGGCGGGGAGGATCGCATGGTCGCAGAAGTCGAACTGGTACGCGTGCCGCAGACTGAGTCGCAGTGCGCCGTCGCGCCGGAGGTTCCCACGGTCGCCGGTCGCTACGCTGGATTGCATGTCGGATGAACGACGTGGGGAATCCGATGTCCCAGAGTGCATCGTCCCGGACTCCAAACACGAGCTGGCCGTGCGGATGGCCGAATTGGCCCGCACGCTTGCCGTCACCCGCCCGGTCGAGCACACCCTGAAAGGAGGTGACCGGCTCCGCACTGCAGATGATTCCGGGGGCCGATGCTGTGGGCGTGCTGCTGGTGGCCAAGGGCGGGGCCTTCGAATCCGTGGCCGGCACCCACGACGTGGTGGCCGAGCTCGACAAGCTGCAGATCACCTTCGGCGAGGGGCCCTGCGACGAGGCCGCCCTGCACGAAACGATTGTGCGCAGCGACGATCTGGGCGCCGAGACGCGCTGGCCGCGGTTCGCGCCGGGCGCCGTCCAGCAGGGGGTGCTGCGCGCCCTGTCGTTCAAGCTGTACACCTCGGATCGGACCGCGGGGGCGCTGAACGTGTTCGGCTTCACCGCCGGTGCGTGGGAGCCCGAGGCCGAGACCGTCGGCTCGGTGCTGGCCGCGCACGCCGCCGCGGCGATCCTGGCCGGGCGGCACGCGCAGCAGATGCAGACCGCGCTGTCCACCAGGGACCGCATCGGCCAGGCCAAGGGCATCATCATGGAGCGCTACGGCGTCGACGACATCCGCGCCTTCCAGATGCTGCGGCGACTGTCCCAGGAGCAACAGATGAAGCTGGCCGCCATCGCCCAGCGCGTCATAGAGACCCGCGGCGAGCGCCACTGAGGCCGGGTGGCGGCGCCGCCCCCCCGCGGCATCGCCGGCTCTAGGATGGTGGGACTCCATCAACGATGCCGGTGCGGCGCTGCACCGGGGAACGGCTGGCGACGGTGTGGGACTTCGAAACGGACCCGGAATACCAGGCGAAGCTCGACTGGGTCGAAAAGTTCATGGCCGACGAACTCGAACCGCTGGACCTTGTCGCCCTCGATCCCTACGACAAGAAGAACCCCGAGACGATGGCGGTCCTGCGGCCGTTGCAGCAGCAGGTCAAGAACCAGGGGCTATGGGCCGCCCACCTGCGGCCCGAACTCGGCGGTCAGGGCTTCGGCCAGGTCAAGCTCGCGCTGCTCAACGAGATCCTCGGGCGCTCGCGGTGGGCGCCGTCGGTGTTCGGCTGCCAGGCGCCCGACTCCGGTAATGCCGAGATCCTGGCGCTGTTCGGCACCGACGAGCAGAAGGCCCGCTACCTGCAGCCCCTGCTCGACGGCGAGATCACGTCCTGCTATTCGATGACCGAACCGCAGGGCGGTTCGGATCCCGGCCAGTTCGTCACCGCGGCCACCCGCGACGGTGACGACTGGGTGATCAACGGGGAGAAGTGGTTTTCCACCAACGCCAAGCACGCGTCGTTCTTCATCGTCATGGCCGTCACCAATCCCGAGTCGCGCACCTACGACAAGATGTCGCTGTTCATCGTCCCCGCCGAGACACCGGGCATCGAGATCGTGCGCAACGTCGGCGTGGGCGCCGAATCGTCCAGGCGAGCCAGCCACGGCTACGTCCGCTACCACGACGTCCGGGTGCCGGCCGATCATGTGCTGGGCGGCGAGGGCCAGGCCTTCATGATCGCGCAGACCCGGCTGGGCGGCGGCCGAATCCACCACGCAATGCGCACGATCGCGTTGGCGCGCAGCGCATTCGACATGATGTGCGAGCGCGCGGTGTCCCGCAAGACGCGGCACGGCCGGCTCGCCGACTTCCAGATGACCCAGGAGAAGATCGCCGACAGCTGGATCCAGATCGAGCAGTTCCGGCTGCTGGTGCTGCGCACGGCCTGGCTGATCGACAAGCATCACGACTACCAGAAGGTGCGCCGCGACATAGCCGCCGTCAAGGTCGCCATGCCGCAGGTGCTGCACGACGTCGCCCAGCGGGCCCTGCACCTGCACGGCGCGCTCGGCGTCTCCGACGAGATGCCGTTCGTCAAGATGCTGGTGGCCGCCGAGTCACTGGGCATCGCCGACGGTGCCACCGAGTTGCACAAGATGACGGTCGCCCGCCGCACGCTGCGCGAATACCAGCCGGTTACAACGCCTTTCCCGTCCGCGCACATACCGACCCGGCGCGCCGAGGCACAGGCCCGCCTGGCCGAACGCCTGGAGCACTCGATCGCCGAGTTCTGAGGGTTTGGCCGGCCGCGTTCGTGTGGTCCGCTCGCCGAGATCGACGTTTTGCAGGCCGCCTCTTGCACTTTGTCTGCGAAACGTCGATTTGGGTGACCAGCTGCCGGGGTGATTATGTAGCGCGGGCAGTCAGGAGATGTAGCGGACGATGCTCTCGGCCACGCACGCCGGCTTGGGTGCGCCCTCGATCTCGACGGTGGTCGACACCGTCGCCTGCGCGGCGCCGTCGCCGAGGTCGTCGACGCTGACCAGTGAGCTCTGCGCGCGCACCCGGGAACCCACCGGGACCGGGGCGGGAAAGCGAACTTTGTTGAGGCCGTAGTTGATTGCGAGCTTGATGCCCTTGACCGTGTACATCTGGTGCTGCAGCCGCGGCAGCAGCGCCAGGGTCATGAACCCGTGGGCGATGGTGGTGCCGAATGGCCCGGCGGCCGCGCGCTCGGGGTCGACGTGGATCCACTGGTGATCGCCGGTCGCGTCGGCGAACAAGTTGACGTCTTCCTGGGTGATCGTCACCCAGTCGCTCTGCCCGATGGTCTCACCCGTCGCGGCGGTGAGTTCGGCTACTGATTCGAAGATGCGCATGCGGTGTTCTCCTTGGGCTCCGGGTGGTAACAATAGCGCCGGATCGGGGCACGTTTGTCCGGGGGTCGTGGGGGTGGTCGCCGGGGAACGGCGCATGGCATCCGGCGCGACTTCGCGCCGCAGCAGCCCGATCCGGTTTGCCGGAAGCCGTCGCGGGAACCCAGGAGCGAACAGCGAAAGGACTCGCACATGCCTGAATTTAAGGTTCACAAGGCCGAATCCGACGTCGAGCCCGAAACCCACGAGTCGCGCCCGCGCGCTGGCCGCGGCGACGAGGACGGCACGTACGTCGGCCAGACCAGCCCCGACGACTCGATCGACGTCGGCGAGACCGGAGCCGAAGCCCGCGCCAACGAGAAGTAGCCGGTGCAAGATGGGGCGGTGCGGCTGCTGCTCATCGCCGATACCCACCTCCCGCGGCGCGGGCACGACCTGCCCGCCCGGGTGTGGGACGAGGTCGACGCGGCCGACGTCGTCGTCCACGCCGGCGACTGGACGAGCGTCGAGCTGCTCGACGAGCTGCAGAACCGGGCCGCCCGGCTGCTGGCGTGCTGGGGCAACAACGACGGACCGCGGTTGCGCGCGCGGCTGCCTGAGCGTGCCGACGCGGTGCTCGACGGCCTGCATGTCACGGTGGTCCACGAGACGGGCGCCGCGGCCGGGCGGGAGGCCCGGATGTCGCGGCTCTACCCCGACAGCAACCTGCTGGTGTTCGGCCACAGCCACATCCCCTGGGACACCACGACGACCACCGGCCTGCGGCTGCTCAACCCCGGCTCGCCGACCGACCGCCGCCGGCAACCCCACTGCACGTACATGACCGCGACCGTGACCGGCGGCGCCCTGACCAGCGTCGACCTCCACAAGCTTGAAAGATAGCTTCCCTAAAGAGGTATTATCGGAGGGGTGACAACCCGTTCCGCCCTCGCCGCCGACGTGACCCGTGCCGTCGGCCGGTTCCGCCGCCACCTGCGGCGCTCCGCCGGGACCGGCTACGCCCCCGGGCAACTGCCGGAGTCCCAGGCCGAACTGCTGCGGCTGATCGCCAGGAGGCCGGGGATCTCGGTCAACGAGGCCGCCGCCGAACTCGGCCTGGTGCCCAACACCGCCTCCACCCTGGTGTCGAAGCTGGTCGGTGCGGGGTTGCTGGACCGCCACGTCGATCCCCGCGACCGGCGCGTCGGCCGGCTGCATCTGGCCGAACCGGCCCAGCAGGTCATGGACGCCTCGGCCGCGGCCAGGCGCGCCCTGGTCGCCGAGTTGCTCGACAAGCTCGATGACGCCGAGATCGCTTCGCTGGCAGAGGGTTTGGCGGTCCTGGAGAGGATGACCACGATGCTGCAGGAGAAATCGATATGAGCGCGCCCGACATCATGGCGATCGACTGCCGCAACCTCACCTGCCGCTACGGGGACTTCACCGCCGTCGACGGCCTGAGCCTGCAGGTGCGGCCCGGCGAGACCATGGGACTGCTCGGCCCCAACGGTGCCGGCAAGACGACGGTGGTGCGGGTGCTGACCAGCCTCACGCCCGTCCGGCACGGCGAGCTGCACATCTTCGGGCTCGACGCGCGCACCCAGACCGTCGACATCCGCAGCAACATCGGTTATGTGCCGCAACAGCTTTCGATTGAGCCGGCGCTGACGGGCCGGCAGAACGTGGCTTGGTTCGCGCGGCTGTACGGGGTGGCCCGCGCCGAGCGGACGGAGCGTGTCGACCAGGCGCTGCAGGCCATGCAGTTGCTCGACGTCGCGAACCGGCCCGCGGCAACCTACTCCGGGGGCATGGTGCGCCGACTGGAGGTGGCCCAGGCGCTGGTCAACCGCCCGTCGCTGCTGGTGCTCGACGAACCGACCGTCGGCCTGGATCCGATCGCCCGCGACGGCGTCTGGACGCAGGTGCGGCACATGCAGGCCGAGTTCGGCATGACCGTGCTGCTGACCACCCACTACATGGAGGAGGCCGACGCATTGTGCGACCGCGTTGCGCTGATGCACCGCGGGGCGTTGCAGGCGGTGGGCACGCCCGGCGGGCTGAAGTCGGCCTTGTCCCCGCAGGCCACGCTCGAGGACGTTTTCCGCCACCACGCGGCCACCGAATTGGCCGGGGAAACAACCGAATCGGGCAAGCCGCTGCGCGAAATCCGCTCCCGCAGAAAGGCTGCCGGCCGTGTCGCTTGAGCAGCAGGCCCCCGCGCGGCTGCTGCGCGCGCCGCGCGGATGGCAACGGGTCGCCGCGACATGGGGCAATGTGGGCGCCTTCGCGATCGTGGAACTGCAGAAATTGCGGCACGACCGCACCGAACTGCTGACGCGGACGGTGCAACCGGCGCTGTGGCTGCTGATCTTCGGCACCACGTTCAGCCACCTGCGCGTCATCGACACCGGGTCGGTGTCCTACCTGGCCTTCCTGGCGCCGGGGATCATCGCCCAATCGGCGCTGTTCATCTCGATCTTCTATGGGATACAGATCATCTGGGACCGCGACGCCGGTGTCCTGGCCAAGCTCATGGTGACTCCGGCGCCCGCGTCGGCGCTGATCGCCGGTAAGGCGTTCGCGGCCGGGGTGCGCTCAGTCGCCCAGGTCGTCGGGGTGCTGGCGGTGGCCTACGCCATGCGCGTCGGGCTGACCGTCAATCCGCTGCGGATCCTGGCGGCCATGGGGGTCGTCATGCTCGGCGCCGCGTTCTTCGCGTGCCTGTCGATGACGCTGGCCGGGCTGGTCCGGAGCCGCGATCGCCTGATGGGCATCGGCCAGGCCATCACCATGCCCTTGTTCTTCGCGTCCAACGCGCTGTACCCGGCGAGCGTGATGCCCGGGTGGCTGCACGCGCTGAGCGTCGTCAACCCGTTGAGCTACGAGGTGAACGCTTTGCGGGCGCTGCTGATCGGCGCGCCGTTCGACCTCCTGGATCTCGTCGTGCTGGTCGTGGCGCCGATGCTCGGGATCGCCATGGCGGCAACGCTGTTGCGCCGCCTGGTCGCCTAGGCTCGCCGAAAGCGCCGGGCCGCCAACGCCGTAACAATCCCGATAGCCGATCGCGACGCTGCCGAGACCTATTCCGGCGCGATGCGTAATCGTTAGCCAACCGCGATGTCGCGCTGCGGCCACGACGGGCCGATCGCGTCCCTCCCCTGTGTTTGACTCCCCGAGAACAGATCCGACCGCGTCACGCGGAAGACAAAAAAGTTGGGTGGATGGGAGCCATGAAGTTCGTGGAAACGGTGCGCGGCGCGGCGGCAGGTATGCCACGCCGGCTGGCTATCGCGGCTATCGGGGCTGCCCTGTTGTCCGGTCTCGTCGGTGCGATCGGCGGCTCGGCGACCGCGGGGGCGTTCTCCAAGCCGGGTCTTCCGGTCGAATACCTTGAGGTGCCGTCGCCGTCGATGGGCCGCAACATCAAAGTCCAGTTCGAATACGGCGGGCCGCACGCGGTGTACCTGCTCGACGGTCTGCGCGCCCAGGACGACTACAACGGCTGGGACATCAACACCCCGGCCTTCGAGGAGTACTACCAGTCCGGGCTGTCGGTGATCATGCCCGTCGGCGGCCAGTCCAGCTTCTACAGCGACTGGTACCAGCCGTCGCAGGGCAACGGCCAGACCTACACCTACAAGTGGGAGACCTTCCTGACCCGGGAGATGCCCGCGTGGATGCAGGCCAACCGCAACGTCTCACCGACCGGGAACGCCGCGGTGGGTCTGTCGATGTCGGGCGGTTCCGCTCTGGTCCTGGCCGCGTACTACCCCCAGCAGTTCCCCTACGCCGCCTCGCTGTCGGGCTTCCTGAACCCGTCGGAGGGCTGGTGGCCGACGTTGATCGGGCTGGCCATGAACGACTCGGGCGGCTACAACGCCAACAGCATGTGGGGTCCGTCCACCGACCCGGCGTGGAAGCGCAACGACCCGATGCTGCAGATCCCGCGCCTGGTGCAGAACAACACCCGGATCTGGGTCTACTGCGGCAACGGCACCCCGAGCGACCTCGGCGGCGACAACATGCCCGCGAAGTTCCTGGAGGGCCTGACCCTGCGCACCAACCAGCAGTTCCAGAACAGCTACCTGGCCGCGGGCGGGAGCAACGGGACGTTCAACTTCCCGGCCAACGGGACGCACTCGTGGCCGTACTGGAACCAGCAGCTGGTCGCGATGAAGCCCGACATCCAGCACGTGCTGCTCACCAGCGCGGCCCCCGCCCCCGAGGCGCCCGCGCCCGCGTCCTAGGAGAACCAGCAGCGGCAGCGGCGCACCGGTCAGCGTCGCTGCCGCTGCCTTCTGGGTGCCTGGTCCAGCAGGGCGCGGCGGTCCCGGTGGAAGTAGGTGTACGCGGTTGTCAACGCGCACACCGCCGTTGCCAGCACCAGCATCCAGGTCCCGTTCACGACCACGCTGATGAGGCCACCCACCGTGGCGCCGATGACGAAGCTGGCCAGCAACAGAAGATAGCCCAGCCAGTCCGAGGCGTTTCCACCACCAGCGATGTGGCGTTCGATACCCTGGCCCATCTTGACGGTCGTGCCGGTCACATAGCTCAACGGCACCGACACCTCGCCGTCCTTGACGAACGACGTGTTCAAGGCCCCGGTGCCGAAGGCCATCAGCACGATCGGCGCGAAGTCGAGAAGGTTTTGTGCCCACCCTTCGTCGATGACGTCGACCACGGTGGCGGCCAGCAAACTCAGGGTTGTCAGCACCGTCGGACCATGCGGGTGGTCCACCCAGAAAAATCGCCGGCACAGTGACGCGACCACCACGCCTGCGACGAATGCCACAATGAGCAGCCCGGCGCTTACGGCGAGCCACACTTCGCCGGTGAAGTATCCGAGCACGGCGCGCTGGGCGTTGCCGGTGATGAAAACCACGAAATAACCCGCGGAGTGGGTGAATGAGATCGCGCCCACCACACCGGCGAGCACGGCCAGCACCCACGACAGACGAGCCTCACTGTTGAACACTTCCCCGGCCACGCCTAAATATTTGCAGACAAGCGTGGCGGGCGCAGAGCGCGAGTTGTCCTAGTCCGCGGTGAGCCGTGCGATGGAGCGCAGCGGGATCGGCAGCCATCCCGGGCGGTGCCGCGACTCGTAGCCGGCCTCGTAGACGGCCTTGTCGAGTTCGTAGGCGGACAGCAGCTCCGCCGAATCGCGCGGATCGACTCCGGACGCGGCCGCATAGCCCTCGCAGAACGCGGTGCGGTTGCGCTCGACCCATTCCCGGGCCCGGGCCGCGAGCTGCTTGTCGCTGGCCTGATCCGCCAGCGGCCCGTAGGCGGCGTACTCGAAGGACCGCAACACCCCGGCCACATCGCGCAGCGGCGAGTCCGGCGCCCGGCGTTCCTGCAGCGGCTGGCCCGGCTCCCCTTCGAAGTCGATCAGCAGCCAGCTCTCCGGTGTCCGAAGCACCTGCCCCAGGTGCAGGTCGCCGTGGACGCGCTGGACGGTGATCGTCTCGCCCGCCAGCTTGCCGAACCGCTCCTCGATGGCCGTCGCGTACTCCTCGAGTTCGGGCACCTTCGCCACGGTCGACGACATCCGCGCCAGCACGGTGTCGAGCGGGAACGTCGCCCGGCTGGTTCCGAGGTTCTCGGCCAGCGTGGCGTGCACCGAGGCGACCGCTTCGCCGAGCCGGAACGACTCGCCGGCGAAGTCGCCACCGACTTCGTGGGCGTAAAGGTCGGCCTCGGCGAACAGGTCACGGACGCTGGCCGTGGCCATCGCCCAGCCTTCGGCCGCATTGGACGCGAACTCGGTGACCATCCCCAGCGGCCACGCCGTGTCTTCGGTGCCGTCCGCCCCGGCGATCTCATAGGTGCCGAACAACCGCGCGACGTGCGGGTTGCCGGCGTGGGCGAGCACCCGGTTGAGTTCGATATCGGGATTCACGCCGCTGCTGACCCGCCGGAACACCTTGAAGATGGCCCGGCGGTCGAAGATCACGCTGGTGTTGCTCTGCTCGGCGTCCGCGACGTGCGGCAGCGCCTCCAGCGGCAGCTCGGCATCCGGTTCCTTGACGAACCTCAGCCGCGTCCCCGACGCCTCTCGCTCGGCCGACGCGTCGATCAGCGACAGCAGGAACTGCGGCGCATCGGTGTCGTACAGGGCGTCGAAACCGGTCCGATCGCCCGCCGCGCCGATCGTGGCGACCGTGCTGTACTCGGAGACCGGCGCCGTATCCCAGCGCACGATCACCTGGTAGCGTTCCGACGAGCCATCGGCATAGCTGGCGTCGACCAGCACTAGGTCGAGGTCTTCGCGCAGCGGCACCACCAGACTCGCATCGGTGGCGGCCAACTCGCGGTTACGCCCGGCGTACCACCGTTGCTGCGGCAGCCACTCGGCCCAGGGCAGCTTGGCCGGCTCACTCATGCTCACAACCGCCGCTCCTCCTCATCGCTCCGCTCTGCATCGTCGCGACACACTCACAACCGCCGCTCCTCCTCATCGCTCCGCTCTGCATCGTCGCGGCACACTCACAACCGCCGCTCCTCATCGCTCCGCTCTGCATCGTCGCGGCACACTCACAACCGCCGCTCCTCCTCATCGCTCCGCTCTGCATCGTCGCGGCACACTCACAACCGCCGCTCCTCCTCATCGCTCCGCTCTGCATCGTCGCGGCGGTGTGGGTCATGCCTTTCCTCCGATGCGCACAGTTGAAACCAATAAAAGCCGTGTCCCGGCAGCGTCAGCAGGTAGGGCAGGTGACCGATCCGCGGAAACTCCACGTGCCCGGTCAGCTCCGTCGGTGTGTAGCCGCTCCAGTGCTGCAGGTTCAGCTCGATGGGCTGCGGGAACCGCGACAGGTTGTTGACGCACAACACGATGTCGCCATCATCGGCCGCCTGACGCACGAAAGCCAGCACCGACGGGTTGGATCCACCCAGTTCTTCGAAGCTCCCGATGGCAAAAGCGTCGTGCCGCCGGCGCACCGCCAGCATCGTGCGGGTGAAGTTGAGCAGCGATGTCGACGTGTCACGCTGGGCCTCGACGTTGACGGCCTGGTACCCGTACACCGGGTCCTGGCTGGGCGGCAGGTAGAGCCGGCCCGGGTTGGCGGCGGAAAACCCGGCGTTGCGGTCCGGTGTCCACTGCATCGGGGTGCGCACCCCGTCGCGGTCGCCCAGCCAGATCACGTCACCCATGCCGATCTCGTCGCCGTAGTACAGCACCGGCGATCCCGGCAGCGACAGCAGCAGCGCGGTGAACAGTTCGATCTGGTTGCGGTCGTTGTCCAGCAGGGGCGCCAGCCGGCGACGAATCCCGACGTTGGCCTTCATCCGCGGGTCCTTGGCGTACTCGGAGTACATGTAGTCGCGCTCCTCGTCGGTGACCATCTCCAGCGTCAACTCGTCGTGGTTGCGCAGGAAGATGCCCCACTGGGCCATCTCGGGAATCTCGGGGGTCTGGGCGAGGATCTCCGAGATCGGGAACCGCGATTCCCGCCGGACGGCCATGAAGATGCGCGGCATGAGCGGGAAGTGGAACGCCATGTGGCATTCGTCGCCGCCGGTGCTGGGATCGCCGAAGTACTCCACGACGTCGGCCGGCCACTGGTTGGCCTCGGCGAGCAGCACCCGGCCGGGGAACTCGTCGTCGATGACCTTGCGGACTCGCTTGAGAAACGCGTGCGTCTCGGGCAGGTTCTCGCAGTTGGTGCCCTCGCGCTCGAACAGGTATGGCACCGCGTCCAGCCGGAACCCGTCGATCCCGAGACCCAGCCAGAAGCGCATGACGTCGATCATCGCCTCCTGCACCGCCGGGCAGTCGTAGTTGAGGTCCGGCTGGTGGGAGAAGAACCGGTGCCAGTAGAACTGGCGGCGGACCGGGTCGAACGTCCAGTTCGACTCCTCGGTGTCGACGAAGATGATCCGCGCGTCGGTGTATTTCTCGCTGGTGTCGCTCCACACGTAGTAGTCGCCGTAGGGCCCGTCGGGATCGTGGCGCGACTCCTGGAACCACGGATGCGAATCCGAGGTGTGGTTCATCACCAGGTCGGTGATGACCCGGATGCCGCGCCGGTGGGCCGCGTCGAGCAGCGCGACGAAATCGTCGACGGTGCCGAACTCGGGCAGCACCTTGTAGAAGTCGCGGATGTCGTAGCCGCCGTCACGCAGCGGCGAGTCGTAGAACGGGGGCAGCCAGATGCAGTCGATGCCCAGCCATTGCAGATAGTCGAGCCGTTGGTGCAGCCCACGCAGGTCGCCCGCCCCGTCGGCGCTGGCGTCGTAGAACGCGCGCACCAGCACCTCGTAGAAGACGGAGTGCTTGAACCAGGTCGGGTCGGCCGGCAGTGCCGCCGCGTTGCGGAAATCCTCTGCGTTCGGGTGCTCGACCACGCCGCCCTGGACGTGGCTGCCCTCTGCGGGATGGTGTTCGACAGCGTCTCGTGTGTCGTTCATCAATTCCACGATGCCACGGGTACCCGAGGCGGCGCGCCGGGAATCACGCCCGCGACGCCGCGGCGAACCACGCCGGGCGGCAAGCGGATTGGACGGCGGGCACCACCCCGGACGGGTGTCAGGCCGGCGGGCCGTCCGCCAGGGTCACGACAGCCTCGCGGTCGCCGCCCGACACGGAGCGATAGCTCACCGTGATGTTGTCGCCCGGGTGATGCGGGACGAGAGCGTCCGTCATCGAGGTGGCCCCGCGGATCGGGGCACCGTCGATCGAGGTGATCACGTCGCCCGGCGCGAAGCCCGCCCCCGCGGCGGGGCCGTCGCCGACCACGCGTTCGACCCGTGCGCCGTTGCCGCCGTTGTCGACGACGCCGAGGCCGAGGAAGGCCGTGGGGCCGATGTGCACGGTGTTCGAGCCGGCACCGGAGCGGATCTGGCCGGCCACTCCCATCGCCTGGCCGATCGGGATGGCGAAGCCCTGCCCGCCGGACATCTTGTAGTTGTCGGTGGCGGCGGTGTTCATGCCGATCACCTGGCCGTTGCCATTGACCATCGGCCCGCCGGAGTCGCCCGGCTTGATCGGCGTGTCCGCCTGGATCAGACCGCCCAGCGTCTCCTGGGCGCCGGTCAGGGTGTCGGTGGCGTCGACGGTCTGGTTGAGGCCGATGACGTGGCCGGCCACCGCGCTGGGCGTTCCGCCCTGTCCGCCGGCGTTGCCCATCGCGACCACCGGCTCGCCGATGTTGGCGCCGCCGCCGATCGCGGCGGTCGGCAAGCCGGCCGCCCCGCGCAGCTGCAGCACCGCGACGTCCTGGGTGCGGTCGTAGCCGATCACGTCGACGCCGTAGGTCTGGCCGTTGCCGACGTCGAACGCGCTGATGTCGGTGGCGCCGGCGATCACGTGGTTGTTGGTCAGCACCACACCGTTGGGGTCGATGACGATCCCCGTGCCGGCCCCCACCGCGTTGTTGTAGCCGAACTTGGTGTTGATGTTGACCACCTGCGGCCCGACCTGCGCGACCAGCGCCGCCGGGTCGAGCGCGAGCATGGGGCGGTCGGCGATCCGATCCAGCGCGGGGGTGGACGACCCGGGAGGTGCGGCCGACGCGGGCACCGCGCCCAGGCCCAGGCCCAGGCCGACCACGGCCAGCACGCTGGCTAACCATGACCACCAGACCGAGCGGTGATGCCCTTTGCTCATCCGTACCTCCTGTAGCCGAGAATCAGAAATCGCCCCGGCCTCCGGCTCTGAGGCGGGACGACTTTGTATTTATAACCGTAATGCAGATCGTCATTCAGGCGCTCGTCAGGGTTTCGCGGTCGGCGTAACCGCGGTGGGGACGCCGGCCCGAGCCGGCCGCGGCGAGAACCCGCCGGTTTGCTGCGCGGCCGCCCCGGCCGCGGGGTCGGCGATCGGTCCCGGTGCCTCTAAGCTGAGACGGTGGGCGATTTCGACGCCAGGGCCAGGTTCACCCGCTCCCCGGTGGCCCGGCTTGCCACGATCACACCCGAGGGCCTCCCCCACCTGGTGCCGGTGGTTTTCGCGCTCGACGACGGCGCCGGCGGCTACGTGGTGTACACCGCCGTCGACGGCAAACCCAAAACCACCCGGCGGCTGCGGCGGCTGGCCAACATCGAGAAGCACCCGCGGGTGAGCCTGCTCGTCGACCACTACACCGACGACTGGACGCGGCTGTGGTGGGTCCGGGCCGACGGGGTCGCCGCCGTCCACGACGACGGCCCGGCGATGGACGCCGGACGGCGGCTACTGCGCGCCAAATACCACCAGTACCAAACGGTTTCGTTGGACGGCCCCGTCATCGCGGTCACGGTTCAGCGGTGGTCGGGCTGGCAGGCCTGAGCACGCCCGGCGCGGGCCGGTCAACGATTCGTCCCGGGCTCTTGTGGTCCCTGGTGGTTGGGTGAAGGGTAGCTAGATACCGAGATAGGTGTACGGCAGTAAGCGACCCGGGAAATTCGGAGGGAAGCCATGGCGGACAGGACGAACGGTTCCCAGGGCGCGACGGCCGCCCCCACCGCCACCGGCCCGGGCGACATTCGCAACGTCGTGCTCGTCGGACCGTCCGGGGCCGGCAAGACCACCCTCGTCGAAGCCCTGCTCGTCGCGGCCGGGGTGCTGTCCCGGGCCGGCTCGGTCACAGACGGCACCACGGTGTGCGACTACGACGACGCCGAGATCCGCCAGCAGCGGTCTGTGGGCGTCGCCGTCGCGTCCCTGTCGCACGACGGCATCAAGGTCAACCTCGTCGACACCCCCGGATACGCCGACTTCGTGGGCGAACTGCGGGCCGGACTGCGGGCGGCAGACTGCGCGCTGTTCGTCATCGCCGCCAACGAGGGGGTCGACGCGCCGACGAAGCTGCTGTGGCAGGAGTGCAGCCGGGTCGGCATGCCCCGCGCGGTGGTGATCACCAAGCTCGACCACGCGCGGGCCGATTACTCCGAGGCGCTGGCCGCCGCACAGGACGCGTTCGGCGACAAGGTGTTACCGCTGTACCTGCCCGGCTCCCTGCCGGCCTGCGCCGGCCTGATCGGCCTGCTGTCGCAAACCTGCTACGACTACGCGGACGGGCGGCGCACGGCCCACCCGCCGGACCCGTCGGACACCGACCGCATCGAGAGCGCCCGCGGCGCCCTGATCGAGGGGATCATCGAGGAGTCCGAGGACGAGTCCCTGATGGAGCGCTATCTGGGCGGCGGGACGATCGACGAGGCCGTGCTCATCGCGGACCTCGAGCGGGCCGTGGCCCGGGCGTCGTTCTTCCCGGTGATCCCGGTGTGCAGCGGGACCGGCGTCGGAACCCAGGAACTGCTGGAGATCATCACCCGCGGCTTCCCCTCCCCGATGGAGCACCCGCTGCCGGAGGTGTTCACCCCGCAGGGCGCCCCGCACACCACGCTGGCCTGCGACCCCGACGCGCCGCTGCTCGCGGAGGTGGTGAAGACGACGTCGGACCCCTACGTCGGCAGGGTCAGCCTGGTCCGGGTGTTCTCCGGCACGGTCAGGCCCGACGCGACGGTTCACGTGTCGGGCCATTTTGCGTCGTTCTTCGGCGCCGGCAACGGGAACGGCAGCACCCACCCCGACCACGACGAGGACGAGCGCGTCGGGGCGCTGTCGTTTCCGCTGGGCAAGCAGCAACGCCCGGCGCAGGCGGCGGTCGCGGGCGACATCTGCGCGATCGGCAAGCTGAGCCGCGCCGAGACCGGCGACACGCTGTCGGACAAGTCCGAGCCCCTGGTGCTCAAGCCCTGGACGATGCCCGAACCGCTGCTGCCGGTCGCCATCGCGGCGCACGCCAAGACCGACGAGGACAAGCTGTCGGTCGGGTTGGGGCGGTTGGCCGCCGAGGATCCGACACTGCGCATCGAGCAGAACCCGGAGACGCACCAGATCGTGTTGTGGTGCATGGGCGAGGCCCACGCCGGTGTGGTCCTGGACGCGCTGGCCAACCGCTACGGCGTGACCGTGGGCACCGTCGACGTCCGGATCCCGCTGCGGGAGACGTTCGGCGGCAAGGCCAAAGGCCAGGGCCGCCATGTCAAGCAGTCGGGTGGGCACGGCCAGTACGCGGTGTGCGACATCGAGGTGGAGCCGCTGCCGGAGGGCTCCGGGTTCGAGTTCCTCGACAAGGTGGTCGGCGGGGCGGTGCCGCGCCAGTTCATCCCCAGCGTGGAGAAGGGTGTGCGCACCCAGATGGAAAAGGGTGTGCACGCCGGCTATCCGGTGGTCGACATCCGCGTCACCCTGCTCGACGGCAAGGCGCACAGCGTGGACTCCTCGGACTTCGCGTTCCAGACGGCCGGCGCGCTGGCGTTGCGGGAGGCGGCGGCGGCGACCCGGGTGGCGCTGCTCGAACCCATCGACGAGATCTCGGTGCTGGTGCCCGACGACTTCGTCGGCGCGGTGATGGGCGACCTGTCGAGCCGGCGCGGGCGGGTCCTGGGCACCGAGGCCGGTTGCGACCGCACGATCGTGCACGCCGAGGTGCCGCAGGTGGAGCTGGTCCGCTACGCCATCGATCTGCGCTCCCTGGCGCACGGGGCCGCGTCGTTCACCCGGTCGTTCGCCCGTTACGAACCGATGCCGGAATCGGCGGCCGCAAAGGTGGCGGCTACTGTCTGACAAGGCATGTCGACATTCAACGGACTTCCCGCCCATATCCTGCTGAACCATTTCGTCGTCGTTCTCGCACCGCTGACGGCGGTCCTGGCGATCCTGTGCGCGCTGTGGCCGGCGGCGCGCCGGCGGCTGATCTGGCTCGTCGTCCTGCTGGCGGTGGCCACGGTGGCCCTGACCCCGGTGACCGCCGGCGCAGGCGCGTGGCTGGCGGCGCGGGTGCGCGCCGCGCCCGCCGCGGTGCCCGTGCTGGCCGCGCACGAGCAGTTGGGTTCGACGTTCATCTACATCGTCGCGGCGCTGCTGGCCACCGTCGCGCTGCTGGCCGCCGTCCATGTCCGCCAGACGCGCGGAACGGCGGTCAGCCTCGTGGCGCAGTCGGTGGTCGGGGTGCTGGTGGTCGTCGCCGCGGCCGCGACGCTGATCCAGACCTACCGCATCGGCGATTCCGGCGCCCGGGCGGCCTGGGGCACGGTGTCCTCAGCCACCCCCTAGACCGCGAGCGTGCGTGTCGCGACGGCGACACGCCGCCACCGCTGACATTCTGCGCACGCTCGCGCTCGGCGGGCTACCCCTGTTGAGGGCCGAACTGCCGGGCCACGGCGCGGCGGTCCAGCGAGCCCTTCGCGGTGTGGGGCAACTCCCCGGCTTCCTGGAAGGTGGTGGGCACCTCGTAGGGTGCCAGCTTCTCCCGGCAGAACGCCACCAGTTCGTCGGGGGCCGGCGCGGCGAGTTGCCGGGGAACGAACACCGCGGCCACGGTCTCCCCGTACACCTTGTCGGGCATGCCGAACACCGCGACCTCCAGCACACCGGGGTGGCTGGCCAGGACGGCCTCGACCCGCTCCGGTGAGATCTTCTCCCCGCCGCGATTGATCAGCTCCTTGATCCTGCCGCGGATGCTCAGGTCGCCGGCCGCCGACAGCGACCCCAGGTCGCCGGTGCGCAGCCAACCGTCGGTGAAGTTTGCCGCGGTGATCGCCGGATCGCCGAGGTAGCCCCGCACGACGGTGGGGCCGCGCAGCCAGACCTCGCCGACGGCCCCGGCCTCCAGCGACTGACCGTCGGGCCCGGCGATCCTGATCTCGGGTCCGGTCGAACGGCCGACGAGACCCGGTGTCTCGGACGGGTTTTCGCGTTCGTCGATTCCCGTGCTGGACACCTGGTGGGTCGCCTCGGTCATGCCGAACGCGCACACCACCGGCGCGGAGAAGGTGTCGCGCAGCGCCTGCGCCGTCTCCGGCGTGAGCGGGGCGCTGCAGCTGCGGATGAACCGCAGCGCGGCCTTTTCGGTCTGCTGCCGATCGGTCTTGGCGCGCTCCAGCAGGATCTGGTGAATCGTCGGGACCGCGGTGTACCAGGTGGCCCGAACGGCGTCGATGTCGTCCCAGAACGTGTGCGCCGAGAACCGCCCGCGTGCCGGCAGCAACACCGCACCCCCGGACGCCAGGGTCGACAACAGCGCAGCGAGCAGCCCATGCCCGTGGTAGAGCGGCATCACCGCGACGGTCGCATCGTCGGGCCCGAAACCGTAGCCGGCGACGATCGCGCGCACCGAGGCCGCGAGATTGGCGTTGGTCCACGGGACCATCTTCGGGAGGCCGGTCGTTCCCCCGGTGAACATGATCATGGCGTCGTCGCCCCGCAGCCCTTCGGGCGCCCGCGTAGGCGCGCCGCAAGCCTGCGCGGCGTCCAGGTCGACCTCCGGGCCGCGGTCGGGCCCCACGGTCACCGCGATCGGCCACCACCCCGGCGCCGACTCCCGCTCGTCGGGCACGTCCCCGTCGACGAGGACCACCCGCGCGCCCACCGCCTCGCTGCGCCGCCGCTGCTCGCCGACGGGCAGGGCCGGGTCCAGCGGGACGGCGATCAGCTCCGCGCGCGACGCCGCCAGCAGGCCGACGACGAATTCGGCGTTGCTCCCCGCGCGCAGCGCGACCCGGTCACCGGGCGTCAGCCCGGCCGCCCCGAGCCGGCCGGCCAGGTCGTCGACCAGTCCGACCAGGTCGCGGTAGCTGACCCGGATGCGGTCCTCGGTGACGACGAGCGCCGGCGCCTCCGGGTGCGCGGCCGCCGCTGCCGCGACCAGGTCGGCGATGCGCGGGCTCGCGGATGCCTCGGTCGACTCAGTCCCCATCGCCATGTCCCTTCCTCGAGGGCCCTCGCCGGGCCGCGAAATTCCTGCTCGCACCCTGCCGCGCCGCCGCGGCGGCCGTCTAATACCGATGCCCTCACAATTGATAACCGATGGCTATCGAGCGGGGGTGACCAGCCCTCGAACGCCGTCGATAAATTGCGTGAATCGCTGGATAGCGGCTTAGTGTTGGACGACTCCGGCCCCGCGGAACACAGTGATCACGGACCCCAACGACCACCAGGACACGAGGAGTTGCCACCATGACCACCGATTCGGCATCTCCGGAGTCGACGCGTTCGACCGACGGCTTCCACCTCGTCGTCGATGCGCTCAGGGCCAACGGCGTCGACACCGTCTACGGGATCGTCGGCATCCCGATCACCGACCTGGCCCGCGTCGCGCAGGCGTCCGGGATCCGCTACATCGGCTTCCGCCAGGAGACGTCGGCCGGCAACGCCGCCGCGGCGGCCGGGTTCCTCACCCGGCGTCCGGGTGTCTGCCTGACGACGTCGGGGCCCGGTTTCCTCAACGGCCTGCCCGCGCTCGCCAACGCCACGACGAACTGCTTCCCGATGATCCAGATCTCGGGTTCCAGCAATCGCGCGCTGGTCGATCTGCAGCGCGGCGACTACCAGGATCTCGACCAGCTCAGCGCCGCAAAGCCTTTCGCGAAGGCGGCTTACCGGATCGCCCGCGTCGAGGAGATCGGCCGCGGGATCGCGCGCGCCGTACGCACCGCGGTTTCCGGCCGGCCGGGCGGGGTGTACCTCGACATCCCCGGTGAGGTGCTTGGCCAGACGATGGACGCGGCCGCCGCGGCGCACACCGTGTGGCGGGTGGTGGACCCGGCGCCGCGCCAGCTCCCGGCACCGGACGCGGTCGAGCGCGCGCTGGACCTGCTCGCCCGGGTCCGGCGCCCGCTGATCGTGCTCGGCAAGGGTGCTGCGTACGCCCAGGCCGACGAAGCGATCCGGAACTTCGTGGAGGACACGGGCATTCCGTTCCTGCCGATGTCGATGGCCAAGGGACTGCTGCCGGACTCGCACCCGCAGTCCGCCGCGGCGGCCCGCTCGCTGGCCATCTCGCGCGCGGACACGGTGCTGCTCGTTGGCGCCCGGCTGAACTGGCTGCTGGGCCACGGCGCGGCGCCGCAGTGGTCGGCCGATGCCGCGTTCATCCAGGTCGACATCGCAGCTTCGGAGTTCGACAGCAACCAGCCGATCGCGGCGCCACTGGCCGGCGACATCGGTTCGGTGGTGTCGGCGCTGCGCGACGGTGCGCTCGCACGCCCGATCACCGCGCCGGCGCAATGGGTCGAGGAGCTGGCCGAGCGTAAATCGCGCAACGAAGCCAAGATGCGGGAGCTCCTGTCCGAAAACCCGCACCCCATGCGATTTTACAACGCGCTGGGTGCGATTCGCTCCGTGCTGCAGGACAACCCGGACGTGTACGTGGTGAACGAGGGTGCCAACGCGCTGGACCTGGCCCGCAACGTCATCGACATGCAGACACCGCGCCGCCGGCTCGACACCGGAACCTGGGGGGTGATGGGCATCGGCATGGGCTACGCGATCGCCGCCGCGGTCGAGACGGGCAAGCCCGTGGTCGCGATCGAGGGCGACAGCGCATTCGGCTTCTCCGGCATGGAGGTCGAGACCATCTGCCGCTATCAGCTTCCGGTGACCGTGGTGATCCTCAACAACGGCGGCGTCTACCGCGGTGACGAGGCGCCGGCCGGCAGCGATCCGGCGCCCACGGTGCTCAACGCGCGGGCGCGCCATGAGCTGATCGCAGAGGCGTTCGGCGGCAAGGGGTATCACGTCACCACGCCCGACGAACTGCGCTCGGCGCTGACCGCGGCGATCGCCGCCGGTAGCCCGTCGATCATCGACTGCGAACTCGACCCGTCGGCCGGCGTCGAAAGTGGCCACCTGGCAAGGCTGAACCCGACCAGCGCTGCCGCGCCGGCCGCCAAGCTCAGCGCCGGTGCGTGAGGCCCAGCAGCTGGGCGTCGAAGAACTCGTCGAGTGCGAGCTCCTGGGCCGAGGCGGCCAACGCGCGCGCGATCGGCGAGCCGGGCCCGGCGGAGTTCGTGGCGAGCACGATCTCGGCCTTCACCACCGGGTCCACCATGGCGACCGCGCGGATCTCGGCGTTCAGCGGCGAGGTCCACAGCCAGGTGTGCGGCACGATGCACGCCCAGTTGCCCGTGGTCACCTGCGCGAACAGCGAAGCCACCGAATCGGTTTCGACCTGCGGGGTGACGGCCATCGCGTGGCCGGCGAAGGCGTCGTCGATGATCTGCCGGTCCCGCATGTCCGGGGTGAGCAGCGCCAGCGGCAACTGCGCGGCCTCCGGCCACGTCAGCGTCGTCGCACCGGAGGGCAACATGTCCGCGGGTGCTAACAGCACGTAGCGCTCCTCGTAGAGCGGGACCAGGTCGACGTCGCGCGCTTCGTCGGGCGCGGCGTGCACGATGGCGGCGTGCAGCTCGAACTCGCGCACGCGCCGGTACAGTTCGGTGGCCGCCAGCCGGGACAGCACCTGGACCTTGGCCAGCGGGTGCGCCGAGCAGAAAGCCGAGAGCAACAACGACGCGGTCGTCGAGGCGGTCGGAACGGTGCCCAGCCGAAGCGTCCCGGTGATGCCCGACCGCACGGCGTGCACCTCGGCCTTGAAGGCGTCGTGTTCGGCGAGAATCCTTTTGGCCCACACGACCAACCGCTCGCCCTCGGGGGTCAGGCCCTCGAAGCTGTGTCCACGGTTGATCAGCGTGACGTTGAGTTCACGCTCCAGTTTGGCGATCGCCGAGGACAACGCGGGCTGCGAGACGTAGCACCTCTCGGCCGCCCTGGCGAAGTGGCGTTCCTGCGCCACCGCGACGAAGTACTCCAACTGACGGAAGAGCACCCGCACCTCCTGGCCTCCGGGCAACGCTTCGCCGAGGCTAACGCGTCGCCCGCGCGTCGGCTAATCCCGCGGCGCCCCGGCAAACCCGTGCACCGCTCGGTGACGAAATCGCGCCCGAGGGGGGACCGGATCGTGATCCGCACACCGCAGTAATGCGTCATCGTTTGCTGAAACCGGCATCGGGTAGTCAACAACTAGAATGTCGTTGTGTTGGTCGCACCATCTCGGAGGGCGGACGCTATGCGTCGAGGGGTTCGTTATCTATTTGTTATGGTGGCGATCACAACGACGATCACAACGACCGGTCTGGTGGGCTCCGCGCCGCGCAGCGTGGCCGCGGTTCCGGCGCCCGAACCGGCTCCCGGGGTCGCCTCGATTTTGCCCGCCGACGGGGCGGTGGTGGGGGTGGCGCATCCCGTGGTGGTGACGTTCGCCGCGCCGGTTTCCGACCGTGCCGCCGCCCAGCGGTCCATCCACGTGTCGTCGGCGAGTACCGTGCCCGGCCACTTCGAGTGGCCCCGCGACAACGTCGTGCAGTGGGCGCCGGACCGGTACTGGCCCGCCCACAGCCACGTCTCGGTGGGGGTGCAGGCGCTGACGACGGGCTTCGACGTCGGTGACGCGGTGGTCGGCGTCGCGAGCATCTCCGCGCACACCTTCACCGTCAGCAGGAACGGCGAGGTGCTGCGCACCATGCCGGCGTCCATGGGCAAGCCCACCCGGCCCACGCCGATCGGGCATTTCACCGCCCTGGAAAAGCAGCGCAGCGTGGTGATGGACTCGCGCACCATCGGCATCCCGCTCAGCTCCCCCGAGGGCTACAAGATCACTGCCTACTACGCGGTCCGGGTCACCTGGAGCGGCGTCTACGTGCACTCGGCGCCGTGGTCGGTCGACTCGCAGGGCTACGCCAACGTCAGCCATGGCTGCATCAACCTCAGCCCCGACAACGCCGCCTGGTATTTCAACACCGTCAACGTCGGCGATCCGATCACCGTCGTGGCCTGACGCCGGCGTGGTCCCGGGTCGGGGCGGGGCCGGCCGAGGTAGGCGGTGGGTCCCGGCAAACTCAGCCCGCCAATGCCGTTGGGGCCGAAGTCCGTCCGCGCCCGTCGCCGAGCCGCCCGGTCAACCGGGCAGCTGGTCCTTGATCCCGGCGTCCTGCTTGCGGCCGATGTCGATCACGGCGTCCCGATCCATCGGCGCATCCGGAGGGCTGTCGAATTCCATGTTGACCAGCGCGTTGCCCTCGGTGAACAGCAGCACGGTGACCGCTTTGGCGTTGTCGGGCGCGGTGCCCGAGGCGCCGGAGATCATGGCCCCGTTGGAGCCGACGTCGACCGGCTGCCACGTGCCGCTGACCTTGCCCGCGTAGTTTTTCTTGGTGTTCTCGACACCGGCCGCCGCCGCCGCGGGGTCCGCGAGGATCAAGATGAAGTCCCCGACCCGCCTGCTGTTGTCGGCGTTGACGAACAACTGCGCAACGCCGAGGCCGTTGTCCGGGTTCAGCACGGGAGGTTGGGGAGCGCTGAAATCGGGCCCGATGTCGGCCGGCTTGATGAGCAGCACGCTGTAATCCGTTTGCTGTCCCGGCGGCGGGCTCGTCACCGTGCCCGGCGCGGCCGACGAGGTCGGCGCGGCCGATGACGTCGTCGTGCTCGACGAGGTCGGCGCCGAAGGGGTCTGGTGGTTTCCGCACCCGGCGGCCGCCGCGCCCACCACGAGCGCGAGCGCGCAGCCGGTGGCGGCTTTGCGGGCGGTCTGCATGGCGTTCCTTCCCCGTCGAGAAACCCCTGTCGATGCGGCGCCTGACGCTGCAGCGAAACGCCGGCGCGAACAGGCCAGCTTATGAACATACGCGGCATGCCCGGCGGTGGGTACCGGATCACGACCTATGCTGGCGCCAAAGGCCGGTTTCGCCGGGAAGGGGGCGCGATGGCGCGCGCGGTGCGGTTCGACCGTTACGGGGGCCGCGACGTCCTGTACGTGGCGGACATCGACATGCCGTCGCCGGGGCCGGGCGAGGTGGTGGTCGAAGTCCGCGCCGCCGGGATCAATCCCGGCGAGGCCGGAATCCGCACCGGGGCGATGCACGAGATGTTCCCCGCGACGTTCCCGTCGGGCCAGGGCAGCGACCTCGCCGGCGTGGTGACTGCGCTGGGACCCGGAGTGACCGAATTCGCCGTCGGCGACGAGGTGCTGGGCTTCAGCCTGCGCCGGTCCAGTCACGCCACCCACACCGCGGTGCCGGTGCATCAACTGATCCACAAGCCGGCCGAACTAGCTTGGGAGGTGGCGGGTTCGCTGTATGTCGCCGGTGTCACCGCGTACGCGGCCGTCCGCGCGGTCGCGCCGCGGCCGGGGGAGACGGTCGCCGTGTCGGCGGCCGCCGGCGGGGTCGGCAGCCTGGTCGTGCAACTGCTGGGCCTGCGGAAGGCCGTCGTGCTCGGCATCGCGGGGCCCGGGAACGCGGGATGGCTGCGCGACCACGGCGTCATCCCGGTCGCCTACGGCGACGGCCTGGCGGAGCGGCTGCGGGCGGCGGCACCGGACGGAATCGACGCGTTCATCGACCTGTTCGGCCCGGACTACCTCGACCTGGCGGTGGACCTCGGTGTGGCACCGGAGCGCATCGAGACCATCATCTCGTTCCAGAAGGCCGCCGAGATCGGCGCCCGGACCGAGGGCAGCATGGACGCCTCCACACCGGAGGTGCTCGCCGAGATGGCCGGCCTGATCACCGCCGGCGCCATCGACTTCGAGATCGCCGCCACCTATCCGCTGGACCGGGTCGCGGACGCCTACGCAGAACTCGAGAGGCGGCACACCCGCGGCAAAATCGTTCTGCTGCCCGGTGGCTCACAGTGACGCGGCGGGCGCGACGATGCCGGCCTGCACGACCTTGACGATCACCAGCACGACGGCCACCACCAGGTAGGCACGCAGGGTGAACAGCCCCATCCGCCGGACCGGCGACATGGTGGGCCGGTCCAGCGCGGCCAATTCGGGTGTCTGCCAGTTCATCCGGTCCTGCCGGAGCACCGCGCGGCGTTCGGCACGCGAGAGCAGCGGGGTGCCGTCGAGCTGGTCGACCTGCTCGGGGTCCAGGCCACCGCCGAGGGCCCGCACGACGGCTTCGGCCTGGCGCCGGGCGGTGTACCGCCGGCCGGCGACGATCCCGGCGGCTCCGACGGCGACGCCCAGCACCGCGCCGCCCGCGAGGCCGGCCTCGATCGTGGTGGTGGACAAGCCCGGGAAGAAGGTCGTCGCCGTCAGGGCCAGCGACAGCAGCACGAGCGACCACACGATGGCCCACGCGATGATGTTCTGCCGCACCGTGTTCACCCACGGACCCAGCACCGCGCGGTCGTTGCACAGCAGGACCAAGAACACCGTGGCCGAGGGCAGCAGGACGCCGGCGAGCGCCTGCACGCCCTGGGTCACCAGGCCGAGCACGTGATCGGGGCTGAACGCCACCGCCGCCGACACGGCGAGCAGCAGCGCGTAGCCGCCATAGAACAGGGGCGCCTCACTGACCCTCCAGTGCAGTGAGTGCCGCCGTCCCATCGCGTCGCCCACGGCGTAGGTGGTGGCCAACCCGATGGCGTTCGCGCCGATCAGCGACGCGTCGAGCAGGATGATCGCGAACAGCACCCCCACCGTGCCGCCGAGGTGGCGGGACAGGCCCGCGGCGACGGCTCCCGCGTCGGTGAACTCGCCCGTGCCGGCCAACCCGAACGCGGTCACCGCCATCAACGCGGTGGCGCCGAGCATGACCACGACGATCCCGATGACCAGATCGGCGCGCGCGTAAGGAATCCAGCGTGCCGTGATGCGCTTGTCCACCACATTGGACTGCTGGAAGAAGAGCTGCCACGGCGCCACCGTCGTGCCCACGATCGCGATGGTCAGCAACAGCACGGTGGAGTTCAGGCCACCCGGGAACCGCGGCACCAGCCCCCCGGCGGTCCCCGCCAGGGTGGGATGCACCAGCAGCACCATCGGAACGATCAGCACGTTCACCGCGATCAGCCCGAACATCAGCGCCTCCCACCGCCGGAACGAGCCACCGGCCACCACGGCGAACAACAGCACGGCGGCGGCGGGGATCGCGACGATTTTGGGGCAGCCCAGGTAGCCCAGGGCCAGGGCCACCCCGATGAACTCGGTGACGATCGTCAAAGCGTTGAGAATCAACAGGTCCCCAACGCTGAACGCACCCCAGAACTTGCCGAACCGCTCGAATATCAGCCGCGCGTGCCCCACCCGGGTGACCGCGCCGAGCCGCAGCACCATCTCCTGGTTGACGTAGAGCACCGGGATCAGGAACACCAGCGTCCACAACAGGGCCATACCGTAGTTCTGACCGGCCTGTGCGTAGGTCGCGACGCCGCCGGCGTCGTTGTCGCCCACCATGACGATCAGCCCCGGTCCGGTGATGACCATCAGGGTGCGCAGGCGCCGCCAGCGGCTGCCGGTGCCGTCGTGGCGGATCCGGCCGAACGCGCCGACGATGTCGCCGGCGTGCGCGGAGTCCAGCACGGCCTGCCCGGCCGCGTCGGGCAGGCCGTGCTGCTGCGTGGAAAGTGAAGTCATCGAATTCTCACTGTCTGTGCGAGAGTCGAGCCCAAAGGCGTAGGGCGACTCAGACCGTCGATATGACAGGACGGGGCGCGGACCGATCAGCGCCGGTGGTGCACACCGCCCGGCGACCGCGTGCCGGGAGCGGCCAGCACGCCGATCGGCATCCGCGACACGTAGCGGTCCGCCCACTCCTGGGGGGTCGGGCGGTGCCGTGCGCACCAATTAGTCAGTACCGCAACAAAAGCCATGGTGTTCTCCTGGTGGAGGCCCGATCGGCTCACGACGTGCAGCGCGTCAGACGCGCCCGGCGATCAGCCGGCGCAGTGATGGCCGGAACCGGATTGGGACGAGACGGAATACGGATAGGGACTATCGCCTGGACTGGTTCTGCTCATCTCGCCCTCACCTCCTCACGGCCGGGACACACGGGGGTGTCATCATATCCACCTGAACGGGAGAGGCACTTAGGACGGCGGCACACCGCCGACGGCACCCCTCTCGTCGGAGCTTCGGCACTGCACGGCGTATCCGGAGTTCAGCCGATGTCGCGATCCGCTTCGTCCGGAAGCCACTTGGGCTCAACCCTTGGGTCCGGGAAGAGCTGTCCTGACCCGGGGCGTCTCTCGACGTTCGGGGTCAGTGGCCTGTATCCGTGCAGACGCCTCACCTACCGAGGTGCTTGCCGGTCCATGCTCGCACCGCCACCCGCCGCCCGTCAAACGCCGCGCCGCGGAGGCCTACCCTCGAGTCCATGCCCACCACGTTGCAGGACCCCAGAGTGGCGTCGACGCTCGAGACGATGTATGCCGAATCGCGGAACCAGATGTCGCTGCTGCGGGAGCGGCGCGGTGAGTTCGACCGGCCGATGACCACCCGGGAGCGCACCGAGGCGATGAGCGAGTTCTACATCCCGGTGACGCCCGAGGCGGGGCGGTTGCTGTACGCGCTGGTGCGCGCGACGCGTCCCACGACGGTGGTGGAGTTCGGCATGTCGTTCGGCATCTCCGCGGTGCATCTGGCCGCGGCGGTGCGCGACAACGGTTCCGGCCGCGTGGTGACCACCGAGCTGTGCGCCGCCAAGATCGCCGCCGCGCGGCAGACGTTCGCCGACACCGGCCTGGACGACGTGATCACCATCCTCGAGGGTGATGCGCTGGCCACGCTGGCCGAATTGGACGGGCCCGTCGACTTCGTCCTGCTGGACGGCTGGAAGGACCTGTACCTGCCGGTGATCGAGCTGCTCGAACCGCGCCTGTCGACGGGTGCGCTGGTCGTCGCCGACAACACCGGCGCCGCCGACACCCAGCCCTATCTCGACCGCGTGCGCGACCCTGCCAACGGCTACGTCAGCTTCAATTTCGGTGTGCGGGAAAGCGACAGCATGGAGCTGAGCTGCCGCATCTGAGCGTCGCGGCTACTTCAACGACTTCTCCAGCCACGGCGTCAGCCACCGCACCCCCTCGGAGGTGAGGTGGACGCCGTCGCTGCGCACCTTGATGCCGTCGACCTTGGCGGTGTAGACGCCGTCCGGGCAGAGCTTCTTGTTGAGGTCGAGGATCTGGACGCCGGGGTGCCGGCTCACGGCCGCGCGCAGCATGGCGTTCCACTGGTTGACCCGGTTGGGCTGGTCTTCCGGGTACAGGCGGCCGTCCGGCTTCTCCCCGCCGCGGCTGTAGGGCACGGTGGCGACCACCACGCGGGCACCGGTGGAGCCGGCGATGTCAAGCGCCCGTTGCAGTTCCGCGTTGAGGTAGGAGTCGAACGTCGGGTCGCCGATGTGGGTCCACTGCCCCTCGTTGACGCGGTCCACCGTCTCCCAGCGGCCGATGATCAGCAGCGCCACGTCGGGCTGGTCCTGGCTGACCTGGCGGGCCCAGCGGATCGGCCAGCCGTCGCATTCGGCGCGCTGTTCCAGCGTTTCGCCGACGTAGCGGTACGGCGTACCGCGCACGAGGCTGCAGCCGATGACGGTGTGGTCGAGGAAGGCGAACCCCGGCGTCGGCGGCAGGTAGTGCATCCAGGTCCACCCGATCGAGTCGCCGAACACCGAAACGGTGAACGGGCGATTGGGGTCTCGCGGCCGGGGGGGCGCCGGGCGGCCCGCGTCGGGCGGCGACGGCGAGACGGCCGCCACCGCCGAGACCCCCGGCGGTAGGCCGGCCTCGCGCAGCGCGGGTCCGGTGCCCACGGGGACGACCAGCAACGTCACCGCCGCCGCGCTGGCCACGGTCGCCGCGGCCAGCGGCAGCAGCGGCACCCGCGCCGGACGCCACCGCCGGATCGGTTGCTCGATGAGCCACCAGGACGCGGCCGCCGCCGCGATGGTGGCCGCGCACCGGACCGCGAACAGCCGCAGCCCGTCCCATCCGGTGCGTTCGCCGTTGAGCGCCAGGAAGATCGGCCAGTGCCACAGATAGACGCCGTAGGAGATGGTGCCCAGCCACACCAGCGGGGGCAGCGCCAGCACGCGGGCCACCGCCCCGCGCTGCTCCAGCGCCACCGGGGCGACCACCAGGACGGCCGCGAGGGCGACCCCGATCAGCAGGCCGTGGCGGAACTCCCGGGCGGCGCCGGTGGCGAAGTGGACCGCCGCGGCCAGCCCGGCCAGGCCCAGCAGCGGCAGCACCCGGGCGACCCGCCGCCCCCACCGGCTGCGGATCAGGCACCATCCGCGGTTCAGCGACTGCCAGTCGCGCACCAGCAGGGCCGCGGCGGCGGCGCCGACCAGCAGTGCCTGCGCGCGGGTGTCGGTGCCGAAGTAGATGCGGTCGCGCGTGCCATAGGAGACGAAGACGATCGCGGCCGCCGCCGAGGCGAGCGCCCCGGCCGTGGCGAGCAGGAAGGCGCTGAACCGCACCCCGCCCACGGTGGCCCGGGTGGAGCGCCGCCGGGCCCGCGCGGCCAGCAGCAGCGTCACCGCGATGAGCAGCAGCGGCCAGACGAAGTAGTACTGCTCCTCCACGCCCAGCGACCAGGTGTGTTGCAGCGGCGACGGCGGTGCGCCCCGGGTGAAGTAGTCGGTCTTCTGCGCGACGAACCGCCAGTTCGCCATCCAGCAGAACGCCGCGATCGCGTCGCTGCGCAACCCGGTCAGCGCCTGGTACGGGAGCAGTTCGCGGGCCGCGGCCACCGTGAGCACCATCAGCACCAGGGCGGGCAGCAGCCGTCGCGCGCGCCGGATCCAGAAGCCGGTCAGGTCGATCCGGCCGGTGCGCCCGAGCTCGTCGAGCAGCAGCGACGTGATCAAAAACCCGCTCAGCACGAAGAAAACGTCGACGCCGATGAAGCCGCCGGCCACGCCGGGGACGCCGCCGTGACCGACGAGCACCAGCGCGACGGCGATCGCGCGCAACCCGTCGAGGGCGGGAATCCCGCCGCGCCGCTCCGGGCGGTCCCAGATTGCGAGCCGGCCCACCCGGCGCACCGGGGCGACCCACCGGGGCCGCCCGGCGTCACGAGCCGGCGCGGAAGTCCCGCCCGGCTCGGTGCTTTCTGTTAACGCGCCCCGACCATGCTGCTGCCCGGCGCCATCGTTGATGCCGATACGTCGCTGCCCCTCCTCTAGATCGCAGCCAGCATAAATTCGCCCCGCGGGGATTCCGGAGATGACACGCGCGGAGCCCGGGTCGCTTTTCCGGCAGCCGGCCGCGCACCGCGCCGGGCGGGCGGCGCGCCCCGCGACTAGGGTCGAGACCAATACCGAGCGACCACTCAACGGGAGGCAATCGATGCGTGGTGTGGTGATGCATGCCCCGGGCGACGTGCGGGTCGAAGACCGCGACGATCCCCGGATCGTCCACCCGACGGACGCCATCATCCGGCTGTCGGCGACCTGCATCTGCGGTTCCGACCTGTGGCCCTATCGCGGCGAGGACGAGGTTCATGACGCGCCCATGGGCCACGAGTACGTCGGTGTCGTCGAGGAGGTCGGCAGCGAGGTCCGCACCGTCAAGCCGGGCCAGTTCGTGGTCGGCTCGTTCGTCTCGTCCGACAACACCTGCGAGATCTGCGCGGCCGGCTACCAGAGTCGCTGCGTGCAGGGCGAGCTGATGGGCAACATCGGCACGCAGGCCCAGTACGCCCGCATCCCCCTGGCCGACGGCACGCTGGTAGCCACCCCCGGGATGCCGCCGGAGGCGCTGATCCCCAGCCTGCTGGCCGCCTCCGACGTGCTCGGGACCGGCTGGTTTGCCGCCGTCGCGGCCGACGCCGGCCCCGGCAAGATCGTCACCGTCGTCGGCGACGGGGCGGTCGGGCTGCTCGGGGTGCTGGCCGCGAGGGAACTCGGCGCCGAGCGGATCATCGTGATGAGCCGCCACCGGGATCGCCAGGCGCTGGCCCGCGAATTCGGCGCGACCGACGTCGTGGAGGAACGCGGCGACGAGGGCGTCGCCCGGATCAAGGACCTCACCAACGGCCTCGGCGCCCACAGCGTCATCGAGGCGGTGGGCACCCAGCAGTCGATGACGCAGGCGATCTCGGCGACCCGGCCCGGCGGCCACGTCGGCTTCGTGGGCCTGTCCCACGACGTCAAGCTCCCCGGCGACGAGCTGTTCTTCTCCGCCGTGCACCTGCACGGCGGGCTCGCGCCGGTGCGCCGGTTCCTGCCCGAGCTGATCAGGTTGATCTGGAACGGCCAGATCGACCCGGGCAAGGTGTTCGACCTGAGCCTTCCGCTTGCCGAGGCCGCCGCGGGGTACCAGGCGATGGACGAGCGGCGCGCGATCAAGGTCCTGCTCACCGTGTGACGGCCGCGGCGCCGGTCACCGCAGCGTCGCGCGCAGTTCGCGCTTGAGCACCTTGCCGTAGCTGTTCTTCGGCAACTCGTCGACGAATTCGTAGCGCTTGGGCCGTTTGAAGCGCGCGATGCGCCGCAGCAGATGCGCGTCCAACTCGGCGGGGTCGGCCGCGCCGACGATGAAGGCGACCACCACCTCGCCCCACTCGGCGTCGGGTGCGCCCACCACGCACGCCTCCGACACCGCGGGATGCTCGAGCAGCATCTCCTCCACCTCCCGCGGGTAGATGTTCGTTCCGCCGCTGATCACGACGTCCTTGGACCGGTCGCGCAGGGTGAGGAACCCGCGGGCATCGAAGGAGCCCAGGTCGCCGGTGTAGAGCCAGCCGTCGCGCAGCGTGGCGCGGGTCGCGGCGGGGTCTTCCCAGTAGCCGCACATGACGGCGTCGCCGCGGCACACGATCTCCCCGACCTCACCGGCCGGCGCCGGTCGGCCGTCGGCGCGCAGCACCGCGACCTGCATGCCCGAGCGGGCATAGCCGACCGAGCCCAGCACGGCGTCATCGCCGGATTCGTGGTCGGCGCGGCGCAGGCCGGTGATGGTCATCGGCGACTCGCCCTGCCCGTAGATCTGCGCGAAGACCGGCCCGAACGCCGCCATCGCCCCCTTGAGGGTCTCGACGTACATCGGCCCGCCGCCGTAGACGATCGTCGCCAGGTTGGCCGGGCGGGGGCGGCCGGTCCGGATCAGGCGCTGCACCATCGTCGGCGCCAGGAACGCGCTGCAGGCGGGGTGGTGCCCGCACAGGTCCAGGAACTCGCCGGGATCGAAGCCTTCGGACTCGGGCACCACCTGGCGGGCCGCGCGCAGCACGTACGGCACGACGTAGAGGCCCGAGCCGTGCGACATCGGTGCCGCGTGCACGAGGCTGCCGTTCTCGGTGGGGGCGTCGATGTCGGCCAGGTGCGCGACGGCCATCGCCGTCAGGTTGCGGTGCGACAGGATCGCGCCCTTGGGCCGGCCGGTGGTTCCGCTGGTGTAGAACAGCCACGCCGGCGTCGACGGTTCGGTGTGCGGCGGTGCCACCGGGGCGGACCCGAGTCGACGCGAATAAGCCTCGGAGCCAATGGTTTCGACGGGCCTGCTGGTGCCGGAGCCGAGTGCGGCGCCGATCGTGGGTGAGGCGAACACCTGCGACGCACCGGCGTCGTCGAGGATCAGCGCCATCTCGCGCTCGTGCAGCTTGTAGTTGACCGGGACGACGACGCACCCGGCCGCCCAGATGCCGAACATCAGCTCGACGATCTCCGGCCGGTTGTGGGTCGCGATCGCGATCCGGGCGCCCGCACCGTGCTGTTGCCGGATCGAGCCGGCGATGCGTAATGCCCGGTCGCGCAGGTCGTTCCACGTGCAGACCCGGCGTTGCCCGTGATACACCGCCCCGCGGTCGGGGAACCGGTTCGCGGTCTGGTCGAGCACCCCGAAGAGGTTCACCGCCCGATCCACCGGGACGACAGCGCGAACTCCGACAGGTACTTGGTGGAACTCCAGCCGCCGTCGACGACGATCGTCTGCCCGTTGATGAAGCTTCCCGCCGGCGAGCACAGGAACGCGACGGTGCCGGCGATGTCGTCGATGCTGCCCAGGCGTTGGTGCGGCGTCATCTCGACGTTGATCTTGCGAAACCGCTCGTCCTGCAGGCGTTTCTCGACCATAGGCGTCTGCGTCACACCGGGCGCGACGGCGTTGCAGCGGATGCCGGAGGCCCCGTACTGACAGGCGATGTGGGTGGTCAGCGCGGTCAGCCCGCCCTTGGCCGCCGAGTAGGCGCCGCCGCGCAGCCCGCCGATTACGGCGAACGTCGACGTGACGTTGACGATCGCCGATCCGGGGCCCATGTGGGGCAGCACGTCGCGCGCGAGCCGGAACGGGGCGCGCAGCATCAGTCCCAGGAAGTGGTCCAGGGTTTCGTCGTCGGTCTCGTGCAGCGGTTTCGGGCTGCCGACTCCGGCGTTGTTGACCAGGAAATCGACATGGCCCCAACGGGACACGGCGAGGTCGACGATGCGGCGCGGCGCGTCGTCGCGGGTCAGGTCGACGGCGAGGGTCGCGACCCGCTCGGGATCGCCGACCGCGTCGGCCAGCGCGGCCAGCCGGGTCTCGTCGCGGCCGGTGCCGACGACCGCCATTCCCATCTCGGCCAGTTTCGTGGCACATCCGAAGCCGATCCCGCTGCTGGCTCCCGTGACGATCGCGACCTGCATCTCACCCATTCTGTGTGACCTCCGTCAAAGCCGCCCGGATCCGGTGTTTGAGGACCTTTCCGGCGTCGTTCTTCGGCAGGGCATCCCAGACGACCACCTGTTCGGGCGCCTTGAATTTCGCCACGCCCTTGCTCACCAACAGCGACAGCAGGCTCGCGACGTCCGGGAGCCCGGCGCCCGCCGCGACGATCACCGCGCAGGCCCGCTCGCCGGTGCGCTCGTCGGGCAGCCCGACGACCGCGATCTCGGCGATGCCGGGGTGGTCGGCGAGCAGGTCCTCGACCTCCTTGGCCGAGATGTTCTCGCCGTTGCGGATGATGACGTCCTTGGCGCGCCCGGTCACGACGAGGTACCGCCGGTCGTCGGCCCAGCGCCCGAGGTCACCGGTGCGGAAGAACCCCGCGTCGTCGAAGCAGCCTTCCTCGTCCTCGGCGCAGCGGTACCCGAGCAGCATCTGCGGGCCGCGCACGCAGATCTCCCCCTCCCCGGCCGGGGCGCTCGCGTGGGCGGCGAGCTCGACCTCGGCGATGCCGGGCCTGCCGTCGGTGGCCGCGGCGCGATCGGCTTCGTCCGGCCGGGGCGCGCCGACCGTCGCGACGGGGACTTCCGTGCAGCCGTACACCCGGGTGACCACCGCCCGGTCGAAATAGCTTGCGGCGCTCCGGATCAACGACGGAGCCACGGAGGCGCCGCCGCAGACGAACACCTTCAGGTCGGGCAGCCGCGTGCCGGCGCGCTCGGCGGCGGACAGCAGCTGCTGCAGAAACGGTGTGGCCCCGGCCATGTGGGTGCACCGCTCGGCGTCCATCAGCGCCACCGCCGCCGCGGAATCCCACCGCTCCATCAGCACCGCCGTCGTGCCCAGCAGCAGCGGGCATTCGAACGCGTAGATCGAGCCGCCGATGTGGGCGATCGGCGACGGCACCAGGAACGTGTCGCCCGGGTCGATGCTCCAGTGGTCGCGCAGCTGGCAGATCAGCGCGTGGATCGAATTATGGCTGTGCAGGACGCCTTTGGGCCGCCCGGTGGTGCCGGAGGTGTAGAGCACCATGCGCACGGCGTCGGGATCCAGGTCCGGCAGCTCGGCAGCGCCGGTTGCCGACAGCGCCGCGAACGGCGTGTGGGCGCCGGCGTCGCCGCGCAGCACCACCACTTCGGGCGGTGCGCTCATCGCCGCGGTCACGCGGTCGAGCATCGCCGCGTAGTCGTGGCCGCCGAAGCGGTGCGGCACGAAGATCAGCGCGGCGCCCGCGTCCTCGAGGATGAAGCGCAGCTCGTGGTCGCGCAGCGACGGCAGGATCGGGTTCACCACCATCCCGGCCAGCGTCGCGCCCAGGTAGATGACGGCGGCCTCGTGCCAGTTCGGCAGCATGAACGACACCACGCTGCCCACCGGCGCGCGCTCCAGCAGGGCGGCCGCCAACCCGCGGGCCCGCGCGTGCAGCGTGCCGCAGTCCACTCGTACGCCGTTGTCCACCAGGACCGTCCGCTCCGGCGAGGTGTCCGCGGCGGCGCGCAGCGCGTCGGCGAGGGTGGTGCGCACCCACAGGCCACGCCGGTAGGCCTCGGCCGCGCGGGCCGGGTCGCGGCGGGCGGGGGTGATCACCGTCGCATCACCTCAGCCGGCCTGGCCGTTCACCCGGCGCATCGTGATGGCGTAGCGGAACTTCGAGGACAGGTGGGTGTTGATCGTCACCTGGGCGACGTCGCCCTCGGAGGTCCGGTAGGTGCGCCGCATCTGCAGCGCCGCGGTGCCCGCCTCGACCCCGAGGCCGTCGGCCTGCTCGGGCGAGAGCAGGACCGCGGCGATCTCCTGGTGCAGCTCGGCGACGCTCACCCCGAACAGGTCCTCGATCAGCGGGAAGATCGGCCCGGTGTGGCGCTGCAGCAGTCGGCCGACCGCGGCGAAGTCGCGGCTGATGTAGTACTCCGTGCGGCACAGGGGCGCCGACGCGCCCTCGGCCCGCCGGTAACCGCGCACCGACAGCCACTGCGTGCCGGCCCCGAGCCCGGTCCGCGCGGCAAGGTCGTCGTCGATCGTCACCATGGCGTTGGACTCGATGCTCAGGTGCGCACCGGACGCGAACGCGAGCAGGTCGTCGATCGACATCGCATCCTGCGCATAGGAACTCGACGCCGGCCGGGGAACGACGCGGGTGCCCGCCCGCGGTCGCGACGCCACCAGGTTGTCCTCGCGCAACCGGCGTATCGCCTCGCGAACGGTGTAGCGGCTCACCGCGAACCGCTCGCAGAGCTGGTGTTCGGTCGGCAGCTGGGAGCCCACCGGGTACACCCCGTCGACGATCTCCTTGCGCAGCGTGCGCGCGATCTGCAGGTAGCGGTGGTCGTTCGAGACGGCTTGCGGCATCAGCGGAGGTCCCGGGACGGGCGCAGGGCCAGGACGCTGCCGTCGCCGTCGGCCGAGACGAACAGCGTGCCGTCGGCCGCGGCGGCGATGCCCGCGAACGGGCCCTGCGGTCCGGAGAACGGCGGCATGCCCTTGAGCGGCTTGGGTTCCACCCCGGCGGGCGGGCCGATCGGCAGCCCGGCGGCGAGGGTGCGGCGAACCCGGGTGTCCAGGTCGAACGCGATCACCTCCTTGGCCCCGGCGTCGACGATGTAGAGCACGCCGTCGCGCACCGAAAGGCCCTGGGGGCGTCGCAGATCGGCGACCAACGTGCCTAACCCGCCGGCGTGGACCACGCGTCCGGCGCCGGATTCCGCGACCAGGCACGTGCCGTCCGGGGCGATCGCGACGCCGACCGGGTCGTGCAGGCCGGTCGCCAGCACCTCGACGCGGCCCGCGGCCCACGACAGCACCCGCCCGGTGCCCAGCTCGGCGAACACCACTGCGCCGGAGCCGAGCGCGACGCCGTACAGCTGGTCGAAACCGTCGGCCAGCACTTCGGTTTCGCTCGCGGCGGGCCGGTAGCGGCTGAGGTGACCGCCCGAGGTCGTCACCACGAACTCGCCCGGACCGCTCGCCGCGACGCCACGCACGAAGCCGGGGTAGCCGGGGCTGAACAGCATCCCCACCGTCTGCAGGGCTCCGTCGGGTGCGACCGCATAGAAATACGTGCCGTCGGCGACGTAGAGCCGCCCGTCGTGCCCGACGGTCAGGTCCAGCGGCCAGTTGAGCCCGCCGGGCAGTACCGTCCGCGTCGCGCCGTCCGGCGCGATCTCGGTGATCTCGCCGGTGAAGTTGGACGCCAGCACCTTCTGACCGACCAGCGTGCAGTTGTCCAGGCCCGGGCTCAGCTGGGCCAGCAGCTTCCGCTCGCCGGTGCGGGGATCGATGCGCAGCACCTGGCCGCTGGCCACCTGGGTCGAGACGATGTGGCCCCGCGCGTCGAACTTGACGGCGTCGGGGACGCCGAGATCGGCCGCGACACACTGCGGCTGGCCGCCCTCGGGGTCGACGCGCCAGATCGCGTTGGCGCCCATCACCGGGAAGTACAGCAGCCCGTCGGGACCCACCTCCATCGCGTTGGGCGACGGCACGTTCTCCAGCAGCACCCGCGGTGGCCCGCCGCCCGGGTCGAGTTCCAGCAGGCGCCCACCCTCGCGGCATTCCCCGACGAACAACCGGCCCCGATGAACGGTGATGCCGTTGGCCGACGGGATGTCGTCGCGCAGCACCCGGGTGCGCCCGGCGGTGTCGAGCATGCTGACCCGGCCGTCCATCACCTCGGTGGCGTAGAGGTTGCCGTCGGCGTCGAAGGCGACGTCGTCGGGCGCGACGATGTCGCCGCCCCTGGCGCTCACGGTCGACAGGTGGCCGCTGCCGGGATCCAGCGCGCTGATCTGGCTGCCGGTCACCTGCGCGATGTAGACCCGGCCGTCCGGGCCGGTGCGCAGGCCGTTGGCGCCGAACAGGCGGCTGGCGGCGGTCACCCGCTCGAGTCGCCAGCCATCCGCGACCTCGACCGGGTGCGCCCCGGCATCGAAGGGGGCGTATCGCGATGGCGCCGCCGCGCTGGTCATGGTCTCGCCGGGATCCTTCCCTTCGACCCGCAAGTGCCTGTTCGGGCTGGACGCTATCAAGCCGGGCTAGTCCAGACAATAGCTTCTCTGGGCGCGGCGAACGGCCTTGACAGCACTGTCCAGCGATGGGAATAGTGTTCTCCTAAGGGCAGAATCCAATTTATTGTCCGGACAAGGTCGTGGGGCAGCGCGTTGCGGACAGTGCCGGTGTCCGCGGCTGGGAAAGCAGGTCATGGCGGATCTTCTCGGGCTCGACGGTCGCATCGTGGTGGTGTCCGGCGCCGGCGGCGGTGGCATCGGCACGGCTGTCACGCAGCTGGCCGCCGAGGCGGGGGCCACCGTGATCGCGGTGAGCCGCTCGCAGGACAACCTCGACGAGCACGTCGCTCCGCTGGCGCGCCACGGCCTGCCCGTCGTGGCCGTGGCGGCCGACGCGTCCACCGACGAGGGCATCGCCACCGTGATGGACCGGGCGCGGCGCACCGACGGCGACCTCTACGGGCTGGTCAACGTCGCCGGCGGCGCCGCACCGTCTACGTGGATGCCGGCGACCCGGGTGAACCGCGGCGACTGGCGCGAGATCTTCACCGCCAACCTCGAGACGGCATTCTTCATGAGCCGCGCGGTGGCCGCCGAGCTCCTCGCGCAGCAGCTGCCCGGGTCGATCGTGTCGCTCTCCTCGATCAGCGGCTTGAACACCGCGCCGTTCCACATCGCCTACGGGACCGCCAAGGCCGCCGTCGTCGCGATGACCCGCACCATGGCGCTCGAGCTGGCCCAGGCCGGGATTCGGGTGAACGCGGTGGCGCCGGGCGTCACCGAGACTGCCGCCTCGCGCACCTACGTCGACGAGGACCCGGGGCGGGACCGGCAGGCGATCGCGATGGGACGGCGCGGGCGGCCCGAGGAACAGGCCCGCGCGATCCTGTTCCTGCTCTCGGAAATGTCGAGCTACGTCACCGGGCAGGTCCTGCTCGTCGACGGCGGGCTCGACCTCAAATGGAGCCACCTGGGCGCCGACAACACCTCGCTGTTCCTCAAGGACGAATCCTTCCGCGCCGCCATCAGGAGGATGTGATGACCGATCTTGCCAGCAATGCCGCTGCGGCCGAGGAGCTTTCACAGCCGATGACGATCGGCGTCGAAGCCTACGTCAGCGTGGACTACGCGCGCGCCGAGCGCGACAAGCTGTGGCGCAAGGTCTGGCAACAGGTCGGCCGCGTCGAGGAGATCCCCGAGGTCGGCAGCTACCTGACCTACGACATCCTCGACGACTCGATCATCGTGGTGCGCACCGGGCCCAACGAATTTCGCGCCCACCACAACGTCTGCATGCACCGTGGCCGCCGGCTGATCGACACCCCCGCCGGCGCCAAGAACGCCTGCGGGCGCGCCCGCAAGTCGTTCGTCTGCGGCTTCCACGGCTGGACCTACGGCCTGGACGGGACCTGCACGCACATCCGCGAACAGGACGACTGGAAGGGGGCGCTGACCCCCGACAACACCCGGTTGCGGCCGGTCCACGTCGACACCTGGGGCGGGTGGCTGTGGATCAACATGGACCCCGACTGCGAGCCGCTGGCCGACTACCTGTTCCCCGCCGCAAAGATTCTCGACCCATTCGGGCTGGAGAACATGCGCTACAAGTGGCGCAAGTGGCTGCACTTCGACTGCAACTGGAAGGTCGCGCTGGAGGCCTTCAACGAGACCTACCACGTCTTCACCACCCACCCCGAGTTCAACAAGTTCGGGGAGTTCAAGGGCTGGGCCAAGGCGCAGGGCAAACACAGCAACATCGGCTACGACGCCCCCGACGACCTCGCGGCCACCAAGTCCAAGATCCGCCTCGGCACGGGCGCCGATCCCCGCGTCTCGACCGCCCAGATGCAGATCTACACGATGGAGGAGACCAACACCTCGACCACCGAGACGCTGGTGAACGCCGCCAAACGACTGGTCGACGAGCTGCCCGAGGGCACACCGGCAGACAAGGTCCTCGAGCACTGGCTGGCATCCGCGCGCCGCGACGACGCGGCCCGCGGCGTGATCTGGCCGACGATTCCCGCCGACATCCTCGGGCAGGCGGGCACCGCTTGGCAGATCTTCCCGAACTTCCAGATCGGCCAGGGTCTGACGGTTGCGCTGTGCTACAGCGCCCGCCCAGACCCCGGCTACGACCCGAACAAATGCATCTTCGAGGTCTCGGTGTTCGAGTTGTACCCCAAAGGCGAAGAGCCGCACACACAGTGGCAGTACACCCCGGCCGACGACCCGCGGTGGCTGTCGGTTCTGCCGCAAGACTTCTCGAACATGGCCGCCGTGCAGCAGGGCATGAAATCCCTCGGCTTCGGCGGCACCAAGCCCAACCCCTACCGCGAACGCAGCACCGTGAACCTGCACTATCAGTTGTCGAGGTACATGGGCACCGGTGCGCCCCAGCCCCTTTCCGACTAGGAGCACCCACCGGCATGATCACTCCCGACAACCGCTGCGGCCCCACCCAGACTCCCGACGACATCGACATCGACGCGCTGCGCGCGAAATACCGGCACGAGCGCGACAAGCGGCTGCGCCCGGAGGGCTCCAAGCAGTATCTGGAACTCAAGGACGACTACGCCGAATTCGCCGAGATCGATCCCCACACGCCGGTGACGCCACGGATGCCGATCGACGAGAACATCGAGGTGGCCGTCCTCGGTGGCGGCTTCAGCGGGTTGCTGGCCGGCGCATATCTCAAGAAGGCCGGCGTCGACGACGTGCACATCATCGAGATGGGCGGGGACTTCGGCGGGGTTTGGTACTGGAATCGCTTCCCCGGAATCCAGTGCGACAACGACGCCTACTGCTACATCCCGATGTGCGAAGAACTCGACTACGTGCCGTCGAAGAAGTTCGCCGACGGGTCCGAGATCTACGAGCACTGCCGCCGCATCGCCAAGCATTTCGGGCTCTACGACGGCGCGATCTTGTCCACCCAGGTTCGCACGGCGCGATGGGACGAGCGGATAAAGCGCTGGCGTCTGAGCACCAACCGCGGTGACGACATTCGGGCCCGGTTCGTGGTGATGGCGCAGGGCTCGTTCAACCGGCCGAAACTGCCCGGCATTCCCGGCATCAAGGACTTCAAGGGCCACATGTTCCATTCCGCCCGCTGGGATTATGACTACACGGGCGGGGATGCCAACGGCGGACTGCACAAGCTGCACGACAAGCGGGTCGCGCTCGTCGGCACCGGGGCGACCGGCGTGCAGCTGGTCCCGCACCTGGGCCGGGACTCCCGGCACCTCTACGTGTTTCAGCGCACACCGTCATCGGTGGACCTGCGCGGCAACGAGCCGACCGACCCGCGGTGGGCGGCTGCACTGCGGCCCGGCTGGCAGGAGGAACGCAAGCGCAACTTTCACCGCTGGTCACCGCTGGGTGACGGGGTGGTGTTCGACGAGCCGGACATGGTCTGCGACTTCTGGACCGAACTGGGGCGCAACCTGACCGCGCGCGTCGCGGCCGCCGAGGATCCGGCGGCCCTGACCGTCGAGCAGATCATGGCGATGCGCGAAGAGGAGGATTACAAGCTGATGGAGCGGCTGCGGCGACGCGTCGCCGCAGTCGTGCAGGACCCGGAGACCGCCGAGGCGCTCAAACCGTACTACCGGTTCATGTGCAAGCGGCCCTGCAGCAACGACGAATACCTGCCGACGTTCAATCGCCCGAACGTCACCCTGGTCGACGTGTCGGAATCCAGAGGCGTGGAACGGCTCACCGAGAACGGGATCGTCGCGGGCGGCATCGAGTACCACGTCGATTGCATCGTATTCGCGAGCGGTTTCGAGATCACCACCGACATCGGTCGCCGGTACGCGGTCGAGGCGATCGAGGGCCGCGGGGGCCTGTCGCTCTTCGATCACTGGCGCGACGGCTACAAGTCACTGCACGGGATGACCAGCCGGGGCTTCCCCAACCAGTTCTTCACCGGCTTCATCCAGGGCGGCGTCGCGGGCAACACCACCGCCATGCTCGAGCAGCAGGCCGAGCACATCGCCTACATCATCTCCCAGGCGGTGGCGCGCGGCGCGAATACGGTCGAGCCGAGCCAGGAAGCCCAGGACAACTGGATCAAGACGATCCGCGAAACCTCGATAGACGGAACGGAATTCGCGATCTCCTGCACGCCCGGCTATTACAACAACGAGGGCGGCGGTGGCGGCGAGGGCATCCGCTCGGCCATCGGCGATCCCTACATGCCGGGCTTCTACGCGTTCGACGACCTGCTCAGGGAATGGCGCGCCAAGGGTGACCTGGACGGCCTAGAGCTCGAGAACGCAGATGAGTGAAGTGAGTTCCCTGGACTTCGAGGGCAGGGTGGCGGTCGTCACCGGGGGCGGCCGCGGGCTCGGCCGCGCCTATGCCACGTTGCTCGCGTCGCGGGGCGCCAAGGTCGTGGTCAACGACCCCGGGGGCAACCTCAGCGGTGACGGCGCCGATGCCGCTCCGGCCGCCGATGTGGTGCGTGAGATCCACGCCGCCGGCGGTCAGGCGGTCGCCAGCACGGACTCGGTGGCCACCGCCGCCGGCGGCAAGGCGATCGTCGACGCAGCGCTCGACACCTACGGCCGCCTCGACATCCTGGTGCACAACGCCGGCAACGTCCGTCGCGGCTCGCTGAAGGAGCTGAGCTACGAGGACTTCGAGGCCGTGCTCGACGTGCATCTTCGCGGCGCGTTCCACGTCGTGCGGCCGGCGTTTCCCCGCATGTGCGACGCCGGGTACGGACGGATCGTGCTCACCTCATCGATCGGCGGCCTGTACGGCAACCACGGGGTGGCCAACTACGCGGCCGCCAAGGCCGGGGTGATCGGGCTGTCCAGCGTCGCGGCGCTCGAGGGCGCCGCCCAGGGCGTCACGTCCAACGTGATCGTCCCGGCCGCGGTGACCCGGATGGCCGCCGGCATCGACGTCTCGGCCTATCCCCCGATGGATCCCGAACTCGTTGCGCCCGTGGTGGGTTGGCTCGTGCACGAATCGTGCTCGGTCAGCGGCGAGATCTTCGTCGCCCTGGCGGGCCGGGTGGCGCGCGCGGTGATCGCCGAGACCCCGGGCGTGTACCGCCCGTCGTGGACGGTCGAGGACGTCGGCGAACACCTGGAAGCGATCCGGCGCGCGGAGGTGCCGCTGATCTTCCCGGTTCTGCCCGACGGCCACGCCGACCACATCCGCTACAGCTTCGACCTGGCGCACCGCGGTCAGGGGGCGTTGCATGGCTAGCCCGCCGGCGGGCCCGCTGGCCACGGTGCGTGTGATCGACCTGACCGCCATGGTGATGGGCCCGTACTGCACCCAGATCATGGCCGACATGGGTGCCGACGTGATCAAAATCGAACCGCCCCGAGGCGACGACACCCGCTACGTCTCGGTCGGCCCGGCGCCGGGCATGAGCGGGGTGTTCGTCAACGTCAACCGGGGCAAGCGCAGCGTCGTGCTGGACCTGCGCACCGACGCCGGCGCGGCCGCGCTGCGGGCGCTGGTCGAAACAGCCGACGTGTTCATCCACTCCATGCGCGCCAAGGCGATCGCCCGGCTCGGCTTCGGCTACGACGACGTCGCCGCGATCAACCCGGCGATCGTCTACACCAACTGCTACGGGTACGGCCGTCGCGGACCCGACCGGGACCGGCCCGCCTACGACGACACGATCCAGGCCGAATGCGGCCTGCCTGCGGTGCAACAGCAGCTGACCGGCGAGGCCGACTACGTGGGAACGATCATGGCCGACAAGGTCGCCGGGCTGACCGCGCTGTACGCGACGACCATGGCGCTGTTCCACCGCGAGCGCACCGGGGAGGGCCAGGAGGTCGAGGTCGCCATGTTCGAGACGATGGCCTCGTTCATGCTCGTCGAACACGCAAACGGTGCGCTGTTCGACCCGCCGCTGGGGCCCGCGGTGTATCCGCGCACCGTGGCGCCCAACCGCCGTCCGTACCGCACCAGCGACGGCCACATCGCCGCCCTGATCTATAACGACAAGCACTGGAACGCGTTCGTCGACGCAGTGCGGCCGCCGTGGGCCGGTGAGCGCTACGCCACGCTGCAGCAGCGCGCGCGCGAGATCGACGCCGTCTACGGCCTGCTGGCCGAGACGTTGAAGGAGCGCACGACCGGGGAATGGCTGACGCTGTTCCGCGAGCTCGAGATCCCCGCGGCGCCGCTGAACACCCCCGGTGCGCTGTACGACAACCCGCACCTCAACGCCGTCGGCATGTTCGAGACCGTGCAGACCCCGCACGGGCCGGTGCGCTTCCCGGGCGTGCCGGCCTGGTTCTCCCGGACACCGGGCCGCGTGGCGGGGCCCGCGCCCGAACTGGGCGCCCACACCGAAGAAGTGTTCGCCGAAATCGGCGCGAGCAGACGCGGAATCGCACGAGATGCCCTGCCACAGTGCGATTCTGTGGCTGTTCGCGACGGAAAGGAGCTCTAGATGGCTGTCCCGGTGTACAAACGCATCCTCGACCTGTTCGAGGCCGAGGGCGTCAACACATTGTTCGGAATCCCCGACCCCAACTTCGTGCACATGTTCCTCGAGGCGGACGCTCGCGGGTGGTCGGTGGTCGCACCCCACCACGAGTTGAGCGCGGGCTTCATGGCCGAGGCGGCGTCGCGGATGACGGGCAGGCCCGGCCTGTGCGTCGGCACGCTCGGCCCCGGAATGGCCAACATCGCGGGGGCGATCCAGTGCGCGAAGGTGGAGAACTCGCCGGTGATCTTCCTCGGCGGTCAGCGGGCCCGCATCACCGAGCGCCGGGTCCGGCGCGGCCGCATCCAGTTCGTCCGGCAGGAACCGCTCTTCGCGCCGTCGGTCAAGTACAGCGCCTCCATCGAGTACGCCGACCAGACCGACGAGATCGTCCACGAGGCGATCCGCCGGGCCATGTCCGGCACACCCGGCCCGGCCTACATCGAGTACCCCTCGCACGTCATCCTCGAAGAGCTCGACGTCGCGGATCCGCTACCGCCCCGGCGGTACCGGCTCGTCGAGCAGACCGCCGGCGAGCGCGAGGTGGCCGAGGCGGCGAAGCTGATCCGGGACGCGGCGAGCCCGATCCTGTTGGTGGGGCACGGGGTCCACACCTCGCGCACCGGTGCCTCGGTCCGGGAGCTGGCCGACCTCATGGCCTGCCCGGTGATCCAGACCTCCGGTGGCACGTCGTTCATCGAGGGTCTGCAGGACCGCACCTTTTCGTACGGATTCTCGCCGGCGGCCGTCGAGGCGGTGGTCACCTCGGACTTGTGCGTCGCGCTCGGCACGGAGCTCGGCGAACCGAGCCACTACGGCCGCACCCGCCACTGGGCGCAGAACGACGCAACACGCAAATGGGTTCTGGTCGAACAGGATCCGGTGGCCATCGGTGTCAACCGTCCCATCGACGTTCCCCTGGTCGGCGATCTTCGCGGTGTGGTGCCCCAGCTGGTCGACGCGCTGCGGGACAGCCCGCGCACACCGTCGGCCGACCTGGACCGCTGGATCAACCAGGACGCGGCGGAGCTGGCTCAGCTCGCCGAGAGCGCGCCGACGGGCCGCACCCCGATCCACCCGGCGCGGTTCGTCGTCGAGGCCACGCGAGCGTTCCCGCCCGACGGCATCATGGTCCGCGACGGCGGGGCGACCGTCATCTTTCAGTGGACCTACTCGCAGGCCAAACCGCGCGACGTCATCTGGAACCAGAACTTCGGCCATCTGGGCACCGGCCTGCCGTACGCGATCGGGGCGTCGGTCGCCGAGGGGGGCAAGCGCCCGGTGATGCTGCTGACCAGCGATTCGGCCTTCCTCTTCCACATCGCCGAGCTGGAAACGGCGGCGCGGCAGAATCTTCCGCTGGTGTGCGTGGTGGGCGTCGACCACCAGTGGGGCCTCGAGGTCGGGGTCTACAAGCGCACGTTCGCCCAGCCCTCCGCGCAGCCGGGTGTGCACTGGAGCAAGGACGTCCGCCTCGACAAGGTCGCCGAGGGTTTCGGCTGCCACGGCGAGTACGTGGAGAAGGAGGAGGAGATCGGCCCGGCGATCGAGCGGGCGTACGCGAGCGGCAAGACCGCCGTCGTCCACGTCTGCATCGACCCCAAGGCCAATTCCGAGGAGATGCCCAAGTACGACGAATTCCGCACCTGGTACGCCGAAGGCACCCAGTAGGAGAAGGAGGATCTGATGCGCGAATACCTGGATTTCTACATCGACGGCCGGTGGGTCGGTCCGGTGCGGCCCAACCCGTTCGACGTCGAGAACCCGGCGACCGAGCGGGTCGCCGGGAAGATCTCGCTCGGCTCGGCCGCCGACGTGGACGTGGCGGTCGCGGCCGCCCGGCGCGCCTTCGCCGGCTGGTCGCAGACCAGCCGCGAGCAGCGCCTCGAGCTGCTGAAGGCCATCCTCGCCGAATACGGCAAGCGCGCAGGCGATCTCGCCGACGCCGTCACCGAGGAGATCGGCGCACCGCCGTCGCTGGCGGCGGGTCCGCAGGTCGGGCTCGGGCTCGCGCACCTGGCCACCGCCATCGACGTGCTGAAGAACTTCGCGTTCTCCGAGCAACACGGCGCGACGCTGCTGGCCCGGGAGCCCATCGGCGTCTGCGGGCTGATCACGCCGTGGAACTGGCCGATCAACCAGATCGCGGTCAAGGTGTACCCCGCGCTGGCGACGGGCTGCACGATGATCCTCAAACCGTCGGAGGTCGCGCCGTTCTCGGCCTGCGTCTTCGCCGAGATCCTGGACGCCGCCGGCGTGCCGGCCGGGGTGTTCAACCTGGTCAACGGCGACGGCCCGGGCGTGGGCATGGCGCTGGCCGGCCATCCCGACATCGACATGGTTTCCTTCACCGGCTCGACGCGCGCCGGCGTCGAGGTCGCGAAGAACGCCGCCCCGACGGTCAAGCGGGTGACCCAGGAGCTCGGCGGCAAGAGCCCCAACATCGTGCTCGACGACGCGGGCTTCGCTGACGGCGTGCGCGCCGGGGTGGCCAACATGATGCCCAATTCCGGGCAGAGCTGTAACGCGCCGTCGCGCATGTTGGTGCCGAACTCGCGCATGGACGAGGCCGTCGCCATCGCGCGGGAGGTCGCCGGCCAGGTGCGGGTGGGCGACCCCGACGACAAGACCGCGATCGGGCCCGTGGCGTCGCGGGCGCAGTTCGACAAGGTGCAGCGGCTGATCCAGACCGGCGTCGACGAGGGCGCGACGGTCGTCGCCGGCGGCCCCGGCCGGCCCGACGGCCTGGACACGGGCTACTACGTGCGGCCCACCGTATTCGCCGGCGTCACCAACGACATGACGATCGCGCGCGAGGAGATCTTCGGTCCGGTGCTGTGCATGCTCGGCTACGACGACCTAGACCATGCCGTCGCGCTGGCCAACGACACCGACTACGGCCTGGCCGGCTACGTCTCGGGGGCCGACCTCGACACGGCGCGCGCCGTGGCGCGCAGGATCCGGGCGGGGTGGGTGACCATCAACCACGCCTTCGACCTGAATGCGCCGTTCGGCGGCTACAAGCGCAGCGGCAACGGCCGGGAGTGGAGCTCGTTCGGGTTCCACGAGTACCTGGAGGTCAAGAGCATCCTGGGCTACGCGCCCGACAAATCCGCCCAGTAGTCCCGGCGAGAGCGGCTGTCGCTCACGCGGATTCGAAGTGGCGCCGGATACCGGCCAGCATCGCGGTGTGCGCTTTGACCGCTTCGCGCGTCGTCACCGGGGCCAGCGGCCGCGGCGCCCTGATGCGGATGCGCTCGGTGAGCCGGGTGCCGCCGCCGGCCGGCTCGAAGCTCACCGTTCCCCGCAGCCGCACCCCGGGGGACTGGTCGGCCTCGGTCCGCACGTCGCCGTCGGCCGGCACGTGCAGCGTCGCCCGGTAGGTGATCCGCAACGTCAACGGCCCCAGCGGGATCCGGTCGACCACGCGATAGCCCTGGCGGTAGCCGTCGGGGGTGTCGACGCGCGGCCCGGCCACCACGGACACGATCAGCGGATGCACGACCTTGATGTTGTCCAGGTCGACGTAGAAGTCGCGGACCCGATCCGGTGCGGCGGGCACCTGTTCGGACAGCGTCCGCTCGGCGTGGGCGAACCACCAACTCATGGGTGACAACCTATCCCGGCGCGGGCGGCCGGCACGCGCGAAGGCCGCCGCGCCGCCAAGGTTCCCGCCGGCGGCGTATTCCCTCACCCGCGGAATTGACCTAACGTGTCATGAATGGAGCCAGATGGAACTCCGGAGTCGGTGCCGGTCGAGAAATTGCACTCGGGCGACCCGATCATCGATTGTGGTCAGCGCTACATCGTTCTCGAATCCAAAACCCTCGGCGAGGGTTGCGTGGTCCTCGAGCTGGAGTCCAGGGTGGACCACCACCTGCAGGTCATCGAGAAGACCTTCCCGGCGGGGTACCAGGTCGGACGCTCGAACCACCGGTATCTGTAGGCCCGATTTCCCGGGCCGGGCAGCGCGTGCCGTATTCCTGCCGCCACTCCATTTCCTCTGACGCCCAGGCCATTTCAGGAGGCGATCACGCCATCGGGGCCTCCTGAACCCCGGCCACGCGCCCGTGCTCCACGTTTCGCCCTCCGGCGAACCCGGTAAGCTTTCCGGAAGTGAAGCGATTCGACACGCCGGTGACCGCGCGATTCCCGGGCCGCCGCAGTCATCGGTGTCATCGCCCGGCCTCGGTCCCGCGCAGTCCCGCGCACCTGTGGACAGGCTCCCGGCACGCCAGGATCATTAGGCGCGGTAGACGTGATCGAAGGGTGACGGAATGAGGATTCCCGGTGTGGCCGGCATCATCGCCGGTGTGACCGGCGGAGCCGCGGAGGTCCTCCGAGCCGGCGTCTCCACCGCGGCCGGCGCCGTGGGCGCGGTGCAGATGCTGACCAGTCCGGTCACCGAACTGGCCGGTCCCGTGATGCAGTCGATGGCGCAGACGACGGGCCGGGCGATCGGCATGGGCAGTGCCTCCTCCAACGGTTCGGCGAACCACGCCATGCCGCAGGTGCGCTGGCAGAGCGGGCGCCGGGTGCACCTCGACCTCGACCCGCTGCTGCCGTTCCCCAGCTGGCACGAGCACGCGCCGGTCGTCGAGGAGCCGGTGCGCAGGATCCCCGGCGTGGCCACGGCCCACGTGGAGGGGGCCCTGGGCCGGCTGGTGGTCGAACTGGACAGCGACGCCGACTGCGACGCGGTCCTCGACGAGGTGCGCCGCACGGTCTCCCGCGTGGCCGAGGACCTGACCCTGGCCGGGGCGCGACCGGCCACCCGCACCGCACCGTTCGCCGACCCGGGCAACCCGCTGGCGATCCTGGTGCCCCTGACGGCCGCGGCGATGGACGTCGCCGCGATCGGTGCCGCGGTCACCGGCTGGGTGGGCCGGCTGCCCGTCGCGCCGCGCAGCGCGCGCGCCGCGTCGGCCCTGCTGAACCATCAGCCCCGGATCGTCTCGGTCCTGGAGTCGCGGCTGGGCCGCGTCGGCACCGACGTTTTGCTCAGCGCCTCGGCGGCGGTGTCCAACGGGCTGACCCAGGCGATCGGCACGCCGATGCTGGACCTGGCGCAACGCAGCCTGCAGATCTCCGAGGCGGCGGCACACCGGCAGCGCTGGCGTGAGCGCGAGCCCGAGCTCGCCTCGCCGCGGCGGCCGCAGGCCCCGGTGGTGCCCGTCATCTCGTCGGCCGGACCCAAATCGCAGGCCCTGCGCCACAACTCGGCGGCCGCGGCCGCCGGTGAGGCGTCCCACGTCATGGTCGGCGGCGCCGTCGACGCCGCCATCGACACCGCGAAGGGTTCGATGGCCGGGCCCGTCGAGGAGTACGCGGACCAGGCCGCCAACGCGTCGCTGATCGCCGCGGCGACCGCCTTGCTGGCCGGCGGTGGCACCGAGGACGCCGCCGGCGCGCTGCTGGCCGGGGTGCCCAGAGCCGCCCACATGGGCCGCCAGACGTTCGCCGCGGTGCTGGGCCGCGGGCTGGCCAACGCCGGGCAGCTGATCCTCGACCCCGGGGCCCTGCGCCGGCTGGACCGGGTCAAGGTCGTCGTCATCGACGGGGCGGCGCTGCGCGGCGACCACCGCGCCGTGCTGCGGGCGCACGGGGACATGCCAGGCTGGGACGACGACCGGGTCTACGAGGTCGCCGACGCGCTGCTGCACGCCGAACAGCCGCCCGAACCCGACCCCGACGAGCTGCCGGCCACCGGGGCGCGGCTGCGCCGGGTGCCCACCCAGGGCCCGTCGGCGGCGCCGGCCCAGGGCCTCGAGCACGCCGACCTCGTCGTCGACGGCGAGATCGTCGGCAGCATCGACGTGGGCTGGGAGGTCGATCCCTTCGCGATCCCGCTGCTGCAGACCGCGCACCGCACCGGCGCCCGGGTGGTGCTGCGCCACGTCGCGGGCACCGAGGACCTCACCGCCAGCGTCGCCGTGACCCACCCGCCGGGCACGCCGTTGCTGAAGCTGGTGCGCGAACTGCGCAGCGACCGCGGGCCGGTGTTGCTGATCACCGCGCTGCACCCGGATTTCGCCTCGACCGACACGCTGGCGGCGCTGGCCGTCGCCGACGTCGGCGTCGCCCTCGACGATCCCCACGCCGCGACACCGTGGACCGCGGACATCATCACCGGCACCGATCTGGCCGCGGCGGTGCGGATCCTGTCCGCGTTGCCGATCGCCCGCGAGGCCACCGAATCGTCGGTGCGCCTCGCCAAGGGCGGCAGCACCCTGGCCGGGCTGCTGCTGGTGACCGGCGACCCGCGGGCCACCACCAACCCCCTGGCGTTGCAGCGCTGGCTCAACCCGGTCAACGCCGCGGCCGCGGCCGCGCTGGTGCAGGGCGCGTTCTCGGCCACCCGGGTGCTGCGCCAGCCCGTGCCCACCCCCCAACCGCTGACCGCCTGGCACGCACTGGATCCCGAGATCGTCTACTCCCGGCTGTCCAGCCGCACCCGGCCGCTGGCCATCGAGCCCGGCATCGCGCCGTGGCAACGCGTGCTCGACGACCTGTCCTACAACCCGGCGCTGGCGCCGCTGCGGGGGCCGGCGGCCCAGCTGGGGCGGCTGTTGTCCGCCACCCGGGCCGAGCTCGCCGACCCGTTGACGCCGATCCTGGCGGTGGGCGCGGCGGCGTCGGCGATCGTCGGCAGCAACATCGACGCGCTGCTGGTCGCGGGCGTGATGACCGCCAACGCGATCGTCGGCGGGATGCAGCGGTTGCGGGCCGAGGCGGCCGTGGCCGAGCTGTTCGCCGAACAGGACCAGCTCGCGCGCCGCGTCGTCCTTCCCACGATGGCGACGTCGCAGCGGCGGCTGGCGGCGCGCTCCGCACCGCGCACGGCGACGGTGAGCGCCAAGTCGCTGCGCCCGGGCGACGTGATCGACCTGGTCGCCCCCGAGGTGGTGCCCGCGGATGCGCGCCTGCTGGTGGCCGAGGACCTCGAAGTCGACGAGTCCTTCCTCACCGGCGAGTCGCTGCCGGTCGACAAGCAGGTCGACCCCGTCGCCGTCACCGATCCCGACCGGGCCAGCATGCTGTTCGAGGGCAGCACCATCGTCGCCGGGCGCGCCCGGGCGATCGTGGTGGCCACCGGCGCCGGCACCGCGGCGCAGCGCGCGATCTCGGCCATCGCCGATGTCGAGTCGGCGGCCGGGGTGCAGGCGCGGTTGCGGGAGTTGACCAGCAAGGTGCTGCCGCTGACGCTGGCCGGCGGCGCCGCGGTGACCGGTTTGGCGTTGGTGCACAAGGGATCGCTGCGTCAGGCCGTGGCCGACGGCGTCGCGATCGCGGTGGCCGCGGTCCCCGAGGGCCTGCCGCTGGTGGCCACCCTCGCCCAACTGGCCGCCGCCCAGCGGTTGTCCCGGCGCGGGGCGCTGGTGCGCACCCCGCGCGCGGTCGAGGCGCTGGGCCGGGTCCAGACGGTGTGCTTCGACAAGACCGGCACGCTCACCGAGAACCAGCTGCGGGTGGTGCGCAGCGTCCCGCACGAAGTCGCCGTCGACGGCGAGTTGCCCGCGGCGACCGACCCGCGGGCCGCGGCGGTGCTGCGGGCGGCCGCCCGCAGCAGCACCCAGCCGCAGAACGGGCAGGGGCACGCGCACGCCACCGACGAGGCCATCCTCACCGCCGCGAAGTCCCTGAACGGGCAAGGCGATTCGGAGTGGACGCTGCTCGCCGAGGTGCCGTTCGAGTCCAGCCGCGGCTATGCCGCCGCGATCGGGACCGTGGGCGCCGACGCGGAGCCGACGCTGGTGGTCAAGGGCGCCCCCGAGGAGATCCTGCCGCGCTGCCGCTTCGCCGACGCCGACGCCGGCCTCGACCACGCCGAGGCCCTGGTCCTGCGCCTGGCCGAGCAGGGCCTGCGCGTGCTGGCGGTGGCGCAACGCCGTTGGGAGCACGGGACGAGCGAGGACGACACCGACGCCGACGCGGTCGACGCGGCCGCGCACGACCTCGAGGTGATCGGCTACGTCGGTCTGGCCGACACCGCGCGCGAATCCGCGCGGCCGCTGATCGAGGCCCTGATCGCCGCCCGCCGCCGGGTGGTGCTGATCACCGGCGACCATCCGGTCACCGCGCGGGCCATCGCGCGTCAGCTGGGGCTGCCATCGGACGCGCGGGAGATCACCGGCGCCGAACTCGCCGCCCTCGACGAGGAGGCCCGGGCCAAGGTCGCCGCCGACGTCCAGGTCTTCGCCCGCGTCAGCCCCGAACAGAAGGTGCAGATCGTCGCGGCGCTGCAGGCCTGCGGGCAGGTCACCGCGATGGTCGGGGACGGGGCCAACGACGCCGCCGCCATCCGGATGGCCGACGTGGGCATCGGGGTGAGCGGCCGGGGCTCGTCGGCCGCCCGCGGGGCCGCAGACATCGTGTTGACCGAGAGCGACCTCGGCGTGTTGCTCGACGCCCTGGTCGAGGGCCGCGGCATGTGGGGCGGTGTCCGGGATGCGGTGGGCATCCTGGTCGGCGGCAACGTCGGCGAGGTGCTCTTCACCATCATCGGCACGGCGCTGGGCACGGGCCGGGCGCCGGTGGGCACCCGCCAGCTGTTGCTGGTCAACCTGCTCACCGACATGTTCCCCGCGCTCGCGGTGGCGGTCACGCCGCAATACCCCCAGCCCGACGAGGCCGACGAAGCGGCCGGCGCCGTGGCCGACACCGACGCCGAGGAACTGCATCGCGCCTTCCAGCGGGCCGCCCTGGCGGGACCGGCGCCGTCGCTCGACGCGCCGCTGCTGCGCCAGATCGTCACCCGCGGCGCCGTCACCGCCGCCGGCGCGACGGCGGCGTGGGGCATCGGGCGCTACACCTTCGGCACCGAACGGCGCACGGCCACAATGGGTTTGACCGCGCTGGTGACGACGCAGCTGGCGCAGACCCTGTTGACGCGTCGCCACAGTCCGCTGGTGCTGGGCACGGCGCTGGGCAGCGCGGGCGTGCTGGTGGCCATCGTGCAGACCCCCGGCGTCAGCCACTTCTTCGGTTGCACCCCGCTGGGACCGGTGGCGTGGAGCGGCGTCATCGGCGCCACGGCCGGCGCGACCGCCGTCTCGGTGCTGGCACCCAACTGGCTGGCCAGGCGGGTCGCGGCCCTGGAGCCCAAGGCCGCCGAGATCGCTACGCAGATCCCCGGCGTCTGGAATGGCGGCCCGAAGCCGGAATAGACGGAATCGTCACGCCGGATCGGCGTCGAAGAACCGCAAGGTGTTCCCGGGTGCGACCGAGCGGCCGATCGCGTTTGGCGCCGAGCTGGACGACCTCGAAACCCCCGCGCTCGGCTGGCTTTTCCCGGCCTGCGGTCTCGTCCTGTCCCTCGACGACGCCGGCCTCGCCTCCGGCGGGGTCAAGGTGGACACCGTGGTGGTCGACGGGCGGCGCCTGCTGCGCAGCCTGATGAGCTACCGGATCGCCGACGCGCTCGCGCGACTGCTCCGCGCCCAGACCGCCGACGTCGTCGTGTGCGCCGGCGACCTGCTGACCGAAAACGCGGTGCTGCGCAGCCGCATCCGAAGCGGGGTGGTGCGATCGCGCCTGCCGGTGCTGTTCGCGGAGGCCTCGGCCTCGGTCAGGTGAAGACGATCTGCCCGCCCGCGGCCAACTGGTAGAAGTCGCCGACCGTGATGATCTTGTCCTGAACCGGCTCGATGAAGTCGTCCGGGCCGAGACCGAACAGGTCCACCGACGCCTTGCAGGCGTACAAGCCGGCTCCGGTGTCGCCGATCATCTCGACGAACTCGGGCACCGACGGGATGTCGAGCTTTTCCATCCGGTCTTCCATGTAGCGCGTCATCAGCCCGGACACGCCGGGCAGGCCGCCGATCCAGGTGGGGATGTGCAGGCCCGGGTTGCCGACGGAGGCGAGCTTGATGCGCTTCTGCCTGCTCTTGTGAACGGCGTCCAGGCCGAAGAACGTGAAGAACAGGTTCGCCTCCATGCCCTCGGCGCGGGCGCCGTTCGCCATGATCAGGCCGGGGTAGATACCCTCCAGCGAGCCCTGGGAGATGACGATGGAGACCTTTTCGATCGCGCCGTCCATGTGATGCTCCGTCCGTGTTAAATGCAGCCGATGGGCTTGGGAATTCCGGCGATTCGCGCAGCCACCTTCGCGGGTCCCTTCGGGAACAGCTGGTAGAGGTCCTTGATGCTGACGCCGGAGCTCTTGCTCAGCGCGCGCACCGACGGTCCGCTGCCGCTCTGCTCGTATTCGTGGCGCATCTGTTTGACGACCTGCCAATGCTGGTCGGTGAGCGTGGCAACGCCCCATTCCTGAGCGATTTCGGGGGCCATGTCGGCGTTCCACTGCGTGGGATCGGTGAAGAATCCCTCGTCGTTCACGGTCACCTCGGTGCCCGCGTAGACCTTTGTCGTCATGTCACCTGCTCCTCTTGTTGTGCCACGGTGTCGAATCGTTTGCCGGAGCGGGGCATCGCGCTGGCGATGCCGGGAATGTCACGGCCGCGCAGCAACACGTTCCAGTACAGCCAGCGGAAGGCGAGCTTTCCCAGGTGGTTGAGCCGGGATTCGCGCAGCAGCGGCATCCCCACCGCCAGCGGGAAGTGCCCGGGCAACGGCTGGGTGTCGTAGTCGAAGTCGATGAGCAGGGCCTTCTGGTCCCCGCTCTCGATGAAGCAATTCGTGTGCCCGTCGAAGTGCGCATCCAGTGGCCGGCCGGCGAGGAACTGCACGATGTTGTGGGCCAGCACGTCGCCCTCGAAGTGGGCGACCGAACCCGCCTTGGAGGTGGGCACGTTAGTCGTGTCGCCGATCGCGAAGATGTTGGGCCGTGCCTTCGACTGCAGGGTGCGCTGGTCGGTCAGCACGAAGTTCAGCTCGTCGCCCAGGCCGGCGGAGCGGCCGATGAACTCTGCCCCGCCGTGCACCGGGATCATGACCGCGAGGTCGAAGTCGACCGTTCGCTCGTCGTAGGCGATCAGCCGGCCCGCCTGGCCGTCGACCTGTCCGGTGTTGAACTCGGTGACCAGCTCGATGCCCTTGCGCTGCAGTAGGTTACCCAGTTCGTGGGCGGCCACCGGCTTGGTGAACGCGCCGTCCAGGGGTGTCACGTAGACCAGTTCGACCCGGTCCCGGATGCCCCGGCGCCGGAAATACGCGTCGGCGAGGAAGCAGAATTCCAGCGGCGCGACCGGGCACTTGACCGGCATGTCGACGACGTTCACCGCGATGCGGCCGTGGTCGAACGCGGCCAGCGCATCGTGCAGCCCCTTTGCGCCCTCGAGGTTGAAGAACGTGAAGACGTTGCGCATCCACCCGGGCCCGGTCATGCCCTCGGTCTCCTCGGGCAGCAGCACGGCACCGGTGGCGATGACGAGCACGTCGTACTCCAGCACGGTTCCGTCGCTGAGATGGACCCGGTCGCCCTCGACGTCGACGCGGTCGATGTCGCGCTGGACGTAGCGAATCCCGGAGTGCAGTTGGCGGGCCCGGGACTTGACGAGTTTGTCGGGGTCGATCAACCCGAACGGCACGAACAGCAACCCGGGCTGATACACGTGCGCGTCGTCGCGGTCCACGACCGTGATGACGGCGTCGGAGAGCATGCGGCGCAACCGGTTCGCCATCAGCGTGCCACCCGTTCCGCCGCCGAGGATCACGATCCGCTTGTTCACGCCTTCGAGAATCCCCGGCCACCGGCCGGCGTCGCAGGGTCTTTGGTCCCCGATACCGCCGCTCAAGGTCCTCGATCCGCGGCGCCGGTGCGCCGCGCGCAGCTCCTCAGATCGGCAGTTCCCTGCGCACGACCTTGCCGGCGGCGTTGCGCGGGATGTTCGCGACGATCTGGATGTCGCGGGGCTGTTCGAAGCGAGAAACCCTGTCTTTCAGGTACTCTCGCAACGCCGCGATGTCGGTGGCACGGCCCGGCTGGAGCACGACGAAGGCGGCCAGCCGATGGCCGAACCGTTCGTCGGGAACGCCGACGACTGCGTTGTCGGCGACGTCGGGGTGTTGGGCGAGCGCGTTCTGCACCGCGCGCGGGTAGACGTTCTCTCCCCCGGAGATGATCATGTCGTCCTCGCGGCCGACGATGTAGAGCCGGCCCGCGTTGTCGAGATAACCCATGTCCCCGGTGCTGGTCATGCCGTCGACCACCGCTTTCGCTCCCCCGCCGGTGTAGCCCTCGCTGGCCAGGTCGCCGCCGACGAAGATACGGCCGGTGACGCGCGGCCCGACCGGCCGGTCCTGCTTGTCGAGGATGCGCACCAGGGCGCCCGCGACCGGTTTCCCGACGGTCTCGGGGGCGTCGCGCAGGTCGGCCGGCGTCGCCAGCGCGCCGATGCCGACCTCGGTGGAGCCGTAGCCGTTGTAGAGGATGTCGCCGTAGGTGTCCATGAACCGCTGCCCGAGCGTGGGATCGAGCCGGTCCCCGCTGGACATCACGACCCGCAGGTGCGGCACCGGGTTGCGCGCCCGGACGCGCTCGGGCAGGTCGAGGATGCGCGCGAGCACCACCGGCACCGACGTGAACGCGTCGGCGCGATGCAGCGACGCCTGCGCGAGGGCGGCCTCGGCGTCGAAGTGGCGCTGGGTGAGCACGGTGCCGCCCAGGGCCACCGTGATCATCAGCATGCCCAGGCCCAGCCCGTGGAACATGGGCATCGCCACCGAGATTCGCGATCCCGTGTGCAGCCGGGTGCGGTCCAGGATCGTCACCCACACACCCACCGCCGAACGCAGCTGCGGGGTGCGCGGCACGCCTTTGGGCGTTCCGGTGGTGCCCGAGGTGAGCAGGACGATGCGGCCCGGCGCGGCCACCCGTGGCCGCGGGTCGCCGTCGTGCACCGTGGCCGTCGCCGGGTCGACGACGGCCACCGACCGGTCGGCGGCGCGCACCCGCTCGGTGAACTCGTCGTCGGCGACCATCGCGGTGATCCGGTGACCTTTGAGCGCGGCCGCCAGCGCGTCGGTGCGGAACTCTGTGTTGACCAGCACCACGTCTGCGCCGAGGAGGGCGGCGGCGAAGAACCCCTCGACGAAGCCCCGGCCGTTGCGGCACATGACCCCGACCGCCCCGCCGGGGCCGGCGCCCTCGCCGGCCAGCCGGCGCGCCAGCGCCTCGGCCCCCCGCTGCAGGTCGCGGTAGCTCAGGGCGCCGTCGTCGTCGACGATGGCGGACCGGCGTGGCCAGCGGGCCGCCGTGATCGCCAGCAGGGTGTAGGGGTTGGTGCGGCTGCGCCCCGCCTCGTGCAGGAGCCGGTACGCGGCGGCCGGGGACAGCGGGCTGAGCAGCCCGGAGCGCAGCAGCGCCCGGGTGGCGGTGGTGAGCACGCCGTCGGTCATCGCGCGGCCTCGTCGGTGTCGGTCTCGGTGAAGAACCGGCGGTACCACAGCCGGGCCGCCTGGTCGGCCGGTCCGGCCAGCAGCACCGAGGCGAGCTCGGCCGGCCACACCCAGGGCGGTTCGACGGAGCGCGGGCGTTCGATGACCGCCTTGGCGATCGCGTCGGCGGCGCCGTCCGGCGACAGGCCGGGAAGCCTGCCCAGCACCGGCGTGGGCTCGATCATCCGGGTGCGGACCAGCGCGAAGTAGACCGACGTGACGGTCACGCCGTCGGCGTGCAGTTCCGGTGCGACGCTGCGCAGCCAGCGATCGAAGGCCCCCTTGGAGGCCTGGTAGGCGCCCCACTGCGGGCCGGGCACCACCCGCACGCCGACGCTGGAGACGTTCACGATGTGCCCGCCGCCGTTCTCGCGCATCGCCGGCAGCAGCCCCAGCAGCAGCCAGATCGGCCCCAGGTAGTTGATGTCGATGGTGCGCCGGAAGTCGTGCGGCCGGTCGTACTGCTGGTGCAGCGAGCGGCGCAACGACTTGCCGGCATTGCTGACCACCACGTCGAGCGGGCCGTGGTCGTCGATGATCTGCTTGGTCAGCGCGCGGACGGCGGCCTCGTCGGTGAGATCGGTGGGGTAGGCGACGGCCTGCCCGCCGCCCGCGTTGATCGACGCCGCGAGGTCGTCGAGCCGGTCGGCCGACCGGGCGACCACCAGCACCGTCGCCCCGGCCGCGGCCAGCCTGCGCGCGGTCGCCTCCCCGATCCCGTACGACGCGCCCGTCACCAGGGCGGTCTTGCCGGAAACGGCGCCGCGAAGCCGGTCCGGATCGGAGATCCGCGCCGGGTTGGCCAATCGGTCGGTGGCCGCTTGAAGGGCCTGCGCTATCACGTTCACCTTTGACTGCCGCATCCGCTGGAGTGCACGCCGAGGGGTGGCTCTGGCTCAACCGTGCGCCTCGACCGTTCTACAGCTAGCAGACCACACGGCGTCGCGAACGCCTTTCGGCGGCCCCGGTCAGTCGTCGATGAAGCCCTTGTTGCGCATCAGGACGTCGGCCAGGAAACCGTCGTGCGGGATCTCGGGCGCCCCCTGGAAGGTCGGGTGGCGGCCACGGTAGACGTTACTCACGGTCGGTTCGGCGAGCAGCGCGTCGATCAGCGCGTCGTCGCCGGTGATCGCGGTGATGACCAGGGAATGCCGCAGCGGCGCCACGCCCGCAGCGGGCGACCAGGGCGACACCCACACGCACGGAAACGGCAGTTCGGTGTTGAGCGTGTCGGTGAGCCGGCCCGCGCCGGGCCCGGCCAACAGGTGCACGGCCGGGCGCAGGGCGGCGCACCCGTCGCCCACCTCGGCCACCACCTGGTCGGCGCCGAGCAGTGGGGTGGTCCCGGCGGCCCGGGCCGCCAGGTGGCTCGCCAGCGCGTGCGCCTTCTCGAGCGGCTGGGTGGGCAGGACGGCCCGCTCGTCCCCGCTCGGCAGGGGTTCGATGGTGGCCAGGCGTTCGGCGATCGCCGCGGCCAGCGGCGCGGGGTCGCCCTCGCAGAGCACCGCGGTGGTGTTGACGCAGGCCATGCCGCCCAGGTTGGCGATCGAGTCGACGATGACGTCGAGGTGCTCGCGCCAGTCGCGGTCGGCGGTGATCAGGATCTTCGCCCGTCCCGGCCCGTTGACCACCACCGTGGGGTCGGCGGCGTACTTGTCGACGACGTCCTGCCCGCCGTAGACCATCGCGAGGTCGGCCGCGCGGATCAACTCGTCCGCCCCGCCGTGATCGGTCGGCAGGTAGGCGGCGTCCTCGTTGCGGAACCCCGCCCGGCGCAGCGCGGTGACCAGGCGGTGCGCGGTCAGCGGCTCGCGCCGCGACGGACGCACCGCCACCCGGTAGCCCAGCGCGAGCGCCTGCGGCCACAGGCCGTGCACACCGGGGCCGTTGCCGGCGGCGTGCACGGCGAACACCTCGCCGCGGCGCACCCACACCGCGCCCCCGCCGCGGATCCGCTCGTCGCGCCAGTCCGGCGCCGCGCCGACGGGACGGGCCGGGCGCACCGCGGCGAACGCGCCGCCGACCGCGCCGGCCACTCCGCGCGCCCCGGCGCGGGTGACCGCGATCGGCAGCCCCGAGATCCGGCTCGCCGCAGCGACATAGCCCTCGAAGTCCAGTCCCGCGATGGTCGCGGCGGCGAAGACCTGCGCCGCTTCGGCCAGCGCGGCCTCGCGTTGCGCGAACGGCAGCGGCCGGGCCTTGCGCTGCGCGGTGAGGGTTCGCGAAACATACAGCGGCGGAACGATGCTCAGCTCGGTCACCGCGTCGCCGGCCGCGCCGGGGAGGGTTTCGCGGTTTCGGGTGCGGTACTCGCCTTGCGGGCCGAGCGCATCGATGTGCACCAGATCGCCTTTCAGTACACGCCTTCGATGACGGCCTCGCCCTCGAAGGTGCTCACCGGCCGCACCGCGCTGACCGAGTCGCCGACCTGACCCGCCGGTCCCGGCATGCGGACGGCCAGGTCGCGTTCCAGGTTGTTCGGGATGAACATCCCCTTGCTGACGTGGTTCATCACGACCCGGCCGAGTTCGCCGTAGGGCACTTCCGCGCCGGTGTCGGGGTCGACGACCCGGAACACGACGTAGGGGCTGCGCGGGTCGAAGACGAACGTGCCGTCGTCGGCGGTCCGGGTGACCGCCTGGGACAGCACCATGGTGCTGCCGAAGGCCATCGTGATGGTCGTGGCCGGGAAGATGTCGCGCAGCAGGTCGAGCGTGTCGGCGTCCACGTGCGCGCCGCTGAGCAACAGGTAGCGGATCTTGGCGTTCACCAGGTCCACCACGCGGTCGTCGCGGGCCATCGCCTGCACCAGCGGCGGCGTGGCGTGCAGGTTCGCGACGTCCTGCGTCTGCAGGACGAAGACGGCCTGTTCGATGACGTGCTCGACGTAGGCCGCCACCTCGGCGGCGGCGTTGCGGGCGGTGAGCTTCTTGACCCAGCGCGGGTCGATGTCGATCGGGTGGAACACCGACCCCAGCCGCTCGGAGACCAGGCGCGAGAAGTAGCCCACCCCGTGCGGCCCGCTGGGCATCAGGCACAGGAAGCCGCGCCCGGGCAGGAAGCCGCCCGTCGCGAAGTCCTCGGTCTGCCATTCGACGACCTGGGCACACCAATCCGGCAGTTGCGCGGTGCGTTTTGGGGCGCCGGTGGTACCGCCGGACTCGAAGATGCGGGGCAGCGGCGCCGGGTATCCCTGAGCGGCGTAGCCGCGGGGAACCAGGTCCTCGACCGGCACGGCGCGCAGTTCGTTGACCAGGTTGGGAAACCGGCGCAGGTCGGCGAAGGTCGTGACGTCGCTACGCGGGTCGAAGTCCAGCGCCTCGGCCGTGCGCAGCCAGAACGCCGAACCGGTGTCCGGACCGAAATGCCAGGCGATCGCGGCCCGCAGGTAGGCCTCGGGGTCGTCGATCGGCGCCGTCCTGGGGACGTCCAGCAGCGCGAAGTCGATGTCGGCCATGCCACCGATCCTGTCACAGGACCCGCGCGGCAAATGGCTTCGGCTGCCGATTGGCTTACGGCACAGAGAATTTCGCTTCCGGTCACGCGCCGTTCAACTGTTCAGGCGCCGTTGTGCAGCCCACGCGGATCGACCCCCACGCGGCGCCACGCTCTGGCCGCCCAGGGCAGATAGACCATCGACAGGGGCAGGCGGTTGATGAGCGGGTTCAGCGCCCGCATGGTGGCGGCGAACCGCTGAAAGCGCCTCTCCTTCTTGTCGTTCCAGTCCAACTGGCACACCGCACGCATCTGCGGGGGCAGGGTGCCCACCAGGACCAGCCGGGTGTAGGCGTTGAGCGGCGCGGACAGGACCTTCCAGATCGGCGCAGGGATCCGGCGCGGACCCGGTATCCCCTTGCGGATGTAGCCGGTGCCGTACAGAACGGTCTTGTGGGGGACGAACCGGTCGAGCATCGCATCCCAGTAGGCCAGGAACTCGTCGTAGGTCTGCGGCTGCCCGCGGTCGCTGACCCCGTAGAGGCCGTACCAGGTTTTGCCCTCGTCGAAGATCTGTTCCTTCTCCGCGCGGGACAACCGGCGGATGAAGGTGTCGGCCGTGTAGATGACCTGGTCGACGAAAGTGGCGTGCGCCCAATAGAACAGCTCGGGATTCAGCGCGTGGTACCGCGAGCCGTCGCTGACGGTCCCCTTGATGGGCCTGTGGAAGTCGCGGACCTTGCGGCCCCACGTGTGCGGGTCGCCGGAGTAGACGGTCTCCATCAGGGGCGGCGCGGTGCGCCGCGCCCGGCCCAGCGTGTCGCTGAACACCACCGAGTGGTCGAGCACGCCCTGGGCGAGTTGCTCGATGCAGTTCTCGACCCCGGCCGTGCGCTGGAAGCCGAAGAACTGCGTGCGGTGATCGCCGTAGAACTTCCAGATCAGCGAGTCGGGCCCCAGCCGCGGTGTCGCGTCGGGGCCGTCGTCGACCAGCACGGGCACCGCTTCGCGAACATCACGGTCGAACCGGGATCCGGCGGTCATGCTCACCCCTCGTCGGCGCGTGCCCTGCGTGATTCATTGACACAAAATAGTGTCTTTGTGTCAGGCTAACATTTCTACGTCGAGATTGCAGTGGGGGTCGTGATCCATGCGGTTTGACAACCCTGGCGGCGACCTCGGCGAGAAGGCCCACAAGGCCGAGAAAGCCGCGAAAGCCGACGTCGACCGGGTCATCCTGGACACCGCGCGGGCGGTGTTCGAAACCTACGGCGTGCGCCGGGCGAACATCGAGGACGTCGCCGCCCGCGCCGGGGTCAGCCGCAGCACCATCTACCGGCGCTTTCCCAGCAAAGACGCCCTGTTCGAGAAGGTGGTCCGCCGCGAAGCCGGCCACTTCTTCGCCACGCTGGACCGGGCCACCGCCGGATGCACCCCGCAGCAGGCCGTGGTAGAGGCGTTCGCCCTGGGGGTGCGCCTGGTGCAGGACTCACCGCTGTACTCCCGGATCGCCGAGAGCGAACCGGAGTTGTTCGGGCTGTTCTCGCGTTCCGAGGTCTTCCCGATCCGGCAGTTCGCCGACGGGATCGCCCACACGCTGCGGCGCTGCGGCGCCGATCTGCCCGACCCCGAGCTGGCCGACGTCGCCGACATCCTGCTGCGGGTCGCCCTCGGCATCATCGTGTTCCCCACCGACCGACTCGACACCGCCGACCCGGCCGCCGTGCGCGCCTACGCCGCCCGCTACCTGGTCCCGATCATCGGCGGTCGGCAAAGGGCAGACCCCGTCGGCGACCTGGATTAGCCTGGACGCGTGGTGCCGGTAACGCGGACCAGGTACGTCAGCTGCGGCGAGATCGACATCGCCTATCAGGTCTTCGGCGGCGGCCCGGTCGACCTGCTCGTGCTGCCGGGGCCGTTCATCCCGATCGACTGCGTCGACGACGAGCCGTCGATGTACCGCTTCCATCGGCGGCTGGCCTCGTTCGCCCGGGTGATCCGCTTCGACCACCGCGGGATCGGACTGTCCTCGCGGGTCCCGTCGCCGGACATGATCGGACCGGAGTCCTGGGCGAACGACGCGATCGCGGTCATGAACGCGGCCGGGTGCGAGCGCGCGACGGTGCTGGCACCCAGCTTCACGTCGCTGGCCGGCATCGTCCTGGCCGCCGATCACCCCGACCGGGTGAGCGGCCTGGTAACCGTCAACGGCGCGGCGCGCACGCTGCGCGCCCCGGACTACCCGATGGGCTCCGACCTGAGCGCGGCCGACCCGTACACGACGACCGCCATGGAGCCGGACGCCGTCGAGCAGGGCTTCGACCTCCTCGGCATCATCGCGCCCAGCGTCGCCGACGACGACGCCTTCCGCGCCTGGTGGGACATGGCCGGCAACCGGGCGGCGTCACCGAGCATGGCGCGCGCCTTCGTCCGCAAGATCAGGGAGGGCGACGTGCGCGACCGCCTCGGCCGCATCGCCGTGCCGACGCTGATCCTGCACCGCGACAATCCGGCGTTCAGCCCCGTGGCGCACGCCCACTACCTCGCCGAGCGCATCCCCGGATCGCGCCTGGTCGAACTCGCCGGCGGGGACGCCCTGTACTGGGTCGGCGACACCGGCCCGATGCTCGACGAGATCGAGGAGTTCGCCACCGGGGTGCGCGGCGGCTCCGACGCCGAGCGGCTGCTCACCACCATCGTGTTCACCGACATCGTCGGCTCCACCGAGCGGGCCGCCGCGCTCGGCGACCGCCGGTGGCGCGACCTGCTGGACAACCACGACGCCATCGTGCGCCACGAGTTGCAGCGGTTCGGTGGCCGCGAGGTCAACACGGCCGGCGACGGATTCGTCGTGACGTTCAGCAGTCCCAGTGCCGCGCTGGCCTGCGCCGACGCCCTCGTGGACGCCGTCCGGGTGCTGGGCGTCGAGGTGCGGGTCGGGATTCACGCGGGCGAGGTCGAGGTGCGTGGCGCCGCGAAGGACGACGTCGCCGGCATGGCCGTGCACATCGGCGCGCGGGTGGGCGCACTGGCCGGCCCGGGCGAGGTGCTGGTGTCCTCCACGGTGCGCGACATCGTCACCGGGTCGCGGCACCGGTTCGACGACCGCGGCGAGAGCGCGCTCAAAGGGGTGCCGGGTCGGTGGCGCCTGTACGCCCTGTCCCGCGGGCAAGCCATCGTCAGGCGTTAACTCATCCCACATTCGCCGGACAGTCCGGCGCCCACCGCCCGGCGTAGGCTACACATGAGGGACATCCGAGCCGAGAGCGCCAATTGCGGCGTACAGCTTGGCATTTGATCGAAGGAGCACCCATGACCGATGTGCACGTCTCGCTGCCGCCCGCGCTGCGCCGCGCGATGGACCTGCTTACCGATCCCCCGGCCGACCCGGACGTCAGCAGGGGATATCTGGATCTGCTCGGCACCGCACCGGCCGGGGACGCCGGCGTCGCCAAGAACACCGGCCCGATCCAGGCCGCGTGGGCATCGCCGATCGGGTCGATGCTCTACGACAACGCCCAGGCCCTGTCGCGGCGGCTGATCAGCGCCTGGCGCCACCCCGTCGAGTGGCTGAACATCCCGGCCGGGGGCACGGCGCTCGACGTCGGCTCGGGCCCGGGCAACGTCACCTCGTCGCTGGCGCGCGCGGCCGGCCCGGACGGGCTGGCGCTGGGTGTCGACATCTCCGAGGCGATGCTGGCGCGGGCCGTGCGCAACGAGGCGGGCTCGCAGGTCGGCTTCATCCGCGCCGACGCTCAGCGACTTCCGTTGCGCGACAACACCGTCGATGCGGTCGCCTCGATCGCGGTGCTGCAGCTGATCCCGGATCCGGCGGCCGCCCTGGCCGAGATGGCCCGGGTGCTGCGCCCCGGCGGCAGGCTGGCCGTCATGGTCCCGACAGCCGGACGCGCCGCGCGGCTGTGGCAGATGCTGCCCAACATCGGGGTGCGCGCGTTCGGCGACGACGAGATCGGCGACATCCTGGAGGACAACGGGTTCGCCAGCGTGCGCGTCACGAACCTCGGGACGCTGCAATGGGTGCGCGGCAAGAAGGGCTGAGCCGGCGCTGAGGACACCGGCTCGCCGGGCTCAGGCTTCCCGCGCCAGCTCGGCGAGCCGGTCCAGCGACGCCCGCAACCGCTCGGGCGTGGTCGACCGGGCCCGCTCGAGGCGGCTCTGGTCGGTCAGCGCGGTCCAGTCGTAGGTGTGGGTCACGCTGGTGAGGTCACCGGCGAGCGCCTCGAGCTGCCAGCGCCACAGGTGGCCGGGCGGCTGCTTGCCCTTTTCTGCCGGGAGCCAGGCGATCTGACTGCCCTCGATGAACTCCACGACGTGGTTCTCCCGCACGGCGCCGTTGGTCAGCGTCGTCCTGAAGATGTCGCCGACCTGGCGCACGCGCTGTCCGGGGGCAGCCGAGGCGAGGTTGTCGTTGCCGTCCCAGCTCGGCTGCCGCGACGGGTCGGCGATCAGTTCGAAGATTCGCTCGGCGCGGGCCGAGATGACGCGGGTGGCGCTGACGATGCGTTCCTCGAAGTCGGACATACCGCTATCCAAACACGTCGCGACTCACCCCGCCCGAAGCGCCTCGACCGGTCCGCGCCCTCAGCAGCGTTCGGCGCCCCTGCGCATCAGGCGCGCGTCGGCGGGGCCCGGGGCCGGGCGCCGCCTTCTCTTCAGCACGGCCTGCAACGCGTCGCAGGCCCGCGCCCTGAGGGGCGCGACGACATCGAGGCTGGTGGGGTCCTGAGGGATCCAGTCCTGCAGCGTAGGCATGGGTGCCTCCCCTTAAATCTGTTCGGCCGCTTGACCTCACTGAATTGCACCGCGGTCGTTTTACGGTCGCACGGCGACCGGGTAAACGGCGCGAGAAGCCGGTTGTGGTGTCGGACACAATCGCGGGCACCGCGCCGGCCCCGTCACACCGGGCCGGCGGTTCGCGCGCGGAACCGGCGCAGGTAGCCGACCAGGCGGTGCGCCGGGATCGCCGTAGGCCAGTCGTCGGCACGGAAGTACGCGTCCGATCCGCCGTCGACGAACACGACGCTGCCACAGAGGAAATCCGCAGAGTCCGACAGCATGAAACACATCCAGTCGGCCATGTGCCCGGCCTCGCCGAACCCGCCCAGCGGAACCGGGAACGACCGCACCGCCTTGGCCTGCCGCGGCGTCGAAAGCTGTTCTTGCAGTAGCGGAGTCATGATGGCACCGGGAGCCAGCGCGTTCAGGCGCACCCCGGCCCCCGCCCACTCCGGCAGCACGGCGTGCCGGCGCACCCAGCGGCTGACCGCGATCTTGGACGCCGCGTACATCATCGTCGGTGCGCCCGGCCCGTAGAACCGCACCGCCCGTACCGCCTTGTCGGCGTCGTGGGCCAGCAGGGCCCGCACGGCCCGGCCGGGGACCGCGGGCACGGTCGTCGTGGAGTTGCTGGCGACGACGACGACCTTGGCGCGCCCGGCCGCGGCCAGCGCCGGCCGCCAGGCGACCAGGGGCTCGACGACCCCCAGGTAATTGACCTGGGCGATCTGGCGCACCCGGTCCCGGCCTGGGCTCGGACCCAGACCCGCCGCCAGCACCGCGCCGTCGAGCCTGCCGCCCGCGGCCGCCAGGACGGCGTCGGCGGCCTCCCGGCGCCCGTGCGGCGTCGACAGGTCGGCGATTATGTCGGCGTCTTTGACGTCGACGCCGATCACGGTGTGGCCGTCGCCGTGCAGCCGCTGCACGGTCTCGCGGCCCATCCCGGACGCCGATCCGGTGATCGCGTAAGTGCCCATGAAATCTCCGTTCCTGCCAGGGGAAGTATGCCGCCGGGGCCCCACTGTTAGGTTGCGGGGATGCACAACCAGATGCCCTGCGTCGACCCCGGCCGGCTCGAGTCGGACCATGTGCCGCTGGCCGAGTCGATCCGCCGGCTCATCGACGTCAGCATCCGCACCGAGGCGGGCGCGGCGGAGGTGGCGGCCGCCAAGGCCCGGATCGACAGTGCCGCAGACGAATTGAGCCGGGCGCTGCGGCCGGGGCCGTTCGGTGTGCACCGGATGCCCGACGGCCAGACCATCGCATGCGGCAACGCCGTGGTCGGTGTGCGCAACCCCGTCGCGCCGCCCCTGGTGATCCATCACGACCCGGACGGGCTGGTGTGGTCGGAGTTCGTACTGGGCGTGGCCTACGAGGGACCGCCGGGCAAGGTCCACGGCGGCGTGTGTGCCCTGGTGCTCGACCATGTGCTCGGCGCGGTGGCCCACCAACCGGACAGGCCCGCCTTCACCGGCACGCTGACCCTGCGTTACCGACGGCCGACGCCGCTGGAGCGGCCGCTGCGCGCGGAGGCGCGTATCGAGCGCACCGAAGGGGTGAAGATCTTCGCCGTCGGCCACCTCGCGGCCGAGGACGGCCTCACCGTCGAGGCCGAGGGCGTTTTCATCCTGCCCAGGCAGTACCGGGGCTGACCCTCACTTCAGCGTGTCGTCGACCCAGGCGCGCAGCGCGGGCAGCGGCGCGGCACCGGACTGCCGGGACAGCACCCGGCCGTCCCGCATCAGCAGCAGCGTCGGCACCGCGCGGACCGCGAAGCGCTGAGACACCGCGGGTGCGGCGTCGACGTCGACCTTGACCAGCTTCAGCCCGCCCGCCCGTTCCCGCGCCAGCTGCTCGAGGGCCGGGCTGACCGTCCGGCACGGACCGCACCACGTCGCCCACAGGTCGACCAGCACCGGCACCGACGCCTTCTCGGCGACGTCGGCGAAGGTGTCGTCACGCGCATCGACGATCCACGGCAGCCACTGCCGGCACTGCGCGCAGCGGGGTTTGCCGGCAGTGGCTGCCGGCACGCGATTCTTCCTCCCGCAGTGGGGGCAGGCCACGACGCGCGAGTTCTCGCTCATGCCGCGGCCCTCGTCGCCGCCCGCTCCACGTCGAGGAGCTGCTCGCCACGCCGCTCCTCCGCGTAGGCCGTGCGGCCGCCCCGGACCCCGAACAGCCGTTTCGACGCGACGAGGTAGACGACGGCGGCCACGTTGATTGTGAAGGTGACCGCCCGGGTCGTCGTGACCCCCTTGGCCAGCTCGGAGATCTCCAGCGGCAGGAACACCGAGGTGGCGACCACCGCGAAGTACTCGCCCCAGCGTTGCAACAACCACAGCCCGACCCCTTCGACGACCTCCACCAGGGCGTAGACGGTCAGCGCCACGGTGAGCAGGGTCAGCGTGGATGCCTTGGCCGCCAGCGCCTTCTCCAGTTCGTGCACCGCCGTCATCTGGTCGACCTGGAATCCGCTGGCGCGCAACAGGGGCAGGTCGCGGTCCAGCGTGGCCTGGATGGATCCGCGCGCACCGCGGAACTTCCACACGGCGTAGGCCGCCAGCGCGATCAGCAGCGCCCGCAGCAGGCGTTCGGCCCCGAGGGCCCGGACGATGATCGCCTGGCGCAAAGCCTTGCCGCGCAAGACCGTCGGGGCGTCCGTGGTGGCGCCGCGGCGGCGCGGCTCGCCGAGAACGAACTCCCCGCAGCGCAGGCAGCGCCACACCGGTCCCACGGCCGTGTCGCCGCGCAGCCGGTCGGCCAGCGCCTCGTCGTCCGGCACGAAGGTGGCGTGCCCCGCGAGGCCGCAGGTCACCAACTCCCAACGGTCGCCACCGCGATCTACGTGCATGACCACCGATCATCCAGGGCGGTCGGCAAAAGACGCAAGAGGGCGCGCGGGGCGGTCAGAAGCGCCGCTTGCCGCGTGGGCGCACCGGTACCGGGCTCGCCTCGCCCAGCAGGGCCGTCAGCCCGGCGACGGGTATGTCGTCCAGGTGGTCGACCGCGTCGACGATCTCGGCGCGCGGCGCCTCGCCGCAGCAGGGTTCGGCGAGCCAGTGGGACTTGCCCACCACGCGTGCCCAGGACATCGGCCGGTTGGGAGACCCCTCGTATTCTCCTCGCTCGCAACCGAATTCGCGGTCTTCGCGCGTCACCACGCGCACGCGTGCGGCGGTGCGCTGCGGGTAGCCGGCGGTCAGGTCGGCGGCGGGTGTGACGTCGACACGCGCGAGCGGGAACCGCACCGGTCCGGCTGCTGTGCGCCGACCACGAAGTCGGCGAGGTCCGCCACGACCGAATCGGGTCGTCTCAACCGGCCCGCTCGACGGCGCCCGGCGGCGGGGACTCGCTGATGGCCGTCGTCTCGTCGGTGAGCTGCTTGCCGATCGTCCGGACCTGGCGGGCGCTGAGCGGGCACAGCGGATGCACGGCGACCATCAGGGCGACGTGGTGGCGATGGTCGAAGACCGGTGCGGAGATGGTCACCACCGGCTGCTTCCGGCGTCCGGGGTTGTCGTCGGAGAGAAAACCTATGGCGGTGAACTCGACGAGCAACTGGTCGACGATGGGGCGCACCGACGACGGCATTTCGTCGATGTCCAGGGTGGCTACGGCCTGCACGGCCTGAGCCAGCGTGGGCGTGGTCCAGTCGACGTCGAAGCCACGCTCGCGCGTGTGTGCCAGCACCTGTTCGAGCCGGTGGGTGCGTTCCGGGTTGTCGCCGGCACCGCGGCGGATCCACGCGCGTTGTTCCTCGTCGGTGTCCCAGGCGGCGAAAGCCACACCGAACGGCGGCGCATAGGGGATCCGGTCGCCCGGGATTCCCGCCGGCGCGGTGGCGGCTTCGTTCTCGAAAGCGGTCACCACCAGTGAATCACCGAACCGCTCGACCACGGAACTGGCGTAGCCGACCCTCTTGGACAACCGCAGCGACGCGGAACGGGCCGCGTTCGCCAACGGCCGGGCGGTGTCCGTGCGGGCGGCAACCACGGCCAGCGCGGGCCCGAGCGCGAACGTCTTCGTCACGGGGTCGCGGGTGGCCCAGCCCCGGTCGCACAACGTCTTGAGGATGGCGTGCGCCGTCGCCTGCGTGAGGTCGAGCTCGCGCACGACGTCGGAGAAGCGCAGGCGCGTATTCGCCGACCGCGTCAGGAGCTCCACCACATCGAGCACCCGGGCGGTCGGCGCGGACGTCGACCCACGAATCGCTTGACTCCCTTGTTCCGGCCTTCGTAAGGTTATCCCGAACATTCGAGATTTAATATCGATTATTCGAGAAACTGCGTTTCGCCCGGCCCGCCCCGATCGTGGTCCATCCGAACGGAGACGCCCCATGACCGACCAGCAAGATCGCCAGGACATCTCCGATCTGTTGGTGCGCTATGCCACCGGGATCGACCGCCGCGACTGGCCGCTGTTCCGCACCGTGTTCACCGACGACTGCGAACTCGACTACGGCGAGATCGGCGCATGGAGCGGGGTGGAGGCCGTCACCGATTTCATGGAGCGGGTGCACGCCCCGGCGGGCCACACGCTGCACCGCCTCACCAACCAGGCCATCACCCTCGACGGCGACAAGGCCATGGCGCGAACCTACGTCGATGCGCTGATCATGTTCGGCGACAACCAATCCGGAGCCAACGGGATCGGCTTCTACGACGACGAGATCGTGCGGACCCCCGACGGGTGGCGCATCGCCCGGCGCCGGTTCACCGCGGTGCGCGTCGCGACGGTCGGGAACGCTTAGATGACGTTCGCGGACACCTACGGGCCGTGGGCGCTCGTCGCGGGCGCGTCGGACGGGGTGGGCGCCGCCTTCGCCACGGGACTCGCCGAGCGCGGCGTCAACGTGGTGCTGCTGGCCCGGCGCCAGGACGTGCTGGATGAGGTCGCCGCCGGGATAGCGTCCCGCACGTCGGCCCAGACGCGCACCCTGGCAATCGATCTCGCGCAGCCGGGCGCCGCGGCGGCGATCGCCGAGGGCACCGGCGATCTGGAGATCGGGTTCCTCGTGTACTGCGCGGGCGCCGACCCCGACTTCAAGCCGTTCCTGGCCGGCCCGCTCGCGGCCGCCGAGGCGATGGTGCAGCGCAACTGCATGGTGCCGATGCAGCTGTGCCACCACTTCGCGCCGGCGATGGTCGCGCGCGCCCGCGGCGGGATCGTCATCTTCGGGTCGGGTGCCGGGCTGGCCGGCGGGCCCAACATGGTCGCCTACGGCGCTTCCAAGGCGTTCGACATGGTCTTCGCCGAGGCGCTGTGGGCCGAACTGCACGACAAGGGCGTCGACGTCCTGGGCCTGATCCTGGGCAAGACCGACACGCCCGCGCTGCGGCGGCTCGAACACAGCCGCGGCCAGATCGACTCGCCGGACGACGTGCCCCCCGGCGCCGCCGCCGTGGACGACGTGATCGGGGAGGCATTCGAGAACCTGTCCAACGGCCCCACCTGGATCGTGGGTGAGGACCTTCGCGCGGCGACGCAGATGATGGGATCGCTGACGCGCAACCAACTGGTGCGGCTCATGGCGCAGGCCAGCGCCGCGGCGATGGGCGCCGATCGGCCCGAGTAGGGCGCGCACGAACGCGCGGGCCGGCCGGAACCATCCGGGGCGCCGGCCCGTCGGAGTTAAGCGTGGGACCAACGCCCGTACGGGGTTTGCCTAAGTTGTGATTTAGCCGAGCCAAACTTCTGGATTCCCTTGCAGGAAAAGGCGACCCGCCGCCGCTTCGATCACCCGTCGCGTTGCTGAGCACCGACTCGGCGGGTAGGTTAGGTAAGGGTTCGCTACGGTAGCCGCGCTCGATGAGTTCGAAGGATGACGATGCTGGCCACAGACAGGCCCGCGGCCGCCGGGACCTCACGTTGCGGGCGTCGCACCCTGATCCGCTCGGCGCTGATCACGGCGACGTTCATCGCCCCCGCGGTCGTCGTGACCGTGGCCGGCCTGCATCCGGACCCGGTGGCCGCCCTCCTGCTCTTCGGGGCCGCGGTGGTCTCGGCCAGCTTCCTGCTGGCCTGGGCGGCCGAGGCCGCCCAGGTCGACGTCTCCGGCGGCCTGGCGACGGCGGTGCTCGCTCTGATCGCGGTGCTGCCCGAATACGCCGTCGACCTCTACTACGCCTACGTATCGGGCCACAACCCCGAGTACACCCATTACGCCTCGGCCAACATGACGGGGTCCAACCGGCTCTTGATGGGGTTGGGCTGGCCCGTCGTCGTGCTGATCGGCATCCTCGTGGCGCGCCGGGCCGGCACCGGCAGACCCGGCGGGCTGGCGCTGCAGCCGGCCAACCGCGTCGAACTCGGCTTCCTGCTGATCGCCGGGGTGTTCGCGTTCGTCATCCCGGCGACTTCGCAGATCCACCTGGCCTCCGGGGTGGCGCTGCTGGCCTGGTTCGGCTTCTACCTCTACAAAGTCAGCCGCGGCGACGTGGAGGAACCCTCCCTGATCGGGACCGCCGCCGCCCTGGGCGAGCTGCCCGATCGCCGCCGGCGCCTGGGCGTCGTCTGCCTGTTCGCGACCGCGGGCGCAGTGATCCTGTTGTGCGCTAAACCGTTCGCCGACAACCTGGTCGCCGCCGGCGGCGAACTGGGGATCGACCGGTTCCTGCTGGTGCAGTGGCTGGCCCCCTTAGCCTCGGAAGCCCCGGAGTTCATCATCGCGACGATCCTCGCCGCGCGCGGCAAGGGCACGGCCGCCATCGCCATGCTGATATCGGCCAAGGTCAACCAGTGGTCCCTGCTGATCGGGTCGTTGCCGGTCGCCCACCTGCTCGGCGGCGGCGGGCTCTCGCTGGCCCTCGACCCGCGACAGGTCGAGGAAATCCTGCTCACCGCAACCCAGACCATGATGGGGGTGGCGCTGCTCATGGGGCTGCGCTTCCACCGGGCCACGGCATGGGCGCTGCTGGTGTTGTTCGTCGTCCAGTTCCCGATCGCCTCAACGCACGGGCGGCTGCTGCTGTGCGGCGTCTACACCGCGGTGGCCCTCGCCGGGCTGGCCGTCAACCGCGGCCAGCTGGCCGCCACCGTCCGGGCGCCGTTCTTCACCAACGCCCTTCGGCACGGCGGTCACCCGCACGACGCGGTGCGCGAACCCCGGCTCCCGACGTAGCGCCCCGGCGTATACGGTCCACGTATGACTCGAGTGTCGGTGATCACAGGCGGCGCGGGTGGCATGGGCCTGCCCACGGCCGCAGTCGTCGGCCGCGACCACACCGTGGTGCTCTGCGACGTCAGGCAGGACCGCTTGACCGCCGCGGCCGCGACGCTGCAAGAACACGGCGTGACACCCACGCTCGTGAACTGCGACGTGACCGACCGGCGCGCGGTCGCGGACCTGTTCGACACCGCGAACGGCCTCGGCACCGTCGTCTCGGTCATCCACGCCGCCGGGGTGAGCCCGAGCATGGGCCCGGCCGACTACGTCATGCGGACCAATGCGCTGGGCACCCTGCACGTCAACGAGGTGTTCCACGCGGTGGCCGGCGAGGGCGCCGTGATCGTCAACGTGGCGTCGATGGCGGCCCACCTGCTGCCCGCGGAAATGGTTCCGGCGGCGCAGTTTCCGCTGGCGCTGCACGACGCCGAGGCCTTCCTGGACGCCATGATGGCGGCGTGCGACATCGTGCCCGAGGAGGGGCGATCCGGCATCGCCTACGCGGTGAGCAAGAGCTTCGTGCGGTGGTACAGCCAGTCGCAGGCGGAACGGTTCAACGCGCGCGGCCTGCGCATCGTCTCGGTGTCCCCGGGGTCCATCGATACCGAGATGGGCAGGCTCGAGGAACAGGCCGGGGCGGGGGCGATGGTTACCGAGGCCGCGGTCCCGCGGTGGGGCAAACCTGAGGAGATGGCCGAGCTGCTGGCGTTCTGCGCCAGCGACAAAGCGGGTTACCTCACCGGCACCGACATCCTCAACGACGGCGGCGTGATCGCCTCGATGACGGAGCGGGCCCGGGTCGCCGCCGCGAACGGCTGACCAGCGATGCGAAGCCGCGCGGCCATCCTCTACGAGTACGGGCGCCCGTGGTCGGTCGAGGAGTTCGAGCTCGACCCGCCGCGCGCCGGCGAGGTGCTGTTGAAGCTTGCCGCCACCGGCCTGTGCCACTCCGACGAGCACATCCGGCAGGGCAAGCTCGCGCCGCCCGCCGACCTGGGACCGCCCGCCATGTCGCCGACCATCGGCGGGCACGAGGGTTCCGGCGTGGTACTCGAAGTGGGTTCGGGCGTCACGGGTTTCGCGCCCGGGGACCACGTGGTGACGTCCTTCCTCGCGGTGTGCGGGCAGTGCCGGTGGTGCGCCTCGGGCATGGAATACCTGTGCGACAAGGGATCCGGGACGCTGATCCCCGGCATGCCGACCGATGGCACCTTCCGCCACCACACCGCCGACGGCCGGGACCTCGGCCACGTCTCCAAGATCGGTGCGTTCGCCGAACACACCGTGGTGGCGGCGGATTCGCTCGTCAAGATCGATCGGGACGTCCCGCTGGTGCCCGCCGCGCTGCTGGCCTGCGCGGTGCCGACGGGATACGGCTCGGCGGCCCGGCGCGCGGGCGTGCGCGGCGGCGACACCGCGGTCGTGATCGGTGCCGGCGGCATCGGCACCGCGGCCATCCAGGGCGCCCGCATCAACGGTGCCGCCCGCATCGTCGCGGTCGACGTCAACGAATTCAAACGCGCGTCCGCGCCGCGCTTCGGGGCCACCCACACCGCGGCGACGGCGGCCGAGGCGCTCGAGTTGGTGCGCGACCTGACCCGCGGCGTGATGGCCGACGCGGTCGTCGTGTCCCCCGCGATGATCGGCGAGGCCGACGTGAGCGCGGCGCTGGCGCTCACCCGCAAGGGCGGCACCTGCGTGCTCACCGGCCTGCCGGCGCCGGCGCTGCGCTCGGTGCCGATGGCGTTGCAGGACTTCATCCTGATGAACAAGACGCTGTGCGGCACCGTGTTCGGGTCCTGCAACCCCAAGAGCGACATCGGACTGCTGGCCACGCTCTACGAATCCGGGCGCCTACTCCTCGACGAGATGATCACCAGGCGCTACGCCCTCGACGACATCAACGACGCCTACGCCGACCTGACCTCAGGCCAATTGATTCGCGGTGTCATCGACTTCGGCGCGGACTGATCCGCGTCCACGCGCCTTGCGGTGTACCCAGTCGCGCGGCCGCAGCCGCCAGGTCCGGCGGGCGTACTCCAGCTCGGTGTAGGGCCATTGGGTGACGATGCGGCCCGTCGGCGAGCGAAAGTAGCTGTCGCACTGCGTCCAGATGGTGCGCTCGAGGGCCGTGGAAAGCTCGTCGTTGTACCGGTTTTCGGCCTCGGGGCGTACGTCGAGCCAGCCGCCGCGGCGCGCCACCCGGCTCACCGCGCCGGCCACCAGCCGCGCCCCCGCCTCCAGGATGTAGACGATCGAGTTGCCGCCCTGGTTGGTGTTGGGGCCGTACAGCATGAAGAAGTTCGGGAACCCGCTGACCGCCACGCCGAGGTAGGCGCTGGGGTCCTCGCCCCACCGCTCGTGCAGGCTTTCGCCGCCGCGGCCGATCACTTCGATGCCGCTGAGATAGTGGCTGGTCTGGAATCCGGTGGCGCACACGATCGCGTCGACGTCGACCACGTCGCCGCCGGCCGTCACGATCGACGTCTCGGTGACCCGCGCGATCGGGTCGGTCACCAGATCGACGTGCTCGCGCTGCAGCGCCAGGTAGTAGTCGGCGCCCAGCAGCACCCGCTTGCAGCGGAACGGGTAGTCCGGCGTGAGCGCGCGGCGCAACCGTTCGTCGGGCACGGTGCGTTCCAGAAAGGATGCCGCGATCTGTGCGCGGCCGGCGGCCGTCGGATCGTCGAGTGCGTTGCCGGTGAAGTCGTGGAACTGCTTCCAGACCCGCCACCGTTCCCGCCGGGTGGCCCAGGGGTGGCGGCGGAACCGGGCCAGTTCGCCGGCGGTGAACGGACGGTCGTCCTTGGGCACCATCCACGGGGGCGTGCGCTGGAACACGGTGACACGCCCGGCGATTCGCGCCAGTTCCGGGACGGCCTGCACCGCGCTGGCGCCGGTGCCGATCACCGCGACCCGGCTGCCGGTCAGGTCGACGTCGCGGTCCCAGGCGGAGGTGTGCATCAGGTGGCCGCGGTAGCCGGCCAGGCCCTCGATGTCGGGCAACCTGGAGGCGCCGAACAGGCCGGCGGCGCTGACCACGACGTCGGCCACCAGCGTGGTGGTCTCGCCGTCGGCGTGCTGCAGTTGTAATTCCCACTGCCCGGTATCCTCGCGCCAGCGTGCACGCCGCACCCGGGTCCGCAGCATCAGGTGCCGGCGCAGGTCGAAGTCGTCGGCCACCGATTCCAGATACGCCAGGATCTCGGGTTGCCGGGCATACGTGCGGCTCCAGTTCGGGTTCGGCGCGAAGGAGAACGAGTAGAGGTGGCTCTGCACGTCGCACGCTGCGCCGGGGTAGGTGTTGCGCCGCCAGGTGCCGCCCACCCCGTCGTCCCCGTCGATGATCACCAGGTCGTCGATGCCCTTGCGGCGCAGCGCCACCGCCGCGCCGAGGCCTCCGAAGCCCGCGCCGATGATCGCGACCCGCGGCGCGCGCCTGCGCCGGGTCGCGGCCCGCACCCGCCCGACGGCGTAGCGCCGGCGGGCGCGCTGGCTCGTCATGGGCCGGCCGCGGCGCCGCGGAGCAGAAGCCCCTCCATCTCTTCCCGGTCCCGCCACGCCGCAAGGATGTCGGCGTACTCGGTGGGCCCGCCGAAGAAGAAGCTGCCCTGCCGGGTCTTGGCGTCGGCCTTGCCTTCCCGGTTGTAGTAGCCGGGGGTGCAGGTCGCGGCGCGTTCGGCGGTGGTGGCCGAGCGGACCACGACGGTGTCGACCCAGGCGGCTTCCGCGTCCGGTGACGCCTCGACCTCGGTGACGCCGTGGCGCAGCGCCCACGCGATGATCCACGCGGCGTGGGTGGCCTGCACGTCGAGAAGATACGGGAAGTTCACGGTCAGCCCGGCCTGGGCGATGCTTTCGATGAAGCAGTTCGGAAAACCGTTGGCGCACAGGCCTTGGAAGGTGCGCACGCCGTCGCGCCACCGCTGCGTGAGCGTCACCCCGTCGCGGCCGACCAACTCGAACCCGGTGCGGCGGCAGTAGTCCGTGCCGACCTCGAAACCCGTGGCGAAGATGAGGCAGTCGAGTTCGTAGGTCACGTCATCGACGACGACCCCGGCCTCGGTGATGCGCTGCACCCCGCGACCGTGGGTGTCGACCAGGGTGACGTTGTCGCGGTTGAAGGTCTGCAGGTACTCGTCGTGGAAGCAGGGGCGCTTGCAGAAGTAGCCGTACCACGGCTTGAGCGCCTCGGCGGTCGCGCGGTCGGCGACGATCTTGTCGACCCGCGCCCGGATCTCCTCCATCTTGGCGAAGTCCGCCAGCTCGATGTCGCGGCCGCGCTGCTCGGGATCGGCCGATGCGACGCCGTCGCCGTCGTGGCGCATCACCGGGAGCTTGCGGGTGATGCTCGTCCACGCGTCGGCGACGAGGTCCTCGGCGGCCTGCCCACCGGCGGTGAGGATCTGGAAGTTCTCGATGCGCTCGCGCTGCCAGCCCGGCCGCAGCGTGTCGGCCCACCCGGGCTCGGTGGCGCGGTTGGCCCGCACGTCCACCGACGAGGGCGTGCGCTGGAAGACGTAGAGCCGCTGCGCCGCCGCGGCCAGGTGCGGCACGCACTGGACCGCCGTCGCGCCGGTGCCGATGATGCCGACGCGCTTGCCGGCCAGGTTCTCCAGCCGCTCCCCGGTGTAGCCGTAGTCCCACCGGCTGGTGTGGAAGGCGTGGCCACGGAAGCTGCCGAGGCCCTCGATGCCGGGCAGTTTGGGCTTGGCCTGGTAACCGTTGGCCATCGAGACGAACCTGGCCCGCATCTCGTCGCCGTGGTTGGTGCGGATAATCCAGCGGGAAGTCGTTTCTTCCCAGCAGATTTCGTGCACGTCGGTCTGTAGGCATGCGTCGCGGTAGAGGTCGTAGTGCCGCGCGATGCGCTGGCAGTGCGCGAAGATCTCGGCACCCGTGGCGTATTTCTGCGTGGGAATGTAGCCGAGTTCCTCGAGTAACGGTATGTAGACGTAGGATTCGACGTCGCAGGCGATCCCCGGATACCGGTTCCAGTACCAGGTGCCGCCGACGTCGGCCGCCCGGTCGATCAGCCGCACGCTGTCCACGCCCGACTGCCGCAGTCGCGCTCCGGTGAGCAACCCCCCGAAGCCGGCGCCGATGATCGCCACGTCGACCTCGTCGGTGAGCGGGTCGCGGGTGAACGTCCCGTCCGCCCAGGGGTCCTCGGCGAACCCGGCGAAGGCGCCCGCCGTCTCCACGTACTGGGCGATCCCTTCGGGCCGCAGCCGGCGGGCCCGCTCCTCGGCGTATTTGGCGCGCAGCGCCTCGACGTCGAATGCCAGGCCGGTGGTCTCGGTCAAGGTCTCGGGCTCCTGTTCCGCCACCCCGACTATATAATCAATCGTTTGATCATATCAAGGGTGCGTCGCCGAGCAGCGTGCCCCCGACCATCCGCTTGGCCGCCGCCAGCGCCGCGTGGTAGTCCTCCGGCGACAGGGTGGCCGCCAGTTCGGTCAAGCCGTAGACCAGCGAGTAGACGGCTTCGACCGCGCCGTGCGGATTCACCCATCCGGCCAGCTCACCCCGCTGGTGGCCATCGGCGACGACGGTCTCGATGATCTCGCGCAAGGCGTGGAAGCCGGTGTCGTGCGGGGCCCGGTAGCCCGGCGCGGCGGCGCCCTCGGCCCGGATCGCCCACTCGAAGGCGGCCAGGTCGGGATACTCGCGCATCAGCCGGCCCGACTCCTCGAGCAGCGCCTCGATTCGGTCGACGACGTCGCCGGGCCCGGCGGAGGCCGCCCGCAACCGCGGCAGCGCCACCTCGGTCCGCTCCGCGACGGCGGCCTCGATGAGCTCGGACTTGGTCGGGAAGTAGTTATAGAGGCTGGCGCTGGTCACCCGCGCGGTGCGGGCGATCTGGCGGATCGTCGCCCGCGAGTAGCCGACCTCGGCCACGCAGCGCATGGTCGCGGCGATGATCCGCCGCCGGGTCTCCTCGCCGCTGGAGCCGACCGGGCGACCCAGTCGCGTCTTGGTCATCGTGGTGTTCCTCCTGCCGACGCACGGTCCGTCGGGCGCGGCGTCGGCACGGCCGAATACGATCGGATGATCGATTAGTGTGGCACGGGCGCGGAGGTGCGCGGTGGGAGTTCGGCCGCCCAACGGACGGGCGTCACGCGGCATGGCCGGCACCGCGGCCCGGCCGGGCCGCCCGGTGGGCGCCGACGGTGCCCAGACCCGCGCGCGAATCCTGGGCGCAGCCATGCGCTGCGTGGCCGAGGTCGGCTACTCGCGGGCGACGATCCGCCAGATCGCGCGGACCGCCGAGATGACCAGCGGCAGCCTGTATCACTACTTTTCCAACAAGTCCGAGTTGCTCGACGCGGCCGCGCGCGAGATCCAGGAGATCGCCGTGCCCCGGCTGCGGGCCGCCGCCGCGCAAGCCGACGACGTCGTCGGGCGCCTCGAGGCCGTGCTGGAGGAGTCGGATCGGCTGATGCGCGAGTATCCGGACCTCGCCGCGTTCGAGCGGGCGATCCGCGCCGAGACCGCCGTCGCCGGGGCCGCGCGGCCGCCGCACGCGGGACTGCAGGCCCTGCGCGCCGTCATCGGCGAAATCATCGAGGACGCCCGGGCCCGGGGATCGCTGCCCGCCGACACCGATCCGGGCGCCGCGGTGGACGCCCTCTACGCCCTGACGCGGGGTCTGACGGAGCGGGCGGCCAGCCTGGCCCCCGCGCCCTACGCCGCCACGCTGGCCGCGGCCAAAGGGCTGATCCGGGGGACGTTGTTCGCGCGCGGGCCCGGCGGTTCCCGGCGTTGAGCCAGCTCACCGTGCTGCGGCTCAACATGACCAACGTCGCCGATCCGTCGACGCGCCACCGGGCCGCGCTCGAGATGGCGGAGTACGCCGACGGGCACGGATTCACCGCGGTGAGCGGCGAAGAACACCACCCGGCGGCCACCGGTTGGCTCCCGTCGCCGCTCATCCTGGCCGCGGCGCTGGCCGGGCGGACGCGCAACGTGCGCATCAGCATCAACGCCCTGATCGTGCCGCTCTACGACCCGGTTCGCCTCGCCGAGGACGTCGCCGTGCTCGACAACCTCGCCCAAGGCCGATTCGGCTTCGTGGCGGGCATGGGCTACCGGCCCGAGGAGTACCACGCCGCGGGCAGGGGCTGGTCGCGGCGGGCGGCGCTGATGGACGAGTGCCTGGGGGTGCTGATCCAGGCGTGGGGCGACGAGCCCTTCGACTATCGGGGCACGCTCGTCAACGTCACGCCGAAGCCGTGCACGCGTCCGCATCCGGTGTCCTTCGTCGGGGGCATGACCGTCGCGGCGGCCCCCCGCGCGGCGCGCTTCGGACTGCCGTTCTCGCCGCCGATGGCCATGCCCGATCGTCGAAGCCGTGTATCGGCGGGAGCTGAGCGAGCGCGGCAAAACCGGGTTCGTCCACCGCCCCGAGAACGGCAGCACCGTGACGCCGCTGCACGACGATCCCGACGAAGCCTGGACGCGGTACGGCGCGTTCGGGATGAACGAGACCGCCGAATACAGCGCGTGGAAGCGGGCGGGGGTGCCGCGGCCCAACGAAACCGCCGCCGCCTCGATCGAGGCGGGCTGGGCCCGCCTTCGGCTATGGCCGAGAAGGTGCTGACCCGCGTGTCAATCAGCGCGTGGCGTAGCGATCGCGCAGCTTGGTCAGTGTCGCCTCGATGCCCGCGGCGTTGGTCTTGCGGGCGCCGCTGAGTTCGAAGTACTTGTTCTTGACCGGGCCGGCGTCGCGGTAGTCGAACGTCTCGGTGACCCGCGTCAGCGTCGGCGACAGCGCCTCGAACTCCCACCGCCAGCGGTGGCCCATCGGATGACGCCACTCGACCACTTCGTCCGGCGTCAGGGCGGTGATCGTGCTGGTGATGCGGTACGGCACACCATAGAGCTTCATGTTGGTCGAGAACTTCGACCCGACGACGACTTGCGCGGGAGCTTTGACGGTGTCGCGAACGGTGCCCGACCCGTCGAGCTCACAGTGGCGGCGCGGGTCGGCGGCCAGCGCGTAGAGCTCCGACACCGGCGCGGCCACTTCCACGGACCGGCTTACCTGCCGGGGCCCGGCATCGACGACGGTGACGGTCACGATGTCTCCCTCCGGTCAGGCGGCTGCGCCGGGACGAACATTACGCTTCGCCGAGTGGGTCTTGGCGAGAAAGGAAGTCCATAATCATGAGCCAGTCGATCCCGGGCAGGGTGGCGCTGATCACCGGCGCCGCGCGCGGACAGGGCCGGGCACACGCGGTGCGGCTCAGCGCCGAAGGCGCCGACATCATCGCGGTCGACATCGCCGGACCCCTGCCGCCCAGCGTTCCCTACGACTCGGCGACGCCGGACGACCTGGCGGAGACGGCGCGCCTGGTCGGCGCCAACGGCAGGCGGGCCGTCGCCGCAGTGGTGGACATCCGCGACCTCGACGCGCTCAAAGCCGCGGTCGACGGCGCGGTCGGCGAGCTCGGCCGGCTCGACATCATCGTCGCCAACGCCGGCATCTGCAGCCCGGCGCCCTGGGATCGGATCACCCCCGAGGCGTTCCGCGACACCATCGACACGAACGTGACCGGCACCTGGAACACCGTGATGGCCGGTGCGCCGCACATCGTCGACGGCGGTCGCGGCGGCTCGATCGTGCTGATCGGATCGGCCGCCGGCATCAACATGCAGGCGTTCATGATCCACTACACCGCCAGCAAACACGCCGTGGTCGGGATGGCGCGCGCCTTCGCCGCCGAACTCGGCCGGCACAACATCCGCGTCAACAGCCTTAACCCGGGCGCTGTCGCCACCCCGATGGGCACCGGGCGGATGCGCGACGCGTTGCGTTCGGCCGCCGACAGCTACCCGCATCTGCGCGGCCTGCACAAGCCGCTGCTGCCGGAAGGCGTCGCGCAGCCCGAGGACGTCGCCGACGCGGTCGCCTGGCTGGTTTCCGACGCGTCCCGGCTGGTGACGGCCAGTCAGGTGTCGGTGGACATCGGGGTCGGCTACGTCTGAGGCCGGCTAGGCATACCTTGGGGGTGGCGGTGTTCGCCGGGTTGATACCCCTGCCGGGGATGAGGGAAGGAGCGTCGTGGCGACGAGCGAATACCAGGTCACCGGGATGACCTGTGGGCACTGCGAGGCCGCCGTACGCGGCGAGGTGAGCCAGCTCCCGGGCGTCGAGCGGGTGGACGTGAGCGCGGACACCGGCAGACTCGTCGTCACTAGTTCCACGCCACTGGACCCCGCCGCGGTGCTCGCGGCCGTGGACGAGGCCGGCTTCGAAGCGGTCCCCGTGGCGTGAGCGCGGACCCACCGATGCCCGAGAGCGCCGCGATGGCGTTCTGCAGCGTCTTCGTCGTCGGTAACGGTTTGCGCCCGCGCTCGTTTGCCGCCGGGACGCGCCCGGGCGGTATGGGATAGTTGATTCCGGCCTTTCGCGTCATCGCTGGGGGAACATGATGCCGGCCGCGACGGAATTAGCGAAGGTCAGGACTGTTGAGCAACTTCTTCGACCGGCTGTCTTTGCTGCACGGCTGGTTGCCGGCGACGGCCCAGGGGTTGGCGCTGTTCGTGACCTTCGCCGCGGTCGGGTGGCACCGTCGGCGTTGGCGTAGCTGGGCGCTGCCCGCGGTGCTGGGCGTCGCGGCGGCGGTGACCGCGCTGTCGTACTGGTACATCACGACGCTGGGCGTGGCCGGCGACCCTGCCCCGGTCACGCTGTGGCTTTGGATAGGGATGAGCGGACTCGCCGCCGCGGTGCTCGTGCTCGGCTGGCCGGGTGCCCGGTGGTGGCGGCGCGGGCTGGCGCTGCTGTCGGTGCCCCTGTGCGCGCTGTGCGCGACCCTGGCGCTGAACGGCTGGGTCGGCTACTTCCCCACGGTGCGCGCCGCGTGGAATCAGCTCACGGGGGTGCCGCTGCCCGACCAGATCGACCGGCTACGGGTGACCGAGATGCAGATCGCGCGGACCCGGCCGACCAAGGGCGTCGTGGTGCCGGTGATGACCGGCACCGACGGGTCGCACTTCCCGCACCGCCAGGAGCTGGTGTACCTGCCGCCGGCCTGGTTCGGCAGCAATCCGCCGCCGCGGCTGCCGGCGGTGCTGATGATCAGTTCGGCCTTCAACACCCCGGCCGACTGGCTGCGCGCGGGTAACGCGTTCAACACCGTCGACGACTTCGCCGCCCGCCATCACGGATTCGCGCCGGCCCTGGTGTTCGCCGACGCCACCGGCTCGTTCGACAACGACACCGAGTGCGTCAACGGCCGCCGCGGCAATGCGGCCGACCACCTGACCAAAGACGTCGTCCCGTTCGTCGTCTCGAATTTCGGCGTGAGTGCCGACCGCGCCAACTGGGGCGTCGTGGGCTGGTCGATGGGCGGTACGTGCGCCGTGGACCTGACCGTCATGCACCCGGAGACGTTCAGCGCGTTCGTCGACATCGCCGGTGACCGCGGGCCCGACATCGGCGGGCGGGAGCAGACGATCACCCGGCTGTTCGCCGGCGACGCCGCCGCCTGGGCGTCGTTCGACCCGGCGACCGTCATGGCCCGGCACGGTCACTACTCCGGGGTGTCGGGATGGTTCGACGTTCCCTCGTCGAGGACCCAGAACCTCGCCGAGGCCGGCACCACCCTCGCCACCGCGAGCGTCGACCCCGCCGCCAACCCCGAGGGTCAGGACACCGCAGCCCGGGCGCTGTGCGAGATCGCCGGCGCACACGGCATCGACTGCGCGGTGGTCACCCAGCCGGGCCGGCACGACTGGCCGTTCGCCGCCCAGGCGTTCGCCGCCTCGCTGCCGTGGCTGGCCGCGAAACTGAACACTCCCGAGACCGAACCCGTCCCGTTCCGGCACTGACCGCGGCCCGGTGCGGCCGCGCACGCGGACCCGGCCGAGCGGGGCGGGAAAACGTTGCCGATTCGATACGAATTTCACAGCTGACCCTCCCGTCACGAACCCGGCGCATTTGCTGCGGCGGTGCTACCGTTCGCTGCTGTGACGGCAAGGTCGGGCCATGCGGACGGTCGGCGCGCGGGACGGCCCGGTGCGCGCGGCCCACGGGCCCTCCGCCCGACCGGCTCAGGGCCGGCCCGGTGATGAACCGCCGCCGCTTCCTCGGGTCGCTCGCCGCGTCGGTGGTCGCCGGCGTCGGTGCCGCCCGCCTCGTCGTCGATCCGCCACCCCGGACGTTCGCGCAGGCCGCGGCAGGTTCCGTGCCCACCTCCGGTCCCCCCGCCCCGCAGGCCCTGTTGCCGCCCCCGCCGCCGAGCGCGCGCATCCCGCTACCCGGCGGCGGCGCACTGCGCACGATCCCCGGCCAAGGCGATCTGCTCGCGCTGACCCTCGACGACGGCGTCAACAGCGATGTGGTCCGCGCCTACACGCAACTCGCCCGGGACACCGGTGTGCGGATGACGTTCTTCGTCAACGGTATCTACGACTCCTGGACCGAGAACCGCGACATGTTGCTGCCGCTGGTGGAATCCGGGCAGATTCAGCTCGGCAACCACACCTGGTCGCATCCGGACCTAACGGCGGTGTCCCACAGCAGGATTGCCGACGAACTCACCCGCAACGACGAATTCCTGAAGAAGACCTACGGCGTCGGCGCGAAACCCTACTACCGGCCCCCCTATGCCAAGCGCAACGCCACCGTCGACGGGGTGGCAGCCTACCTCGGCTATACCGCCCCGACGTTATGGTCGGGCTCGTTGTCGGATTCGACGTTGATCACCGAGGACTGCATCGTGCAGATGGCCGACCAGTACTTCACCCCGCAGGCCATCGTGATCGGTCACCTCAACCACCTGCCCGTCACGCACGTCTACCCGCAACTGATCGACATCATCCGGTCGCGGAGCCTGCGTACCGTCACGCTCAACGACGTGTTCCTCAGAACCCCGTAGCGGGCAAGCGCCGTCAGACGTCGGGCGTCGGAGAATTGGCGGCGAGCAACAGTTGCAGGCTCTCCCGCAGTTCGGTCAACCGGCGGCGCCCCAGGGTGGTCTCCCAGCGCGCCTCCAATTCCATTGCGCTGGAGTGCATTACACGCAGGGCATGGCGGCCTCGCGCAGTCAGATCGACGATCCGCGCGCGGGCGTCGTGGGGATCGGGCACCCGGGCGACATAGCCCTGCCGCTCCAGGGCGGCGATCCCCTGGGCCACCGCCTGCCGACTCACCTTGAGGCGGTCGGCGAGGTCGGACGCGTGCATCCCCCCGTTCATCAGCGGGACCAGCGCAACCGCCTGCGCGGGGCGGATCCCGTCGAGCCCCGCCGCGGCAAACGCGGCACGCAGGTGGGGAGCCCGCGACGCCGCCAGGAGGTTCACCAAAGTCGGCAGGGTGGGCTCCCAGTCGACGTCGCGCATGACGAACAGTGTGCCACGATCCCCGCGATTGACAATTTACTTGTCAAAAACGGGCGCCGCCGCCACGTTGAGATCATGCGATCTCGATGTGCCCGGGCGCTGGGCGGGTTCCTGCTGCCGATCCTGGTCGTCGTGCTCGGCGGGCGCCTGGGCGGCGGACATGCGACGGGAATGCCAGGGCCCCAACCGATCCCGGTGGGACAGTCCACCCAGACCATCCGATCGGGCGGCGTCGCCAGGACCTTCCACCTGTACCGCCCGCCGGGATTGACCGACGCGGTGCCGTTGGTGGTGATGCTGCACGGGGGCTTCGGCAGCGGCGCCCAGGCCGAGCGCTCCTATCGCTGAAACGCCGGGACCTGTTGCGGCGAACCCCGGCGCGGCAACGTCGACGATGTCGCATTCATCACGTCGATGGTGGGCGCCATCGAGGAGCAGATGCCGATCGACCGCACCCGCGTCTATGTGACCGGGGTGTCGAACGGGGCCATGATGGCGTTGCGCCTGGGCTGTCAGAGCGACATTTTCGCCGCGATCGCCCCGGTGGCGGGCACCCTGCTGGCCGACTGCCCGCGGGCCCGGCCGGCGTCGGTCCTGCAGATCCACGGCACCGAGACGACCGGGTGCGGTATGCCGGCGGGCCCGGAAAAGCGTTCGGGGTCAACGGCGCCCCGCGTGTCGACGGGCCCTCGGCGGAGTCGGTCAACGCCACCTGGCGTGCCACCGACGCCTGCGGGCCGCCCACCTCGGCCACCGCCGGCGACGTCACCACGCAAACCGCCGGCTGCGCCGACGGGCGGACCGTGGAGTTGATCTCGGTGGCCGGCGCGGGGCACCAGTGGCCCGGCGGCGCGCGCACGCCGCTGGCCGAGCTCGCCGGCGTACCCGAGCCGTCGACGGCGCTGGATGCGACCGACACCATCTGGCGATTCTTCGACGCGCACCGCGGCTAGACCGGCCAACCCAATCTCTAAAACCTTAGAGATTGCCTTCCGCTGACGGGCGGTGATTGTTACCGTTCCGTAATGCGCCGGTTTGGGGGAATCTTCGCGGTCCTACTGCTGATCGTTGCCGCATCGGCCGGCGTAGCAGACGCCCGGGCCGACGGCGGCGACGAGCCGCGATACGCCGAGTTCTACCTTCCGCCGGACCCGCTGCCGCCCGGCCGGCCCGGTGACCTGATCCGCACCGAGCCGTCGCGGCTGGTGCTTGAGCCCTCCGGCCAGTTGGGCGCGATCATGGCCACCGGCACCCGGATCATGTACCGCAGCACCGACACCCGTGGCAATCCGATCGCGGTCACCGGCACCTACTTCGAGCCCTACAACGACTGGCCGGGCAACGGACCGCGGCCCCTGATCAGCTATGCGCCCGGCACGCAAGGCCAGGGCAATCAATGCGCCCCATCGCGAATGTTCAACCAGGGCATCCACTATTCGGGTGGCTGGGACATCATGTTCAACTACGAAGAGATGTTCGTCGCCACCATGGTCGCCCGTGGCTTCGCCGTCGTGATGACCGACTACGAAGGCCTCGGCACCGTCTCCATGCACACCTACGTGGGCCGGGTGGCCGAGGGACAAGCGGTGCTCGACGCTGCCCGGGCGGCCATGCACTTGCCCGAAACTTCCCTGGATCCGCATGGGCCCGTTGCCTTCTGGGGATATTCCCAAGGCGGCGGCGCGACCGCGTCGGCAGCCGAACTTGCCTCGTCCTACGCCCCGGAGCTACACATCGTGGGTACCTACGCCGGGGCGCCGCCAGCCAACCTCAAGGAGCTGTTCCCCTACGCCGACGGCAGCGCCCTGGTCGGCGTCGTCGGATATGCGCTCAACAGCGTGATGGCCGCCTATCCCGAAGCCGCCGACCTGATCCGCTCGAAGATGACTCCGCGCGGGCTGGCGATGCTGGAGTCGGTGTCGCGGCAATGCGTCGGCCAGACCATCCTCGACTTCATGTTCCGTCACCTGCAGCCTTACTTCACCGAAGACATCGGCCAGTTGGTCAACGAGGAACCGTTCAGCACCCTGCTGGACGAGCAGAGGATCGGCCGCCACAAACCCAACGCGCCGGTGCTGATCGACAGCAACCGTTACGACCCGCTGGTGCCATGGACGGCGGCGAACCAACTCGGCCGCGACTGGTGCGACCAGGGCGCCGACGTCGAATTCCGCACCAACGAAGAGCCGCCCTTCCTCAACAAGCTCGTCATCAATCACGCCCTGCCAATGCTCGTCGACGGTGAACCGGCCATGCAGTGGGTCGCCGCCCGCTTCAACGGCGAACCCACAGCGCCGAACTGTGGTGATTTCTGAACCCTCTGGGGTCCCTCGTCCGGCGGATAGACTGGGCGCATCGCTGCACGTAGAAAGCACAACGCGCCCGCGCGGCGGCGCCAGCTCGCCGACGCCGCGATCGAACTGCTCGGCGAGAACGGGGTCCACGGCGTCAGTCACCCGAAGGTCGATGAGCACGCCGGCGTGCCGGCCGGCACCGCGTCGTTCTACTTCCGGACCCGCAAGGCGCTGCTGCACGCCGTCGCCACCCGGCTCGCCGAACTCGACGTGGCCGACTTCTCGCTGGTGGCCGAACTTGCCGAGGACCAGTCGACGCAATTCACGGGCACCGCGGGGCTGGCCCGCATCGTCATGTACGTCAACAGCGAACCCTGGTTGACCCGCGCCAAGGCGCGTTACGAGCTCGTGTTGCTCGCCGGCCGAGATCCCGAGCTGACGGCGATCCTGAGTGAGTCCGCGGCGCGGCTGTACGCGCTGGCACGCGAGGCCGTGACGCAGTGGTATCCCGCCGGCAGCGCGCCGGACCCGGCGCTGATCGAAGACCAGGCAGTCGCCACGCTGGCGTTCATCAACGGGGTCATGTTGACCTTCGTGGCGGGCCAGCCCGTCGTCGATGACGCCGAACGCCTCGACCGCCTGATCCGGGGCGTCATCGCGGGCGTGGCGCAAGTCCGCGGCGGCTGACGCATGGGCCGACATCACCGGCGGTAGCGTCTTGGGCATGTCAGATGCGTCACCACTGCACGACCGACGGATCCTGGTCACCGGCGCAGCGACGGGGATCGGCGCGGCCGCCGTCGGAGTCCTCACCCAGGCGGGCGCCGAGGTCGTCGCCACCTACCACCGGACACCGCCGCCCAACGACCTCGCGGCCACCTGGCTGCAGTGCGATGCCCGCGATCCCGACGCGGTCTCGGCGACGGTGCACGGTGCTGCCGAACACCTGGGCGGGCTCGACGTGCTGGTCAACGCCGCCGGGCTGTGGCAGGCCGGGATACCGGGATACATCGGCCCCGAAGAGATCTCGTTCCTGCTGGACACCAACGTCAAGGCGACGATCCTGACCAACCAGGCCGTCTACGCGGTGATGAAGGACCAGGATCCCAAGGGCGGCAATATCATCAACTTCGGTTCGTCGGAAGCCGCTATGGGTAGCCCGATCTCGGCCGTCTACGCCGCCACCAAGGGAGCCGTGCAGGCGTGGACGCGGTCGGCCGCCAAGGCCTGGGCCGCCGACAAGGTCACCGTCAACGCGCTGGCGCCGGCGGTACAGACGCCCGGCGCCGAGCGGTTGCGGGAGTTCTTGGGCCCCGAGGCCGGCGCGCTCATCGACCAGCAGATGCAGATGATGATCCCGCTCGGCGGCACGCTGGGGGATCCCGCGCGCGACGTCGGCCCCATGCTGGTATTCCTGGCCGGTTCCGGCTCGGACTTCATCACCGGGCAACTGCTCGCCGTCGATGGCGGGCTGATGATGGTGGGCGGATAGGGCGCCGCGGCGCCCCGCTAGTATAAGACGGACCGTCTTGTCTCGTTAACGTTGAGTAGGTGGCCCCGATGACCGAGGACACGATTCAGGCGCTGCTGCGCAAGCGCATGTCGGATACGGCGGTGGCCGTCAAACACGCCGATTTGCAATGGGATTGGGACCGATACCTCGCCGAGGCGGCGGCCCGCGCGGCGGCCCTGATCGCCGCCGCCGACCCGGAGCGGCCGTTGCACGTCGGCGCGCTGCTGGGCAACAACCCCGAGATGCTGAGCCAGATGGCGGCGGCCGGGCTCGGCGGCTACGTGCTGTGCGGCCTGAACACCACCCGGCGCGGCGAGGCGCTGGCCGCCGACATCTCGCGCGCACACTGCCAGTTCGTCGTGACCGACGCCGAACACCGGCCGCTGCTGGACGGCCTGGACCTCGAGGGGACGCGGGTCCTGGACACCTCGACACCGCAGTGGGCCGAATTCGTCGCGGCCGCCGGTGAACTCGTCCCCCATCGGCAGGTCACCGCGATGGACCCGTTCATGATGATCTTCACCTCCGGCACGAGCGGAAACCCCAAGGCCGTGCAGGTCTCCCACCTGATGGCCACGTTCGCCGGCCTCAACCTGGCCCAGCGCTTCGCCCTGACCGAGCGGGACACCTGCTATGTGTCCATGCCGCTGTTCCACTCCAACGCGGTGGTCGCGGGCTGGGCTCCCGCGGTGGTCTCCGGCGCGGCGATCGTGCCGGCGAAGTTCTCGGCGAGCAGCTTCCTCGACGACGTCCGCCGCTACGGCGCGACCTACATGAACTACGTGGGCAAGCCGCTCGCCTACATCCTGGCCACCCCGGAACGCGACGACGACGCCGACAACCCGCTGCGCGTCGCCTTCGGTAACGAGGCCAACGACAAGGACATCGAGGAGTTCGCGCGCCGCTTCGGTGTCCAGGTCGAGGACGGCTTCGGCTCCACCGAGAACGCCGTCATGGTGATCCGCGAACCCGGCACGCCCAAGGGCTCGATCGGCCGGGGGGCCGAGGGGGTCGCGGTGTACAACAGCGACACCGTCACCGAGTGCGCGATCGCGCGGTTCGACGCCGACGGCGCGCTCGCCAACGCCGACGAGGCGATCGGCGAGCTGGTCAACACGACGGGTTCGGGCTTCTTCACCGGCTACTACAACGACCCAGACGCCAACGCCGAGCGCATGCGCCACGGCATGTACTGGTCGGGCGACCTCGCCTACAAGGACGCCGACGGCTGGATCTACCTGGCCGGGCGCACCGCCGACTGGATGCGGGTGGACGGCGAGAACCTGACCGCGGCGCCGATCGAACGGATCCTGTTGCGCCACGGCGCAATCAACCGCGTCGCGGTGTACGCCGTCCCGGACGAGCGCGTCGGCGACCAGGTGATGGCCGCGGTCGTGCTCAACGAAGGCCACACCCTCGACCCCGACTCGTTCGCGGCGTTCCTCGACGCCCAGCCCGACCTGTCACCCAAGGCCCGCCCGCGGTATGTCCGCATCGCCGCCGACCTGCCCAGCACCGCCACCCACAAGGTGCTCAAACGCCGGCTGATCGCCGATGGCACGACGATAGGCGAGGGCGAAACGCTCTGGGAGCGCGAACCGCGCGGCACCGCCTACCGCAGCGCCGCACCTACTCCCGCGGCGCGCGGCGGCGGATCTGCCCCTTCGACCGCCGCACCCGTTTGACCGGATCCCTGGCCGTGCCGCAGGCGATCTCGTCGCACAGTTGCGTGATGTTGGCGATGTCCGCGTACAGGCCGCGGATCGCGTAGTCCAGGACGGCGAAGGAGAAGCGCTCCCGTCGCGCCGAACGGCGTCACGGCCACCACCACCGCGGCCGGGCCGGTGTGGGCGGTGATGTCCTCGAGCGTCCACCCGTCGGTCAGGTCGGTGACCACGATGTCGGCGCCGGCCAGCAGCGCAGCGATCTGCCCCTCCTCGCGGCGCACGACCGAGCGCTTGCCGGCCGCGAGGTAGTCGAACAGCGCTCCGGGCGCCCCGCCAGCCGACCAGCGGCGCATCGAATCTCCCTGTGGGGATTCGAGTTTGACGACGTCGGCCCCGGCGTCGGCGAACATCTTGCCGCAGTACGATGCGGCGATGCCGTTGGACGACTCCAGCACGCGCCAGTCGGCGAAGGGGGCCGTCACGTTCAGTGGCCCAAAGTGGTCGCGCGTCCCGCGATCCCGGTCACCTCGGCCGTCACCGGCTGCGCTCCCTGTGCCCGCGAGGCGAATTGGGTCATGCGCGTCCAGGCGTCGCGGTCCCGCCGGCCGGCCCGGTGCCCGACGTGGGTGACCACGTCGACGTCGGTGGCCTGGGCGCGCAGGTACCCGGCCAGTCGGCGGGCTCGTAGCGCAGCATCGTGACGTCGTGCTCGGGATAGTCGAAGAAGACCGGACGCACCCGCATCCCGACCCGCAGGCCGTCGGGATCGACGTTGACCATCTCGGTGGAAAGCCTCGGTCCCTCATCCCATTCGACGATGGCGAGCAGTTGCGGCACGGCGTCGGCGAAGTGCGGGCCGACGGGCCTGCGGGCCACCGTGTAGGTGTACAGCGTTCCCAGGCCCGAGATCTCGCACCACTCCAGGTCGCCGGCCAGGGTGCGCGGGGCGCGCACCCGGGGATAGAACACGTAGCTGCCCGACGACGGCGAATACTGGATGACGATGCGGTGCTGGGCCAGCGCGTCCCAAAACGGCGCAGTGGTAGGCGTTTTGACCGGCATCGGCCGTTCGAAGGTGGTCACGTTCGATCAGTCTCCCTGCAGGACGAGCGTGGTCTGCTCCGAAAGGATTCCGCCGTTGCCCGACACGAAGGCGCGGTTGCAGTCGGCGACCTGCGCCGCCCCCGCGCGGCCCATGATCTGGCGGGTGGCGTCGCAGACGTGGTGCATCCCCCCGGCCAGGCCCGCCTGGCCGAAACCCAGTTGCCCGCCGGCGGTGTTGAGCGGGAAGTCGCCGCGAAACGTCAGGTCGTGCTCGGCGACGAACCGCATGCCGGTGCCCTTCGGGCAGAACCCCGCGTCCTCCAGCGACAGCAGCACGGTGATCGTGTAGCAGTCGTAGATCGAGACCATGTCCATCTCCTCGCGCGCGAGACCGGCCATGGCGAAGGCGGTGTCGGCCGCCGCGGCGATCGGGGTGTGCAGCAGGTCCTCGGCATAGGTGGGGGTCTTGAACGGCACGTGCTCCCCGAACCCCTTGATCCACACCGGGCGGTTTCGGGCCCGTCCGGCCAGGTCGGCGTTGGCGACCACCACGGCGGCGCCCCCCACGCACGGCATGACGATCTCCAGCATGTGCAGCGGGTCGGCGATCACCGGACTGGCCAGCACGTCGGCGACGGTGAGCGGCTTGTCCTTCCAGATCGCGCCGTCGGTGTGGTTGGCGTTCACCCGCTGGTCGACGACGATCTTGGCCATCGCCCGCTCGTCGTAGCCGTAGACCGCCGCGTACCGCGTCGCCACCTGGCCGTAGGGTCCGTTCTGCCCCAGGTTTCCGTACGGGATCTCGAATTCGGCCTGCGGCGAGCCGTATTGGTTGCTCGACGAACCGAAGAACATCGCGTCCACCACCGGCCTGGGCTTCTTCTCCGACGACGGCGTGATGTAGCGGGCCGGCAGCGCACACAGCACCGCGTCGCAGATGCCGAGCTCGATCGCGGCGGCGGCCCGCCAGACCATGGCTGCGGCGCTGGCCCCGCCCAGGTCGACCAGTTCGGCGAATCGCGCACCGACGCCGAGGTATTCGGCGACGGTTGACGGCACGAAGATCTGCGACTCGGCCAGGTGTGACGTCGCGATGCCGTTCACGGTCGTGGCCGGCAGGCCCGCGTCGTCGAGCGCCGCCGCGGCCAGTTCGGCCCACTGCTCGAGCACGAACGGCGCGGGTGATGCCTTGTTGAGCCGCTCGGGGGGAAGCTCGACGTATCCGACGATCGCCGCTTCGCCGCGTAATCCCATGGCGTCGCCTACTTTCGGGGTAGTCCGAGGATCATCTGCGCGATGATGTTCAGTTGGATCTCCCGGGTGCCGCCGCCGATCAACTCGGCGGGCAGATGCAGGTAGCGCTCCACGATGTCGGGGTCGGAGTCGGCGACCATCGCCGCGCGGCCGGTCAGCTGCAGCGTGGCCCCGAACGTCCTGCGCAGCAACACGTTCATCGCCACCTTGGCGATGCTCGACGCCGGGCCGGAGGCCTCGCCGCCGAGCAGGCGGATGGTCTCGCGGACACCGAGGGCCTTGATCGCGTTGGTGTAGGCGTCGAGCTCGCCGAGGGCGCGCAGCGCGTCGTCGCGGTCGGGTCCCGGCTCGGCGGCGAGCCGGCGCAGCGCGGCCGCCCGGTCGAACTTGACGTAACCGCTGATGGCCGTGCGCTCTTCGGCCATGGTGGAGATCGCGAGGTTCCAGCCGTCGGTGGGCCCGCCGAGCAACATTTCGTCCGGGACGAAGACGTCGTCGAGGAACACTTCGTTGAAGTGCGCCTGCCCGGTGGCCGTTTTGATCGGCTGGATTTCGATACCGGGCGACCGCATGTCCAGGATGAAGTAACCGATACCACGGTGCTTGCCGGCTTCGGGGTCGGTACGCGCCAGCAGGGCGCCAAGGTCGGCGTACTGCGCCAACGACGTCCAGATTTTATGGCCGTTGATCCGCCATCCGCCGTCGACCTTGGCTGCCCGGGTGGCCAGCGACGCGAGATCGGAGCCGGCACCCGGCTCACTGAACAGCTGGCACCAATGAATCTCACCGCGTAGGGTCGGCGGAATCAGCTTTTCTTGCAGATTTTTCGGTCCGGCGGCCAGCACCGAGGGCAGGATCCACTCGGCGATGTTGAGCGACGTCCGGACCAGCCCGGGTCGCCTGGCGAACTCTTCGTCGATGATGAGCTGCTTGAGGGGGCCCGCATCGACGCCCCACGGCGCCGGCCAGTGCGGCGCAATCAGGCCGGCATCGGCCAGCAAGGTGCGCTGGGGCCCGGAGGCCTGGTCCGGGTAGTCGCCGTGCGGTGCCGGCGTGTCGTTGCGCAACTGCATTGCGGCATCGAGGGTCTCGGCCACCCACGACCGGAACTCCGCTTCCGCGGCACCCAGGTCGACGGACATGTCGCGTTGCCGCGTGCAGGTCAGCTCCCCCAGCCGCCTGGCCCAGCGGTTGGCCGGGCCGATCGACGCGGCCAGGCTGATCGCCCGCCGCCAGTACAGGTGCAGGTCGTGTTCCCAGGTGAAACCGATCGCGCCGAACATCGTGAGCGTGTCGAGCACCAGATCGGGCGCCGGCGAGATCGCCATCACCGCGGCCCCGGCGGCGGCGATCCGGTGCTGCTCGAGGGGTTCGTCGACCGCCCGCATCGCATCCCAGGCCGCCGCAGTCGCCAGTTCGCTGTTGACCAAAAGCATCGCCGCGTTGTGCTGCAGCGCCTGGAAAGTCCCGATCACCTTGCCGAACTGCTCCCGGGTCCGCAGGTGCGCGGTGACCGCCTCGACGCACCACTGGGTGATACCGGCCGTCATGCTCGCCACCAGGCTCACCGCGACACAGCGCGCCCGGCCCGCGTCGATGCCGGTCAGCACCGCGGAAGCGGCGTAATCGGTCAGCCGCAGCACCCCGACGTCGCCGACCAGGTCGGTCCCCGAGACGGGTTCAATAGCGGCCGTAGGTGTTTCGGGCTCGATGAGCGCCCAGACGACGTCGTCGTCCGGGGTGCGGGCGCCCGCCAGGATCGTCCGGGCCGCGCAGACGCCGGCGGTGACCGCCGACGTTCCCGTGACGAGCCAGCCGCTGCCGTCGGCGCGGGCGCGCAGATCGCCGTCGCCGGGAAGGACGACCGCCGCGGGCCGGCCGGCCACGAGATCGCGCAGCAGGGAGTCGGCGGCCGGCGCCGGATCGGCCAGCAGCGCAACGGCGCCCGTCGTCACCGTCGCCAGCAACGGCCCGGGCAGCAGCGTCTTGCCCGCCGATTCCAGCACGCACGCCGCGTCGATCAGCCGACCGCCCTGCCCGCCGAGCCGCTCCGGCAGATGCACCGCGTGAAAGCCGTTCGTCACCAGGGCGTCCCACCATGCCGGCAGCTCACCGGCCGCCAGTGCGCCGAAGCCGGCGCGTGTCTCGGCGATGGGGGCGTGCCGCCCGGCGAACCGCCCGACGGCGTCGGAGAGCTCCTGCTGTTCCGGGGTCAGTCCGAGCGTCATGACAACGTGTTCTGCGTGAGCCGCACGGACTGCCATCCCTCCTTACAAGACGAACCGTCTCGTCTTGTGGCAGACTACGGGGTGGGCCATGATCTGTAAAGCGGGAGGATCACCGGATGCGAGCCGATCTCAGCCGGGCCGACCCGCCGCGCCGCCGCAGCGAGAAGTCGCGCACCGCCATCGTCACCGCCACGCGGGAGCTGTTGATGGAGCGCGGGTTCGACGGCCTGACCATCGAGGCGGTCGCGGCCCGGGCCGGAGTGGGAAAGCAGACGATCTATCGCTGGTGGCCCAGCCGTCCTGCACTTGTCGCCGACGTCGTCCTCGAAGACGCCGACAGGATTCTCGCGTCGGTCGACCACACCGCCGACCTGGCCGCCGACCTCGTCGGGTGGGTGCACAAGCTCGCCGCGGCCCTGACCACGTCCCGCGGGTCGGCGATGCTGCGCATCCTGACCGTCGCGGGCATCGAACACGAGGACACCGCCGTCAAGTTGCGGGCCGGCTTCAGCTCACCACTGCACGAAAGTGTCCGGGCACGGCTGCTGGCGCACGGCGCCGACGAGGCGACCGCCGAGTCCGCCGCCGACGCCATCGTCGGGGGCGTGGTGTACCCGATACTTTCTGACGCCCAGGCGTATTCGCTGTCCCGGGCCGAACTGACGGCCCGCCTCATCGTCGGGGCACTCGGGCTCGAACCGGCACCGGGTTCGCCGGGCGGGTAAGCTCGCGGCACAGTGGTCGAGCACAGTGACGGAGCTTCCCCGGCGCGGACGGTGCCGCCGCCCCGGCGGGCGTTGGCGGTGAAACCTCCAGCGCGGCAACGGTTCAGGACTCGCCGTGGATGAAGAGTGCCTGAAGCTGAGCACGTATCTGGCCGAACGCCGCCGCACCGACGACGGATTCGTCTCGGATGTGCTGCTGGGCCTCTACCAACGGCGCGGCGTCGCCAGCAGCGTGCTGTTGCGCGGGGTCGGCGGCTTCGGGACGGGCCGCCACTACCGCTCCGACCAGTCCCTGACGCTCTCGGAGGACCCGCCCGTGCTGATCACGGCGGTGGACAGCAGGCCCACGATCGAAGGGCTCCTCGACGACGTGCTCGCGGTCAAGCAACGCGGGCTGGTCACCCTCGAACGGGCGCGGTTGCTGCGCGGGGAGATCGAGCCGCTGGAACTCGGCGACGCGTTTCCCGAGGCGGTCAAGCTGACGATCCACCTGGGCCGCAAGGAACGCGTCTACGGGGTTCCGGCCTACATCGCGATCTGCGATCTGATGCACCGGCGCCACATCGCCGGAGCCTCGGTGTTCCTGGGTGTCGACGGCGTCGCGCACGGGCAGCGGCAGCGGGCGCGGTTCTTCGCCCTCAACGCCGACGTGCCCCTGATGGTCGTGGCCGTGGGGTCCGGCGAGCTGATCGGCCGCGTGCTGCCCGAGCTCGGCGGCCTGCTCGAGCACCCGATGATCACGCTCGAGCGGGTGCGCGTGTGCAAGCGGGACGGGGCGTTGCTGGAACCGCCGCACGCCCTGCCGAAGGCCGACGGGCACGGCCTGCCGCTGTGGCAGAAGCTGTCGGTGTACACCTCCGAGTCGGCGCGCCGCGGCGGCGTGCCGATTCACCGGGCGCTGGTCCAGCGGCTCTGGCGGCGCAAGACGCCCGACGGCGCGACGGTGCTGCGCGGCATCTGGGGCTTTCACGGCAACCATCCGCCGCACGGCGACAAGGTGCTAGCCCTGGGCCGCCGCGTCCCCGTCGTCACCACCATCATCGACACCCCGGCCAACATCGCCGAATCCTTCGAGGTGGTCGACGAGCTGACCCGCGAAGACGGGCTGGTGACCAGCGAGATGGTGCCCGCATTGGTCTCCGACGAGCGCGATGCCCGCCAGGGCCGGCCGCCGATTGCCGACCACCGCTACTGAGCCCGCGGGCTCAGCCGGCGACCGAGGCGTCGTAGATCGACTGGATCGCCTTGTCCAGCGTGGCGTTGAACTGCTCGTCGGTCTGGTCGGCAGACAGCCCCTCGGTCAGCGCGCGGCTGAAGCTGGCGATCAGCCCCGCGTTCTTGGCGAGCAGCTCGTTGGCCTCCTCGCGGGAGTAGCCGCCGGACAGGGCCACCACCCGCATCACCTTCGGATGTTCGATCAGGGGCCGGTAGTAGTTGACCTCGCTGGGCAGGCTGAGCTTGATCATCACCCGCTGCCCGTCGGGCACGGTGTCGAGCTGCTTGGTGATCTCGTCGCGCAGGATCGCCTCGGCCTCCGCCTTGTCCGGGATGGAGATCGTGACCTCGGGTTCCAGGATCGGCACCAGCCCGTGGCCGAGCACCTGGTGGCCCACCTCGAACTGCTGGGCGACCACCGCGGCGATGCCGTGGCGGTTGGCGGCGCCGATCACCGAGCGCTCCTTGGTGCCGAAGACGCCCTTGCTGACGGCGCGCTCCAGCAAGTCGTCCAGACCCGGCATCGGCTTCATCAGCTGGACGCCGTCGGACGCCTCGGCCAGGCCCTTGTCGATCTTGAGGATGGGCACCACGCCCTTGGTCTCCCACAGGTAGGTGGTCGACGGCCTGCCCTCGATGTCGCGGTCCATGGTCTGTTCGAACAGGATCGCCGCCAGGACCCGGTCCCCGGTGAAGGCGGGGGAGGTGATGATCCGCGACCGCATCTCGTGGATGAGGTCGAACATCTCCTTCTCGGAGGAGTACGCGTCGTCGGAGATGCCGTACTGGCGCAGTGCCTTCGGGGTCGATCCACCGCTTTGGTCGAGCGCCGCGATGAACCCCTTGCCCGAGGTCATCCGGTCCGCTTGCTTCTCGTTCGGCATGGAACTCTCCACTCCCTCGTGGTCCCCTGTGATCGCGGCGCAGCTTGAGCCTCACCCGATCATATTCGGGTCGGTGGACGCCGGGAACAGCCCGGTCATGGTACGGGCGTCGGCACCTGCCGGATGCGTTCGGCGCGGTCCGCCCTCGACGGGCTCGGCGGTTTCGGCGGGCCCGGCGCGGCGCGCGCCGCTGCAGGTGATGCCGCCGTCGATCCCGGAGAAGCCGGGCGCCCCGTCGAGACGCCGGTTCTGCAGTGGCCCAACGCAAGTCCCGCCCGCCGGGCCGGGGGCATGCCGGTGCGAGCACGACTCACCTGCCGCGGCCGTTCCCACCATTGGCCTTTCACGTAGCGGCATTTGGGATCTTGCGTGGCGCAACGCATCCCGTAACATCGGCGCCATGGAACCGAGCCGGTGGTGGGGCGACGACCGCGCGATCCTCGACGACGAGGAGGCCCGCCGGCGCATCCTGGACGCCGCGGGGCGCTGCATCGTCCGCCGGGGCAACACCCAGTTCCGGATGGGCGAGGTGGCCGACGAGGCGGGGGTCTCGCGCTCGACGGTTTACCGCTACTTTCCCGGCCGCGACGACGTCCTGCTGGGCATGCTGCTGATGCGCGTCGACGGTGCGCTCGGCGAGCTGGTCCGCTCGCTGCCCGAGATGGAGGATCCGGTCCGGTCGCTGCCCGAGATGGTCCTGTCCCGCGTCGAGTCGGTGGCGGGCAATCCGCTGAACGAGGCTCTGTTCGCCGCCGAGAGCACCGCGGTGTCCACTGCCCTGGAGAAGGGCTCCGAACCCCTCGTGGAGTTGCTGCTGCGCCATTACGGACCGTTGCTGGAGCGGTGGAAGGCGGCGGGTCGTCTCTATGACGACCTCGATCCCCGCGCGGTCGTCCAGTGGTTGCACACGACGACGCTGTTCTTGCTGGCGCCGGCGTGGCGGCATCGCCCCGTGGCCGACAAGCGCCGGTTCGTCGAGCAGTTCGTGGTGCGCGCCCTGGTCCCACCAATCAGACAATAACTTCATATTGTCTGATGTCCAGACGCTGAGCTATTTTTGTCCCAGGAGCCGGGCGGCGGTGGCCGCGCCACGCTGTTCGACGACCAGAATGGACTCGCATGACAACTGCTGTGGCACAAGCGGTCGCCGTCGTCGAGCTAGGCGCCCACCTGGCTCGCGGGCTAAGCCGGGTGGGCACCGACGCGATCGTGAGCGGCTGGGCGAGCCTTCCCCGCACGGTCGACGACATCGACGCCACGGTGCTCTCCAGGGTCATGGGGGCCACCGTGAGGTCGGTGCGCATCCTGAGCAGCAACGCGGGGACGTCGTCGCGGGCCCGGCTGGTGCTGACCGGCACGGACGTTCCCGAATCGGTGTTCGTCAAGATCGGCGCAAAGTCGGCCGCCACCCGGCTGATGGGGGAACTGGGCCGCCTGGGGCACACCGAGGTGCGCTTCTACCGCGAACTCGCACCGCAGGTCAACGGCGCGCCCTACTGCTACGGCGCCGCCTTCGACGGCTGGACGGGCCGGTATCTGCTGGTTTTGGAGGACCTGCCCGCCGAGTCGTACGAGTTTCCCGACACGCTGCACCCGATCTCCACCGACCAGGCCGCCCTGATCGTCGACCTGCTGGCCGACCTGCACGCCACCTTCTACAACCGCCTGCCCCGCGACGGGCGCGGCCCGCTGGGGTGGCTCTACACCCCGTCGGGCGACGTGACCTCGCTGTTGACCGGGTCACTGATGCACGCCTCGATGCAGCGCCTCGCCGGGCGTACCGACATCCCCGTCGAGCGGGGCCGGTTCATCGCCGACAACTACCGCGCCGTGGCGGCGCTGATCGACACCCCGCCGCACACGGTCATGCACGGCGACGCACACCCGGGCAACATGTACTTTCACGGCGGCAAGGCGGGGCTGCTGGACTGGCAGGCGGTGCGGCGCGGACACCCCGGCCGCGAACTCGCCTACACGCTGATCACCAGCCTGACACCGGAAGACCGGCGCGCGGCTCAGCGCGAGCTGCTCGACGACTACCGGCGCGGCCTGGCCGCAGCGGGCGGCCCCGGCCTCGACCGCGACGAGCTGTGGCTGCGGTACCGCCAGGGTGCCCTGTACGCCTACGTCGCCCCGCTGATCACCGCCGGAATGGGCGGGATGCAGGCCGACGACATCGCGATGGAAGGCCTGCGCCGCGGTGTGGCGGCGCTGGAGGACCTGGAGACCGTCGCCGCGCTGCGGGCGTCGCTGTAACCTCCGCCGTGCCCGGCGATCTCGTTGTGCCCCTTGGCTTGTCGGCACGAGGCGGCCGGTCCGGGCCCCGCGGCGGCCCGCAATCCATTGACTCGGCCCAGCTCCGGGAATATCGTCTGCAGTTACGCTACGTCGCGTCGCGTAATGCCGCACGACGACAAGGAGAAGCCCACATGTTCGACCTGAAAATCATCGGTGGCACCGTCGTCGACGGCACGGGCGCGCAGCGCTACCGCGCGGACATCGGGATCAAGGACGGCAAGATCGTCGACGTCGTGCGCCGCGGGGCCGACGACGCTGCGCCGGGCGGGTTGCAAACCGCCGAGGCGGCCGAGACCATCGACGCGACGGGCCGCGTGGTGGCCCCGGGCTTCGTCGACATCCACACCCACTACGACGGCCAGGTGAGCTGGGACAGCTCGCTGGAGCCCTCCAGCGGTCACGGCGTCACCACCGTGGTCACCGGCAACTGCGGCGTGGGTTTCGCCCCGGTCCGACCGGGCCGTGAGCAATGGCTGATCGAGTTGATGGAGGGCGTCGAGGACATCCCCGGCACCGCGCTGACCGAGGGCATCACCTGGGGCTGGGAGAGCTATCCGGAGTACCTCGACGCCATCGGTGAGCAGCGCTTCGCGATCGACGTGGGTTCCCAGGTCGCCCACGGCGCCGTCCGCGCCTACGCGATGGGCGAGCGGGGCGCCCGCAACGAGCCGGCCACCCCGGATGACATCGCAGCGATGGGGCGGCTGGTCACCGAGGCGATCGAGGCCGGCGCCCTTGGGTTTTCGACGTCGCGCACCCTGGGCCACCGGGCGATGGACGGCGAACCCGTGCCCGGCACGTTCGCCGCCGAGGAGGAGCTGTTCGGCCTGGGCCGCGCCATGGCCGCCGGCGGGCAGGCGGTGTTCGAACTGGCGCCGCAGGGGGCGGCGGGCGAGGACATCATCGGCCCGAAGAAGGAGCTGGACTGGATGCGCCGGCTGAGCGGCGAGATCGACCGGCCGGTGTCGTTCGCCCTGATCCAGGTGGACGCGGACCCGAAGCTATGGCGCGAGATGCTGGACCTCTCCGCGGACGCCCACGCGGCCGGCGCCCGGCTCTACCCGCAGATCGCGGCGCGCCCGTTCGGCATGATGATCGGCTTCCAGGGCCATCACGGCTTCAGCCACCGGCCCACCTACCGCCGGCTGAAGGCCGAGTGCAGCCGCGCGGAACTCGCGCAGCGCCTCGCCGACCCCGTCGTGAAGGCGGCCATCCTGTCCGAGGACGACCTGCCCGTCGACCCCACCCAGTTGTTCGACGGGATGTTCGCGCTGGTGCAGCACTCGCTGCACCGGCTCTACGCGCTGGGCAACCCGCCCGACTACGAGCCCACCCCAGACCGCACCGTCGCCGCCATCGCCGCGGCGCGCGGCGAGGACCCCCTGTCGACGCTGTATGACCTCATGCTCGAGGCGGAGGCGACCTCGATGCTGATGCTGCCGCTGTTCAACTACGCCGACGGCAACTGCGACGCCATCCGGGAGATGCTGCTGCACCCCGCCGGGGTGCTGGGGCTGTCCGACGGCGGCGCCCACTGCGGGATGATCTGCGACGCCTCCTACCCCACGTTCCTGCTCACGCACTGGGCGCGGGACCGCCGCCGCGGCGAGAAGTTGTCGCTGGAGTACGTGATCCGCAAGCAGTCCCGCGACACGGCGCACCTGTTCGGCCTCACCGACCGCGGCACGATCGAGCCGGGCAAGAAGGCCGACATCAACGTGATCGACATGGCTGCGCTGACCCTGCACCCCGCGGCGATGGCGTTCGACCTGCCCGCCGGCGGGCACCGGATCCTGCAGGGCGCCAGCGGCTACGCCGCGACCATCGTCAGCGGCACGGTGACCCGCCGCAACGACGTCGACACCGGGGCCCGTCCCGGCCGCCTGGTACGCGGGGCGCGCTGAGGGGTGGCGGTGAGCCGCGACGATGATGCGATCGGCACCCCGCCACCGTGCCCGACGCTGGTGCCGGCCTCGCGCTATTACTCACCGCGGTCGTCGCGCTCGTGGTCGAACGCATGTGGCCCAAGGTGTGGCAGCTCGCCTGCACGCTCGACCACCTCGCCGAGCCGGGCGACTACTTCGAGTACCGCTGCGGGCCGTACTCAGTGCTGATCGTCCGCGGGGACCCGGAATCTGGAGGCGGGTTGCGCGCTTTCCAGAACGCCTGCCGCCATCGCGGCAACTCGCTGTGCGTGGGCCGCTGGCCGACTACCTGGAGGCGGTCCCCGACGATATCGCCTGGTGCGGGCTGGGCGACTTCCGCTGCTACGCCACGCTGACCGTCGAGGTGGACGCCAACTGGAAGACCGTCGCCGACGGCTCGAGACCTACCGCATCGCCACGCTGCACCCGGAGTCACTGCGCTGCGTGGACGACATCCATGCGCCGCAACGCATCTGGGGACACACCGGCACGTCCGACCAGCCCTACGGCGTGCAGAGCCCGCATTTCGACGGCGCCTTGAGCGACGAGGAGGTCTGGGACGCCTACGTCCACACCCAGGGTGCGCTGATGGGCGTGGCCGAGGGCACGCCGTTGCCGGACCGCGAGGCCGGGCAGACGGTGGCGGAGGTGATCGCGGCGCGAACCTGGGCATTCGCCGCCGGGCGCGGGGTGGACCTGGGCTGGGCCGATACCGACCGGATCACCCGGCTGCACCAGTACAACGTGGTCCCGAACACGACGTTGCCGACCAACGCGGACCACTTGACCGTCATGTGCTCGCGGCCGCGCGACGCCGACCCCGCTCCCGCTCCCGCTCCCGCTCCCGACAAGGGCGAGCTGGTGATGTTCCCGATGACGCGGATGGCACCGGGCGCGCCGCGCACCAAACCGGCGGATGTTCGCGTGACGGCTGAGACGGCTGAGCCGGGTGTGGTTCTGACGCAGGACATTCGGGTTCTCCCCGGCGTACAGCGGAGGCATGCATCAGCCGGGCTTGACCCATCTGGTTCTCTCCGGTGAGGAGCGGCGCGCGATCAACATGCACCGCAACCGCGAGCGCTACCTCGACCTGCCCGAGCCCGAACGCATGCGTGGCGACACGGCGGACGAAACTTCATCGACGTAATCGCCGCAGGCACTCGGAAAAGTGGTCTGTGACACATTAGACTTCCGCCTGTGACGACCCCGTCCGACCACTGGGGCGATGAACGCCAGCATCTCTCGCATCAACTGCAGATGCGGTATCAGGCACTGAGCCGGGTCCGGGCGCGGCGGCTGTGTCAGCAATTCGCGAGCGTCGGCGTGCGCACCGCGCCGGGACGTCTTCGGGCGATCGCGGCCGGGTTGCCCGTGGCGGCCGACGAGGTGACGGACGTCCATTTCGCGCTCATCGCGCTGGAGATGAACCGGGCGACGCGCGCCGCCAGGATCAAGCGGCTGAAGCGGCGCGGCTCCCGCTCGTTGCTGCTCGCCGGACTGATTCTCGTGGTCCTACACTTCCTGCTCTGCGTCGCCTACCTGCTGCTGAACCTGGCCCAGCAGGGCGCACCGCTCTAGCTGCACCCCGCGAGCAGACGCAAAAGCTCCCCATTCACCGGCGTGTCGGGGCTTTTACGTCTGCTCGCGGAGTTGGCGGGCGACCAACGTCAGCCGGGCCCTGCGCCGGTTGGCCTCCGACCGCGCGGCCGCCGGCGTGCCCGCCTCGGTGTCGCCATCGATGTGCACCGTTCCGCCGGTGCTGCGATGCTGATGCTGCCAGTCGCTGATCGCCTGCTGCGCAGCATGATCGAGGTAGTCGGTGAGCACGCTTACGGTGACCGTGGTCCGTTGCGGCACGGAGGCGAGCACGCGGGTCAGCCGCGGCAGCGCCAGGAACGTGCACGCGCCCTCGAGGACGATGTGCCATTCGTCGCCCACCGGGACGGCCTCGATCCGGGCCCGAATCACCCGCCATCCGGTCAGGACGATGGCCAGCGCGAGTCCGATCATGACGCCGTGCAGCAGATTGAGGAAGACCACGCCGACGGTGGTCACCATGTACACCGCCAGGTCCCCGTTGCGCAGTGCCGTCTCGATGTGGGCGGGCTTGAGCAACTGGGCGCCGACGACGATGAGCAGCCCGGCCAGCGCGGCCGTGGGAATCTCTTCGACCAGCCCCGCGAACGGAACGGTGAACAGCAGGATCCAGAAACCGTGCATGATCGCCGAGGCGCGGGTCTTCGCGCCGGCGTTGACGTTGGCCGCGCTGCGGACGATGACACCGCTGACCGGCAGCGCGCCGATCGCACCGGCCGCGACGTTGGCCACGCCCAGGCCGATCAGCTCGCGGTCGAAATCGGTGCGGGGCCCGTTGTGCATCCGGTCGATCGACACCGCGGTCAGCAGGCTCTGGACGCTGGTGATGAGCGTGACGGTGAGCACGCCCATCGCGACGGCTCCCCAGTTGCCGTCGGGCAGCTCGGGCAGCCGGATCGCGTCCAGCACCGATCCCTCCAGGCGGATCCGGGGCACCTGGAACGGGAAGACGACCGACAGGACCGTCACCGCGACGATGGCGACCAGCGGGCCCGGGACGCGGCGCAGGCCCGCTGGCATCCAGTGCCAGCCGATCAAGAGGGCAATCACCAGGACCCCGAGGATCACGCCGGGCCGGTGCGCGTCGATTATCTGCCCGGGCAGACCGACGACGTTCTGCCAGGCCGTGCTCTTGGACTTGCCGCCGAGCAGCACATGCATCTGCTGCAGTGCGATGGTGATGCCGATGCCCGCCAGCATGGCGTGGACCACGACGGGCGAGATCGCCAGCGCGGCCCGCGCGACGCGGCTCAGCCCCAGCAGCACCTGCAGAGCGCCGGCGGCCGCGGTGATCAAACAGGTTATCCCCCAGCCGAATTGAGAGACGAGGTCGGCCACGACGACGGTCAGGCCCGCGGCGGGGCCGCTGACCTGTAACGGCGAGCCACCGAGAAATCCTGCCAGGATCCCCCCGACGATCGCGGCGGTCAGGCCGGCGAGCACCGGCGCATCCGAGGCGATCGCGATCCCCAGCGACAATGGCAGCGCCACCAGGAAGACGACCAGCGAGGCCGGAAGGTCGTGGCGCACCACCGCACGTAGCCGTTCGGTACGCGCCGACGGCCCCGGCTCGACGCCCGCGTCGTCGAGCGTTTCGGTGCGCTGCATCGATCCCCCCTCGTGGTGTCCTGGCAAGTGCTGCGGTGCCCGCCGGACGTCGCAGCCGGTCATGTCCGCGTAATCGGTTGAAGCCCAAAGCTATTACACATCAAAGCGCCGCCGCCCAGCCTGGCTTCTAGGCTCGAAGGTAGGTGGGCGGGCGGGCCCGGTCAACCCGGCGAGCCGAGTGCATATCGAATGCAAATCTTCGGCGCGGACGCGCGTCGGGGCTTCTCAGGCTCGGTCGTGGTGGCAGACCGGTTCGAGCTTGAGCCCGAACGGGTCCTACCAGAATATCGCGTAGTAACGCCCGGGTGGTTCGATGCCGGTGCCGCCGTTCGCGATGACATGGTCGTGGACGGCGCGCACCGCTGCTGGCGCCGCACCATAAAGGCCAAATGCTGCAATCCCTTTCGCTGCGACGCGTACTCCCCCGGGCTGGTCGCCGACCGGCCGGTAGACGAATTCGTTGTCAGCGACGAGAAACGGGTCCAACCCGACGAGGGGCAGGAGCGCGTCGTAGTAGCCCCTGGCGGCCGGCAGGTCCGGCACGTTGACGCCCAGGCAATCCGACCGCTACGTGCGTCACGCCGGGCCGCGGCCGTCGCCGGCCAGTTTCAACAGCAGTCGCGTCCCACCCAGCGGGCTGGCGTGCAAGGAGGCCTCCCCGCCGTGCAATTCGGCCTGCTGCGCCACCAGCGCGAGCCCCAGCCCGGAACCCGAACGCGAGGCCGTGGAGCCGCGGGAGAAGCGCTCGAAGACGGTGGCGCGTTCGTGTTCGGGAACCCCGGTGCCGTTGTCGTCGATCGTGATCTGCACGCCCTCAACGGAACTGGTGACGTTGAGCTGGATCTCGGTGGCGCCGCCGTGCTTGACGGCGTTGGCGATGGCGTTGTCGATCACCAGGCGCAGGCCGGTGGGCAGGCCTACCATCAGCACGGTCGGCGAGGGCAACAGCGACACGTCGACATCGGGGTAGACGCGCAGCGCGTCGTGGGCGGCGCGATCCAGCAGTTCGGTGATGTCGAACGGCACGAAATCGTCGGAGGTGGTGAGCTGCCCCTGCGCGAGCCGTTCGAGTGCCGTCAGCGTCGACTCGATGCGGCTCTGGGTGCGGATGACGTCGCTGATCACCTCGTGGCGCTGCTCGGGCGCCAACTCCAGCGTGGACAGCACCTCCAGGTTGGTGCGCATGGCGGTCAACGGGGTCCGCAGCTCGTGCGAAGCGACGGCGGCGAAGTCGCGCGCCGATTCCAGCGCCGCCTTGGTGCGCTGCTGCTCGTTACCGATGCGCGCCAGCATTCCCTCGACGGCCTCGGCGATCTCCACGGCCTCGCGCACGCCGCGGACCTGGACCTCGTCCGGACTGGACTGGGCGTTGATGGCCCGCGCCTGCTGGGCGAGCAACAGGAACGGGTTGACCATGATCAGCGAGATAACCCAGCCGACGAGTACAGTGCCGCCGATCACGCTGGCGCAGATCAGCATCACGCGCAGGTGTAGTTCGTTGATGCGGTGCTGCGCCTCGGCCAGTGGGGCCGCGAGCGCGATCGAGGCCGGGCCCGCGGTGAAGGTGCGGACCCGGTACTGCACGCCGTTGATGGTGGTGTTCGCATAACCGTTGGGCAGCTTGGGCAGCACGATGTCGCTGGGCACCGAGACGGTCACACCGCCGATGCGCGCGGTGCGGACCAGGTTGCCGTCCGGTATCGGCCGGTCCGGGCTGGTGAGCTGGCCGCTGTTGAGCAGCGTGTTGATGTCGCCGAGGCTGCTGACCGAATCCAGCCGCCGGTCGAGCTGGCTGTACTGGTCGTTGGTGACGCCGATCCACACCCATGCGGCCAGGGCGACGGCGAAGCCGATCACCCCGAGCTGGGCGATGATGACGATGGTGCGCAACGACAGCACCCGCATCGGCAGCCGCACCAGCCGGAGCATGCGAGACCCGTGCTCCATCAGACGACAGGCCGGGGGTCGGGCTGCGGCTGGGCGGAAATCATGGGTCGATTATGGTGCACGGCCGCGCCGGCCGGCCCCCGACAAGCGGGCCCCCGGTGACGGGCGTCTCACGGCGCACGTTTGCGGCGCCGCCTGGTGAGTGAGTACTCTCTCACCATGGCCATCTCCGGACGCGACCGACTGCTGGCCGAGGCGCTGAAACTCTTCGCCGCCAAGGGATACGCGGCGACGTCGGTGGCCGACATCCAGCGGGCATCCGGCCTGGCGCCGGGGTCGGGGGCCCTCTACAAGCACTTCGGCTCCAAGCGCGAGCTGCTCGAGGCCGCGGTCGCGCACCGCATCGAGCGGATCGTCGCCGCGCGCGAGCAGTACGACGCCGGGGAGCCGGGCAGCGTGGAGGCCGCGGTGCGCACCGCCGGCCAGCTGATCTGGGACAACCTGCGCCAGAGCGAGGACCTGCTCAAGGTCATGCTGCGCGAACCGGACGAACTCGGCGACCTCGACGAGAAGACCTGGCAGGTCATCACCGACAACGCCTATCAGCGGTTCGCCGACGAACTGGCCGCCTCCAACCGGTCCGGCCGCACCCGCATCCCCGATCCCGAGGCGGCCGCGGCCGTGGCGATCGGGTCGTTGTCCTACGCCGCGACGCTGCAAGCGCTGACCGGTCGCCTGCCCGGCAACGTCGGCGAACAGCGTTACTTCGAGGCGTGGGTCGGCCAGACGGTCAGCGTCCTCACCCAATACCGAAACCGTGAGATTCAGGAGTAGAACCGTGACGTTTTCACTGCAACTGAGCGACGACGTGATCATGGTGCGCGACTGGGTGCACCAGTTCGCGGCCGACGTGATCCGCCCCGCCGCGGCCGAATGGGACGAACGCGAGGAGACGCCGTGGCCGGTGATCCAGGAGGCCGCCAAGGTCGGTCTCTACTCCTCGGACCTGTTCGCCCAGCAGGCCGCCGAGCCCAGCGGGCTGGGCATGCTGACCGTGTTCGAGGAGATGTTCTGGGGCGACGCCGGCATCGCGCTGTCCATTCTGGGCACCGGGCTGGCCGCGGCGGCGCTGGCGGGCAACGGCACCCCCGAACAGCTCGGCCGCTGGCTGCCCGAGATGTTCGGCACGCCCGACGAGCCCAAGCTCGGCGCGTTCTGCTCCTCGGAGCCCGACGCGGGTTCCGACGTCGGCGGCATCCGCACCCGCGCCCGCTACGACGAGGCCTCGCGCGAGTGGATCCTCAACGGCACCAAGACCTGGGCGACCAACGGCGGCATCGCCAACGTCCACATCGTCGTGGCGTCGGTCTACCCCGAACTCGGCACCCGCGGCCAGGCGACCTTCGTCATCGGGCCGGACACCAAAGGCCTTGCGCAGGGCCAGAAATTCAAGAAGCACGGGATCCGCGCCTCGCACACCGCCGAGGTGGTGCTCGATGACGTCCGCCTGCCCGAGGACGCGATCCTGGGCGGCCGGGAGAAATTCGAGGCTCGGATCGCGCGGGTCAAATCCGGCTCCTCCGCGCGCGGGCAGGCGGCGATGAAGACATTCGAGCGCACCCGTCCCACCGTCGGCGCGATGGCCGTCGGCGTGGCCCGGGCCGCCTACGAATACGCCCTCGACTATGCCTGCCAGCGCGAGCAATTCGGCCGCAAGATCGGTGAGTTCCAAGCGGTGGCGTTCAAGCTGGCCGACATGAAGAGCCGGATCGACGCGGCCCGGCTGCTGGTGTGGCGGGCCGGCTGGATGGCCCGCAACAACCTGGACTTCGACGCCGCGGAGGGCTCGATGGCCAAGCTGGTGGCCAGCGAGACGGCGGTCTACGTGACCGACGAGGCGATCCAGATCCTGGGCGGCAACGGCTACACCCGCGACTACCCCGTGGAGCGGATGCATCGCGACGCGAAGATCTTCACCATCTTCGAGGGCACCAGCGAGATCCAGCGCCTGGTCATCTCGCGGGCGCTGACGGGGCTGTCCATCCGCTAGCCATGGTGGCGGCGCCGGGCACCAGACATGATGGCCGGGTGACCACCGACATCCGTGTACTCGACGACGAAGCCGACCTGATCGCCGCGGCCAACGTGTTCCGGGCCTCGATGGTGGGCCTGCCGCCGCTGCCCGACCTGCCGCCCGGCCGGATCACCGAACTGCTGGAGCCCGGCCGCACCATCGGGGCGTTCGTCAACGGGGAACTGGTCGGCACCGCCGACGCCGCGACGAGCCGCCTGACGCTGCCCGGCGGTGCGGTCGTGGGCCATGCCGCCGTGACGCACATCGGGGTGCTGCCGTCGTTCACCCGCAAGGGCATCGCCACCGACCTGGTCGGTCATCAGCTGCGCGACGTCGCCGCACGGGGCGAGGTCGTGGCCACGTTGCGCGCGTCCGAGGCCACGATCTACGAACGGTTCGGCTACGGCGTGGCGAGCTCGTCGCAGAGCGTGGAGGTGGCGACCGCGCGGGCCGCGTTGCGCCCCGACGTCGGGCGCGGCGGTCCGGTGCGGCTGCTCGACGGCGCCGGGGCCTGGGACGCCCTGCCGCGGATCTGCGCCGCGAACCGGCCGTCCCGCCCCGGGACCGTCGACCGCCCGGCCGTGTGGTGGCGAAGCGTGCGGTTGCGCACCGAATCCTCCTCGGCCCCTTGGTATGTGGCGGTCCACGGCGAGCCGGGGCAGGAAATGGGGTTCGTCCGCTACCGCCCCGTCGACACCGAACGGTGGTTCGTCAGCGACCAGCGCACGATCGTGGTCGAGGACTTCTTCGCCCCCACCGAGGACGCCTACCTGGGACTGTTGCGCTTCCTGCTGGGACTCGACCTGATCGACCGCGTGGTGTTCTGGTCGCTGCCGATCGACGATCCGCTGCCGTGGTTGCTTGTTGACCGGCGCGCGATGCGGGTAACCGCGGTGCATGACGAAACGTGGTTGCGCGTGGTCGACTCCGGCAAGGCGCTCTCGGCGCGCCGATACTCCTGCGACGGTGAGATCACCGTCGCCGTCAACGACCTTTTCCTACCGCACAATTCGGCCCACTTCGCTGTCAGCGCCGCGGGCGCCGAGCGCACTGACCGGCGGGCCCGGTTGCACGTGGGGATCGAGGGGTTGGCCGCCGTCCTGCTCGGCGGTGCGACGTGGCGCAGCCTGGCCGTGGCGGGGCTGGCCCGCGCTGACGACCCCGAGGCGGTCGCCGCGGCCGACCGGCTGTTCGAGGTGCCCGACGCCCCCTACGCCGGGTTCTTCTTCTAGCTGGACCGGCGTGAGATCACGGCTCGCATCCCGTTCCTCCGGACCCCTTGGGAGACATGCCTGTTCGACCCGATCGGCGGATGCCTGCGCAGCCACGGCGCGCTGTCGGCCCTGGCGGAGCGAGTCACCATCGTCCGCAACGAGGTGCGGTCGGTCGACGACGACGGCGCGACGACGCTTGCCGACGGCGCCGCCTGCCTGTCGGCGCCCGAGGGCTGCGGCGCTGGGCGACGGGCCGCCGGGCGAGCTCACCTCAGTGAGTAGCGGATCGGCAGGCGCTTGACACCGCCGACGAAGGTCGCGGCGACGAGCTCGGGCGCGCCGGCCAGCTCGATGCTCTTGAGCCGCGGAAGCAGTTCGGAGAAGAAGCTGTTCATCTCCATACGGGCCAGCGCCGCCCCCAGGCAGAAGTGCACGCCGTAGCCGAACGACAGGTGCTTGTTGGGATCCCGGCCGACGTCGAACCGGAACGGGTCGGCAAACACGTCCTCGTCGCGGTTGGCCGAAACATAGGACAGCAGCACGGATTCGCCCTTGGCGATCGGTATGCCGCGCACCTCGGCGTCGGCCTGGGCGGTGCGCATGAACTCCTTGACCGGCACTACCCAGCGGATCATCTCCTCGACCGCGGTGCCCATCAGGCTCATGTCGTTCTGCACCCGCGCCAGCTCTCCGGGATGCTCCAGCAGAGCCAGCAGTCCGCCGGCGATGCCGGCGCTGGTGGTGTCGTGACCGGCGCTGGCCACGATCACGTAGTACGACGCGGTGTCCATGTCGGACAACGGTTCCCCGTGGATCTTGGCGTTGGCGATCGCCGAGGCCAGATCCTCGGTAGGCTGCTCGCGACGCGACGCGGTCAGCGCCGCGAAGTAGTTGAAGAAGTCGAGCAGCACCGCCAGCATGTCCTCGGGATTGGCACCGCGCTGGAACTCGGTATCCTCGCCACCGAACATCTCCTGGGTGAGTTTGAGCATGCGGGGGAAGTCCGATTCCGGCAGGCCCAGCAGCGACAGGATCACGTACAGCGGGTAGTTGACCGCGATCTCCTGCGCGAACTCGAGCTCCGGACCCTTCTCCAGCATCCGGTCGACATAGATCTTGGCCAGCTCGTCGCAGCGGGCCTTCAATGCCCGCATGGCCTTCGGGCGGAACCAGTCCGCCCCGACCTTGCGGATGTCCCGGTGATGCGGGTCGTCCATGTGGATCAGCGTGCGCAGGCCGATGCCGGCCTCCCGGTCCGCGCGCAGCTTCTCGTCGAGTTCGGTGTTCATCAGCAGCGGGCGCGGGTCGTTGGTGAACAGGTCGTTCTGCCGCTCGATGTCCATGATGTCGGCGTGCTTGGTGACCGCCCAGAACGGTTTGTAACCCTCGACGTCGACCCAGGACACCGGGGCGTGGGCGCGCAGGTGGGCCAGCGCCTCGTGCAGCCGCTTCTCGTCGGTGTAGGCCTCGGGGTCGGTCAGCAGCCGCGCCGCGTCGTCCATGATGCGGGTGCTCATAGGTGCTCCTCGGGTAGGGTCCGCCGTCTGACGGGATCTAGAACGGATTCGTTCCTGAATTATGGCCTCTCGCGCGCGTGCGTCAAGATGTCATCATGACTGGCGCGGGCCGTAACTACGGCGGACTCACCCCCGAACAGCGGGCGCAGGAACGCCGCGAACGCCTGGTCGAGGCCGCCCGGATGCTCGTCGCCGAGTGCGGCGTGGCCCCCCTGACCGTCGATCTGGTCTGCCAGCACGCGAATTTGAGCAAGCGGTACTTCTATACCGAATTCGCCTCCAAGGACGACCTGCTCGACGCCTGCGCCGAGGATCTGTTCCGCCGGTTGGTGGCCCGGATGGACGAGGTCCTGACCACCGCCCCGCTCGCGGATCGCGTCGAGGGCACACTGCGCGCCGTGGTGCGCGCGCTGGCGTCCGACCGCGCCGACGCGCGGCTGTACATGGAGTGCCCGGGCTTTCCGCGGCTGCGGGAACATCAACGGCGTGCGGTGCGTGACTTCACCGACCGCATGGTAGCCGACGCCATCGCGTTCACCGGACGCCCGAAGCCGTCCGTCGACCGGAGGTTGGCGACGCGCGCGCTGGTCGCCGGCACCACCGACCTCATCGTCGCCTGGCTGCACGGCGACATCGACACCGACGAAGACACCCTGGTCGCCACCCTCACCGCCGCGGCCGGCGGGGCGGCAACCGCGCTCTAGCGGATTACCTTGTCGCGCGGCGGTTCTCGCTAGGGGCACGGACGGCGCGCCGCGCCCGCAGACGTGTGCCCGGCTCCGTCCCGGCCCAACGAAACCACGACGAACCGCGGGCGGTAGATGCCCACCCGGCGGTACAGGTCGCCCCCGGGCGAGGTGTCGACACTGTTGACGTTGTAGGACACCACGACAGCGGTGGGCGTCGAGTACTCGGGGTGAGCGTGGGCGTTGTAGGTGTAGACGTCGGCGTCGTGGTAGGTACCCGAGCGGCCGCTCTCGGGTGTCACATACAGCGTGGTCGAGGGCCCGAACGGCCCCGTCGGGGCGGGGCCGAACCGGCCGACGATCCGGTCGCTGAATCCCTTGCCGCCCTGCATCGTGGTGAGCAGGTACGCGCCGGGGCGCAGCCTGTGCACCGAGAACTCACCGCCGACGCCGTCGGTGACCCGCGAGGAATCCGACTCCGCCGTCGACCAGCCCCGGCCGGTCCAATAGGAGAAAGGCCGGCGCAGATCGCCTCCCGCGACGCGGGCCACGTGCAGATACCTGTGCTCGCCGTCGGTCTCGGCACCGTACACGTAGGTCCAGGCGCCGGCCGGCTGCACCCACTGACCCCACTGGATTCCCCGCGATCGCGGCAACGGCGTCACCACCGGAACCCGCAGATCGCGAATGCCGAACCGGGCCAACGCCGATCCCACGAAGGCGAAGCCGAACGGACCGGGCCCGCTCGGCCGCCACTCGGTGACCGGAACCTGCAGCGCCCCATCGAGATACGTCGCGGCTCCCAGCCAGAACCAGTGGGTGGGATCGGTCGGCGCGATCAGCGCCGCGGGTCGGGCGGCGGTCCCGCCGACGATGGTGGAGAAGCGTCCCGCGGCGTCACGCACGACGAACGAGTTGTGCACGAAGGCCGCGTCGGGCGGGCGGCCCCGCGCGGTGACGGGGCCGAGGAACGTGTCCGAGAAAGCGAACAGCTCCCGCCCGTCGGGAAGCGGCGCCGACCATGTTGAATCCCCGCCCGTCCACCCGGCACCGGAGTTAGCGTAGCCCGCCAGCGCGGTGTCCAGGCAGGTCAGCGGCACCGCGCGGCGCCGGCGATGAAGTGGCCGGACCCGAGGCGAGCGCGGTGATTAGCAGCACGACGAGCAACCCGCCGGCCCGTCGCCCCGGTCCACGCCGCACCGTCACACGATAGCCCTACCCGGCGCGCAGCCCGGCTTGCGAGCATGGTGAGCCTTTCCTTCCCGCGCGCGCGGAGCACCCAAAACGGGCTGACTTAGGGACGTTTGGCCCTAGGGACGAGCGTTCACGGCTCGGAATACTTAGGCGCCTTATCGAATGCTGCGACCGTTGCTGAATCCTGTGGAGGTAACTCGATGACCGCGGAAGCACCGCCCGTCGCCGGACTCGAAGCCCGTCGGCCCTTCCCACCTCGGCTCGGCCCCAAGGGCAGCCTCATCTACAAGATCATCAGCACCACCGACCACAAGATGATCGGCATCATGTACATGGTCGCCTGCTTCGTGTTCTTCTTCATCGGCGGCCTGATGGCGTTGCTGATGCGCCTCGAGCTGGCGGCGCCCGGGCTGCAGTTCCTGTCCAACGAGCAGTACAACCAGCTGTTCACCATGCACGGCACCGCGATGCTGCTGTTCTATGCGACCCCGATCGTGTTCGGGTTCGCCAACCTGGTGTTGCCCCTGCAGATCGGTGCGCCCGACGTCGCGTTCCCGCGGCTGAACGCATTGTCGTTCTGGCTGTTCTTGTTCGGCGCGCTGATCGCGCTGGGCGGGTTCATCGTTCCCGGCGGTGCGGCCGATTTCGGCTGGACGGCCTACACCCCGCTGTCCCAGGCGGCGCACAGTGCCGGCGCGGGAGCGGACCTGTGGATCCTGGGCATCGGCGTCGGCGGCCTGGGCACCATCCTGGGCGCGGTCAACATGATCACCACCGTGGTGTGCATGCGCGCGCCGGGGATGACCATGTTCCGGTTGCCGATCTTCACCTGGAACATCCTGATCACCAGCATCCTTGTGCTGGTGGTCTTTCCGCTGCTGACGGCCGCGCTGTTCGGGCTGGCCGCCGACCGCCACCTCGGCGCGCACGTCTACGACCCCGCCAACGGCGGGGTGATCCTCTACCAGCATCTGTTCTGGTTCTTCGGGCATCCGGAGGTGTACGTCATCGCGCTGCCGTTCTTCGGCATCGCGTCCGAGATCATCCCGGTGTTCTCCCGGAAGCCGATATTCGGCTACACGACACTGGTTTACGCGACGCTGTCGATCGCCGCGCTGTCGGTGGCGGTGTGGGCCCACCACATGTTCGCCACCGGGGCGGTGCTGCTGCCGTTCTTCTCGTTCATGACCTTCCTGATCGCGGTGCCGACCGGGATCAAGTTCTTCAACTGGATCGGTACGATGTGGCGGGGGCAGTTGACGTTCGAGACGCCGATGCTGTTCTCGGTCGGCTTCCTGGCCACGTTCCTGCTCGGCGGCCTGACCGGCGTGATGCTGGCCAGCCCGCCGCTGGACTTCCATGTCAGTGACACCTATTTCGTGGTCGCGCACTTCCACTACACGCTGTTCGGCACCATCGTGTTCGCCACCTACGCCGGCATCTATTTCTGGTTCCCCAAGATGACGGGGCGACTGCTCGACGAACGGCTGGGCAAGCTGCACTTCTGGCTGACCCTGATCGGCTTCCACACCACCTTCCTTGTGCAGCACTGGCTCGGCAATTCGGGGATGCCCCGCCGCTACGCCGACTACCTGCCCACCGACGGCTGGCAGACGCTCAACTTCGTGTCGACGACCGGAGCCTTCATACTGGGGGTGTCGATGCTGCCGTTCGTGTGGAACGTGTTCAGGAGCTCGCGCTACGGCGAACCGGTGACGGTCGACGACCCGTGGGGCTACGGCAACTCGCTGGAGTGGGCCACGAGTTGCCCGCCGCCGCGGCACAACTTCACCGAGCTGCCCCGGATCCGTTCCGAGCGGCCCGCGTTCGAACTGCATCATCCGCACATGGTGCAGCGGATGCGCGCCGAGTCCTACGTCGGCCGCGGCAAGGCCCACGCCAAAACCCCGGAGCCGGCGCAGGTGTGAGCTCGAGGCCCGGTCACACTCAGCCGGCGCACGCCACGGGCGGCTGGCTCATGCCGCGGTCACCTTTCCCGGGACGACGGCCGGCGCCGGCCCGCTGTCGACGACGTTCAACCCGGCCAGCCGGCGCGCAGTGCATTGCCGGCGACGGCGTCCAGGGTGTCCGTGTCCTCGGTGTCGACGAGCGACGTCGACTGGTAAGCGGCCCGGACGGCGTACCTTTCGGCGCTTGCCGACATCGGCGCACTCACGTCGCGGGCCGCGCGGGAGGCTGCATCCCAGGCCGCGATCGGCGACGTCTCGCCGGGGACCGGGCGGCGATGCAGTTCGGCGATGTCGGTGATGCCTTGTGCCGCAGCACCGTTGGCGTACCGGATCACCAGCCCGGGGCGGGCTGGTCAGCAGTTTGATCGCCCACGTGCGAATGACGTGGTCGGCGACGTCGGCGGTGCCCACCGTCAGCCAGCCCAGGTCGAGGACGAGGACCGCGTCCGCCGGGGACAGATAGCCGTCCGGTCCGGCCAGTCGTCTTTCGCTTCGCGTGCCGCATTGCGCCTGCGGGACCGGGAGGCGATTGGTTCGCGCCGGTACCGGCCGGGTTGACGGCCCGCGCCGGCATGGGACACGATGGCGGAAAGCCTGAGTGAACCGCAATACCGGGGGTGGGAATGGCCGACATCACCATGTTGATCCTCGCCGACCATCAACGGTTTCGCGAGCAGTTCGCCGAGCTGGACCTGCTGCAGGCGCAGCCGGAGGTCGACGGTGCCGCGCTCGAGCGGGTCTGGCGGCCGCTCGCCGACCAACTCGACGTGCACGCCTACATCGAGGAGAAGATCTTCTACCCGCAGCTCCTGCGGCGCGGCGCCGACGACCCCGAGGGCGAGACGCTCGACGCCATCGGCGATCACAACGACATCCGCGACGCGGTGCGCGCCGCCGACTCGGCGGAGGCCGGCTCCGCGGAGTGGTGGGACGCGGTCGGCCGCGCGCGCCAGGCCAACGACGAGCACATGGGCGAAGAGGAGCGAGAAGGGCTCTCCGATTTCCGGCGCCATGCCCCGATCGGCCTTCGCGAGGCACTCGGCCGGCAGTACAGCGAGTTCGTGGCCGAGCATCCCACCACCGAGGGGGTGCCGGTCGTCGACCGCGACCCCGAAGGCTACGTCGAAGACGTCGCGAACGCGCGGCCACGGCGCAGTGACTATTCGCTCGGCATCGGCAGCCTGAAGGGCGAGTGAGCGCCGGGCGGGGACGGGCCCTCAGGTGGCGAAGATGTCGTCGCGCACCGCGGTCGTGTCCCGCACCGCGGGATCGACGAACCATTCGCGCCCCGCGACCAACCCGTACGCCGCCGACGGCAGCAGCGCCAACAGCGGTCGCGCCGGCCCGGGCAGCTGGGACCGGTGCTGCGCGATCGCCCGCTTCTTCTGCGCCACGAACGGTCGCACGTCGATCCGGTGGGTGATCGAGGACCGCGGGCTGTACGCGGAGGGAACGATTGCTGCGTCGTAGAAGTAGGGCAGGCGCAGGCGCTGGGCGATCCGGAGCCCGCGCATGAGCAGTTCACGCGGCATCGTCGCGTACACGATCCGCGGCGTGGCCGCCAACCGGGCGGCACGCTCACCGACCTCGTGCACCTTGACGTGGTCGCGGTGGCCGTACCCGCCGTTGGCCTCGTAGCTGATGAGCAGGTCCGCGTGCTCTTCCCGCAGGACGTCGGCCAGCCGCCGCGCGGCCTCGTCGGCGTCGGCCCGCGCGAACCGGATGCGGCCGGGCGGATCGGGGAACAGGACCGGCCCGTAACCGCTGTCGGCATAGCCGAGGTGCGCCACCCGATGCACACCGAGCACCCCCGCGCTCGCACGCAACTCCACCATGCGATCCACGGCCGGCCGGTCGCCGGGCCCGCCCACGGATCCGTCCGTGGCGACGACGACGACAACCCGGTGGCCCTCGGCCGCCGCGCGGGCGAGCGTTCCGCCGGTCAGCAGCACCTCATCGTCGGGATGCGCGTGGAACGCGACGACGGTGGCCATAGCGCACCCTATCGAGCGAACGCGGCCGGTGGTTGCTCAACGGATGCGGGTGGCGGTGAAGAACTTGCTGCCGAGGAGGCGCTCGAAGACCGGTGGCAGACCCTGGAACGGCCGTCCGTACTCGTTGGCGGCCTTGTCCACCAGGTCGACGCCGGTGACCTCCCAATCCCGTTCGGCGAGCCAGCTTTTGGTGTCCCGGCGCGGATCGTCGTACCAGAGGTCGGCGACCGGCGGCTGGGTGCCGTCGTCGCTGGGCGGCATGCTCGCGGCGAACTCGGCCAGCTCCCCGGGCCGTGGGCCCAGTTCGGCCGCGACGTGACTGCCCGCGGCCGACAGTTCGTGCAACTTTTCGAACAGCGCGTCCTGGGCGGGCCCGGGCAGGTAGGGCAGCAGGCCCTCCAACGCCCACGCCGTCGGTTGGCCGGGGTCGAAGCCGGCCGCGGTGAGCGCACCCGCCCAGTCCTCCCGCAGGTCGACGGCGACGGGGACGCGCGGTGCCGCCGGGACGGCGCCGCGCCCGTCCAGCACCTGCTGCTTGAACTCGAGCACCCGGGGCTGGTCGACCTCGAAGACCGTGCACCCCGCCGGCCACGACAACCGGTAGGCGCGACTGTCCAGACCCGCCGCCAGGATCACCGCCTGGCGCGTTCCGCCCCGCCCGGCGCCGGCGAAGAAGTCGTCGAAGAATCGGGTGCGCACACCCACCCACTGGGCGTTGACTCCCGCCGTGCTCGACAGGTCCGTGTCGGCCACTGCCGCAGCGAGATTGGGCTCGCCGGCGGCGGCGACGAAGCCGGCCGCGAAGGCGTCGTCCGCCAGCGGCGGGTCCAGCGCGGCATCGAGCGCCCGCGCCGCACACACGGCCAGCGCCGTGAAGCCGACGCTCGTGACGATGTCCCAGGTGTCACCGGCAGTGCGGGCCACCACGACCTCCCCTCTTCGCCGGTACCGCGCGGGTCTGCGCGCGCAGCACCACACACGGCAACCGGCATTTCGTTTGTTTAGCTAACGACAGCGTACGCCCGATTCCGTCGCGGTCGCCGCCGGGCGTGCCGGTGTGCGACGACGGTCACGAGCCGCGCATGATCTCGCAGGTTTGGCATCCGCGGGTGGGGGGGATTATCCCGTCATGATCGCACGCCACATCGCTCGTTTTCTCGGTCCGGCCGTCGTCGCCGCCTCCGGACTCAGCGCCTCCGCCCTCACCTCTGCCGCCGTCCCGTTCGCCGCCGCCGCCGGCTGCCCCGACGTCCAGGTGGTCGCCGCCCGCGGCACCGGGGAAGACCCCGGCCCCGGCCCGACCGTGCAGGCCTTCATCGACAACCTGCGCCCCCGCGTGGCCGGCAAGTCCTTCGACGTCTACTCGGTCAACTACCCCGCCAGCGACCAATGGGACACCGGGGTCGAGGGCGTCAAAGACGCTGGGGCACACGTCCTCTCCATGCCAACAATGCCCCAACACCAAGATGGTGCTCAGCGGCTACTCCCAGGGCGCGGCCATCATGGGCTTCGTCACCTCCCCCGCCGTACCCGACGGCATCGACCCCACCAGCGTGCCCAAACCCCTGAGCCCCGAGATCGCCAACCACGTCTCCTCGGTCGTGCTGTTCGGCACCCCCAACGAGCGCGCCATGAACTTCCTCGGCGAGCCGCCGCTGGCCATCGGCCCGCTGTATCAGGCCAAGACCATCAAGGTCTGCGTCCAGGACGACCCGGTGTGCTCCGACGGGCTCAACTTCGCCGCCCACAACACCTACATCGACGACGTCAGCATGATCGACAAGGGCGCCGCCTTCGCCGCCAGCCGCATCAACGGCACCCCCGACCCCCAGGCACCGGTCTCGGTGGCCGGCGCCACCACCGGCGGCGGCTTCGGCGACTGAGACCCATCGGCCGCGGCGCCTCCGGAATGACAGGTCCCCGTTCGCGTTGACTAGTGCGGGTGAACGCGACAGCCAGGAGGTGGCGTGAAGGTCATCGGTTTCGAGGAGCACTACAAGCTTGCGGCCGTGTCGGAGGAACATCGCAGGCGGGGCAGCACGTCGGCGACCGACCTGCTCGGGGCAGCCGGTTACGGGGGCACCGGCACCCAGGGCGAGTGGCCACCGGGCATCTACGACCTGGGTGCGGGGCGGATCGCGGCCATGGACGCCGCGGGCATCGACATGCAGATCCTCTCGCACAGCGTCCCGGGACCCGAGACCCTCGAGCCGCCGGTGGCGGTCGAGCTGGCCAGGCAGGCCAATGACGCCGTGGCCGCCGCGGTCGGCGAGTACCCCGACCGGTTCCGTGGCTTCGCCACGCTGCCGATGCTCGCCCCGGAAGCGGCCGCGGCCGAACTCGAACGCACTGTCCGCGAGGGCGGCTTCGTCGGGGCGTTGGTCAACGGTCACGTCAACGGCCGCTATCTCGACGACCGCTTCTTCTGGCCGGTCTTCGAGGCCGCCGAAAGTCTGGGCGTGCCAATCTATTTGCATCCAACCATCCCGCCGCAGCCGGTGATCGACGCGTGCTACGGCGGCTTCGACCCGAAGATATCGGCGCGGTTGGCGGCCGCCGGCGTCGGCTGGCACATCGACACCGGGATCCACTGCCTGCGCCTGATCCTGGGCGGGGTGTTCGACCGGTTCCCGACGCTGCAGGTCATCGTCGGACACCATTTCGAGGCGCTGACCTGGATGGGCTGGCGCGCCGACTACTCGTTCCCGCGCGAAGCGACCGGCCTCGAGCGCACCGTCAAGGACTACCTTCGGGAGAACTTCTACGGCGGCATCCTCGCCGGCGACTTCTACAGCCAGGATCCCGGCGCGATGGACCCGACGTGGAGCCTGTCCTTCACCGCCTATCGGGCCATGGTCGACGCCATCGGCATCGACCGCATCGTGTTCACCGCCGACTATCCCTACGGCAACATGACCGCGTGCCGGCGGTTTCTCGACCAGATGCCGATCAGCCCCGCCGACAAGGAGAAGATCGCCCACCGCAACGCCGAGCGCCTGCTCGGGCTGTGAGCCGACGGCCGATGGCCCGGCTGATCGGCGCCCGCCTGCAGCGCCGCGAGGATCCGCCCCTGGTGCGCGGGGCCGGCGCCTACGTCGGGGACCTGCGCGTGCCCGGCTGCCTGGAGGCCGCGTTCGTGCGCAGCGACGTCGCCCACGGTGAGCTGCGCGCGGTGGACCTGGCGCCGGCCCGGCGGCTGCCGGAGGTGGCCGGCGCCTGGTCGCACGCCGACCTGCCGGCCCTGCCCGACACCCCGCCGATGCTGGATCGGGAGTCCGTGCGCGGGCGCCCCTGGCCGGCCCTGGCCACCGGGCGCGTGCGCTACGTCGGGGAGCCGCTGGCGATCGTCGTCGCCGCCGACCGCTACCTGGCCGAGGACGCCCGCGACGCCGCACGGATCGACATCGCGCCGCTGCCGGTCGTCCTCGACCCGACCGAGGCCGCCGCGAGCGCCGTGCGGCTGTTCCCCGGCTCCGACAACGTGGCGCTGCAGCGGGATTTCGGCGAGCCGATCGGCGACCCGGTGTGGCGCGCCGCGGCCGTGGTGGTCGAGGCCCGCTACCGCCAGCAATTGCTCGCCCACACCTATCTGGAGGCCAGGGCGATCCTGGTCAGTCCCCGCCCCGACGGCGGACTGACCGTCTGGGCGTCGCACCAGGCGCCGCACCGGCTGCGCGGCGACCTGGCCGGCGCGTTCGGGCTGCGGACCGAACAGGTCCGCGTCATCGTGCCCGACGTGGGCGGCGCCTTCGGCGGGAAGAGCCAGACCTGGCCCGAATACCTCGCGGTGGCGGCGGCGGCGCTCCAGCTGGGCCGGCCGGTGCGGTGGACGGAGGATCGCGCCGAGGCCCTGGCCGGCCCCCCGCACGGACGCGGCCAGAACCAGTGGGCCCGCATGGCCGCCGACGCCGACGGCCGCATCCTGGCCTACGAGCTGCACATCGACGCCGACGTGGGCGCCTATCCGCACACCGGCGCGTTCGTGCCGGTGATCTCGGCGATGATCGCCACCGGCGCCTACTCGATCCCCCAGGTGCACGTGAAGACCCGCTCGGTCGTCACCAACACCGCCCCGACCAGCCCCTACCGGGGCGCCGGGCGACCGGAGGCCGCGGCGGCGATCGAGCGCACCGTCGAATTGCTGGCCCGGCGGCTGGGCATTGACCCGGCGGAGCTGCGGCGGCGCAATTTCATTGCGCCGCAGGACTTTCCCTATACCACCCCGACCGGGTTCACCTACGACAGCGGCGACTACGCGGCCGCCCTGGACGTGGCCCTGCGGGAACTGGGCTACGACCGGTGGCGCGCCGAGCAGGCCCGCCGCCGCGACACCGCCGCGCCACCCCTCGGCATCGGGCTGTGCGCCTATGTCGAACGCTCGGGCATCGGCGAGGAATTCGGTGCCGTCGAGGCGTGCCCCGACGGCACCTTCGTGGCGTTGTCGGGTTGCTGTTCCACCGGCCAGGGCCACGCGACGTCGTTCCCGCAGGTTGTCGCCGACGTGCTGGACGTCGACGTCGACCGGGTGCGGCTGGTCGAGCGCGACACCGCCGTGATCCCGCGGGGCACCGGCTCGTTCGCCAGCCGGTCGATGCAGATCGGGGGCGCCGCGCTGTACCGGGCGGCCGGTGAGCTCATCGACCTCGCCCGGCGGCGGGCGGCCGAGAAGTGGGCGGTGCCAGTCGACGACGTCGGCTACGACGGCGGCGAGTTGGTCGCCGGGGACCGGCGGATGCCGCTGGGCGAGCTGGCCGGTGCCGCGCAGCTGCGGGCGGAAGTGACCACCTCGGCGCCGGAGGCCTTCCCCTTCGGCGCCTACGCCGCAGTGGTGGAGGTGGACCCGGAGCTGGGCGACGTCACGGTGTTGCGGATCGTCGCCGTGGACGACTACGGCGTCGTGGTCAACCCGCTGATCGTCGACGGGCAGGCCTACGGCTCGACCATGCAGGGCCTCGGCCAGGCGCTCTACGAGGACGTCCGCTACGAACGCGACGGCACCCCCGCCGCCCGCAGCCTGCTCGACTACCTCATCCCCACGGTGTCCGAGCTGCCGCCGCTGGCCTTCGCCGAAACGTGCACCCCGAACCCGAACACGCCGCTGGGCGCCAAGGGCGCCGGCGAGTCCGGCTGCATCGGGGTGCCCCCGGCGATCGTCAACGCCGTCGTCGACGCGCTCGGCCTCGACGACCCGTCGGCGCTGCAGATGCCCCTGACCCCGTACACCTGCTGGAGCGCCGCGCAATGAAGCCCGCGCCGTTCGACTACGTCGCCGCGCAGAGCCCCGACGACGCCGTGGCCACCCTCGCCGACGGCAACACCCACGTGCTGGCGGGCGGGCAGAGCCTGGTGCTGGAGATGAACTTCCGCCGCGCGCGGCCGCGCCGGCTCGTCGACATCAACGGCGTAGCCGGCTTCGGCGCCATCGCCGTGGACGGGTCGGTCCTGCGGGTCGGCCCGCTGGCGCGCCACCGCGCCTTCGAGTCCGCCCCGTTAGCCGGTCCGCTGGGCGCGCTGCTGCAGCGGGTCGCCCACCACATCGCCCATCCGCCCATCCGCGCCCGTGGCACGATGGCGGGGAGCCTCGCCTACGCCCACCCGGCCGCCGAGTGGCCCGCGGTCGCCGCCGCGCTGGACGCCGAGATCGAGTTGCGCGGCCCCGGCGGCAGTCGCCTCGTGCGGGCCGGCGAGTTCTTCACCGGCCCGTTCCGCACCGCCCGACGCCCCGACGAACTGCTCGCCGAGGTGCGCCTGCCGTTGCTGCCGCCCGGCACCGGCGTGGGTTTCGTCGAACACCGGCGGACCCACGCCGGCTTCGCCGAGCTCGCGGTGCTGGCCGCGGTCACCGTCGGCGACGGCCGTGTCGTGTCCGCCTCGGTGGGGTTGGTCAACGCCGCCGATCGCCCGGTGCGGGCGGCGTCGGCCGAGGCGGCGCTGATCGGCCGGCCGTTCGACGACGACGCCATCGCCGGCGCGGCGGCGGCCGCCGCCGCGCACGACGCCGACCCGCGCCCGCAGCCCCACGCCGACATCGCCTACCAGCGCCACGCGGTGGCCGTGCTCACCCGGCGCGCGCTCACCCAGGCCCGGGACGGAGACTGACGGGATGCGAATAGCGTTGCGGGTCAACGGGGCCGGTTACGACATCGAGGTGCCGCCGCGCCGCACGCTGGCCGACGCGCTGCGCGAGGAGTGCGGGTTGACCGGAACCCACCTCGGCTGCGAGCACGGCGTCTGCGGAGCGTGCACGGTGCTGGTGGACGGCGACGCGGTGCGCTCGTGCCTGATGTTCGCCGTGCAGTGCGACGGCCGGCAGGTCCGCACCGTGGAGGGGCTGGCCGCGGCGGACGGTTCCGAGCACCCGCTGCAGGCGGCGTTCACGGCCGAACACGCTTTGCAGTGCGGCTTCTGCACGCCGGGCTTCCTGATGCTGGCCGCGGGCGCGCTGGAAGCCGATCCGGGCGTCGCCGAGGATCCCGAGCGGCTGCGGGAGCTGCTCACCTCCAACCTGTGCCGCTGCACCGGTTACGAGGCGATCCGCCGCGCCGTCATCCGCGCCGCCCGCGATACCCTGAGCCGGTGAGCGACCAGCGGGTGCTCGGCGGGGTGGTCCACGAACTCCCCGCGGACCTGCGCGACTCGCTCGTGGCCAACCCGACGGCACTCGCGGCGTGGCAGGACATCACCCCGCTGGCGCGCAACGAGTTCATCTGCTGGGTCGAGGACGCCAAGCAGGAGAAGACCCGGCAGCGCCGCATCCGCCGCACCGGCGAGGAGCTGGAGGAGGACAAGCGCCGGCCCTGCTGCTGGCCCGGCTGCAACCACCGTGAGCGCACCAGACGGTAGCCGTCCCCGTCGGTCAGCCCTTGGCGAGTGTGAACTGCGCGACGTCGGTGTAGCCCTCGCGGAACAGGTCGGCGCAACCGGTCAGGTACTTCATGTACCGGTCGTAGACCTCCTGGGACTGGATCGCGACGGCCTCGTCGCGGTGCGACTCGAGCGCGACCGCCCAGGTGTCCAGGGTGCGCGCGTAGTGCAGGCGCAGCTGCTGGATCCGCGTGACGGCGAAACCGGCGGCCTGCGCGTGGTCCACGACGGCCTTGGCATTGGGCAGGTCTCCGCCCGGAAAGATCTCGTCCATGATGAATTTCATGAACCGGATCTTGGTCATGGTGATGGGCAGGCCGCGCTCGGCGAACTCCTCGTCGCTGGGCTTGATGATGGTGTGCAGCAGCATCACGCCGTCAGCGGGAAGCGCCTCGTAGGCCATCTTGAAGAAGTCGGTGTAGCGGTCGCGCCCGAAGTGCTCGAAGGCCCCGATCGACACGATCCGGTCCACCTTGTCGCCGAACTGCTCCCAGCCTTGCAGGAGCACCCGCTTGTCGCGTGCGGACGGATGCTGGTCGAGGCGTTGCTGCACATGGGCCTGCTGGTTCCGGCTCAGCGTCAGGCCGATCACGTTGACGTCGTGGCGCTCGAGCGCGCGGACCATCGTGGTGCCCCACCCGCAACCGACGTCGAGGAGGGTCATCCCCGGCTGCAGCCCCAGCTTGCCCAGTGAGAGGTCGACCTTGGCGAGCTGCGCCTCCTCCAGCGTCATGTCGTCGCGCTCGAAATAGGCACAGCTGTAGGTCTGCGTCGGGTCCAGGAACAGCCGGTAGAACTCGTCGGAGAGGTCGTAATGGGCTTGTACGTCCTCGAAATGCGGTTCCAGGCTGTCGGATTCGCTGCGTTCGTCGGGCAAGTCACAACCTCTGGTTTCGTGTCGGGTACGGCCGCGCGCGCTCGAAGCCGGCCGGCGCTGCCGTGCTAGTCTATCTGGCCCGTTCGACCAGGCCAGAGGCCGCGACCGGTGTGACCCCGGTCTCGATCGCGAAACACCTCCGCCCGACGTTTTCTTGTTCGCGCACAACGGGAACGTCTATCTGCGGACCATGCCCACCCCCGATCCAGGAGCAGACTTCTTCATGCCCCAAGCGATCCAGCTCGAACCGGTAACCCACGTCGCCATCAACGTCGCCTGGGTGGTCGGCGCCGTGGCGGTCGCCTACGGCCTCGGCATGGCGCTGTCGTGGCTGCTGCAGCGCATCCACGGCCGCAGCGCCGTCGTCGACGACATCGAGGAACTGACGCGGCGCCCGCTGCGCGCGACACTGATGGTGATCGCCGCCAAGACCGCGGTGCACCACACCTCGGATCCGTCTTCGGTGTGGCGCGAAGGAATCGACCACGCGCTGGTCATCGCGCTGATGGCGACCAACACCTGGCTGGTCGCCAGCCTGATCCTGGTCGTCGAGCGGCGCGCGATCGCCAGTTTCGCCGGTGGGGACAAGGCGATGACCGACGCCGACCGGCACCGGCGCAAGGTCCGGACCCAGATCACGGTGCTGCGCCGGCTGGTCGTCGCACTGGTCGTGGTGTTCGGTCTGGCGTCGGTGCTGATGACGTTCCCGGCCTTCACCAACATCGGCAAGACGCTGTTCGCCTCGGCCGGCGTGTTCTCGGTGGTCGCCGGCCTGGCCGCGCAGACCTCGCTCGGTGCCGCGTTCGCGGGAATCCAGATCTCGTTCTCCGATGCCATTCGCGTCGGCGACGTCGTGGTGGTGGAAGGCGAATGGGGCCGCATCGAGGAGATCACGCTGACCTACGTGGTCGTGCACATCTGGGACGAACGGCGCCTGGTGCTGCCGTGCACCTACTTCATCAAGACGCCGTTCCAGAACTGGACCCGCAACGCCACCGCGCTATTGGGCACGGTCCAGCTCGACGTCGACTTCACGGTGCCGCTGGAGGCCATGCGCGCCGAACTGGACCGCCTCCTGCGCGCCGACGAGCTGTGGGACGGCCGCGCCGGCGTGCTGCAGGTCATCGATGCGGTGGACGGCTCGGTGCGGGTGCGCATCCTGGTCAGCGCCGCCGACGCGGGTGCGCTGTTCGACCTGCGCTGTCACGTCCGCGAGGGCATGGTCACCTGGCTGCAGCGCACCCAGCCGGGGGCGTTGTTGCGCCACCGGCTCGAGCACGCGACGGCCCGCACCGCCGACACCGTGCGGCCCCACGTCGGCGCCGGGCAGCCGCGCGCGGATTCCGGTCTGTTCACCGGCAGCCCCGGGGCCGAGGAACGCGGCCGCGCCTTCGAGGGCCCGGACAGCGCGGATGACGAGGACCGCGCCGACGGCCGGGAGTTCGCGCACGCCCGCTCCCGCGGCGAGTGAGGCCGCGCACCCGCGCGGTTGGGGGTTGACCGATCCGGGTATGCCGCGCCCGACCCATCTACGTGCGGGGAAGGGCGATGGTCGGGTGGCTTGACAGGCTCCAGCGACGGAACCGGGCCGTCGGGCTGATGATCGCCGTCATCTACAAGTACGCCGACGACCAGGGCGGTTATCTGGCCGCGCTGATCGCCTACTACGGGTTCGTGTCGCTGTTTCCGCTCCTGCTGCTGTTGACCACAGGCCTCGGCGTGGTGCTGGCGGGCCGGCCCGGCCTACAGGAGCAGATCGTGCACAGCACGCTGAGCCAGTTCCCGGTCATCGGCAGCCAGCTGCACCAACCCGAGGGGCTCAGCGGCGGCGCGGCCGCCGTGATCATCGGCCTGCTGGGAGCCCTGTACGGCGGCCTGGGCGTCGGCCAGGCGGTACAGAACGCGATGGACTCGATCTGGGCCGTCCCCCGGGACCGGCGCCCCAACCCGATCCGATCGCGGCTGCGCAGCCTGCTGTTGCTGCTGGTGCTCGGCTCGGCGGCCATCACGGCGACCCTGCTGTCCGCGGTCGGCCAGGTGACCGGAACCCTGGGTGTCTTCGGCCAGATCGTCGCCACCGTGGCGGCGGTGGTGATCAACGCCTTCATCTGCCTGGTCGCCTACCGGGTCACGACCGCGCGCGACCTCACCTACCGCCAGGTGCTGCCCGGGGCGCTGGCGGCCGCGTTCGTCTGGCAGCTGCTGCAGTCGTTCGGAGCCGGATTCGTCGGTCACACCGTGAAGAAGGCCAGCGCCATCAACAGCGTCTTCGCGTTGGTGCTCGGGTTGCTGGGCTTCCTTTTTCTGGTGTCGGTGACGCTGGTGCTGTGCGCCGAGATCAACGTCGTCCTGGTGGAGCGACTACACCCCCGGGCGTTGCTGAGCCCGTTCACCGGCGACGCGGACCTGACCCCCGCCGACCGCAGGATCTACGCCAAGAAGGTCCGGGCCGAACGGCTCAAGGGTTTTCAGCGCGTCAGCGTCAGGTTCGGCGACCTCGACGACAGACCGACCCGCGTGCGGTGAGCCGAAGGACCCGCCGAATCCGCTGCGGCAGAAAGCCTTCGGCATGCGCCCGCGGTGGGCCGGTCACCGACGGGCCGGTCGGCGAGGCCATGCGACGGTCGGGGCCGGCCCGGCGGCGAGCGTCCGGGGCTGCGCTCCTGCCAACCCGGCGACCGCCATCGTGACCCGCTGACGGGGTGATCTCCAGCAAACGGATCGCCCCGTGGCATGCGGCGCCGGAGACCGCGCCCTCGGGGCCGGTGGGCCACATCCGGCGAGGGCCGGCGTGGCAGCGTCGATCGTGTGGAAAATTCCCACGCGGGTATACCACTCGGGTGTCGACCGCTCAGGATCGTGCCAGCTCCCACGTCGTGTCCCCGAACAGCATGGCGCCGGCCGCCGCCGTCGCCGTGCCGGTGCGGACGCGGTGATGGCAAATCCCCGACCGGTCTCCGACGAGCTGCGCCGGCTGGCCGCGGCGCACGGGGTGGCGACCTCCTACCGCAACGAGCGCCGCGAACCGGTCGAGGTCGACGCCGACGTGGTGGTCCGGGTCCTCGGGCTGCTCGAGGTCGACGCCGGCACCGACGCCGGCCGGCGCCGCGAGTTGGCCCGCCTGGTCGAGCGCGACCGGGCGGGGGCGTTGCCGCCGACCGTAGCCGTGCGGGTGGACGGCCGCCCCCGTCCGATGCCCGGGGCCGCCGCGCTGGTGCGCGAGGACGGCTACCGGTTCGAGGTGCGCGACGAGATACCGGCGGGGCTGTTGCCCGGCTGGTACCGGCTGCACACGGGCGACGGCCGGGAGTCCACCCTGGTGGCCGCCCCGCCACAGGTGCCCACGGCCCCGGCCGCCTGGGGCTGGATGCTGCAGCTGTATGCGCTGCGCTCGGCCCGCTCATGGGGCGTCGGCGACCTGGGCGACCTGCGGGAGTTCGTCGAGTGGACCGCCGCCGAGCACGGGGCCGGCGCGGTGCTGCTCAACCCGCTGCATGCGCCCGGGCCGACGCACCCCGTGCAGCCTTCGCCCTACACGCCGTCGAGCCGGCGGTTCGCCAACCCGCTCGCCCTGCGCGTCGAGGACCTCGACGCCTACCGGCGAGCCGATCCGGTCACGCGCGCCGAGGTGGACGCGCTGCGGGTCTCGCCCACGACCGAGCGGATCGACTACGACCTGGTGTGGGCCGCCAAGCGGTCGGCGCGGAGTTGCTCTGGCGCGCCGAGGGCCGCCCCGACCCGTTCGACGCGACGCCGGTCGGCGCGGCCGCGCTGGCCGACTTCGCCACCTACTGCGCGCTGGCCGAGCGGCACGGCGGCCGGTGGTCCCGGTGGCCGCAGCCGCTGCGCGACGTCGCGGGGCCCGCAGTGGCCGCCGCGCGCCGGGAGCTGGCGCCGAGGGTGGCGTTTCACGCGTGGGTCCAGCAACGCTGCGCCGAGCAGCTGGTCGCGGTGCGCGACGCGGCACAGGGCGCGGGCATGGCCCTGGGCGTGCTGCACGACCTCGCGGTGGGAGTCGACGCCGACGGCGCCGACGCGTGGGCGCTGGCCGACGTGCTCGCCACCGGGGCGAGCGTGGGGGCGCCGCCGGACAACTTCACCCCGCGCGGCCAGGACTGGGGGCTGCCGCCGTGGCGGCCGGATCGCCTGGCGCGCACGGGCTATGCGGCGCTGCGCGACATGCTGCGCGCAGTCCTGTCCCACGCCGACGGTCTGCGGATCGACCACGTCGCCGGTTTGTGGCGGCTGTGGTGGATCCCGCCGGGCGACGGCCCGGACCGCGGCACCTACGTGCACTACGACGCCGACGTGATGCTCGCGGTGCTGGCGCTGGAGGCGCACCGGGCCGGCGCCACCGTCGTCGGCGAGGATTTGGGCACCGTCGAACCTGAGGTCACCGACGCGCTGGCCGGCAACGGGATGCTCGGGTGCGCGGTGTCGTGGTTCACCCGCGACGACACCGCGCCCGGCGAGCCGCTGCTGCCGCCGCAGCGGTGGCCGTCGCGAGCGGCCGCCAGCCTATCCACCCACGACCTGCCCACCGCGGCGGGATTCCTGCGGGGCGAGCACGTGCGGGCGCGCGCCGATCTGGGGCTGCTCGACGACGTGCCGGCCGAACGGGCCGCGGCCGACCGGGAGCGGGCCGAGTGGCTGGCGTTGCTGCGCTCCGAGGGCCTGCTGCCGGATGCCGGCGAGCCCGACGAGCCGGCGATCATCGCCGCGATGCACAGGCTGCTGGCGGCGACCCCGTGCCGGCTCAAGTTCGTCTCGCCCTACGACGTGCTCGCCGAACCCCGCCAGCCAAACCTGCCCGGCACGGTCGACGCGTACCCGAACTGGCGGTTGCCGCTGCCGCAAACCCTCGAGCAGCTGCGCGCCGATCCCCGGGTCGCCGAGATCGTCGACGCGTTCGCGGCCCGCGACAGCCCCTAGGGCGGCCCGGAAAGTCCGTTGCGGCATTCGCGTGTAGCCGGCGCCCGCATTGGCTAAAGGTGAGTAGAGCGGTTCTGCGGTGGACGGCTCAGCCCGAGGGAATGGGGTCGACAACGATGAAACCGATATCGCCCATGGACGCCATGTTCCTGCTCGGCGAGTCGCGCGAACACCCGATGCACGTGGGGTCGTTGCAACTGTTCAAGCCCCCTGAGGACGCCGGACCCCACTTCGTGCGCGAGTCCTATCAGGCCCTGCTCGAACGCACGCAGATCCAGCCGACTTTCCGCAAGCATCCGGCGTTCTTCGGCGGCGTCACCAACTTCGCCTGGTCCTCGGACAAGGATGTCGAACTCGACTACCACCTGCGCCGCTCCGCCCTGCCCGAGCCGGGCCGCGTCCGCGACCTGCTCGAGTTGGCTTCCCGGCTGCACGGCAGCCTGCTCGACCGGCACCGCCCCCTGTGGGAGGCGCACCTCATCGAGGGCCTGCGCGACGGGCGCTACGCGGTGTACACGAAGTTCCATCACTCCCTCATGGACGGGGTGTCGGCGCTGCGGTTGATGCAGCGCGCGTTCACCACCGATCCCGACGACGACGAGATCCGGGCGCCGTGGAGCCTGGGCCCGCGCCAACGCAAGGCGCTCCGGCGGCGGCCGTCGCTGCTCGGGCAGGCCGGCCGCACGGCGGGTTCGGCGTTCGCGCTGGCGCCGTCCACGCTGCGGCTCGCGCGGGCCGCGCTGCTCGAACAGCAACTGACCCTGCCGTTTCGGGCGCCGCGCACGATGTTCAACGTGCGCATCGGCGGCGCGCGCCGGGTCGCCGCGCAGTCCTGGTCGCTGGACCGCATCAAGGCGGTCAAGTCCGCGGCCGGCGTGACGGTCAACGACGTCGTGCTGGCCATGTCGGCCGGGGCGCTGCGCGCCTATCTGCTGGAGCAGGGCGCCCTGCCGGACGGCCCGCTGACCGCGATGGTGCCGGTCAACCTGCGCAAAGAGGACGACGACCGCGGCGGCAACATGGTTGGCACGTTCCTGTGCAACCTGGCCACCGACCTCGACGATCCCGCCAAGCGACTCGAGGTCATCAGCGCGTCGATCCGCGACACCAAGGACGTGTTCGGCCGGCTGCCCCGGGTGCAGCAGTTGGCCCTGTCGGCGTGCAACGTCGGGGGCCTCGTCTTCGGGCTGATTCCCGGATACCTCGCCAACGCCGCACCGCCGTTCAACATCGTCATCTCCAACGTCTCGGCCGGGCGCTCCGCGCCGCTGTACTGGCGGGGCGCGCGACTGGACGGCAACTATCCGCTGTCGATCGCGCTCGACGGGCAGGCGATGAACATCACCGTGACCAACAACGCCGACAACCTCGACTTCGGGCTGGTCGGCTGCCGCCGCAGCGTCCCGCACCTACAGCGGCTGTTGGGCCACCTGGAGACGTCGCTGAAAGACCTGGAACGCGCCGCCGGCGCGTGAGACGACCCGATACCGAGACGGCGACTCAGGGCACCAACATGGCCGACCCGGACACTCCCCCGGACGCCACCCCGCCGGTGGACCCGGTGGCGTAGTCCAGGCACACCGTGGTGCCGCCGGGCCGGGCGCTGATGGTGCAGTGGTCGGCGAGGGTGTGCATCAGCATGATTCCGCGCGACGCGCCGGGGTCGGCGGGTTTCCTCGTCCGGGGCCGGTGCCAGGTTCCGCGGTCACTGACGCGCACGCTGATGCAGTGCGCGGACGGGTCGTGGCTGGCCTCGAGCCGCATGGTGCCGACCGTGTCCTGGGCGCAGTAGGCATGTTCGACGCAGTTGGCCAGCGCCTCGTTGACGCTGAGGATGATGCCCTCGCGGACCTCGGCGGAGGGCCGCGCCACCTCCTGGAGCCAGCGCCGCAGGGCGCGGCGCAGCTGCGCCGCGGTCGTGGCGTCCGCGGCGCCGGCGCAGACCAGCCGCCCGGGGGCGGCCATCGGTGAACGTCGATCCATGCCGGTGGACATACCCAGTTGCGGCCCGGGCGCTAACGTTCCAAGTCTCGGTTTGGACACAGTTGGGTACAGGTTCAAGATCGGTCGCACCCCCACGAGACACAGAAGGATGCCATGGAGTTCCGCGTTTTCGTCGAGCCGCAGCAGGGCGCACGCTACTCCGACCAGCTCGCCGTCGCCCGCGCCGCCGAACAACTCGGCTTCGCTGCCTTCTTCCGCTCCGACCACTATGTGGCGATGAGCGGCGACGGCCTGCCCGGGCCGACAGATTCCTGGGTGACGCTCGGCGCCCTCGCGCGCGAGACCTCGAGCATCCGGCTGGGCACCCTGGTGAGCTCCGCGACGTTCCGCTACCCGGGCCCGCTGGCCATCGCGGTGGCCCAGGTCGACGAGATGAGCGGCGGGCGCGTCGAACTGGGCCTGGGCAGCGGCTGGTTCGAGAAGGAGCACCGGGCCTACGGCATCCCCTTCCCGCCGCTGCGGGAGCGCTTCGACCGGCTCGCCGAACAGCTGGCGATCGTCACCGGTTTGTGGACGGCCGAACCGGGCACGACGTTCGACCACACCGGCAAGTACTACACGATCGCCGGCTCACCGGCGCTGCCCAAGCCGGTCCAGCGTCCACACCCGCCGATCGTGATCGGCGGCCTCGGCGCCAACCGCACCCCCCGGCTGGCCGCGCAGTACGCGGCCGAGTTCAACGTGCCGTTCCAGCCGCTGGACGCCGTCGCGACGCAGTTCGGGCGGGTGGCCGAGGCGGTCGTCGCGGCGGGCCGGCCGGCCGACTCGATCGTCTACTCGTGCGCGTTCGTGGTCTGCGCCGGACGCGACGACGCCGAGATCGCGCGGCGCGCCGCGGCGATCGGCCGCGACGTCGACGAGCTGCGCTCCAACAGCCCGCTGGTCGGCACGCCCGGCGAGATCGTCGAGAAGCTGGCGCCGTGGCGGGACATCGGCGTGCGCCGCGTCTACACGCAGCTGCTCGACCTGTCCGACCTGGAGCACCTGGAACTGCTGGCGGGTGAGGTCATTCCCCAGCTGCGCTGACGCCCCGCCGCCGTCACGCGCCGTTGGTCGCCTCGGCGCGTTCTTCCTGCAGCCGCTCCTTGTTGCGCAGCAGGCGCAGCAGCGTCACGAAGCCCAGCCCGCCCGCGACGTTGGCGACCACGGTGTAGCTGAACCAGCGGAGCCAGTCCAGGTAGCCGAACGGCGCCTGCTTGGTGTCGAGCGCCCCGAAGATCAGCAGCGAGTCCAGGATCGAGTGGAACAGCTGCAGGCCGGTGCGTTATGCGCCGGTGCGGCCACATGCCCGCGCTGCGAGGCGCCCGGCAGGTGCGCTGCGGGTGGGTCCGCGTCGCCGATGGCGCGGTCGGCGGCGATGCCGGTTCGGCGGCCTCGTAGCGTGGCTCACCAAATCCGTCGACGAACCGAGGAGCACCCGTTGAACACGGCCACCTTCGACTTCAGCGGGTCCCACGTCCTGGTCACCGGCGGCACCTCCGGGATCGGCAACGGCATCGCCACCGCCTTCGCCGACGCCGGCGCAGCGGTGACCATCACCGGTACCCGGTCGTCGGCGGCCGACTACGACGACGACCTGAGCGCGTTCACCTATCGGCAGTGCCAGATGCGGGACCCGGAAACCATTGACGTCCTTGCTGATTCGCTTGGCGACCTCGACGTCCTAGTGAACAACGCCGGCGGCCCCTACCCGGCCGGTGACGAGTACGACCCCGACGGCTACGTCGCCTCGGTCACCCAGAACATGTTCGGGCCGATGCGGCTGACCATGAGATGCCACGAGCGGCTCAAAGCCAGCGACGCCCCCGGCGGCGCGAGCGTGGTCAACATCGCGTCCATGTCGGCGTTCCGCTCGGCGACCCTGGTGCCGGGCTACGCCTCCTCGAAGATGGGCCTGCTCGCGCTCACCATCAACCTGGCCCGCCGCTGGGCCGGCGAGGGCATCCGGGTCAACGCCGTCGCACCCGGCATCATCGGCACCCGCATGACCCAACCGATGATGAGCATCCCCGAGATCGTGGACGCCGAGATCGGCTTCCACACCCCGCTGGGCAGGCCCGGCACCCCCCAGGATTGCGCCGGGGCGGTGCTCTTCCTGTGCACCGGGGCCGCCTCCTACATCACCGGCACCAGCATCGCCGTCGACGGCGGCTACCTGACCGTCTGACCCCAACCCCCCCGGAAGACAGTGCCGGCGGGCGAATTCGGCGACCCGCTCGCCCGCAAGTCAGCGACCGGCGCCGACCCCCGGCGGAATAACCGCGCGCGGCGCGTCGTTGTCCAGCGCGACGGTGCCGGGCTATCCCCCGGGTACCACACCATGACCGTCGCTGCGAGCGACCACTTGCCGAGAGGCGTGAAGCCGGCACCGTCGCCCCGCCACCCGGCGGGGGCCGCAGTCGCCGCAGTTGCCGACGTCACCGCGCACACACCGTTTGTGAGCATTATTCTTCGGCAATCCCCCCTTATCGGCGACGACGCCGGGAACGCAGCGCCCGGCTGGCCTCTGATCGCCCGCAGACACGGAAAGAGACCCGAGTGAACACCGCAACCCCGCCACGCGACACCACGCCCCGACTCACCGGCACGATCAAGACCCTGGCCGCGTGGGTGTTCGCGGTGGTGACGGCCGCGGCGGGCATGGTGGTGACTGCCGCGGCCAGCGCCGCCGCGGACGGCGACCCGTGTCCCGATGTCCAGGTCATCTTCGCCCGCGGCACCGGAGAACCACCCGGTCCCGGCGCGACCGGTCAGGCGTTCACCGATGCGCTGAGCGCCCGACTGCCCAACACCTCCATCGACGTCTACCCGGTCGACTACCCGGCATCGCTCGATTTCAACAGGGCCGCCGACGGCGTCGCCGACGCCAGCCACAAAGTCATCGACACGGCCGCCGGTTGCCCCAACACCAAGATCGTGGTGGGCGGCTACTCGCAGGGCGCCGCGATCGCGGCCTATCTCACCGCCGACAGCATCCCGCCCGGATACCCGCTACCGCCTGGGATCAGCGGCCCGTTGCCGGCGAGCACCGCGCGGCATGTGTCGGCGGTGACGCTGTTCGCCAAGCCGTCCAACCGCTTCCTCGACATCGTCGACCGCAGCGCCCCGCCCATGTCCATCGGGCATCTCTACGCCGGCAAGACCCTCGAATTGTGCGCCACCGACGATCCGGTGTGCTCGGCCACGGGATTCAACCGTGCCGCCCACAGCTCCTACCGGTTCAACGGAATGACCGACCAGGCGGCCGACTTCGCCGCATCGGCGATTCACGGCAACCGCTGAGCAACCCGCGCGTCCGGCAACGCGGGACGGGTCGATCCGCCTATATCAACTTGGTTGTCATAAGTCAGGCTGGTTGATATAACTGGTGGCATGTCACAGCCCACCCGAGAAATGTTCGAATCCGCCTACCGGGGCGAAACTCCCGAAATGGGCGCGGGCAACCGGCCGCCGTGGAGCATCGGCGAGCCGCAGCCCGAGATCGCGGCACTCATCGACGCCGGGAAGTTCCACGGCCACGTGCTCGACGCCGGCTGCGGCGAGGCCGCGGTGTCGCTGTACCTGGCCGAGCGCGGGTTCACCACGGTGGGCCTGGACCAGTCCCCCACCGCCATCGCCATGGCCCGCGAGGAAGCCGCCCGGCGCGGGCTGAGCAACGCCACGTTCGAGGTCGCCGACATCAGCTCCTTCGCTGGCTATGACGGCCGGTTCGGCACCATCGTGGACTCCACGCTGTTCCACTCGATGCCCGTCGAGCTGCGCGAGGGCTACCAGCGCTCGATCGTGCGGGCGGCGGCGCCCGGCGCGTCCTACTTCGTGCTGACCTTCGACCGCGAGGGCATGCCGGCCGACGGTCCGGTCAACCCGGTCACCGAAGCCGAACTGCGCGAGGCGGTTTCGCCCCACTGGGTGGTCGACGACATCCGGCCGGCGCGCATCCACGCCAACGTGCCCGAGAGCTTCGTGCAGGGCCATGACTCTTTCGCCGGCGCCGACATCCGCGACGAGGCCAACGGCCGCAAGTCAATGCGGGCGTGGCTGCTGTCCGCGCATCTGGGCTAGCCGACTGCCGATTGCCCCGCCCCGAAAGCGGGTAGGGGGAAGCAATGGCGGTGCGGCATGGTTGAACCTCGGGTGCGTATCGGAGTGGTATTCCCCCAGACGGAACTCGGCGGCGATCGGGCGGCCGTCCGCGCCTACGGCCGGCGCGTCGAAGAACTCGGCTTCACCCACATTCTCGCCTACGACCACGTGGTGGGCGCCGACCCGCGGGTGCACCGGGACTGGCAGGGCCCCTACGACATCGACTCGACGTTTCACGAGCCGTTCGTCATGTTCGGATACCTGGCCGCGGTGACCTCCCTGGAGCTCGTGACCGGCATCATCATCCTGCCGCAGCGCCAGACGGTGCTGGTGGCCAAGCAGGCCGCCGAAGTCGACCTGCTGACCGGGGGGCGCTTTCGGCTCGGTGTCGGCCTGGGCTGGAACGCCGTCGAATACGAGGCCCTCGGCGAGAGCTTCACCAACCGCGGCAGGCGCTCGGAGGAGCAGGTCGAGCTCATGCGCAGGCTGTGGACCGAGCGCTCGGTCACGTTCTCCGGGAAGTACCACACCATGACCGCGGCGGGTCTGGCCCCGCTGCCCACCCAACGGCCCATCCCGGTGTGGTTCGGCGCCGCCTCCGACCGCGCGTACGAACGTGCCGGACGCCTCGGCGACGGCTGGTTTCCGATGGTGGAGCCCGGCCCCAAACTCGACCACGCACGCGATCGCGTGAACGCCGCCGCGGCGGCCGCCGGTCGCGACGTCGACGGCCTGGGGATGGAGGGCCGGGTCAGCTGGACCGGCGACCCCGACAAGGTCGCCCGCGACCTCGAGGCCTGGAAGGCGGCCGGGGCCACCCATGTCTCGGTCAACACCATGAACGCCGGCCTGGCGACCGTCGACGACCATCTCGCCGCGCTGGAACGCGTCGCCGCCGACCTGATGTAGCGCCGCCGCGCCGCGCTCCCCGCTCTCGGTATACTTAACTCAACTAATTAATTCGCGTGGCCGCAGAGAGGGGTACGGCAGATGAGCCGCACGGAAAACGACACCTGGGATCTGGCGTCCAGCGTCGGCGCCACCGCCACGGCGGTCGCCGCATCGCGCGCGACGGCGTCCCAGGGCCCAAACGCGTTGCTGAACGACCCGTGGGCTGACCCGCTGGTCCGGGCGGTGGGCATCGACACGTTCATCAAGCTCATCGACGGCGAGATCCAGCGCTCCGACGATCCCCTGCTGAACCGCCAGGCCATGAACGAGCAGATCACCGTGCGCACCCGGTTCTTCGACGACTTCTTCATCCAGGCCACGGGCTCCGGCATCAAACAGGCGGTGATCCTGGCGTCCGGGCTCGACACCAGGGCCTACCGGCTGCCGTGGCCGGCCGACACGGTCGTCTACGAGATCGACCAGCCCCAGGTCATCGAATTCAAGACGCGGACGCTGGCCGGGTTGGGCGCCGAACCCGCCGCGCAGCGGCGCACCGTCGCGATCGACCTGCGCGGCGACTGGCCGGCCGCGCTGCAAGCGGCCGGCTTCGACGCCGGGCGACCGACGGCGTGGAGCGCCGAAGGCCTGCTGGTGTACCTGCCGCCCGAGGCGCAGGACCGCCTGTTCGACAACATCGCCGCGCTGTCGGCACCGGGCAGCCGGATCGCCACCGAACACCTGGACCTGCGCAACATCCCGTCGGACTGGGCGCAAAAGCTCACCGAGCGGTCGCGGCGGCTGGGTTCCAACATCAACCTGGCCGAGTTGTTCTACACCGGCGACCGCAACACCGCCGCCGAGTACCTCGCCGGCCACGGCTGGCGGGTCGACATCCGAACGACCGAGCAGGCCTACGCCGAGAACGGCTTCGATCTGCCGAACGACGACCTGGCCTCGTTCGGCGACGCGTCCGGCTACCTGACGGCAACCCTGACCTAACGTCTCCCCGCGCAATACGCTGTTGGCCATGCACGTCGATCCGGGACCATTGACGTGGGGCGCCACGGTGCACACCTGGCATCTGGACCTGGTGTCCGCGGTGCTGATCGCCGTGCTGGGGACCGTATACGCGTGGTGCTACCGGCGCGGCGGCGACGCCGCCGAACGCCCGGCCGGCCCCGCGCAGGCGGTGTGTTTCGGCGCGGGGATCGCGCTGTGGGTGCTGGCCACGACGAGCGCGATCGGCGCCTATTCCTATGCTCTGTTCTGGGTGCGTGCCCTGCAGGTTCTGCTGCTGCTCTACGTCGCGCCGTTGTTCCTCGCCCTGGGCAGACCGGTCACCGTGGTGCGCGGCGCGCTGGGGCAGGCCGGGCGGGCGCGCGCCGATCGGTTGCTGGCCTCGCCGATCGCCCGGGTGCTCGCGCACCCGGCGACCACGTCGCTGGCGATGCTGGGCACGCCGTGGCTGCTCTACCTGACGCCCTGGTACACCTCGGCCCTGGTGACCGAGTGGATTGGCGCTCCGACCCGGATCCTGTTGGTGGCGCTGGGCTTCGGCTACTTCTACGCCCGGCTGCAAGCCGACCCGGTGCCCCGCAGGTACTCGCAGCTGATCTCGCTGCTGATCACCGTCGGCGAAGCGCTGGGCGACGGCGTGTTGGGGTTGGTCATCTGGCAGGGGCCGCTGATCGGTGCGTCGTATTACGCGGGGCTGCACCGCTCCTGGGGCCCCGACCAGCGGCTGGATCAGACGATCGGCGCCGGCATCCTGTGGATACTCGGCGACGTGGTCGGGTTGCCGTTCGTGCTGTTGCTGATGCGCGCGCTGGCACGCGACGAGAAGGCCCACGCGGTCCGGGTCGACGCCGAGCTGGACGCGACCGAAGACGCCGGCGGGCAGGCCGCCGCCCCGTCCGGGTTGTGGTGGGAGAACGACCCGCAACTGCGCGAGCGGTTCGGTCGCGGTTGACGCCTTCGACGACCATTGCCGCGGAAAATTGAGCGTGCAATCATATTGCGGGCTCAATGCTTCGCCGGGAAGCATCGGCCGGAAGGACGGGCGCGATGGGCGACGGGACACCGCTGGAGGGCAAGGTCGCCATCGTCACGGGAACGAGCCGCGGCGTCGGGATCGGCATCGCACACGAACTGCTGCGGGCCGGGGCGACCGTCGTCGGCTGCTCCCGCGGCGCACTGGACGCGATGCCGGGGGTGAGCGACAACCCGGACTGGGCGCGGCGCTCCTCGCAGCGGGCCTGCGACCAGGGCGACTACCGCGCGATCGACGAGTTCGTCTCGGGGGTGGTGGCCGACTACGGCCGCATCGACATCCTGGTCAACAACGCCGGCGGCACGGTCCCCACCCCGCACGTCGAGGATGTCCCCGAACTGGTCCAGCGCATCCAGGGCGCACCCCAGGGGGCCGACGACCTCGAACGCACGATGTTGTTCCACGCGTTCGCGATCCAGATGAACCTGATCAGTCCCCTGTGGTTCGCGATCAGGGTATTCCGCCAGATGCGCACGCAGGACGGGGTGGGTTCGATCGTCAACATCTCCAGCGGGGCGGGTCATCCCGCGGGTTCGCCGACGCTGGTCTCCTACGGCGCCGCCAAATCCGGGCTCAACCACATGACCCGGTCGCTGGCCCAGGAGTGGGGGCCCAAGGCGCGGGTGAATTGTCTGGCGCTGGGGCCGACGATGACCGACAACTTCAAGTCGTTCGTGCTGCCCAAGGACGACCCCGACGGCGCCCGGTACTTCGCCGACGTGCCGCTGCACCGCGCCGGCGAGCCGGCCGAGGTCGGGCGCGCCACGGTGTTCCTGTGCAGCGGCGCAGCCGATTTCATCAACGGCACCACGATCGAGATCGACGGGGGCATGCTGCCGGGCGTGCTCTACGAGGCGGGCCTCAAGACGATCACGGACCTGCTCTGAAGAGCGTCGTCCAGTACTCCACCGGCAACGTCGGCCGGCACGCCCTGCAGATGATCGTCGAGCGTCCCGACCTTCGCCTGGCCGGCGTGCACGCCCACGGCGCCGACAAGGTGGGCCGCGACGCGGCACGGCTGTGCGGGCTGGCCGAGCCGACGGGGATCGTCGCCACCGACGACGTGGACGCGCTGGTGGCGCTGGGCGCCGACTGCGTGGTGTACACCGCCCAGGCCGAGACCCGCCCCCATCAGGCAATCGACGAGATCTGCCGTTTCCTGCGCGCGGGCACCAATGTGGTTGGCACATCGATGGTTTGGCTGGTCGCCCCGCGGCACGCCGACGCGTGGCTGACCGATCCGCTGACCAGCGCGTGCCGGGACGGCGGCACGTCGCTGTACATCAACGGCGTCGACCCGGGTTTCTCCGGGGACAGCCTGGTTTACACCGCGTTGACGCTGGCGGGGTGGGCCACCGCGATCACGGTGTCGGAGATCTGTGACTACGGCAGTTACGACGACGCCGAGTTCACCGGCGTCAGTTTCGGTTTCGGGTTCGCCCCGGATCAGCGTCCGATCATGTTCGAGCCGGGCGTGCTGGCCTCGCTGTGGGGCGGGCAGGTGCGGTCGCTGGCCGCCCTGCTCGGCGTCGCCCTCGGCGAGGTGCGCGAGCGGCACGAGAACTGGGTGACACCGACGCAGATCGACTGCACGATGATGACCGTCCCGCCCGGGCGGGTGGCCGCGGTCCGGTTCGCGGTGGAGGGGATCCACCGCGGCGAGCCGGTGATCACCATGGAGCACGTCAACCGGCTCACCGCCGCGGCGGCCCCCGACTGGCCCTACCCGCCCGACGGCAGGCCGGGCGTGCACCGCGTGGTGGTCCGGGGAAATCCGGGGGTGGAGATCAACACCCATCTGGGCCTCGACGGCGTCGACCACAACCAGGGCGGGGTCGTCGCCACCGCCGCGCCGCCGGGACTACTTGCCGCGCAGGATCTTCCGGCGGCCCATGCGCGCACCGCGATGTGGTGAGCGTGGCGGGCAAGATCGCGCCCCGCCGGCCACCCGGCGGCGGTCAGGAGCGCGCAGACCGCACCCGCGATCGGGTGCTCGACGAAACCGTGCGCTGCGTCAACGAGGAGGGCTTCGCCGCCGCCAGCGCCCGCCACATCGCCGAGCGGGCCGGGGTCACGTGGGGCGTGGTGCAGTACCACTTCGGTGACCGGGACGGACTGCTGATGGCGGTCGCCGACCGCGGGCTGGCCGATCTCGTCGGCGCCCTGCGCACCCTGCCGCCCGCCACGGCGGGCGCCACCCGCCACGAGCGGGTGCGCCTGGTCATCGACGCGGCCTGGGAGGTGTTCTCCAGCCCGACGACGCGGGCGTCGCTGGAAATCCTGATCGCCACCAGGGCGCGTCGCGACCGACGTGCCACCGTGCACCTGCGCCGGTTGCAGCAGGCCGTCAACGACCTGAGTCGCGCCGTCGCCGCGGGCCTCGACAGCCCGCACGCCTCCGCGATCGGCGACCTGATCTGGGCGGCGATGCGCGGGCTGGTGGTCTCTCAGCTCGTCGCCGGGATACCGGTCGACACCACCGCCGAACGGCAGGCGCTCGTCGAGGTGATCTGCGCCTACCTCGACCGGCATCGCGCGGATTGACCTACTTCCAGGCGAACACCGGTTGTTCGAGCTCGTCGACCGGGTCGTGCCGCCCCTCCAGGCCCAGCCACCGCAGTTGCAGCAGCACCGCGCCCGTGGGCGCGTGGATCAGGTCGTTGCCCAACGGGATCTGCACGACAGGGCGCGGGCTTTCGGGGATGGAGACGAAGCGCGGCGAGTCGTCGCGTTGCAGCTGGTGCAGCCCCACCCGGTAGACCGCGACCACCTCCTCGGGCGCCGGTCGCGGGTCGAGCCGGCCGCCGCCCCAGATCACCACCGGGGTGATGACGTAGCCCGACCGCGTCGGGTAGTCGTCGAGCAGCCCCAGCACGGCCGACCCGGGCAGCGCGATGCCCACCTCCTCGTCCAGCTCCCGCAGCGCGGCGTCGACCGCCGTTTCGCCGCGGTCGAGGCGGCCACCCGGCAGGGCCCACTGCGCAGAATGAGAAGACAGCCGAATAGCCCTGCGGCACAACAGGAAAGCGGCACCGCCCGACACGTCGACCATGCGGCCGTCGAGGTTGGCCTCGGGCATCGGCCGCCCACCGATCCACTCGTCGACCGGCGCCGGATCAACCCGGTCCTCGCCGACCTCGGAGTCGACCAGCACCACCGCGACGGCCGCGTGCCGCTTGCTCGGATCGGTCACGGTTCGGCGCTGGTGACAGGCCACGTGCGCGCGAATCCGCTCCCGCAGCGCCTCGTCGTAGCTGATCGTCACCGCTCGACCCTATCGTTCAGCCCTTGCCCCGGCCGAAGTAGAGCTCCTGGGTGGCGATGCAGACCAGCTGGCCGGCGCGGTTGTACATGGTCGACGTCGCAAGCCCGCGTCCCGCGACGCCGCTCGGCGAAACCTGATCGGAGAGCACCCAATCGGACAGGTCGATCGGCCGGTGAAACCACAGCGCGTGGTCGATCAACGCGTTGAACGTAGTCGGCGGGGTGGCCCGCCGCATCGCGAGCGCGGTCTCGAGCATCGTCGTGCCCGACAGGTAGGTCAGCAGGCAGCAGTGCAGCATCTCGTCGTCCGGCACGGGTTCGGTTGGCCGCCACCACATGCGGATGCGCGGCGAGGGTACCGGCGCCTCGATAGCGAGCCGCGGTGGCGCGTCGACGTAGCGCAGCTCGAACGGCTGCTCCCTGACCCAGTGCCCGCCCAGCTCGTCGGCATATTCGGCCAGCTGCTCCTGCACGGGCACCAGCGTGTCCGGGTCGGGCACCCCGGGCATGGGCTGCTGGTAGTCGAACGACTCGACCGGCGCGCTGAACGACGCGAGCGCCTCCAACAGGATCTGGCCGTCCTGACGCGCCGTGACCTGCCGGGTCGAGAGCGTGCCCCCGTCGCGTGCGACGTCGACGTGCAGGTCGACCGGCAGCCGGGCATCCCCGGCACGCACGTAGTAGACGTGGACGCTGTGGGGCATGCGGCCCGGCGCGGTCAGCCCGGCCGCCATCAGCGCCTGCCCGGCGATGTGGCCGCCGACGATGTGGTGCGCCGGGTTGTCGAGCTGGGCGGCGACGTAGTGCCGCTCGCCCGTGCGGTCGACCCGCAGCGTGGCGATGACGTCGGCGAGGGACGGCGAACGGTAGGTCACCCTGGCATCATGCCGTAGGCGACCGGAGCGCCCGCATGTTGAGCGGCTTGAACACATATCGCTAACGTGCGCAAATACCGTTCGATGCGGCCCCGGACACCAAGCCCGTGCCGAGCGCCGCCACCGGCACGCTGCGCCACCTCGGGCCGCGGGGATTCAGCCTGACCGCGGCCGGATTCATCGACACCATGGCCGACGAGGTGGCCAAGGAGGCGACCCTGGCCGGTCGGGTGGCGGCCGTGGCGGTGCTCATCTGCTGCTCGAACACGCCGGCGACGAGTTGATGCGCCGCTCGGTCGAGTTGTGGCGGCCGTTGGTCAAAGCCGCCCAGGGGGATGCCGATGCGATGCCCGACCCGGCGCGCGCCAGCGAATAGCCCGGCGCTGCCGTCAGCCAGGATCGGCAGGACGGCCCCGCCGTATCGCCATGAAGTTCCATCCCGCCGGGCTTGAACCACAACGCGTTCAGCATCGCGATCGGTGCGCCGGAGCCGGCGTTCGGTACGGACAAGTCGCTCACCTGGACTTCAGCGGCGGAACACGATCCATCGCATCGCACAGTACATGTAGGCCGCCTCGCAGGTCCCCGCCACCAGCCGCGACAGCTGGTACTGCACGCCGACGGCCGCCAGCAGGCTGGTGACCCCGAGGATGAACGCCAGATAGTTTACGACGACCACCGCGGCATACACCGCGATCTGCGGCCCGACGGGCGCGTGGGACCGGAAGTTGGCGCTGCGGTTGAGCGCATAGCCGAGGGCGAAGGCGCACACGTAGGCGAGCGTGACGGCGACCGGTACCGGAACGCCGAGCCCGCTGTGCAGTCCGGTGAGCAGCGAGAGATCCGCGCCGAAGCTCAGACCGTTGATCAGGCAGTACCCGACGAACGTCGGCGCAACGATCGAGCTGAGCCCCAACGGGAGGCGCGCGACGAACGCCTCACACCCGCCGTGGAATCGCTCGACCAGGGGCAGCCGGCCGACATTCACGTCGGATTGCACGTGTGTACCGTGCCACGCCCGGGTAGCGGCCGTGTGATCAGCTGGCCAACTCATCGCGACGCGCTCGGCCCGGTGTGCCCTAGTAGCCCTCGCCGTCGTCGGCCAGGTAGCTGACTGAATACCACCGGCCGGGCGGTCGGGTGCCCGGGTCGTACTCCTCGGTCGCGGCGGCGTCCTCCAACCGGACGTCCGTGAGCGCCGGATTCTGCGCGCGGATACGGTCCTCGAGCGCAGCCAACAGCGCATCGCCGCTCAGGGTGGCATCCACCAGCGCGCGTCCCTCGTGCCTCGCCCAACTCACGCGTTACATCTTGCTCCGGCCTTCGCGGTTCAGGGCAGTCGGTCGCGAGGAACGTCAGGGGCAGCCCCAGCACCGTCAGCTCGGATTCGTCCAGTGCGAAACCCTCGCCCTCCCGGTGCTGACGAAACTTCGTCACCGCGCCGTAGCGCGCGGCCACTTGCTCGGCGGCCGCCATGTCTGCCACGCGAACCGCGATGGAGAAGACACCGTCACCGTGCTCCGCCAGGAATTCGGCCACCGCACTGCCGCGTCCCGCCTCGGTGTCCAGGGGGCTCACCAACTCCACGCCGCCCGCCCAGTCCATCGACCCGAAGCCCCAGTTCGGCCAGTTCGAGGACCCGAGTTCGGTGAAGAACGCGGCGGCCGCGTCGAGCCGATCCGGGGCGACGGCGTAGACGACGTGGTGCATCTGCGGCAATCGGCTCATACCGGCCCCTTTGGAGGACGTCGCACCGTCAGCGGCTTTCACCGGCGCTCACCCCGGCTATCGCACGCCGCTCAGCCTAATCGCGGGCCGGCGCGCAACGCGTGGCCGCGGGAAGCCTGCGCCAAGATGGCGGTGGCGCGACTCTGCAGGGAAACAAACCGCCGAAGCGGTTCGGCACGCGTTGCCGCGGCGTCCGCACGCTAGTGTGCATGGGTCTGCCTCAGCGAACAGGCCGATAGAAGAGTTGAGCAAATTCATGACCGCAACAACCGAAGCGTCGGTGCTGGAATCCCGGGTCGGCCACTACTACCAGATGGACGGCACCTACCTGGTCGGCCGCGAAAAGGTGCGCGAGTACGCCCGCGCCGTACAGGACTACCACCCCGCGCACTGGGATGTCGCCGCCGCCGCCGACCTGGGGTATGCGGGTCTGGTGGCGCCGCTGACGTTCACCTCGGTGCCGGGCATGGCCTGTAATCGCCGCATGTTCGAGTCGGTGGTCGTCGGTTACGACACCTACATGCAGACCGAAGAGGTCTTCGAGCAGCACCGCCCGATCGTGGACGGTGACGAACTGCACGTCGACGTCGAACTGACGTCGGTGCGCCGCTTCGCCGGCCGAGACCTGATCACCGTCACCAACACCTTCACCGACACCGCCGGCGAGCGGGTGCACACCCTGCACACCACCGTCGTCGGTGTCACCGCCGAGGACGTCGACCCGGCGGTCAAATTGGCCGCGCCGAAGATCATGATGCATGACGTGGACCTCGTGGCGATCGGCAACTCCAGCGTCGCATACGAGAAGACGGTCCGTCCCGAAGGCGAGGTCCGGATCGCCGAGGCGGGCACTGCCCGCACGCCGGGGACGCGGTCCTTCGACGAACTCAAGGTCGGAGACGAGCTGCCGGTGCGGCATGCCCGGCTGTCCCGCGGAGACCTGGTCAACTATTCCGGCGTGGCCGGCGACGCCAACCCCATTCACTGGGACGAGGGCATCGCGAAGCTGGCCGGGCTGCCCGACGTGATCGCCCACGGGATGCTCACCATGGGCTTGGGCGCCGGCTTCGCCTCCGCGTGGTCGGGCGACCCCGGCGCGGTCACCCGCTACGCGGTCCGGCTGTCCCAGCCCGCGATCGTGTCCGCCGCCGAGGGTGCGGACATCGAATTCAGCGGCCGGATCAAGTCGCTGGACCCCGAGACCCGCTCCGGTGTGATCATCGTCGCCGCGAAGTCCGGCGGCCGAAAGATCTTCGGCCTGGCGACGTTGAACGTCCGCTTTTCCTGAATCGGCCATGCGCTGGTGACAGCCGCCCGGCGCGCTCGCCGTGCGCGGGTCACGACCGTAAGCCCGTGCCTGCTTGCCCTCCTTCCCCCTGACACGGGCGCGTCGGGCGCCTACCGTCGGAGTGACGAGCGCACGCTAACTGAAGGGATGGTGGCCCTGCTCGCGATTACCGATCCAGCCGCCGAGGCGATCAGCGCGTTGACCAAACCAGCAAGGCAAGCAGGAGTCCGCGGGACTGCGCTTCGCGGTGCAGGAGCACCCGGAGGGCGCTCGGCTCACGTTGTCCGTGACCGACCGGCCCGAGGCCGGTGACCAGGTCCTCGGCACCCAGAACGGTGCCAAAGTTTTTCTGGGACCGCAGGCCACCGCGTTCCGCGACGCCAAGGTCCTCGACGTCCAGCAGGACGCCCAGGGCCAGCTGAGCTTCGCGGTCACACCGCAGTCGGACAATCAGGCGCCTACGGTCTGAGACCGGTCGGAACGGTCCTGGTGCCGGCGACGGTGTTGCCGATTCGCATCGAACGACGCCGCGCCATACAGGCGGCCGCCAGCCGTAGACACTAAGGTCCTTGGGCGTAGCACATATTCACGAGTCCGACCGAATAGCTTGAAGCCATGTTGGATCAGAACCAAAAGGCGTTGGCGAAAGTCGTACTGTTTTTGCAGCGTATGTGCGGAGTCACCAAGCTCGGGCGGTTCGACGACGACCACGAGCACCTCGACGCTGGCGAACCGGATTGTGCGCGGCGTGAACCGCGGTGTCGCGGCGTACGTCTTGATCCCCGGTGCGAGGTCGGCGTGGTCGATAGCGGGGATTCCAGCCGCCGCGCTGGGTTCCACCCCCACGACCATGTACGCGACGCCGCCGAAGTTGAGCCGAGCGTCTTCGACGGAGCGGTTTGCGAAGCCGGATTCCCACGGCAGTGGCGAGAGCGACATGCAGTCTCGACACCTGACCACGCCCACCAAGGTGGGAACTTCTCGCGGCTAATTCCCCTGATATCGCGGTGTTTCGGAGGTCGGAGACGGCAGTGCTGGGCCCGGCTGTCCGCGGTCACGTGCGGACGGTCTTGAGCTCCGTCGTCGCGGGTTCGCTCCACACCTCGTAGCGCCATCCACGCCGGTCGACAAGCGTCCTCGTCCAGTCGAGAGTGAACCTGACTTTGGTTTGTCGAGTTGAGAGCTCGGCTTCACATCAACGACCACTGGTCCCTCGTCTGTCAGCAGCAGGTAGTCGGCTACGTGCTTGCGCACACGCTTGTCGATGGCGGCGCGAATCAGGGGCCCCGGGATCGAACAGTTGCGCCAGCTTGAACGACAGGTCGACCGAGTGACACGCCTCCTTCGGGACGACGATGTCAGGATCGAGTCGCCGATCTTGGCGGCGAAAAACACCGCGGGACTGCGGGACTCGAGCAACCCGCTCAGCGCGACATGTGGACTCACTGGGGCGGGATCGCCGTCGACGGCATCCCGACCAGGACGCCCTCGACGTCCCCGTCGGCGCTGAGCAGCAGCCCCCGTCCGGGTGGCAGCGCCTGGGCGCGAACGACGCGGTTGATCCTGTTCTGCGGGTCGTTGTCCATGTAGAGCTGCGACACCTTGGCCGAGTTCTGGAACCGCATCCACGGATCCATCTGCAGCGTCGCCCAGTTCGAGCTGTTACGCGTGGTGAACACATGCAAACCGATCTGGCGGGCCCGTTCGATCAGCTTCCACAGCGCCGCCCCCACCGGCGGTTTGGGCGGGTAGCTCTGATCCGGCCGCAGATCCTGCACGTCGTCGATGAGCACGAAGTGCCGTGGACCCTCCCACGGCTTGAGGGCCCGTAATTCCTCCTGGCTCAAACCTTTCGGTGGTAGCCGGGGCAACAACACCTGCTGGGCGAGCTCGGTGATCACCTCGTCGATCTCGTCCTGGTCGTAGGCGTATGCGCGCACATACCCCGGGCCGTTCAAATCCCGCAGACCGTGCGGGGCCGTCTTGGGGTCGATGAGCGTCAGTTGGGCCTCGTCGGGGCTGAACCGGCTCATGATCGCCTCACCGATGGCCACCAGCGACAACGTCTTTCCGCAGCCCTGCCTGCCCAGAATCATCAGGCCGGGGCTTTCCCGCAGCTTCAGCGGGACCGGGCCCAACTCGTGGCGCTCGCCGATGGCGAAGGCGATCGAGAGGTCGTCACCGCTCGGGTGTGCTGCCTCGTAGTCGAGGATTGCCCTGAGCTCGACCCGTTGCGGCAGCCGTTGCAGCGTCGCATGCTTGGTCACTCCGGCGACCTCGGCGATGCGGCCGCCGACCTCGGTGATCCCCACCAGCGTGCCGGTGGCGGGATCCGCGAGGGCCGGCACGCCGACGCGCAGCTCGTGCAGGCTGTCGGTCAGACCGAAGCCGGGCCGATTCACTGTCCGCCGCGCCGCTTCCCGCGACTCGATCGACGAGTGCCCCATCTGGCTCTCGCTGGGGTCAGCCAACCTCAACTGGATTCGGGCCGTGGCATTTTGCAGCAGGCTCTGGCGCTGCCCGTGGATCCAGCCGCCGGCGCTGCAGATCACGTGCACCCCGTATTCCGGGCCGCGGCTGCTCAGCGAGATGATCCGGTCACCCAACAGGGTGTCCTTCGAATACAGGTCGTCGTAGTCGTCGAGGACCACGAACACGTCGCCGAACGGGTCGGTGGGATCGGTGCCGCCCAGGCCGTCGCTGCCGGGACCGAACCGGCGCTCGCGGAAGCCGTCGAGGTCGATCTTGAGGTGGCGGAACGAGTTCTCACGCGCGTCGATCAGCGCGTCCATGCTGCTCAGGATGCGTTCGATGCCCTCGTTGTCCTTCGGCGACACGATGTCGGTGACGTGGGGCAGCGACGCCACCTGCGCCATGGTGGCCCCGCCGATGCAGAAGAACGTCACCCGTGCCGGGCTGTACATCGTTGCGGCCGAACACATCAGCGTCATCAAGGTGGTGGTCTTGCCGCGCTGCTTGGCGCCGACCACGACGATGTTGCTGCGCAGCGCGTCGACCGCGTACACGACCTGGCGGGATTCCTCCGGAATGTCCATCACGCCCACCGGGAACATCAGACCGGTGTTGCGGCCGTAGTCGATGTGCCAGGGCTTGCCCCGGTATCCCGCCACCAGCACGTCGACGGGCTCGGGGTCTTCCAGCGGTTCCAGCCACGGCCGCCGCGGCGCCCGGTGCGGCACGGCGTGCAGCGACTCGCGCAACACGTCCACGATCTTCTTCCTCTTGAAACCGTCTTCGTGGTAGAGGAATTCGTCGGGCTCCGCATCCACGGCCGCGGCGGCTTCCAGTGCCGACGCGTCGGCCGAGTCCAGCGGCTGGTACTGCCAGTTGTACAGCCGCGGCTTGGTCAGGGTCATGTCGACCGTCGTGGCCACCTGCGCCGTCTTGGGCACCACGAACGGTGCCGACAGGTAGAAGCAGCGGAACGGTTCCAGATCCCGTGGTCCCACCTTCAGCAGCGCGAAACCGTTCTCCTTCGACGGCAGGTGGTAGGCGGCGTCCGAGCCGATCACCTCGCGGCTGTCGTCGCCGGACTCGGCGCGGAGTGCGATGCGGAACGCGATGTTGGACTTGACCTTCTGCAGCGACGACAGGTCGAGCCGCTGACCGCCCAGCATGAAGAAGACGTTGGCGCCGCGGCCCTCCTGCCCGATGTGGATGATGAGGTTGATCCACTTTTCGTGGTTGGCGAACAACTCCAGGTATTCGTCGACGATGACCAGTAAGACCGGCACCGGGGGCAGGTCGCGTCCGGCGAGCCGGATCTCTTCGTAGTCGTTGGCGTCGCGTGCGCCCACCGACGTGAACAGCTCGTAACGCTGCTTGATCTCGCCGTCGATGACGCGGCGCATCCGTTCGGCCAGGTGGCGCTCGTCCTTGCCGAGGTTGGACAGCGCGGCCACCACATGCGGGATGCCCAGGATGTCTTGAGCCGCCGACTCGAACTTCATGTCGACGAAGATGACGTTGAACGCCTCCGGCGAGTGCGTCAGCGCGATCCCGTAAACAAGCGACAAGAAGAACTCCGACTTGCCCGAGCCGCTGGTTCCGATTACCACGGAGTGAAAACCGAAGCCGCCGAAGTCTTTCGCCCGCAGGATGATGTTCTGCAGCTCGCCGTTGGGTTTGGCGCCGACGGGGATCTCGCACCACCGCTCGTCGCCGCGGCCGCGCCGCTCCGCCCACAACCGGTCGACGTCCAGCTCCCGGGGGTCAACGATGCTCAGCGCCCGCAGCAGTTCTGCGGCTCCGCTGGTCGAGTCGGCAGCGTCGCTGCGGCTGGTCGGCGACCACCGCGCCATCGCGCGCGCATAGCGGTACGCCCGGTGAAGCGACAACTGGTCGGCATGCGCGAAAAACTTCCCACGCAGCCGAAGTAGCGGCGCCGGGCAGTCGTCGTCGTCAGGGTCCGATCCGTTCGTAACGGCCTTCCGCTGCTTGTTTACCGAAACCTTTGGTGCGCTGTGGCGCTCGCGCATCTCGAAGACCTGGTCGTCGGCGAAGCCCACGCCGGCGCCCACCCGGGAGGCGATGCGCAGCACGGAGATGCCGGCCTTGCCGACCTGGCCGACCACGCTCTCCCACGCGTCGGGGCTGCCGGTGTTGTCGTCGACGATCACCAGGTGCGGGCCCAAATCTGCCGCGTCGGCCCCCTGACCGGTTTCCAGTGCCGAGCCCATCGCGGTCGGGCTCGCCACCACCGGCGGCGTCCAGGCGCCCCGCTTGCCCTTCATGTGCAGCTCGGCGCCCAGGGCCGCTTCCAGTTCCTCCGGCGTGGCGAAAATCAGGCGTCGCCAACCACATGCGTCGAACAGCTCATCATGCAGGTTGTGCGGCAGCCACACCATCCACGACCACACCTCCGGATTGCGGGTCACCACCATCAATTTCATGTCGTGGGGATTGTGGAACACCGCCAGCGAACACAACACCGAGCGAAGCAGCGACCGCAGCCGGTCCAGATCCTCGCCCACGAAGCTGAATCCCGGCGCCGACCGCAGGTTCACCACCTTGGCGATGTCGCGAATCTTGCGCTGCTCCAAGATGAAGTCGCGCAGAGCCTGGCCGGTCACGGGTTCGAGCTCCTCGTCGGAGGAGATGTCGGGCCAGGTCACCGACAGCACCGAGTCCGGCGCGTGCTGCACCCCGGTGCCCAGCCGCACCTCCAGGAAGTCGGCATCCCCGCGGCCGCGCTCCCACATCCGCGGGCCACCGATGATCGCCCCGAGCCCCTGCGGGTCGGAATGCAGAGCATGCTGCCATTCGCGTTGGGCGCACACCGCGTTCTGGATCTCGTCCCGGTTGACGTCGAGGTCACGCAGGTAGCGGCGGCGCCCGCGTTCCATTTCGCCCCAGGTGATCTTGCGGGCACGCCCGAACCGCCCGGAGAAGGCCAGCATGCTGAAGGCGCCGATGCCCATCAGCGGAAAGAAGCCGGTGGTCAAACTGCGCACACCAGAGACATAGAGCATCACCACCGTGCCGATGAGCGCCACGATCAGCGCCGGCACGCCGATCATCACCCAGATGTTGCGCGGCTCGCGTTCCGGAAGCGCGATCGGCGCGCTGGGCGCCACCCGTACCGGTATGGGCGGATCGATCTTGACACGGTTGATGGCAAATGCCCTCTTCGACATCGCTAGCCTCCGGCCTTCGCTGTTGTCGTCACCACGGCCACCCTTCCGAGCGCGGGCACGGTATCCCGAGCCACCAACGCCGCCTGCTGCGACAACGCCGGTCCCGCAGCGAAAGTCCGCAACAGCGGCCACGGCGCCTGGACCGCAGCGGCCGGGTCGAGGCCCAACGCACGCAACGTCGTGTCGTCGGCGGCGATCCCGAACCGCACCCCGTTGGGGGAAACCCAGAACAACGATTCGCGGGAATCGGAGGTGATCACCCCGCTGGTCGACGTCACGAAGTTCGCCGCCCCGGGTAGCACCAGGACATGGTCGGCCACCACCGACGCCGGGCCACGGTCATCACGGACCAGGTGCACGATCCGGTCGTCCATCGACGCTGAGACCGGAAGGCCCCGGCCGTTGTAGACGGCCACCCGGGCCTGCGGGTCCGTCGAGGCCTTCTCCCAGCCCACGCACGTCGTCGGATTCGCCTCGGTGTCAATGAAATTCAGTCGCCCGCTCGGGTAGTAGTCCACCGGCAGGGTGTTGACCTCCGGGGTGTTTACCAGCACGTCGGGAGTCACCACTCGCGGCGCCGTCGACCCGTAGGAGTTCGCACTGCGCAGCAGATCGGCCACGAAGCTGTCGATCTTCTGCACCCCGTCGGGCAGCAGCACATAGAACTGGCTTCCCCCGCCGGCGGTTTGGGCTTGCAGCACCGCACCGACCTGGGAGCCCGCCACCCATTTCGACGGAGTGCCCGCCTCGGGAACCTGCGGAACGCTCAGCGGCTCGGTCGCCGGCAGCGCGTCGAACAGCGCCCGGGAGATCTCGACCGGTGACGTGACGCCGGGATCGAGGCCCAGGCTCAGCGTGACCGCCCGATTGGTGGGATCGATCCGCGAGCGCTTGTCGCCCCAGATCACATAGGTGTTGCTCTGGAAGGTGACCAGCAGTCCCGCGTCGCGCCGCAAAGGTGTCGCGCGGGCAACACCGTTGAGCCGGCCCGCGATCGAGGTCACCACCGGTTTGTCCCCGCTGCGCGGCCGGCCCGCCGTGTCGCACACTGACCACGCCGAAATGGCGCCGCGGTTCACCGGCATGGCCGCCGGCGCTCCCGGGATGCCGATCAGCGGTCCCGACGGATATTTCGCGATCTCGGCGGGTTTGACCCACGTCGGCTGCGCCGCCGATCCCGTCGCCAGGCGCGCCGAGGTCAGATTCAACGCCGGATAGAGCCGGCCGTCGATGCGGGCGTAGACCGCCCCGGAGTCACGGTCGCCGATGATTGCCGAATCCCCCACCACGCCCGTGGGTTTGAGCACGTTCAGCAGAATCATCCAGCCCCCGGCGATGGCCACCAACACCACCGAGAGCACCAGCGCGGCGGTCTGCTTGCGGTCGTCGTGCTTCATCCGCACCGAGAAGCGGGTGGTGGCGGCCCGCAGCCGGCGGTTGTAGAACAGGTGCCCGGAATTCTGTTCGCGGTTGGACAAACTCAGCGGCATCAGTACCCCCTGGGCGATCGGCGAGGGTCGGCCTGCTGGATCCGATCGGCCAGATTCGACCCGTCGGCGGCCACTCCGTAGCGGCCCCGCGCATAGTTGATGAACGCGCAGGCCTGCGCCACCAGATCGTGAATGTTGGTCGATGTTCCGGGCTCGTGATATGCCGCGAATGTTGGCGCGATGAACTGCCACGCTCCGCAACTCGGTGTACCGTTGGCCGCGTTGGCATCCCAGATGTTGACCGCGCCGGCGTCGTAGCCGGATTCGCGCCGGGCAACCAGGTCCATGCCGCGTCGCCAGCGGACCCGCGCGATGGGGTCGTGAATGCCCTTGATGTCCAAGGCTTTACCGATGGCCGCCTGCACGGCGGTGCGGCCGCTGGGGTGGCGGTGTCGGTGCTGCTGTAGGTAGCGCAAATGGCGCAGCCGATGCGCCAGCAGCCGTGACCGCTGCCGCGACCGAGTGATGTGCCGGTGCTGTGCCCGCAGTCGCGCCGCCATCCGGGTGATCGCCTCGCGCCGACCCACCGGGGTGTCGGCGCCCGAGGCCGCATCGGCCGTGGCCGCGTCCAGAATCATTCGAGTCACCGCTCTGGTGTGCGCGTGATCGGCCCGCGCCGCCGCCACGACCCGTTTCAGCGCCACGTCGTCGTACGCGATGCGGCGCAGCGCTTGCGTTGACCTGTTCGATCGGGCGGCCGCTGTCGGGATATTGGGCGCCGCCGATATCGAATCGGCGTGGGCGTGAATTCGCGCGGGCACGTCACCGACATCGCTGCCGGTGACTTCTCCGGCGAATAGGGAATGGCCGCGGGATAAGGCCGCCACGGCTTCGGTGATAAACGGCTCGGTCAACAACGCGCCCGTTCATGCCGTGTTGTCGTCGCGCCCCCGCGCACCCTATCCATACCGGGCAACTCCCACATTTTCCCGCCGGCGCCGTCACCTAACAGCATGCCTGAGACGGCGACGCTCTTGTCTAGAACGGGCAATCCCAGCCCAGCCGATCCCGTCGGGTTTTACGTGGCGAGACTACTGCCGTTCGGAGCGGCTCACCACTCACCCCCGGTGCCAGCGATTGCGCCGGTCACGGCGCTGAAGCGGCTATTCTTTCGCCTCGTCCTCGCTCGGCATGATCACGATCCGCCGATTGGGCCTGTTGGTTACCACGGTCGGTTTCCCGTCGGCATGCTTGGCGACAGGCGCGCTCGGCGGCAGCGCCGTCAAGCGGCCCTTGACCGGCTGGCCGTTGGGCACCCCGGGCGCCGAAACCCGCTTTTCGACCGGCTTGTCTTTTGCGCCCTCGCCGCCAGCGCCGGCGACACCCGGCATCATCGGCATGCCGGTCATCCCCGTGGAACCCCTGGCCGGGGCGGTGCCGTCGGCCGGTGGCATCGCGACGGGCTTCGCCGGCGCCCCGGCGGGGCTCGTCGGCGGCGACGATCCCGGCACGGGCGGGGGACCCAGCGATGCAGCCGGTGTCGTGCCGCCGAGGCCGCCGATTCCGCCGCCACCACCACCGGCACCCAGCTCCGAGCCGGAGCCGACGCTGTCCACCAGCGTGGGATCCCCGGCCGCCAGCGCCTCGGCACCGTGAGAGGCCTGCTGGACCGCGCTCATCAGCGGCTGCATCGCGCTTTGGCCGGCCTGCATGGCCTGCTGCGGAAGCTGCGTCAGCGGGCCCATGATGCCGCCGAGGGCACCGGTGAGCGCGCCGGTGACGCTCGAGACCATCTGCTGAACCATTTGCATGCCCTGCTGACCGCCCGCCTGCGCACCGACAGCTTGCATCTGCTGCGCCGAATTCGCTTCATTGGCAGGGAATTTCGCCAGCGCATCCGCCGCGTGCGCCCGGCGGTCGGCGTCCGCTTCGGTGCTGGACGCCACGTCACCCGGCACGCCGGCGTTGCTTGCGGCGACCAGAGCGCCGGACGCCGCATCGGCGGGTGAGGTTCCGGTCGGAGGCGCCGGAGTCGGTGCGATCGGGGGCGGCAGCGGTACCCCGTACAAGGCCTGCGACAGCGTGTCCGGCGTGACCTTGATCGTGGTACCGGGCGGGAGGTTGGGGCCTGGGATGGAGGACAGGAGCGACGGGTTAGGGCCTCCCGGCGCTCCTGGTGCGGGGACCGGCGCGGAATTGTCTCCGGTCATGTGTTCACCTCATCCCTGCCGTTCAGAGCCTGGGGCCCGCCATGCGCATAGTCGGCCGTCTAGGCCATTTTGGCACAGCACGAGTCTCACGGTATTCACGTCGACCGAGGCAGATGGCCTACGAGACGCAGCGGCGGGTAAGTGCGTTGAACCAGGCCAGGTGGTAGTTCGCCAGGTACTCGTGGTCGTCGATGAGCGCCTCGATTGCGGCCAGCAGCATCCAGTCCGCCACGGCGGCCGGGTCGTGGCGGGGGTATGCACTCGACACCGAGTGCCGGACGTCGCTCAGGCATGCGCGCAAGAGTTTGGCTTCGTTGGCCAGCACACCCGTCTTGCGCACTGCCGGGCTCGCGACTGCTTGAGCTATCCGCGGCAGGCCGTCGCGGCGCCGCACGGCGTCCACGAGGCTGGGCCCGAGTTCGTCGACCCTGGGTGCGGCGGAGCGCGCCGCCCGGTCACCACTCAACACCGGTGCGTCCGGGCCGGGCTCGGCGACGTAGGCATCGGGCTCATGTGCGGCCGCGGTCACTACGGCTCCCAACAGATCGACGACGCTGGCATCGCCGCGCCGCGCCGCCGGTTCGAGCACCGTCACGTGGGCAGGCAGGCGGACGTGCGGCGGAATCCACCCGCCGGCCAGATCGGTGACCAGCAGGCTCGTCGTGCCGTCATCGCGCAGCCCCGCCGCCCACGACAGACGCGGTTCCTGGCGCGCCACTGCGTCAACAATGCGCTGTAGGCGTTGTTGTTCGGCGGCCCGGCTCGAGGCCGCGCCGGCAGTCGCTCCGGTCGCAGTCGACGCCGCCGATGCACCGGCCAGCGCGGGGGAACTCGCGCCGGCCTGGCCCGCTGCGGTTTGGGAGGCGGCCCGTTCCACCGGAGAAACCATTGGCCCGCCCGCTGACGGGGACGACGGTGCCGAAGGTGCGACTGCGGCCCCCGAGACCGGTGCGGTCGGGGCCGAAGCCACGGCGGGCGGCGCGACCATCGACGGCCGCAGATCCGATCCGTACGCGGGCAGCGGTCCAGCGGGGACGACGGGGCCGCCGGCCACCGGCGCCGCGGGCGTCGACCACGAGCCGCCTGTCATCACCGCGGGCGCCACCGGCACACCGCCGCCGGTCGTCGGCGCCAGCGGAGGTGAAGTGACTGCGGCGTCTACGGGAGTGCTTGCGGCAGTGAACGATTCACCACCGGCCATGGGGATGGACGGCGCGACGGGCGGCACCAGCGGTGGCGAGGCCTGCGGCGGCGGCGCCGACCCTGTTCCCATCGCCTGCATCGCGCCCGAGGACAACGACTGCGCGCCAGCGCCCGCTGGTTGACCTGTCGCCATTCCGGACATGAACGACTGGCTTAAAGAGTTGGGCGACAAGCCTTGGCCTAGGGATGCTGGGGATACGCCCATCCCCGGTAGCGGCGGACCAGTTAGCGAACCGCTGGGTACGTGTACACCCCCAGACGGAACAGCCGTAACCTGTCCGCTTGCGCCGACACCACCAAACCCAGAGCCGTTCCCTTGGCTACCTAAGCTCGGCCCGCCGAGAGTAGGCCCGTTACCGGCATGCGGGCTGCTTGCCCTTCCGCCCGAGTCGGATCCTTGAGCGGTGCCACCCAACGCACTACTCGTTTCGAGCTGTCCGCTGCGAGCGTTAGGACCGTTTCCTTGGCTTCCAAGCGCTGCTCCGCCATTATTATTCTCAACCGCCTGGCTGGAATTCGGGGCCGTCGGCATGGCGGTCCTTAACTCGTGGTGGTTACCGTATTGCTGCGCTGATGCCGCAATGCCTTCGGCGTTGAGTACCTTCTGAGTTGCGTCCGCGATTGATGCAACCGCGACACCTGATTTATGCGCCGCGAATCCGTTAGCTTCAGTAACAAGGGCCGATATTTCCGCCGCTTTCACAGGCTCGGGCTGCTTCGAATTTTCGACCTCAGCAATTCGTCGATTATATTCATCGGCAACCCCACGCAGGCCTTCTCGAAGGCCATCGACAGCATCAGCGCCCTTGGAAAAGGCGTCGGCTTTTGCTTTATATTTTTCGGCTAAGTCAAGATGGCTTTTTTCGCCCCGTTGGAAACGGGATACCAGATCATCTATGGTCTGTCCCTGGTTCCTTGACGCCAGCTGGGACCACTGCATATGCAGTTCCTGTGCATAATGCTCTTGCTCCTGCTGCTGCATCCGCCAATGCTCAGCGGCGGTGTGCAACGCTGACGACGGCTGCGGGTACCATGTGCCGATAAGCAGCGCTGTGTATTTTCCCGAAGGCAAGTCCCCCGTCATGAGCCCTCCTCGCAAGCCGCCGGTTTCGAGACAACTCAGAGCACCGGTTAACGTTGCGGTTTCTATGTTGAACCATCCCAAGATGAGAAGCAAATCACGCAACGCGTGTGTGCAGGCAGATCAACTTATGGCCGTGTGGTCCGACGAATTCACGCGCACGCTTCACGAAGTGCCGATGTCGCTGACTCCACATCACCTCCATCGGCTTTTTCTTCTGCAAACGCGGTAATTACGTAGTTCAAGTAGGCATCAGCCAATTTTCTAGCCAATGTGGTTAGAGTTGTCGGCGTTGCTGGTTCTATCGAGGTAGTCAGTGCGAGCGCACCACCAACCAGAGCCGCACGCGCATTCGCGGCGGCTGCTACCGGTTCCGCCCCGTCTGGCGCAGACGTCGCTACCTTGACCGCCTTGCTTACACTCTGGAACGTCGAACACAACCGCTTATTGGCCGCCGCTACGTCCGCCGCACTGAAGCTCGAGGGCATCGAGGAGGTTGTCGGGGGGTGCTGCGCCCTGTTGCCCCCGGACTCGGCTGAGTCAGAGAAATGATGCCGACGGCAAGCGCAGCCAACGAAATCAGCGCAATAGCGGCGATGACGCTTATTAGACCGTTCCCTAAAGTACGCCGGGGGCGCCCTGGTGTCCCATCTTGTCCAGCGGCGGGAGTTTGAGGATTCGTCACGACACCAGGCTAATCGCAGCTTTGCGTCGTTATCATCCGAATCTCTGCGTTAGCAACGATCGCTTGTTGCAGCGCGAGGCGGCATCTCAGCTTGAATCTCCTGTCGCACGTAGCCGATCAACTCGACCCGCCAACGGCTCGATTTGGACCCAGCCCTTCATCCCCCAACCAATTGGTCCTTCACGCTGAACCCGCTGTCACGGCGGTGGTCATTCATATTGCGGCACTGGCCCAGAAGCTTTACGGACCCATCGGCGTCGGGGTAGGGACTGATGCCGATCGTGGCCATCACGTCGTCTTGGTGGATCACCGTGCCGGTCGCGTGCTGCCCATGGGGCGGACCCGCAGACCAGCCGTTGGACTCCATCGTGTTGGCGATCCGCTGGAAGTACGCACTGTGGTCGGAGCCCTGCGGCACGACGAACGTCATGTCGAGCCGGCCTCGATAAGGCTTCTCCCCCTGGTCATTACACGACTCCCAGCGAAAGCTGCCCGAAACATCCTGCAACCGAGACACATCGGCGATCTGCTTGGCCGCAGCGACCACCTGGGCGACGGATTGGCCGTCCGACAGCGGCTGCTCGGGCTTATCGGCCTGGTGTCGGGACGGGAACCGCACCGAACACCCCCCGAGCATCAAGGCGCTTGCGATCAGCACCGCGACCCCGACCGCGAGCCGCGCGGGCCATCGCCGAAGACGCTTACCCAACACCGTGGTCACTTAGCACAGCAATCACCCTAGCGGCCCGGTTATTCCATTCCGGGTAGCCGTTCGCCGAATCGGCGCAGCAGTGCGATGGCCCGGAAACCTAGCTAGCTCACGGACTTGTCCCGCACCGCGCGCAGCTGCTCGGCGCCGCGTTCGTCCATCCCGGTGAACTCCGCGGCGGCGTAGGCCGCCTTGGAGCCCACCGCGGAAAGCGCCTCGTAGTGGACCTGCAGGCTCCTCAACTGCTCGGCGTGGGCCGCGCTGAGGGCCTCGTGAAAGGTCTCGGCGGCGGCGAAGTCGCCGAACATGCCCGCGGCGAGCGGCCCCCGGGCAAGGTGATCGGCCCCGTCGCGGGCGTGCCCTCCGGCGCGGTGGGACTCGTTGGCTCCCAGCCGCAGCAATCCCGGGTCGACGAACATCGTGGCCCCCTTTCCGCGCCGTGCCGACCAGGCTAACCACGACGCCAGTGCCGATCAATTCACCGAAGCGGTCCTCACAACGGGCTGGCGCCGTCGGCCAGGCCGTCGCCGTCGCTGTCGGTCAGCCGCACGTTCCACTTGCCGTCGCCGTCGGTGTCGACGTAACCGGTCACCCCGTTCTCCCCCGGGCACAACACCCGGTCGGCCACGCCGTCGCCGTCGGTGTCGAGCAGCCGGTCGTCGGCGCCGCCATGCCCGTCGAAGTCCACCAGGGGGCCGCCGGTGTGCTCCACGCCGTCCAGCCCGTACCAGCGCAGCTGCCCGCTTCGGTCCACGGCGACCGACCACATGCCCGTCCCGTCGTCGGTGAACGACGCCTCGCGCGTGCCGTCGTTGTCGACATCGAGCCATGCGTGGTCGGCCACCCCGTCACCGTCGAGGTCGGCCAGGGCGTCGTCGCGCAGCCCGTCGCCGTCGAGATCCACGCCTACCGCGTCGAAGTGGCCGTCGCCGTCCAGATCCACGTCAGGCGTGCCGTGCAGCATCGACGCTGTGCCGTCGTCTCCACCGATGCAGTAGTCCACGACTACTCCGACGCCGGCCCGCCGCTAGGGGTTCCCGCGGGACTGCCACCACGACAGCAGCTCGGCGGTGGCCTCCTCGGTGCTCAGCGGCCCGCGCTCGAGCCGCAGCTCCTTGAGAAAGCGCCACGCCTCGCCCACCTGCGGGCCGGCCGGGATGCCGAGCAGCTCCATGATCTGGTTGCCGTCGAGGTCGGGGCGCACCCGCGCCAGATCCTCCTGCGCGGCCAACTCGGCGATCCGCGCTTCCAGCCGGTCATAGCTGGCCTGCAGCCGCGCCGCCCGGCGCTTGTTGCGGGTGGTGCAGTCCGCGCGCACCAGCTTGTGCAGGCGCGGCAGCAGCGGACCGGCGTCGGTGACGTAGCGGCGCACCGCCGAATCGGTCCACGTGCCGTCGCCATACCCGTGGAAACGCAGATGCAGATACACCAGGTGCGCGACGTCCTCGACCATCTGTTTGGAAAACTTCAACGCCCGCAAGCGCTTTCGCACCATCTTCGCCCCGACCACCTCGTGGTGGTGAAAGCTGACGCCGCCGTTGGGTTCGTGGCGCCGCGTCGCCGGCTTGCCGATGTCGTGCAGCAGCGCCGCCCAGCGCAGCACCAGATCCGGGCCCTCATCCTCCAGTGCGATCGCCTGGCGCAGCACCGTCAGCGAATGCTGGTAGACGTCCTTGTGCTGGTGGTGCTCGTCGATGGCCATCTGCATGCCGCCGACCTCGGGCAGCACCACCTCACCCATCCCGGTCTGCACCAGCAGGTCGATGCCGGCCACCGGGTCGGCGCCGAGTAGCAGCTTGTCCAGTTCGGTCGCGACCCGTTCGGCGCTGACCCGGCCCAGCTGCGGGGCCATCTCGGCGATCGCCTCGGCTACCCGCGGGGCCAGGGTGAATCCCAGCTGCGACACGAAACGCGCGGCCCGCAGCATCCGCAGCGGGTCGTCGCCGAAAGACACCGACGGGGCCGCCGGGGTATCGAGCGCCTGCTCGCGCAGGGCCGCCAAACCGCCGAGCGGGTCGAGGAATTCGCCCGGCCCGCCGGGCGTCACCCGCACCGCCATCGCGTTGACGGTGAAGTCGCGGCGCACCAGGTCGTCCTCGAGGCGATCCCCGTAGCGCACCTCGGGGTGACGCGACACCTGGTCGTAGCTGTCGGCGCGGAAGGTGGTGATCTCCAGGCGGTGTTCGCCCTTGCCGACGCCTACGGTGCCGAACTCGATGCCGGTATCCCACACCGCGTCAGCCCATCCGCGCATGATCTGCTGCACCTGCTCGGGGCGGGCGTCGGTGGTGAAGTCCAGGTCGGGACTCAGCCTGCCCAGCAGCGCGTCGCGGACGGACCCGCCGACCAGGTACAGCTCGCGGCCCGCGGCGTCGAACGCCGTGCCCAGCTCGCGCAGCATGGGGGCGTGCCGATTGAGGGCCACCGCCGCGGCGGTCAACAGGTCGGTATCGGTTTCAGGCACGTTCGATCAGCCTAGTCGGACGACGATCGCGGCTGGGATGAGCGCTATCCCCGAGGCAGAACTCCCGGGATTTCGATGTTCGGAACCTCTATGAATCGCTTCCGGCAACTGCGCCGACATCTCAAGAGTGAATTGACCTGGCACCGGGTCCCAGTAGCGTTACGCGAGACAGGGAGGGTCGGCGGTGTTTTCCTACCCACACTGGTGGGCGGCCCCACATTGGTGGGCTGCGAAGTCGCCTGCGCGAAGGTGCGTGGCGCCGTGACGTTAAGGATGACGCGATGCAGCTTCGGTACATGAGCCAGGCAGCGCTGATCATGTTCGCCGGCGGCGATCCGTGGAAGGTCAATGCGACCTTGCAAAGCGGGCTGCCGGCTCGAATCTCCGATCTCGCCCAAGCGTTTTACGACGCAGGTCTGTCCACGGCCGAAGCTGACGCTGCATTTGGTCGTGCGACGGACCGCTTTCAGAGGTCCTGGACCCACCGGGGCAGGGATAACCCGATCAACGGCTCGTTCGAAGTTCGTCGCGCCACCAGAGCGCTGGGGCTTCAAGTGGCCCAGCTTCGCAGGATCGGCGTTGATCTGGAGGAGGTTGCGGCGGCCCTGGCCGAGGCGCAGCGCGCCGGAAATGACGCGATCTCTTCTCTCGAAGGCCAGCTGCAAAACATCGATGATCAACTGGGGCAAGCCGTAGAGCTCGAGAAAGACCCTGCCTTGAGCGCGGTGGAACGGCGGCTCCTCGACGAACACATCACCGGACTCGAAGATCGGGCCATCGGTGACACCCAGCAGTCACTCACCAAGGTCGAGGGGATCCGGGATCAGTATTCGCGGCAACTCCACCTCGCAAAAGTCAACTTGCAGAAGCAGGACGGCTACGACCTGGCGCCGATCGAAGGGTTCGACGGCGACAAACCGGAAACCGTTCCGGAACAAGACGAACGCCGGCACAACCAGATCGAGGCGTTCAAGCAGATCTTCGGTCGCGAACCGGTTGCGGCCGCCGACTGGGAGACAGCGGCCGCTCTCGACCCGCACAGTTACGACCCGAAGTTCCAGGGCACCGGACCACAGATCGAAGTGGCGAAAATCCGCACGGTGCCCGGGCAGGGCCTGGTCCGGGTCTCGCAATGGATCGAGCAGCGGGATGTGACCAGCTTTCCGTTCTGGAGGCGCGACCTCGGGAACAACAGGGTTGCAAACGCTCATTTCGACCCAGAGGACACGAAGGTCGCGACCTACATCGACTACGAGAACGGCCTCGTGGTGCTGCGGCAGAATCCGTCCGTCGAGGAGACCTCGACCGGTGGACCGGGCACGGTGAAGGTCGGCACACCCAAGGGCAGCGTGACCCAGCTCCCCGACGGTTCGGTCCGGATCAAATACGACGCCGGCAACCCGTTCGCCCCGGGCATCACAGCCGATCCCACGGGGCCGTTTGCCAATCATACGATCACCGTCAACGGCGATCTGGTGTTCACACCCGGACCGGACGGAGTGCAAGTCAACGGGACTCGCACCGACTACCCGTCCATGGAGGTGTATCAAGACCTCCCGAACGGCAGCACCCTCACAGCGCTGATCGACCACGCGAAGTCGGGCAGATCGTGGGGGCCTGCCCTCAACCTCTCCGGCCATCACGACATCGGTCCGCTGGGCGGCAAAGCATTCGCGCCGTTCGACACCGGCGGGTGGAATCCCACATACGATGTGCCTTCTGGGTTGCCGCCCACACAGTTCGGCCCAGCTTCCAACCCGCCGTCGGTGTTTGCCCTGCCCGTCGGTGAGGGTGTACCGGCCTGATCGCACAGGGACAGGGGAGCGATAACGGATGAGATCCTTCGTCAGGCGGTACGGCCTGGACGCCCGGGGGTGGCGCACGGCGACGGTGTCGGCGCCATTCGTCGTCCAAATTGTCTTGGCCCTGCTTCTCCTCGTCATGTGGGCGTTGGGTAAGTGGCTGTTCACGACCGAAAGTGGGCGCAGCGAACGGGCCTGGATGCTGACGGCTCTGCTAGTCACGACCGTGGTCACGCTGGCGGTCAGCGGCGCGCTGCTACGGTCACCGTCGCCAGCTCGTCGCGGGCTTTCCCTCAGCATCGCGGGCTCGTTAGCCATCGTCCTCAGCGGCGGTGCTGTCTACGCGTACATGATCTTGCGGTGAAGGCGTCAGGATGACGAATGACTCTGCCGCCGGCCGCGCGAACGGTCGCTACGGCCCCCTGAGCTTCACGGTGACGCTGCTGCACATTCTCATCGTGAACGGCGCCACGTGGCTTTTCATGCCCTATTCGATCGTGCTTGTACTTCCGGCGGTGCTCATCTACATGGGGATTGCGGCCGTTCTCGCGCGGAATCCGGGGAAGGTCGGTCAGATCGGGCGGGGAATGTTCCTCGGCAGCCTGTCGGCGCCGCTTTCGCTGATCGTCTTCGCTTCGGCCTGGGCTGTCGCAAAGGGGATAGGCGCGCTTTGACCCGCGCTTGGCCGAGCTGGCGATGTCGTCGGCCGCCCCGCCGAACGCATCGCGGCTACCACGGCAAACCCACTGAGCACCAACAGGACCAGCACCGGCAACACGGCGTCGGTGTGCGGCGCGATCTCACCGAGCCTCACCCCGGCTGGCGAACGGGGTGGCCGAGGCGGCCGGACGCAGGGGCAGTTCGGCCAGGAGGGTGGGGTCGGCACGGACGGATACGGATGCATCGGGAGTCAAGGGAGCGGCATCAGGTTACGGAAAGCTCAATGAGGGCGCGATCCCGTGATCGGACCGTGACGACAACCGGCGAGGATGCCAAGAGCACCGGCCCGTGCCAGCTACTATCGCTTGGGTGTCCGACGGCGAACAAGCCAAACCGCGTCGGCGCCGGGGCCGGCGCCGACGTCGTGGTGCCGCGGCGCCGTCGGAGAACCAGGCCGACGGCCAATCGGACGGGGACGCGGCCGCCCCGAAACCGCGGCGCTCCCGCTCGGCCCGCCGCGGGGCGGAGCGGTTACGCACGGTCCACGAGACCTCGGCCGGGGGGCTGGTCGTCGACGGTCTCGACGGGCCGCGCGACTCTCAGGTGGCGGCGCTGATCGGGCGCGTCGATCGGCGCGGACGAATGCTGTGGTCGCTGCCCAAGGGGCACATCGAACTGGGCGAAACCGCGGAACAGACGGCCATGCGTGAGGTCGCCGAGGAGACCGGGATCCGGGGCAGCGTGCTGGCCGCGCTCGGGCGCATCGACTACTGGTTCGTCACCGACGGCCGCCGGGTGCACAAGACGGTGCACCACTATCTGATGCGCTTCTCCGGCGGCGAACTGTCCGACGAGGACCTCGAAGTCGCCGAGGTGGCCTGGGTGCCGGTAGAGGAGCTGCCGTCGCGCCTTGCCTACGCCGACGAACGGCGGCTGGCGCAGGTGGCCGACGAGCTGATCGACAAGCTGCAGAGCGACGGCCCCTCCTCGCTGCCGCCGCTGCCGCCCAGCTCGCCGCGCCGGCGGCCGCAGACCCATTCGCGGGCCCGCCACGTCGACAAGCCCGCGACGGGCCGGAAGAACGGCCACGGGCCGGGCCCGTGACCGCGCCGCGACTCTGCTTGGTCGGCTCGATGCGCCTTGCCGTGGTGGTCGCCATCGTCGCCGGTTTCAGCGTGCTCACCGGCGCCGCGCCGCCCCGCGCGGCGGCCGGCGAACCCGGGGCCACACCGTTCGTGCGTGTCCGCATCGATCAGGTCACCCCGGACGTGGTCACCACGACCAGCCCACCCGTGATCACCGTCAGCGGCATGGTCACCAACATCGGGGACCGCCCGGTACGCGATGTGATGGTCCGGCTCGAGCACGCCGCGGCGGTCACCGCCTCGACGGGCCTGCGCACGTCGCTGGACGGCAGCACCGAGCAGTACCAGCCGGTGTCGGAGTTCCTGACCGTGGCCCCGGAGTTGCAGCGCGGGCAAGGGGCCGGCTTCACGCTGTCGTCGCCCCTGCGCTCGCTGACCAAGTCGTCGTTCGGCATCGACGAACCCGGGATCTACCCGGTGCTGGTCAACGTCAACGGCACGCCGGACTACGGCGCGCCCGCACGCCTGGACAACGCGCGGTTCCTGCTGCCGGTGGTCGGGGTGCCGCCCGACCGCGCCGACGACCTGGACTCCACCGTCGCCCCCGACACGTCCAAGCCCGTGTGGATCACCATGCTGTGGCCGCTGGCCGACCGGCCCCGGCTGGCCCCCGGGTTCCCCGGCGGCAGCATCCCGGTCCGGCTGGTCGACGACGACCTGGCCACCTCGCTGGCCACCGGCGGCCGGCTGGACGTCCTGCTGTCCGCCGTCGAGGTCGCCACCAGCCACGACGTCGACCCCGACGGCGCCGTCGGGCGGGCGCTGTGCCTGGCGGTCGACCCGGACCTGCTGGTCACCGTCAACGCGATGACGGTCGGCTATGTGGTGTCCGACTCGCCCGACGGACCCGCGCAACGGCCGGGCACCCCGACGCATCCGGGCACCGGCCAGGCCGCGGCGATCGCGTGGCTGAACCGGCTGCGTGCGCTGGCGCACCGGCTTTGCGTCGCGCCGCTGCCCTACGCCCAGGCCGACCTGGGCGCCCTGCAACGTGTCAACGACCCCGGGCTGAGCGCGATCGCCACCACCGGCGTCGGGGGCATCGTCGACCGGATCCTCGACGTCACCGCCACCCGCGGCGCCACGCTGCTGCCGGACGGGCCGCTGACCGGCGGCGCGGTGAACCTGCTCAGCGCCGTCGAGGGCGGCGTCAACGGCCACACCGTCGCCATCGCCGCCGCCGATCTGGCCGCGCACGACGCGCCGGGCGGGCCGGGAATTCCGCTTCCCGACGCCGCCGACACGGCACCCCGGCGGGTGTCCCCGCAAGTGGTGGTCGCACCGTTCGACCCGGCAGTCGGCGCCGCGCTGGCCGGGGCGGGAACCAACCCCGCCGTCCCGACCTATGTCGACTCGTCGCTGGCGGTGCGGCTCGCACACGACTCGGCGACCGCGCGCCGTCAGGACGCCCTGGGTTCGATCTTCTGGCAGGCGCTGCAGCACGACGCCGCGCCGCGCACCCAGTTGCTCGTCCCGCCGCCGTCGTGGAACCTGCAGGCCGATGACGCGCAGGTGATCCTGACCGCCCTGGCCACCACCATCCGCTCCGGTCTCGGGGTGCCGCGGCCGCTGCCGGCCGTGATCGCCGACGCAGCGGCACACACCGAGCCGCCGGAACCCGTGGGTCCGCACCCCGCCGCGCGCGGCCGGTTCACCAAGAACGTCACCAGCGCCATCGCCGGGCAGGTCAGCCGCCTGTGGGGGCTGACCGCCGCGCTGAGCACCGACGAACGCACCGGGCTGACCGGCATCGGCTACACCGCGCCGCTGCGGGAGGACATGCTGCGCGCACTGAGCCAGTCCGAACCCCCGGACACCCGCAACGGGCTGGCCGAGCAGCGCCTCGGGATCGTCGGCACCACGATCAACGACCTCTTCGGCGCCGTGACGATCGTGAACCCCGGTGGCTCCTACACCCTGGCCACCGAGCACAGCCCGCTGCCGCTGGCCCTGCACAACGGCCTGGCCGTCCCGATCCGGGTGCGCCTGCAAGTCGACGCTCCCCCCGGCATGACCGTCACCGACGTCGGGCAGATCGAACTGCCGCCCGGCTACCTGCCGCTGCACGTGCCCATCGAGGTCAACTTCACCAAGCGCGTCGCCGTCGACGTGACGCTGCGCACCCCCGACGGAATGCGCCTGGGTGACCCGGTGCGGTTGTCGGTGCACTCCAACGCCTACGGGCAGGTGCTGTTCACGATCACGCTGAGCGCCGCGGCAGTGCTGGTGCTGCTGGCCGGGCGCCGGCTGTGGCACCGTTTCCGCGGCCAGCCCGACCCGGCCGACCTGGACCGGCCGGATCCGCCGCACCCGCGACCGGCCGAGTTGCACGACTCGCTCGCCCCGCGGGTCGACCAAGAGCACCGCGTATGAGATCCGCCTCGCGGCGGGCCTACCCACAGCCGCACCCGAACCGGCGGCACCGGCCCGCACCTCCCGCACCACCGGCCGGGCTGGCGGCTCCCCGGCGGCCCGAACTGTCGGACTCCGCGGTGGTCTCGCGGTCGTGGGCGATCGCCTTCGCCACCCTGGTCAGCCGATTGACCGGCTTCGCGCGGATCGTGTTGCTGGCCGCCATCCTGGGGGCGGCGCTGTCGAGTGCGTTCGCAGTGGCCAATCAGCTTCCGAACCTCGTCGCGGCCCTGGTGCTCGAGGCGACGTTCACTGCGATCTTCGTGCCGGTGCTCGCCCGCGCCGAGCAGTCCGACCCCGACGGCGGCGCGGCGTTCGTGCGCCGCCTGGTCACCGTGACGACCGCGCTGCTGCTGGTGGCGACGGCGTTGTCGGTGGCGGCCGCACCGCTGCTGGTGCGGCTGATGCTGGGCCGCATCCCGCAGGTCAACGAACCGTTGACCACCGCTTTCGCCTACCTGCTGCTGCCGCAGGTGCTCGCCTACGGACTCACGTCGGTGTTCATGGCGATCCTGAACACCCGCAACGTGTTCGCGCCGACGGCCTGGGCGCCCGTCGTCAACAACGTCGTCGCGCTCGTGACGCTGGCGGTCTACGTCGCGGTCCCCGGCGAGCTGTCGGTCGACCCCGTGCGGATGGGCAACACCAAGCTGCTGGTGCTTGGCATCGGTACGACGCTGGGCGTGTTCGCCCAGGTCGTGGTGCTGCTGGTGGCGCTGCGGCGCGAGCGCGTCAGCCTGCGGCCGCTGTGGGGGATCGACGAACGGCTCAAGCGCTTCGGCACGATGGCCGCCGCCATGGTGCTCTACGTGCTGATCAGCCAGCTCGGCCTCGTCGTCGGCAACGAGATCGCCAGCACCGCGGCGGCTTCCGGGCCCGCGATCTACAACTACACCTGGCTCGTCCTGATGCTGCCCTACGGCATGATCGGGGTGACGGTGCTGACCGTGGTGATGCCGCGGCTGAGCCGCAACGCCGCGGCCGATGACGTCACAGCTGTGCTCGGCGACCTGTCGCTGGCGACCCGGCTCACCCTGGTCACGCTGATCCCGATCGTGGCGTTCATGACCGTCGGCGGCCCGGCCATCGGCAGCGCCCTGTTCGCCTACGGCCGGTTCGGCCAGGTCGACGCCGGCTATCTGGGGGCCGCCATCGCGTTGTCGGCCTTCACTCTGATCCCCTACGGCCTGGTGCTGCTGCAGTTGCGCGTGTTCTACGCGCGTGAGCAGCCGTGGACCCCGATCGTGGTCATCGTCGTCATCACGGCCGTGAAGATCGCCGGCTCGCTGCTGGTGCCGCACCTGACCGGCGACCCCAAGCTGGTGGCCGGCCTGCTGGGCCTGGCCAACGGCGTCGGTTTCCTGGCCGGGGCGATCGCGGGCTACCTGCTGCTGCGCCTGGCGTTGCTACCCCGCGGCGGCCATCTGGTCGACGTGTCCACGGTGCGAACCATCCTGGTGACGACGGCCGCATCGCTGCTGGCCGGCCTGCTCGCCCACGTCGCCGACCGCCTGCTGGGCCTGGGCCGGCTCACCGCGCACGGTGGTGGCGCCGGCTCACTGCTGCGCCTGTTGATCCTGGCAACGATCATGCTGCCGATCACGGCGACGTTCATGCTGCGCGCCCGGGTCCCCGAGGCGCAGGCGGCACTGGAGGCGGTCCGGCACCGCGTCGGGCGCCGGACCGCACACCCGGCGGGCACCGTGCCGGCCAGCAAAGAGGCCGGGCGGGAGGCATCGTCCGGGGCGGGCCCCGTCACGTACCCTGAGCAAAGGTATTCGTCCCCACCGCGGGCGAATGCGGTCAACGAGCCGCGCAGGCCGCCGGAGCGGGAAGGCCAAGGCCGGATAAACGGCCGGGCAGCGGGCCGGATAGCGAAAGGACCGGAGGTGACCGACCGCCCTAGGGAAGGCGCCGCACCGGGCGCTGCGTCAAGCACCGAGCTGCCGCGGCCGGCCGCAGACGACTTCCAGCCCGACATCCCACCAGAGCGTGACGCGAACGTGTCGGCACCGCGCCGACGCGACCCGGCCAACGGCGACCAGGCGGCCGAACCGCACCAGGGGCCGATGCCGGTGGACACGCCCCGCGAGCGTGGCGGGGAGTCCGCGGCGTCCGCGGACGTGCACCTGGTTCCCGGCGCCCGGATCGCCGGTGGGCGCTACCGCCTGCTGGTTTCCCACGGCGGCGCGCCCCCGCTGCAGTTCTGGCAGGCCCTGGACACCGCGCTGGACCGCCAGGTCGCGCTGACCTTCGTCGATCCGGACGGCACCCTGCCCGACGACATGGTGCAGGAGATCTTGTCCCGCACGCTGCGGCTGAGCCGGATCGACAAGCCCGGCGTCGCCCGGGTGCTCGACGTGGTGCACAGCGGGTCCGGCGGCTTGGTGGTCTCGGAATGGATTCGCGGTGGCTCCCTGCGGGAGGTCGCCGACACCGCGCCCTCGCCCGTCGGCGCCGTCCGGGCGATGCAGTCGCTGGCCGCCGCCGCCGAAGCGGCGCACCGTGCCGGTGTCGCCCTGTCGATCGACCACCCGAGCCGGGTGCGCGTCAGCATCGACGGCGACGTCGTGCTGGCCTATCCGGCGACCATGCCCGACGCCGGCCCGCAGGACGACATCCGCGGCATCGGCGCCGCGCTGTACGCCTTGCTGGTCAACCGCTGGCCGCTGCCGGAGTCAGGGGCACGCAGCGGGCTCGCCCCGGCCGAACGGGATTCCAACGGCGCGCCCGTCGAGCCCACCGTCATCGACCGCGCCATACCGTTCCAGATATCGGCAGTCGCCGTGCGGGCGGTGCAGGACGACGGCGGGATACGCAGCGCCTCGACGCTGCTGAACCTGCTGCAACAAGCGACCGCCGTGGCCGACCGCACCGAGGTGCTCGGTCCGATCGACGACAACCCGGCGTCGACGCACCGCCCGCCCGCCGCCGACCCCGCCGCCCTCGCGCGCCGGCGCCGCAACCTGCTGATCGGCATCGGCGCGGGCCTGGCGATCCTCGTGGTCGCCCTGCTGGTACTCGCGTCGGTGGTCAGCAAGATCTTCGGCAATGTCGGCGGCGGTCTGAACAAGGACGAACTCGGGCTGAACAGCCCCACGTCGTCGACGTCGGCGTCGACGGTCAGCACCGCCCCCGCCGGCAGCGTGGTCAAGCCCACGAAGGCCACCGTGTTCTCCCCCGATGGGCAAGCCGACAACCCGGGCCAGGCCGGGCTGGCCATCGACGGCGACCCCTCCACCTCGTGGGAAACCGACACCTACACCGACCCCGCCCCGTTCCCCTCCTTCAAAAACGGGGTCGGGTTGATGCTGCAGCTGCCGCACCCCACGGTGGTCGGCGCCGTCTCCATCGACATCTCCAGCACCGGGACGCAGGTCGAGCTTCGCTCGTCGCCCACGCCGGACCCGGCGAAGCTGGACGACACCAAGCTGCTGATGCCCGCTGCGGCGCTCAAGCCCGGTCACAACGTCCTCGCGGTCAAGTCCGCCGCACCGACGTCCAATCTGCTGGTGTGGATCTCCACGTTGGGCAGCACCGACGGCAAGAGTCGCGCGGCGATCTCGGAGATCACGGTTCAGGCCGCATCCTGACCCTGCCGTGCACAGCCCGCATACGGGTGAAGTGCCGCCGGGTGGGCGATTGGATACTGTCCGGGCCGTGGGGTGCGGGGGTCAAGACCAGCGAGAACGCACCGATGCCGAGCTGCTGGCAGCGCACGTCGCCGGCGACCGTAACGCTTTCGGCGAGCTGTTCCTGCGCCATCGGCGCCAGTTGCACCGGCTGGCGCGGCTCACCACCCGCAGCCCCGAGGACGCCGAGGACGCGCTGCAGGACGCGATGCTCTCGGCGCACCGGGCGGCGAGCGCCTTCCGTCACGACGCCGCCGTCGGGAGCTGGTTGCATCGCATCGTCGTCAACGCCTGCCTGGACCGGCTGCGCCGCGCCAAATCGCGCCCCCCGACCGCCCCACTAGAAGACGTGCACCCGGTTGCGGACCGCACCGCCCAGGTCGATACGGCGATCGTGGTGCAGCGCGCCCTGATGCGGCTTCCTGTCGAGCAGCGGGCGGCAGTGGTTGCCGTCGACATGCAGGGCTACTCGATCGCCGACACCGCCCGGCTGTTGGGCGTCGCCGAGGGCACGGTCAAGAGCCGGTGCGCCCGCGCGCGGGTACGCCTCGCCGAGTTGCTGGGATATCTCGCCGCGGGTGCCCACGTGATCCCCGACCAGGCCTGAAACGTGGCCGTCGGGCCGTCCATGACGGACACTGGGGCGGATGGACGAAACGGAGAGCGATCCGGCGCGCCACGGCGACGCGAGAGCCGACCCGCCGTTGCCGGTCGAGGTGCTCGCCGATCTTCAGGCAGGCCTGCTCGACGAAGAGGAGGCGGCGCGGCTGCGCCAGCAGATCCGCGCCGATCCCTCGGCCCAGGGGGTGCTGCAGGCCCTCAACCGGGTGCGCCGCGACGTCGCCGCCGTGGGCGCGGACCCGGCGTCGGCACCCGAACCCCCACCCGACGTCACCGCGCGGGTCTCCGCCGCGCTGCGTTCGGCTGGCCCGACACCGGGCCGCTCCCCCGGCCCCGCGCACTCCGCCCGCCCGCGCGTCCGGCCCGCGCGCGTCGTCGCGGCCTCCGCCGGTCTCATCGCGGCCCTGACCGGGATCGGGCTGGGTACGGCGGCGCTGATCCATGCGCCGGCACCCATCCCGAGCACCGAGGTCACCGCCGAACACATCACCGTGTCGACACCCCCCATGGCGATCCCGCTGTCAGGGCCGGAGATCCTCGACCTGCTCCACCAAACCCCCGATTACGGCCCGCTCGACGATCCGCAGCGGCGGGCCTCCTGCCTCGCCGGCCTCGGCTATCCGGCGTCCACAAAGGTGCTCGGCGCGCGGCCCGTCCACGTCAACGCCCGGCCCGGCGTCCTGCTGGTGCTGCCCGGCGACCCGCCCGGCGTCCTCGCAGTCTTCGCCGTCGCCCCGAATTGCAGCGCCGCCGACACCGGGCTGTTGGCCGACACCCGCGTCCCGCGCGCCTAATGTGGTGCCATGTGCTGTGCGACACGCCCGGGAACAGGGCTGCCCGCCGCGGTGTTGAGGTGAATCCATAGGGCATCCGTTCTTCGAGAGGTTCGTATGAGCGCCGACACTGTTCACGACGTGATCGTCATTGGTTCGGGTCCCGCGGGTTATACCGCGGCGCTTTACACCGCGCGGGCGGAGTTGGCGCCGCTGGTGTTTGAGGGGACGTCGTTTGGTGGCGCGTTGATGACGACCACCGAGGTGGAGAATTTTCCGGGTTTTCGTGAGGGGATCATGGGCCCGGCGTTGATGGATGAGATGCGCGAGCAGGCGTTGCGGTTCGGGGCCGATCTGCGCATGCAGGACGTCGAGGCGGTGTCGTTGCGGGGTCCGGTCAAGACGGTGACTGCTGAGGGGGTCACGCATCGGGCGCGGGCGGTGATCTTGGCGATGGGGGCTGCGGCGCGGTATCTGGGGGTGCCCGGGGAGCAGGAGTTGCTGGGCCGGGGTGTGAGTGCGTGTGCGACTTGTGACGGGTTCTTTTTCAAGGAGCAGGACATCGCGGTGGTCGGGGGTGGTGACTCGGCGATGGAGGAGGCGACGTTTTTGACCAAGTTCGCGCGCAGTGTGACGTTGGTGCATCGCCGCGAGGAGTTTCGGGCGTCGCGGATCATGTTGGATCGGGCGCGGGCCAACGACAAGATCCGGTTTTTGACCAACCACACCGTGGAGGCCGTCGAGGGTGGGGACACGATGACGGGTTTGCGGGTGCGTGATGTGGTCAGTGGGGCGGAGTCGACGTTGCCGGTGACGGGAATGTTCGTGGCGATCGGGCATGATCCGCGTTCGGAGTTGGTGCGGGACGTGCTTGAGGTCGACCCGGAGGGGTATGTCCTGGTGCAGGGGCGCTCCACGGCGACTTCGATCGAGGGGGTGTTCGCCTGCGGGGATCTGGTGGACCGCACCTACCGGCAGGCGATCACCGCGGCCGGCAGCGGCTGCGCGGCGGCCATCGACGCCGAACGCTGGCTCGCCGAGCACGTGAGCACCAGCGAAGCCGCAGACGGCGATGCGACCGAGATTCCGGACAACACGTTGACGGGGGCCCTCAATGACTGACAGCACGGTGGACGTGACCGACGCGTCGTTTGCCACGGAGGTGCTTTCCAGCGACAAGCCTGTGCTGGTTGACTTTTGGGCGACCTGGTGCGGTCCGTGCAAGATGGTGGCCCCGGTGCTCGAGCAGATCGCTTCTGAGCAGGGCGAGCAGCTGACGGTGGCCAAGCTCGACGTCGACGCCAACCCGCAGACCGCCTCCCAGTTCCAGGTGGTGTCGATCCCCACCATGATCCTGTTCAAAGGCGGGCAACCGGTGAAACGGATCGTCGGTGCGAAAGGCAAGGCCGCGTTGCTGCGTGAACTTTCCGACGCGGTTCCGGGTCTGAGCTGACCGGGTCTTCTCGCCGCTTCGCGCCTCGCGCTTCGCCTGGGGTTTTCCGGAAATTGAGAAGTATCTGCGACAATAACTGTTAGCTGTCACCCGAAATCGAGCCAGTCACCTTGCCACGAAGGGCCCTTTGGTATGTCGAGTCCGCGCCGCGAAGACGGCGACGCGCTGCGCCGTGGTGACCGCAGCGCCGTCGTGACCGAGATCCGGGCCACGCTGGCTTCGCTGGGCTTGCTCGAGGATTCCGAGGACGAGCCGACGACGGGCCGGCACGTGCCCCTCGAGCTGTTCGACGCCGAGCTCGACCACGCCGTGCGTGCATTCCAGCAGCAACGCGGACTGCTGGTCGACGGCATCGTCGGCGAAGCCACTTACCGCGCCTTGAAGGAAGCCTCCTACCGGCTCGGCGCGCGCACCCTCTATCACCAATTCGGGGCCCCTCTCTACGGTGACGACGTCGCCACACTGCAGGCCCGGCTGCAAGACCTCGGCTTCTACACCGGCCTGGTGGACGGCCACTTCGGGTTGCAGACCCACAACGCGCTGATGTCGTATCAGCGGGAGTACGGCCTTGCCTCCGACGGCATTTGTGGGCCGGAAACGCTGCGCTCCTTGTACTTTCTGAGTTCGCGGGTCACGGGGGGTTCGCTGCACGCGATCCGCGAGGAGGAACTGGTCCGGCGTTCGGGCCCCAAGCTGTCGGGTAAGCGGATCATCATCGACCCGGGCCGCGGCGGTGGCGACCACGGACTGATCTCGCAGGGTCCGTCCGGCCCCATCAGCGAAGCAGATGTGCTGTGGGACTTGGCAAGCCGACTCGAAGGGCGGATGACCGCGATCGGCATGGAGACCTTCCTGTCGCGGCCGACGAATCGCAGCCCGTCGGACGCCGAACGCGCCGCGACCGCCAACAACGTCGGTGCGGACCTGATGATCAGCCTGCGCTGCGAAAGCCAGCCCAACCCGGCCGCCAACGGTGTGGCCTCGTTCCATTTCGGGAACTCACACGGGTCGGTGTCCACCATCGGACGTAATCTGGCCGACTTCATCCAACGAGAAGTGGTGGCCCGCACGGGTTTACGCGATTGCCGCACCCATGGCAGGACGTGGGACCTGTTGCGGCTGACCAGGATGCCGACCGTGCAGGTCGACGTCGGTTACATCACCAACCCGCGCGACCGCGCCATGCTGGTGTCGACCCAGACCCGCGACGCCATCGCCGAAGGTATCCTCGCCGCGGTCAAGCGGCTCTATCTGCTCGGCAAGAACGATCGGCCCACCGGCACATTCACCTTCGCGGAGCTGCTGGCCCACGAGTTGGCCGTGGAGCGCGCGAGCCGGCTCGGTGGCTCCTAACCGCTTCCGCCGCCGCGCACCGAATTGGTGATCGTCGCGCCCGCCCCGACCGGCTGCTGGAGCTGAGCGCTCGCCAGGAGGCGTTCCAGCGCCGCCTCGACCTCGGCTTTCCACCCGAGGTCCTTGTCGAGTTCGAGCCGCAGCCGCGGGAAGTACCGATGCGGAGCGACCACCACGAAGCCGGCGTCTTTCAAGAAGTCCGCGTCGATGACGCAATGCTCGACCGAGCAGTCCCCGAGGGCTTCCAGCACCGGGCGCACGTCAGCGTCGACCATTCGCGGATCCTGTAACTCCGCGGCCGCCTGCGTCCGGCCGAACGCCTCCAGCGCCCGGACACCGCGCCGGACCAACTCGTCGATCACCCCGGCGATGAGCCCGCGCGGCAGGTCGTCCGCCGCCTGTCCCGGCTCGACGCCCATCGAGGTCAACAACACCGCGTCGGCCGACACGGGTGCCGTGGGAAACCGCTGCGCGCGCGGCACCGCCCGCGGCGGGGCATACAGGACATACCCGATGCATGGTGGCTCGGCGTCGCTGTGCTCGGCCGCAATCGGCGTCGCGATCTGACCGCAGGAGCCCCACTCCAGCATCACCATCGACAGCCAGGCTTCCTTCTCGAATTCCGGGTCGGCGAGATGCACTTGATCACCGAGCGTCCCGGGATCGACCTCCCAGAAGACACAGCGGCGCGCATGCTTGGGAAGCTGCTCGAAACCCTCGAGCCGCAGTGGCGTGATTCGAGCAGACACAAGCCTCCTGGCTTCCGTGCGTTACTGCAGTCATCTGCGGTCGCATGCACCGGCAACCCCTCCAGGATAGGAGAGTCGGTCACCATCGGGCCAGTATTGCGGCTATCGCCCGAGTGGCATTGGCAACACCACCCTCTGCCGCGCGGACCGGGTGCCCAGAAACCCGAAAGCGGTTGGCGTTCAAGGTGTTCGGTTGTCACGTGACCCCCGGATCCGGCCGCCCCGCCTCCCGGGGCGGCCGGGCGTCACAGTGACGTAATTACACCGGCGCCGGGGTCATGCCTCGGCGGTGGTCATCGTGTCGACGATGCGCTGCAGATCCTCCACCGAACCGAATTCCACCACGATCTTGCCCTTGCGTTTGCCGAGGCTGACCGTGACCCGGGTGTCGAAGGCGTTCGACAGCCGCTCGGCGACGTCCTGCAGCCCCGGCATCTGAATCGGCTTCCGGCGCTGCGGTGCCGGCGCGGGAGTGGCGCCCCGGTTGGCCAGGGTGACGGCCTCCTCGGTCGCCCGGACCGACAGGCCCTCGGCGACGATGCGCCCGGCCAGTTCCTCCTGCGCCTCGGCCCCGGCTTCCAGCGACAGCAACGCCCGGGCATGTCCGGCCGACAGCACCCCGGCCGCGACGCGGCGCTGCACCGCGATCGGCAGTTTGAGCAACCGGATCATGTTGGTGATCAGCGGGCGAGAGCGCCCGATGCGCGATGCCAGTTCGTCGTGGGTAACGCCGAACTCCTCGAGCAGCTGCTGGTAGGCGGCCGCCTCTTCCAACGGGTTCAACTGAACCCGGTGAATGTTTTCCAGCAGGGCGTCGCGCAGCAGGTTGTCGTCGCCGGTCTCCCGCACGATGGCCGGGAGGGTAGCCAGGCCCGCCTCCTGCGCCGCGCGCCACCGGCGCTCCCCCATCACGATCTGATAGCGCGCTCCGCTCTGCGCCTCGGTCACCGCGCGCACCACGATCGGCTGGAGCAGGCCGAACTCCCGGATCGAGTGCACCAGTTCGGCCAGCGCCTCGTCGTCGAACACCTGCCGCGGTTGCCGGGGATTCGGCTCGATGTCGGCCGGTGAGATCTCGCGGTACACCGCGCCCATCGGGGCTGCGCCCTGCGCCGTACCGCCGATCAGGACGTCGGCTGCGGCATCGCCCATCCGCGGTCCGAGGGTCGCGCGCCCGGTGTCGCCATCCGCGGGACCGGTCGGGATCAGCGAGGCTAGGCCTCGGCCGAGTCCGCCCTTTTTACGTACTGGCTGCGTCATGGTCGTCCCTTCACGGATGGTGTCTTCACGAATGACGGGTGTCGCGCTGCGCCAGTTCCCGGCTGGCATCGAGATAGCTCATCGCCCCTCGAGAACCCGGGTCGTAATCGATGATCGTCATGCTGTAGCCGGGTGCCTCGGAGACCTTCACACTGCGTGGGATCACCGTGCGCAGCACCTTGGCGCCGAAGTAGCGGCGCACCTCGGCGGCCACCTGGTCGGCCAGCTTAGTCCGCCCGTCGTACATGGTCAGCACCACGGTGGTGACGTCGAGCGCGGGATTGAGGTGGGCCTTCACCATTTCGATGTTGCGCATGAGCTGTGACACGCCTTCCAGCGCGTAGTACTCGCACTGGATCGGGATCATCACCTCAGGCGCGGCGACGAGCGCGTTGATCGTCAACAACCCGAGCGACGGCGGGCAGTCGATGAAGACATAGTCGAAGTCGAAGTCGTCGAGCGCACCGAGCGCGGTCCGCAGCCGGTTCTCGCGGGCCACCATGCTGACCAACTCGATCTCGGCACCCGCCAGGTCGATTGTGGCCGGAACGCAGAAGAGCCGTTCGCTGTGTCGGCTCTGCTGTAAGGCCTCCCCCAGGACGACGTCGCCGAGCAGGACCTCGTACGACGACGGCGTGCCCGACTGCCGGTCGGCGATACCCAGCGCCGTGCTCGCATTGCCCTGCGGGTCGAGGTCGATCACAAGGGTCTTGAGCCCCTGCACCGCGAGCGCGGCCGCGAGGTTCACCGCGGTCGTGGTCTTGCCCACCCCGCCCTTCTGATTGGCAACGGTGAAGAGCCGGCGGCCTTCGGGGCGACGCAGCGGTTCGTAGGTCGTGTGCAGCACCCGCATGGCTCGCTCCGCGGCCGCACCGATCGGGGTGTCGAAGTCGTCGGATGTTTCACGTGAAACCATCGCACTGCCCGCCGTTTCCTCTACAGGAGTCACCGCCTCCTGAACCGACTCCTGCGGGGCGACCGAACCGGCGCCCCCCGACTCCGCCGCGGCCACTGCCTGGCGGGCCGCACCACCTGCCACCCGGGTTCGCGGAGAACTCATCGCATGCTCCCGCTGTCCGTCCGCGGCCCCCGCGTGCGCCGCCCCGCTCCGCGTCGCGCCATGACCACGGTTGCGGGCGGACGCAAGAATTCCGCGCCACATGTGACCACCTTGGCATCGAGCGCCCCGGACGCCTCCATCACACGCCGGTGCTGTTGTAGTTCCTCGGGCGCGCGCTCGCCCTTGATCGCGATCATTCGTCCACCCAGCCGTAGCAACGGTATGCTCCACTTCGTCAGCTTGTCCAGCGGCGCCACGGCGCGCGACACCGCCGCATCCCGCTCGCCACACCGCTCGCGCACCCACCGCTCCTCCGCGCGACCCCGCACAACCTCGACGGCCAGCCCTAATTCGGCGACCACCTCGGTGAGAAAATCGCTGCGCCGAAGCAGTGCCTCGAGCAACACGGCGTCCAGATCGGGGCGCGCGATGACCAATGGTATTCCCGGCAATCCCGCCCCGCTTCCGATGTCCACCACCCGCGCACCGGGTTCCAGCAATTCGCCGACCACGGCGCAGTTGACGAGGTGGCGCTCCCAGAGGCGATCCGCTTCGCGCGGACCCAGGAGCCCGCGCTCCACGCCCACGGTCGCCAGCATGTCCGCGTAGCGCCGGGCAAGCTCGAGGCGTGGCCCGAACACGCGGGTTGCCGCCGCAGCGTCCGCCTCCGCATCCTGCGGTTTCACGTGAAACATCCTCGTCTTGGTTTCACGTGAAACATCCTCTGCTCGCCGCGCCCCGTTCATCCCCGCGAACTACACCGCTGTAACTCAGTCGCGCAGGACCACCACACGCCGCGATGGCTCCACGCCCTCGCTCTCGCTGTGCACACCCTCCACGGCCGCGACGGCGTCGTGGACGATCTTGCGTTCGAACGGCGTCATCGGGGACAGCTCTTCACGCTCCCCGCTGTCGCGTACCCGTCGCGCCACCTTGTCGCCCAGCGCGGCCAATTCCTCCCGCCGCCGCCGTCGCCAGCTCGCGATATCGAGCATCAACCTGCTCCGCACACCGGTCTTCTGGTGCACCGCCAGCCGCGTGAGCTCCTGCAGCGCGTCGAGCACCTCGCCGCCGCGCCCCACCAGCTTCGTCAGGTCGTCGCTGCCGTCGATGCTTACCACCGCGCGATCACCCTCGACGTCCAGGTCGATATCACCGTCGAAGTCCAACAGGTCCAACAGCTCTTCCAGATAGTCGCCGGCGATTTCACCCTCGGCGACCAACCGCTCCTCCAGTTCGTCGACTTCGTCGGCTCCGCCCTCCGGCGCCACCGCGTCCTCGGCGACCTCCTCGGTCGACAGTTCGACGTCTGCGTCGCGTTCCGTGGTTTCAGCGTCTGTCATGTGTTTTCCTCTTCCTCGTTCACGGGTGCCGGGCTCGTCCGGGGCGGCCCTCCGAGGCGGTCCCTCACAGCCGCGGCACCCTCGTCAACGTTTGCGCCTTTTCGGCCGTGCTCCGGGCCGGGGCGGTCGATTGGTCGGGCCGTCACTCACCCCGGCCCCACTCGGCTTCCCTGCCGCGCCGTCGTCGGACTTCGAGTCGGCCTCGCGTCGGCCCTCATCGTCACCGCCCGCCGCCGTTCCCGAATCCGCGGCGTCCTCGCCGACCGCCGCCGAACCGTTGGCGCTCTGCGGCCTGGGGTTGCGCTTCGGTTTGGCACCCGGCGCCGGCGCGTTGGCCGCCCGCCGCTCGATGGCTTCCTGCTTCTTGGCCTCTTCTTCTTTCTCGATCATTCCGAACACGACGTGTTGCTGACCGAAGGTCCAGATGTTGTTGGAGAACCAGTACAGGATGATCGCGAGCGGCAGGAAGGGCCCACCGACGACCACGCCCAGCGGGAAGACATACAGCGCCAGCTTGTTCATCATCGCGGTCTGCGGGTTGGCCGCCGCTTCAGCACTCTGCCTCGCGATCGAGGCCCGGCTATTGAAGAACGTCGCGACGCCGGCGAGGATCATCACCGGCGCACCGACCAGAATCACCGCCGGGCGGCTGAAATCGATGAAGGCGTCCAACCCCGACCGCTGCGTCATGGTGGCGCCGATAGGCGCACCGAACAGGTTCGCGTCCAGGAAGTGGCCGACGTCCGCCGCGCTGAACATGTAGTTGCCCGTCATGCGGTTCTGCATCACCGACAGGTGCGGTTGGCCGAACCCACCCGTGGTGCGGTTGAACGACCGCAGCACGTGATACAGCCCAAGAAACACCGGGATCTGCGCCAGCATCGGCAGGCACCCCAGGATCGGGTTGAACCCGTGCTCGCGTTGCAGCTTCTGCATCTCGAGCGCCATCCGCTGGCGGTCCTTGCCGTACTTCTTCTGCAGCGCCTTGATCTGTGGCTGCAGTTCCTGCATCTGCCGGGTGGTGCGGATCTGGCGCACGAAGGGCTTATAGAGCAGCGCGCGCAACGTGAACACCAGGAACATCACGGACAGGGCCCAGGCGAAGAAGTTCGACGGCCCCAACGCAGCCGCGAACAGCTTGTACCAGACCCACATGATCCACGACACCGGGTAGTAGACGAAGTCGAGGCTGAAGAAGTCAAACAAAACTGTCACTCTCCCGTTGCATCACTGCGACATCCGAGACGGCGTCGGCCGCCGGTCGGCGCTCGCATCGCTCCGGTATCGGATCCCAACCACCCCGATGCCATGGTCCACATTTGGCGAGCCTGGCCACCGCCAGCCAACTCCCCCGGATCAGTCCGTATTCGGTCAGGGCATCGACCGCGTACTGGCTGCACGTCGGCACGAACCGGCACGTCGCCGGGCGCAGCGGGGACACCATGTGCCGGTACAACTGGATCAGGAAAACCAGTGCGTGCACGGCGATTTTGCCTGCCCCACCAGCGGTCCCGCGCGAGCGCGCCCACAGGCTCACCGGTCCGCGCCCGCCCGCCGCGCCGAGCGCCGCAACCCCCGTCGCAGCTGCTGCTCCAACCGCGCCGACGAAACCTGCCGGCTACTCGGCAACGCACGGATGACCAGCCGGTCGGACGGGTCGAGATCTTCCAGCACCGCGCGCGCGACATGGCGTAGCCGGCGCGCGACCCGATGCCGGTCGACGGCCGAGCCCACCGACTTGGCCACGATCAACCCCACCTGCGGGCCGGCGCCATCCTGCTCGGGTACCCGCCGCATGTGCACGACAACGTCGGGCTGTGCGATGCGCGTTCCGTACTTCACCGTCGCACCGAACTCCGATGACCGCCTCATGCGGTTGCGTGCGGGAAGCACCGCCAGAAAACCTATCGCTGAAGATCAGGCAGAGAGAGCGCGGCGCCCCTTACGGCGCCGGTTGGCCACAATCCCGCGTCCCGCGCGGGTGCGCATCCGCAACCGGAAGCCGTGCACGCGGGCGCGGCGGCGGTTATTCGGCTGGAAGGTCCGCTTGCCCTTGGCCACGGCGTTCTCCTCGTTGTATCTCGGTCCACGTGACCCGGGCCGTCCGCCCGTGAAGCGTCGTCACGACCACGGTCGGCGGTGGGCCTTGCTACTGGCCGGCGCGGTCCCCATACGACTTGGGTCGCAGCCGTATCGCCGACTTCCGGGCGACTGTTTGAGGGTACTGACGAGCCATCCCCGGGTCAAACCTGGCCTGCGCCAACCCTGGCGAGTGAATCGGAGCTTGCCCGTCGCCGAAGCTTTCCGAAGACGGCGACCGTACAGCGCGAACGGCCCGACCGAGCCTAAACCAGGCAACTGGAATACAGCAGAACGGTTGGCAGCCGCACAGAAAACTGTTAGCTTCTTGCAATGCCGTGCCAGACTCGGACGGCGGCCGACAACGAAGCGAGGATGGCGGATCGACTGGCTGCCCAGGCGGCCTCCAGGTTGTCACCAGCACGAACATTGTGAGCTGTCGCCGGTAGGCTGCGGCCCGCACTACGATCATCCTGTACACAACTGTGCATAACTATGTGGATAGTTGCTTCGTCGCCAGTGCCCCTCGACCAGGGATATGCGAGGACCAGGGAGATACGTCGTTGACCGATGACCCCGGTTCGACTTTCACGACAGTGTGGAGCGCGGTCGTTTCCGAACTCAACGGTGACTCCGCAGCGGACAACGCCACCGGCAACCGCTCGACGCTCGTCACTCCCCTGACCCCTCAGCAACGGGCGTGGCTGAAC